>NZ_LRAC01000028.1 GCF_001517085.1 Paenibacillus sp. DMB5
TCGTGTGAAACCAAGATCACATAAAGAAGGCTGTCGAGACTTTCTCGACAGCCTGAGCACAAACCATTGGTTTGTGCTTTTTGCCGTAGCTTAAGTGAAAATCTTATTTTATGATCAATGGTGCTGAGTTTGACTTGTCGAAAGACCAGGGCTATATAGGCGTAACAAAAAATATCCCATACGGAGGAAGAAATGACTGAATTATTAGCTCCAGCAGGAAATATGGAAGCTTTAAAAGCTGCAATATCTAACGGTTGTGATGCAATATACTTAGGAATGCAAAAATTTGGTGCACGCGCATACTCTACTAATTTTGATTTTGAATCGTTAAAAGAGGCTGTTACCTATGCGCACCTGAGGGACGTTAAAATCTATGTTGCAATGAATACCATCGTTTTCGAAAGAAGTTGAAGAGATGAAAGAGCAGATAAATGAGTTAAATGAACTCGGTGTTGATGGTATTATCGTCCAGGACCTGACTGCTTTCGATTATATCGTTAACAACTTTCTTGATATGGAAGCACATTGTTCCACTCAAATGGGAATAGACGATTTAGACGGAACTTTATTGTTTAAAGAGCTTGGTGCTAAAAGAGTTGTTCTGTCCCGTGAGGTTAAGATTGAAAAAGTAAAAGAGATCAAAAGAACCGCTGACATACCTTTAGAAATTTTCGTTCACGGTGCTTTATGTGTATCTTATTCGGGAAACTGTCTAATGTCAGGATTACTCGGCAACCGGTGCGCAAACCGCGGAAGATGTGTGGGTTCATGCCGTAAAGAGTATGAACTAATGGATAAGACAACAGATACATCTTTAGGGAAAAGCTATATTCTATCTACTAAGGACTTAAACACAATCGATTACATCCATGATTTAAAAGAAATCGATTCTTTGAAAATAGAAGGCAGAATGAAAGCACCTACGTATGTTGCTAATGTTGTATCCAAATATCGCAGGGCCTTAGATCATAAAATAACCGAAGAAGATAAAGAAAACCTGAAAAAAACATTCAATAGGACATTTACTAAAGGATATTTGTTTAACGAAGACAGGAGAAATATTACGAACATCTCAAAACCTAATAACTTTGGTTATGAAATTGGAACAATCAGCAAGGTGGATAAAGATCGGTATGAAATAACACTTACACGTCCTTTAAATCAAAACGATACCATCCGAATAAGTCATAACAATGAAGATATTAATTTAACGGTTGCAAAACTGTACGATAAAGCTGGTGAATTGATCAACAAAGCAGATGATGTTTGCTATATCAAAGTCACAGAAAAGATGTCTACGGGAGATATAGTATATAAAACGAAGGATTATTACTACCACAAAGAATTAGAAGCATCACTGGAAAAAGAATTTAAGCGGTTTAACCTGGATATTAGAGTATATGCAAGTCCGGGTTCAAAGCTTTTCATAGATGCGGAGGGCTTAGGCTTTCATTATTTTTATGAGAGTGAGGAAATACTAGGCGAAGCCATTAATAACCCAACAACAAAAGATCAGGTAATCAAGCAATTCTCAAGATTAAATGATACAATATTCGAACTTAATGATGTCGATTTTGAGGAATGCAATGCATTTATTCCAGCTAAACTGTTAAATGCAGCAAGAAGAGATATTGTACAGGGCTTATATGACTTAAAGCTTAACAGCCAGCAGAAAAGAACCAAGGCTTTGAAAGCAAAAGAAAAAATAAGCTTTGCCCCTGCACAACCATACCTTACGGCCTCTGTAACGAACAAGGAACAGTATGATGCTTGCGTGAGCTGTGGAATTAAGGAAATCTATTTTGAAAATGTGGTTAGAAGAAATCAGAATGAGTATAAGGAAAAAGAAGGGCAGCTGCTCATCGGAGGATATGGCGGAATATATCACTACAGAGAAACAAATCCGTTCGTTACGGACTATTCTCTAAATGTTATTAATGCTACCAGTTGCTATGAATTATATAAATTAGGTGCCAAACGAGTCACATTATCTTATGAATTGAATAAGAGCCAAATTGAAGATTTAATGAATGCCTATGTTGAAGAAAATGACGGCTATCCTGCACTGGAAATGATCGTATATGGCAGGGCTCCGTTGATGTTTACAAAATATTGTCCGATGAAAAAAATGAATCAATGCAGAATTTGCAAAACGAAGAGCTATGAGTTAAAAGATGAGCACGGAACGTTCCCTATCCTTTCCCATGATGATTGTACAACGACTATTCTTAACGGGAAGACGCTTAATCTTTTAGATGAGCTGCCAAACATCAAAGGAATCGAGGCGCTCAGATTAAACTTCACAGTTGAATCTAAAGAGCAGGTTGTGAAAGTGATTAATATGGCCTCAGGCAAATTAAATGGCTCAATGAATAATGCTGTCTTTAATCAGGAAACAGACACAAGAGGACATTTTAATAAAGAGATAGTATAGGTATCCAAAAGGAAGACCTCGTTCAAGTCGCTGAATGCCTTGCATCCCCAAAAGAAAGGGCCATCCTCTAAAGGATGGCCCTAAAAATTTGCCGTTACAGCTAGTACGGTGAACCGTGTCATAGATAGGGGCAAGTTTTTATCTGCGTTTTGCAGCATATCAGTTATACTTGTTAAAAAATAGATAAATAAGGAGTGTTAAGGAGACCATGAAGACAATAGGCCTTATAGGTGGTATGAGTTGGGAATCATCCATGCTCTATTACCAAATCATCAATGAGACGGTAAAAGTAAGAAAGGGGGGACACCACTCAGCAAAGAGTTTGCTATATTCCGTAGATTTTCAAGAAATCAAGGATCTCCAACATCAAGGGAATTGGGCAGAAGCCACAAAAGTCATGATTGAATCTGCACAAACACTTGAAGCGGGCGGAGCCGATGTCATAGTCATATGCACAAATACGATGCACAAGATGGCACCCGAAGTGATGGAATCGGTCTCGGTTCCTTTACTTCATATCGCAGATGCGACTGCCAAGAAAATAGTTAATGATAATCTAAAAAAGGTGGCTTTGTTAGGGACAGCCTTTACTATGGAGCAAGAATTTTACAAGGGACGGCTTATTGATCGGTTTGGACTTGAGGTTGTTGTTCCGGAAGAAGCAGATAGAAGGGTTATTCACGATATTATTTATGATGAGCTGTGTCTTGGAATAATAAATGAGGATTCAAAGAAAAAGTATATGGACATCATTGACCGCCTTATCTGTAGTGGAGCAGAGGCTGTTATTCTCGGATGTACGGAAATCACTATGCTCATCTCTCAAGAAGATTGTAATATCCCGGTATATGATACAACAAGACTTCATGCCGAGGCTGCCGTTGATTTTGCGTTAGGAGACGAGGAGCAGGGATGATGCTTCAACACAAAATGCGTTCGAAGGTAAGTGTAGTCCGTGTCCTGTGGACGGTGAAACCGAACTTCCTGGATGGAGAGAAGGCTCGGACTGTTTCTTTCGTGATTGATGAAATCATTTTTTAAGAATGGGGTGAGGTATTGGCTATTTTTCAGTACAAAGTTTTTTTAACGGTTGTTGAGAGTGGTAGCTTTACAAAAGCTGGCGAAAAACTAGGGTTGTCTCAATCAGGCGTTAGTCATAACATTTCAACACTTGAAACAGAATTGGGAATCGTATTGCTCCGGCGTAATCGGAATGGAATATCTTTAACAGATGCAGGAGAGCGAGTTATACCTCACATTCGGCAGATCATTCATCATGCAAAATTGCTGGAGCAGGAAGCGGCACTTATTCAAGGAATTGAAGTCGGAACCATTAAAATTGGGACCTTTCCCAGTTTTTCATCAAAATTCCTTCCCGGTCTCATTCATATTTTTATAAAAAGATTTCCGGGTATCCAGGGAAGGGCTGGGGATAACAATTATTCCAAAAATGGTCTTACCGCATAACATACCTAACACGAAATTGATTCCGCTAGATACGAATTTGTATCGTGAAATAGGTATTGCCATAAAATCCATTAAGCAATCAGCCCCTTCCATAAAGAAGTTTATAGGCATCGTTAAAGAATATTTTAATTAGGATCAGCTTGAATAAGATGCCCTCTAATTCAAGCTGATATTTTTTATATAGTTAAGATACCGCGAATAGTGATGATTGCTGCTCCTGCTACTTTGATAACTGGCTCTAAATTATTCGGAACAACAGTTACAGAAAGCATTCCCGGTCTTCCTATCGCATCTCCTTGAGCAATTTTAAGATGTGTTGTCTCAGTTTGAGGAATAACACCTTCTAAATAGAGGAGACCAGCTAATGCGCCGTTTGCTGCCCCTGTTACGGGATCCTCAGGTATGCCAATCCCCGGTGCGAAGTCTCTGGTATATAAATCGCATTCTTTCGCGGTGTTAAAAGTATAAAGATGTGTTGTGCTGATATTATGTTCTTTATTATGCTTTCCTAAAGCCGCTAAATCTGGTATAGCATTGTCAATGTCCTCTTGATTTTTCATAGGGACAAGTAAATGCCAGTTTCCAGTATTGGCCAGTTTGATTGGATGGGTTAGGTCTATGCTTTCTGTTTTGACGCCGATCAACTGGCTAAGCTCTTCAGGGTCGATTGTAAAATCTTGCGTTTTTGGAGTGACTTGTATCATTTCCACATCAATTATGTTTCCATTCTCTTTATGCCATACAACCGGTATTTTACCTATATTTGTTTCTAACACAATCCCTCCTTTTTTCTCTGCCAGACCAAACTCAGTTGCCAAAAGCCAGGTTAACCCGACAGTTGCATGGCCACAGAAGTTGATTTCTTCAGTAGGAGTAAAGTATTTTACTTTATAATCGATTTCCTTGTTATTTGAAGGTAGTAAAAATGCAGATTCTGGTAAATTTAATTCTTTTGCGATGCTCTGCATCTCATCTTCCGTTAATTTTTCCGCATCTAACACGACACCTGCTGTATTACCGCCAAACTTTTCTGTTGTAAAAGCATCGACATGATAAACTCTTATTTCTCTCATCTTTTTAACTCCTTTCAAGCATTTATTGATACCACTATACTATGGCTTGTTGATGCATTAGTAAAATGAATCTTTTGTATGTGATAAATCGAAAATACTAATGCAAAATATCATTATGAAGAAACATTACTGAAGTGCCCTGCGTTTAAAATGGTGTAAGGCGTGCTGCAGAAGACTAAAAGAAAGCGGCAGTGACATCATTAGAGAGAAGGTAGTGCAGAATGGTGAAAATTTCAAATTGGCCGGGTATGCTCTTGCTGATTGCAGCTTTGATGATTACGGGTTGTTCCAGCAAAACAGATTCCGAACCGGTGAACGCCCCTACAGAATCCAAGGAAATCAAGCCGTTAAACAAAGCAGAAGCCATCACGCTAATCTCAGAAGCGATCGAGATGAGCAATAGGCTGTTCGCGAAGAAGCCGATGCTAACTACAGAAGAAATTTATGAGCATTATGACCCGCTGTTCACCCGCGATTATGTGGATCAGATTGAGCTAAATGGTGGCAACCTCAAAGAAACAGACGGAACGTGGGCGTATGCTTACGAGGGTGGTGAGCTGCTTGAGGGGACGTTCATCAACAGTCTTATCGAAGACAGTGTGAGCATCGAAAACGAAAAAGACGGTAAGAAGATCACTGTAACGAATGAGGTCGGTGATGGCCTGTATGCCCCGCATAAAGAAATCATCACTTTGGTTTACACGGACGCTGGCTGGAAAATTGATGATCTGGTTTGGGAAAAGTGACATAACGCTGCCAGTATTAATTACCTGATCTTCATGAGTAGAATGTGTTTACAAAAACATCCGTAGCAGGAGCCTATCGCACGCACCTGCTACGGATGTTTTATTTCTTAGAGCAATTCGCCTACCTGGTGAACCCGCAGCAGGTTGGTGGTTCCGGTGCGGCCTACAGGAACGCCAGCGGTGATAACCACCAGGTCGCCATCCTGAACGTAACCGGCCGACTTGGCTAATTCAACTGCGGTTGCTACGGCTGCATCAGTGCCGGAAGCGGACTCGCTGCGGAGCAGCGGGGTTACACCCCAGGTCAAGGACAGGGCGTACAGCACGCTCTCTTTGGTGGATACGGCGATGACTGGTGCATTCGGTTTGTGCTTGGCGATCATCCGGGCGGTAAAGCCGCTTTCAGTCAGGGCGAGAATGGCCTTGGCGGAGAGCTCGTGCGCGGTGTGGGCAACGGCTTCGCCGATGGCGCCGGTTATGTCAGTGGCAGTCTCGTCACCCTTGGAGCTGCTGCGGCTGTAGCGACCCAGGACGGATTCGGCACGGGCGGCGATGCGGGCCAGGGTCTCGACAGACTCCAGCGGGTACTTGCCTGCGGCGGATTCTCCGGACAGCATGACTGAATCGGTGCCGTCAAAGATGGCGTTGGCGACGTCACCCGCTTCCGCACGGGTCGGACGCGGGTTCATCTGCATGGACTCGAGCATGTGTGTGGCGGTGATGACCGGTTTACCGGCCAGGTTGCACTTCTTGATCATGTCTTTCTGAACCAGCGGAACGTCCTCCACCGGCAGGTCTACGCCCAGATCGCCGCGGGCAACCATCAGGCCGTCGGCTACGTTCAGGATGGCGTCCAGGTTCTCCACGCCCTCGTCATTTTCGATCTTGGCGATGACCTGGATATGGCCGGCATTGTGCTCGCTGAGGATATGTTTGATCTCGAGAATGTCTTCGGCTTTGCGGACGAAGGATTGGGCGATGATGTCGATGTTCTGCTCAATGCCGAACTTGATATGCCGGATGTCCTTCTCGGTTACGCCGGGAAGGCTGGTTTTGACGCCGGGAACGTTGACACCCTTGCGCTGCTTCAGCTTGCCTCCATTCTTGATGAGGCAGGTGATCTCGGTGCCTTCGGTCTGTACGACCTCCAGACGGACCAGACCATCGTCGATCAGAATGATGCTGCCGGGCTTCACATCCTGGGGCAGCTGCTTGTAGGTTACTTGGATGCGGTCCTTGGTGCCGAGCACTTCCTCGGTGGTGAGAACCACGATTTCACCCGGTACCAGCTCCGCATAGTCTGAGGCCATTTTGCCGATGCGGATTTCCGGACCTTTAATGTCGAGCAGGACGGCAACGTATTGGTCCAGCTCCTTGGCTGCTTCCCGTATACGGCGGATGCGCTCCGCGTGCTCGTCCAGCTCTCCGTGAGCGAAGTTCAGGCGGGCGACATTCATACCGGCTTGGATCATTCTGCGGAGCATTTCGGGGCTTTCGCTAGAGGGACCAATGGTACAGACAATTTTAGTTTTGCGCATGGCTTTTTTCTCTCCTTCATAATTAACGTTGAACTCTTATGGCGGCCGAACAGGAGGGAGTTATAGGAGTAAAGGAGTCATCTGAAATCCCCTTTTAAAACTTGCCGTTAAAGGATGTACTGAAAACCTTACCATTAAAATTACCCTAGTTGAGAACTATCTATTCAAATATTAACGCCTTTTTTGTATAATAAAGTTGACTTTATGTATAGTTTACTATACATTATGTTTAGTGGATTTAACTTTGTTAAAGGCGGTGTCATACATGACCTATCAAGAAAAGAAAAGCATCGTATCGCTAATCAGCACCATACTCATTTTTACAGTGTATTGCTTGTACAAATACCAGGAGTACCCCAATGAAGTGCTGGATTCCAAAGTAACCTTTCATTACTGGGGATCTTTTGTTCTTGTATTGACCTTGGTTTCCATTGCAGCACATATCGTGATCAGCATTATTTTTAACATCATCTTCCGTATGACTACAGGAGAAAAGGAACCCGCATTCGCGGATGAACTGGATAAGCGGATTGATCTGGTAGCCTTCCGGAATTCATTTGCTGTATTTGTCACCGGTTTTCTTCTGGCTATGGGCTCACTGGTTGTAGACCAGCCCTTGAAGGTGATGTTCATTGTCCTTATTGCTTCTGGCTTTCTTTCAGACGTAACCGGTTCTTTATCGAGACTATATCACTACCGGAGAGGAGTCTAAAATGGGTAAAGTTCTTGTTGGCAATTACATCCGAAAATTGCGGTTCAATCACAATGAAATGACACAACAGCAGCTGGCCGACAAGGTGGGGGTAACCAGACAAACGATTGTAGCTCTTGAAAAAGGAAACTACTCCCCGTCACTGGAGTTGGCCTTTCGTATTGCTCACGCCTTTAACTTGCCGCTTGAAGAAGTATTCTTTTACGGAGAAAACTCAGAGGAGAGATGAGGGAATGGAGTTTTCACCGAAGACAGCATCAAGAATAGCAGGTGTTTTGTTTATTATTGCTGCCATTACAGCTATAGCAGGTGTTATTTTATATGAACCGATTCTGAACGATTCAGACTACCTGCTACAAGGTGCTGCACATGCCAACCAGGTGATCCTGGGAGCGGCTATGGAGTTGATTCTTGTCGTTTCAGTGGCTGGTACTGCAACCGTAATGTTCCCATTCTTGAAGAGATATAATAGAACGATTGCGATATGGCACGTTTGCTTCCGGTTAATGGAGGCCTTTGTTATTACGGTCGGAATCATCAGGGTACTGTCTTTGTTAACCTTAAGCCAGGCCTATGTAGCAGAGGGGGCCCCGGATATCACTTCATATCAGGTTTCGGGTACATTGCTAAAAGCAGTGCATGATTGGACATTTTTGCTTGGACCTAATTTCTTTCTGGGAATGAATACGATGATGTATAGCTATATCTTTTATAAGTCAAAGCTTGTACCCAGGTTCATCCCAGTATTGGGTTTGACAGGTTCAGCATTGATCCTTCTTGCTGCCTTGACAGAAATGTTCGGGGTCATCGATCAAGTCTCCGCATTGGGAGGAATCTTGGCGCTTCCGATATTCGCTAATGAAATGATCCTTGCGGTGTGGCTCATTATGAAAGGGTTTAATGGATCTGCAGTCCATTCAGGCAATCATTAGAATGTACAATAGTACAATCAAGGAGGGGAAAGCATGAGAGCAATTGTTTATGCCAAATACGGTCCGCCCGATGTTCTTCACCTGAAGGAGCTGGAGAAGCCTATACCCAAGGATAATGAAATCTTGATCAGGATCTATGCTACAACGGTAACAGCAGGGGACTGGCGCATGCGAAAGGCTGACCCGTTCCTTTCAAGACTGTACAATGGTCTCCTGAAACCCAAAAAGGTAACCATATTGGGGTTTGAACTAGCCGGGGAAGTCGAAGCCGCAGGCAAAGCTGTAAAACGGTTTAAGATCGGCGATCAGGTATTTGCGGCTTGTGGCTTTGGCTTCGGTGCATATGCCGAGTACAAATGTTTGCCTGAAGATGGAATGGTGGTCATCAAACCGGCCAATGTGAGCTATGAGCAGGCTTCCGCTGTTCCCGTAGGGGGAACAACCGCGTTGAATTTTCTAAGGAAGGGGAATATCGCGGGCGGAATGAAGGTCCTTATTTATGGAGCCTCTGGGAGTGTGGGTACGTATGCAGTGCAGCTTGCCAAATATTACGGGGCAGATGTAACAGGGGTATGCAGTACCGGCAACCTTGGGATGGTAAGAGCTATAGGAGCTGATCGAGTCATAGATTATACGAAACAGGATTTCATGGCCCTTGAAGAACGCTATGATTTAATCTTTGATGCCGTCGGAAAACCGATATCGAAAATTAAAAAATCGACACTTAAAAAAGCACTGCGTGCGAATGGGAAATATGTGAGTGTGCATATGTCGCAAAAACCTTGCGTTGAAGACCTAATCTTCCTCCAAGGCCTTCTTGAAGCCGGTAAAATCAAACCGGTCATCGATATATGCTATTCGTTGGAACAAATTCCCGATGCCCATCGGTATGTTGAACAGAAACATAAGAAGGGGAATGTCGTTGTAACTGTACGTAGTGATGAGGCTGGCTGAGTTCCTTAACAACGGGTGGTTCTTTAAGTTTAGAGTAATTTGGGATAATGAGCAGGGCCATCACGAGGGACTACCGCAGATTTAAGCCCGTGCGGATCAAGTAATAGGAGCAGGGGCCGCCGTTTCGGATACTTTCCCGTATAATGAAGGCCGGATATTTGACGAGGAGGAAGACGAGCGCAAGGCCAGCATTGTAGATACGATGATCAGCAAAGCGCTGCTTCCGCATTGATAGGATTTTGAGGTTAGCCGGGTTTCCGGTTAACCTCATTTTTATCTAGAGCAGCTGAAGCGTAGGGACGAAAATATCATTCCAAAAAAGCTGCAGTAAGCTCAGCTAATTGCTTAGAATGAGCATGGTGTAAATAGTGTTCTCCCTCTATGATTTTAACAGCGGATTTATCACTGTCTTTAACCATGTCTTGATGAATCTTCAACCAGTTATCATTAGCATCCATACTTTCAGTAGCCAAAAAATATAATACGGGCATATTCTTGGGATACTGGAGCTCAGCCGTTTTTTTGAAATTTTCGGACATTGCCTTGCCTTCATTAATGGTTGCTTTTGAACCTATATTTTTCAGTGATAAATATTTATACTGCTTACCCAGCTCTGCGCCCACATCCGGAATGTTCAACATGTCGGGGTTCATCTTTGAGAATAACCGGAACAGTCCCGATTTACTTAGCAGTTCGATAGCCTCCGCATTATTATCAGTACCATCTCCTTGAGAAGGTAGACTGCTGTCAATTCCTATAAAAGCTTCAACTTCATCGGGGTATTTGTGAATATACTCAAGAGAGTATACTCCTGAAATGGAATGTCCCATAATGGTGTACTTGGTAATTCCCTGCTTGACCAGAACCTCATGGATTTCCTCTGTTATATTCTCAACCGATCTTTCCTTGTCTGTATCCTCACTTAAACCATATCCGAAAGGCTCGATCGCAATCACGCGATAGTTTTTATCCAACTCATCAATCAGTTGTTTGAAATCGATGATAGGTGCAGTTGTCATATAGCCAGGTAAAAGGACAATTGTCTTGCTTCCGTTCCCGAAGAGCTGAACATTCATTTTTTTTCCGTCCACAACAACGGTTTCACCGTAAGGAACGATCTTTTTAGCTTCACGGCCCAGTTGAATTTTATTGTTGATATAAACGCCTGCAAAAAACAATGCAATAAGGATCAGTAAGGAAAGTAAAATTATTCCGAGAATTTTAAAGGTTTTTCTCATCAGATGCTCCTTCTTGTTGCTTGTTATTTCCTGTGATTTTTTGGACGATTGTTGAACAGACTTCATCGCTTAGAACATCGATTCCGCTCACCTTTAATACGTATTGGGCGGTTTTTAATTTTTCGAAAAACGATTCCGCTGTGTTTGGAAATAAGGTCTGAATAAACCAGGTACTTGTTAATAAAATAACGACCTCTGCCATTTGTGCCGATTGTGGTACAGTGATTGAACCGTCCGCATTGCCGGCATTAATATACCTTTCTAAGATTGGAACAAAAACTTCGCACATTTGAGCGTTATAAATCGAAGTAAAGATTGGATCCTTCAGTAAAGACAATGAAATGACTGTCGATTTTGTAATATCCTCATTAAACATCGATTCTAATAAAATGGTTTGAATTTTTCCTAAGCCGCTTAGGTCATTCCGTTTATCAATAGAATCTAATAACTCCTGTTCCGGTATAAACCTTTTTGCGATTCCGACAATAATGTGATATTTGGATTCAAAGTGGTGGTAAACAGCCCCCCTGGTGAGCCCATCCAATCCGGCAACAATATCACTGATAGAGGTTTGCTCATACCCTTTTTCAATAAATAAAACAGAAGCCGTATCGAGTATTAAGTTTCTGACTTCCTTTGCCGTATACTTTTTTTTCAAGTGAACCTCCTTAAAACATTCAATCGGTATGTTTTTTAACGAGTATAAGACAGAAGGCCCTAAATATCAATTCTTTTTTTATTTAAGCCTGAAAATAGAAAGAGGACCGATCAAATATCGGTCCTTTATCATTTGAAAGCGGTGATCACTACACCTGCGTTGTCAAAAATGGCGTTGAAGCTATTGAAAAGATGTTAGAATCTAGAACTGTTTCAAGCGCTGCTATAGAAGATATTTCTACATCACATAATGATGTTAGGTCATTACATATTTCTGTATATGCATATGTAGGGATGACAATTATAGTTGTGCCAGGTTCTGGTGTATAATCTGCTAATTTAACAATAGGTATGTTACGGTATTCTTTTTCACATGGATTCTTGTCTATAAAACATTTTATGTTCGTGAAATCTTTTGCTTTGTCATAGAAGACCTTTCCTATATCACCAGCTCCATATACTGCAATGGAAGAAGGTAGTGGTAAATGACTGAAATTAGCGCGATGTAACCTCATAAGTCGTTGCCATCTATTCTCATATATGTTTATTTGATGGTAGGCGTTATCTACATCTTTAATAGCTTGTAATTGTAATAAATGAGCAGATTTTGCGCTTTGGCTTTGGACTATTTTAAGTTCGGATTGTAAATAATAGATAAGATTATCTTTATACATTATCTCTGGATAATTATTTTTCAGTTGTAATATAAAATCATCATCTGGAACCGTGTCAAAAAGTCCAATAAACGCTTCGCGGTAATTTCCCTGATATAGGTTGATGTTTAAAATATAATTTTTTTCATGGAAATTCTGTGGTATAGACATATATTTAGGAATAAGATAAATTACAGTATTGTTAATGTTATTTTTGGTTATAATTCTATGTATTTTATTATGGTTGCAAGCAATGTATTCTAGCTCTTGTTGATGTTTAACAACTCGTATAAAACAAACTCCTTTTTTAGTTTCTTCTAAGAATCGATGGATTCGTCGACTATACTTTTCCTTTATGGCAGGGAAGTCTTCAGCAAATGAGTTCTGAATATCATGGTTATAAAGTATGCCATATTTGGAGTCTTTAAATTCCTTTGGTTTTTCATCAAATGTTTCAATATTTTCAATAGACAGAAAATCTTTAAAATCACTTTCAATTAAATGGAGTACGCCTTCGTATTCAGAAGTACACCAATCAAAGGGTCCGGAAAAACTTCTAAATCCATTTTTGGATAAAGATGCTGCTGTAGCACAATACCAACCTAATGATACTATTGAGTTGTACAAAATAGTTGCTCTCCTTTTTACATAATGTTCCTATTGATATTATTAATCGACTTTCGCAGAGTCAAAAACGAGTTGACCCCAGGCTTGGGTTAAGGTAAAGTGTGTTAAATATTCCAAGTATCTGTTATACGCTAAAAATCCTTGTACCTCAAGGACTTAGATTATTGCAAATTGAAAAAAACATTTACACTTTACTTGTCACTGTTATGTAGCTAAATAGGGAGAGGTTTTTCAATTAGATAGCAATTATACATTTATTCGTTAAAAATCCCGATAATACTATTAACTTGTGAAAGGAGAAAAATTATAGATGAAAAGGCCATTTAAGCCCGGCATTGCTTTGGTTGTAGAGGGGCTACACCTTGGAGCAATGGAAATACCTGATTTCATCAAAACTCATTTTGATGTAAGAATTGGTAATTATACGAATTGCGGAGACTTTTTACACTATGTATTTGACAGTGAAATAATGATTACGGAACTTGGCGCGTCGTATCAACCTAAACCCTATCAAATTCATTTGCAAATTATAAATCCCACAGAACTGGAACAGGACCTTATATGGCGATTTATTTACGATTCATGGTACGGAATTAATGAGACAGAAAACACAAAATCGGATGAATATCGAGACTTAAAAAAGGGGATCTCGGTGTTAATTGATAATGGACATGTTACCAAAGCTAAGAAAATCATTGAATTACTAACAGATGTGATTGAGAATGATGAAGAGTGGATGAGTTATTTGGCTATGACTCGATATTTAGAGAATGATATTGAATCAGCCATCAGCGCACTTCGTCAGGGATATATTCTTAATCCGAATAGCGAAGATATACTGTATAATCTGGGGTTTATGTATAAAGTGAATGGTGAAATTCGTACGTCTATTTATTATTTTGAGCGTTTATTACAGATAACAACTAATGAAGTGTTCATTGCTGAAGCAAAAGAAATATTAGAAGAATGCTACTATTATATATAATAGAGGGTTGAATAATATGGTTGGAGAATTTTATATAAACAGACACAATGAACATTTAATTGAAAAATATCTAACCAATTCAAACAAAAATATTATCATCGATTTAACCAGAGATAGTGATACGTTACTTATTTTGTTCGGTAGTAGAGGTGACCTAGAAGATGGTATAGTTACGCCTCCGCGATTTGAATTTTTTCACTCGACATTTTCCATGGGCGTAAATAGGATTATTATTAGGGACGTAAAAAAAGCGTGGTACCATAAGGGGCTTTCAAATATCTCCGATGTAGAGAACTTTGATCAAATGGTTACTTATTTAGAAGATATAATCCCAGCTGATAGATTCAATAAAATTATAGTTTTTGGGCTTTCAATGGGGGGATATGCCGCATTGCTGTTTGGACTATTAACTAAATTAAACGTGGTTGTTCACACTATCGGCCCCCAGACCTTTTTGGAGACGGAGAAAAAAGACTATACTGATGAGATTAGCTGGGTCATCCCATTTTTAAAGGAAATTCCTAAGGATGTTCCTCGGAAATATTTAGATTTAAGGAACATTTTCCTGGAAAAAGCTGAAAGACTCCGATGTGTAAATAATGACTTTCATATCTATTATGGCATTCCTGATAGAGCATACGCAGAACGATTAAGTGGGTTTGAGAAGGTGTACTTGCACGAATACAACATTAACCTACATAATTTGGTTACTTACTATCGGCAGAGAGGCGAACTGACAGAAGTATTAACCCAAATGTTTTTTACTACTAATGACCTAAGCAATAATCGGGAAGATACCGCAAGTTATAAATAGTTTTCAAGTGAATCACCCCAAAAAAAGGACCGATCAAATATCGGTCCTGTCTGTTATATAATTCATCCTATTTGAACTTCGGCCTTTCCAATCTGCTGCGTTCACGCATAGCATCCATCTGCCGGACATGTCTTACATCACGGCGGTTTCCTCTTATTATCAGCTGGCTCAGCATAATGAGCAGCCCCAAGGTGCCAAGCACATAAGAAATGATAGGGTTCACTTCATTCCACATGTTGGAAGCAGTCAGAAGAAATACCGCTCCAATGATCGTTGCAATAATCCGCCTTGTATTTTTATTTTGCGTCTCGATCAATTTTTTCTCAAAGGAACTCGATAGCTTCACCCGTAAATTTCCGCTATCTATTCTGTCTACTGCAGAAATGAACTTCTTAGTCGTCGGTAGGATTCCTTTGAGAAGACTCGTGCCTTCATCTACAACGGTGGAAAAGACACTTCCACGCAGATCCTTAAGTACAACCTTTTGGATGTAAGGTCTAGCGGTCCCGATCAGATCAAGCTCAGGGTCCAGTCCCAGACAGAGTCCATACACTGTGATCATTGCTTTTCCCAGAAAGGTTGTATTTGCCGGTAACTGAAAGGGCTGAGAATAGAGAAAATCACGCAGCTCCTCAACATTGTCACCGGATGTCACAAAACCCAGGTCAAACGTATCGCCGTTGATTTGTTCAAATAATAACGTAAGATTCCTTGAGAACACCTCTAAATCGGTATTCCGTCTTAAAAATCTCAAACGGTTGAGGGCATCAATTGCGCCGTTAGCATCTTTTAAATATACGGCCATTAGGAGGGCTACCATCTGTGTCTTCATATCCTTTGCAATCCGTCCAACCATTCCAAAATCGATTAAGGCTATGGTACCGTCAGGCTGCACAAGCACATTGCCCGGGTGGGGGTCCGCGTGAAAGAACCCGTTTACGAGAATCTGTTCTACGAAAATCTCCAGCAAAGCCTTCGCTAATTTCGTCCGGTCCACACCCCAGGCGTCAAGCTGGGCGAAATGGTTGATTTTAACACCTTCCAAAAAATCCATGGTTAGCACCTTTGAAGTGGTATAGGACCAGTGAATGCCTGGAACAACGATATCCTTCCGGTGGGTAAACTGCTGCTGAAATTCTTCTGCGTTTCGCCCCTCTTTTTGATAATCCAGCTCGTCCATAACGGTATCGTAAAATTCCCCATACACCGCATCAAGGTCCATAAAGGCTGCAATCCGGGGCAGGCGTTTTAATAAGCGGACAGCAATTTGTATGGATTTTGAATCAATTTCAATAATATGCTCGATCCCGGGACGCATAACCTTCACTGCGACTTGTTCACCTGTTCGTAATACCGCCCGATGTACCTGGCCCAAGGAAGCCGCTGCGATAGGATCTGTATTAAACTCAGCAAAAATATCGTTGATGAACGCGCCGAGTTCACTCTCTACCTTATGTTTTATCTCAGAGAAATCTACTGGATCTACCGAATCCTGCAGCTTTGACAATTCGTCAAGAATTTCCTTCGGCAAAAAATCCACCTGCGCACTAATATGCTGCCCAAGCTTGATAATTAATCCGCCCATGTCCATTGCGGTCTTTGTAAAATAGGATGCCTGCTTTCGGTATAGGGCTTTTGTTTTCGCTTCTAATCGCCGTCTCGGTATAAAATACTTTTGTTTGCTAAGCCACCAGAAAGCCCAAACGAATCTAAAAAGCATTCGCATGGTTCTTCTGAACCGGAGATCCTTCATCAAGCCCAAAAATTCGCTCATTCTTTTTTATCTGCCTCTCATTTGTGATAGACAATCTGCACATAAGTATGATATTTCATACAGTTATTATTTTCAATGGCGTCTTGGTATTGGGAAATGCTTATAAACAATGCTAAACTGATAATAAATAAAATCAGAGATAGAAATGTACTCTATTTAACATCTTAAGAAGGAAGAGATTCGATGGGAAGAAAACAGTCTTTTACGGAGTCAGAACTGCTTGATATGACCAAAAAACTAGTGCTTGAGCATGGATATGACGGGTTCCATCTCAAATTGCTGTCAGAGCATCTGTCAGGCGCCCGAAGCACTATTTATCAATATTATTCTAATAAAGAAGAGATTGTGGCTGCTTGTATGAAGCGGGTAATGGTAACGGTATTAGAAAAAGCATTAGCCATTGATGAGACTGATCCTATGGACGCCCTCGAACAGCTGCTTCTCGTTTATGTGGAAGAGTCTGCGCTGCATCAGCTTTTAGGAAATGCCGGTAAAATTAATGTTGCTAACTCTTCTGCAGCAGCGAGAGATCTAGAATTTATTGAGGAAGCACATATGACGCTCAAAGTTCAATTATCACGCTTATTTGAACGCGCACAACAGAATAAAGGACTGCGGCAGGATATTCCACTTCCTGTACTTATTGGTGTGTTTTTTAACTTAATCGATACGCCTAATATGATGAATATCCCTACTCCTGACTGGGGAAAGCTGTTGTTTCAAATGTGGATCGGAGGAGCCAAGAGCTAACCTCAGTCTTGGGTTTAATTTGACACAAGTGTCATTTATGCGGTTTAATAAATATGACGAGCCCAATGGTGGCATTAAATTGACACTAGTGTCATAAAAACAAGATTAAGGAGCTGGTAAAGAGAATGTTTTTAGCTGTGAAAGAACTGATGCATAGTAAAATGAGGTTTTTAATGATCATCATTATTTTTGTACTGCTGGCCTGGCTGGTATTTATACTATCCGGTTTAGGGAATGGGTTATCTACGCTAGCTGCGTCAACATTCAAGACTATGAAGGCTGATTATGTCATTTTCGAAGAAGGGGCGCAGTCGTCAATGAGCAAGTCACTGCTTTCGGATCAATTAATACCAGAAGTGGAGCTGCTGCCTAATGTGATTGCTGCCGCACCTATGGGAAGTACGATGGCGACGGCGTTAAAGGGGCAAAGCGCCAAAAACGAAGATAAGCTGGATATCGCGATCATCGGAATTAACCCGGGAAGCTTCCTGGAGCCTGCTGTTGTGGAAGGGAAAGGCTTGTCTGCTGAGAACCCCACTGGTGTCATTGTGAATTCGACCATGAAGGAAGAGGGCTATGCCATCGGTGATACTTTTCAGTTAGACGGTACGACGCAAGCATTAACCATCATAGGATTTGTCGAGAATCAGACCTATAACCATGTGGCATCCGTATTTACCCCTATGGCTGAATGGCGGAAGATTGCCTTCGCGGCTCCGGGTTCAGATAAAGGGGTAACAGGGCCTGTTAATGCCATTATGCTGCAAGGCAAGGACATTGATCCAGACGTAATGGACAGTAAGCTAACAGGTACGGACACGGTTACCCGGTCGGGAGCTGTTCAAGGAATGCCAGGGTACAAAGAAGAGAACGGCACTATTTTGATGATGCTGGCCTTTCTGCTTGCCATCGCCGCCTTTGTGCTTGGGGTGTTCTTTTATGTCATAACGATGCAGAAGACAAGCCAGTTTGGCATTATGAAAGCTATTGGTGCCAGCAACAGATTTTTGAGCAAAGCCATTGTATCGCAAGTGTTTGTGCTTTCGCTGATTAGTATTGTCGTTGGAATCTTGCTTACTTATGGAACGGCTGCCATCATGCCTAAGGGAATGCCATTTAAACTTGAAACGAATCTGGTTGTAACTTATTCCATCATTTTGCTGGTTATCTCCATTTTAAGTTCAATGGTGTCGGTCCGTAAGATCACAAAGATTGATCCGCTCAAGGCGCTCGGGAGGGTTGAATAATGACTAAGGGATTACAAATGAAGGAGCTCACAAAGTATTATAACGAAGGAAGTAATCGGATTGCCGCACTCGATCATGTGTCCATATCAGTGGAGCCGGGAGAGTTTGTTGCTGTAGTTGGACCGTCCGGTTCCGGGAAAAGTACATTTTTGTCCATTGCCGGAGCGCTGCTTAAAGCTTCAGAAGGAGAAGTTAAGCTGAATGGAAATAACATTTCTGCGCTTACAGCCCAGGAGCTGGCGAATACAAGACTAAAAGAAATCGGATTTATTATGCAGTCATCGAATTTGGTTCCCTATTTGAATGTGCTTGATCAACTGCTAATTATAAAAAGGATGTCGGGAAAGGTTAAAAGAGAGGATAAAGAATTTGCCACTAAGCTGCTGGAGAAGCTGGGGCTGGGCTCGAAACTAAAGAGCTTTCCGGAAGAACTGTCCGGTGGTGAGAAGCAGCGGACAGCGATTGCCCGTGCCCTGATTAATGATCCCAACATCATCCTGGCAGATGAGCCGACAGCAAGCCTGGATACCAAACGTGCACATGAAGTGGTCAGTCTGATCGCGCAAGAGGTGAATTCAGGCCAGAAAGCGGCGATTATGGTTACCCATGATGAGCGTATGCTTGAATACTGCGACAAGGTATACCGGATGGAAGATGGGAAATTGTCGTTGCAGCAGGCTGCAATGAAGTCCAATCTCAAAGAGCCTGCCGGGACGAAGCGAAGTCTGCTGCAGTAGTTGATGCTCTATAAGAACACTTGCAAAAGTAGAAGAAAGGCATCCGTGTGCGGGTGCCTTTTTGATTGGAGATACAGAGGTTAGGAAGAACCCCGCCGTAAGATGTCAACTTCATATTAATCCGTAAGTCGAGCCACATGCACCACTTAATTCGCCGTCTTATTTACAAAATCAATCTCATTCCGAATCCCTTTATGGGCGTCATTCCACAGGCCCTTCGTAAGGCGGACGCGCAGCAGACAGGTGTTAGGATCCTCGTCGTTATTGGCTTCGTTATACCACTCGGCGAACACGGTGCGCAGCTTTGCCATCATTTCCGTGTTTTTCTCGTCACATACCCAGCCCAGATTTTCACCGATACCATCGGCCGTAAAGTTTTCGACAATGATACAAACGGAAACCTCAGGGTTTTGGGCGATCTGCTGCATCTTGTTTGAGGTTGCGTAAGTGACGGTGTAAAACGCGCCGTCCTCATAATAGGCATCTACAATGCGGGAGGCGGGACGGCTTTTGCCATTGGGCCCCGGTTCCAGTGCGATAGTAGACAGAGTGATCAGGCCGTCCTTGTTACCTGCTTGTTTATCCAGCAGCTTCATGGCTTCGTCATACTTGCTCATTATATTACCTCCTGGAGTGTTGTTAGGCATATATTGATAGCTTATCATTGTAAAATCCTGGTGCATGTGAAAAATAATATAACTTGACATAATCCTGTCAAGTTTTTTTATTTATACTAACAACCAAGAGGTGAGCGAATGCAAGTTAGCAGACTGCTACAAATGACTTATATTTTACTGGAGAAGGGCACGGTTACCGCACCGGAGCTAGCTGAGCGGTTCGAGGTGTCGGTCAGAACGGTCTATCGCGACGTTGAAGCCTTGAGCCAGGCAGGAATTCCAGTCTATACAAGCCAAGGAAAAGGCGGAGGCATTTCCCTTACGGACAGGTTTGTCCTGAACAAATCTTTGCTTACGGATAAGGAGCAGGATGAAATTCTATTTGCCCTGCAGAGCTTGTCGGCAGCCCGTTTGCCTGATTCCGACGATGTCTTGTTGAAGCTCAGCAGCTTGTTTAGGAAAAACAGCACCAGCTGGATTGAAGCCGATTTCTCTCAATGGGGCAGCGGGCATAAGCAAAAAGAGCTGTTTCCCATGCTGAAACAGGCCATTTTGGAGCATAAAATGATTTCGTTTACCTACTTGAGTGCGGCCGGTGAACACAAAAGCCGGAGAGCGGCACCCATGAAGCTGCTGTTCAAGGATCGAGCCTGGTACGTTGAAACCTTCTGTTTTGAAAAAGATGCTCCAAGAACCTTTAAGATTACCAGGATGTCGAATGTACAGCTTTTAGACTTAGAGGACACCGGGCTCTATGAGCTTCAGCAGGGGGGGATGGCATCTGCCGAAACTTCCCGTATAGATATTAAGGTCAATGAAACGGCAAGAATTCAACTGGTACTCAAAATAGAACCGGCGGCTGCCTACCGCATCGTGGACGAGTTTAAGGAAGAGGATATTGCGAAACAGGAAGACGGGTCTTTCCTGGTCAATTCAGATATGCCCTCCGGAGAATGGCTTGTTCAATATCTTCTATCCTACGGTGATTTACTGGAGGTTATGGAGCCGGCGTCTGTCAGGCTGGAGATGAAGGCTCGCACCGCCAAAATGGCCAAAAAATATTCAGTATAACTGGACACGCAGCTGTCAGGTTCTGTTGATTACACTGGTCTTGTATTCAAAACATACCAAGGAGGCTTCAACAGAACGATGAATAACAGTTCGGACATACTCAATATGAGCAATGAATTTGCAGGTAAAAGAGCGCTTGTGACCGGCGGCACCCGGGGAATCGGCCTGGCGATCGTAAAACGCCTGCATGCAGCAGGAGCTGAGGTTGTAGCTACGGCAAGATCTATACCTGACACCTTACCGGAGGGAGTAGGGTTCATTCAGGCTGATGTGAGCCTTCCGGAAGGCGTGGCTCATATTGTTCAGGAGACAATCCGAAAAGTCGGCGGCCTGGATATTTTAATTAACAATGTAGGCGGTTCCTCGACAAGTACAGCAGGAGCTTTGACACAAACAGATGAAGATTGGCAAATGACATTCAATGAGAACCTGTTCTCTTCCGTCCGGCTCGATCGCGGGTTTTTACCCTACATGGCCGAACAGCAAAGCGGGGTGATTATCCATGTCTCCTCTATTCAAAGCAGACTTCCCGGCAATATGACGATGCCTTATTCGGCTGCCAAAGCAGCCCTTGTTAACTACAGCAAAAACCTGGCGACCCAGTTCGGCCCAAAGGGCATAAGAATCAACGCATTGGCACCGGGATTTACCGAAACGGAAGCGGCGGAACGCTTAATTGCGAGAATGGCTGAACAAGCCGGGACAGACTATACAGCTGCCCGCCAGCAGCTAATGGACGAGCTTGGGGGCATTCCTCTCGGAAGACCGGCCAAGCCTGAAGAGGTTGCCGAGCTTGCGGCCTTCCTAGCCTCAGACAGAGCCTCTTACATTACAGGCTGTGAGTATGTCATAGACGGAGGAACCATCCGTACCGTGTAATTAGTGTATAAAGGAGTTGATTTTATGGAGACTAGTCTGCTTCCGCAAGTGATACATGATTTTATAGCTGCTGCTAATAAACCCGATCCAAAGGCATATGCCGACTGCTTTTTAGAAGATGCAATGGTTTTCGATGAAGGGAAAGAGTGGGCAGGCAAAGCTGCTATTTCAAAATGGAGTGCCGAGCATCACTTTGCTGCTAACATAACGCTGGAACCCATACAGGATAAACAGCATGAGGAAGAAACCATAATCGTTTTTAAGGTTGACGGGGATTTCGACAAAACAGGCCTCCCGGACCCGCTCTATTTGGAATTTTATTTTCAGATACGTAAGCATAGGATTAAGCAGCTCGCGATACGGCTGTCTAAAGGTTTGGAACAAGTATAAACGCTGACCAGATAATACACGAGGTGAAGCTGACAATGTTAGTTAATCATGTGCTGTTAAAGCTGAAGGACCGGAGCCCGGAGCATATTGAGCACATTCGGACCGTTCTGCTGGGTATGAGAGGAAAAATAGAGGTGCTTCTCGATATTCAGGCTGATGCTAATGTCCGCCCCGGCCCTTCAGCATATGACTTGATCCTGATCACCAGGTTTGCTTCTTTAGCAGACATGGAGGAATACCTTATACACCCGGCACATCTGGATGTCGCCCGGCTGATTGGTCAGGCTCTGGAGATGCAGGCTTCTGTCTGCTGTGCAATCTGATAGGGGTAACTGTCTAATTGCAAAATATGAACAGCACCATGTTCTTCGTAATTGAAGAGTATGGTGCTATTTTTATATATTATACAAGTGGTGCGAAGCGAAATAATAGATAACGAAAGCAGAGAATACCGTTTTTTTCATATTGGCGATATCCCTGCTGAGATTAGCCCTCCCGTAATGTCCGTTGTAAATGAGCTGAAGAGGAGGGCCTGTTAAATGCCCTCGCTCATCACGCATGAATACAGTCCCGAATCGCTTGGATAACGAGATCCGGCTCTGTCAGTTGCGGGAAGTGTCCGCTGGAGGCAGCTCGGATGTGCTTTCCCTGTTTGCTAAGCTTCACGAGGTCCAGCTGATTGTTCATTCGGATTTCATAAGCTTGAGCGGACATGAACGGAGGTTTTTTTATGCCCGAAACCACCGTGAACGGTTTATCAGGGAAGGGGCCGGCCTCTTCGATTTGTGTCGCGGTTTGTGCTACATAATTAGTCTCACTCCATTGACGGGAGCGAGTGAGACGGTCAAATAGGGTGAAAAAACGGTTAAGTGCCCGAATCGGGAGAGGCAGGGTATCGTTAATTTCCAGATCCCGGGGGTGACTGGCTTCCAGCAGGACGATGCCGGATACCTGATCCGGGAACATGCGGGTAAACAGGTTGGCATACAAGCCTCCAAGGGAATGACCGACCAGAAGATAGGGGGGAGACAGCCCGATATCATCAAGCAGCTGTTTTAACGAATTGACGATAGCTATCCCATGCTGGGGACTTACCGGTTTGCTGCTGCCCCCGATCCCCAAACGGTTATAGGCCAGGACGGTATTTTCCTTGGCAAGCTCATGGAACACTTTATACCAGCCCTCTATAGGACCGCTTCCCCCATTAATCAGGATGATTGCTGGCGTACCCTTAATAGAAAGCGAATATTCAAAGATTCCATTAACAGTTGTGATTTTCTTTTTTTCAATCGATTGCATGCTCTACCTCCTTGGCACTACTTCTATTCCTTTAGTACGCATCCTCCTATAATCGGTGTCATCCCATTCAGTTTAAATTTGCCGTTCAGACATGGGCAACCGTATCAAAAACCTGCATCCATAAGCAATTTTCCAGATTGTTCTGCGAAAAGGTTCCTGCTATAATGATGTGAGATATTATTACATAATATACCAATATGATTAGAAAGGAACGACAAGATGGTGATCAAATCACGCTTATTCAAACACTTCTTAATTGTTCTCATGCTCATTGCACTCATCACCGGATTGTCTCCTGCGCTGCCCAGTGCCTTTGCAGAAAAAGCAAGCGACGAAGTTACCGCTTCCAAGCAGCCCGAATTAACATTGTTTGATGCTTCATTTAATTCGGATGTGGTCATGTACCGTTTGGGCTACACCTTTCCTGCAGGAACTTCCTATGATTATTTCGATGCCGTACTTGATGCGCGAATCGAGTTCATTGAGGAGGCAGGTAGTGAGCCTGCGGTCTACTACCGGAACGATCCCAATGTTAACGCTGTGAGGGTAACCGGTGATTCTTCGATCTATATTAATCTGACGCTGCCCCGAAGCTTTTTTGATGAGCAGTTCATAGAAAAGAAGCTTAATCAAGGCAGACTGGTCTTCACCCTGCATGTACTGACACCCGATGGTAAGGATATCCCCTCGCAGGAGCAGACTTATGTCGATCTGGTTGACCCCAAGCCACTGGCGGGCTCCGGGATTACCACGAAGTCCAATCCAACCAGTACAGCGCCTGCGACTCCTACCGGCACCCTGCCTGCAAAGCAGTCCAGCGTAAATAAGGCTCCATCTGCCACCAGGTATCCTAAGGTTATTTCAATCAGCACTTTCGGTTTTAACCACCTGGCATTGAAGAATGACGGCTCGGTCTGGGAATGGGGAAACACGGAGGGAGCGAAACAGGTATCCGGATTACCCTCCAATATTGTGAAGGTAGCGGCGGGAACACGGCATCGTCTGGCGCTTGATTCGGACGGCAATGTGTGGGCCTGGGGAATGAACGATGCCGGACAGCTGGGGAATGACATCTACGGCTACGAAAGCTTTTATACCACTCCTGTTAAAGCACAAATTGAACATGTTAAAGATATACTGGCTTTTGATAATACCTCCTATGTTTTGAAAGAGGATGGAACAGTCTGGATCTGGGGGGATGAAGTCTTCGTATCCAACTCGATTATGGAATCCACTAAGCCCCTGGAATACCCGATCCAGATTCCGGGCATTAACCATGTGACAAGCATTGCCGGCGGATACAAGATGTTAATGCTGAAGAATGACGGCACGGTCTGGTACTACCAGGGTAAGGATAGCGGGATGGAATTTACCGGGCCTCACCGGATGCAGTATGTGATAAGCCCCATGTTCGAAATCCTGGGGATCCGTTTCGCTTCGGTGGACCCTATTCCGGAGTTTACAAAGGTAGCGAAAATATGGGGCGGGGGAGATCCGAGATACGCCCTTAAACAGGACGGCACGCTGTGGATGTGGGGAGAAAGCCAGCCGATTCTAAAGAAAGCTACCGATGTGGTCAAGATCAGCTCCGGACACTTCCACACGCTCCTGCTGAAGAAGGACGGCACAGTCTGGACGTCAGGTTCCAACCGTCAGGGTGAGCTGGGACTAGGGTATACCGATGAAGCCGAGGATTACCGTAAGTTTCACCGTGTGACAGCCATTAAAGATGCCGTCGATGTTGCCGGCGGACTGACTAACTCCTACGTTCTGAAACGGGACGGAACCGTGTGGGCATGGGGATATAACGATAAACGGGGAGTGCTTGGCGACGGTACAACGAGCAAACGGCTTGTCCCCGTCCGTATCCCGGGATTTAGCCCACCGCTAGGCTATGATATGGAGGGGCATTGGGCGCAGTCCGCTATGGAGCGGCTGTACGATCAGTCGATTCTTGGCGGCTACAGCGATCGTTCCGTTAAGCCGAATTCGGCTATTACGAGGGAACAGTTCGTGAAGATGCTGGTGCAGGCAAAAGGCCTAGCGATAGTGAAGGGTAGAACATCATTCTCCGATGTAACAGCCAAGCGGTGGTCGAACGGAGCGATTGAGGCGGCCGTCGCGAACGGGATCATTCAGCCGAATGAATATGGCGCACGCTTCTTGCCGGAGATGAATATCACCCGTTCTGAAATCGCTGCTATGGCGGCCAGGGCTCTGGGCCTGCAGCCTAATGAATCGGCACTTGCCTTCCGGGATAACGCTGATATTAAGAATCAGCGAGGTTATATCGGAGCTGCAGTGGAAGCGGGGATTATCGGCGGATTTAAGGACGGGACCTTCCGGCCTAATCAGACTGCCACCCGGGCAGAGGCGGCGGTTATTATAACCCGCATTATGGACTACGTAAAATAACGGATGAGATTGGCATATACCCTTGGAATGAGGTAGACCCTTTTCTTTGAACTAAAATAGCCAGTCGCCTGAAATCTGCAGGCAACTGGCTATTATTTTTATTTTTGCTTGATATGCTTTTCATTCTATTGGAGGCTACGTCCCTTTTTTTGGACGGCATAGTTATATTCCGGACAACTGCATACGGATCCGGCTCATATCTACATGAGACCCCGGACAGCTTTTTGTAACGCCAGCAACTTCCCGGTGTCCGATTACGTCCCTTGGAGACAGCTTGTATCGTTCCATTAAATACAGGCATAGCTTCAACAATGAATCCATCTGGCATTTGGAGGGCTCATGCAAATCCATATTACCGGACATGCAAATACCGATGGAGGTCTCATTGCGTCCAAGGGTATGAGCACCTGCATGATAGCCGCGTCCCTTTACAATCTGTCCGTCTGCTATGCCCGGTGCCTCTATGAAAAAGTTATATCCGATTCCGCTCCAGTTCATCGTGTCCCTGTGATAGGCATGGGTACGATAAATGTCCCAGCCTTCCTCCTCCGTGTGATGGATAATGATGCTGTCCACATCCTGCAGGGGCTGAAGCGGCTCGCTAAAGTGGAGATTCACTTCCGCAATCCAATCTTCTGTGCTCATTCGATCACTCCTAGAAATCCAGATGTAAGCGTGAGGGCATGGGATCCAGACCTATGATCTGATTCTTCGTCAGGATCGAATAACGGCTTCTATAATGATCTTCACCATATATAGCCCGTTTGATTTCGATCGCCAGGTCCATTTCTCTTGTTGAATGGTCTGTCCGTCCGGCTAAATAGCAATAGACTCCAAGGTTATGATGCAGCTTTGCCATTTCATCCGAAAATTCATGGTTCAGTTCTTCTAAAATATGTACTGCTTTATTGTAGTATTCTTCTGCCAAGCGGAGTTCGCTGCGCCTCATTAATATATTGCCATAGTAGAGAAAGACCTGGGCCATATCCCGGTGCAGCGGTGAAAGACTGTTCTCCCTAAGCGAGAGTGCCTCTTTACAGATCGTAAGCGCCGTCTCGTATTGTTCCACGTCATGATAAAAATAGACCAGGTTGATTTTGTAATCAGCCAGTTTGCGCGGGTTATAATTTTCAGGAAGCAGGGAAATCCGGATCGCTCTCTCGTAGAGCGGCAGCGCCAAATGGTGAAGCTTCATGTCCTGATACAGGGTGGCGAGATTATTCGCAGACATAGCGACACCGATATGATCCCCGCCAAGTACCTGTTCTCTGAGCGCAAGAGCTTTACAGTATAGCGGCTCTGCCTCTGCCATCCGCCCCATATTATGATAGAGTGTGCCTAAGCCATAATAAGATTTGGCCGTGAACCGGTTTTCTTCACCATAAAGGGTAAGATGTATGTCTAAAGAGGTGTCGAACATGATTTCCGCATCCGTATAGTTGCCTTCTTTGAAATAAATATAGGCCAAATCGTAGACGAGGATTCCTCTTAGGGACTGTGCTTCCGTAGTTTCCAATGATTCCAGGTAGCTGATAAACTGCTTGAACAGCGGGATCGTTAACTCCCATTTTCCCGAGTTGAAGAATTTGGCATCCTCAAGGCGGAACCATTCCGATAACGAGTCATGCGTACGCCATCCGTGCTCAACCTGTTGAAGTCCGTGGAAAAAAGCTTCCTCCAGCCAGTTGTAGGCATCCCGCAACGTTCCGGTGAAGGTGTGCCGGCTCAGCTGACTCGCATAATATCCGAACAAAAACAGGTGCCCTTCCCGGATCGTATGGACACTTTGGTGATGACGCAGGCTTTCCCGCATCAGGGCATGCATTTCCCACCGGTTAGTCAGCTCATTATGATAGATGAAGGAGAAGCGCAGCAGCTCGTCTCTTTGGAAAAGGGGATAGCCGGTTTGAAAGGCCTGTACGATCGCTTCAAATAAGGCTTCGTCCCATGAACGGGTTATGGCGAGCAGCTCCAGCGTCTTTATCTCATAAGGCGTCAAATATTTAAGCAGACGCTCAATGAGGCTCTCCGGCGTTCTCCAGTCTACAAAATCCTGGACATTCGGCGTCCGGGTACGAATAATTTCCTGGTGCAGATTCACAGCCAAACGGAGGGTATACGCGTGCCCGTAAGATTGTTTAATAATCGCATTCTGGATTTCTTCATCCGTTACCCCGGAGCGGATCAGTATGGTTTTGCTCTCTGCTTCGGTTAAGGAGTCCAGCGGGCGCTGAGAGCAGACGAACTCCCAATTGGGATCGGTCTCCGCCCATCGCAGACGTTCTCTTCCGGTAATGACCCACAGGAGGCCGGGGTGGCCTTGGATCATGGCGCGGATCCAGCTGTCTACAACAGACTGGTATCCCTTCATCCGCTTATCTTCCCATAGAGCCTCATATGTATCAAGGAATATAACCAGCCGGCAGCTGTTCTTGGTCTGATGGGCTACGAGATCTTCAAGCAATACATCAGGTAAATAAGTTAACAATTCTGAAGCATCCAACGCCGATAACTGGGATAAATAATCCATTTTTGTTTTGGTCAAATATTTATGAATAAAGCTCGAGGACTTACGGAACAAGTTATACACTTTAGGAACCAGTCCGAGTCCAGGCACATCTTCGATTGTATTGATGAGTTCGACTAGCAGGTCTCCTTCATCAAGCAGCGGGGTAATCGACTCCTTGAGCGGCAAATGGGCATAAGCCTTGCTCATATATAAGGCGTATACAATATCGAAAAAGGAAAAGTTGATTTTTTTGCTGGAAATGATTGATTTCCTGAGGTGGATTAGTGCATTTTCCGGCTGTTGATGAGCCTTGGTCTCAAAATCCACGATACCTACAGCTATATCTTCCCGCCGGGTAAGGCGATTAACCATTTCTCTTCGCAATGAGGACTTGCCCGCACCCCCCACTCCGTAAAAGCACAGCACTTTGTAGTCCTCCTGCTGTTGTACCTCAAGAGCATGATATAGTTCATCGAAATAGGACTCGCGGCCTGTGAAGGAATCTTCCTGCCTTCTCTTTAGCTTGTCCATCAAAGTGGAGCGCTGAAACATCAAATGAAAACCTCTCTTCCTGCCATTAAGACTAAGAACAGCATTCTAGTCCTTTCTGTATCTACATTACCTTATTTCTAAATATAGCAGCAATACGGTTATTCGGTATGTTCAAGTTACAGGCTGATCCCGCTCACCCGCAAGACGGCTGCGCATGACACCCGGCGTACAGCCGTAAGTTTTGCGGAATACCCGGATAAAATAATTGGTCTCCATCCCGACATTCAGCGCCAGATCCTGCACCGGCCGCTCGGGGCTTTCGGTAATCATCTGCAGTGCGCGCTTCAGCCGCAGGTTCTGCAGGTATTTATGAGGTGTTACACCATACTCCTGCAGGAACAGGCGCTGGAAATGCTGCACCGAATAGCCGACCGCTGAAGCCAGGTTGGCAATCAGCAGCGGTTCGGTAAAGTGCTCATTGATCAGGCTGACCGCTTTTTGCAGCGCCTCATTGCGGACGGTTTCGGTCTCCAGACGTTCAGCCGGACCCTGGGCCGAATCTCCTCTGCGCAGCATCAGCAGCAGCCGGTACAGAGTGACGGACAGCTCCTGCATCGTCTGTTCATCCAGCCGGGCGGCATTGTGACGGTCAACGGTATGCCAGATTCCGGCAATGGCGTCCCAGCATTCCTCAAACCGCTCAGCCATTACAGGCACAGAAGGCAGCAGGCGCAGCCCTTCCAGTACTGCGGCAGACTGGCTGCCGTCAAAGCCGATAAAGGCCAGATGCCAAGGCTCATGGGACAGCGGATAATATTCATGCCCCCGGTCAGGAGGAAAGGCAAAAACCATACCCGGACTTAGCACCGTTTCCGTTCCGTCCGTAAGATCGCGGAACAGCCCGCTGCCGCTGCGGATCAGGAATACCTGATGCACGGGAAAGCCGGAGGGGCGGACATGATGGTATTGGATATGATGGCCTACAGAGTAGGGGTAAAGCGGAAATTCATCAGGCTGGCGGGGCAGCTCGACCAAAGAAAAGGGAAGCAAAGTATACACCTCATATTCATTTTGTACTATGCAATCGCGAGTTTATTCCTACTGTCTGACAGCGTTTATCCTATATTATAAACAGTATAAATGATTATCCGTGATTTGGACAAGGATACTGAGTGGATGCAATCAGAGAAAAGTCCCATCCTGACACGGGAAAGATGATGAGAGGATGAATCTACTGCTATGAGTCTAAAATCCCCTGCAATCAGCAGCAAGGCTCCGGTCATGCTGCATGGAGCCGATTATAATCCCGAGCAATGGCTGAAATACCCTGAAGTTTTTAAAGAGGATATCCGCCTGATGAAGCTGGCAGGCTGTAACGTGATGTCTGTCGGTATTTTTTCCTGGGTGTCCCTGGAGCCGGAAGAGGGCGTCTTTACGTTTGAATGGCTGGACCATGTACTGGATACCTTTGCCGAGAACGGGATTTACGCTTTCCTGGCGACTCCGAGCGGTGCACGTCCGGCTTGGATGTCCGCTAAATATCCGGAAGTTCTGCGTGTAGAGCGCAACCGTGTACGTAATCTGCACGGCGTCCGCCACAACCACTGCTTCACTTCTCCGGTCTACCGGGAAAAAACAGCGCTGATCAACTCCAAGCTGGCCGAGCGTTACGCTCACCATCCGGCAGTTATCGGCTGGCATATCTCCAATGAGTTCGGCGGCGAATGCCACTGTGATTACTGCCAGAATGCTTTTAGAGATTGGCTGAAAGTGAAATATAACGGCAGTCTGGAAGAGGTTAACCATGCCTGGTGGGCAACCTTCTGGAGTCACACGTATACGGCATGGGAGCAGATCGAATCCCCGGCTCCGCACGGTGAGACTCAGGTTCACGGCCTGAATCTGGACTGGCGCCGTTTGTCAGTGAGCAAACCATTAATTTCTGCAGCCATGAAATGTCCGCGGTGCGTGGCTACAATCCTGAGCTGCCGATTACGACTAATATGCATATGATCGACGGTATCGACTACCGCGAAATGGCCAAGATCCTCGATGTGGTTTCCTGGGATGCATACCCGGACTGGGGCTACACTGAAGATAACGATGATGCCCGTCTGGCAGCTTGGACAGCAATGCACCATGACATGTTCCGCACCTTCAAGCATAAGCCGTTCCTGCTGATGGAGAGCACACCTTCGCTTACCAACTGGCAGTCGGTCAGCAAGCTGAAGCGCCCGGGCATGCACAAGCTGTCTTCCCTGCAGGCGGTAGCGCACGGTTCGGATTCTGTGCAGTACTTCCAGTGGCGCAAGAGCCGCGGCTCCAGTGAGAAATTCCACGGTGCCGTGCTGGATCACAGCGGACATGGCGAGACCCGTGTATTCAAGGATGTAGCAGAAGTGGGCCAGATTCTGGCCGGTCTGACGGATGTGGTGGGCACCTCTACTCCTGCACAGACAGCGATTCTGTATGACTGGGACAACCGCTGGGCGATTAAAGATGCCCAAGGTATCCGCAATTCCGGTCTGAAGTTTGAAGAGACTGTACTGCAGCACTACCGTGCGCTGTGGGAGCAGGGCATTCCGGTTGATATTGTCGGTTCCGGCGACGACCTATCCCGCTATAAGCTGGTTATCGCACCGATGCTGTACCTGATCAGTGAAGAGAACGGAAAGAACATTGAGCAGTATGTAGAGCAGGGCGGTACCTTCCTGGCAACTTACTGGTCAGGAGTTGTAGGCGAGACAGACCTGTGCCATCTGGGAGGCTTCCCTGGACCGCTGCGCAAGACGCTGGGCATTTGGGCAGAAGAGACAGAAGGACTGCACAGCCGCGATCTGAACGGGCTGGTAATGGAAAACGGCAACGCCCTGGGCTTGTCCGGCGACTATGACGCGCATGAAATTGCCGAGCTGATTCACCTGGAAGGCGCTGAAGCGCTCGGCCACTACCGCAGCGACTTCTATGCCGGACGCCCGGCACTGACTGTCAACAAGCTTGGTGCAGGTGAAGCCTACCATCTGGCAACCCGTGTTAAAGACCTGGCGTTCTACGTGGAGCTGTATGCTGCCATTACTGCCAAGGCGGGGATTGCCCGCACGCTGGAATCTGAGCTGCCTGTAGGTGTAACTGCACAGCTGCGTACAGACGGCGAAAACGAATTTGTTTTCGTACAGAACTTCAGCGGCGAAGCACAGACTGTGAAGCTGGACGGCCGCGGTTATACTAATCTGGAGACAGGCGCTGCAGCTCCTGCAGAGCTTGAGCTGCCGATGAACGGATTGGCAATGCTGAAGCGTCAAGCGAAGTAATAAGAGAAAGACCCGCACAGCCGGTGTGGTCAAGCCCCTGTTTTATAGACACTGAAAAAAGACCCTAGGCTATAAGCTGCTTCCGGTATTCTACCGGAGGCAGCTTATTTAGTTTTCGTTGCGGTCGATGTTCGTTATAAAAT
>NZ_LRAC01000029.1 GCF_001517085.1 Paenibacillus sp. DMB5
TGATTTCGGCCTCGGCGGGCAGAACGAGCAAATCAAAGGCATTTTTGCCTTTGATTTCGGTCTCAGCGGGCGAAACGGGCAAATCAAAGGCATTTTTGCCTTTGATTTCAGCTCCGGCGGGCGGAACGAGCAAATCAGAGGCATTTTTGCCTTTGATTGCGGCCTAGGCAGGCGGGCAGGATCTCTCAGTAGACAAGTTTAAGGAATCTACCTGTGTGCTTACTTTGTTGCAATAACAATAAGATGCGTCCGTTGTCCCCTGCTGAGGTAATACAGTTATAAGGCTGAGTCCAGCCTACTCCTACAATGAGGTGACTATCATGAATAAAATTAAAGGTCCGTACAGCCTTAACAGTAAAGCAGTTGCAGAAGCAACCAGGCACTGGATGCAGGAGCGCGGCGTTACAGTGAATGAAATTGCTGAGCTTGTTATGTTTTTGCAGCAGAAGTACTATCCCACACTAACTATGGAGGAATGTGTTCACAACGTCGAGATGGTGCTCAGTAAACGCGAGGTGCAGAACGCCGTGCTGACCGGAATCCAGCTGGATGTGCTGGCAGAGGAAGGCAAGCTGTTCACTCCTCTTCAGGATATGATCGAAAATGATGAAGGCCTGTATGGCGTAGATGAAATTCTGGCCTTCTCCATTGTGAACGTATACGGCAGCATAGGGTTCACCAATTACGGTTACGTAGATAAGCTGAAGCCAGGAGTTCTTGAGCGGCTGAATGATAAAAGCACCGGCCAGGTACATACTTACCTGGATGATATTGTCGGCGCAATCGCTGCAGCGGCCAGCAGCCGTATCGCCCATCGCAAACAGGCAGAACGCGAGAAGGAGCTTGGACTCCCGCATGCGCCCGAGGATGTGGAAGAAGCCGCCAGAAAGGCTGCTGCCGAGGACAAATTGGAGTAGTCTCTGCTGCTAATATATCTGGGCGCTGCTGGCTATAGCTCCCAAGGCAGAGCAATCTCACAATAGGATCAAATAAATGACAAGCACTATAACTTCACAACAGGCAGCCGGTCACAATATCGGCTGCCTTCACTGTGGTTATCAGTGTTTATTAGCAGGAGAGTTCTATGCTTTTATCGAACAACTGGGTACTGGGAAATTATGAAAACCCAAACACTCACCAAGAAAAAACTTAAAGGTGCGATGACCAGAGTTACAGCAGCTTAAGCTGTCCCACTCAATAGTCGATCTTACTCTAGTATCTATTCAGCCACCAAGGAGTGTGAGGTTATGAGATTATTGCTAACATCTGCGGGAGTTAATAACAAAAGCATCCACAACGCCCTGATAGACATGCTCGGCAAACCGATAGCCGGCTGCAACGCTTTGTGCATTCCCACCGCAATGTATGGCCACCCCTGGGTCGGTCCCGGCATCAATGCCTGGGAATTCATCAGCGGGAAATCCGAGAACCCTATGGTTGACCTGGGCTGGAAATCCGTGGGCGTGCTGGAGTTGACTGCACTGCCAAGCATCAGTAAGGACCGCTGGGTGCCGCTGGTTCAGGAGACGGACGTCCTGCTGGTATCAGGCGGGGATGCCCTCTACCTGAACCACTGGATGCGGCAGTCTGGACTGGCAGAGCTTTTGCCGACGCTGCAGGCTGTTTATGTGGGAATGAGCGCAGGGAGTATGGTGATGGCACCTAACATCGGGAAATACTTCTCCGGCTGGACTCCACCTGCGGGCGGTGATGAGGCGCTGGGGTTGGTTGATTTTGCAATATTCCCGCACCTAGACCATGAACTGCTGCCTGACAACACCATGGCTGCCGCTGAGCGTTGGGCCGCCGGAATGCGGGGACCGTCCTATGCGATCGATGATCAGACCGCTATCAAAGTGACCGACGGGGCAGTGGAGGTTGTTTCTGAAGGGAATTGGAGGATTTTTCACAAATAATAATTAATGGGAGAACATTATATTGATATTCCTCAGAACAAAAAGGATCAAAATAATCGGCTTGTCAATCATTCTAATATTCGCGCTCGTTTTAATGTTATTGTATTCGATTTATGCTAAGCAAACCCATGCTGTATTAATCAGCTACTCTAATATGAAAGAAATTGCTTATAATGTATACGTTGAACCTGAGCTCAGGGAGAGTGAAAAAGCAGAATTACTCCAGTATGTTCAGAGCTCTAATGTTAAAATCGATGAAATTTTTGGCAAAAAAGAGGCGGCTCCCGTTATAATTTATGCAAAAACTAAAGAGGCTTTAGAGAAATACGCAAATTCAGATATTGGACAAACCTATTATTATCCGTGGAATACCTACATTGTTATCGGGCCAAGGGGCTTTAACGAAAACGTGATTGCCCATGAATTTACACATTCCGAATTAAGGAAGAGGCTCAGAAACAGCAGCAGGGTTCCCATATGGTTTGATGAGGGATTAGCCGCCATGGCTGATGGGCGATTCACTGATAGTGAAATGACCTGGAACACCCAAACTAATGACGGGAAAGAACCTATAGATTTTGATCGTCTGGACTCCCCCTCTGCATTTCAGCCAAATGCCGAAAGCCATATCAATTATGAACTGGCGTGTTACGAGGTTTCGCGGTGGTACGGGATTGTTGGTACACCCGGTTTATTGAATCTGATCGATTCTTTGAATAAAGGCGGGAACTTTGTTGATGTTTATAAAGGGATTGAGCGTAATTTGAGTAATGCAGCTGGCGGGAAACGGTAGTTTGATGATACTAAGAAAACAAAAGAAGCTAACGGAAAGTTATGCGGAGGAAAGGTAAAAAGTGATTATCCGGAGTTGAAGACGAAAATTAAATTGGAATAGACCTGGGGAGGGTTAATATGAACAAGGGTAACTCACTCATTATTGGAACTTCGATTTTAGTAGGCTTTCTTATTCTAGGAGTATTTCTTAAATTGACTTTTTCGGAAAAAGGCTCGCCTACCACAATTGAAGCATCAACCACAGGGATATATGAAATGATTGCCGTAAACAAAAACAACATCATCATATTTAATAAACAAAATGGAGAGTACTGGAGAAAGTTTATTTCAGACAGTGAGGGTCCAACAGAGTGGACTAAGGAACCGTCGCCAGTGTCAAACACAAAATAGGAGTGTCCACCGCTCATTAAGCAAACGGGAAACGTTAGTTGAATGACCACGGAGGCAGTCAAAACTTATTTATCGAACACGGCAGCTGACGTGATTGATTAATATAGGGTGGTGCGGGTGAACTAAGTGCGATGTGCTTTGCTTGATGCGCAGTGTGCTTGTTATAAGGTGCTAGTTAGTTGGTGATTCGCCGCACGGGTTTCTGAGTACCTTTTCGAGCTCATTTTACGGAACGCATACATACTTTAACTGCAGCTTGTACAACCAAAAGAACCAAAAACGACATTATCCAGATATAGTTGTATTCGGTACACTTAAAAATCCGGATTTTAGCCAATTTTGCCCTATCCTGCACTTTTAGTTGCACAGAATGCAGCTATTGCTGCATTTGAACAAATTCGAGCCATAATAAGTGCACAAAGTGCAGCTAAATTGCAAGTTTGCTGCAAAACAAAACAGCCAGACCACGAACCAGCGGAGTTTTTCCCGCAAGTTGTTCGTGTTCTGGCTGTTTCAGCTGCGCAAGTTGTGCCTGGCGCTGCACCTGCACCGCACGCGCCGCTATGCCTGGCGCTGCAACTACACTGCATGCCGCCGCTGTGCCCGGCGCGCTGCACCTGCACTGCACGCGCCGCTGTGCCCGGCGCTACTGCTCCGCCGCCGCGAACAGCAGGGGCCAGCCCGGTTCTGCC
>NZ_LRAC01000030.1 GCF_001517085.1 Paenibacillus sp. DMB5
AGGCGGTGGTGCGCGCCAGGCTGCAGCGGTTCCACCCGCAGGCCAGCGTGAATGCGGCCCGGCAGCGCACCGAGGGCATCACCCGCCAGCTTGCGGGGGCGATGCAGGCGCGCCTGCGGGACAAGCGTGCCCGCTACGTCTCGGAGCTGCGCTCGCTCGACGCGCTCAGCCCGCTGAAGGTCATGTCGCGCGGATACAGCCTCGTCTATGACGAGAAGGAAGAGCATTTAATCAAATCGCTGAAGGAAGTTGAGCTCGGCGATGTGGTCAACATAAAGCTGAATGACGGACAGCTTAGCTGCCAGGTCTGGGGAATGAAGGAGGATGGCAAAGACGATGACAAAGGAAGCGGAACTGGATTTTGAAGGGGCAATGGAGCAGCTGGAGGCAATCGTCCGTGAGCTTGAGCACGGCGACGTTCCCCTGGAGAAGGCCATTGACCTGTTTCAGCAGGGAATGAAGCTGTCGCAGCTGTGCGGCAGCAAGCTGGAGCAGGTGGAGCGCAAGATCGAAATGATTACCGAGATGGACGGGGAATTGCGCAAGAAGCCTTTCGGCGCCCGGCTGGAAGGGGACAGCGATGAGCAGGTCTGAGCATAACGCGGAGATGAATGCTGCAGGCGTGGAACGCCAGCCGCTGCCGGAATATATCGCAGGAGTAACGGAAGCGGTCCTGCAGGAGCTGGAGACTACCCTCCCGAAAGGCTGGACCGTCCCGGGCAATTTGAAGGATGCGATGAACTATTCATTACAGGCCGGAGGCAAGCGCCTGCGTCCGCTGCTGGTTGTGGCAGCCTGCGAAGCGCTTGGCGGCAGCCGGGAAGCGGCGCTGCCGGTAGCAGCGGCCATTGAGATGGTGCATACCTATTCGCTGATTCATGACGATCTTCCGGCGATGGATAATGATGATTACCGGCGGGGTAAGCTCACCAATCATAAAGTATTCGGCGAAGCAACGGCAATTCTGGCCGGTGATGCGCTGCTGACCCATGCTTTTTACAGCGTGGTCCAGGCTTCCCGCCGCTATGGCGTGCCTGCAGAGCAGGTGCTCTCCATTGTTGAGGAGCTGGCCGAAATGGCCGGCCCGCGCGGTATGGTCGGCGGACAGGTAGCCGATATGGAAGGCGAGCAGGGGCTCACCAGTCTGGAGCAGCTGCAGTATATCCACCGCCACAAGACCGGCGATCTGATCGTATTCTCCATGCTGGCCGGCGGACGGATCGCCGGTGCAGACCCTGCGCAGCTGGAAGCGCTGCGCGAATTCGGCACGCAGATCGGCCTGGCTTTCCAGGTGCAGGATGATATCCTTGACCTGGTTGGCGACGAAGGCAAGCTCGGCAAGAAGACGGGCAGCGACATCAAGCAGCAAAAGGTGACTTACCCGTTCTTCATCGGGCTGGAGGCCTCACGCGCTGAAGTGGAACGGCTGACGGAAGCTGCCCGCAGCGCCGTGCTCAGCGGGGGCTTCAATGACAATTCACGCCTGCTGGAAATCGCATCTTATCTGATGTCCAGAGACCATTAAAGAAAATTCCGAAGCGGCTGTATTTCGACAGCCGTTTCGTTTGTGTTATAATGGGGTTTATATTTTACAACATCTAGGAAAGCGGGGAAGACTCGTGCTGCTTCCAAATATAAATGATCCGCAGCAACTCAAATCGTTATCAGTGCCAGAGCTGAACTCCCTTGCAGAGGAGATCCGTACGTTTCTGATTGAGAAGCTGACTGTGACCGGCGGGCATCTGGGATCCAACCTGGGGGTAGTGGAGCTTACGCTGGCGCTGCATTACTGCTATGACAGTCCCCGGGATAAAATGATATATGATGTAGGACACCAGGCTTACGTCCACAAAATCCTGACCGGACGGCAGGACCGCTTCGACACGCTCCGCAAGAAGGACGGACTGTGCGGCTTTGTGAAGCGCTCGGAGAGCGAGCATGATGTCTGGGAAGCCGGACACAGCAGCACCTCTCTGTCTGCAGCTATGGGTATGGCTATGGCGCGTGACCTCAAGGGCGAGGATAACAAGGTTATTGCTGTGATCGGTGACGGTGCGCTGACCGGCGGGATGGCCTTTGAAGCGCTGAATCATATCGGTCATGAACGTCGCAAGCTGATGGTAATCCTGAACGATAATGAGATGTCCATTGCGCCGAACGTCGGGGCGATGCACAATTACCTGAGCAAAATCCGTTCAGACCGCCATTACCTGCGGGCGAAGGATGAAGTGGAAGGGCTGCTGCGGAGAATTCCGGCAATCGGCGGCAAGCTGGCCAAGACGGCGGAGAAGCTGAAGGACAGCCTCAAATATATGATGGTACCCGGCGTGCTGTTCGAGGAGCTGGGCTTCACCTATCTCGGGCCGGTAGACGGTCATGATATTGAGAAGATGATCGACACCTTCCATCAGGCAGACAATGTACACGGGCCTGTACTGGTGCATGTGCTGACGACCAAAGGCAAAGGCTACAAGCCGGCTGAGACCGATTTCTACAAATCACATGCCATTTCTCCATACAAAATTGAATCTGGACAATCCCTTAAGGCGGTCGATAAGCCGCCGATGTACACTGAGGTATTCGGGGAGGCGCTGATTGAGCTGGGCCGTGAGGACAAACGGCTGATCGCGGTCACTCCGGCCATGCCGGGAGGCTCCGGCCTGTTCCCGTTCGCCAAGGAATTCCCGGACCGGATGATTGATGTCGGCATTGCCGAGCAGCATGCGGCAACGCTCTGCGCAGCGCTGGCTATGGAAGGAATGAAGCCGGTATATGCGGTGTATTCCACCTTCATGCAGCGGGCCTATGATCAGATTCTGCATGACATCTGCCGCCACAACGCCAATGTGATGTTCGCCATTGACCGTGCAGGCTTTGTCGGTGCGGATGGCGAGACCCATCAGGGCGTCTATGATATCGCTTTTATGCGTCATATCCCTAATATGGTTATTATGATGCCTAAGGATGAGAATGAGCTGCGCCACATGATGAAGACGGCGCTGGAATACAATGACGGACCGATTGCTTACCGTTATCCGCGGATTGACGGAACCGGTGTGGCTCTGGACAAGGAGATGCACACGATCCCGATTGGCTCATGGGAACGCCTGCGTACCGGCGATGATTACGCTGTGCTCGCCTGCGGACCGATGGTCCAGGTTGCCGAAGAAGCGGCAGAGCTCTTGAAACGTGAAGGTATTCAGGTTGGAGTCGTAAATGCACGCTTCCAGAAGCCGCTCGACAATTCGATGCTGCTTGAGCTGGCTAATGCCGGAACCTCAATGATTGTCATGGAGGAGGCAAGCGAAGCAGGGAGCCTGGGCAGCGCCGTGCTGGAGTTCTTTGCTTCCCAGGAGATCTATGATGCAAGGGTGCATCTGATGGGCGTGCCGGATATCTTTATTGAGCATGGCTCTGTCAAAGAGCAGCGCCAGCAGACCGGCCTGACCGTTGAAGCCTTGTGTGCACGGATCAAAGGAATGAAGGCGCTGAGCAAATATACGTACAAGTCGACTTCCACATCCTGATTAACAGAAGTGGAAGCTGGCGACCAAGAATGATCAGGAGATGAACATGGAACACCCTAAAGAACGGATTGATGTATTACTGGTGGAGCAGGGCTTTTATGAAAGCCGTGAAAAGGCGAAGGCCGCCATTATGGCCGGTCTTGTGCTGGCGGACGAGGAGCGAATCGAGAAAGCGGGCATGAAGGTGCTCCGCAGCTCTGTCCTGAAGGTAAAAGGAGCTGTGCACCCTTATGTCAGCCGCGGCGGTCTCAAGCTGGAGAAAGCGCTCCGCAAATTTGAGATCAGTCTGGCCGGACGCGTCATGCTGGATATCGGCTCCTCCACCGGGGGCTTTACCGACTGCGCCTTGCAGCATGGGGCAAGTCATGTTTATGCCATTGATGTCGGCTATAACCAGCTGGACTGGAGCCTTCGCAACGACGAGCGGGTAAGTGTAATGGAGCGGACGAATTTCCGCTACATGACACCTCAGGATCTGCTGGGTCCGGAGCCTGATTTCGCGAGCATTGATGTCTCCTTTATCTCGCTCAAAATCATTCTTCCCCCGCTCAAAGCGCTGCTTAGCCGCCCGGCGGATATTGCCGCCCTTATTAAGCCGCAGTTCGAGGCGGGCCGGGAAAAGGTCGGTAAATCAGGCGTTGTGCGTGATTCTGCAGTCCATAAGGAAGTACTCGTCAATGTACTGACTATGGCGGAAGAGCTGGGTTACCGGCTTGAGAATCTGACCTTCTCGCCGATTACCGGCGGTGAAGGAAATATTGAATTTCTGGCACACTGGAAGCTGACGGATGATCCGGCGGATTCAGAAGCATTGTCTGCTCCCCGTTATACGGCTGACAGCTTCGCACTGCTGGCTGATACCGTCATCAAAGAAGCGGCTTCCACCTTTACTGCGGCAGCTAACGGAAACTCATCGAAGAAACGATGAGTTTCTTTTGCTTGAAAAGTCATTTTTTACCCAAGACTAATAATCAGCTGGCGCTGACGTATTGCAGGAGTTCCCGGCAGGCTGGGCGAATAAATCACCGAGGTGATTTGCGTGGCAAGCTCTGACAAAGCCGTTGTGGCGCTTATTGGATTGGCAGTTGTGATATTTCTGGTGTACCGGATTTATCTGTGGCTGCAGAGCTCGCCGGATTCCTTCCTGAAGGACCGGGTGCCGATCAACAATGATATTGCTCCCCACCCGTCCATTGAGTGGCTGGAGGCAGCAGGATATGAGGTGATTGGCGGCAAGCTCAAGATCCCGCTTTCTTTTAATGTAGACGGTGCCCCCATGTACAGCCGGCTGTTTATTGATTACGTAGCCGCCAAAGAGGACGGCTCCTATTATCTGGTCATTTTGTCCAGGCCCCGCAAGGAGCTGGAGTTTACAGGGAGCGCACTCCGGGATGCACTTCTGCCTTATCTGCTGATTTATCCTGACTGCAGCGGAGTGCTGTATGTCAACACGGTGTCCTCTGCCATCCATGTGATTTCTTTTGGCAGGGATGACGGAGAGTCCGCTTAATATTCATTTTTACAATACAGGAGGCACTATGAAGGGACACAGGCATATCAAGATTCGTGAAATTATCACACAGAAGGAAATCGAAACACAGGATGAGCTGGTGGACGAGCTGCGCGAAGCAGGGTTTCAGGTCACACAGGCGACCGTATCGCGTGATATCAAGGAGCTGCTCCTGATCAAGGTGCCGATGGATGACGGGAGATACAAATATTCCCTGCCGACAGACCAGCGCTACAATCCTACCCAGAAGCTCAAAAGAGTGCTGGTGGACAATTTCGTCCACATCGATTCATCGGGCAACCTGGTGGTAATGAAATGTCTCCCGGGAACCGCAAACTCGGTGGCGGCGCTCATTGACAATATTGACTGGCCGCAGATTATGGGTACGATATCCGGCGACGATACCATTCTGATTATTTGCCGCCTTCCGGAGGACAGCAAGGATGTCATTTCGCAGATTATGGGATATATCTCCTGAAATAAATAGACGCAGCATCGATCCATTCATGGGAATCATCTTTTCGGAGGTGCAGTTATAGTGATAGAAACATTATCGATCCGCAATCTGGCCGTTGTTGAAGCGGTGGATGTGCATTTTTATCCCGGATTTCATGTGCTTACAGGGGAAACAGGCGCCGGGAAATCCATTATTATTGATGCGCTTGCGCTTGTAGCCGGCGGACGGGGCTCTGCAGACTCCATCCGTTACGGCTGTGACAAGGCGGAAATGGAAGCGCTGTTCAGCCTGCCTGCTGGTCATCCGGTATGGGAGACGCTGGAGCGTCTGGGCATTGACGCCCAGCCTGAGGAGCATCTGATTATCCGGCGTGAGATTACTTCAACCGGCAAAAGCACGTCACGTGTTAACGGGCAGATGGTCAATTTGAGTATGCTGCGGGAAATCGGAGAACAGCTGGTCAACATTCACGGCCAGCATGAGCACCAGAACCTGCTGAAGGCCGAACGTCACCTCGGGCTGCTGGATACTTACGGGGAAGCGGTGATCGGTCCGCTGAAGGCTGACTATCAGGAGAAGTATACCGCTTTTGCCAAGGTGGAGAAGGAATTGCGGGAGCTTCAGGAGTCCAGTCAAAAGGCTTATCAAATGCTGGATTTGTACCGCTTTCAGCTTGAGGAAATTTCTTCGGCAGGGTTAAAACCGGGAGAAGATGAATTACTTGCCGAAGAACGGGTCAAACTATCCCACAGCGAGAAAATGATGGATTCGGTATCCGGTGCATATGACCTGCTGTATGACAAACAGGGACTCGAATCCATCAATAAAGTAATCTCCCGGCTGGAGGATGCGGTCCGTTACGACGAAAAGGGGCTGCGGGCTGTACTGGAGCAGCTGCAGTCCTCCTATTACCAGCTGGAGGATGCCGCTTTTCAGCTGCGGGATTACCGGGAGGACATTGAGTTCAATCCGGTGCGGCTGGAGGAGATCGAGAACCGTCTCGATCTGATTAATGGCCTCCGCCGTAAATATGGGGACAGTGTGGAACAGATTCTGGCGTATTATGATCAGATACACCGGGAAACGGACCTGCTGGAGAACAAGGACGAATACATCGAGAAGCTGAGCGTGAAGCGCAACAGCCTGCTCACTACATTAATGGAAGCGGCACAGGTGCTCACTGAAGCGCGCAGACAATGTGCTGCAGACCTTGCTACCCAGGTCGAAGGAGAGCTTAAGGATCTGCAGATGGAGCGGACATCCCTGCAGGTCAAGCTGGACCTTCTGGAGGACCCTCGTGGCGTGGAGTACCAGGAGCGCCGGTACCGTCTGACCCGTCAGGGCATCGACAGTGCGGAGTTCATGATCTCGCCGAACCCGGGTGAGCCGCTGCGGCCGCTTGGCAAAATCGCTTCCGGCGGTGAGCTGTCACGGATCATGCTGGCGATGAAGAGTATTTTTGCCCGTACCGATGCTATTCCTGTACTGGTCTTTGATGAAGTGGATACCGGGGTCAGCGGACGCGCGGCCCAGTCCATTGCCGATAAGCTGTTCAAGCTGTCGTCCACCTGTCAGGTGTTCTCGATTACACATCTGCCGCAGGTGGCCTGTATGGCCGATCATCAGTACCTGATCCGTAAAAAGGTTGAGGACGGACGGACCATGACCGAGGTTGATTCCCTTAACGAGAGCGGGCGGATTATGGAGCTTGCCCGGATGCTGGGCGGCGTCGAAATTACTGAAAAAACACTGCATCACGCCCAGGAAATGCTCAGTCTGGCCGAGGCCAGCAAAGCAGCCATAAGCTAGGCGGGACAATGATTGACAGTAATAAAAGCCTGGGGGCAAGGTTATCTTATAGGTACGCAATTGGCGACCACCTTTTTCGTCAAGCGAAAGAAGCAAAAGGGAGCGTGACAGCCATTGAAGCCGAACCTCAGGAAGTTAATGCCCGGCCTTTTATTCACCTTCTTTCTCAGCTTATCCGGTGTAGCAGGTCCCATCCAGAGTTATGCCTCACCGCTTGACCCTCATCCGGCCAAGCCGGCAGCCCAAGCGGCAGAACAGGAGCTCAAGGTAATCCCGGGGGGCCAGACGATCGGGGTGAAAGTGAAGTCGGCAGGTGTTCTTGTTGTTGGCCATCATCTAATTGAAGTATCTGAGCAGTCCAAGCTTTCACCCGGAGAGAACAGCGGGCTGGTGCCCGGAGATCTGATGGTCTCCATCGACGGTGTGAAGCTCAATGAGGTATCCAAGGTAGCGAAGCTGGTCGAGCGGGCCGGAAAGTCAGGTGAAACCTTGACCATCGTGTACAAACGCGCCGGCAAGGAGCATACAGCCAGGCTGAAGCCCGCGTATGACCGTAATGACAAGGTATGGAGACTGGGGCTGTACATCCGCGATTCAGCGGCTGGGGTAGGCACCCTGACCTTTTATGCTCCGGAGCAGGGAGTGTACGGCGCTCTGGGCCATGTCATTACGGACATGAACACAGGAACTCCGATTGTAGTCGGCAGCGGGCATATTGTTCAGTCCTCTGTCACCTCAATCTCCAAGAGCCAGGATGGTGATCCGGGAGAGAAGCGGGCTGTTTTTCTCAAGGAGAGCCAGGTGCTGGGTAATGTGCAGAGCAATACGGATTTCGGTATCTTCGGTAAAATGACCAAGAACCCTGAGCACAGCCTTTACAAGCAGCCGATTCCGATCGCGAAGAGCAGTGAAGTGAAGGAAGGCCCAGCCCAGATTCTTACCGTAGTGGACGGCCAGCAGGTGGAGCGGTTCAATGTGGAGATTATCCATGTCGCCCATCAGCAGACTCCTGCCACCAAAGGACTGGTGCTGCGTATTACCGACCCGCGGCTGATTGATAAGACCGGCGGTATTGTCCAAGGCATGAGCGGCAGCCCGATCGTGCAGAACGGCCGTTTGATCGGTGCAGTTACCCACGTATTTGTCAATGATCCGAAGTCTGGCTACGGCTGCTTTATCGAGTGGATGCTAAAAGATTCCGGTGTCACCGGGCAAACTGATCTTTCCCCATATAATCTTAAGGCGGTATAGCCTTAAGATTTTTTTGTCGAAGCTCAGCGATATAAATCGAATGTTGAAATAAAATATTTAATTATAATCCAACGGCGAAAAAAAATAAAGAAAAATAATTTTCGACAGAAGGATATTTGAAGGGCATGTCGAAAACCTAAGGAGTGCGATAAAAATGTGGTAAAGAATAGCAGATATGAATAAGGAGGAAGCAGCCAGTGCAGAATATTGAAGTGTTGTTGGCAGATGATAATAGGGAGTTTACGAACTTGCTTGCCGAATACATTACGGAACAGGAAGATATGACCGTTACAGGCATCGCTTATAATGGAGAAGAAGTGCTTCAGATGCTTAGCGGGGCAAGAAAGATTCCGGATGTACTGATCCTAGATATTATCATGCCGCACCTGGACGGACTCGGCGTTCTTGAACGCCTGCGTGATATGGATCTTAACCCGCAGCCGAAGATCATCATGCTGACTGCATTTGGTCAGGAGAACATCACTCAAAGAGCTGTGCAGCTTGGCGCGTCTTATTATATTTTGAAGCCGTTTGACATGGAGGTTCTGGCCAACCGTGTGCGTCAGCTCGTCGGTACACAGGGCAGCATGAGCAGCTCTTCGAATATGGCGGGCTTTGTAGGCTCACGCCCAACGGGCTCATCGTCCGGCACCAACGTAGTGCCGCTCTCCAAGGGCAAGAACCTGGACGCGAACATTACCTCCATTATTCATGAGATTGGTGTGCCTGCGCATATTAAAGGCTACCAGTATCTGCGTGAAGCGATCACCATGGTGTACAACAATATTGAAATCCTTGGAGCGATTACCAAAACACTCTACCCGGCTATTGCGGAGAAGTTCAAAACCACGCCATCCCGTGTTGAACGGGCTATCCGCCATGCGATTGAAGTCGCCTGGACCCGTGGTAACATCGACAGCATCTCCCACCTGTTCGGCTATACCATTAATATCTCCAAATCCAAGCCGACTAACTCGGAATTTATTGCCATGGTAGCCGACAAGCTGCGGATTGAGCATAAGGTGTCTTGAAAGGGTAAGGATCAGGATACGTAGATGGAATTGAAGGAGACTCCCACACCCGATAAACCTTTTTTGGTTTATTGGGTTTTATTTTTGCAGCAAGAACAATGAAGGATTCAAATGATTTGACAGTTACGCATTATGTAATACAATTAGCTTGTTATAACGAAATACCCCATTAAAGGAGAATGTGTTTTGAAGGAAGAATCACTTCAGTATATTATTTATAAGCGCCGCGATTTCAAATTTAAATTAAAAGGCCAGACGATCTTTCTGTGTGCGGTAACCATCATTGCCAGTCTGATCTTAAACGGCGTGACCCGCAAAACAGGAATTATTTCAGGCTCAGCATTTATTGTGTGTCTGGCAGCATATCTGGGTGTGAACAGTCTGCACAAAAAGCTGGCTGTTTCAAAAAGAAGAATAGTTATCGAAACGGGCTTTCCCATTAAAAATAATGTATTAACCGGTGTACAGCAGGAACTAATATTGCTCGATATAGACTACTTTATTAACGGGTCACGGCAAAATAATAATCCATATTCCGTCTTTCCGGATATTGCTGCTCTAAAAAGCAAGATTGAAGAAGGAGAAGCATTAACGGACACAGAAGCTGCAGGCTTAAACGGAATATATTCAACAGATGCCCTTAACAATATATAGAAACCAAAAGTATGCAGCAAATTCCGCAGCCGATGTGGTTATGATGGAGTGCATGGTTATGGAAAAAGAGTCCAGTAAAATTATTATTCGCTATTCATTTGTTTTAATAGGAGTCATTATATTTGGTCTTGTGATCTATCCGGGCTTGTATAAGTATGAGAAGTTAGATCAACGTTTTCCTGTTAAAATAAACCGGATTACAGGAGATGCAAAGATCCTGACGATAAATGGCTGGCAGGATGCCGATGACTACGATCATGCGTTGGATTTATTCGCCGAGTATAAACAGCAGGTTATTGACGCCATGGAAGGGCAAAGTGAATCTATCAGGAACAATGTAATGAACAGTGTCTTGAATGAACTGCAACATGCAAAAGATGAAATTGTTAATGCAGCTCCCCCTGAAACAACTCAGCCAACGTACGCAGACGGAACATCAGTGTTTTATTCTGCAAATCATGGTGCGAACGCCAAATAGAATTATGAATAGCGGGGATACATGGTATTATGGATCAGCAACGGTGAACTTTAATAACGGTGTAGTTGAAGGATGGAACGACCCGCTAAGTGAGCTGCACCTCAATTAACAGCAAAAAGACACTGAGAGCCCGCTCATCAGTGTCTTTTATATTTACCCAACGCCCTATTTACAGGAGCTTAATCAGCTCCTCAAGCTCCCCCGCCAACACTTTTGCAAGCTCAAAGTTCTTTTCCTTCAAAGCCAGTTCAATTTTCATTTCCACTGCTTTTTTGTTCTGCTCTGCTTCTAAATAGTCTTTATCAAAATGACTGGCATAAATCATCTTTCTGAATTTGCGCATACTCATTTTTCTAATCGTCTTATCCTCAATGATCAGCACATAATCCATCCCGTTTACGACAGAATAGAAGTCATGTGAAATCATAAGAATGGCACCCTTATACTCTTGGATAGCTTTCTCCAATGCGATTTGTGCATAGGTGTCCAAATGGCTTGTCGGTTCATCAAGCAGCAGTACATTTGCGTTACTGGCAGAAACCTTGGCCAATTGGAGCAGGTTTTTTTCTCCGCCGGATAACGATTCTATCTTCTGGGTAAGGATTTCTCCTTCAAAGCCATAGTCAGTAAGATATGACCGTACCTTATCATAAGTATCGAACCCCGCTTCGATAAATTCCTCAAGTATGGTGTTAGAATCGTTTAGCACTTCGCCTTGAAGCTGGGATAAGTAAGCGACTTTAGCATCAGGATTCACTTCAATGGAACTGTGGTTATGCTTAACAATCTCCCGGAGCAAGGTTGTTTTCCCTGTACCGTTAGGACCGATAATGGCTACTTTATCCGAGGACTTGACCTCAAAGCTGACATTTTCTAAAAGCAGTTCATCAAAGGAAACGCTGTAATCATTAACTTTTATTACAACAGTGTCGTTTTCAAGTTCATGTCCCATGCCGAAACGGATCTTCGGCTGCTTAATATCGACGAAAGGAGCTTTAATTCTGCGGGCTTCCAGTCTTTCCTGAAATTTCACTCTTGCTTTTAGCGCTCTGCCTCTGGATGCTTCCGAGTTATAGGTTGCGCTGGCTCTAAGATTGTCAATGATATTGTCGTTTCGCTTGATTTCTTCCTCTTCAGCGATTGCCAGCTCCTGTGATTCGATCTTAGTCTGAAGTAAAGAGAAATTATAATCAATATACCGCCCGTCAAACTCCTGGATCTCCATGTTTTCAAGGTGAATGATTTTGTTGAAGCAATGATTGAGCAAGTAACGGTTGTGCGTGATGACCAGCAGTATGCCTTTGTGGGAGTTGATAAGATTTTTAAGCGCATTTAGGTTTTCAAAATCTAAGAATACATCCGGCTCGTCCATAATCATCAAGTCTGGACTGCTAAGCATTTCCTTCATGACTTGGATCAGCTTGAATTCTCCGCCGCTCAGCTCAGACACCCTAAGATCTTTCAGCTTCATGAGGTTTGCCAGGTTTAGCTTCTTATTAATATTGCTTTCAAAATCATCTCCGCCGATCAAATCAAAAGCGTCTAACGCCAGCTGATACTTCTCAAGTAACGGCTCAATATCGGCGGATGTCTCCATTTCAGTGAGAATAGCATTTATTTCATTTTGAAGCTTAATAAAGGCTTCTCCTATATATTCAAAAACCGTTGTTTCTTCAGATTTGTCCAGCTGCGAGAACTGGCTTACATACCCGATTGTGCAGGAGGGTTCTATCTCTAGCCTGCCTTCGTACAAATATCTTTCCGGATCCATCAATATATCGACCAGTGTGCTTTTCCCGCTGCCGCTTGTGCCTATAAAAGCGCAATGCTGTGCTTCTTCAAGGGTAAATGAAATGTTGTTATATAGTTCTTTTTGCGGAAACGAGAAGGATAAGTGTTCAACTTTTATCATAATATTACCTTTCCTTATAACCAAAATGGGGACTATTATTATTGGATTGCGAGTGGCATTTAAGTTGTTAGAATAACACTGATTTCAGCTAACATCAATTCATTTTATTATAATATGCCATTGCTGATCCCTGTATATGATTCTACCCCGCTACAAAATGGTTAATTAAAAAGCAGCTAATCTGTACCCGCCTGATGAATACATATGGTTTTACCGTTTTGGGTATCTAAAATTTAAATTTGCAACATTTTTCGACATGCAAATTGGGTTCATGCGTGTATAATCATTGTAAAAAATGAAAGGATTCAGTAATTTTCACGAAAAGAACACCAATACATTGTAGCAATCACATTAGTGTGAAGGGGAAAGAGACGGATGGCCAAAAAAAGCATATTAAATGTATTGGTCGGTGTTCTAAGCCAATTGATTGTGATCGGACTGGGGTTCTATATCCCGCGGTTAATTATCCTTACCTATGGTTCGGAGGCTAACGGTCTCATAACGTCTGTCGTACAGGTCATTACATACTTGTCTTTGCTGGAAGCAGGTGTAGGTGCCGCCTCCATACAGGCGCTTTACAAGCATATCGGAAATAATGACAAGTCCAAAATCAACGAAATACTGACTGCAACCTCGTCTTATTACCGCAAAACAGGATGGTATTATTTTATCGCGGTCATCCTGATCTCGATCGGCTATCCCCTTGTTGTCAGCTCAGGCTTCAGCAACTTCACAGTTATGGCTATTGTATTATTGAGCGGACTGGGCGGGGCGGTTAATTACTATTTTCAGGGGAAGTTCAGGGTTCTATTGCTTGCTGAGGGCAAGAACTACATCGAGGCTTCCGTAACGGCACTTTCCACGATTGTGAACAACGTGATCCGAATCATTTTAATGCTGAACGGCTTTGATATTATTCTGGTTCAGGCGGTTTATTTTGTGATCACCATTGTCCAAATTATCGTGTACCAGATCTATATGAAAAAGCATTACAAATGGATCAATTTCAAGACTACACCGGATTATCAGGCCATCAGCCAAAAGAATTCCGTTCTGATCCACGAGCTGTCTTATCTCGTATTTAAGAATACAGATGTTGTCCTGCTCACCCTGTTCACAAACCTGAAGGTTGTAAGTGTATATATGATGTACAATATGATCTTTGGCGTCGTGGAGAGGGTAACCTTTACCATCCGGGACAGCTTCAAGTTCGCTTTAGGCCAGAAATACAACAATAATTTTCCGAAATTTGTAAAGATGTTCAACCTCTTCGAGTCGTCCTACATCTCGCTGGTGTTTGCCCTTCTGACGATAACGACGATCCTGATCCTGCCTTTTATGAGGCTGTATACCTCAGGGATTGAAGATACCAACTATATTGATGTGCTCCTGCCATTATTGTTTGCAGGGGTGAAGCTCCTCTTCAATGCCCGGTTATCTTCCGACCTGGTGATCGATATCGTCGGCCATTTCCGCAAAACACAGTGGAGATCGATTCTGGAGACCTCTATAAACTTTGTTCTCTCATTGATACTGGTGTTTCCGTTTGGCGCCTACGGGGTGCTGTTTGGGACCATGGTCGCTTTAACTTACCGGCTAATTGATATAGTATGGTACACGAATAGCAAATTGTTGAAAAGAAGCTCCTGGATCACCTACAAGAAATGGATTATTAATCTGCTTGTTTCCGTAATCATCATTGCTGTAACGAAACAGTTTGATTTTATGGTAACTCCGCATTCATACACAATGTTTATTTTAGACGCTGCTGTGTTATCGGTTACGCTGGTCCCGCTGTTCTTTATAGCTGGTCTTTGGCTCAGCAGACCGGATGCCGGCATGCTTCAGGAAATGCTTGGTCCGCTCCTTGCCAAATTTAAAATCCGCAAAGCAGGGCGGCAATACTAAAAGAAGATGGGGGTATTAGAATGGAACCGCAAATCAGTATTATAGTTCCGGTGTATAATGTAGCTGACTATTTGCCGAAATGTATCGAATCGATACTGGCGCAGACCTTTACGGACTTTGAGTTGATTTTGATTAATGACGGCTCTCCGGACAAATCCCCTCAGATCTGTGACCATTATGCAAGTCAGGACAGCAGGGTGCATGTGATTCATAAAAAGAACGGCGGCGTTTCTGAAGCCAGAAACTGCGGGCTTGATATTGCCAGAGGCAAATATATAGGCTTTGCAGACAGTGATGACTGGCTGGCACCGGATATGTTTGAGCTATTGTACAACTTAAGCGAGAAGCATGATGCCGATATTTCCATTTGCGGCCACTATGTGGTGACAGATGATTCAACTGAACCGTTGTATGAATATTTTGAAGGAGAGATTGTTTACAGCAACGTGGAAGGTGTACAAAAAATCGTCGAGGATGTTGAAATACAGAGCTACTTATGGAATAAACTGTTCAAACGGGAGCTGTTCGAAAACCTCCGTTTCCCGGTCGGCAAAATTTATGAGGATCTGTGGGCCATGTATTTCCTGTTCAAAAACGCCAATAAATCCGTCCGGGTCTGGGACCCGAAATATTATTATCTGCAAAGAGGCGGCAGTATTACACAGGTATGGGATGACAACAGCTTCTATAACTACTACCTGGCTGTAATTGACCGTTACAATGATCTTAAGTCAGACGGGAAGAATACTCCCTATCATGATATCTCCAAGCAATACCTGGATAATGTAGTGGAGTATGGCTTTAACTACTACAATTATTACATCAAAAAAGGCATTAAGGTAAATGATGAGCGCTGCGAAGAGTTCATCGCCTTTTTAAAAAGCAACATTAATCCGTTTTTCCAGGATAATACCTTGGGCTTCAAAAATAAAATGAGCATCAGCCTGCTGTTCCTTAACAAGCGATTATATGCACATTTATTCAAATTTGCATTCGTGGTACTTAGAAATAATAAAATCGGATAAGCAAGCTGAACCACACTCCTTTGTTGGAAATTAAAATCCAATAGAGGAGTGTTTTATTTTTGTGTTATGATAGTAGCAGGTGCGATTTTATAAAGGGACAATCGTTGCATCTGAATTCAGCCGGGGCGGTATGGTATTAAAAAAAGTTGTGAAAGATATTCTTACAGAGTATTAAATACGTCTTTTTAGCAAAAATGAATAATGTTGCCCTTTCTTGCAGCCATCTATTCATCCTGATCCATAAAGCCAACAAAAAATGGTTCAACAGAAAAGGGGAATCCACAAATGAGAATTAACGTAAAGTTTACTCCTAAGGGAAAAGCAGCGGTTGAGAATTTCAGCAACGAAGAGCTGCTGGAAATTTTTGCGCGGTATCTGAAGACCTTGACCAAGAAATATGACATTGAGGTTGATGTGCCGCATGAGGTCAACCACAATATAGTGGCAGACGGTACGGTCATTGTAATGGCACAGAATGTGAACTGTGATGTGGATACCTTCTTCAAGGAATTGAGCCGTGATATTAAAGTACCGCTCAAGAAAAGACTTGGCGGCAAATTGGACAATGTATTCAAGACAGAAGTTATAGAATAGCAGAACAAGGACGGATTTATATCCGATCCTGCACAAAAGCCATCCCTTCTTAATCAGAAGAGGATGGCTTTTGACTTGTGGTAAATATACATTGTGAACAAAAATATATGTAGAAGTGTACCGATTGTATTGAATTCACGCATCCAAATAATCCGAAGGTATTAATTTTCTTTCGGTCAGAATATTCATGATGATTTCAATAAAATCAGGTGAAGCCTTAGCCTCCACCGCCAATTCGTAGATGTTCAATAGCTGCTCGTCAGATAGTAGTTCGAGTGATGAGGGGCGCGGAGAAGGATGAAAATAATAATCCATTAGATTCCTCCATCAATAGGTATAATGATCCAAATTATAGCTAACTTATTTAAATGGTACCATTTGGAAGGAAATCCGTCTCCTGTCATTCACCCTGCGAATTACTCTTTACATAACATGGTTATTATGTCATAATATTTGACCGCTTCACAATGGAATATCCCGGTATCGTAATCGATACCGGGATATTGAAAAGATTCGATACTGCAACTCATTCAATCTGCTGCTTCTTCTGATGATTCAGCAAGAAAACGCTTGATACGGGGTTCATTGGACTCCGATACTGTTGCAAATTGTTCACCTTCAATAAAATGGACAATTTTGCGCTCGGCGTCATACGCGTTCACCTTGTTCAGGCTAACGACATTGTTACGGTCAAGGCGTTCGAATCCTTTACCCTTGTATGCAATCAGCAGATCGGAAAGAGTAGTGGGGAAAACAAATTCGCCTTCTTTCGTATGGACGAATATTGCATTTTTATAGCTGGAAAAATACAATATGTCTTCCTCCCTGATATCCAGGGAAGAACCGTCGTTTTGTAAGACACGCATGTTTTCCCCATCCTTGTTGGATTACTTACGGAGTTCTTGCGGTGCTTCTGGGCTGTGAGCGAAAGGCTTCAATACGGTTGAGAAAAGACGTGCAGACGAAGCTAAAGTTTTGGACGCATAGCGGGCGATTGTTTTCTTCATTGTGGGCTCCTCCTGTTCTTTAAAGTGATTACTGTTAAGGATTGTGCAAAAAATGCCAACCCGATGACAGACGAAGAAACGAAAAGATTGGAAGTGACCATTAACAGAGAAACTAGCTTCATCCATTTATACAAGTGGTGTGGGATCTGTGCATTAACGTCAGGATTTGGAGCGAAGACCAGCATTAGCATCAAAGATGTAGTTGTAAATATCCATAAATAATCCTGGATCAGATATGAAATATGAGGTAGAAGAGAGCATAGGGTAATAGAGAAAAGATTGCATGCAGCAGCTGTTTTGAGATGTCTGCCTCCGCTGAAAAATCGTAGTAGAGCAAAGCTGGTTAGGGAGAGTGCGGTATCAGGCAGCTTCCCTGTAAACCAGCCGATCAGCAGTGAGATAATGACGATCAGCAGACTGTTCAAAATGATATTCAAGGCGTACTGCATGACTTCTATAGAACTGGTTTCTTGGGGGTTAGCCTGCTTGATTGCCACGGCAAGCTTATAGCTTAACATATTCATCTTCACTTCTGTCCTTAGTATAAGATAGATAAAGATAGCAAGACAGCAGAAAACCGTATATTATTGGTACAGCTAGAAAGTAACCTGAGTTAAAGAGATACATAATGGAAATTACAATTGCAGCAGTAGGAAGATTTAATATGAACAGGAGTTTCTCACGTCTGCTGATTTTAATTAAGCCGTTGGGCTTATCCGGAACAAAATCAAATCCCTTACGCTTTCTTACTATGTATAGTCCCATAAGAATACCTGTAGCAGCACTTGTTATCTGCATGAAATATGCACTAATATCAATGCCGTAAAAAGTGTGTGTTGAAAAAAATCCGACTCTATTAAAGAGTATAATAAAAACAACTTGAATAAAGGAATAGGTCTGGTAGGCCATACCGGTTAATATGGCTGCATAAAACAGATGAATCCTAAACAACATCCAGAAGAAACAGAACATTAGAGCATATTGTACGATGATATCTGCTTCTACCCATTTATAATTGACACGAATAACAAAGGAAAAAAAGGCCATTATAACCCCTGCAAATATCATTTCTATCGGGTAGAAATCAATCTTGAACAAGCTGAAGGCCAAGAAAAACATCGCGAAAGTTTCCAGGACAGAGAAGAACATATACAGCAGAAATTCAAGCATATCTACACTCCCGGTAAACAAGTTGACTCTTCCTTATTCTTGCAAAGATTATACATAATATACTAAAATACAACAATAGCAATTTACACTTTTCAACAAAATCTTCATAAATTTAGGTGGGAGGGGCAGTTTATATGAACCAGCGTCCGGAGCAAGGCGAATACATGGAATTTCAGGAAACTTATATCTCTTTAGTGCCGCCGGAGGGTGACCTTATTACGATTCTCCGTGAGCAGTCCAAGGAGGTTTTTGCGCTGCTGGATGGGCTTAGTGAAGAACAGGGGAATTACAGATACGCGCCGGAGAAGTGGAGCATAAAGGAGATGGTCGGCCACCTGACCGATAATGACCGCATTATGTCCTACCGGCTGCTCTGTTTTGCCAGAGGCGAGCAGGCACCGTTGCCTGGATATGAAGAGAAGGATTATGTTGTCGCCGGAAATTTTGACCGCTTTACCCTGAAGCAGCTGGTGCTGCATTACCGGATTGTCCGGGAATCGACACTTGCTCTGCTGGAAAGCCTGCCGGATTACGTCTGGACCCGTGCCGGAAATTTCTATTCCGTGCCTGTGACCGTCAGAGCCCAGGCCTGTATGATTGTTGGACATGAGAGACATCACATGAATATATTGCAGGAGCGGTATCTGAACCAGGCATAAATAATAAAAAAGCATTCCACCCGTTTCCAAACGGTGATGGAATGCTTTTTTTTGCTGCTATAGAGGCGGATTCTTGTGACATTTGCGGCAGACGGGGTAATAAGCTTCATTGCCGCCGATCTGGATCTGCTTGCCGCTGTAGACCGGCTTGCCGTTCTCCACGCGGAGGGCCATCGTTGCCTTGCGTTCGCAGAACCAGCAGATGGTCTTCATTTCTTCGATTTTATCGGCATAGATCAGCATGTATTTGCTGCCTTCAAAAAGGTTGTTCTGGAAGTCATTCTTCAGGCCGAAGGCCATAACCGGGATGTTCAGTTCATCAACAATCCTTACAAGCTGAAGAATGCAGTCTTTGGTGAGGAACTGGCACTCGTCAATCAGCACGCAGTGGGGCTTAGGCAGGTTGCTGCTTACAATGCCGTAAATATCCGTATTTTCGTCAATAGCAATGGCCTGCTTGCGCAGTCCGATACGGGAGGAAATATACCCGACCTCGTCCCGGTCATCAATGGATGGGGTGAAGATGAGCACCGACTTGCCCTGCTCCTCGTAATTATGGGCTACCTTAAGTATCTCTATGGATTTCCCGCTGTTCATTGCGCCGTATCTGTAAAACAACTGTGCCACGTCCATCTGTCCTTTCGCTCTTGTCCCTAAGAGTGTAGTATGCCGAAAAATGCGACTTTATTAGAGTATCATATGTCCATTTAAAGTAGCCAGTGAAAAAAGTGCCGGATTCGGCATATTTCTTGTGAGACATTTCCCGCCATAGGGCGGGTCCTCAGGTTATGCTATAATATACGCACGTGTGTTTTTAGCGGAAGAACCATTCACAGGAAGGAAGTTATGTTAAGTGCCGGAGAAATTGGAGCAATATAAGGAACGGGTGGCCGCGGTCCGCGAGGATGGCGGTTTATCAGAGGAGGTGCAGGAGCTGCTGTCGGACATGCTTGAGGAGCTTACGGAGCTCAGCCGCAGCAACAAGGCGCTGCGCCGGGTCATTCTGAAAAACGGACAGGGTTCGGCAATGTCAACAAGATTAAGGGATGCGCTATACGAATAAATTGACGAGGTACAGCCGATGAACATCATTTTAACCTATCTCAAAAAATACAGGGTAGCTGCCATAGCTGCTCTGGCCATGATGGGGATTGAGCTGGCAGTGGAGCTGTCGCAGCCCCTTTTGATCTCGAAAATCATTGATAACGGAATTGCAGAAAAGGATATGGGTGTAGTCTGGCTGTGGGGCGGTGTACTGACCCTGAGCGCAATTATAGCGTTCGTGGCAGGGATACTGAGCTCTTTTTTTGCATCCCATGCCAGTCAGGGCTTTGCCTTTGATCTGAGAGAAAAGCTGTACGAAAAGGTACAGTCCTTTACGTATGAGGTGTTCAGCCGGTTTCCGACCTCTTCACTGATTACGCGGCTGACCGGGGATGTGACGCAGCTACAGGACACGATTTTTATGGCGCTGCGGTTTATGACCCGCGTTCCGCTTGTTGTACTGGGCAGTATCATAATGGCGCTGGTCGTGCATGTGAAGCTGGGACTGCTGCTTGCTGTAACGCTGCCGGTGCTGGTCCTGTTCCTGGTCTGGGTGATGCGCAGGTCTTCCGCCCTGTTTAAGGTTGTGCAGAGCAGACTTGATGGTGTAAACGGTATCATTCAGGAAAATCTTACAGGCATCCGGCTGATCCGGGTCTTTGTGCGCATGGGACATGAAATCGGGCGGTTCGCTTCAGTCAGCGGCGGACTGATGAAATCAACCATTGCTGCACTAAGACTGACGGAGACGATGGGACCTCTGATTATGCTGATTGTTAACGCTGCTATCGTAGCTGTGCTGTGGTTCGGGCGGATCGATATTGCTGCCGGAGACGCTACACTGGGGCAGACTGTGGCGGTCATTAACTACTCTCTGCGGACGATCGGAGCGATGTCAGCCCTCTCATGGATTATGGCGACCTTCTCACGGGCTGTTGCATCAGAGCAGCGGATATCGGAGGTTATGGCCTCACCTGAAGGGCGGGGAGAATTGGATTCTGCAGCCGGTCAAGGGAATAGGGGCTTGGAAAATAGCATCCGGGGGGAATTGAGTTTGCGGATGTCAGCTTCAGTTACCCGGAAAGCGATATTGCTGCGCTTGAACACATCTCGTTCAAGGTTGAGCCGGGTAAACGGGTAGCCATTATGGGCGCGACAGGTTCAGGCAAATCCTCGCTGGTCGGGCTGATTCCCCGCCTTTACGAGCAGAGCAGCGGCATGATCCGGATTGACGGGAGAGACAGCGCGGACATTGACATTTCCAGGCTGCGCAGGTCGATCGGCTACGTGCCGCAGGAAGTGCTGCTGTTCACCGGCTCAGTGCGCGACAATATCGCCTGGGGCAATGAGCATGCGACGGCTGAGGAGATTGAACGGGCGGCTGCGGCTGCGCAGATCCACGATACGGTTATGGGGCTGCCACAGGGCTATGACACGATGATTGGCCAGCGCGGCGTTAATCTGTCCGGCGGGCAGAAGCAGCGGCTGACGATTGCACGGGCTCTCGTCCGCAAGCCGGCGATTCTGATTCTGGATGACAGCACGAGTGCGCTGGATGCTGTGACCGAAGGGCTTTTGCTGGATGAGCTTACGTCCATGTCCTGCACTACCGTGCTGATTACCCAGAAGATCAGCTCTACGGTCTCGGCTGACCTGATCCTGCTGCTTGACGAAGGCCGGCTGATTGCCAAGGGAACGCACCGGGAGCTGCTGGCAGATTCGCCGTTGTACCGGAAAATATACGAATCCCAGACAGGGGAGGGAGCACAGCATGTTCAAAGCATTACTTGAGCCTTTCCGCCATCCGAAGCCTGATTTCGGGGCAGGCGAAAAGACATCCGGCGGCCGGAAGCCGAAGGCGAAGCCCAAGAACTGGTCCGCTACCCTGTCGCGGATCTGGAGCTATCTCGCCAAACGCAAAGCTAAGCTGGCGCTTGTACTGCTTCTGGTTCTGGTCAGCACAGGACTGGCGCTGCTGGGCCCTTATCTGATCAGCCGGGCGGTGGATCATTATCTGGAGGGGGATGGGGGCCGGAGCTGGGTGATTTTCCTCATCACGCTAGCTCTTGTGTACCTGTTCACTTCACTGAGTACCTGGCTGCAGAATATATGGATGATCGAGATTGCCCAGGAGACGGTTCTCCGGATGCGCACGGACCTTTTCGCTTATTTACACAGGCTGCCCATTTCGTTCTTTAACCGCAGGCAGCAGGGTGAAATTATGAGCCGGCTGACCAATGATATCGAGAATATCAGCTCCACGCTTAACAGCTCGGCTATTCAGATTTTTTCCAGTGTATTGACGCTGGCCGGTACGGTTGGGGTGATGCTGTGGCTGAGTCCGCTGCTTACGCTGCTGACCTTTATCGTAGTGCCGCTGATGTTTCTGGGTATGCGCTGGATCACGCGGCGGACAGGACCGCTGTTCAAGGAGCGGCAGCGCAGTGTGGGTGAGATGAACGGATATATTGAAGAGACATTGTCTGGCCAGCGGGTCATCAAGGCTTTTTCGCAGGAGGAGCGGGTGATATCCGGCTTCCGTGAGCGCAATACGCGGATTATGCTGTCCGGATACTGGGCCCAGGCGATTTCAGGCTTTATTCCCAAGCTGATGAACGGCCTGAACAATTTAAGCTTTGCTATAGTCGCCGGTATCGGGGGTCTGCTCGCCATCCGTGATATTGTAACAGTCGGGATTATTATTGCCTTCGTGGAGTATACCCGTCAGTTCACCAGGCCGCTTAATGATTTGGCTAACCAGTGGAATACGCTGCTGTCGGCGATTGCCGGGGCGGAGCGGGTATTTGAGGTAATGGATGAAGAGACGGAGGCCAGGGACGAGGGGGCAGCCGTATCGCTTAATCATGTAGAGGGGGCAGTCAGCTTTAGGGATGTATCATTCTCTTATGATGAGGGCAACGATATTCTGCATAATATCAGCTTTGAGGCGAAGCCGGGGGAAATGATCGCCCTGGTCGGGCCGACAGGAGCAGGCAAAACAACGCTGATCGGCCTGCTCTCCCGCTTCTATGATCCAAGCAGGGGCAGCATCACGCTAGACGGCAGGGATTTGTCCTCGGTCCGCCGGGAGAGCCTGCGGAGTCAGATGGCTTTTGTATTGCAGGATACCTTCCTGTTCAAGGGCACCATCCGCGATAATATCCGTTACGGCCGGCTGGATGCCACCGACGCTGAGGTTGAGGAGGCAGCGAAGCTGGCGAACGCCCACTCCTTCATTATGCGGATGCGCGGAGGCTATGACCGGATGCTGTCCGTAGACGGCAGCGGCATCAGCCAGGGGCAGAAGCAGCTGCTGGCCATCGCGCGGGCCATTCTGGCTGATCCGGCAATGCTGGTGCTGGATGAGGCGACCAGCAGCATTGATACGGTCACCGAGATCAAAATCCAGGAGGGCCTGCAGACGCTGATGAAGGGGCGAACAAGCTTCGTCATTGCCCATCGGCTAGGCACCATCCGCGCTGCCGACCGCATCCTGGTGCTGCAGAACGGCCGCCTGCTCCAGCAGGGCTCGCATGATGAGCTGCTGCGCCAGGGCGGGCTGTACAGCGAGCTTGTGCACGGTGCGCGCAAGGCTGCGCCGGGCGGGGCTTAGGATTTTGTCTGAGCTTATAATGATAGGGAATAAGAAAAGCAGCAAGCCCCGTTTCACGGAACCTAGTGTGCCGGTGATGCGGGCTTGCTGCTTTTTTTGGATGCTGATGGACGGCATCTGCTGATAACTGTAAATTATTGGATTGAAGATGGTGTAGTAGGAGGGGGAGAATTGGCGGAATGGGGTAAGTGGGCGGAATGAAGGGCAAAAATGTCTTTGATTTCGGCGGAATGAGGCAAGTGGGCGAAATGAAGGGCAAAAATGCCTTTGATTTTGGCAAAATGGGCAAGTGGGCGAAATGAAGGACAAAAATGCCTTTGATTTCGGCGAAATGAGGTAAATGGGCGGAATGAAGGGGAAAAATGCCTTTGATTTCGGCAAAATGGGGCAAGAAGGCGAAATGAAGGACAAAAATGCCTTTGATTTCGGCGGAATGAGATAAATGGGCGAAATGAAGGGCAAAAATGCCCTTGATTTCGGCGGAATGGGGCAAGTGGGCGAAATGAAGGGCAGAAGTGCCTTTAATTAAGAAAGGTTAGTAAGTATACTAGCTTATTAGTTGTTCTTAGCCGCCGGCTGCTCAGCTTTCTGCTTCTCCCTGAACCGCGGGCCTACGTAGTTCTTCTTGCGGTCTCGTGTCAAAATCCACCCGCCGAGAAAACTCATGCCCGCCGCGAACAGCAGCAGCCCGCCGCCAAAATGCAGCCAGGCAAATACAGGGGTTACACTGTCGTCGCCGTGCATGGAGAGATAATTGAAAATATCGTCCTTCATCATCAGGAAGCCCTTCATCGCCAGGAGTCCCGGAATGACGAGAATGATAATGGCAATGAAGCGTGAAATGATCAGTTTCATATCGGCAACACTCTCCTTGCAGCCTATTGAATTCACCCATATGATAACGCTTCAAATGGTAAAAGTCCATGCCTATATGACGTTTGTAGGTTTTGTATTGAGCAGAAAAGGGAGTACAATGTAGGGAGTTATGCAGAACTTTTGAGTATTGACTGGAGGAATACATATAATGACAATTTCCTGTGACGTGGCTATTCTGGGCGGAGGAACCGGAGGATATGTGGCGGCGATCCGCGCTGCCCAGCTCGGCAAGTCTGTCGTCGTCATCGAAATGGACAAACTGGGCGGAACCTGTCTGCACCGCGGCTGCATCCCGAGCAAGTCGCTGCTGCGCAGTGCGGAGGTATACGCTGAAATACAGGAGAGCGAAAGCTACGGCATTGAAACGTCTGGCGTGAAGCTGGTGTTCCCGAAGGTGCAGGCCCGTAAAGAAGCCGTAGTGGAGCAGCTGCACCAGGGTGTACAGTATCTTATGCGTAAAAATAAAATTCAGGTGGTAAAGGGTAAGGGGCGCATTATCGGCCCGTCGATATTCTCGCCGCGCAGCGGTGCGGTGGCCGTTGAGCTGGAGGACGGGGAGATGGAGACGGTTGTCTCCACCAATCTGATCGTGGCCACCGGCTCCCGCCCGCGTGTGCTGCCGGGCCTCAAGCCGGACGGCAAGGTCATTCTGAGCAGCGAAGAAGCGCTGACGCTGGAGGAGCTGCCTGCCTCTATGATTATTGTGGGCGGCGGCGTGATCGGAGTGGAATGGGCATCGATGCTGGCTGATTTTGGCGTCCAGGTAACCGTTGTGGAAGCCGCAGACCAGCTGCTGCCGCAGGAGGATGGTGAGATTGCCCGTGAGCTCACAAGGCTGCTCAAAAAGCGTGGAGTCAAGGTGCTGACCGGCACTACTGTAGACCCGGAGACAAGTGCCATTACAGAGGACGGAATCAGCATTGAAGCCCGCAAAGGGGAACAGAGCCAGACGCTGTCCGCCGGCAAACTGCTGGTCTCAGTCGGCAGGGTAGCCAACACTGAGAATATCGGGCTGGAAAATACCGACATCCGCTTTGATAAAGGTGTGATCGAGGTTAACGCCAACATGCAGACCGGTGAACCGCATATCTATGCCATCGGTGATGTGATCGGCGGTCTGCAGCTGGCGCACGCCGCTTCTCATGAAGGCATACGTGCCGTCAATCATCTGGCAGGCGAGCAGCTTCATCCGTATCATGCCCACCTTGTCCCGCGCTGTGTCTACACACGGCCGGAAGTAGCCAGTGTCGGCTATACCGAGAAGGAAGCGCAGAGCCTGGGGCATGATGTTGTCACCGGAAAGTTCCCGTTCTCAGCCATCGGCAAGGCGATTGTCCACGGGATGAAGGACGGCTTCGTCAAGGTTGTTGCGGACCGCAGCAGCGGCGATATTCTCGGAGTGCAGATGATCGGGCCGCATGTGACCGATCTGATCGGTGAAGCTGCGCTGGCGCAGCTGCTGGATGCTACGCCTTGGGAAATCGGCGAAGCAATCCATGCCCATCCGACCCTGTCCGAGATTATCGGCGAAGCCATGCTGGCCGTAGACGGCAGAGCAATCGGATTCTAAATATAAGCTATGGGGAATAAAAAGAATGCCGGAGAGAGCGAGCGCTGCGAGACGAGCGCAAAAAAGCTTTTTTCCGGCTTTTCCTCTCTTTTCTTTTTGCAGGGAAAGGGCTTATAATGTATTTAGTCTAGTCTTAGTACCTGGTTATAAGATCAGGTTAAAGGTGGGCTATGACAGCACGCCAACAAAATTTTTAGGAGGTACCTCTGTATGGAATCTCAAGGTACTACTGCAAACACGATTAGCCGACATAAACAGCTTGGACTGACAGACGGCCAGGTCATTGATATGTACAGATATATGCAGCTTGGACGGAAATACGATGAGCGCAGCCTGCTGCTGCAGCGGGCCGGAAAGATCAACTTCCACGTCTCGGGGATCGGCCAGGAAGCCGCGCAGGTTGCTGCGGCGTTTGCGCTGGACCGGCAAAATGATTATTTTTTACCCTACTACCGGGATTATGCCTTTGTGCTGTCCGTAGGGATGACTACCCGTGAGCTGATGCTGTCCGTATTCGCCAAGGCGGAGGACCCTAACAGCGGCGGCCGGCAGATGCCGGGCCATTTCGGGAGCAAGCGACTGCGTATTGTAACGGGCTCAAGTCCGGTGACAACCCAGGTACCGCATGCAGTCGGCTTTGCGCTGGCGGCGAAAATGCAGAAGAAGAAGTTTGTTTCTTTTGTGACCTTTGGCGAGGGCTCCAGCAATCAGGGGGATTTTCATGAGGCCTGCAATTTCGCGGGTGTGAATAAGCTGCCGGTCATTATTTTTTGCCAGAATAATCAATATGCGATTTCTGTTCCGGTTCATAAGCAGCTGGGCGGCAAGGTCAGCGACCGTGCACTGGGCTACGGCTTCCCGGGTGTGCGTGTGGACGGCAATGATCCGCTTGAGGTCTACCGGGTAGTGAAGGAAGCACGCGAGCGCGCACTGGCCGGCGAAGGGCCGACGCTGATTGAAGCGATGATGTACCGTCTGTCGCCGCACTCCACCTCCGACAATGATCTGGCTTACCGGACGAAGGAAGAGGTAGATGAGAACTGGAAAAAAGACGGCATCGCCGCATTCCGGACCTATCTGATCGAACAGGGACTGTGGAGCGACGAGCAAGAGCGTGATCTTGTTGCCGAATACAATCTGGAATTAAAAGAGGCTATTGCATATGCCGAAAATGCGCCGTTCCCAAAACCGGAAGATACGCTGCTGCATGTGTACGATGAATCCGGCCTTAAGGGAGGAGCATAAATCATGGCAATGATGGAATATATCGATGCGATCCGGCTGGCGATGAAGGAAGAAATGGAGCGCGATGAGTCGGTCTTTGTGCTCGGCGAGGACGTCGGCGTTAAGGGCGGCGTGTTCACCACCACAAAAGGGCTCCAGGAGCAGTTTGGGGAAGAACGCGTGATGGATACCCCGCTGGCCGAATCGGCAATTGCCGGTGTAGCTATTGGTGCGGCTATGTACGGCATGAAGCCGATTGCCGAAATGCAGTACTCTGATTTCATGCTGCCGGCGACCAACCAGATTATCAGCGAGGCGGCCAAAATCCGTTACCGCTCCAACAACGACTGGAGCTGTCCGGTTGTTATCCGCGCACCGATCGGCGGCGGGATCTTCGGCGGATTGTATCATTCCCAGTGTCCGGAATCAATCTTTTTCGGCACGCCGGGGCTTAAGATCGTGGCGCCATATTCGGCAGCTGATGCTAAGGGCCTGCTGAAGGCAGCAGTACGCGATCCTGATCCGGTGCTGTTCTTCGAGAACAAAAAGTGCTATAAGCTGATCAAGGAAGACGTGCCTGAAGGCGATTATATTGTACCGATTGGCGAAGCAAACCTGTTGCGCGAGGGCAGCGATATTACGGTGATCGGGTACAGTCTGCCGCTGCATTTTGCGATGCAGGCGGCGGAGGAGCTGGAGCGCGAGGAAGGTATTACCGCGCATATTCTGGATCTGCGCACGCTGCAGCCGCTCGACCGTGACGCGATTATCGCTGCAGCCCGTCAGACGGGCAAGGTGCTGATCGTCCACGAGGACAACAAAACCGGCGGCATCGGCGGGGAAGTGGCGGCGATCATCGCCGAGCACTGCCTGTTCGAGCTGGACGCGCCGATCTTCCGGCTGTGCGGCCCTGATGTGCCGGCGATGCCGATCAGCCCGCCGATGGAGAAGTTCTTCATGCTTAGCAAGGATAAGGTGAAGGCAGAGATGCTGCGGCTGGCGCAGTATTAGGTGCAGGGACGCGGGTTGATGTTGATCTCTGCGAAAATGCGTGCAGACTAGATGGATTTTCGCCACTTAATCTTGACTAGCCGGGCTTTTTTGAGGATTTAGGTGGAAAATCGTCATCTAAATTCGTCTGTATGGGGCTTTAACGGTGTAATGTTAGCTTTTAGGTGGCGTTTTTCCAACTAATTTGGTTTTGCGGACGTTTAAGAATGATTTAAGTGGTGAAAATCCAACTAGGTACGTTACTGTGCCGGTTATACTTATGTTTTTTGACGGAACCTTGGTCATACAGGGAATCCATTACTTATCAAATCTCTTAGGCACATGCTTCCCGGCCCAGTGCCGGACAATTTTAACGAGCATAGGCTTACTAAACTTAAGCGTATGCTTCCGAAGCGAGTTTTGTACGAAGTAATCTCAGGAAGTATATGCTTACAAAACTTTAAGCGTATGCTTCCGAAGCGAGTTTTGTACGAAGTAATCTCAGGAAGTATATGCTTACAAAACTTTAAG
>NZ_LRAC01000031.1 GCF_001517085.1 Paenibacillus sp. DMB5
CCCGCGCCGAGCACCAGAGGTGCTGCGGCTGCGGGAAGCGTCAGCAGAGCGGCGAGCAGCATGGCGCGCCGCTCCTGGCGGACCGGCAGCGCGGCGAAGCTCGCTGCCAGACCTTCATTGCCGCGGGCCATGGGGAAGCGGGCCATTGCCCGCACCATGTACCAGCGGCTCCACACCGGCGGCAGCAGGAGCAGCGGCAGCTCGTAGTAACGGCTGCCCCCGATAAAGGCTGCCAGGAGCGCTGCCTTCAGCAGCAGCAGCAGCACGCAGGCCAGCACGCCCATGGCCCCCACGCGGCTGTCCTTCATGATCTCCAGCATCCGCTCCCTTGAGCGGTAGCTGAGCAGCGCATCCGCGCTGTCCATCCAGCCGTCCAGGTGCAGGCCGCCGGTCAGCCCCACCCACAGGATGAGGGTGATGACAGCAGCGGGCCAGTCCGGCAGCAGCCAGGCAGCAGCCGCTGCTCCGGCCGCTGCGCTAAGTCCGATGGCTGCGCCGACCAGCGGGTAATAGACCACACTTCGCCGCAGCAGCTCCGGCGAGAAGTCCCCGCCGTCCCTAACCGGAAAGCGGGACAGAAACTGAAAAGCGGCAGCGGCATCCCTCCGCGCGCTCACAGCTTGTACTCCCTGCTCTTGAGCTCTATCGGAATGCCGGCGGTGACCAGAAAGACCTGCTGACAACGTGCAGCCAGTCTGGCATTCATCCTGCCGGCCAGATCCCGGTACAGCCGTCCGAGCGCATACTCCGGTACGATTCCGTCACCAACTTCATTCGTTACAAGGACCAGTGTCCCTTGGAAGGACGACACGCTATCCTCTAGTCGGGCGATCTCCTGCTCCACCCGTTCCTGCCTGTCCGGCTCACTTTCAACAGCCAGCAGCACATTCGACAGCCAGAGCGTCAGGCAATCCACCAGCACCGCTTTGCCTCCCGAGAGGCGGTCAAGCACTCCGGACAGTTCATGCGGCTCCTCCAGCGTCTCCCATTGTCCGCCGTTTTCCCCGCGCTGCCGCCGGTGCAGGGCAATCCGCGCCTTCATCTCATCATCAAATGCCTGTGCGGTCGCCACATACACTGCCTGCTCTGCCAGTGACAGCGTCAGCCGCTCGGCAAAGCCGCTTTTGCCGCTGCGCGCACCGCCTGTTACAAGAATGCTCATCGGCTCTCCGCTCCCGAGACCCCCGCGCTTTCGAAGGTGGCCATCTCGCGCATAATGCGGCTGGCTGCTTCAATCAGGTGGAGGCAGAGCACGCCTCCTGTCCCTTCCCCAAGACGCAGCCCAAGATCAAGCAGCGCTGTAAGTCCCAGCCGCTCCAGCATCAGCTTGTGCCCCTGCTCGCCGGAGATATGGGAAGCGATCATGTAATTAACGGATTCCGGGGCAAGCGCCTTGGCAACAAGCGCCGCCGCTCCGGAGATGAAGCCGTCGAGCACCACTGGAACCCTGGCCGCTGCCGCCCCCAGTATGAGTCCGGCCAGACCGGCGATCTCAAGTCCGCCAACCTTGGACAGCACATCAATTCCATCCCCGGGATCAGGTGCATTCAGCTTCAGCGCACGTTCTACAACGGCAATTTTGTGACGCAGCCGCTCATCGTCAATGCCGGTACCGCGGCCTACAGCCGTTTCAGCCGGGATGCCTTCCAGCGCACAAAGAACCGCAGCGCTGGCTGTTGTATTTCCGATCCCCATTTCGCCGGTAATAAAGATCTCGGTTCCGCCCTTTACAGCTTCCTCAGCGACGCTGATCCCGGCCGCAATAGCCTGCAGCGCTTCCTCGCGGCTCATCGCCGGACCTTGCGCCATATTGCCGCTGCCGAAGCGCACTTTACGTGCGATCAGCTCAGGATGGCTGACGTCCCCGGCTATCCCGATGTCAACCAGCTTGACCTCTGCTCCGGCCTGCCGGGCCAGCACATTCACCCCTGCTCCGCCGCCGAGGAAATTGTACGCCATCTGCACAGTAACCTCCTGCGGAAAAGCACTGACTCCTTCACTGCATACCCCGTGGTCGGCAGCCATCACCACTACTGTCCGCTTGCCGTAAGCCGGCTGCTCCGTACCGGAAATACCTGCCAGCCGTACCGCCAGCTCCTCCAGCCGTCCGAGGCTTCCGGGCGGCTTGGTCAAAATGTCCAGCCGTTGCTCCGCCCGCCGGACCGCTTCCTGATCGGCCGGTGTGATTCTGTTGATTACTTGGTCAATTGCTGTATGCATTCTTATTCCTCCTATGTATTATGAATCTGCCTCTCACCTCATAATGCCCCTAAGCCGATTGCCGTTTACCGCTTACCGTATACTCCTCACATACAGCCCACCATTCATCCGTTACTGCTCACTGCCCGCCACCGTACTGACGCCAAACGAGCCATCGTCCTAACGGACCGTACAGCCCTTACTGCTGCGTTTGGAACAGCCCCAGGCCCGGCAACTTCTATCCGCCGCCCGTTCCACGCAAAAAATCCCCCTCCGGAGAAGGGGGCTCCTGCCTAACGCCACTACACTGCAGCTTAAGCACACGCCTTATTGCCATGTCCCCTTTTCTTCAAGGATTATAGGGGATACGTCATGATCTTACAATTACATTTTTACCTTCATGAAGCCTTCCATCCGCTCCAGCGCCTCAGTCAGCTTAGCTGTGGAAGCTGCATAGGAGCAGCGGATATGCCCTTCGCCGCCGCTTCCGAACACATGCCCTGGAACAGCTGCAACCCCTGCTTCCTGCAGCAGCCTCAGTGCAAATTCCTCCGACCGCATTCCGGTGCGGGCAATCGACGGGAAGGCGTAGAACGCCCCTTCCGGCTCGCGGCAGTCCAGGCCAATGGTCCGCAGGCCCTGGACGAACAGCGTTCTGCGCTGCCGGAAGACCTCCTTCATCCGGTCCTTGTCAGCCAGACCGCTGCGCAGCGATTCCAGTGCAGCAATCTGACCCAGCACCGGTGCGCACATCGCGGTGTACTGATGGATCTTCAGCATCGCTGCCAGCAGCTCGCGGCTGCCGCAGGCGTAGCCGACGCGCCAGCCGGTCATGGCGAACGCCTTGGAGAAGCCGCTGATCAGGATCGTCCGCTCCTGCATCCCGGGAAGCGAGGCGATGCTGACATGCCGGCTCTCATAGGTCAGCTCGGCATAGATTTCATCTGACAGCACCAGCAGGTTATGCTGCTTCACCAGTTCAGCAATCGGCAGCCAATCTTCATAAGACATCACCGCCCCGGTAGGATTGCTGGGGAAGTTCAGCACGAGCAGCTTGGAGCGCGGTGTGATCACCTTTTCCAGAGCTTCAGCCGTCAGCTTAAAGCCCTGCTCCGCCTTAGTCTCCACCTCGACCAGCGTACCCCCGTTCAGATGGGCAATCGGCGAATAAGCGATGTAGCTGGGCGAAGGGATAATAATTTCGTCACCCGGAGCAGTGAACGCACGCAGCGCCAGGTCCAGCGCTTCGCTGCTGCCTACAGTAACGATCACCTCATCAGCAGCCTGATAGCTCAGTCCGAAGCTATTACGCAGGTAACCTGCAATCTCCTCCCGCAGCTCGGGAAGCCCGCTGTTGGGCGTATATGTGGTCTCGCCGCGTTCCAGCGCACGGATGCAGGCAGCCCGGATATGCTCCGGCGTTTTAAAGTCAGGCTCCCCAACACCAAGTGATATAATATCGTTGTTACCTGCTGTAAGATCAAAAAAAGCGCGGATGCCCGAAGGCGCAATTTCCCGCACACGCGGGGCAATCCACCCCTGCGTGTACGGAGACACCTGCTCATTAAACATGGCTGGTCACCTCCCGTATGCCTACTTCCTCCGTTGCCGCGTGTGCTCCGGCCGCCTCGGCTTCCGTATAATAGCCCCGTTCCCGCAGCGAGCCCTCAATAATCGCATCCAGCAAGCCGCTGAACGTATACCCGGCAGCAGCGGAGCTGCGCGGAAGCAGGCTCGTTTCTGTCATGCCCGGCAGCGTGTTTACCTCAAGCACGTAAGGCACGCCCTTTTGCAGCAGCATATCCACTCTGGCGTAGACAGAGCACTTCAGCGCCTTATAGCAGGCGAACGCCGCCGTCCGCACCCGTTCATGTGTGCCCAGTGACAGCTGGATAACCTGCTCATCTGCCCCGCCTTGCTCGTATTTGGCGCTGTAATCGAACCATTCTGCCCCCAGCGACTGAATGCCGACCACCGGCAGCAGCTCCCCGCCGAGGATAGCGCAGGTAATCTCCTGCCCTTCGGTGAAGGCCTCGATCAGGATCGCACGATCCTCGGCAAAAGCTTTTTCCACCGCCACACGCAGCCCCTCAGCGTTATCCACCTTGGACATGCCGATGCTGGAGCCGCCGGAATTGGGCTTTACCATAACCGGGTAGCCCAGCTGTCCCACAGCTTCCTCTGAATAGTCCTCCATGCTCTCCCAGCACAGCCAATTTGGGGTCAGCACGCCTTTGCTGCGGAGAATGGTTTTGGACAGATGCTTATCCATGCACAGGCTGCTCGCCAGCACACCGCTTCCGGAGTAGGGGATACCGAGCGTTTCCAGCGTTCCCTGGACCGTTCCGTCCTCACCGTAGGCGCCGTGGAGCGCCAGCAGCGCGAAATCCAGCCCTTTTACCGCATCAACCAGCTGTCCGCGCTCCTCAATCACAACCGGCACCGCCTCATATTTGCTCCGGTCCAGATGCTTCATCATCTCTTTACCGGTATTCAGCGACACTTCGTATTCAGAGGACACTCCGCCCATAATTACGCCTACTTTTAACATATCCCCATTCCCCTTTTCATCTCATCCGAGTAGTAGTTGCCGTGCTGTCCTGCCGATAATCCCGATTCCCCTGCGTATATCGTCATCCGCCACCCTGGAAAAGCCCAGCCGCAGCGTGTTCTGTCCTGTTCCGTCTGTAAAGAACATATCCCCCACCGTAAAAATAACCCCCTGCTCCCGGCACGCCGCCAGCAGCTCTCTCGTACTGAAGCCCCCCTGAAACGTGACGAACAGATGCAATCCCCCGTCCCCGCTCACCTTGCAGTCAGGCAAAAACTCCTTACAGCATGCCATCGTCAGCTCATATTTACGCTTATATTCCGTTCTGGCCCGTTTGAGATACTTCTCCAAATTCCCGCCGAGCAAATATTGATACAGTATGGACTGGTCGAGCGTGGAGGTGTGGATGCTGCGTGCTCTTTTGACACTTTCCAGATAGTAGATCAGCTCCTGGTCCGCCAGCACCCAGCCTACTCTAAGCCCCGGGAACAGCACCTTGGAAAAGCTCCCCAGATAAATCACACTGTTGCCGCCCCCGGCCGCCGCGATCAGCGGAGCCACATGCGAGCCGGAATAGCGCAGCTCCTCGTTGAACCCGTCCTCAATCACCGGCACACCGTAGTCGGCCATCAGCTTCATCACGCCCAGCCTTTTTTCAGGAGACATGACGATTCCGGTCGGATTGTGGTAGGACGGCACGAGGTAAGCACAGTCATACATCCCTTCCTCCAGCGCCTGCTTCAGCTCACCGAGATGGATGCCGTCACGCTCCATGGCGACTCCACGGATGCCGAAGCCGTTCAGCCGCAGGTTTTTGAGCGCCGTATGATGGGTCGGATTCTCGCAGAGCACCTTCCCGTGCCGCTGCCCCAGCGCTGACAGCACAATATCAAAACCTTCCGTGAACCCGTTCGTAATCAGCAGGTCCTTGCCGCGCATGTCTACGCCCTTATGCTCCATATATTGCTTCAAATAATCTATCAAAGGCTTATACCCCTTGGCATAACCATAGTTCAGCAGCACATTGCCTTCTACAGACATCCGCTCCAGAAAGGCGCGTTTTACATTATCCAGATCGAACAGGCTTTCATCAGGTGCGATACTGGTAAAAGAAATCGTGTCCTTCCCCGCGCGGATGCCGCGTTTCATAATATCCAGCTCTTCGGCCAGCAGCGCCCTGCTGTTCAGGCGGCTTTTCCAGTCCACATTCCAGACGGGCGCTGCTGTATTCTCCGGGAGGGCCGCGTTACTGACATAACTCCCCTGCCCCTGCACCGTATAAGCAAACCCATCATCCTCTAGCGCCATATAGGCGGAGATCACGGAGTTGCGGCTGACCTTGAGCAGCAGGCTCAGTTCCCGGGTAGAGGGCAGCTTCTGCTCCCCCTGGAGGGCACCCCTCAGAATGAGGCTTTTCATATAATCCTTAACCTGCACATACACCGGCCGTCCGGCAATGAGCGTGAAATCATTAAACATCCGTAAGTCGCCCCCTGTAGCTATCATGGCATAATCTTTTCCGTAAAAAAAGAACCACAGACCCGGCATTTTCCCCCGCCTGTGGTTCCTCTTGTCTGTTACTGCCCGGTCCGCTGGCTGCTCCGGTAGGCTGTCGGCGATACGCCGTTCAGCTGCTTGAACATTTTGCTGAAATGGTATTCCTCATAGAAGCCGCACAGCTTGGCAATTTCCCTCACCGGATAATCCGTAAACGTCAGGTAGCGGCAGGCCTGCTGGTTCTGGATGTGCATATGATATTCCTTCGGCCCCATGCCGGTATATTTCAGGAAAAGTTTGCGCAGGTACGAGGCCGAAATGCCGTACTCCTCCGCCAACTTCTCGATCCGGTGATGATCCATGTAAGCATTCTCAAGCTTGCTCTTAATCTGCTCAAAAGCGGCAAAAGCCCCCGACTCCATCAGATTCCAATCCGCCCGGACGCTCTGGTGCAGCTTATGGAGCAGAATCTGTGTTTTGGCGCGGGGAACGGCCGTCCCGGCAGTCTGCCCCGGCAGCCACTCCTGGTTAATCTCCCGGAACATAGCGCCGATCTCCTCAGCCTGCCCGGGGCTATACTGGCTCAGAAAAGGAAGCCGCAGTGTCTCTATGGGCCGGACGTTCCTCCAGACCGCATCATAGCCGAGCTCCGCACAATCGAACAGCAGCATCGTGATGCGCAGCGGGGCTTCCATTTCGGAACGCATGGACATTTTGAGGCCGGGCTTCAGATAAGCTAGCATCCCTGCCTGCACCTTATGCTCCACATTGGTCCGAAAAATCCCCTCCCCTCATGAATCCAGTACAGGCTATGCACATTGACCATGTTGCGGATGTCCTCCCAGCCCGGAAAAGTCACTTTATCCAGCACAAAATGAATATGCACGCTAAGTTCATTCAGGTTATAGGCATTCTCTTCCAAGACAGTCTCTCCTTTGCTGCTGCTGGCGCGATTTATACAAGACATTATTGTTTTTTTCTATTCAATGCCACAGTGGTAAATGATACTATCCATACTAACACGATGCCTGTAAAAGACAATGCCATCGCACAATAACGGGGAGGCGCACACACTTGTTAAGAACTTTTCGTCAGCATAATATCCGCGTAATAAAGCTACTGGACGGGCCTTGGGATTTCGCAAAAGATCCTTTAAATGTTGGCCTTGAGGAGAAATGGTTTGAGCGTTTTCCACATTCTCCACAGACCCTTTACGTTCCTTCCTGCTGGAACAACGAGCTGGGAATGTATGAATATGAGGGCGCCGGCTGGTACCGCAAAAAATCGTGCTGGCCAGTGAGCAGCATGTTCGGCTGATTTTCCACGCGGTGCAGGGCCACTCCGATGTTTATCTGGACGGGCAGCATCTCGGCTACCACTACGGCGGCTTTACGCCGTTTGAGTTCCTTGTGCAGTCCCTGGCTGCAGGAGAGCATGAGCTGATTATTCGCACGGACAGCACGCTGGACCGCTTCACTATTCCGACGGAGCAGGTGGACTGGTTCCATTACGGCGGTATCATCCGCTCGGTGGAGCTGCAGTTTTTGCCGGATCTCTATATCGAACAGCTGAAGATTGATTATGAGCTGCAGGGTGCAGAGGCAGAGGTGTCTGTTCAGGTGCAGTTGCGTTCTTTGCTGACGGATGCGCTGGCGACCAGGCTGGTGCTCAGTGAAGGCGGGCAGGAGCTGCACGCGGAGGATGTGCAGGTTGAAGCTGGTCAAGTATTAAAACATGTAATCAAGCTGCAGCTGACGGACGTACGTCTATGGAATGTCGGCAAGCCGGAATTGTATACGTTCCAGCTGCGGACTGCGCATGACGACAAAATTGAGCGGATCGGCTTCCGCACGATTGAGACCAAGGACCACCGGATTCTGATCAACGGCGCCCCGGTCTATCTGAAGGGTGTGAACCGGCATGAGGAGCATCCGGAATGGGGCTTTGCCTTCCCGCCGAAGCTGATGCATAAGGAGCTGGATATTATTCTGGAGCTGGGCTGCAACACCGTCCGGGGCTCCCATTATCCGCAAAGCTCCTATTGGCTCGACCTGCTCGATGAGAACGGGCTTGTATTCTGGAGCGAGATTCCGATCTGGGGCTGCTTTCTGCCGAATGAGACCGTCAGCGAGCCGCTGTTCCGGGACCGCGCCCTGACCATGATTGAAGAGATGATCGGGACGCATTATCATCATCCGAGCGTGGTGTTCTGGTCTGTGCACAACGAGATCGATACCCGCACGCAGGAAGCCTATGCATTCACAGAAGCACTGATCGGACTTGTGCGGAAGCTGGATACCTCACGGCTTGTCACCTATGCGACCATGCATCCGCTGGAGGACATTCTGCTGCCGCTGTTTGATGTGATCGGCATCAATAAATATTTTGGCTGGTACGAAGGCGAGGTCAGCGGCTTCAAGGGCATGCTGGAGCAGTTCCATGAGCGGGCGGAGCAGCTGGGAGCGGGCGACACGCCAGTGCTGATGACCGAGTTCGGCGGTGCCGGACTGTTCGGGGACGTCGGCTGGGAGCCGCGGCTGTTCAGCGAGGACTATCAGGCGCATATCGTGACCGAAGCGCTGAACATCTTCCGCGCTGATCCGAAGATCGGCGGCACGTACATCTGGCAGTTCGCCGACATCCGCGGCGACCTGAAGAGCAGCAGCCGGAACTTCCGCGACCGGGCCCGCGGCTTCAACAACAAGGGCCTCGTCAACGAATACCGCAAACCCAAGCAGTCGTTCCGCGAGGTGCGGCGGATTTATCAGTCGTGGACTGACTGAGGATTGGTTGGTGGTTGGTGGTTGATGGTTGATGGTTGATGGTTGATGGTTGATGGTTGATGGTTGATGGTTGAAAGCCCATGCCTGACGGCATGGGCTTTTTTTAACCTTACAAACAGGCTAACGGACTCAGATGACGTTATCTTCGCCAATTCACCCCACGGCCCAATGTAACGGACTCAAATGACCTTATTTGCTGCCGAATCGCGTCTCCGGGTCCATTTGGCGGCAAATAGCGGCTGCTGATTCCGTTAGATCAGAAATACTCGCGAAATCCAGCAAATAACGCCTCCCGGGTCCGTTAGCGGGGCCGAAGTCGCAATTAAAACAGGCGAACCAGCGCCCCCAATCCAAGGAGCAATACCGGTTGGCCTGTTTTTTGCATATAGTTACTTAATAAAGGAGCAGCACTGTTCTGCCGGACCTTTAGCGATATTACCTATGAAGAATGCCGCTGCTCCGCCTGGCTTTTTGACGATTAGTTACCTAACGAATCCCACATTTGCTTCACCTAACTTTTTGCGGGCAGGATACAGACGCTAACCGGGCCTGCCCTTCCCACTTACCGCCCCAGCTCAATCACCGCACAGAGGAAGGCAAGCGCCAGCCCCTGTCCCCAGCCCTGCGCCCACTTCCGGTCGATGCCCAGATAGCCGGCCAGATCGTTCATTACTGCCGTTCCGCCGGACACATTCAGCACACGGCCGTTGCCGGCAATATTATCCAGCAGGCCCTGCAGCGCCCGGTTGACATACTTTCCGTGCAGCGGATTTCCCTGCATGACCATGGCAGCGGCGATGCCCGCCGTAGCTGACACCTCGCCATACGCCTCCGTATGGTCGAGCACAGTGCTCCAGAGGCCGTCAGGCTTCTGCAGCTTTTTGATGGCAGCGAGCTGGTCGCGGAGTGAGCTGGAAATGTGCATATACGGCGGATACAGGTAGGCTTCCGGCAGGATTTTACCAACTCTGGACATGGTATAGGCTGCCCAGGCGTTGGCGCGTGCCCAGTAGAGGCCTGACATGTGATTCTGCTCAATGTGATTGTATCCGTGATACCACAGGCTGGTAGTTTCATCCTGCAGGTAGTTAATATGCCAGAAGAACTGGTGGAGTGCGTCGTCGATCCACTTTTTCTCCCCAAGCAGCACCCCTGCACGCAATTCGAAATAGGCTGCCATGAACAGCGTGTCGGCCCAGGCCTGCTCCGGAAAATCATTTTTGGCCGAAACCGTATGCTGAAGCACCCGGTCACCAAAACGCAGAGCCCGGTTCTGCAGATAGTCCAGCTTACTGACAATCAGATCAAGATACTTCTGCTCCTTGGTCTGTTCGTAGAGCGTGAGCAGCATATGCCCCATTGCACAGGTATTGACCGTCCACTCAGCCGGCAGTCCCGCCTCAATGTACTCTGCACACCAGCCGGCCATCCGCTCCAGATAGCTTTGCTCCCCCGTGACTTCAAAAGCCCGGCTGACTCCGTAATAAGCAACCCCGCAAGGCCAGTTCCAGGTCAGATCCATGCCGAGGGTGTAATTGACTACGCTGTCTGTAACCTTTTTCAGATCAAGATTAGATAAGTCCAGCTTCATTGTACAAAAAGCCTCCCTGTTGTTTATGTACTGCCGTTATTACACGGTCCCCTCTTCAAATCTCTCATTGCCTGAATCGTATCATGCTCCGCCCGGGCACTGGAATGGAAAAAAATAAGCTTCATTTGTAAGATTCGAGCTTTTTTCTGCGGATGTATCCGCTTTCCGACTCACGTATCCCTGGTCATTGTCATTCTAAACTATCTGTGCTAGTATCCTTTTTGAAATTGAGAGCTGTGGAAAAAATAAACAGGGGTGTTGCAGCATGCGCTTATTCTTGTTAATCGGACAATCCAATATGGCAGGCAGAGGACCACTTGAGGGGCCGGACATTAACGCGGAGCCTGAGAAAAATATATATAAGCTGGACGACAACGGGGTCTGGCTGAACGCAAAAGAGCCGGTACATAATGACAAGCCGGAGCTGGTCGGTGTGGGCCCGGGACTGGCGTTCGCACGGACAGTTCTCGGTACCCTGAACGGTGAAAAGATAGGGCTGATTCCCTGTGCAGTCGGCGGAACCAAAATCGGGCGCTGGATACCCGGCGGGGATCTGTATGAGCGGGCGGTTTCCCGGGCTTGGCTGGCTTTGGAGAGCGGTCAGCTAAGCGGCATCCTGTGGGCCCAGGGGGAGAGCGACTCCGAGCTGGAGGCTGATGCGGCGGTCTACAAAGACCGGTTATTCAGTCTGATCCAAGGCCTGCGGCAGGAGCTGGCTGCAGAGGAGGTTCCTTTTATTGCGGCAAAATTGGGCGGATTCATCGGCCGGAAGAATATCCGTATACGGGCCAGATTAACGGGGCGCTGGAGTCCGCTGCTACGGTTTTTGACAAGTTCTTTCTGGCAGATTCGGCTGGACTTACCCATAAAGGGGATTATCTGCATTATGACGCTGCCTCGGCAAAAGAACTCGGCCGGCGTATGGCTGAGGGTTGGCTAACTATGCAATAAGACACTGGATTAGAAAATAAACAAACGCTCCGCCTTCCTAAACAGGATGGCGGAGCCGTTTGTGCGAGCAGGTCTACTGCACCTGAATTACCGCTGCCGTTCCCGGAGGGGGAGCGATCGCGTTGCGGAACGTGACGCCCGGCTGTGTCTTGGCCAGCAATTGGCGGATTACGCCGCCGTGCGTGACAATCAGCACGCGCAGCTTCTGCCGCTCATTCTGTTTCTGTTGTATGGGGTCCGTGCAGCAGATTGTTGAGAGCCGGGCCTCCTGCAGCAGGTCTGTCAGGAACTGCTCCAGCCGGGCTGCAAAGGCTGCCCAGGCTTCCCCACCCGGCGGTGTAAACACCGCCGGATCATCAATCCAGCTTCTGTACAGCGGATTATCGCTAAGCTGCTCATAAGTGCAGCCCTCCCATTCCCCGAAGGACATCTCCCGCAGACGCGGGTCATACACGGCCCGGGCTGCCAGTGATGGCGCTGCCGCGGCCAAAGTCTCCCGGCAGCGCAGCAGATCACTGCAGTATACCCGCCAGAAGTCTCCGGTTAGTTCCGGCAGCTCCCTGTGTGCAGCCAGCCCGTCCCGTTCCTCAGGAAGCAGGGGCAGGTCGCTGCTCCCGAGATAGCGGCGCTCCTTATTCCATTTGGTGTGTCCATGGCGAAATAGTACGAGTTCTATAGGACACGGGCTGGCTGTTGAAGCCGCGTCCGGTTCTGCCGGACTGCTGGATATCATCCGGACCGGATCCAATTCAGCCATACTGCCAGTCTGGCCTTTTTCCAATTCGTTTCTCTTTCTCTGTTCCTGATCCTCCATGTTCTGCTTATCCTCCAAACCATAAGAAGGCTGCTGCTGCGCATAGGATTACAAATATAGTTGACGAGAGCAGCATCAGCCGGGAAGTTATAATAATATCATCCGGCTCCATACTGCGCAGAGGCTCGCCCATATAAGCACGAAACGAGGCTACGCCGTGATAGACGTTCACCCCGCCCAGGCGGATGCCCAGCGCTCCGGCCACTGCCGATTCGGGGTAGCCGCTGTTGGGACTGGGATGCAGACGGGCATCACGCCGCACCATCTGCCAGCATCTGCGCCAGTCCAGCCGCAGCAGCCATGCACAGAGGGTTAAGAGCAGTGCAGTGATGCGCGCCGGTATGTAATTCGCCACATCGTCAAGGCGTGCAGAGGCCCAGCCGAGATGGATGTATTTATCATTCTTATAGCCGACCATGGAATCCAGTGTGTTAACGGCACGGTAAGCCATAGCAAGCGGCGCACCGCCAAGCAGCGCGTACAGCAGCGGAGAGATGATTGCATCCACAATATTCTCGGCAACCGTCTCCACCGTACCGCGCACAATTTCCGGACTATCCAGCTGAGTCGTATCACGGCCGACAATCATGCCAAGCGCCTGCCTTGCTGCCGGAAGATCACCCTTCTTAAGCTCTGCATAGACGGCCATCCCGGCATCCTTCAGCCCCCTGGAAGCAATGGTTGTAGAGATCAGCCAGGCTTCGGCCGCCAACGCCAGCCAAAGCGAGATCTGCGCCAGCAGCCAGAGCAGCACGGCTGTTATCAGCCAGCTGCTCCCGGCTATCAGCAGCGGCAGCAGGACACCGGCACGTTTCAGGCTGCGCGGATTACGGACAAAACGGCGGATTGCCCGCTCCAGCGCGCTAATTGCTTTTCCCATGAGTACAACCGGGTGGGGCAGGCTGCGGGGATCGCCGATAAGGCGGTCCAGTACATACGCTGCAAGCAGCAGGATTGCAACTGTCATGGGCAATTCCTCCATGGCCGGCCTGGGGCAGTGCTTATTTGCCGAGCCCGCTCGGTCCGGTTCAAAGCAGCGTCCATTTGCCGGTTATTAATCATCCGGCGCAGAGAAATGCTCATTCGGTATTCTTCCTTGTCTGCTCCTGCACGGCATGCACCGAGCGGAGGCTGCCCGTTACCGCTGCATACACCAGCCTGCCAATCGCGCCGCCAAGATCAGTAGCTGTACCGGCATACACATGCTCCGCCCCGTAACGGCGGCTTCCGCTGACTGCCAGCACGATTGCATCTGTCGTCTGCCTGTGGCGGTCAGCCCGTTCTCTGGATCGGTGATGCCGAGATCTGCCAGAGCAGCGGCCTTGGCTTCGGTTGCCGTAATCACGGCGTTCACCATCGCCGGCGGAGTCAGGAGCCCGTCTATGCCAAGCATAATATTGATCGTTCCCGGGCGGTAAGCCTTCAGCACACTCCGTTCCACCCCCGCACGGGCCGCATTGCCCGCAGCTGCAGTCACGCAGCAAAAGATTCCCGCCGAGCCAGTATCCTCTTCGGCAACCGCAGCATGCTCCAGCGGAACTGCCGTCATCAGACCTGCGCAGCCCTCCAGCGGATAACCCCACTCTGTCAGTTTATTCTCCATATCGCGCACCGGATTGCTGCACTCATAGTCACGGCTCACATATTGGTTCACAGCCCGCTTCAAATGGCCCATTCCTCCGCCGTACACTGCACTGGAGATACTGTCAGCCTCAGCCGGAAACTCCAGCAGCAGGTGCTCCTCTTTCCATTCCAGCACCAGCCCCGGCCAGACGCTGGAAGAATACGATCGCGATCCGCCCTCAAGCTCAAAGGGAGTCTTTACTTCTGCCATACTAATCACGCCCTTTACGTTTACTTATACCTTTATTTTAGGGTACTTTACCTGCACATTCTATTTACCTTATTTGTTTTATTGGCTTTACTTGCTCTACTTAAAGTCTGCTATTTCAATGCTGCTCTCTCTATCAAGTATTCCGCTCACGAAACGAAGCTATCTATGTCATGTCTTTTTCACCTTCGCTGCCTCAAACATTTAGTTGGATTTTTGACACCTAATTCCTTCATTTCTCCGCAATTTCAATGATTAGTTGGAAAATCATCACCTATTTCAGCCCGAAATCCTCTTTATGGGCAAAATCGGTGGAATTAAGTGACCTTTTTCCATCTAGTTTCTTCCTGACAACAGTTAGACTCGAAATAGATGACGAATTTCCACTTAGTTTAATTAAAGTGCTCAGCAGAGTCCATTTCACCCCTAGAAGTTGCCTGCCTTCTACCAAACTGTGTACCGCAACCGCCTAATCAGCCTGGATGCCTTTATCCCTACAGATGGGTACTCATGCATACCATAACACTCGCAGCATCTAGTAGTATCCAGTAGCATTTAACAGTACAAAGTAGCACTCAGCATCATTCAACAGCAAACAGTATCAGTAGCATCAAGCAGAGTCAGCATCATCCAGCAGCATTAATTCACTAGCCTTGCAGCATCCAGCCGCCGCAAAACTTATTCCCCCGCCAAAACCGCCTCCAGCTCCCGCAGCAGCCGGGCGTTGTCCTCTGGCCCCTTAACGGCCACGCGGATATGCCCGGCGGCCAGGCCCGGGTACATCGCGCAGCTGCGCACGAGGATGCCCCGGCGGCCAAGCTGCTCCTGCGCGGCCGCAGCTGTCCACCCTTCCGGCAGCTCCGCCAGCAGGAAGTTCGCTTCGCCCGGCGGCACGCTGCAGCCGAGCCGCCGCAATCCCGCCCGCAGCAGCTCACGCTCTGCTGCGATCAGTCCACGCGTGCGCGCGGCGTACCCGCGCCCGCTGCGCAGGCACGCTTCCCCGGCCAGCTGCGCCAGGCCGTTTACGCTCCAGGTCACCTGCTTGCCGCTCATCCTCGCGGCAAGCTCCGGGGCTGCTATCGTGAAGCCCAGCCGCAGCCCCGGAATGGCAAAAAACTTCGTCATCGAGCGGATCAGCACCGTATGACGGAACCCGGCCAGCTCCGGCAACAGCGATTGCCGCCGCTCCTCCGGGATGAAGTCGATGAACGCTTCATCCACGGCAAGCAAGGTCCCGCAGGCCTCTGCCTTGCGGGCCAGGAGCCGCAGGTCGTCCAGCGCATACTGGACGCCGTTGGGGTTGTTCGGCTGGCCGAGGAACAGCAGATCGACCTGCTCCAGCAGTCCGGCGATTCTATCCGCATCCGCCCGGTACTCCTGCTCCCTGGTCCCCTGTACAGAGAGCACCTCCGCACCGAATTGCTCAGCCAGCTGGCGGTACTCGGAGAAGCAGGGCTCGACGATCCCCACCCGGCGCGGGGCAACAGCCAGCAGCAGCAGCGCCATCGACTCCGCCGCCCCGTTGCCCACAGTAATCCATTCCGTGCTGACGCCCAGGTCCGCGGCCAGCAGCGCTTTTAACCGGCGGTGCCCCGGATCGGGATACGCCGTCACGGCAGCCGCAGCATCCCGCAGCAGCTCCAGCACGGCAGGCGGCGGGCCAAGCGGATTAATATTAGCGCTAAAGTCAAGAAAGGCGCTGTCCCTGCCCCCGTCGCCTCCCCCGTAAAGCTCCGCTGCCGTCAGCAGATCACCGCCGTGGCCATATTTTTCAAGCATCGTTACACTCCCTCTGTTTGTCTCGTATTGTGTTACCCATAGCCCCCATTATTGCCTTTAGCGCAGAAGCGCGTCAATGATGGATGTAGGACTATTTTGCCAACGTAACCGGCACGCACAAATCGCTCCCGCTTTTGGCCCCCTACCAGCTCCCAATCCGCTCAACATCGCCTAATAAACTGATATACACTTTCTATTTTGTGAAATGCGGGCTTTTAGTTTAGAATAAATGCAGTAGTTAACCATGTACAGGCGGAGGAATATACTATGCTCTTTATTGATAACACCGGCATTACAGACGCTTCGATCAACCTGGCCATTGAGGAGTTCGCGCTCAAAAACCTCCCGATGGACGACAGCTACCTGCTCTTTTATATCAACAGCCCGTCCATCATCATCGGCAAGCACCAGAATACAATTGAAGAGATTAATCAGGAATATGTAAAAGAAAACAATATCCAGGTCGTACGCCGGCTCTCCGGCGGCGGAGCGGTGTACCATGACCTCGGCAACCTGAATTTCAGCTTCATTACCAAGGATGACGGCGAGTCGTTCCACAACTTCCTCAAATTCACCCAGCCGGTTATCGACTATCTCCAGTCCATGGGAGTCAACGCTGAGCTGAGCGGACGCAACGACCTCCAGGTCGGTGAGCAAAAAATCTCCGGCAACGCCCAGTTCTCCACCCGCGGACGCATGTTCAGCCATGGCACCCTGATGTTCGACCTAAACCTTGATGATGTACAAGCCTCCCTGAACGTAAATCCGGAGAAGTTCAAATCCAAGAGCACCAAGTCCGTGCGCAGCCGGGTTGCCAACATCAAGGACTTGCTTGGTACAGACATGACAATCGAGGAGTTCCGCGACGGGCTGCTGCGCTCGATCTTCGGCATGGAGCCTTCCGAGGTTCCGCAGTACAAGCTGACGATGGACGACTGGGTCCGCATTAACGAAATCTCCAAGGAACACTACCAGAACTGGGACTGGAACTACGGCCTGTCGCCGAAGAGCAATGTGAAGCACACCCGCAAATTCCCGGCCGGTCTGGTCGATATCCGCATGGATATTGAAGACTCCTACATTAAAGATATCAAAATCTACGGAGATTTCTTCGGCGTAGGTGACGTAGCGGATGTAGAAAATGCACTGCGCGGCAAGCGTTACGAGAATGCTGAGGTCAGAGAGGCGCTGTCCGGGCTTGATCTGAAGCATTATTTCGGACGGATTGAGCCGGAGGACTTCATCGGACTGGTATTCCTGGAGGAATAGCTGTCTCGGCCTTTGTTTTATTCGCAGGTAAAATAGAACCAGCCAATTCCGGGACCCCGGGGTTGGCTGGTTTTTTTAACAGAATTCGCTCACGCCTTGGAAAGTCTGCGTTTCCGGTACAGCAGGAGCCCTGCCGCAAAATAAACCAGTGTGAGCAAGGTGATCATAATAAGCTCCCATCCCACATCCGGCAGTCCTGCTCCATCATTCAGAATTTGATTAAAGGCACTGGCAGTATGCGTAAGCGGAGCAGATCTGTCATTCCAAAAGCGCGCCCGTGTACAGTAATGAGATTCAGCTCCGGAAGGGGAAACAGGCTGCCCGAAAAAAACATCAGGATAAAAAACGGAAAACAGCCGACCGTCAGCACATCAAATACCGTGTTCAAAAAGCTGGCCACAATCAGGCTCACAGCAACCATAGCGATACTCGACAGCACCCCGACAGCCAGAATAGCGCCAAAATGCCCTACCGGTTCATACCCCAATCCGAGTGCCGTCCAATATGACAAAACAACCGCACCGGAGGCAACTGCCGCCTGGGTAATGCAGATTCCGCCCAGAAAGTTAAAAGCGCCAAGCCGGCTGAGCTTGAGTCTAAGCAGTGTTTTATTGTCATTTTCCTTCACAATGGAGGCTGAAGCCGTGAACAGAACCATTAGCACAGCAAGGGAGATCAGTCCAGGGACGTAGCTTTCGAACTCATTCACGGGCTGCTTTTTCTCAACAAAAGTTTCCTGTATAACGGCCGGAAGCGTGATTTCGGCTGCATTCATTCCCTGCCTGTTCACCTGCCCGGCCGCCCAGACTGCTGCAACAGGATACCTCACATTCCCCATACTCCCGTAAAAGCTTACCTGCGCCTGTATCTCGCTGACCTTCCTTCCTTTAGCCTTAGACGCAAGTGCCGCTGAATAGTCCTCCGGAATGACCAGGCCGATGTCGATTTCCTTTTCTTTTACCTTGGCCTGCAGCTCATCCCCGTCCTGGAAGCTTCTTATATTAAATACCGGAGACACGCCTGCCTGCCCCTCCATCTGCTCCAGACTGCTTATAAGCTGAACCGACGCACGCCCCGCATCCAGATTCAGAACGCCAAGCTTATAAACAACAGCATCTCCCCCGTAAAAAAAGGACATTAGCAGCAGAAAAAACGGCGAGAACAGCAGCACCATCGCGAGCATTTTCCAGTCCCGGATACTCTCCCTGACGGATTTGTTAACCGCTGCCGCAAGCTTCATTCCCGCAGCCCCCTTCCTGTCAATGCAATAAATGCATCCTCAAGCGTCCGTTTGCGGATTGTCATATCCAGAGTCTGAATTTGGTGAGCCCTGAGCAGCTGCTGCACCTTTGGAACCCATTCAAGAACGCTGCCTCCCCCAAGGAGGAACAGTCCGTCGGTGTAGGTTTTTTCTGTACATTCCGGCGGCATTGTCTGCAGAACCCTCTCGGCAAGCTCCCTGCTGATTCCATCCACCCGGAGCTGCAAAAGCTCTCCCGTGCCCGCTTTGGCCTTAAGCCTGGCAGGGCTGTCCATCAGCACTATTTGTCCGTGATCGATAATGGCTACCCTGTCCGACAGCCTGTCAGCTTCATCCATGTCATGGGTAGTAAGGATTACCGTTTTATCCCGGGCCAGCCCCCGGATGAAGTCGCGCACCAGAATTCTGCTCTGCGGGTCCAGTCCCGCCTGCGGCTCATCCAGAATGATCAGCTGCGGATCGTGGACTATTGCGAGCGCGATATTCAGTCTCCGCTGCATCCCTCCGGAGAGCGTCCGGCCCAGCCTGTTTCTTTTGTCCCACAGACCCATTGCGTGCAGCAGTATTTCTGCCCGTCTGCTGGCTGCTCTGGACGAGAGTCCGTAGGCGATGCCTGCGAAACGCAACTGCTCCAGACAGGTCAGCAGCTCCCAGATGACAATCTCCTGCGGACATAATCCGATCAACGGCTTAATCCGCTCATAACTGCCTGAAGTCATTGGTATACCATTGACCGAAATCCGGCCGGAATCTGCCTTGAGCAGGCCACACAGCATTCTGATCGTGGTTGTTTTGCCTGCTCCGTTAGGCCCCAGCAGGCCGAACACTTCCCGTTTGTGGACTGTGAAGCTTATGTTGTCTACGGCGGGCACCGTCCCATACTGCTTGCTCAGACCCGTTACCGCCAGAACCGCCTCATTCTCCATGCAGCACCTCATATTCCATTTATTTCAAAATGGTACTACAACCAATTTATCAGAGCTTTCGGGGGGATGCAGTGAGCTACCGCTCATTGTCCATGGTGGCTGCCTTCTCTTTGCCACAGCCTGCCTACCAACGCAAAAAAAGGCCCTCCGCTGCAGACAGCGGAGAGCCTTATCATGCCCTTCCGGGCTCCCTCCGTTTAGGAGGGGGTAATAACGAACACATAGACAACCAGCAGCAGTGTGAGCACAATGCACACCTTCTCCACTCCGCTGCCCTTCTTCGTGCCGGTGCTCATCAGCTTCAGACGAAGCTTGAAGGGCAGCGGCGGCAGCGGGGTAATCCCGCGCTGGGTCAGCGAGTCGGCCAGCAGATGCAGCGCATACGACAGGCCTCCGGCAATCCACAGGCTGCCGCCGTCATTCATGCCGAGGGAGACAAAGTACAGCAGCGCCCCCCAGCCGGCTACCGCATACAGGGTATGCGTGATTCCCCGGTGCGGAACAACAGAAGCTACCACGAGTATGCAGGCGGCGATGTAGTTCCACGGATCATAATCGTCGGCGAATGCAAACAGCGCCAGAGCGATTAGCAGCATAACCAGCTGCCGCAGCCTTCTGCCCGGAAGGAACGATACACTACCCACGAGCAGCGCCAGCACGATATGCCATGGCGGTTCAGCGATGCCGGCAAAATAAAGATATATCGCCGCGCCGATCAACGCCACCTGCAGCAGCCTCAACATAGGTTCCGGTACAGCACTGCGTACCAGCAGCGAATTCGGCTCATCAATATCGGGCAGCAGGGAGCTGACCGCCGCTACAGCAACTGCCGGAACCGTGATTTCGTAACCGAGCAGATTCATCACAGAGAGCGTAATCCCGGTGCTGATAATAAAATGGGATTTGCCCATCATCTTTGAAACCGCCCCTTTCTAGGATGTCAAAAATAAGAACAAATGTGCGGTTACCAAAGTATACTAAGAGAGCGTTTTTTTGTCTAGCCTGCGGCTGTAATATTCGCTTCAAAACCCTTTAGCCGCCGGGCTTCCTTATAGTTTTGGCTTGTCCTCCCCTGTGTTTTAGGATACAATTTGGACAACTTGATACGTTTTCTGTATTTCATGAAAGGATGACGACTGTGAGCCGCTCGCGAATCGCCGATCTCAGCCTGCTGCTGGTGGCGCTGATGTGGGGCTGTACCTTCCTGATCGTCCAGCACGCCGTCAGGGTACTGCCGCCGCTTGCCTTCAACAGTATCCGGTTCACAGGCGCCGCCTTGCTGCTGGCGCTGATTACGGCTGTCTTTTACCGCCATGAATGGAAGCAGCTGAGCTGGCGTATGGTTCTGCATGCCCTGCTGCTGGGCCTTTTTCTGTTCATGGGCTACGGTCTGCAGACGATGGGACTGCTGTACACAAGCACCTCCAATACCGGGTTCATCACGGGCCTGTCCGTTGTGATTGTCCCCTTCCTGTCGCTTGCGCTGCTGAAGCATTCTATCTCCCGCTACACTTGGCTTAGTGCAGCTATTGCCGTTGCAGGACTGTATCTGCTGACCTTCACCGGCTCGGCATTTTCGCTTGGGCTGGGCGACAGCCTGGTTCTGCTCTGCGCTGTCGCTTTTGCCCTGCAGATTGCCTATACCGGCGTGTATGCGCCGCGGTATCCGGCACTGCCGCTGGCAACGCTTCAGCTTGCTGTTGTCGGTCTGCTCAGCATCGTTGCCTCGCTGATCTTTGACGGCAGCGTCCCGCTGCTGCAGAGCCGGGAGCTGGTGAGGGAGCCCGATGTGCTCTGGGCGCTGCTGATCTCCATCGGGCCGACCAGCGCGTTTGCTTTCTGGATTCAGACGGCCTGCCAGAAATACACCACACCGTCCCGGGTGGCCATTATCTACGCGATGGAGCCGGTGTTCGCCGCTTTTACCGGACTTGTCTTTGGCGGTGAAAAGCTCGGTTTGTCCGCCGGGCTTGGCTGCCTGCTCATCCTTGCGGCGATGCTTACTGCCGAGCTCAGTCCTGCGCCTGACAAGGATGGGAGCTCAGAAGAGGATGCCGTTCCTTTAGCTTCATCAGACGGATAATTTCATTTATACTAGTACAATAACCTTTAGGAGAGAACCCGAATGTACAAACTGATTGCAATTGACATCGACGACACATTAATTAATGATGACAAGGAAGTTACCCCTGCCACCCAGACCGCGCTTGAGCAGGCTGTCGCTGCAGGTGTGGTAGTAACTCTGGCCACCGGACGCGCTTATGCTTCCGCTCAGGCTATTGCCCGCCAGACCGGCCTTAACGTGCCGATTATCACTTACCAGGGGGCCCTGGTCAAGAACCTGATGGACGAAAAAGTGCTCTACGAGCGTTATGTGCCGCAGGATGCTGTACGCAAGCTTTTCCAGTATTGTGTGGAGCACGATCTGCACCTGCAGACTTATATTGATGACAAGCTGTATGCGCGTGAAGAGAACCAGAAGCTGATTGAATATTCCCAGCTGAACCGGACTCAATACTTCATTGAACCGGACTGGGAGAACAAGCTCGTTCCGCAGAAGACTCCAAAAATGCTCATCATCGACGACCCGGCCTACCTGGACGAGCTGTCCCCGATCCTGCGGGAGCTGCTGGGCGATTCCGTCCACATTACCAAATCCAAACCGCACTTCCTCGAAATCATGCACAGTGAAGGCACCAAGGGCATCGCGCTTGAGTTCCTGGCCGGCCACTTCGGCTGCGAGCTGTCCGAAACGATCGCTGTCGGCGATTCCTGGAATGACCATGAGATGCTCGAAGCGGCCGGTCTTGGTGTGGCTATGGCCAATGCTATTCCTGCGCTCAAGGAAATTGCCGATTTCGTCACCCTCAGCAACAATGAAGACGGCGTGAAGTATGCGATCGACAAGTTTATTTTGAAGACAGTAGAATAGTTTTTTAAATTTATAGCAAAAGGGTGCGCTGCCGCCGGTTCTCCAATCAACCGGCGCAGCGCACCCTTTTTATTGCTTGCCATCCTCTTATAAGGCCGATCTGGTAATACGCAAATCCCGCGTAGTCTCGCAAGTCCGCTTCCGGCTAATATTCCGCTCCGCGCACCTTGGCATACACTTTGCTGTCATGCAGCTCTCCGTCAAAGCCGCGGGTGTTGAGCCGCAGCACTCCATCCAGCTTATAACCGGCACGTTCTGCTACGGCAGCGCTTTTGGCATTGCGTCCGCTGCAGCGGATTTCAATCCGGTTAGCCCCAAGCTCATGAATGGCGAAATCCGTGATCGCATTTACTGCCTCCGTCATGTACCCTTTTCCGGAGCAGGAGGTTCTGATCCAGTAGCCCATTTCAAACGCACGGACATCCCAGTCTATATGGTGAAGCCCGCTGCAGCCGACGAATGTTCCGTCAGCCTTGTTATAGATGTTCATATGCATGTTAGTGCGCTTCAAGTAATTGATCCGTGCTTCCCGTACGAAGATTTCACTTTCCTCTGGTGTCTGCGCCTTTTGGGCGAAGATCATCCACGGCTGCAGCTCATTCAGACTCTCCATGATTGCCTCGTTCATCTTCACTCCGTCGCCCCATTGCGCTGCCCGGATCAGCAGGCGCTCCGACTCTATACTTTCAGGAATATCAAGCAAAATGGGAATTACCGGCTCAGCCATATTATTAGCCCCTCCTATTTTCTAATTTAATCTCCTTCCCGGAATTATATTTGGAAAACCTTTTTCTGGAAGTGATAAATCTTATGTGCGTTCGGCGGCCTGCGGCCAAATCAAGGGCATTTATGCCCTTCATTTCGCTCATTCCGTCAGCGGCTAATTCAAAGGCATTTTTGCCCTTCAATTTACTCATTCGGCCATCCGCTCCCGAATCAAGGGCATTCCTCCCATTATTCCAACCGTTCAGCCCCCAGCCCGACTCACACCCGCTCCAGCGCAACCCTCATCCCGGTAACCGCCAATGTAACGCCCTCCGGCAAAATGTAGTCCTTGCGGATGTCAACGTCATGCGACATATGCGTATAGATGGTGCGGGCCGGCTGGACCACCTTCAGCAGCTCTGCCGCTTCCGTCATATCATACACGGAGCGTGTGGAGAGCTCAGCCGCTTCATAATAGAAGCTGGTGCCCAGCACCAGCAGGTCAGCTCCGTGCATCGGAGCGTACTCCTCCGGTCCGAGTGAGATGGAATCGGAGCAATAAACCCATGTATACTCAGCCTTCTCCAGCTTGTATGCGTAAGAGTAGCCGTTCTTGCCGTGATTCACCCGCCAGGTACTGATCTGCCAGCCGTCCAGTTCGATCCCCTCGTCACAGGCAATCATATCAATATGACCGCCCAGCCACGGGTACTGCCGCTGAATAATCGGGATTACCTCGGCCGGAGCATACAGCTCTCCTCTGTAGCCCATCCAGCGGCAGGCATCCGCCCATTCCGGCAGCCCGCCGATATGGTCAAAATGGGCATGGGTAATCAGCATTCTGCGCATGCTGCGCAGCCCCTGCTGCTCCATCTGCCGCCGCCAGTCCGGCCCGCAGTCAATCGCAAAAAAATCACTGCCGTTATCTATAAGCACGGATGAGCGCAGCCGGGCATTCAGCCCGCCTGTTCTCGCCTCCATGCAGGTCTCACAGCTGCAGTACACCCGGGGTACGCCCATTGCGTCGCCTGTCCCCAAAAACACCAACGTATCCATCTGCACTCGCTCCTCCAGTTCAAACAGCTAAGATTAGTAACCCTCATTATAGTACATATCGGAGTTCATCTCATCCATTCCTCCCCTCCGCCCCTTTTTCCGCATCAAAAAGGCCGCCCTCCAGCTCTGGAGGAACGGCCCCGCTTACCTTCATTGTTGTTTTCCCTTGCCGGCCGGAAGAGCCTCCGCTGAACCGCTAAATGCCCGCCAGCACCTGATACCAGATGCCGCGCTTGGAATACAGCGTCTCCCGGACTTCCGTCCAGCCGCCGAGATAATCGATGCCGAACAGCCCCGCCGGAACCGGATAACGGCTCTCATTGGCCGCATAGACCTGCTCGTTCACCGGACGGAAGCCATGCTCCGCGAATACCTCCTGCGCAGCAGGTGTCGACAGATAATCGACCAGCGCTTCGGCAGCTTCCCGTGTACCGCGCTCATCCACATATTTGTCCACGACTGCTGCCGGATTTTCAATCAGAATCGTATCCTTAGGGATAATGACTTCATACTTCACGCCTTTGGCGATCCGCGCCAGCAGCTCATTCTCATAGGTAACGATAACATCGCCTACGCCATATTCAAAAGCCGCCATCGAGGCCCGCCCGCTTTTATCCAGAGATTCCACGTTAGCATGTACCTGCTCCAGAAAAGCTTTTGCCGCCGCAGGGTCCTTCGTTCCCGTCTGCTCCTCGGACATCTTTAGGCCCGCTCCATAGATCGCGTTGATATCCCACTGTGCTCCGCCGGAGGTCTTAGGGTTGGGGTAGAGCACCTTCACACCCGGCTTCGCCAGATCGGTAAAGTCCTTAATTCCCTTCGGGTTGCCTTCACGTGTCCCCAGCGCCACCACCGAACGGGTAATCATGCCGTCAGCACCGTGCTCCTTCCAGGTATCCGCAACCAGTCCCGCTTTGACCAGCTTCTCAACATCACCCTCCAGCGCAAGCAGGGTCACATCCGCTTCAAAACCGCCGGCTATGGCTCTGGCCTGCGTTCCCGAAGCCTCATAGGATTCCTGAAAAACAATAGTCTGGCCAGTCTTGGCCTTCCAGTCCGCCGCGAACAGGGGCAGAATGTCGCCCATTGCATCTTTGACCACGCTGTACGCTCCGACCACCAGGGTCAAATCGCCCTGCTGGGGAGCCGCTTCACCTTCTGCCGTTTCCTTACCGTCTCCGCAGCCGGCCAGAGCCAGTGCGAGCAATGCCAGCATCAGGGCTGCCAGCCATCCGTGCAGTTGTCTGCTCCTTTTGTGAACCCTCATACCGGCACACATCCTTTACTTAGATAAACACAGGCATCGGATCTTCCTTCAGCCCGTTCTCCTGAATCCAGCTGCGCTCGTCATTGAACAGATAAGCACGGTGGACCAGCACGGAGATTTCCTGGCCCGGTGTAAGGGTCTCCTTTTCAAGCGAGCGGTACGTCACCAGCTTGTGCCCGTTTACTTCTACCTCTACCAGCCACTCGCTGCCGCGGAAGTGCAGATGCTTCACGATGCCCTGCTCTGTGGCTGAGGCCATTTTGAACTCGTGCAGATGTCCGACTTCGATATACTCGGGACGGATCAGCGCCTTGGTCGGCTTGCTGCCTCCGGCATTCTTGAAGCCCTTCAGCTCGCTGGTGCTCTCGATCAGTGTGGATTCACCGATAAAGGTGGCCACGAACGGTGTCTTGGGCTCTTTATAAATATCCCACGGGGTTCCCTTCTGCTCCAAACGTCCCTGATTGATGATCATAATCTCATCGGCCACTTCAATCGCCTCATCCTGGTCATGCGTGACGAAGATTGAGGTGATCCCGACCCGTTCAATCAGCTCGCGCAGCCACGAGCGCAGCTCCTGGCGTATCTTCGCGTCGATTGCGGCGAACGGCTCATCCAGCAGCAGCAGCTGCGGCTCAGGCGCAAGCGCCCGGGCAAAAGCGACACGCTGGCGCTGCCCGCCTGACAGCTGATGCGGATAACGCTTCTCGAATCCTTTGAGTCCGGTAAGCTCAACGAGCTCTGTAACCCGGTCACGGATCGTATTCTTGTTCGCTTTCTTGACCTTCAGCCCAAAAGCAATATTCTCATACACGGTCATGTGCTTGAAGAGCGCATAGTTCTGGAACACAAAGCCGATTTCGCGCTCCTGCGGCGGAAGATTGTTAACCGTTTTGCCGTGAAAAACAATTTCACCGCTATCCGGTGTCTCCAGTCCTGCCAGCATGCGCAGAATCGAGGTTTTGCCGCCGCCGCTCGGGCCGAGCAGGCCGATCAGATGACCTTTGGTAATACCGAAATTAACGTCCTTCACGGCGTGAAAATCTCCAAAATGCTTATTTAGTCCCCGAACCTCTACATGCATCTCTAATGCACACCCTTTCGTCTCTTACTCCATTCCATCAGCAGCAGCAGACCTGCGGAGAAAGCAGCCAGCACAAGAGCCACCCCGCCCGCAGCCGTTACATTAAAGTTCTCTACATCCTGGTAGACCAGCGTAGTTGCGGTCTGTGTTTTATTCATAATGTTACCCGATACAACGAGCACGGCGCCAAATTCCCCCAGAGAGCGGGCCACCGTCAGGATTACGCCATAAATGACCGCCCAGCGGATGGAAGGCCAGGTAACCTTCCAAAAGGTTGTCCAGCCGTATGCCCCGAGCGTCGAAGCGGCCTCCTCCTGCTGTGAACCGATCTCCTGCAGCACCGGCATTACCTCTCGCACCATCAGCGGGAAGGTCACGAACAGAGTCGCAATGACCATGCCGGGAAAAGCATAAACGATATTGACCCCGATCTGTTCAAATAGCGCCCCCAGCGCACTGTCCGGACCGAGCAGCAGGACAATCATCAGCCCGCCGATAACCGGCGATACGGCATACGGCAGATCGACAATGCTGTTCAGCAGACCCTTCAGCCGTTTGCCCAGCCAGTTCGCCCGCACCAGATACAGCGCCAGCATAATGCCGAACAGGGTATTCAGCAGTGTAACCACTACTACCACTAACCCGGTCATCATCAGCGCGTGCAGCGCCTCAGGTCTCGACAGCGAGGCCCAGAATCCGCTAAACCCGCCCTTGAACGCCTCCGTCGCCATTTTTCCCAGCGGGGCGGCAATCAGCAGGATAAATACGAGATAAGTCAGGATAATCCATAGTTTTCTCATGATCTTCTCCCCCGCATCTGCAGCAAATTAATCAGCCAGAGGATCAGGAAGGACAGGGTCAGCAGAATGACCGACACCGCCGCAGCACCTACGGGATTATCACTTTCCACTTCACCGAAAATAAAGACCGAGGACACCAGCGTCCGTCCTGGAATATTGCCGGCTACCAGCACGACTGCACCGAATTCAGCCAGCGCCCGCGAAAAGGCCAGCATACCGCCGCTGATCATTCCAGGAGCCATTGAGGGCAGAATCACCTGCCGGAATACCCGGCTGCTCCCCGCGCCCATCGTATAAGCGGCTTCTTCCTCGGATGGGTCAAGCTCCTCCAGCAGCGGCTGTACCGCCCGGATCACGAACGGGAACGTTACGAAGATCATCGCAATGACAATCGCCGGCTGATGGAACACAATCTCGAAGCCGAGCTTCTCCGCCAGTCCGCCGATCAGACTCCCTGGGCCCAGCAGCAGCAGAATCATCAGGCCTCCGACCGCCGTCGGCAAGGCAAAAGGCAGATCGACCAGGCTGTTCAGCAGCGCCTTACCGGGGAACCGGTAACGGATCAATACCCAGGCAATCATCGTACCCAGCAGAACATTAATGACAGTGGCGATAACCGCCAGCTTCAGTGTTAACAGGACCGATTTCCAGGCAATCGGGTCGCTTACACTTTCGATAAAGGTGCTGAAGCCCAGCGAAAAGGAATTGTAATATACGCCGAGTATCGGCAAAACAATCAGCACGACAAAATACAGCAGAATCGTTGTGCGGAATCCCCAGGTCCAGCCCTTGTGTCTAAGCAGCGAATTCAAATTAGAAGTCCCCCCACCTCCGGATATCCGGTCGGTATAGTAGCCATTACAGCCAGCATTATTCCTATTAATATACTTGGTATTATAATTATCACTACTTTACCAAAGCCGCTTGTGTCCGTCAATTACTTTCGTTCATTTTGGGGTAAACTATAGTATATTTTATTTATAGCACAGGGAGGGGATAGCATTATGTTACATACTATCGAGATTTCGACCAGCAAACGGGACGAATTACGTGATATTACCCGTGAAGTTATTTCCTATGTAAAAAAGAGCGGAGTGCAAAGCGGCATTGCTGTGGTCTACTGCCCGCATACCACTGCAGGAATCGCCATTAACGAAAATGCCGATCCGGATGTGAAGCACGACGTGCTGATGAGGCTGGACGAGGTGTATCCTTGGGAGCATCCGAAATACCGCCACGGGGAAGGTAATACTGCCTCCCATCTGAAATCGATAACAGCTGGTCCGTCCCAAAGCATCATCATTCATGAGGGCTCGCTGCTGCTGGGCCGCTGGCAGGGCATTTATTTCTGCGAGTTCGACGGGCCCAGACACCGCCAATATTATGTAAAAATTATTGAGGGATAGAAAATTCTGCGGAAACAATTAAAAATACGGCTCCGCCATTTAGGGCGGAGCCGCCTCTATATAATATATAGTTTCTATAACACTTTCACTATGCAAAGTTATACCAATGCACAGCTCTAAAGCGGTAAGCCCCAAAAAAGGATGACAGCCTACAAACTGCGGCTAAGTACCTTTATATGGGTAAGAGCCGCCTGTTTAACATCATCAAACGATACTTTATCCTGGATATAATAAGAAATAAATCCGTGCGCGGACAAAAACAATGTCAGCGGAACACTCTGCCAATCCTCGGAAACATAGCCTTCTTCCTTCATGTGCCGGCGTACAATGCCTGCGAATAACTCAAAACATCGGCCCTGTTCTGCCCGGCAATAAGCCAGAAGCTCTTCGTCACGGATCATGAACATGATCTCATACTGATGCGGATGATCCAGTCCAAAACGGATAAATTCCATTACCAGCTGTTCCACCCGGGTCATTCCTGGTTCAGGCGGATTATTCATTGCCTCACTGAGCAGACCTGCCACATGATTGAAGTCTTCAACCACAATCGCGTAGAACAGCTCCGCTTTTTCCTTGAAATGATAATAGAGCGAGCCATGGCTGTACCCCAGATGCTGTCCGATGCTGCGCATTGAAATTGCACGGTATCCTTTGGTGATGAACAGATGCCTGGCCGCCTCCAGAATTCTCTCTCTCGACAACTCCCGCTCCACTGCTCTTCTTGCCATAATCTATTCCCCTTCGCTGAAGTAAAGCCGCCGCCCTTCTGTAACCAGCGCTTGCCCCTGGGTAAGATCCGTTATCCATGCTACAAAAGCGTCACCTTCATCATTTCGCGGCAGACACAGCAGCGTCACTGTATCCGTAAAGGAAGTTTCACCTGTTTTGGTGCCTTTGGCACGCAGCTCATTCTCGACCTTGCCCAGCCACGTATAATCGATCTGTACGAAGACCTCACGCCTCAGCACCCTGGTTATGACTTCTCCAGCCTCAAGCGCCAGCACAGCGCCGTCAGCATAGGCCCGGATCAGTCCGCCTGCACCCAGCATAATGCCTCCGAAATAACGGGTAACGACGATTGCTACATTTTTAACTTGTTGGTTGCGGATTACTTCCAAAATCGGTTTCCCGGCCGTTCCACTCGGTTCCCCGTCATCTGACTGTCTTTGAATCTCATCTCTTTCGCCAATCATGTAAGCAGAGCAGTTATGCGTCGCATTGCGGTGCTGCTTCTTGATGTCCTCGATAAATTGCATAGCCTCTTCTTCATTGTCCACCGGCATGACATGGCCGATAAACCGCGACTTACGAATTACGACTTCCCGAGACCCGGGAGAACGCACCGTCCGATATTGTTCAAGCATCCTTAATCCAGTCCTTACCTGTATTTATTAACTTGATATAGTTTAGGAGCAGCCCCGGTATGGTTAACCTATGGACTGCTCCCAGTTACTACATTTGTATGAAAGATCTGCGGTGTGCTGTAGTTCTATTCAGTAAGTCTGGCTTCCAGCTCGGCTTTTTCTTTTTCGTAGCCCGGTTTGCCCAGCAGTGCGAACATGTTCTTCTTGTATGCTTCCACACCCGGCTGGTCGAACGGATTAACGCCCAGCAGATATCCGCTGATACCGCAGGCTTTTTCAAAGAAGTAAACCAGATAACCAAAAGTATATGGAGTTTGATCTGGAATGGTCACAACCAGGTTCGGCACTTGTCCGTCTGTGTGCGCCAGCAGCGTTCCCTGGAATGCCTTCTTGTTGACAAAATCAACCGTTTCACCGGCCAGGAAGTTCAATCCGTCAAGATCGTCAGCATCGCTTTCGAGCGTAATGTGATGACGAACCTGCTCAACCTGGATAACCGTTTCGAAGATGTTGCGGTTACCCTCCTGAATGAACTGTCCCATGGAGTGAAGATCTGTAGAGAAGTCAACAGAAGAAGGATAGATCCCCTTGTAGTCCTTGCCTTCACTTTCGCCGTACAGCTGTTTCCACCATTCGGAGACAAAGTGCAGGGAAGGCTCGTAGTTGACCAGGATTTCTGTCGTTTTGCCTTTGCGGTACAATGCGTTGCGCACTGCAGCATATTGATAGCTCTGGTTGGTAGCTACATCCGGATTGTTGAACTCATCGGCTGCGGCTGCGGCACCCTGCATCATTTCTTCAATGTCAATGCCTGCTACAGCAATCGGCAGAAGTCCTACAGGTGTCAGTACGGAATATCGTCCGCCTACATCATCAGGGATGATGAACGACTCGTAGCCTTCTTCAGTAGCCAGCTTCTTGAGTGCGCCCTTCTCCTTGTCTGTTGTAGCATAGATGCGTTTGCGTGCTTCTTCCTTGCCGTATTTCTTCTCCAGCGCTGCGCGGAAAATGCGGAACGCGATTGCCGGTTCAGTGGTTGTCCCGGATTTGGAGATCACGTTAACGGAGAAGTCCTTGCCTTCAACCAGGTCAAGCAGGTGCGTGATGTATGTAGAGCTGATGTTATTACCTGCGAAGTATACTTCCGGAGTCTTGCGCTGATCCTTAGGCAGATTATTGTAGAAGGAGTGAGTAAGTGCTTCAATCGCAGCACGCGCTCCCAGATACGAACCGCCGATACCGATAACGATCAGGACATCGGAATCATTCTGGATCTTCTTGGCTGCCTCTTGAATACGGGCGAACTCTTCCTTGTCATATGCGGTCGGGAGATCAATCCAGCCCAGGAAATCGGAGCCGGCCCCAGTCTTATTATGCAGTTGCTCATGGGCTAGTTTAATCGGAGCAGCAAAGTAGTCAATTTCATGCTGGTTAAAGAAGGACAGCGCTTTGCTGTAGTCAAAATTAATCTTCTTGGACATCGGTTATGGTAACCTCCTGTTTATCTCTTTGGATTTGACACCGTTTGTTACAACTTTATAATCTAGGATACTTTAATTTGCCTTGACTGGCAAGGTCTTAGGGCACAGCGCCGGCTTTTGGAATATGTTTTCGGGAATTACATGAAAGCGTTTGCTGATACAGCATGCTCTGCTAACACGGTGGAACAACCCCATATGCCGTGATAGAATGTAGAAAAAAAGTGAAGGCGGAGATGGAATGAAACAGATCGGCTTTATCGGACTCGGAACCATGGGGGCTCCCATGGCGGAAAATCTGCTCAAAGGCGGATATCAGGTTACGGTGTACAACCGTACTGCGGCAAAATGCAAGCCACTGGAGCAAGCAGGCGCTGCTGTTGCAGCTACCCCTCAAGCCGCAGCACAGGACAAGGATGTTATTATTACCATGATCAGCAATGACGATTCGATCCGTGAGGTTTTTTACGGAGAGAACGGCATTCTGGCCGTGCTCAAGCCGGGGGCGGTAATCATCGACTCCAGCACTATTTCTCCGGGACTGGTCAAAGAAGTCGCGGCAGCCGTGGAAGAACGCGGCGGCAGCTTCCTTGATGCCCCTGTAACCGGCAGTAAGCCTGCTGCGATCGAGGGTACGCTTGTATTCATGGTCGGCGGCGACGCCAGCGTTATTGAAGCACACCGTGACCTGTTTGATACGATGGGCCGCCTGCTGCTGCATATGGGTGAGAACGGCAGCGGCGCAGTGGCCAAGCTGGCCCACAATACCATGGTCGGCATTCATAACGTTGCCCTTGCCGAAGGCTTCTCCATCGCCGTGAAAAACGGCGTTCCGGCAGACAAGTTCCTGGAACTGGTCCAGAACGGCTCCGCAGGCAGCAAACAGGCTGAGCTGAAAGGCCGTAAAATTATTGAGAATGACTTCAGCAACCAGTTCTCACTGGCGCTTATGCTGAAGGATCTCAAGCTCGCATCGGCACTCAGCGATGCCACAGGTGTACCTGCACCCATGCTCGGACTGGCAAAGAGCATGTTCCAGGCCGGATACACACAAGGCTACGGTGACGAGGATCTGTCCGCAGTAGTCAAAACCTATGAGGACTGGATTGGCCGGAAGATCGGTTCAGACACGGCAAACCAGGAGTAACTTTGGTACAGTTCAATTAAAGAAGGTGTTCCACAGCCCGCATTGCGGCAGTTGGAACACCTTTTTTGTAGGGATAACTGGCTCCGGTAAATGGATTGCCTTACACTTCCGGGGCGCTCACTGGCTCCGCGGTGATTTGCCCTGAGCCTTCACCTTCAGTTGCCGCTCCCTGTCCTTCGTCCTCAACGGGCCACCGCAGCTCTGCCGTACGGCCGTCAATCCACCAGCTTCCTGCCGGGGTTAAAGCCTGCAGCCAGTTGCCCCATCGGCCGGTCACCTGAACTGTCTGAGGCTCCAGCATAATTACCTTAGGAGCATAGGTGTCCGGATATTTGTACGCCGGTACACTCTGATTCAGTACAGCTGCCGCTTCAATCTCCTCGACCATTGTCAGCTTTCCAGGGGAGGGGTGAATCCAGCCGGTGCCTTCACCTGCCTGCACCTGATACCAGTCCCCTTTTTTGGCGGTTACATGCAGCATTTGCGGCTGAATGCTGATACCGCCGGTCACCACCCCTATCTTTGGATACATCTCTGTTCCGGCTAATACACTCATGGACTGCTGAAGATACTGGACCTTTTGCTTGTTCAGCCATAAGGAATGAGACTGCAGCCCGGAGTAGAGACCAACTGCCCGGTTATCGTTCCAGACGCTAGCAAACTGGCTTAACGGAACATTGCTCTCCCCGGCATATTTGGCGATTTCAACTGTAAATCCGGGACGGCCAAACTCCTGGATGAACCAATCCTTGTATCCTCCACCCGAAGGATTCTTCTCCGGGGCCACCAGAGCATATCCGGTCATCCGGCTAAGTGCACGGGCCATTGCCTGATCGCGGGCTACATTAGCGCTAAGGGTATTAAAATGCCAAAAAATAATTTCACCTGAGCTATGATAGGAGATTGTTACCTCCGGATCAATACGGCGGGTGAAGTCCATCATCAGCTGGACTTCCGGTGCCTGGCCGGGTCTTTGCCCCTTATAATTCTGATACCACGGGAAGGCGCCCGCATTCTTAATAGTACTCCAGTTCGCCGGATACTGGCGGTTAAGATCGATTCCCTGCATATTCGCCTTCCAGCGGCTAAAGTTTGTACTGTTGCCGTTATAACGCTGCAGCGTCTTGGCCAGCTCTGCCGGCAGTCCTGCGGTGCCCTGCTGGGACAAGGTAACCCCATCGGGATTGACCATCGGAACGATCCAGATGCTTACCTCGTCCAGCAGCCGGCGGACATTGTAACCAGCGATAGTTGTATTATTCACGTAGGCCCCGGCATAAGTGTCGATCATTTTCATCAGCACCGTGCTTGTCATCCACTCTCTGGCGTGATGGGAACCGTTCAGAGACAGCACGGCTTCCCCTCTGCCCAGCTTTACAGCCCATAGCTGCCGTCCGTATGGACTTTGTCCCAGCGACTCCATAGATACCAGATCCGGATACGCTTTCACCAAACGTTCAATATCTCTTTGCATAATAGTGTAAGAATAGATCTGGTTGGGATTCACAACAGCCGCCGATGCAGATGCCTCTGCCGGTTTTATTGATAGTAACAGGACCAGCAGCATACAACTCCACAAGCCCAGCCAAACCTTATGTACCCGCCTGTACTTCCGCGAACCTTTCATCTTCATGCCTCCTACTAATCTATGTACTCTAGCAGCTAGTGGAAGTATAAGAGAATGTCCGTATATCGTCAATATTCAACATTTTTCTGCGAAATCTAATACTGCTGCCAAGTCAGGTATAAGGCAGTACACAATCGCGAATCGGCAGACAAATAAAAGAAGCCCTGCAATTAAGCAGAGCTTCTTTCTGTAGAACAGATGAAATTACAGGTTCGGGTAAGAACAGCAATAATCAGTTAAAGCGAATACTTCCAGCGCAAACTTGGAGTTGCCGGGAACGTGGAACGTTTCAGCACCCTTGATTTCTTTCCAGACGTCAGTACCGGGAAGCAGAACCTTCAGATCGCCGGACAGGATCTCCATGGTTTCCGGACCTTCCGTACCGAATTCATACACACCCGGCAGCATGATGCCGAGCGTTACCTTCGTGCCATTCTCCAGAATGACGGTACGGCTGGTTACTTTTCCATCGTAATAGATATTGGCTGCTTTGTGAACTGTTGCGTTGGTAAACTGACTCATGCGCTTATTCTCCCCTTTATGTTTATTCCGTCTATTATAGCAGGGCTTTAACGCGGCTGACTACATTTTCTACTGTAAAGCCATATTCTTTCATTACGATATCGCCAGGCGCGGAAGCGCCGAAGGTAGTGATACCGAGAATGTCGCCCTGATCGCCTGTGTAACGCTCCCAGCCGAAGGTTTGTGCCATTTCCACTGCCAGACGAGCCTTAACTTCAGGCAGGATAACGGAATCACGGTAAGCTTTGTCCTGTTTCTCGAACAGATCCCAGCTCGGCAAGCTGATTACACGTACATCGATGCCTTCTTCAGCCAGCGCTGCCTGAGCTTTTACAGCCAGCTGTACTTCGGAACCTGTAGCAATAATCTGTGCCTGCGGAGTACCGTTCTTGGCATCGGACACAACGTATCCGCCACGTTTGATGTTCTCACGTACGCCTTCTACAGTTCCGGCAAGGATCGGCAGATTCTGGCGGGTAAGCACCAGTGCCACAGGGTTAGCAGTGTTCTCAAGCGCATATGCCCAAGCCGCGGATGTTTCGTTGGCATCAGCCGGACGGATTACAGTCAGACCCGGAATAATGCGCAGGGAAGCCAACTGCTCGATTGGTTCATGTGTAGGACCGTCTTCACCGACAGCGATACTGTCATGAGTCAGGACATAGGTTACCGGCAGCTTCATGATGGATGCCAGACGGACAGCCGGACGCAGGTAATCGGTGAATACGAAGAACGTTCCGCCGAATACTTTGAGACCGCTGTGCAGGGCAATCCCGTTCATTGCAGCAGCCATACCGAATTCACGTACGCCGAAATAGATGTTGCGGCCGTCATAGGATTCGGAAGTAAACTGGGTCAGGCCTTTCAGGTGAGTCATTGTGGAGCTCTCAAGGTCAGCAGAACCGCCCACGAGCTGCGGAACTCCGGCTGCCAGTCCGTTCAGTGCATTACCGGAAGCAACGCGGGTGGACACGGCTTTGTCTTCTGCTGTGAAGAACGGAAGCTGTGCATCCCAGCCCTCAGGAAGCTCACCGCTGATTGCTGTTTCGAACTGTGCTGCCAGCTCTGGATAAGCTGCTTTGTAGGCTGCAAATTTCTCGTCCCAGGCTTTATTTGCGGCAATCCCTTTTTCCTTCACTTCAGCAAAACGTGCACGTACTTCATCCGGTACAAAGAAGTCCTCTTCATATACCCATTTGTAGAAGTCTTTAGTCAGCTTCGCTTCGTCAGCGCCCAGCGGGGAACCGTGAGTACCGCCATGGCCGCCTTTACCTTGTTTGTTCGGGCTTCCGTAGCCGATAACCGTTTTAACTTCGATCAGGGTAGGCTTGCTTGTATCTGCCTGTGCATCAGCAATAGCCTGTCCCAGCGCCGGCAGATCGTTACCGTCCTCAACGCGCAGAACCTGCCAGCCGTAAGCTTCAAAACGCTGTGCAACATTCTCGGAGAATGCCAGGTTCAGCTTGCCGTCGAGCGAGATATCATTGGAATCGTACATTACAATCAGCTTGCCCAGCTTGAGGTGTCCTGCCAGGGAGGCGGATTCGGAGGAGATACCTTCCATCAGGTCACCGTCGCCGCAGATTGCGTACGTATAGTGGTCGATTACGTTGTGATTGTCTTTATTATAAGTAGCTGCCAGCTGAGCTTCAGCCATAGCCATACCTACTGCCATACCGATACCTTGTCCCAGCGGACCGGTAGTCGCATCAACACCTGCAGTGTGACCGAACTCAGGATGGCCTGGAGTCAAGCTTCCCCATTGGCGGAACTGCTTCAGTTCTTCCATCGGCAGGTCGTAGCCGCTCAGGTGCAGCAGGCTGTACAGCAGCATAGAGCCGTGTCCCGCGGACAATACAAAACGGTCACGGTTAACCCATGTCGGGTGATCTGGATTATGATTCATTGTTTTGGCAAACAGTTGGTAACCCATCGGTGCGGAACCCATCGGCATACCCGGGTGGCCGGAGTTAGCTTTTTCGATAGCATCGATAGCGAGCGTACGGATCGTAGTGATCGCCAGGTTATCCACCGTCGAATTTTCTTCCTTATGGATTGCTTGCTCTTTTGCCTGCTCAGTCATTAAAATAATCCTCCTCTAAATCAAGAATGTCATTTTGACTATTATTGTATCACTAATGTGGAAGCATTACCAATTGTTTTTGCAAAACACAGGCTTTCAACAGCTTATATTCTGCTGATTCCCGCCGGATTATGCACTGGCCGCACACAGAAACATCATCTAATCTGCACATCACATACTGGTCTCAAGACCAGGTACTTAGCCTTTAGTCCAGTTTCAGGTTAAGACTAAAGTTTGTTTCCCGGAGACGGATTATACAGTAAGATGAAGTTACCTAACGAGGATTTTACCGGATTATCCATAACTTCCAGCAGAAAGGAATCTTGAGCATGAATGCACGCAAAAACATTTATATCGTACTGACCGGAACGGGCACCGCCTTCAGCGGATTAATCAAATGGTTCACCAAAGCTGAGTTGAATCATGCTTCGATTGCCTTTGACCGGGAACTGCAGGAGGTCTACAGCTTCGGCCGGAAAAAAGTGCATAACCCGTTTGTGGCCGGACTGATCCGCGAGCATTTTGACCATCCTTTTTACAGTACGGCGGATTGCGCGGTCTATGAGATGAATGTGAGTCTTGAGGAATACGATACCATGTACAACCATGTACAGGGCATGATGGAGAACCAGAAGCGCTACAAATATCACCTGCTTGGCCTGATCGGAGTACTGCTGAACGTAAAATTCAACCGCGAGGACGCCTATTTCTGCTCCCATTTTGTCGCTTCTGTCTGTGAGGAGGCTTCCTGCCGGCCCGTGGCCAAGCCCTCCTACTTTGTCACACCTGAGGATTTCGCTGAATCCCTGTGCGCAAGTAAAATATACAGCGGTAAACTGTCCTATTATATGCACCTAACACAAGGTAACACCTACATAAACACAGCAAAAGTAACTGCCTCTTCCACAGCAGCATCAACCGCACGCAGACTTCTGCTGGCAGAAGAACGGGCCGAGGGAATCGTTTGAAGATTCGTCCTCAGCCCGTGTTATAAGGCTATACGCCAGCACAATCCGCTATTTTATCCGGTGACTTTGAAAATAATCCTGCCAGTCCCCCTGAATGGTCACCGTTACCGTATCTGTTTTGGTGCTATATGCATTCCTTGCTGTAAAAGTAAACGTGACCGGCCCGTCGGGCAGCCTTTCGAATGATGAATCATACAGCTCACCGCTCCACAGCGTCTTGCCGCTGTCATTCGGGGTCAGCATGGTCCGGTACCCTCCCGTCATCGCGACCTCAATTGTATCCGGCATCCCTGTTGCGTTCGAATGCAGCACGAAGCTCTCTCCCGCCCAGAATACGCTGTAGCTCCGCGGACTCTCTGCTGTCCCGCTTCTTTTCAGATTATAAGCCTGACGGTTGTTATTCCATTCCGCCGTATGGCGCACAGCACCTTGTACAGACAGCAGATTGACCATAAAATACTTGCGCGGAGACACACTGCTCCAGTTAAATCCGTCATACACCTCAACCTCCACGGCGTATTTCTGGTTCTCTGTTAATGCACCGGCCGGGATCTGCCACTCCTCTACGGAGGAAGTCTGTTCTCCTGACTGTACAGTAACAGCCCCGGTAGCCAGATTAATGACTTTCACTTTATAGCGCTGCTGCGCATCCCCGTCCTCATCCTCATAGTCCCATTTCAACACAGGAGTCAGTGTATTAACAACCGTTGGAGCGGTCTGACTGCTGCTTCCCGGATAAGTGATGTTAGCTGCAGGAATGCGGTTTGCCACTGTAATCGTCTGTGTCAGCTCTCTACTGAGCCCCAACGAATCTGTTACAACCTGCCGCAAGATAAAGGTTCCGTTAGTGCTGAACTGCTTGGTGAATGTACTTAGCGTGCTGGCCAGCCCTTCTGGTCCGCCGGACGGTTTTAAATAATATTGGTAGCTGATGCTGTCGCCTGCAGGTATATCAGAATCTGTCGCCGTTCCTTGAATGGTCAGTGTATCCGTACGATAGATCAGCGAACGGGCAGCATTACGGCCAGTGTCTGTTGTAAGTGTAAACCCGGGCTGCGGCGGATTGTCGATGATGAATGCCTTCTCATTGGAGACTTCCGACCAGGAGTTCATCGAGTAAACCCGCCCCAATACAGTAAAGAGCTTAAACCTTTCAAAGGTCCCATTCGGCACCTGATATTGCCTTATCGTGCCGCTGCTATCTGGAGCTTCTACCGCTTTGGCCAAAATGCTGTCCTTGGTGTAAAACTCAAGTGTGTATTTTTCCTGCGGATCACTCTCCGGATCGATGTAAGTCCAGGCAATTGTTGGATCACCTGCAATGCTGGTATCGATTATAGTCGGGCTGATTACAGTGCCAGCCGGGGACGTGAGAGTCATAGAGGGCTTCAGATTTTCCCGAACAGTGACTTTGAGGCTGGCCACGTTAGATTTTGCACCAATCTGGTCGGTTACCCAATGCTCCACCGTATATATTCCGGTATGGTGGAAATTCACATCGATTGATTTATGATTGCGAAGGATACTGGCCTGCCCCTCGCTGTCGATGATCCTCCAATAATACTGCAGGCTGCTTGCATCTGAGCTGTCAAGATCGGTTGCTCCGGAAGTAAAAGTCCTCGCGATGTACTGCGTGGCTTCCGCAGGTCCAGACAGCTCGGCTGTAGGGACATGATTCAGTATTTCAAACATCCGGGTAGCATAAGCCTCCTGGCTGCCATCCGATACGTTAAGCCTCATTTCCCAGTCCCGTGATATAGCAGCCTTATCTGTTATGCCAAGCCCGCTAATCAGATTTCGGATGACTACATTCTGGTTCCGTGTGCTGCCGCTGTATATATAACTGCTGTTACCTTTACGGCCGTACCAGGTGTAGGCCAGTGCATCACCGTCTGCATCCGGATCAGGAGTCGTATTTTCCATCGCCACAATATCATCACGGTACACTTGTGCAGGCATGTTGAATTGCGCTACCGGTTTTTGATTGATGACATTTGCCCATTGCGCGTAGTAGTCGGACCATGCTCCTCTGTTATCTCTTACCCTCAGGACAACCTGATAACTTCCTGCTCCGTAGCTAGTTAAGCTTGGCGGAATAGTAAACGCGCCGTAGTGGTAGTACACCTGGGTTCCATTTTTGCGGATTACCCATTCGTAGGTGTCCAGGTAATCATTGTCGGGGTCATATGATTTATCTGTTATTGCCGTGCTCTTTCGGTAACTCACATTAATCGGATCGATAATGAAGTTTGCAACCGGCGGTAAATTGGCACCTGTACCCAGAACCTGAGATGTCCAGTCGGACCAGACGCCGATACTAAGCGGCCCGTCCATATCTCTGACACGTAAACGTATTTCGTAGCCATCATTAGTTGGCCGAGCATTCAGCTGCCCATCATTCCAGGATTCATTGCCCACTTTCCGCCACTGCCATTGCCGATCAATTAGCCCCTTGTTATATGCAGTTGTATGGTCAATATCATAAGAATTATCAGTAATTTGAATACTGTTTCCGATAAGCTTAGCTGCAAAAAGAGCAGTTGGCTTCCGATGGATAAGAAAGGTAAGCGATGACTCATTGTCTCTGCTCCATTTTCTAAATTCATCAAAACTATCTCCTTGCGGGTTATCCTTGACTTGAACAATTGCATTATATACACCAGGGTAAGCAAATGATGTGTACATTGTTGAACGCCATAAACCAGAATCAGAAAGGGTTCCTAAAGGATTGTCAAAGAAAGTCGGGTCATGATCATATCTAAATCGGGTTGAATATTGTGGATCACTTTCATAGTCCTTATAAGACGTACCAATCTCAAACTGTGAATTGATTAAATAGTAGTTTTTATTGAGCAGTTTGTTTTTTACGCTGAATGTGAATTGCCCGCTCGCTTTATAGTTTCGCCTATCTACTACTGTAACAGACCCCGTATAACTGCCTGGCGGTAAGGAATCATTAACGGCATCTATAGGGACAGTAAATTGCTGGGCAGTGTATGAGTTATAGATTTTGATCCGGCGGTAATACACATTTGGGACCTCTACGATGACATCCAGCTCTTCATTATCCGGATCTTGCGCATAACCGGTAACATTCAGAATATTTTGTCCGTCCACATTATAAAGCGTGGCTCCGTTTTGAGTGGTCAAATTAAGCGTAGGTGGTGAATTCACTTCAAGCTTAGCTTCTACTTTATCTATCAGAGGATAAGTGTTGCTGGGTCCGTTATACAGAACATCTTGAAATTTAAAATTTGTACGTATCACTTTGGGATCATTTATTAATAGACGGTTATTAAGCCAATCTCGAACTGAATAGTCATTAACATAGTAAGCAGCCTGTATCGTCTTTTCCGTGTATACATGTGGTGTTAAAGCTTCGTTATAAAATGTGTTTGGGTATCTGTGATATACATCAAAGAATGGTCCTGGGTTTGGTATTGTAGTCGCTGCCCCATATGCGTAATAGTAAGGAGCAGCAAAATTTTCTTCTATTAATCCACTCGTACTTTGAAAATCTCCGATAATCCACTGATCTACCAATATTTGTGAATAGCCGTAAATGTTATTAAACCCCCAGGAAGAATCTGGATCTCTTTTAACCCGGTCTATATTGATGGACATATTGATTTCTGACATATCATAAGTCAGTTGCCTCGTCACCCGGTTGAACTTTATGTTTGTAATTTTAAAGCTGCTACGGTGGGCGGTAATTGTAGATTCAATATATTGTGACCATTGTGCCCAGCTATCCGTATTCCCATCTTCTACAAACCGTGGGGTAACATAAGTCCCATTAAACTCCGGAATCTCCACATCCATAAAGTTGACGATTGTAGTGTCAGCAGCATTTACTTCAGTCTCTGGCATGTACGGGATCATTGATGTAAACATAGCAAAGCATAAAATGATTTTGCCAATTAATCTATATACAGATGATTTCTTTCGCTCTTCCACCAATACCTATCCCTTCTCCATTACCATGACCAATCTGAGGTCGGAGGACGATTTTCAACCGTTACAATTCGTTCGAGTACCGGCTGCGTATCAGTATTCGCAGATTTGCGATCTGCCGCAGTCACAAAGGCATCTATCGTAGGCTGCCCAAATTCTTCTGTCACGGTTAGCCGGATCTCGTATCTGCCCACTTTTGTCGGATAAAAATTAATGCGGTCAAGGTTAGCGTTATTTATTTGAACCCATGCTTCTCCTGTGAAATTACCGTTGTTATCCGAATCATAGCGATATTCCCAGACTCTTTTTGCCAGATAGTCGTAGTCAGGTGAAACGGTGAAGTCCTCCAGAGTTACACTTGCCTTATTTCCATTGTCCGGATCACGGTAGACTATTAATGGCATGGAAATGTACGGTACAGGCGCTTCGTCAGGGGCAACCGTGAACGTCCACGAAGTTGTTCCGGAGTAGCCGGCAGTATTTTCAACATACAGGGCAGCCTTGTACTGACCAGGCGTTTTCATCAAGACATCTATTTCTTTTACCCCTACAAGACTTCCACTATATTTGATATCTGCATTGGTTCCGCCAGAGACTGCGGTGATTGTAAAGCGTGTACTGCCTTCTATGATTGGGAAATCATCGGATATGTTCTTAGTTCCGTTCCGTATTGTTATCTTCCGATTCTGTTTCAAAGTTCCCAGGAGTTCGATTTTTGCTTTTGGTGCAGGAGCTACTACCTTAATGTCGCGTGTGGTAGTGGATGTAAGACCATCATTATCTGTAACTGTAAGCGTGATGGTTTGCGTAGTGTCAATGGAGTCTAGGCCGTATGAGGTATCACTAGACTTGCCGTATAATGCAAGATTTACGTTAGGATGCTGCCAGGAGTACTTGACGATTGTACCGTCAGGATCGAAGGACCCGGCTCCGGATACGATGAACTTTTCACCGGCAACTACTTGGTCAGGCATAGTGATTCGGGCAATCGGCGGTTTACCGGTAGCCGGTGTGGGTGTAGGAATAGGTATACTACTTGGCGGTGGACCGTTATAGGTTCCAGCATTAATGGTAAAGTTCTCACTTAATGATGATATGCTTCCGTCTGCCGTAACCACCGGCTTAGCAAATCTTACAGTTACGGTCAAAGTGTAATTCTGAGTAAATTCAGGCTGTGTGGCAGCTTCTTGTTTTGAAATGGTGAAATCAAATTGCCGCTCACTGGACAGCACCTTTGCCGTATCTTTTTTGGTGACTAAAGATGCATCATCACCTGTCTTTTTGGCATAAAAAACCCATTCCAGGATGTTTGATGTATCGGTGTAAGCAGCTAGAGTTCCTTTCAGGGACAACTTTACCGGCACGGCCTTATCCGCGTACTTCTCCGGATTTGGGTTAGGGGTAAGTAATCCGACCTCGCCGGTTAAGGTGGGCTCTGTAGGTAGTTTGTAATCGAAAGTAACAGTACCTGCATAACTGTATGTAGTAACTTTTGCGGTGGCCTTGTAGTAGTACGTAACAAAAGCAGAGTATCTTCTACCTTCCGCAACACCGGAAAGACCACCAACTTCTTCTTCTGTGAATGGCATAGAGTTAGGAATCCAGTAATTTATAATAACTCTGTTATTTTTAAATTTCGGCTCCCCTTTTAAATAGCCACTTTTATCGATAACTTCCGCTTCGACGGTTGATTGAATAACATCTCCGGAATCGATCACCTCAGTTTTGAGCCATGGTACCATTTTAAATATGCTGTATCTTGAGGAGGGCCTGCACTAATGACTGTAGAAGGTGGGTTTTGAGATGGAACTCCATCAGTTGCCAGAACATCCCGGTGCGCATTGTTCACATCATTTTTTTCATCGTACTCATTAATTTGCCAGCGTCTTCCATCCGAATATAACCAAATGGAGTTATATATATTGGCTTTGTATTGTTCCCCATAAGAAGCTCTATAACCTTGTACATCAATTGTTTTAGTAGTTTGGTTCCCTTTGAGATTGAGTTTAATCTTCCCATCAGTAAGAGAAGGATTTCCCACTGGTGTATTATTGCCAGTGTATTTTATGGTACTTGTTACAATCGACGAAGGTGCAACTCCACTAGGTAAATCTAATGAAAATGACTTTGCACTATTATCAGAGCCTGTTAGCCCTGTTGAAACTGGAATAGTAATTGATGCAGTATTTAAGTCAGCTGCAAACGTAAATTGTGGAACACTTGTAAGTACAATAGCCAATAACATTAAAGATAAGATAACTTTGCTATTTTTCATAACAGGATCTATATTTCCTCTACAATATATTTTTCTGCAAATGCCCCATTAAAAAATAAATTAATCCGAAAATAATTGAAATTTGCTTTGTAGTAATAGGCTTGATAAGATGACAACTGTTCTCCAGGATTGAGTCTTATCCAGCTTACTGCAGATTTATCATTAAGCTTAACTGGCGCAGGTCTATAAACAGGATCAAGAGATTTTAAGTTCTGAAATTTCAGAGACCACTTTTCACCACTATTAGAAGTATTAAGAACTACATTACTATTATTTTTCACAGTAAATTTTGTCCATACCATATATTTTGGATCAGTCACCAATCCACTTTCTTCTCCGTATTTGTATGTCTTCCGTAAAGCCACTGCTTCCTTTGACTTAAAATCAAAAATCATTATTTTCTCTAGCGTATAACTCAGCCCACCAGCCGTAAGAGTAACAGGCAGCTCAACATCCTTCTTCAGCCCATACTTAAACAAATTATCCGTCATAACTGTGGCTGCAGGTTTGGCGGAACTGGGAGCTGCAGCTGCGGCAGTGACCCGACTATTCTGTACTCCCCCACCCATTGAGAGCAGCTGACTCAACAACAATACCGCTGCAGTTACTTTAACAATCGACTTTTTCATAATAATATCCCCTTTAATGTTTTTAGATTTAACTGCCGGCTTGAGCTAATGAATCCCCCGCCTAGTCCCCCATCCTATACTCCTGCACCGCCGGTACAATGATGGCTTCTTGAACTTTTGAGCGGGAGATCAGGACCGGGTGCTGTGTCTCGATGACGGCGATGACCGAGGGGCCTTGTATGTATTTGGTGATGCCGTAGGTACTGTCTTCGTAAAGGAACGGAAAAGACGCTCCGGTTGAATCATCGACAATGTCAAATTTCATAATCTTCACTTGTGTTTGCAGCCTGCTGCCCGTGATAGGGGATAAGCTGTCGTCAAGTCCGAGGTTTAACTGCAGTGACTCCCGGAAGGTGTTGTACGCTTCAGCGGGATCAATGATCAGGCGTCCCCGTACACGCTCGGCTTCATTAAGCTCCTGTGATGCATCGTGTACAGCCATGTTGTTGGCATCTTTCAGCATGCTGCGCACCATGTCCCACTCCTGATTTTGAATCTGAAAAAACCAGGAGTAGACAAAGATCAGCAGGACAAAGGCCAGTTTGATTATGTAGTCCATAGCTCGGAACCATTCCTCAATCAATCAAGATATTCACTCATTATTGAACCGTGTCCGTAATAACGTGTTGGCTGAGACTTTCCCGAGAAGTCATAAGGAAACAAATGTAACCGGGGAGCAATAATGTACACGTCAAGCCGCTGTTTACGCTCCTGCACAATCTCCGTATTGCTGGAAATAACAATAGAAGCTTCCGGAAAGCCAACAGCCTTCAGATTGGCAATGACTTCATTTTTCATAGAGCTGGTGACTATTCCTTCTGTAGCTGCCTTTTGCGTGATGTAGGAGGTGTTGGCTTTGACCTGCAGATCGAGCAGATAATCGATGTAAGTAAAGATGGGCTGAAGAAGAATAAAAAAGACCAGCCACAAAAATAATGCCCGGAGGACCGTTTCCTTCACACCCGTCCCTCCTTCTAGTATTGCTCAACTTGTTTGGTATGCTCGATGATATCATCCTGGCTGCCGCCGATTATATGGGTAGCTGCCGTGATAAAAATCCCGGCGATCACAAAACCGATGGCCAAAAACATGGCAACAGAGATCGAATCTTTTTTCATAAAGGCTTAGACCATGGACCGGGTTGGGGCTTGTACCACTGCTATTGCCCGGCCAGGCTCTTTGGACTGAATCACACTTACACTCACAGCAGGAATAACAGGTCTGTTATCGTCCGCATCATTGATTACATCACGGACTACAGGGACAAGAATCGCGATAACAATTGCCACACAAAGGAACCCGATAGCGATAAACAAACCAGTCGAAATAGCGTCTTTTTTCATTGTAAATATCTCCCTTTTCATTTTATATTTTTAATCAGTGCTTGAATATAACAAAAACCTCAAAGTTATAACTTCATAGTTGCCACATCTGAATCACTGGAACATTCCCACTCCGTTAAAATTCCCTTTAATCAGCATAATGTACTGCATCGCGAGCGATACGATCATCAGGAATGTGGCGATAGAGGGAATAACGTTGATAATAGTAGAGACGTCGCCGATGAAGGACCATTTTTTCAAATACTGATCGCTGGATATTTTGGTGATAATCTTGCCCTGCTCCCTCAAATAGTTGGCGGCCTCGTTATCGTCATCCATCCCTTCCGTTGCCAGCAGAATTGAGCGGATATCGTTGATAAAAGCATGCCTCTCCGGGAATTTTCCGCAAAACCATTCAATCGCCTTCTCTGTCCCCTCATCCACCGCCCGCTCGGACAGCTCGTACAGCTCCTGCCGGATGTAATGGAATTGATTGGCCGTCCCTGCGCAGAAAGCGCCGAACTGTACATACCCGCGCTTGCGCAGCCGGTTGTTCTCGTATAGCCGGATGAAGGAGATCAGCTCTCCGTCCTTTTGGATCAGCGTTTTTTGATGCAGCCAGGCCAGTAGCCAGCCAAACGGCAGATAACGCATGGGACTGCTGACGATCAGGATAAGCAGAGCTATCAGCAAATCCGTACCGGAAAAAGGGGCAACCTGCACAAAACCGCCTACCGCCTGAACTGCCAGGTACAGCAACGCCGCCGAATATCGAAAAATCGTGATTTTACCTGCTGATACCGAAAGCCCGCCGGATTGCAGCAGCTGTTGCAGCCGTTCATTTTGCATCTTTTCACCGAGTGATGTCCACTTGATCCCCAGCCGTAATGCATAACGCTCCTGTTTGCTGCTGCTGCTCACAAAAACAAGCAAGGCTAGATAAACAACGCCGCAGATGGCAATCAAAAGCAATAACCGTTCCATCTTTTTATCACCTCAGTGGTAGTCCAGTTTGGGTCTGGCAAGTATGGTACTGATAAGAAAGGATACGAACAGTCCGGCTATAATGACCATCAGAAAAGCAAGACCGACGCTCGTCTGAAACTGCAGTTTGAAATAGACATCAGGCTTCAGCATATACATGAAGGTTCCGACGGAGGATACCAGCACAACTAAATTCCCGTAAATCCCCAGACTGATTGCATCCCGGCTGCCTGCTTTTACCGTCAAAATGGTCTCCCGCTGCTGCTCCATCGAGCGGTTCAGCATCATCAGCGAGCTTTTGAGATGACGGGTCCCCTCCTTCTCGCAATATAGCAGATCAGATACAAACTCTATGGCAAAAGTAGTGCCGATTGCGCCCGAGAACCTCATCGCCTCCTCCTTAAGCTCATATTCATTACTGTAATTGGCAAATCCCGCTCCCAGCAGCCTTATCGGAGTTTTCAGCACATTGTCCTCGGTCAAAAAATCCGCCGTCCTCGACAAAATGCTGTCTACCGACAGGTGCGTGAACTTGGAAGCAATTTTGATCACATCAAGCAGATCGTAGCTTCCCCGTACTTTCCGCTGGGCGCAGGTGTATCTCATCCGCAGGTATGGAATACTTGCCGCCAGGACTGATACAAACAGCGGAAGCCGCCAGGCCTGCTCAATCGGCATCCGTTCCCCGAAGCTGATTCCATCCAAAAAAGGATTGCTGAAGCTCATATGCCCGGGCAGCTCCCTAAGCGTAAGCATGGTGGACACAAAGACCGCAGCGAATAGAAAGGCTGTTTGCAGCGAAAAGCGCATTACACTGATTCCCGGTTCATATTTCCGGTGTGCGAAATACAGCAGGTCATCCAGGTGCCGGTACAGCCAGATCCGCCTATCCGCCCTGCTGACTTTTTTGCGGAGCAGACTCCTTCTAAGATTCATCTGCATATCGACTTTCTGCCCCAGCTGCCGTAAATGCCGCTCAATCAGCGGTCTCACCATCAGCGATAGACCAAAAACAACCAGCAAGTGCAGGGCAAAGCGGATGATATAAAAAACAAGCTCCACGCCTAACGCCCCCTCATTCGTTCAGCACAATCTTTGACTTCAGGCTTTCCTTTAGCGGCTCCTCCATCGGTTTCATTGCTGCCAGGTGTCCCAGTTCCCGGATGAATGTGCGCATAGCTGCGGCATTCTTTTTGGTCATCTTGGCCATCAGCTTCCCGGTCAGCTTGTCATTATAGCTCCAGGCCGAACGCTCTTCCTCCCAGCGCATCAGATCATTGGCAAATACTGAATTGCGCTCTTCGTCATAAAACACCTCGGAAATCCGTGCCAGCCGCTTCTTCCCGTCCGGAACGCTTTCCAGAATAAACACCAGCTCACACGACTTCAGCGCTGAGATCAGATGTCCCTTCAGGCTGCCGCCGATCCGTGTGGAGACTGCAAAAGCGCCCTGGTACGGAATATCCTCAGAATCAACGGTATGAAAGGTTCCTGTAATCCCGTCATAGCCCTTCTCGCCGCTCCAGAGATAAAACTCCCACTCGTTGTAACGCATTTCGGTCATGTAGAGGATGTTCGGATCATGGCGCAATGACTCCACTCCAACCTCCATCAGCTCCTCGTTGGTAGCCTGAATCGGAATGATCCGGTGACCTTTAATCTGGTACGGCAAAATCGACTCCGGATGCTTCTCGATCATCACCACACCCATGCAGGAGCTGGAGCCCAGCAGCTGTTCGCCGACGATCGTGTTGGCAAAGGTTGTTTTGCCTGAACCTACAGCCCCCGCGATGATAGTGTTGCGGAAAGTGCCGGCCAGAGCACGGATTAGCTCTATGGCTTCTGCCGGGATGCATTCTGTTCCCGCCTGATCCTCCAGATCAAGAAACTCAACCACCTGCCTCCGCATGGAAATGGTTGTGAACCCGTCCCACACCCTGGGCGATACCCAAATCGCCAGCCGGATGAACCGGCCGGGCCACAGCGGATCATCCATTTTGAACTCCACCGAAGGATTGTCTTTGTTCAGCTTTTTGCCCGGATCACTTTTGAGGAGAGAGCGTTTGAGCTGCTCCACCCGGTCCAGCGAGGGCATCTCATACGGATAAGCAACAAACCTGCCGCGGTGATTATAAAAAATCTGCCGTCCGATCATCTGCAGCCCGGTAGATTCACTGTAGGCACGGTCTGTGAACCAGCGGTAAGCCGGACCAAACCCTTTCCATTCATGAAAAAGCGCCTCTGCAGCTGTACGATAAGCCTCCGGCACTTCGCCGGTGAACGGTGTCTTGCGCAAATATTTTTCAATCTCATTCATAAAAAAGCTAACTGCCTGTGGATCACCAATCAGCGCCTTGGCATTCAGCTCGAAATAGCTGTCATCCTCCCGCTCCAGCCCTGCGTTCATGTCCTGCTTCATCTTGTGCAGAAAAGCAAAGAAGTCTTCTTTTCCCGGCTTGCTGGTACGCAGGACACTCTGTTTCAGAGAAAAAAGAGGGCGTGCTTCATGTAACAGATCTGCTCCACACTGCCCGGACAGATTGAACGGCAATGCTGTTTCAGTTGCCTGCGCGTTCTGCTTCTGTCCTCCCGGATTGACATAACGCAGCCCGCTCACCCTGCGCGGCTTCGGCCGCATCTCCTCACGGTATTCAATCATTGAAAGATCCCCTTCTTCCGGACTTCCAGTGCCAGCCCCAGAGAGACCAGCAGGGCGTGAACCTTATCATCTACGTGCTGAAGCTCTTTTTTACCTAAAGGCAGGCTGTCCAGCAGCGGCTGATAATACGGCAGCTCCAGCAAAATTTCACAGCCGAAACGCAGCGCCAGACTTTTGGGCGAGGACATCTCCTCTACATTGCTGCGGTTGATGATCCACTGAAAATCCTGCGGATGCAGGTCCATATGTCCGGCAAGCTCCATCAGAGCCTGCAGCCTGTATTCGTGTCTGGGATGCGTCACCATCATGCGCAGTGCCGATTTCTGCATACCGGTATACCATGCGGCGCTTTCGGGAATCGAACCAAAGTCAGCCACCACCACATCCGCATGCACACGCGCTTCTGCCAATAGATATGCGATCTCCTCCTCCTGGTAATCATGGACGCTCAAATAGTCGAAATTGCCTGGCAGGTATAAATATCCGTCCTGCTTAACCAGCCCTTCGAAGTCCTCGCCATGGAGCATCTTGCCGGTGATACGCGGCCGCAGCCTGTCCAGGCTGATCTGCGTTTTACGGTCATAGCCGGGATCATACAGATCCAGCCCCAGTAAAATCACCCGAAACCCTGCCGCAGCAATCCTTCTGGCGAACAGCTTGGCAGTGCTGGTACAGCCAATGCCCGGTCCCGAGCCGAAAAATCCTACCAGGTTACCGCGTTCTACACGTTCCTCCTCAGTAATAAATCGCAGCTTTTCGATTATTGCCGAGGCTGAGGAGCGAGGGGGTACAAAAAATATCCCCAGACTTTCGCACAACATATGAATAGCCTGATAGCCGTGCACCCCTCTTTGCAGATACAGGTACAGGATCGTGGAACGCGTGTATTGGCGGCTTAGTTCGGTTAAAGCAGACACAGGCACCAGTTCACTTGTTACCATCAGCAGATGGCCTTCGGTGTGCGCCGGTTCTGGCAGTACATTTTGCGTAATGACCGTAAACCCTGCCAGTTTGATCTCATTAATCGTCAGCTGCTCGAGCCCCAGACTGAATATTTTCATGACTGCTCCTCCTTTCTACTCCACACGGACAATCCACAGCCTGTAGCCCTGCTCCAGAAACTGTCCCAGCAGCTCACCGTCGCTCTTCTTGAGCTTTAATTCAGGTGCCGCCACCTTGCCAGTGGAAGTAACGCGGTTATTGGTGTTGCCGTTTTCCGAGTCAAGCACATCATTGTTATCCTCAGAACGTACATAGTTCACGGTAACGCTGCTTAGAAACACCTTTCGGGCGGCTGTTGCGAACCTGGAATCCTTCTGCCCGCTGTCAGGTGCAGGTGCAGTTGTACCTGTCGGCGGGAAGCCCCCTCCGGCATTACTGCTTCCATTCTCCGTCATGTCTGCTTTATCGCCTTCCACCAGGTAAATATCCACCTTGTCTCTGCTGCGTAGCGAGCCGTTAATGGCATATATCGCCTCCTTGGGAATTGGGAAAATTCCTTCATCAGCCTGCGGCTCCAGGTCACTGACATCCACCAGCGATGAAGTAAGAATGCTGCCGTCCATCAGATTGACATTGGTTATCTTGTCCTTTACCTGGCTGAACTCCGTAATGACACCTGAAGGAATGTCCTTAGTCTGGACTGAATCGAGATAGAGATCGCTTTGCTGCAGCTGATAGTTTTTTGGAATAAATCCGCCGTCAGCCGCTTTAATTTTGACCACAGTCTGCGAAAGCACATACGGCTTAAAGTAAAGGTCGTAGCCGAGCAGTCCGCCGAACCCGGCGAACAGGATTAGAAAGGCAAACAGATAATTGCGTTTTAACAGTTGTCCGCGCTGTGAAGCCAAGCCCTTACCTCCTTGAGTACTGTTTATTGGAACGAAAAAAGGCACTTTGGCAGACTTCGCCAAAATGCCGGTAAAATGCTTTTTTACCTGTAATGCTCTTCAGAACTATAGGGTTAGTTAAACACTACTGTTTTGTTGTGATGCACAAGAATACGGTCTTCAATATGCCACTTGACAGCCCGCGCCAGCACAACCCGCTCAATCGTACGGCCGATCCGCTTCAGCTCGTTCACATCATCGCTGTGGCTGACCCGCTGCACGTCCTGCTCTATAATCGGTCCGCCATCCAGCTCCTCGGTGACATAGTGGGCGGTTGCGCCAATAATCTTCACCCCGCGCTGGTAAGCCTGCGCGTAGGGCTTGCCGCCGACGAACGCCGGCAGGAACGAGTGATGGATATTGATGATCCGGTGCCGGTAATGCTCGATGAACGACGGTGAGATGATCTGCATATAGCGGGCGAGGATGATCACATCGATGTCGCTGCCGATCACCTCCAGCTGGCGCTTCTCAGCCTCAGCCTTGGTCTCAGCCGTAACCGGAATATGGTGGAACGGAATGCCAAACGATTCAACGTAAGCCTGCATATCCGTATGGTTGCTGACCACCATGGCAATATCCGCATCCAGATCACCGGCCTGCCATTGCCAGAGCAGCTCAACCAGACAGTGGTCTTCTTTGGAAACAAAGATCGCTAATCTTTTCTTATGACTCACATTAAAAATCTGCCAATCCATCTTAAAGCGCTCGGCAACTCCGCCAAAAATATTGCGCACCTCATCCAGCCGCTCATCCAGCTTGGGCAGATCAAACTCCACTCTCATGAAGAACATACCGCCGTCCGGGTCCATTGTGTACTGGTCCGACTGCACGATATTAGCTCCATGCTGATACAAAAAATGCGAGACAGCCGCTACAATACCCGGCCCGTCCGGACAAGAAATGAGCATGCGCGCCCGGTCCGGATATTGCCCGCCTGAAGAATGATCTCTTTTCACATGTAATTCCATAGTCCCCTGTCCATCCTCTCATCTGCTAGCGCAATCTGTAGTTATCCTTAAGCGTTCACGAGCGCCTGTCTGCCTGCCAGCCAGGCGATCAGGCGCTGATTGACAGCTTCCTCACTAAGCTGCGGGAAGAGTCCGGCTGCCAGCACATTGTCATATAGACGTTCCAGCGGTTCACGCGGATCTGCCTTTTTGGCTTTGGCATCATTCTTGAGCAGCTCCCATACATCGAGTACATACCGGCGCGGATCAAGCTCCTGCTTGGCGAAGAACGAATGCAGCTCTTCCACTTCCTGCAGGAACTCTGCACCGAAGCGTTCTGCGACATTACCGCGCAGCAGGGCGATTTCGATCTCGTACATCGGGCGGAGCTTCTTGGCATCCTTCCCGATCCATGGAGTCTCCAGAATAAACGGCAGCCCTGCAAGTGCTTCGTGGTGGACGACCTTATTAATCGTCTCGAAACCGATCCAGCCTGAACCAATTGGTGTATGGCGGTCTTTACCTGCTCCGCGCGGATTTTTGCTGTCATTGATGTGGATGACACCAAGACGCTTAAGGCCGATAATCTCATCGAATTGGCGGAGCACCCCGTCCAGGTCGCCAACGATGTCATAGCCGGCATCATGAATGTGACAGGTGTCAAGACAGATGGACAAGCGCTCGTTATGTACGACCTTGTCAATGATGGAGGCAATTTCCTCAAAGCTGCGGCCGACTTCTGTTCCTTTACCGGCCATCGTCTCCAGAGCAATATGCACTTCTGTCTCGTTCGTACCGCCAAGCACCTCATTCAGCCCGTCGGCAATCCGCTGGATACCGTATTCTGCATCCTTGTCAGTATACGCCCCCGGATGAAGTACAATATGCTTGACCTCCAGCTGATGGGTACGGCGGATCTCCTCCTGCAGAAAATCAACAGCAAGCTGATAGGTATTATCCTTATAGGAACCCAGGTTAATGATATAGGGAGCATGTACCACAATCTCTTCTACGCCGTTCGCTTTCATCGCGAGCTTTCCTTCAGCAGGGTACATAGCCTCAATCGGCTTGCGGCGCGTATTCTGCGGCGCCCCGGTATATATCATGAACGAACTGGAACCATACTCATTTGCTTCATTGGCTGCGCTCAAGAGACCCTTGTCCGCGCAGGACACATGTGAACCTATTTTCAGCATGCCTTTTTTCCCTCTTTCCTTCACGAATTAACCCTTATTCTACCGTGATCGGGAAAATAAATCTAGGCAAGCTGCGGCAGGCCGCTTCAGCTTCGCAAAACTTTGGAAATACGCTATACTTTAGATGAGATGAAGGTTTGTGACAATCATCATTGTCAAAGGCGGTGTATACATGTCTTCTGAACTGGGATTCAGGCTATTATCGTCCATGCCAAGCAACTGGTTTATGAACTCCATCGCATTTTGGACTTTTTTACTGCTGGGCTGCATGTGTATCGGCGGTTTTTTCATGTTCCGCAAATTCCTCAAGGTGCTGCCCAAAGCGGACGGCAAGTCCAAGCTGGACTGGCAGAACTACTGGGTGGAGCGCAGCCGGCCGCTGTGGAGCGACGAAATGAAGGCTTTTCTGGACCAGCTCGTGCAGCCGGTGCCCGGACCCTTCCGCGATATCGCCAAGCATTCGATCGCTGCCGAGATCGGCAAAATTGCTGTTGAAAGCGGCGCTCCGGCGGTTACCCGGGAACACTGCATTAAAGGCTATATCGTAGCTACCCCTCGCCGGGACAACAAGTTCCTAGTTTCTTTCCTGGAAAAGAACGGGATCGACTACTCTCCCTACCGTCATCTGATCAAGTAAGCCGCATCCTGAAACGGAGGATTTCAGCATGAAATACATTATCTGCGGCGGCAGCGGCTTTATCGGCCGTGAGCTCACTGAATTGTGGCTTACAGCCGGACATCAGCTCATTATCGCCGGACGCACGCTGCCCAAAGACGCATCTTCTCACCCTGCTCTAAGCTATACAACCTGGGACAACCTCGCAGCCAATCCGGAATTGGCTGAGAACGCAGATGCGCTGGTCAATCTGGCCGGAGCTTCGCTTAGCCAGCGCTGGAGCGCTGACGGTAAGCGGGCTATTATGCAGTCCCGGCTTGAAACGGTGGAAGCCGCCGGCAAACTGGTTGCGGTGCTTAAGCATAAGCCGCCTGTCATTGTGCAGGCTTCCGCCGTCGCCATATACGGCACCTCGCTCACGGATACCTATAACGAGGATTCACCTGCTCGGGTGGTAGATTTCCCCTCAGAGGTGGTCCAGACCTGGGAGGCCGCCGCTGATGCAGCCTATCAGGATATACGGCTCATCAAGCTGCGGACAGGTGTTGTGCTCGGCAACGAAAGCGGAGCCTTTCCCAAGATGAAGCTGCCGTATAAGCTTGGCTTTGGCGGGAAAATCGGCAGCGGCAAGCAGTGGCTCTCCTGGATCCACCTGGAGGATATCGCCAGACTGATCGATTTCTGCATCATCACTCCTGAAATCACCGGACCCGTTAATGCCACCGCCCCCAATCCGGTGACTAACGAGCAGTTCGGCCGGATGATCGGCAAAGTCTACCATCGTCCGCACTGGTTTCCGGTTCCTGCATTTGTATTAAAGGCAGCTGTTGGCGAGCTGTCGGAAATCCTGCTGGAAGGCCAGCGGGTACTCCCCTCCAAAGCAGTAAACCATGGCTTCACCTTCAGCTATCCGACTCTGCAGCCGGCACTGGAACAGCTGAAATCAGAGAAGCGATGATTCATTCAGGCCGTTCGAAAAGTATAGCTGCCCTTAATAATTGTAAAGACGCTGCCTTCGGTCAGCGGATATTCTTTATAAGGAATCATAGGGCTTCCCTGATACAACGTCCCGTTCCGCGAGTCCAGATCCTTAATAATGTAACCGGCAGGGCCTCTGGAAATTTCCGCATGCACTCTGGAAGCCCCCTCGGACTTCTCTACATACTGGGCTACATCAGGTGAACGTCCGATTATGAAGCTTGCGCGGTCCAGTTCAATCTTCTCGGGTGCTCCATCCTCATCTGCCCCGGTGCGTTCCAAAAAGGGCCCGGCAGGGCGAAGGGGCAACTTCGCCTGCCCGCTAATCGCACTATCGCTGGCCGTAAGCAGCGCTGTCGCCGCCACAGCAGCGGGCTGAGGCGGCACTTGTCCCGCAGCCCCAAATAACGAGCCCCCGGAATTCTGCCTCACCTGTGAAGTCAGCTTCTGTTCACCCCCCTGCTGAATATGCAGCCTTGCCGGCACTACCGGATTTCTGCCAAAATCCCACTCCGAACGGGGCGGTTTTTGGCTCACACTGCGCTCCCGGGTCCCAGCTAATGCAGATTCAGGTCTCTCTCTGCTTTCGTCAATGACAGGGTCCTGCACAGCCATAATCCTCCCGCTCCACACCATCCAGCTTACAGCCGCAAATATAGCAGTAGCGGCAATACAAACAGCCAGCCAAATGGTCATCGGCCTGTCCAGGTACAGGAACTTCCAGAGCAAGGCATCAGCCAGAACAGCACCAAATACAGTATAAGTTCTGTAGGAAGAAGGCACTGTGACGGCGGTTTCTCCTGCATCCTCCTGATCATCTGACACGACTTCCTCACTCAGCCTCAGCTTTGGCAATCCGTTTCCCCATCGCTGCTCCTTAGCGTGGTTACTGTCATTTGCCGGTTCCTCTGAACGGGCACTTAGCTGCCTCTGCTTCATAGATATTACAGAAGCTTCAGGAGTGGCAGAAAATCCTGCCGCTACATAAGCCTGCGGGCCCTCTCTAAGCCGGACTGGTATTTCCCCCGATACAGCATTTCCCCCATCAGACGGCACCTTTAACGATACAGCTTCTATACTGCCTGCAAGCTTCCCGGCGGCGGAATGATCTTCTGCGAGCAGCTCTGCCAGCAGGCCCTTGAGCCCGGACGGTGAAAAATCCCCGCTCCCGCAATACTGAAGTAATCGCTGCAGCCCGCTTCCCGATAACTCCGTCACAGATGCAATGAGCACCATAATGAGTGACTTCACTGCTTCTCCGGGAGATATTGGCGTTCCTGACGGCTGCAAAGGTATGTAAGTAAGAAACACCTTGCCGCTGCCAAGCGGCCCCTCAATAAAAATATAATCCTTATGAAGCGCGTACTGCTCAGCCCGCAGCATGTATTGTCTGCCTTCCTCCATTCCCCGGGCAATCTGCAGCAGCAGGCCGAAGAGCTCCGCCATACTCATTTTTTCGCTTTTTAGCAGGTGACTGAGCATTTTACGCCGGGATACGGCGTACTCAAGCGTCACCTTAAGATCAATTTCCCTAAGCAGCAGCCGCAGATGATGCGGGATAGCAGTGTTCATCAGCATCTTCGCCTGGACCATATTCAGCTCTGCCAAAGATAATCCGCCGGCAGTACCAAGCTGCATGGAGATGCCGTCCTGTTGTATGAAATCACGGTTTAATCCGAACATGATCTATCACCTCCCATCTAAAAGCAGTAATAGGTATACAGAAATCCGGGAATCACGGCCAGCATGAACGGAAATCTCAGCACCTCACTGCCTGCACCGCTTCTTAAAAGAGCAGGCCTCTGCAACAGCAAAAGTCCGGCGGTTCTGCTCAGTGTACTGCGGATTCTCCCGGCTGCCTCCCGTCTAAACAGGACAATGATCCAGCCGATTACCGCCCCGAATAATATGGAGTACATAATGACCTGAAAGGTAAACCATATCCCTGTCCAGGCTCCGATTCCCGCAAAAAGCTTTACATCTCCCGCCCCGACAGCTCCCATACCATACAGGAGCAGGAGAACGGCAAATCCGGCAGTAGCACCGGTTAGTGCAAACAATAACCCGTGACCTCCGGATACAACGCTCCTTGCCAGCAGTCCTGTTGTAAGGGCAAATACAGAAATCCAGTTTGGTATCCTCATCCACCGCAAATCTGTGACAAAGGCCGCTGCCAGAATCATCAGACAGCCCCCAAAGGCCCACCCTGCCATACCGTCCCCTCCTTTATTTATAATCTTTTTACGACTCTAAAAACTGCCTCCAGGCTGGTGCCATCCTCTAGCGTTATGATAAACGTCCAGGAGCCGGGTGTCGTATTCACCCCTATCTTCCACTCCCATTCGATGTACCCGGACTCGTCGGCCTGCTTCCAGCCTAAATGCCTGGCTGTACTTTGGCCGCTTTTGTAGAATATCGAAAGATTAGCCGTTGCTCCCGGGGGAACCTGAACCCTGATTTTTCCCTGCTTGTTGGCAACACCAGGGTCGGGCTTCTCCAGTACGACGATATAGCCTTGCGGCTCTTCAGTTCCGCTCTCTCCGCCCTGTCCCGAAGCATCGGTGTTCCCTACCCACACCCGTTCTAAACTGCTCGCTTCCAGGACAATTGCTTTATTCAGAAAAGGCACCTTCATCGGGAGCTCGTAACTGACAACCAGTCCGAAGTACGGGCGTGTACCCTTCTTCAAATCAGGAATAGTGACATTGGAGACATGGATCCGTTCATAATCAAGCCAGTCTGTGGCCAGATAGGGCTTCATTATAGGTTTAAGCACATGATCAAGCACAGCCTCCGAGGTCTCTGCCTGCAGCTCCTGCAGAGGGCCCTCTGCCCGCTGCACAGCCGCTCTGACCCAATCATTGATAGGTGCTGGCATCTCATCTACGTAACTGCCGCTCCACTCCTCAAGTGACAGGCGGGGAATACTCCACATCCCGGATGAAGCGCCTGCAGCCGCTTCATCCGCTATTCCCCCGGCATTTGCAGCAGGATCTGCCGGACTCGGGCCGCCACTTTCTGCCTGACCCCATTTCTGTGCCGCCAGCGCCGCCGGATAGATATGCGTGGATATCACTTTGACTGTGTCAGATGCCGTACTTTGCAGTGCCGTCGAGTATAGGGTCATCTGAATGATAAAAATCAAAAACAGGACAAACAGCAGAAACAACGGGAGCACCATCGCCGCTTCAACAACCATACTGCCTTCATCCCGCTGCTTCTCGGGATTCTGATTCCGGCCCTTCATTCTTCCCTCCTTCTGCTAATAGGAAAAGTCAGCCTGTACGGTTCGGTAGTATACCTTACCTTCTACCCCACCCGGCAGACCGGAGGCATAATCCAGCAGCTTCACTGCCCCCGGCAGGAACCAAAGCCGCAAGCCCGTACGGATGTCAGCAGCCGCATACGTAAACCTTTCCTGCGGGTTGATCCCTGTATTCAGCCTGATTAATGCAAGCATACGGGACAATTGCGTTTCACCTGCCCCATGCAGCAGCATGAACAGCCGCAGATAACCGCGGTAGTCCAGCTTTACGGGCAGATATTTGGACATAACCACCTCTCCCGTCCTGCACAGCATGAGCATGTCCTGAACCGCCTGCTCAACCCCGTACAGCAGCGCTGCCGCCAGGATAGCCAGCGGATTACTGAGCCGGGCATTCTCGATAAAGCCTTCCATGGTCCGGATTGCCAGCCTCAGCGCAAAAATCTCGCTATATGCTGCTGCCACATTGCCTGCAGGATTATGAAACCCGTACAGGATATACTCAAGCTCCTGGAAATGGGGATCAAGCTGGCCCGCCAGGGCAGAGACCACACTATCACCCGATTCTGCTGCTGCAGTTAGAGTCGAGAGGTCAAAATGCGGAAAATAAAGTGCAGCATACTCCGTTTGGAACAGCCTGTCTCTTGCACCAGTCATTATGCTGTCTATGGATGTGTATAGTCCGTCCACCTTCCCCATTGCGGAGCCGGCGGCGGAATAAATATCTGTGCTCCCGGAATCTGTAGCTGCAGCGGTCTCCTGAGCATGATTAAACCGGACACTCTCCCCGTAGTATTTCCGGAGCGTACTATAACGCTGCCCGGCCGCTGCTGCATTATCGCCAAAGCTGCGGAGCTGGTCCACCAGCTTCATAGCTTCCCCCAGCTTAACCTTGGCTACTTTCTCCATCTGCTTGCGTTCACCGTCGGAGGTGCGGCGCGACTCGATCTTGGCCGTCTCTGCAGAGATTGCCGCACCTGAATTACCGTAATTCTGCAGATACCCGGCAACGGCCTGCGAAGCATTTAATACAGCCTTGTTCATACGGGAAAGGTCAGCGTACAGTCCGGAAGCTTCAGTAAGTACAGCAGGCAAGGCGGATACAGCCGGTTCAAACGCCTGTGCGGCCTGCTCCTGGACGCTTATATTCCGTTCCATTCCGCTGAGCTCATCCGGCGATAAAATAAGTGCATCCTCCTGTTCACGCAGTTTATCCAGTGCCTCTGTACCAATGGTGCTTTCACTGCCGGGGATGTCCCAGCTGCCTGCCGAGGCCTGGCCGGCTTCAGCTCCGCTGCTTCTGGACTGATCAAGCACATTTTTCATTTGGGTATTAAGCTCCGCTGCCTGCTGCAGCGCCGCTCTGGCCTCAGCCATAAGAGAATCATGCTTCAGCCTGGCAGCAGACAGAGCTTCCGGTATCCTGAAGATCAGGTTCTGCGACTGCTGCAAATAGCGGCTGATGTCATACTGATACCTCTCAGGATCCTTCTCTCTGTCACGGTACAGATCCGTGTAGTATTTGCCTACATAATCGTTATACATGGCTGCAATATCTGCAGCTGAGTCAACATTGCTTAAGGAGCGGGCACTGATATAATCCTGCGGCGGATTCATAATTGTCTGCTGCAGACTCCTTGCGCTCTCTGCAGCCTGCCGCCGCCGTTCCAGCATCTGATCAAGTGCAGCTTCACGCGCATCGTAGAGGGGCTGAAGCTTGCCGAGCACCTTCGTGGAGCGCGAGGCTTCTCCCATTGCCGCTGACAGCGGCTTGAATTTGCCGGCCAGTTCAAGAGCGAAATCGACCGGGGCTTTATACTTCATCTCCTCGGCGATCTGCCGGCGGAAAATATCATAGCTTCCGATCGGCCTGCTCCAGTCCAGAGCAGAGCTATCCAGCTTGACGGGCAGCAGATTAAAGGCGTCTCCCCGGCCGCTCTCAAACAAATTATCATTCAGTACTGCAGACAACAGCTGGCCGCCGTCATCGCCCCCGAAGGCAAACAAGCCGTAGCTCTCCTGCAGGCTGAGGTCATAAGAGGACATTACAGACCGGACCGCCGCCCTTGCCAGCCGTTCCTGCTGCACATTGGCAGCGGCAATCCTTGCATAGTCAATCAAAACAGCTGTGAACAGGAAGACAAAGGCGAGTGCCGCAATCAGAAAGATCGAGACGGATCCGCCGGTTTCCTTTATCCATAATAATGTCCGCCTTCTGTAATGGCGCAGATCCGCCAACACATGATGTACATGCCTCATATTGCCCCGCTCCTTCCTGTCTGTTATCCTGCCTTACCAGTAAACAATCGGCTTCTGCAGTTTCATTTCTTCAGCACATTCAGCATTTTTGCGGCATCCTGCTTATCCATGCCTGTTCCGGAGCTGCCGTACTGTCCACCACCGCTCTTAAACTTTGCACCATAATAGCGCATAAGCTCGACAGTACGGATGAACTCTACCGGTTCTGTGACTACAGACCGTGTCGTTACGACAGGCACTGCCCCATCCTCCAGCAGCCCATCCAGCATGGGAAGCTGAAGCATCCGCTTCAATTGGGCGCTTATTGTACGGCTCGCCATACTGTAGCTGTAGATAAGCTCCCCGGTCATATTAGCCGGAATATTCTCTGCAGACTGCCAGAGCTTTACCTCAGGCAAAGCCTGCTGAATACCGGCAGCCGGCACAGCGAGCTTCACTCCCCCATTTAGCGCCCCTGTACCGAAAAGGGAGGCAAGCAGACCATCTTCACCGATCCGCCAATATAAGGAATCATATTCTCCGGCAGCAAACTCCCCGCTGGTCCCCTTATGGCTGTTGTCCCAGTTGTATACAGCCCTTTCAGCTATCACAGAGGAAGCCTGCAGCAGCATCGTTCGCTGATAGGTATACAGGCTGAAGAACAGGAGCAGCATGATAATTCCCATAATGATAGGCAGCAGCAAAGAGGCCTCAATAGTGAAGCTGCCTTCCTCACTCCGCAGATTCATTACTCAAAAACTTCCTGGCTCTTGCTTCCTGCCGTACTGATCAGATCCTTGACTACCTTGACAATTTCCGTACGGAATACAAGAACTACCGCAATCAGTACCGCGATGATCATAATCATCTCCAGCGTGCCCAGCCCCTCTTCATCCTTCCACAAGCGTCTTGCTGCTTCTGCTATCGTTATCATCATTGTCCTCATCCTCCTACATTTTGAGCATCATGATTGCAGGTGTTCCCACCAGCACAATTACAATCAAAAAGATAAGCACCATCGGGAATACCAGCTTCGAGGAAGCCTGTTCCCCGCGTGTGCGGCTTAGCGCCTTGCGCTTCTCCCATAACATCCGTGACAGATCACGCAGAGACAGTACAAAATCTGCACCTCCCCTGCGGTAATTCAGCAGCACCGTAGTGGTAAACAGCGACACCTCCTGAACCGCGCAGCGCTTGCTGAAATTCTCAAAGGCCTGCTGGAATGAATAGCCGCCCTCCCATTCGGTAATCATTGTGAACAATTCTTTATAAAGCGGATGGCTGTAATCCCCTTTGCGGCTCTCTACACAGCGGACAATCGCCCGCTGCACAGTCTCGCCGGCACCAACCAGCAGTACAATGCTGTTCAGCAGCTCCGGCAGCTCCAGCATAATGTTCTGCTCCCGCAGCTTTACTTTCTTGTGCAGATCACTTACCAGGGCGGCCGGCAGAATCAGCGCCAGCAGCACGCCGAGAATGAACCCTGCCTCCTCACCGCTAAGCAGGGTCAGCAGGCCACCCCCAAGCATAAACAGCCAGCTGTAGCTGAGCATTTCGCCCGTGAAGAGCAGTGTCCGCTCCGGGCTGTAGCGCACACCGTAGGTACGCTGCAGCGAGCGCTGGATTCTGAACATGACCGAGGGCAGATGGCTGCCAATTCGCCACTTCTCGATCAGCAGCAGAAACGGCTCCCCGGCCGCCCGCAGCCTCAGTCCCTCCATCGGGAGACTCCGCAGCCCGGCATAGCGCCGGCCGCATTTCATGCGCAGCAGAAGCCAGCCAAGAACCAGCACACTTGCTGCAGCACCGCTTACCCAACGCATGTCCTCACCTCCAAACGGCCTTACCGCTCTATAGCGGAATATCCATAATCTTTGTCGTCCACCGGTAACACAGGAACAAGCCGGCTAATGAAAGTGTAGAAATAGCCATGCCTGCGCCGGTGTACATAGGCTGCATGTAGTCACTAGCGGTCAGGCTCATAAACAAAACCATCAGCAGCGGTGCCGCCAGCAATGCCTTGGCTTCAAACTTCTTCTGGGCGATACTTACCGCAATGTCCTGCTGGATATCCAACTTCTCTCCAATAATGGTGGAAGTGCGGCGTACTACTTCAACCAGATCACCGCCAGTACGCTTACAGACGGTAAATACATCGGCAAACCGTTCAACATCCTCCATTCCAGCCCGGCGGCTAAAATCATGCAGCGCCTCTTCAACAGGCTGGTTGTATTCCATCCTCGTGCAGATAATGGACAGCTCGGCCAGCATATCGCTGTTCCCCTCGGGATCAAGCAGCTGGAGGTCGGCTACCGCTTCGCGGAAAGCATTCTCCACAGAGCGTCCGGCAGACAGCGAGGAGGAAAGTGAAAACAGTGTCTGCTTAAACTGCAGGTTAAGTGCAGAGCGCCGCCGGTCCTTCAGATATTGGCGCAGCATCCGCGGCGCATAAGCTCCGGCCGGAACCAGCAGCATAGAGATCAGCAGCTGATGATAAAACAGATAACCGATGCCGAACATCAACAGCCCGCCTGCCAGCAGTGCCGCTATTTTCAAGCGGGGAGACAGCATGTAGACGGTATAATCCGGCAGCTGCGGCCTGCTCTCTGCCCCCTCCTCAGCACCTGGGATAACACGTTTTCTGACTTTTCCCTGCCGGGAGGCAGGCTTCTTATCCGGCTGCTTCAGCATACCGCCTCCTTCATCCCGGGTCCGGCTGCAAAGCCCATCAGCGGGTACTGATAAATGCCGGCCAGCTTCAGCTTTCCGGCATGCAGCAGGGGATTGCTGCATGCCGCAAGGCTGCCCTCAATCTTCCCTTCGCGCTCCCCGGTTTCGCGGAACTCGTACAGCGGGTTCAACACCACCTCCCCTTCCTGTAGTCCGGCCACTTCGCAGATTTCCACCACCCGCCGCGAACGGTCCCGCAGCCTCGAGAGATGTACAAAAATATCAATGGCCGAGCTGATCTGCTGCCGGACTACGGCAACCGGAAGATCTGCTGCACTGAGCACCATTGTCTCCAGCCTGCTGAGCATATCCCGGGCACTGTTAGAATGTCCGGATGACATGCTTCCAGCGTGTCCTGTGTTCATCGCTTGCAGCATATCAAGGCATTCGGCCCCCCGCACCTCCCCAACAACGATACGGTTAGGTCTCATCCGCAGGGAGGAGCGGATCAGGTCACGGATGGTAATCTCCCCCCGCCCCTCCGTGTTGGCATTCCGCGTCTCCAGAGAGACTAGATTCGGCACAGTAACAATCTGCAGCTCGGCTGAATCCTCAATCGTGATGACCCGTTCCTGGGGCGGTATGAACTGGGACAGTGCGTTAAGGAAGGTGGTCTTCCCTGAGCCGGTCCCGCCGCTGATAAAAATGTTGTAGCCTGCCGCCACAAAAATCTGCAGCAGCTCTGCAGCTTCCCCGCTCAGCGCGCCCCGGCGCACCAGGTCATTCATCGTCATCGGTGTTTCAGGGAATTTGCGGATGGTCATGGCCGGCCCCTTCAGCGCAACCGGCGGCAGCACCACATTGACCCGGGAGCCATCCCGCAGCCGGGCATCTACAATCGGCGAAGAATCATTGACCACCCGGTCTACACCGGAGACCACAGTCTGAATGATGTCCTCCAGCCTGCTCCTGGACTCAAAGGCCAGCGGCAGCCGCCGGATCTGTCCCTCCTCCTCCACAAAGATCTCTTCATGGCTGTTGATCATAATCTCGGTAATCGCCGGATTATCAACCAGAGGCTGCAGAATATCGAGACCGCGGAAGGAATCGAACAGCTTCTTTATCAGTTCATGCTTCTCCTGGGCGGTCAAATAACGCAGGCTCTGCATCCCTAGAATCGTCCGCTCAATATAACTGCTGAGCTCGCGGTTCCCGACGGATGCTGTGACGTCAAGCCCGGCACGGATATCCCGTTTCAGCTTTCTGAACAATTCCTCATTCATGCAGACTACCTGTGAATACTTCCGGGAGCAGCGGCTCGATGATGTCCCGGCACAATTGCTGTACACCTGCTATAAACGGCAGTGATTCCAGACAGAGCTCCACATGATGCTGCAGCGCCCAGGCCGGGATATAAGAAAGCACACCTGCCGGTTCAAGCCCTTCCAGAGCCGCACTGTTGTACCCGGAAGCTTCAGCAAAGTTCAGAATGAACCGGCTTTTATCCCGGACATCCTGCGGCCAGCCGGAGTGGGCATAGCTGCCATGCTCCAGCCATTTGACCGTCTTATAAAGACTCGTCTCATCACTCCTGAGCATCCATAGCAGCACGCCGCAGCGCTTCAGCACTGCCTGCGTCCGTTCCTCCTCAATGCAACCTGTATCAACAAGCACAACGTCGTAGTGGCCGGCTGCAGCAAGCAGATCCAGCAAATCCAGCGTATCGGGCTCTGTCATCTGCAGCATCTCCTTGAAATTCTCCACCGGCATGAATCGGTCACAGCGCAGAGCCTCATGCCTGCATACATACCTGTCCAGTTCAATCTTCTCCGCCGCACGTTCTCCGCCGTCCGGATATCCAGCCTTCAGCTCATACAGCAGCTGTTCCAGTCCCTGTGCCTTAGGAGCAGGCATCCGAACAAGTACACCGCTGCTGTCCACGCTCTCCAGGTTCAGATAGAAGACGGACAGGCCCGTTGCGGCAAGCTGTTTGGACATGTTGAGCGCAAGGGTTGTTTTGCCGCTGCTGCCGCTGGCCGAGACTATACCGAGCAGCAGTGTCTTCTCTCTGCGGGCAGAAACGGGCCGGAGACGCCTGACCTCGCACAATTGGAGAAGGGATTCCAGAAGTGACGGCAAGGACTGATATTTCTGAATGACCATTCCGCCTGCCAGACTTTCATTGTTACCCGCAGTTCTTCCATCCTCGCTGAGAACCGCCCACGGCACGGTGCTCTTCCCTTCCACCAGCCAGGCTTCAATAAAGACAAGATCGCCCACTACCGCATCCACCGGCTCTCCGCTGCTCATAAATTCCATAAAGGTATCCAGCCTGCTGAAGGCGGAAATTCTCAGCAACTCCCCGTAGTCACTGTGATGCAAATAATGCAGTAAGGGTTCGATATATTGGCTCTCGCGTACGGCCAGCACTACTCTTGCCGCCATAACCGCCACTCTCCTCTCTGACAAAGCAAAAAAAGCACCGTCAATAACCGTAGAAACGGTCATTGAACGGTGCTTCCGCTCGTAATCCTTTAATTTACAGCTATAGTAGCATATATGCAGAAGGGCGGCAATCTTTTTTTGAAAATAATATTCCTATAAGTACCTCCAAAGCTCCCTGGTACACCATGTCCATTATGGGATATATACCCAAAGTGCATTAAAGGTTATACTGGTAGTTGGTAAAGAATTGCCAGACAAAACCATTTATCTACAAAGGAGACCTGCCACAAATGAAATTACTGCCCGGATTTATCGCTGTCCTTACTTTATCCAGTGCAATCAGCCTCTCCGCGTCTGCAGCCGAGAAACCGATTACAGTCCAGATCGACCAGCAGCAGCTTAAGCTTACCACAGGCGCACCGTTAAATGACGGCCATGCGATTCTCGTACCGATGCGGCCTATCTTCGAGAAGCTGGGCCTGAGCGTCGTTTTTGATGCCAAGACAAGCACCATTACGGCAACCAAGGAAGGGCTGGTCATCAAGCTGCAGCTCGGCAGCAAAAACGCCAGCATTAACGGTATCGTCAAGCCGCTTCAGACCGCCCCGAAAATGATCAAGAACGTCACCTATGTGCCGATCCGGTTTGTAAGTGAAGCCACCGGCAATCACGTAGTCTGGAATGCTGCTACCAGAACCGTTGAGATCACAAGCCTGCAGGCCACTGACGAAACCGCCTCCGTTGCTGACTTTTTCAGCAAGTATGTGAAGTATTCTAATGAAGAAAGCTATGACGGCTTTATGGGCCTTATTGATTCCAAATCACCACTCGCCCAGATTGGTACACAGCTCAAACAGCAGTTCGAAACCTATAATCTCAAAGTTTCTGTAGACCAGCTGAACATCGTCGATGCCAAAACCAACGAGGTGACGGTACATACCATCGAGACTACTGAAAAGGTTAGCGGACCGTTTATGCCAAACAGCCAGATGGAATATATTTATTCCCTCACCCGCAGCTCCAAAGATGCCGATTGGAAGATCAGCAATATTCAGCTTCAAGCCGTGAAGTACAGCCTGCCGGAGGGGGCCCTGACAGCTTCCGTAACCGTACCAAAAGCAGATGAAGATGCCATCAAGGCTGTATTTGCCGCCAATATGGACTACACTAACAAGGAAGATCTTGAAGGACTGATGTCGACTATTGATGAGTCCTCCCCTGGTTATGAGCAGAACAAAATAGTGGCAGCCCAGCTTTTCCAGGCTTATGACCTTCAGGGTACAGTAGAATCGTCGAAGGTTATCGATTACACAGGCGACACAGCCGCCCTATATACAGTACAGTCCATCAAAAAGCTCAAGGGACCGCAGTTCCAAGACAGCCGCAGCACAACAGTCACTACGCTGAAAAAAACAGCAGACGGCAAATGGAAGCTTGTGCAGAGCTACCCGCTTTCTTCCGAGCCGCTTAAATAACATATTGAACCAGCACAAAAAAGCAGCGGGAATCCTCCCGTTGCTTTTTTGTTTTAACTTTACAGAAATCTTCGCTTAATATCAGGTGTTGGGAGCAGACATGACTCATCCCGTCCGAACCAGCGGTAACGGTTCCGCGCAACCAGCCTGTACACCGCATTGCGCAGCGGAGAAGGCACGATAATAAACAGGTATGCCGCCGGCCACGGAAAACGTAATTTACCGGCAATGCGCAGCACAGCAGAAGATTCCGTATAGATCCTTCCGTTCTCCAGCAGAACCACCGTATCCAGCCGGTTAGGCTCAAGCCCTGCAGCCAGCAGCAGCTCACGCCCCTTGTCACTCTGCAGCGGAGCGAACTTTATCCGGCCTATGGGATCACGCGGAATAATGAACCGGACCAGCCCCTGGCACAGATGACAGACACCATCGATCAATACAACTGCCTGCCCCGCTTCCAGGCTTATTTCCTTTTTCACACTCCGTCCCCCTTTGCATACCGCCAATCGTATATAAAACAAAAACGCGGGATAGCTCCCGCGCATTTATTGTCCGTCCGTTACATTATTCGGCAATCGCCTTTTCAATCCACTGGTCACCGATCATCTGATCTTCGAAATCAGCGGTGTATGCTTCCATGCACTTGCAGATGAAGTCCTTGCGGCACACCGGGCATGGAGTTTTAAGCAGGCGGCTGATGTTCGTCATTTTCCATTCCGGATTCCGGCTGTAAAACGCGCGGCATTGTGTTCCGTCAGCAGTTTTGATAATAAATTCGTACAAGCCCACTTTATCATTGCTGCTGGCTTTGGTCACGCTCGTAATTTTCGGTCTGTAAGACATCTTCATCACCCATTATCTAAATTTTTGGTTCTGATAGCACACGTAGCTTTAACAAGTACTTAGACATAATAAAGATTTTTGGGGGTGATGTCAACCGAAGTACGCGCTGCCGCCGCCTATTTGTCCCGCCAACCAGACTTCCGTCTCTATTTAGCCATTTTTCCCAAAAATACAGCTTTATAGTCAACTTAAACGATATTGAGCTCCACATCTATATTTCCGCGTGTTGCTTTGGAGTAAGGGCAGAATTCATGCGCCTTCTTGGCCAGGTCCTCAGCCTGGGAACGTTCAATGCCCGGCAGGCTGATGTCCAGTCTCACACCCAGCTTAAAGCCGCCGTCACTCTCATCCTTACCGATCAGCACATTGGAGGTAACCGTAACATCCTGAAGCTTAACGCCCTCTTTACGGGCAATATTGGCGAGCGCACTCTCATAGCATGCCCCGTATCCTGCTGCAAACAGCTGCTCAGGGTTGGTACCGTTACCTCCGGGTCCGCCAAGCTCTTTAGGCATCTTCAGATCATGCTTGAGAACGCCGTCTGAGGATTCTACCGAACCTTCGCGTCCACCCTTAACCGTCGCTGTCGCTGTATACAAAGCTTTTAATGTGGTCATCGTTAATCTACTCCTTTTTGGGAATCCATTTTTGACTTACACACACTTAAAATTAAACTACAGGTATTTTTTGAAACGATGATACCGGTCTTGTCACAATCCTTACGCTTGCATCTTAAAATATATAGTGTAAAATTAAATTGTGATAAATTTATGTTCGGGAGGCCTGATTCATGAGCATTTATGATTATGAAGCCAATACCCTGCGCGGCCAGGAAGAGTCGCTCTCCAAGTACAAAGGCAAGGTGCTGCTCGTCGTCAACACAGCCAGCAAATGCGGATTCACCCCCCAATATAAGGGTCTCCAGGAGGTCTACGATAAATTCAAGGACCGCGGCTTTGAGGTGCTCGGCTTTCCGAGCAATCAATTTGCCAGCCAGGAGCCTGGTGAGAGTGAGGATATCGCCGAGTTCTGCGAGATTAATTACGGGGTAACCTTCCCGATGTACGAAAAGGTCGATGTCAAAGGCGATAGCGCGCATCCGCTATTCAAGTATTTATCAAAAGAAGCACCAGGCGTCCTGGGATCCAAAAGCGTCAAATGGAACTTCACCAAATTTCTCGTGGATCAGGAGGGCCGGGTGCTGAAGCGGTTCGCCCCTTCGACCACTCCTGACCAGATCGAAGCCGATATCGCCAAGCTGCTGGACTAGTTCATTTTTATTTCTGGCCACACCAAAAAACTCCCTCACCCGGCAAAGGCCGGATACAGGGAGTTTTTTTCATAATACAGTTACCATTTCATAAGGACAGCAACGATAGCCAGCAGGGCAGGTACAGCTTGAATATACAAAATGGATCTTTTGGCTGTCAGGCTGCCGACAATTCCGGCAATCAGCACGCAGCTGAGAAAAAATAGCTGGATATGCCGGCCTACAGCGGCATCCGGATAGAAAATTCCCCAGATCAGCCCCGCTGCCAGAAATCCGTTATACAGTCCCTGGTTAAAAGCGAGCCCCTTCGAATCCTGCGCTACCTGAGCTGTGGTGCCGAATGCCTTCTGCCCCTTCGGTGTCGCCCAAAGGAACATTTCCAGATAGAGTATGTAGATATGCAGTAAGGCAATAATCGCAACCAGAACTACACTTATTGTCATGTGATTCCCCTCCGCGGTTAATTGTATGACCATTATATCACTAACAATATTATTTTACACAATTAATTCACATCATTCTATATCTCTACATCTCAAGTCTCTTAGATTCTTCCATGAGATAGGCTGAATCCCACTGCAGATTCCTCACACAATTCAGAAGCTACGATTATTAAGATAAAAACTTGAAGCAAACAACCGCTTATTGCTAATATTGGGTCATATGGTATTAGTTTCATCAAAAAGAACATTATAAGGAGTCCTTTAATGAAAAATCGGCGGTTTACTATTATTGCTACTGCTCTGGTGCTCGTAGTTTTGGGATTCGGATTGTTCCTATACTTTAATCATTCCTCAACTTTCGATGAAGCTATAAGAAAGTCATTCAATTTAAATAAGGTTAGCGAAATAGAAATTATTCAGATAGACGGCCCGGATGAAAAGAGTGTAACCATAACTGATTCAAAAACAATCAACAAAATCATGTTAGTGTTTTCTGAATTGAAGTTGAAAAAGGATTCTTTTTCAGATATTGAGTTTGACCATTCTTATTGGATTACAGTAAAGGGAGAAAACAATCAAAACGCAGCTGGAATCACTTTATATGACAATCATTATTTAAATTTATTTCTGTATAACTTAGATACTTCAAAAAATCAGTCATTATCTTACAAAATAACAAATGATTTTGCTCTTCAATTAATAACAGAGTTATTCAATTGAAAAGCCCGAAGTCATCAGCTGTTAGGATTAGGAAGCGTTCCTTTGAATAAAAGTAGTCCTGCTTAGAGATTACTCAACCAGCCACGCCTTAGCCTCCTCCGGATCGCTATAATATTGAATCGGAACCGTAAATTGCCCAGCCTGCTTCCGCAAATACCTGTGGAGCCGGTGTCTGCTGAAATAATCCCCGACGATCGCCACCTTTATGATATGGGACTCCAGCCTGGCCAGATTGCCTGCAAATTCAAGCATTACTTCCTTCGTAAGCCGTGTTTCGTAAAAATCCACCCATACAGCAAGACGTCTAATCTGCCCTAAAATAAAAGCTTCCTCCGCTTTCATTAAATTGAACAAAGATTCGCTATTGGAGTGGAAGCTGCCGTATTTCAAACAGTGTATTTCTCCGCCCTTGTAGTGATACGGGAAAATGGAACCTCCAGGAGATTTGACGATCATCCGAATATCCCTCCACAAATTTTGTCCATAAGGTTATAGTAAAAAAACAGGGCAGCAACTCTCGTCTAGAGAATTACTGCCCTGTTGTTTGTTCTGTTCAAAAATATGATGCGGTAGAGAGGACTCGAACCTCCACGAGCGTACGCCCACTACCCCCTCAAGATAGCGTGTCTGCCATTCCACCACTACCGCGCGGTGTGTTTCAAAAACTAAAGCTTTGTCTGAGGCCAACATTCAATATTATAAACCGTTGTGCAGCAATTGTAAAGATAGCCTGTCAGGAATTTTCTTCATCCTGTTTCTGCCTGCGGTATCGGGTAAACGCTATGTACTCCTTGATAAATTCCTGCTCCTTGGGCAGCAGCTCTTCACTTTGGCAACTCAGTTGCCTCATTTGGGCAGAAAAATACGCTTCTCCTTCTTCACGTACTCCATCAACCGTGGATTTGCCCAGAATCAGCCAATCCAGGCTGACATGAAAAAATTCAGCGATGTTGATCAGATGCTGAGTCCCCGGCGTAGACTTTCCGCGCTTCCAGTCCCCAAAATTACCTGAGCTGATATGAAGATGCTCATAAAAATACTTTTTCGTAATTCCCCTCTGCTTGATCAGATATTCAATCCGCTCATATATCGACTGCATCGGACCCGCTACCTCCACAACATTTTTTGACGTAAAAACGTTATTTTTATTGTAAAATGACGTAAAAAAGTGTATAATTGGTTATTATCAGTTCCAAACGATTATATCATACGGCTGGATGGTCGATAAGAGGTGAAGCCTGTTGAACAGCAAGCGTCCTGTGACCCCCTATGGCTGGGCGATCAAACAGAGGCTGACGGAATTACAGCTTGATCAGAAAAAATTCTGCGAGCTGCACGGAATTCCGCCATACCGCCTGTCCAATCTGATACATGGTACACGGAAAGCCGAGCGCTACCGGCGTCAAGTATCCGAGCTTCTGAATCTGCCTCCATCTTGACTACCTATCCTGCAAGCACTCAAGGAGCGATAATCTTGCCATTAAGCTTATCTATATCCCTTACTTCTTCTCTTAACACGCTGACACATAAAGCTCTGGTTATAGACAGAAGCGGAATCATCCTGTTTATTAATGATCATTATAACGCATATTTGGAGCATTGGGGGCTGTCTTCGGCCATAAGCATGACGGGCAGCCATTATCTGGAGCTGTTTGAAGAATGGATCGCTATTCCTGTTCAGCTGACAGCATTGGATAATGCGGTGCAGCATGTCCTTCAGGGCGGACGCCTGATTTCCAGCTCCGAATTCATAATGCACATTCCTGATCAGCCTGACCGCGTATTCAGTCTGGACGCTTTTCCGCTATTTACAGAGCGCTCTTGCGGCATTCAGTCCCTTATTCTCTCCCTTCACGACAAGGGACCCGCTAAACCGCGCCAGCATGAGCATGTCCGCAGCTGTCATCCTCTGCGTCCCCGCCGTATTTCCGGCAGTCTTGTACCCATTTGCGCTTCCTGCAAATCAGTCCGCGGCAGCAAGGAGGAATGGATCACGGTTGAGCGCTTCCTTCAGCTTCAGCTCTCACTGCAGTTTACCCATGATATATGCCCGGATTGTATACGCCAGCTCTATCCGAAATACGCCGGGGTTCTCAACCAGTAGTTCTACTATTTATATGTTTACAATAAGGCTCATTTGCCTCAAGCAGGCGCCGGAACAGAAAGACCATATTCAGCAGCAGCAGGTTTTCAGATTCTCTTAGTGAAATACCGAGCTGCCGCTCCAGCTTCTCAAGCCGGTATGCTGCCGTGTTGCGGTGGATGTACAGCCGGGAGGACATTTCATTCATGTGGCCGTTGCAGGACGCATACGTTTCCAGCGTCAGCAAGAGTTCAGGATCATACCCGTCTCCTGCCAGCAGGCTGCCAAGATAACGGTCGACGTATAGCCGCATCTGTTCTCTGGGAATCCCCCGGACAAGCAGCATAAGCTCTTGTTGAACGGCGGATAATCCGCCGGCTGTTGCCATCATCGCTTTCCCTCCTTCGAATGGTCCCGTGCCGTTTACCCTCAGCCTGATTACAGGCTTATATTCATAGCACCCGAATAGACTGCCCCCAGCTCCCTGCCGTTACCTGGATTTAGAAGCCCTTCGCTGTCGTTATACATTATCCGTCCCCGCAGCAGTGTCTTTTTAACCTTACACCCGAACGGGCGGCCGATATACGGCGAAGTCCGGTGCTGCTGATAGAGGTCCGATGCCTGCAGTGTATATGAGGTATTAAGATCGACAACTGCAAGATCGGCGTCGCAGCCTATTGCGATGCGCCCCTTCACTGGATCCAGCCCAAACCGCTCCGCGGGAGCCCCTGACAGCAGACGTGCCAGCTGCGGCAGCGGAATACCCCGTTTTAGATGTCCCTCATCCAGCATCAGCTCAAGGGTACTCTGTACTCCCGCGATGCCGCCCCAGGCCTCGAACATATCCGTACCGGTCTTCAGCTCTGCCGGGCAGGGCGAATGATCGGAAGCCAGGAAATCGAACCAGCCTTCCTGTAATTTATTCCACAACTTGTCCTGCTCTTCCGCATTACGCAGGGGAGGCGCACATTTAGCAACCGCGCCCATGGCCGCGAAATCGCTGTCGGTCAGACAAAGGTAATGGGGGCAGGTTTCCAGTGTCACATCGAGTCCCGAATTCCGGGCCTCCCGGATGCGTTCCGCAGTAGCCCCGCTGCTGATGTGAACAAAATGCAGACGGCATCCGCTTTCGGCTGCATAACGCAGCGCCGTCTCCACCGCCTCCACCTCCGCTGCTATGGGACGGGAGGCGGTATAGCTCTCAGCACCGAGATGCCCCTGGCTGCGGGCTTCCCGGGTTAAGCGTGCTACAATGGGCTCATGCTCCGCATGGAGTGCCAGCACCTTTCCCGTCTCAGCGATAATCCGCATCCCTTCTTTGAGGGTACGGTCGTCCGAACGGCGGAACGCTTCCTTATCCTTGTCACCCGGAGAGGACATGAATGCCTTGAATCCGATCACTCCCGCCTGTGCCAGCAGAGGCAGGTCCTTAAGATGGCCGGGCATTAACCCGCCCCAGAAGCCGTAATCGGCATACGTTCTGCCCGAAGCACACTCTCTCTTCTGCTGAAGTGCGCCGAGGGTAACGGTTGGAGGAATGCCATTGAGCGGCATATCCAAAAAGCAGGTTCCCCCGCCGCTGCAAGTGCAGCCGACCCCGTCCGGAATCCTTCCCAGGAGCCTAGTCCCGGTTCATTGAAATGCACGTGCGAGTCGATTACACCCGGCATCACGGTCAACCCCCGGGCATCCACCACAGCGGCCCCAGCCGGATCGATATTCTCTGAGATTTCAGAAATTACACCATTTACAATGCCAATATCCTTGCGCTCTACGGCTGATTCTGTAACGATATGTCCCCCGGTGATAACGAGATCATATGAAGTCGCGGATTCCATGCCCTCTCTCCTCCTGTTCTTGCTGACTGTAACCGTTCATACCACGGAACTCTACGATTGGATACCGATCAGCCTTGCCGGATTGGTGGCTACCATCCGGTATATATCATCCGGGGAGAACTGATAATCCAGCATGCTGGCAATCATTGTCCTCATCCCCTGTACCGGTGTTGACGCCGCGCGGATGCCGTAATCGGTGCCTAGCACGAACTGGTCGATCCCGACTTCACGGATCGTCTTCATCCACTTTGTCGCATTTGAGAAGCGCCCGAGCTCCGCACCCATATCCATGTATTCCCGCTCCACATAATAATGTGTCCGGGGAACATCAGGATACAGCCAGTCCACAAGACAGGCCTCCAGAAAAGCGCCTCTGGCCGCCGCCGCTTTCTGCTCATCTATAGTCATCTGGCCGCGCACCGGATGGGCAATCAGCACCTTGGCAATACCGTATTGCTCAGCTAGATCCAGCAGACGGAGCGCCTCCGGGACAGATACATGACCCGTGTTCAGATATACCTCCGGATGTTCAGCGACCATACTCAGAATTTCGTCCAACGCTTCCGGAACAGGTCCTTCCAGCGGGATTGATGTCGCCACAGGCAGCTCTTTCTCTGCAAACTCCGGAAAAGCGTCCTTGAACGGAACCAGCTTGCCGCCAATAAGTGTTGACTCCCGTTCTGCAGAATGGCGGGTACAATGCGATCCGAAGCTGATGAAGCGGCAGCCCTCCTCCATGTGCAGCGCAGTTTTCACAGAACGCGGGTTCATGCCGCCATGGCAGGAATTCATCAGATAGCCTCCATACGTATGAATGCCTGGCACATGCCGGTTTACAACCCAAGCCATTCCTGAAGCCCAGCCAAAAACATCATAATAGACAATGCTTTTCATGCCTGCAGCAGCGGCTTCCTGCGCCACCTGGATTGGATCAAGATGCCCGGGATTGGAGTTCAGCACAGGACCGGCGTGCACATGACTGTCAATGGCACCGATCAGCAGCTCATCCGGCAGCTCCATTGACCTGCGGTAAAAGGATTCATTCCATCGCGAACGGTCGGGTGTCCGCAGCTGCGGCTGTTCCTGATTGTAATTGTTATTTAGCATAATATCCCTCCAATAGTGTGAAGTTATAGCGGCTATGCGGTTTATCCCTTGACTGCGCCTGACATAACGCCGGCGATAATGCGCGAGCTGAATGTAAAATAGATTAAAGTAACAGGCAGCATGGACAGGACCATCCCCGCCATCAGCTGGGGATAGTTGGTACTGTGCTGAGACTTAAAGTACGACATCCCAAGCGGAACTGTCCGCAGCGACTCATCCTTGAGCAGTACGAGCGCAAAAGAAAATTCGTTCCAGCAGGAGAAAAACTGCAGAATGGCAACTGTGGTCAGCACCGGTACGGCGATCGGGAAAATAATGCGGAACATCGTTCCGCTGAAGCTGAGACCGTCGATGGCTGCCGCTTCTTCAATTTCTCTTGGAATGCCGACCACGTAGCTGCTGACCAGCATGATTGGAAGAGACAGGTTAAAGGCGATATACGGAATGATCAGCGTGTACCACTCGTCTGCCAGGCCAAAATTTTTAAACAAGAGATAGATCGGAACAAGCAGGGCATGAATCGGCACAAGCATACCGAACAGGTAATAAAATATCAGAGCCTTCTTTCCCTTGAAGTCCAGCCGGGCCGTGATGTAGCCTGTTACGAACGAAATCGCCGTAATGCCGATAACCGACAGGAGTGTCACCCTCGCGCTGTTCCATGACAGCTGGAGCATGTTCGTAATTTTGATGGCCTCCAGATAATTTCCGAACTGTGGCGCACTGGGCAGGCTGAGAATGTTATTGGCAAATTCCGCTTGTGTTTTCAGGGATGAATAACCAATCCAGAGCAGCGGTATAATGCAGCTGGCGGTAAAAAGCAGCATTAATGTGTTCACCAGCAGCTTGGCCGAACCGGGAAACAGCCGGCGGGAGCTGGTTTGCGATTGTAATTCCAGCTGGAGCTCCATTAATACGCACCTCCCTTTTGATTCTCCCGGCGCTGAAGCGCAAGTGTCGAGAGCAGGATTATGAGCATGGTCAATGCAATAATGGCAATAGCCAGCGCTGAACCATATCCGTAACGGAAGCGCAGAAACGATGTCTGGTACGCATAAAGCGCCATTACTGAGGATGAGTTGCCCGGCCCCCCTCCGGTCAGTGCGTAGATATGCTCAAAGCCGCGCATATTATTGGCGATGCAGAGCAGAGAGGCAACAACAAGGGTCGGCTTGGCCAGTGGAATGATGACATACCAGGCCTTACGGGCACCCGTAGCCCCGTCCAGCTCGGCAACCTCCAGAACTTCCTTGTTAATCGATGACAGCCCCGCCAGCATCAACAGTGTAAAGAAGCCGATATTTTGCCAGGAGAGAGGAATGGAAACCAGGAGAACGATCGGGCCTGTCAGATCGAGCCAGGATTGCACCAGGTCGCCAAGACCGAGCTTGGTCAGTCCGGCGTTCAGCAGTCCGTAGTTATAGTTGTAGATGAGCATCCAGAGGAATGCGATGATTACAGGAGCCAGCGTGGATGGAAAATAACTCATTGTCCGGTGCAGTCCCTTCAGCTTGACCATTTTGGACATCAGCAGCAGAGCAAAAATAAAGGCGAGCCCTACTTGTCCAATCAGGCCGTATACCGTCATAAGCACATTGTTCAGAAAGGATTGCCAAAACACCTCATCCCGAAGAAGCTCCATGTAGTTCCCTATGCCGATATACGTCTTTTTTGGGCCCCCAGTCCATGAGTAGAAGCTGTAACGGAAAGCCGAAAATATGGGAACCAGCACAACAAAGGAATATATTATAAGTCCCGGAAGCAGATATGCCAGAAGCACCCAGCCCTTCGGGCGCAGCGCCTTACCCATGACCTCACCCCTCTAAAAATAATCTCCGGAATCGGCTTTATCCCGGTCTAACCCAAAATGCATTTTGGTTCAGGTTAAGGATTGGCCAAAAAGGTCTCATAGGCTTTCTGGGTTTCCTCAGCTAGCTTTTCCGGTGTACTGGACCCTGCCATAACACCTTGAATTCCGGTATTGATGACTTCAACAATCGAGGCGTCGAACCAAAGATCGAAGATTTTGGTTGCGTCGGCTGCTGCGCTGGCCTCATAAGCCGCGAGCGCTACCGGATGCAGCTTGGCCGTATCAAAATCTCCGGGATCAAAAGCCGGGAAGCCCCCGACTTCCGCCATCAGCTTGGCGCTGCCGGAACCGGTCATGTAGTCAAGCATGGTCATAATGGCATCAAGCTTCTCACCCGCTTGTACGCCCGCATTGACACTGTAATAGACGCCGGCTCCTCCAGATGAACTCAGCGGATTGCCCAGTCCCCCGTCAACACCGGGGAATACAGCTACCCGCGTAGCGGCAGTTATTTCTGCCGGTGCATTATTTACAACGTTCATTGCTGACCAGATGCCGCTGACGAATGCTGCGGAGCGGCCTTCGAAGTAATAGTTGACCATAGTATCGGAATCAACAGAATTCAGATCCTTGTTCAGGTAACCGGCTTTGGCCAGATCACTCATCATACTGATCGCCTGAACGAAGCCCTTGTCTGTAAATTTTGCTCCGCCTCCTGTCAGTATGGATTCAGTCCATTCCGGACCGCTTATCCGGTCGGTCAAGGCGCTGATCCAGCTGGACATCGCATAGCCCTTGGACTTGTCCCCGTATGAGAACAGATTAATGCCTTTCTCCGCCAGCTTTTCGCCCGCGTCCATCAGCTCCTGCCAGGTCGCCGGGAACTGGTCGTACCCGATCTCAGCGAACATATCTGCGTTGTAATAGATCAGATGGGTTGGCCCGGCCGCAATTGGAATGCCATACACCTGGCCTTCGCGCGTTCCGGCATCGAGGGTGCCTGTCCGGTAACCGTCGCGCCACTCGGCACGCTTGTCCAGCTCGGCATTCAGGGGGAGTACGATTTCGTTATCTACGAAATTGGTCATCCATGAGCCGGGGACGATGAATACATCGGGCATATCATCTGCTGCAGCCAGCGCCTGAGCCTTGATGGAGTAATCCTCGTTCTGAAGCTGCTCTTCTACGACCTCGACATTCGGATAATCTGCACGGAACCGCTTGAGCCCATCAAGCACTGCAGTATCCTCCGGGCTTTTGCCGATATTGGAGTCCTGGTATCTGTGCATAAGCGTGATCGTGATGGTACTGCTGCTTCCGTTATCAGCCGCTGCTCCTTCATTGGCTTCGCTTCCGCAAGCGCTCAGTACAGTCGCTGCGGCTGTCATCATACCCAGCATGAATGCCCGTTTTTTCAAATCTCCCCACTCCTTTGTATGCATTCTCTAATTGTTTGGCATCCGAAATTGGATACAATCTGGTCCAAAAAAAAATCACTTATGAAAAATTTCTTTGAAATTCAGAACATTGGTCGTCGTTTCGGTAAAATTCAGCGAACGCTCAATCTGCCAAAGATGCTCTTCCATAATATGAGCCGCCTGCTCTCCGTCCTGACGCAGAATGGCCGCCATTAGCTCCTCATGATCATGGCAGAAGCTCTGGTTCGTTCCGTAGAGGGAAATAATAACCGAGGTAAGCGAGATCAGCTCCTCTAAAAAATGATAGTAATAATAGTTATCCGCCAGCTCAGCCAGCTTTAGATGTATATCTACTGTGACATCCAGCGCCCCGACAATATCACCTTCATGACTAGCCTCATGCTCCTCCCGGATAAGAATCTCCAGCGGGGCAAGCTGCTCCGGCTTCACAATCGCACACAGCTTCCGCACCATTGACGTTTCGATGACCCGCCGCATTTCAAAGACCTCTCTTGCCTCATCAACACTGGGACATGAGACAAAGGCCCCCCGGTATGGAATGACTGTAACCAGCTTCTCCATCGCCAGTCTTCTTAGAACATTCCTTATGGGCGTACGGCTGACCTGAAAGGCTTCAGCCAGCGCATCCTCAACGAGCTGTGTATTCGGCAGCAGCTTGTGTTGCGTGATTGCCAGTTTAATGTCCCTGTAGATCTCCATCTCCTTTCTTTTAGTCATATCCTCCATCACTCCGTCTCTCATTAGAGATACTAGCTAATCAAGAATGGATTCTTAATTGAATACAATGATAGTTTTAATGTATATTAACGTCAATATATCTAACTCATTTTCGGAAAAATGCACAATAAAACCTCTCTTTTAACTCGAAAATCAAAAAAAGGCGTGTATAAACGTATAATAACTAACATCGAAGCCAGATAACGCCGTTAAAAAAATGATAACATCACATAAATATGACATCAAATAAAATTAAGAGCCGTGCATTCCATCAAAAAGGACCTTGTCCGAATTTACTGTATAGCGGAATCTCTGATCTATAATCTGCAAGACGGAAACTTTTCCACAAGTAACCTTCTTGCGGGTTATTTGTGCTGGAATTACTGACCATTGATTTTGAAATTGATCAATGTCAAAATAGGATTAATCATATAAAATAAGTTACGAATTTGTAACTTTCAACGGACCTATAAGGTCCTTTTTTATTTACAAAAAACTGTTGCTCAGCATGTGTAGGGAGGATTGAAATGGAGAAAAAGAATCCCCCGCCTGACCAGAACGGAGAAAGTTTCAAGGAGAACCGCGGTTCTCCGCGGGAACTGGCCGAGCGTCTAATCGAGTTGTCGGGTGGACCGGATAATGTGGCGGAAGCCTCTCACTGCACGACTCGTATTCGGCTTAAGCTGAAAAACAGTACAATGGCCGACGAGGCGGCCTTACCGGCATGCAGGAGGTTCAGAGTGTATTTGTCCGAACCGGGTACCTGCAAATTATACTGGGACCGGCCATTGTCATCAAGATACACCGTCAGATTGCCCGTATTCTTGAGGAACATATGGTATCTCCCAAACGGGAAGAAGAACAGCCTGGCGGTTTGCTGGAACAAATAGAGCAGGAAGCCTTTAATGTACCGGCCTCTGCACCAGCCCCTTCCTTGCCGGACTGGAAAGAGCGTGTGCGGATAACCTGGAGCAACAAAGGCCTGATCCGCCGGATTACGGATGCAGTATTCCTCTTTTCCGATATTGTTGTACCGATGATTCCACTCTTTGTAGCGGTTGGCCTGCTGCTGGGCTTGCTCGGAATCGTACAAGCCTTCGGGTGGGTACCACAGGACAGCATCTACGTTCAAACCCTGTCACTGTTAACGGGTTCCGCTTTTCAGGGTATGAGCGTAATGTTCGGTTACCAGGCAGCCAAGAGGCTGGGAGGCATTCCGCCGCTTGGCGCTGCAGTCGGCCTTCTGATGACCAGGCCCGAACTGGGCTGGTCATTAGAATCTTCCGGTGCGCAAACAGGCCGGATGGATATTATTAGCGCCCCTCAGTTCGGATATCAGGGTACCGTGATTCCGATTATTCTTGCTGTATTATTGATGACTCTTGTAGAAAAAGGCCTTCGCCGGATTATCCCTTCATCTGCCGCCATTATAGCGATCCCCTTCCTAAGCTTCATCATTGGCGGCAGCCTTGGCGTCCTGGTCATTGGTCCTCTCGCCACGGAACTGGGCGGAGTTCTCAGCAGTTCGCTGGAGCATGTATTTAAGCATGGGAGTACCATATTCGGGCTCCTGCTTGGCGGAGTTTACAGCACTATTGTAATGTCCGGGCTGCATCAGGGCATACAAGCTATTGAAGTCGGACTGATCTCTAATCCCGGAATCGGGGTTAATTTTCTGCTGCCTATCTGGTCCATGGCGAATATTGCCCAGGGTGGTGCCGGACTTGCAGTTTATGTTCTGACAAAGGATGACGCTTTGAAAAAAATAGCGCTCCCCGCCTCATTTACCGCCTTCCTGGGCGTTACTGAACCGATTGCCTTCGGCGTAAACCTGAAGCTTGGCCGTCCTTTCTTGGGCGCTGCCGCAGGCGGAGCCGCAGGGGGCGCTTATGTAGCTTTTCATCAAGTGGTAGCTAATTCATTCGGGTTGACCGGTATTCCGATGATTGCATTTATCGTTCTGCCGGGATATATAAATCTAATTCATTATCTGATCGGGTTTCTGCTGGCGGCGGGAACAGCCTTTGCGGTTACTTGGATTCTTGGGGTGGAGAAATCATGAAAATCAAAAAAATCCTTAATAATAACGCGGTTGTGGTAGATGATTTGGGAGAAGAAAAGATTGTCATGGGTTCAGGTATTGCTTTTCAAAAAGGAAAAAACGATATTGTTGACAGGGCCCGTATTGAGAAGATTTTTATTATGGATGATCCGGATCAGTACAGCCACCTTCAGGAAATGCTGCGGACATTGCCTGAGGAAGAAATTGCGGTGTCTGAGCAAATTATTTCGTTTGCTGAGCGTGAGCTGGATGTAACGTTTAATAAGCATGTCCACATCGCGCTGACGGATCACCTGTCATTCGCCCTGGAGCGGATCGGGAAAGGAATCTCAATCCAGAACACACTGCTGGATGAAATACGGATTCTGTATCCGAGAGAGTTCCAAATCGGGCAGCATGCGAAAAGAATTATCTACGAAAAACTGCAGGTAGAAATCCCTCCAGACGAAGTCGGTTATATTGCTATGCACATCCACACTGCCTGGAAAAATGCCGGTGCTCACGGAACAAAAGAGGATAAAACTGCACTTATCCGTGATATTGCTGATGGAATAGGACAAGCTGCCGGCGCTCCGCTCGACCGGGGCTCCGCAAGCTATGAACGTCTGGTCACCCAGCTCGGGAATATCCTGCAAACGGATGAGACAGGCAAGCTTCGAAACGAACTGAACCCGGAAATTGTGTCCATCGCTAAAGAGCGTTACATGCAAGCTTTCTCTCAGGCAATCCGGATCAGCGATGAGGCAGCAGAGGACTACGGGTATAATTTTACCGACAGCCAGATCGTGTTTATCGCTATGGAAATTAACCGGATAAAGACTAGATTTAATGATTCTCTTACGCTCTAGTGTAACAAAAAAGGACTTTAGACCTATAGAATTCCTTCGTAAAAACGTTATAGAATAGCCGTGACAAAAAAATATGTCGGGATTGTTACTGTTAAGCAGGCAAGACCTAAAAATCCGTAAGGGATCGTTTACTATCACTGTAAACCCCTTTAGGAATTTTTAGGTCTTTTTTATGTTTACCAGGATCCTAAAAAAAACGAAGCGGAAAAGGAGACAGGATATGAATATCAAAACGTTTGTGAGACAGACAACAGCAGCAACTTTTGCAACAGTTTTACTGGTAGGCGGCGGCGCTTCCGCTTTTGCAAAACAAAGCTCGGACTACAAGGAAAGTTACGGCTTCTCCCACATTACACGCGCAGACATGCTGAAATTACCTGAGCAACAGACCAGCGAACAATTTAAAGTCCCGCAATTCGATGCTTCAACAATCAAGAACATTCCTGCAGCAGTAAAGTACGATGAATATGGCAACAAGATTAATATGGACGTATGGGACACCTGGCCGCTGCAAAATGCAGATGGAACCGTAGCAAATTATAAAGGATATAACATTGTGTTTGGTTTGGCGGGCGACCCGAAGAGAGGCTCCGACACTTTCATTTACTTGTTCTACAAAAAAGCTGGCGATAACTCTATCGAGAGCTGGAAGAATGCCGGCAGAGTATTTAAGGATACTGACAAATTAGGTCCAAACGATCCCATCCTGAACAACCAATCGGAAGAATGGTCGGGTTCGGCAACATTAACCTCTGACGGGGAAGTTCGATTGTTCTATACCAACCGTCACCCTTGGGCGCCTGAGCAGGGATTCTTCGGCAAACAAACTTTAACAACAGCTCAAATTAATGTATCTCAGCCGGAAGACGGCCTACTGAAAATTGACGGTGTGGAAGATCTCAAATCCATCTTTGACGGCGACGGTAAAAACTATCAGACGGTTGATCAGGCATTCGGTGCCGGGGACTATTCCGATAACCACACGCTGAGAGACCCCCACTATGTGGAGGATAACGGCCGCAAGTACCTTATATTTGAGGCAAACACCGGAACAGAAACAGGCTACCAGGGTGAAGATTCCTTCTTCAATAAAGCATTCTATGGCGGAAGCAATGTCTTCTTCGAAGCCGAGAAACAGAAATTGCTGCAGAGCCCTGACAAGAAGTTCATGTCCATCGCTAACGGTGCACTGGGTATCATCGAGATTAATGATGACTTTACTCTGAAGCAAGTAATGAAGCCGCTGATCGCGTCCAATCTGGTCACGGATGAAATTGAGCGGGCTAACGTATTTGAAAAAGACGGCAAGTGGTACTTGTTCACAAGCACAAGAGGTGCCAAGATGTTCATTGAAGGAATCGATAAAGAAGACATATACATGCTTGGTTATGTAGCTGATTCTTTAACCGGACCCTATAAGCCTTTGAACAAAACAGGCCTTGTACTGCATCAGGATCTTAACCCTTATGACGTCACCTGGACCTATGCTCACTTTGCCACTCCGCAGGTGGAAGGCGATAATGTCGTCATTACCAGCTACATGACAAACAGAGGCTATTTCGCAGATCACCAATCTACTTTTGCACCGAGCTTCCTGTTGAACATTAAAGGATCCAAAACTTCGGTGGTCAAAGACAGCATCCTTGAACAAGGACAAATTACGATCGAGTAGGTTAAACATTTTTGAATAATTATAAAAGAGAAAATGCCGACTAACCATTGGCATTTTCTCTTTTTTTAATAGACAGCGGGGTATTTATGAACACAACCAGAAGATTTCGTGCACGGCTAATCGTACTTATTCTATGTGTAGGCAGTTTGATTCTTATCCTATACAATTTCTTGCCCTACACCCACCACAAAGATCAGCAAACTTATCGAGCCAACTATCATTTTACGGTTCCGGACCATTGGAAAAACGACCCGCAGCGGCCAATCTACCAGGATGGAAAATATCATTATTACTATCTCTACAATCGTGATTATCCACATGGAGACGGAACGGAGTGGCGGCATGCGACATCAACGGATTTGGTACACTGGAAGGATGAAGGAGTAGCTATCCCAAAATATACGAACCCGAACGGAGACCCGTGGTCAGGCTCAGTGGTTATGGACGAGAACAACACAGCCGGGTTTGGAAAAAACGCTCTTATAGCGATTGTTACACAGCCTTCTGCGGATGGGGGAAAACAGGAACAATACTTATGGTACAGCACCGATAAGGGAACAACGTTCAAATCTTACAGCGATAAGCCAGTACTCCCAAATCCGGGTACAGCCGACTTCAGAGATCCAAAGGTCATTTGGAATTCTGAATCTCATAGATGGGTTATGAGCATGGCAGAAGGAACAAAAGTAGGCTTCTATGAGTCTTCCAACTTAAAGGATTGGAAATACACCGGCGCTTTTATCACGGAAAATATAGGGCTTGTGGAATGCCCTGACCTCTATCCTATGAGAGCAAATGACGGCACCTATAAATGGATACTTGGCGTTAGCGCAAATGGCAAAGCGGCCGGTAAACCCAATACCTATGCTTACTGGACAGGCGACTTCAACAGGAAGGAATTTATTGCAGATTACAGCGGGCCGCAGTGGCTTGATTATGGATTCGATTGGTATGGAGCAGTAACCTTTGAGGATGGGAACAGCAGCGATAAGTACAGTCACCGATATGCTCTGGCCTGGATGAACAATTGGGATTATGCCCATGAAACACCGACACTGCGGGAGGGTTTTAATGGTATGGACTCGATTGTACGCCGGATAACGCTTCAGCAGGGTAACAACGGTAACTATCGTTTGGTTTCACAGCCTGCTGAGGCCTTGGAGCAGTTAACGCAGGCCACAGACTATTTCAATCAAATCATAGTTAACGGCACACACACCCTTCCTGTAACCGGTGATTCGTACCAGCTGGATGCCGATCTGTCATGGTCTGAACTTAAGAATGCAGGAATAAGGGTCCGGGAATCGCAGGACACAACCCGTCATGCAGATGCGGGAGTTTTCATTACCGGCGGCTACACTTATGTAAATAGAGCTTATACAGGACAACCGGACAAGAGCGGACAATACCTGGAGAGCAGGGCTCCCTTTGATGTGAGCAAGAAGAAGGTTCATCTGAAGATATTCGTAGATAAGACAAGCATTGAGGTCTTTATTGATGACGGAGCCGTCGCTTATTCCAGTGTCGTATTTCCGGAACCGGATGATAAGGGAGTCACTCTGTTTTCCGAGGGGGGTACCGCGATTTTCAGGGATGTGAGGATACAGCACTTCATCTCTGAGTAATCGCAGCGTCGCTAGCCATTTTCTCCTGGATATCCAGTTTTGTCTGGTTGCATAATAAATTCCGTCAACAAAGTCACAACAGAACTGTTATCAAGAGTTAGTTAAAAAAAGCAAAAAAACCTTGAATTCTCAAGGCTTTTTTTGCTTTTAGCATATTATGCGGTAGAGAGGACTCGAACCTCCACGAGCATACGCCCACTACCCCCTCAAGATAGCGTGTCTGCCATTCCACCACTACCGCATATGGTGACCCGTAGGGGATTCGAACCCCTGTTACCTCCGTGAAAGGGAGGTGTCTTAACCCCTTGACCAACGGGCCGTGCTAATCAATTGTGTTTACCACAACAAAAATGAGTATATCAAACTCTGCTCACTTTGACAAGCACTTTTAAAAAAAATAAAAATACCGTCATATCCGGGAGGCGGTGGATGACCAGATACCGTCCTCCCGTCTAAACTCCGCAGTGCCGCTCCAAGTCTCTATCCGCCATACACAGCCAAGGCTTCTACTCCGTCAACCGCTTCATAACCAAGACTCCTGGCAACCGCTGCATTCGTGACTTGACCGGCAACTACATTAAGCCCGCGGGCCAGCGCCGGATTGTCAAGCGTTGCCTTGTGAATACCTGAGTCCGCAATCTGCAGTGCATAGGGGACTGTCACATTGGTGAGTGCAAGCGTGGAGGTTCTGGCCACCGCACCCGGCATATTGGCTACTGCATAGTGCACGACACCATGTTTTACATAAGTCGGGTTCTCGTGAGTTGTAATCCGGTCGATTGTCTCGATGGATCCTCCCTGGTCAATCGCAACGTCCACTATGACAGAGCCCTCGCCCATCTGCTGCACCATATATTCCTTCACCAGCTTGGGCGCACGGGCACCAGGGATGAGCACAGCCCCGATCAGTAAGTCAGCTTTGCGTACGGCCTGTTCCAGATGATAGGAGTCCGACATAACCGTAATCAGGCGCCCGCCAAAAATATCATCCAAATAACGGAGCCGCGCAGCATTGTTATCCATTACAGTTACCCGCGCACCGAGTCCCAGCGCCATCTTGGCCGCGTTGGTACCAACGATGCCACCACCAACGATAACGACCTCACCCGGCTGTACACCGGGCACACCGCTCAGCAGAACACCCTTGCCTCCCTGCGGCTTTTCAAGCAGCCTTGCTCCAATCTGGACCGCCATCCGTCCGGCAACCTCACTCATCGGAATCAGCAGCGGCAGCGAGCCGTCCGCAAGCTGGATCGTTTCGTAGCCCACAGCGGTAACTCCGCTGTCCACCAGCGCCTTGGTAAGCTCTGCCTCAGGCGCAAGATGGAGATAGGTAAACAGGATCAGCCCCTTGCGAAAATAACCGTATTCTTCAGGCAGCGGTTCTTTCACTTTGAGTACCATTTCCGCCTCATTCCATATTTGAGCAGCTGCCGGATACAGCACCGCGCCTTTATTCAGGTATTCGCTGTCGCTGAAGCCGCTGCCTATCCCGGCCGACTCTTCAATCAGCACTTTATGACCGGCTTTACAAAGGGCTTCTACACCGGCAGGGGTGAGGGCTACACGGTTTTCGTTGTTTTTGATCTCCTTGGGTACTCCGATAATCATGTCCGTTCCTCCTTTACTGACAAAAGAAAGGCCCGCAAAGGAGCCTTTCTCTCTAAAGTCATTATTCATTCATTCCCCATATTGTATGCGGAAGAACCGTTTATGGATTAACTTTTGCTTCAAAAGTCTGAACACCGTCAACGAATTTCAATACGACAGCCGCTTTAACCGGGTCATGAGTTTCGTTCAGGGTGATTTTACCTGTAGCCAGCTGCAGATCCTTAGTTGCTGCCAAAGCATCCTTGATCTTGGCCGGATCAGCTTCGCCTGCACGGGTAATGGCATCAGCAACCAGCTTTAGCGCGTCGTAACCAAGAGCTGCCATACCGTCAGGTACCGCACCGCCGTTAGCTTCTTTGTAAGCATCCACGAAAGTTGTTACTTCAGTAGCTGTATCTTCAGGCGAGTAGTGGTTGGACATATAAGTGTTTTCAAGGGCTGCTGCACCGGCAATCTCTGCCAGCTGTGGGGAATCCCAGCCGTCGCCGCCCAGGAACGGTACAGTGATGCCCATTTCACGGGCCTGCTTCACGATCTTACCAACCTCTTCGTAGTAACCCGGCAGGTAGATTACATCCGGATTAGCTTCTTTGATACGGGTTAGAACCGCCTTGAAGTCAGAGTCTTTCTGCTGGTAGGATTCCTGGCTCAGAATCTCTCCGCCGTTGGCCTTGAAAGTTTCTTCGAAGAATTTCTGCAGACCTTTGGAATAGTCACTCGAAGTATCTGTGTAGATTACTGCTGTTTTTGCACTAAGGTTGTTGCTTGCAAAGTTAGCCATAACCTGGCCTTGGAACGGATCGATAAAGGCTGCGCGGAATACCCATTCATTCACATCTCCGCTGCGCTCGTCAACAGTAACCTTAGGGTTAGTTGCACCAACAGCTACAAGCGGAATCTTTTTCTCGGTAGCAACCGGAACGATCCCCAGTGTGTTGGTAGAAGTGGATGCTCCGATAATAGTAACTACTTTATCGTTGGTAATCAGCTTCTGTGCCGCCTGTGTTGCTTCCTCGGACTTTGAAGCATTGTCGGCAACAACCAGTTCAAGCTGCTTGCCCAGGATACCGCCGGCGGCATTGATCTGGTCTACAGCCAGCTGAGCGCCTTTGGATGCGGAGTCGCCGAAAGAAGCCTGGCCGCCTGTGAGCTCAAGGTCGGCACCGATCTTGATTGTGTCCCCGGCAGCATTTCCGCCGCTCGCAGAGTTAGCGCTGTTCTCTGTGTTGTTGCTGCCGCAGCCTGATGCCAATACCGCAGTCAGTACTGTCGACAAAATAATGGCCCCAATTTTTTTCATAGTTTCTCCCAGCCTCCCGAATAATATAGTTTCTATGTGTTGGTTCTGTGATGCTTCAGTTACAGTAATCTAGTGGCCCAGATAGGCCATCTTGATTTCTTCCGAATCCGCCAGCTCTGAGGCGTCTCCCTCCAGAACCACTCTTCCGGTTTCCAGCACATAAGCACGGTGAGCAATTTTAAGCGCCTGATGGGCGTTCTGCTCAACCAGCAGCACCGTAGTGCCGGCGGCGTTGACTTCCTGAATGATTCTGAAAATATCCTGTACCAGCAGCGGAGCAAGTCCCATGGACGGCTCATCCAGCAGCAGCAGCTTGGGGTGGCCCATAATAGCGCGGCCCATGGCCAACATCTGCTGCTCCCCGCCGGACAACGTTCCGGCCTGCTGTTTTTTGCGCTCAAGCAGCCTAGGGAACATGCTGTAGACTCTCTCGAAATCGGCGGCAAGACTTTTGCCGTCCTGCAGGTAAGCTCCCAGCTCAAGATTTTCTTCTACAGACATATTGGCGAATACACGCCGTCCTTCCGGGCAATGAATCAGCCCTTGCTTAACAATCGCCTGTACACTCTGGTTAGTGATGGATTTGCCCAGAAACTCAATGCTGCCGGTCTTGGGTTTGAGCAGCCCGGACAGCGTCTTTAGCAGTGTGGATTTACCGGCGCCGTTGGCACCGATCAGTGTTACAATCTCCCCCTGATTAACCTGGATGCTGAGATCCTTCAATGCGTGGATGGCACCGTAGTAAACATTGATTCCCTGTACTGTAAGCATCGCCCTTACGCCTCCTGTCCCAAATACGCTTCGATTACCTTCGGATTGTTCCGGATTTCCACCGGCGTACCGTCGGCGATAAGAATTCCGCGGTCCAGGACATAGATCCGGTTGCAGACCCCCATAACCAGCGACATATCATGCTCAATCAGGAGAATGGTCAGATCGAATTCTTCACGGATCCAGGCTATCAGGTTCATCAGATCCCGCGTTTCATTCGGGTTCATGCCGGCCGCCGGTTCATCGAGCAGCAGCAGCTTCGGTCCGGCAGCAAGCGCACGGGCAATTTCCAGACGCCGCTGGTTCCCATAGCTGAGGTTGCCGGCAGTCTCCTGGGCCTGGTCAGCGAGATTGAATATTTTTAGAATATCCATCGCCTTCTGTGTAATTTCCTCTTCGCCCTTGAAATGCTTCGGCAGCCGGAGCATGGAGCTGAACAAGGAATGTCTGGCATGCTGGTGGAAGGCAATTTTGACATTTTCCAGTACGGTCATGGCCGTAAACAGCCGGATGTTCTGGAACGTGCGCGCCGCACCCTTATGGTTAATCTTGAAAGGCTTCATACCGCCTACCGACTCATTATTAAGCAGAATTTTACCGGTAGAGGGCGGATACACCCCGGTTAACAGATTGAACAATGTTGTCTTGCCGGCGCCGTTCGGTCCGATCAGACCGATCAGTTCCCCTTTGTTGATATGCAGGGAAACCTCGCTCAGCGCCTTGAGGCCTCCAAAGGAACGGCTGGCCCCTTTAACGTCAAGGAGTACTGCTGTCGATGCTGCCATTTGCCTTGGCCTCCTTTTTACCGAGCTTGCCGAAATTGATTCTGGTTTTGCCAAGCAGGCCGCTTGGACGGAAAATCATCATCAGAATCAGCACGATGGAATAAATAATCATCCGCCATTCCGGGAATTCACGCAGATAAGTGTAGAGCAGGGTAACGAATACCGCCCCCACAATGGAGCCCGCCGTACTGCCCAGACCGCCAAGAACGACCATTACCAGAATCTCGAAGGATTTCAGGAAGTTGAAGCTGCCCGGCGTAATAACATAGAACGTATGCGCCGACAGCCCGCCTGCCATGCCTGCAAACAATGCACCGATGGTAAAGGCGATAACCTTGTACAGGGTAGTGTTAATCCCCATCGCCTCTGCGGCAATTTCATTCTCGCGGATGGCCAGACAGGCACGGCCGTGGGTGGAGCGGATAAAGTTATTGATCAGCACAACAGTAAATAAGGTAAAGAAGAAAATAATAGTCCAGGTAGATTTCGCCGGAATCCCGCTGAGGCCGGAAGCACCGCCTACATACTCTGTGTTCAGCAGGATAATCCGGATAATTTCCCCAAAGCCCAGTGTGGCAATAGCCAGATAGTCACCGTTAAGGCGGAGTGTGGGCATCCCAATCAGCACACCGAAGATGGCTGCCACGATACCGCCAATAATAATTGCCAGAATAAACGGCACATCATAATCCAGCGTCAGGATTGCCGACGTGTACGCACCTACGGACATAAATCCGGCATGCCCGATCGAGAATTGTCCGGTAATTCCGTTAATCAGGTTAAGCGATACCGCCAGCATGACATTGACGCCTACCAGAAGCAGCATGGATCGGGTTACATCATTAAATATTCCCGTTGTTAGAAGAACTTGAACGATACCATAGAACGCCAGAGCAATGATTATGCCCAGCCAGAATTTTGAATTCAGCTTCTTCATGCCGTTCCCCACCTACACTTTCTCCCGGACATTCTTGCCAAACAGCCCGGATGGTTTAAAGATCAGGATCAGAATCAGCACGGCAAAAGCAACACCGTCACGCCAGGATGAATAGCCAAGCGATGAAATTTCCGTCTCCACTGTTCCCAGCAGCAATCCGCCGACAAGCGCGCCCGGAATGCTTCCGATTCCTCCAAGTACTGCTGCTACAAAGGCTTTGAGTCCCGGCATAACACCCATAAGCGGATCTACGGAATTGTAGGTCATACCGAAGATTACGCCGGCCGCTGCAGCAAGCGCAGACCCGATAGCAAAGGTAGCCGAGATCGTGCGGTCTACGTTGATCCCCATCAGCCGTGCCGCTTCCATATCAAATGATACAGCCCGCATTGCCTTACCGGTCTTCGTGTAGCGTACAATATATTGCAGAATAATCATCAGGACGATTGTAGTAATCAGAATCATAACCTGGTTAGAATCGACCTGGATCGAGGTTCCGAATAACTGGTACTGCTTCTTCTCCATAATATCCGGGAACCCCTTGGCCTGCGGTCCAAGGATAAGCACTGCGACATATTCCAGCAGGAAGGATACCCCGATAGCAGTGATCAGTGCGGCAATTCGCGTGGACTTGCGCAGCGGCTTATAAGCAAGCCGTTCAATGGTAATACCAAGCAGTGAGCTCATTGTCATCGAAATGATCAGTGACAGCAGCAATACCAGCACCGGAGGAAGCCCGGCATTGGCCAGAAACTTGGCACTGTACAGACCGATGAACGAACCGACCATAAACACATCACCGTGCGCAAAGTTGATCAGCTTAATAATCCCGTAAACCATCGTGTAACCAAGGGCGATCAGAGCGTAAATGCTGCCTACGGAAATCCCGTTAATTAATTGCTGAATGAAGTACTCCATCGCCATCCCCTTTTCCCCATAGTAATTAAAATTCCCCTTTCTCTGTCTCCCAATCTGTTTTTCTTTCTAAGATGTCACTTATATTAACACATGGTTTTGGGTTCGTCACTAAAAAATGCAAGGTTTTAATATAATTTTCGAAAATTTGTGTTACATTACATAACAGGTAATGTTAACTAAAGGTTACGTTTATTGGTTTTTTCGAGTATTTCGGAGTAAAACGGAGAAAAAAAGAGGATTTAGGAGGATGCTGCTTTAAAAAATCTTTTCCTTTTCTAATACAATACTTTATTTTCCCGCAAATAATATAACATTTGTCTCTTTACAGCAGCAGTTCTTCAACCGATTAAAGAGATAACGGGCTGCATCGTTAGAATACCGTAGCTTCGTGTAGTATAATGTAGTTTTTAGTAAGAAAAGCTTACATAAGACACGAAACTTTAACAAATTCCTAACGACCCCGGTTCGTTATCCGGATTGGGGGGATTTTCCGGTAAGTTACAGAGAATTGCGGGAAGGGATGCAGGAAAATCCTCCGCCTATTCAATAGGGGAATAACGCTAATGTAAACATCCCGAATGTTACCTGCTCCCGCCTCTGGTTCCATAAACTTGCGAAAGCACAAAAAAAGCCCCCGGAAAACCGGGAGCTTCATTTCTATAACTCGGACGGAGAGATAGGGATACTCTTGCTCCGCAAGAGATTGCGAAGTATTGCTAACGATGCTTATGCTTCAACGAACCACCGAGGGTTCTCATCCCTAACAGGGAAGTATTTCAACGGAGAGAGAGGGATTCGAACCCTCGCACCGCTTACGCAGTCTAACCCCTTAGCAGAGGGTCCCCTTATAGCCACTTGGGTATCTCTCCAAGAATGGCTCCCCGAACAGGACTCGAACCTGTGACAACTCGATTAACAGTCGAGTGCTCTACCAACTGAGCTATCAGGGAACATTACATGAACAAGAAATAATTTATCATGATTTCATGTTCCCGTCAAGCGAAGGCAGCGAATTTTTATAACGGTTACATTTGGAAGCCGGATGTCCGCTATATAAGCGGCTGGCAATACTCTCCGTCCGACGGAATACTTACACGCTCCAGCAGCCCTTCAATAGACAGACGGTCTCTCAGCATCTCCCGGGTTACGAGGCAGTGATTGATTGCTTCCATATGCACTGCAATAACGGCTGCATCCGGCGCATAGCGGCATACATCCACAACATCCTGCTCATTCATCGTAATAGGCCCGCCGGTCACAAAACGCGCACCTCCGGCATTTACGACAACCACTTCAGGATGATACGTATCTAAAGCCTCTTTAACCTCTGCACACCAGATTGTATCCCCGGCCAGGTACAGTACAGGTTCATCCTCAGCCTGAAAAATAAACCCCGACACCTTGCCCATCAGCTCCCCTATCTCTCCTGTACCGTGCTGTCCGCCTATGCGTGTTAAAGTGACGCCTTGGAAAGCCAGCGGCGCTGTGTCAGGTACAGCAGTAACATTAATGAAGCCTTGTCCGCTGATCCTTTCCTGATCCCCTTCCTGACATAAGACAGGCAGATCATGCGCCAAAAGCGAAACCGCGGCCGCATCCCAGTGATCCTGATGAAGGTGGGTTACCAGCACAACATCCGGATTCAGCCATTGCTCTGCCGGAGCAGGCAGCGGCACCAGCGGATTTCTGCGTTCATTGGCCGTGTTGATTATCGGCGGGTTGGCTTCTTTTACGCTAAGCATAGGGTCAATCAGGAAGGTAAGACCGCCATACTGCAGCCACAGGGCGGCGTTGCGGATCAGTTGAATTTTCATACGGGAACACCTCTTTCTTCAGACTGTCTTCTGCTACAATCATTATAGAAGGTATCTGCTGTACAATACATTGCGGCGCGAAACAGATCAGCCGTTTCTATTTTCATCCTGAAAGGATTAACCCATTATGACTTCCCACCTGATCGACGATACAGATTACCGCATTCTGCAATACCTTATTGAGGACTCCACACTTAGCCATAAAGACATCGGGGCACTGGTGCATATGACCGGACAGGCCGTAGGTGCGCGTATCCGCAGAATGCGGGAGCTTGAAATTATCGAAGGCTATACCGTGCGCTGGAATCCGGCTAAAATCGGACAGGACATTCTTGCTTTTGTCACTGTGTTTTTGAGCTCCAACGCCGCACATCCCCCTTTTCAGCAGTTTGCCAAAAATCATGACAGCGTGATTGAGCTGCACCGCGTCAGCGGCGAAGGCTGCTACTGGATGCGCGTGCGTTCAAGGGACCAGGATGAACTGAATGCTTTCTTGGACGAGCTGCTGGAGTTTGGCAATTACCGGGTGAATTTGGGGATGGGGCAGCTTAAGTAGGGGCGTGTGGTTAAAGGATATTCCCTTCTACAGGATCCTCCGGGACGGGGCCCCTTCATATCTAAGTGGATTTTCGCCACCTAATTACGGCAAATCCCCCGAATTCCGCTCATTAGTTGTAAAATCGGCACTTAGTTCTGGCCAAAACCACCCCCTGCCGTGAATACGGTAAAATTAAGCTGCAAATTTCCAACTAAACGCCTCCCCACCATAGTTTCCGCAGAAACAGGTGACGTTTTTCCACTTAACTCAATGGAATGGGTGCAAGCGGGTAGGATTTATGTTGCATAAAAAGGCCGCCGTCAAAGGAACGGGGATTCCTGAGGCGGCGGCTTTATTTGGGGTGCTGCATTAAGGCAGGTTGAACAAGATTACTCGTTCAGCAGCTGGCCGGCCCGCAGCAGCCGGGCTAGTATGACCGCCGCTTCGGCACGGCTGGTGGCGGCCTGCGGCGCGAAGCTGCCGGAAGGCCGTCCCTGCATAATTCCGCCGGCGGTCAGGGTGTTCACCGCTTCCTGTGCCCAGGAAGCGATGCCGGCAGCGTCGGTGAAGCTGCCGGGTGCGGTTGGTGCTGCGGCGGATGCGGCAGCATTAGCGTCAAGTGCCTGGCTCGCTGCGGCCGGAGCGGCACTGGTTGGAGCAGCGCCGGATCCGGCTACAGGTGCACTGGCAACAACAGCAGCATTTGGAGCGGCAGCGATGCCTCCAGACGCAACGGCGGTGGTTGGCGTTCCGCCAGCGCCTACGGCATGTGCGCCTGCAGGCGGTGCTGAAGCTGACTGCACAAGCTTCAGCGCTCTGGCGGCCATCACCGCCAGCTGCTCCCTGGTGACCGGAGCCTCCGGACGGAAGGTTCCGTCCGCGTAGCCCTGCACCAGGTCAAGATCAGCAGCCGTACTGGCATCGGCTGCATACCAGGCGCCGGCCGGCACGTCGCTGAAAGCGGCGGCTTCAGCCGCAGCATCCGGCAGCAGGCCGAGCGAGCGCACCAGCATGGCCGCGAATTCGGCCCGGCTGACGGTCTGCTGCGGCGCAAAGCTGCCGGCGCCGCGTCCGTTCAGAATGAGCTTGCCGGCCAGCAGCTCAATCTCGGCCCTTGCCCAGTGGCCGGAGAGGTCGCTGAAGCTGACCGGGTGCAGCGCAACGGCGATAACGCCTCCGGCCACACTGCTCTTGACGGTAACCTTCGTTACCCCGCCGGCCGTCTCGAACAGGGCCGGCACATACCGGAAGGTACCGGTCTGTGCTTCGTACAGCAGCGCTACTGCGCGGTCTGCACTGACCGCTTCTTCCACAGTCAGCGTCCGCTCTGCGTAAGCAGCGCCGAAGCCGCTGACCGGCACGGCGGCTGCGCCGCTGCCGCCGAGTACGCTCAGGGTGAAGCCTGCCGGCACACCCTTCACCGCAAGGTCCTGCTTGCCTGCACCGGCAAGCAGCTTCTCAAGCTCTGCGCCGCTAAGCGGAGCCAGCGCAAATTCCAGCGTGCCGTCCGCAAGGCCGGCCGCTTCAAGCACGCTTTCCGCGCGGTGCAGCGGAAAGCGGTAGGACGCGCCGCCGCGCGTGACCACGAGCACGGCGCCGGGCACTGCCGCAGCCGCGCTCCG
>NZ_LRAC01000032.1 GCF_001517085.1 Paenibacillus sp. DMB5
ATAGACACTGAAAAAAGACCCTAGGCTATAAGCTGCTTCCGGTATTCTACCGGAGGCAGCTTATTTAGTTTTCGTTGCGGTCGATGTTCGTTATAAAATTGAATATAGGCTTCAATTCGCCTTTGTGCCTCATCCATATTTCGGATATCATAAGGGTAGAGCCCTTCCGTTTTCAGATGCGAGAAGAAGCTCTCCATTGAGGCATTGTCATAACAATTTCCTCGGCGAGACATGCTGATTCGGGCGCCAACCTTTGGCAGCATGTCGTGGTATGCATGAGACGTGTACTGGAATCCCTGGTCGCTGTGAACGATCAGTCCGGTCACGTCTTTTGTCTTGTTAAAGGCATTCTCAAAGGTCTGCAGAACCAGTGGATTGTCATTTTTCTGGCTCATGTGGTAGGCTACAATCTCATTATTAAACAAGTCTTTCACCGCAGAGAGGTAGATCCACGACTCTCCCACCCGGTATTGTGTAACATCTGTAACCCATTTTTGGTTTGGAGCATCTGCCTTGAAATCCCGTTTCAGTAAGTTTTTAGCGACACGCCCTTCGGTCGAAGAAGCGTAGTTACAGCGATGTTTTCGCCGAATTCGTGAGCGGATCCCTAGCACCTGCATAAGCCGAAGTACCTTCTTATGATTCATCCAGACCCCATGGTCTTGTAGTAATAACAGTTGAAGTTGCCGGTAGCCGTAGACACCATTGTAGTGCTCATAGACCTTCTTCACGAGTTCCTTATCTTCTCGGTCCCGATCGAATGCTTTGCGCTTTAGAAAAGCGTAATATCCGCTTCTGGAGACTCCAAAAACTTTGCAAAGCTGAGTAACTGGATATTCATTTGCTACTCTCTCAATCGTTATGTACCGCTGCGTTTCATCTCCTGCATCCAGATTTCCAAGCACTTTTTTAGCATCTCGTTCTCCCGCTTTAGCCTTTGGATCTTACTATCCTGATTCATATATTCCTTAGGGATTCCCCGCCCATCCATCAGTCCAAGCTCGCCAAGTTCCTGATACTTCCGCATCCATACTTTCAACCGGTGTCGGTCAGGAATGTTAAACTTCTCCATGATTCTGCGATAGGTCCATCCCTCTTTAACGTGTAGGCGTATAGCTTCAAGCTTCATCTCATATGGATACGTTGTGAACTTCTGTCCTTTTTTCACCATAAAAATGCACCCCTTAGATTTCATCGGATAAACCAGGGGTTTATTCCAATGTCTATTCTAA
>NZ_LRAC01000033.1 GCF_001517085.1 Paenibacillus sp. DMB5
AGCCGCACAGGCAGGGCCGTGCGGCGCAGCAATTGCTTCAGCTCGCGCGGCGTCAGCGCCGGACGCAGCGCGAGCAGCAGGGCCGCGGCACCGGTGACATGCGAGGTCGCCATGGAGGTGCCGCTCATTTCCTTGTAGCCCTCCCGCAGCCAGCAGGAGGGCACGCCCTCGCCGGGCCCGTATACGTCGATATACGGGCCGCGGTTGCTGAAGGCCGCGACGCGGTGCCTCCGGTCAAGGGCGCCGACGGCAATCGTCTCGGGATAGCGGGCCGGGTAATCCCCGCCCCGCTTGCCGTCGTTGCCGGAGGAGGCGATGATGGCGATTCCGGCCCGGTAGGCCTTGATCACCACATCATGCAGTGCCTTGCTCCGCGTCTTCATGCCGAAGCTCATATTGATGATGTCGATCTTGTTCTGGACGCACCAGTCGATGCCAAGCACAATGTCGGACACATAGGCAGAGCCGTTATGGTCAAAAGCCTTGACCGGATAGAGCAGGGCCCTCGGCGCCACGCCCATCATGCCGCGGGTGCCGCCTGCTGCGGCCAGCGTGCCTGCAATATGTGTACCGTGCCCGTTATCATCCAGCGGCAGCATGCCGCGGTGGAGCAGATTGACGCCGGAGGCGAGCGAATGCTTCAGATCGGGGTGCCGGTAATCGACCCCTGTGTCAATGACACCGATTTTCACATGGACGCCGGTGGATTTGGACCAGGCCTGGGGGGCATGAATCGCCTTCACGCCCCATGGCATCATCGCGGTACCTGTTTTTTCACCCGTCGCCAGGGAGTGAACCTGGATTCTGAGGTCTTCTTCTATGCTTAAGGAGGCGGCGAATTTGTCCATCAGCTTCTCCGCTCCTGCGGCCGGTACAAAAAAAGCCTGGATCAGACTTGAAACCTGCACCTGCCGCAGCCCCGGGCGCTTCGCCTTCAGGGATTTCCACTGTGACAGGGCTCCGGCATACTGGCGGTGATCATTGAAGGTCACAATGCGCCGCTCCGCATTTTTGGGGGCAGCCGAAATCTCCTCAAGCAGCAACTGCCAAAATCCGTAATAATCCATAGGTTACGCCGTCCCCTCCTCGCTGCCGTGCTGCCATATTGTATGAGGGGAGGCAGACGTCCGAATGGGAACTTGCCCTTTTTTAGCGAAATAGGCTGCCCATCGTGTCAAAAAGCGGAGCATCACATAAAATAAACAGAAGAGATCTTCAGTTCTCTTTGCAACATCCCGTAAGGAGCCGATCCTTGGCGTGGATACAGTCATGTGCGGAGGAATATCCTCCGCCTTTTTAATGACCGCAGGCATATTACATATTATTCCTGTTCATTTCCGTCTTCCTGCCGCATTTGACTTGCATTTTGCACTCAAATAGGTTTTACTTAGTTTTGTTAATATGCGTGAGAGGAAGTGTCCTTTAGTGAGTACGCCACTCAATTTAAAGCTGGACCCTGAGAAAGTTAAAGAAATGCCGATGGTCGACCTGGCCTTCCTGGTGCTCAAGGCGGCTAATACGCCTTATTATTACCGTGACCTTATGGTTGAAGTGGCCAAGCTGCGCGGTATGACCGAAGAACAAACCAACGATACGATTGCCCAGTTATATACCGAGATCAACATCGACGGGCGTTTTGCCTGTGTCGGAACCAACCTGTGGGGACTCAAACGCTGGTATCCGCTTGAGCGCTCCGATGATCCAGTCGGCAACTCCAAGCGTCCGCGAATCATCAACGATGAGGACGACGATCTGGAAGACGATGACTTCGCCGAAGAGGATGATAACTACTCTGCTGAGGAAGAGGATTTCGATGCGATCGACGAAGACCGCGACGACCTCTATTCCGACGACGACAGCGAAGAGGAAGTTGACGACGATGTGGTTATTGATGATGACGACATCGACGAAGACGAGGACGAAGAGGATTCTGAAGAAGATGACAATGGGGATACTGACGGCGGCGAAGACGACGATTATTAATATCGTAAGAAGGCTTAATTCCTCCCTTGACACGGGTGGTACCGCCAGAGTAAACTATTGCATGGGCTTCTAATGAAAGTTAATATGTTTTCTAAAATAAAAAGTGCCCCGGCTCTACGGGTGTCACTTTTTTTATTTTTTTAGATGGTTTTTCCGTGTTTTTCAAAATATCAGCAGTATAAGTCTAGGGACTTACACAGGTCTGATATTTCTTGCAGAAACGGATGCCGCCTTCCCTGAAGAACGGCGAAGCCGTTTCTACTTGGGTTGATCGCCTTGCATTTTGGCGGCGGAAGTAACTTTGGTTTCCCCCGGTTTGATGATGGAAAAAAGGGTTACGATAAACAGAAGCGTCGCCTGAATTTCTGGACTTTATTTAGGAGGGTTTTACAGTGACAAAGTATATTTTTGTAACGGGTGGCGTCGTGTCCTCCCTGGGCAAGGGCATTACAGCCGCTTCGCTGGGCCGGCTGCTCAAAAACAGAGGTCTTAAGGTGACAATCCAGAAATTCGATCCTTACATTAACGTAGACCCGGGGACAATGAGCCCTTATCAGCACGGGGAAGTATTTGTAACGGATGATGGTGCGGAGACAGACCTTGACCTTGGACACTACGAACGGTTTATTGACATTAATCTGTCCAAGAACAGCAACGTGACGACAGGTAAGATCTATTCCTCGGTCATCAGCAAAGAGCGGCGCGGTGAATACTTGGGAGGAACAGTTCAGGTTATCCCGCATATCACGAATGAAATCAAGGAACGCGTATTCCGTGCCGGACGTGAGACAGGCTCTGACGTAGTTATCACTGAAATCGGCGGTACCGTAGGGGACATCGAGAGTCTTCCGTTCATGGAAGCGATCCGTCAGATCAAGAGCGACATCGGCCGGGAGAATGTAATGTACATTCACGTGACCCTGATTCCTTATATCAAGGCTGCCGGTGAAGTGAAGACCAAACCGACACAGCACAGTGTAAAAGAGCTGCGCAGCATCGGAATTCAGCCGAATGTGATTGTATGCCGTACGGAATATCCTTTGACTGATGACATGAAGGCTAAGCTGGCCCTGTTCTGTGATATTGACAAGAATGCCGTAGTAGAGTGCCGCGATGCCTCCACTCTATATGAAGTTCCGCTGAATCTGCGCGACGAGGGCCTGGACGAAATCGTGGTCAACCACCTTAAGCTGACTACGCCGGCGCCGGATATGCGTGAGTGGGAGAGCATGCTGAGCCGGATTCAGCAGCTTGAGCGCACGGTTGAAATTGCCATTGTCGGTAAATATGTGGCGCTGCATGACGCTTATCTGAGTGTTGTGGAGTCTCTGTCCCACGCCGGCTTTGCAGCCAACGCAGAAGTCAAAATTCGCTGGGTTGACGCCGAGCTGATTACAGATGAGAATGTGGACGAGCTGCTTGGCGGCATCGGCGGTATCCTCGTTCCGGGCGGCTTCGGGGACCGCGGGATTGAAGGCAAAATTTCCGCAATCCGTTATGCGCGTGAGCAGTCCATTCCATTCTTCGGCATTTGCCTCGGGATGCAGGTTTCAGTAATCGAGTACGGCCGTTCCATTCTGGGACTGGCTGGTGCGAACAGCTCGGAGATCGATCCGGCTACACCGCATGCTTTGATCGACCTGCTGCCGGAGCAGAAGGATATTGAAGATATGGGCGGAACAATGCGCCTTGGCCTGTATCCATGCAAGTTGTTGCCGGATTCCCTGGCAATGTCCTGCTATGATGATGAGCTGGTGTATGAGCGCCACCGTCACCGGTATGAGTTTAACAATGCTTACCGCGATGAGATTGAAAAAGCGGGCCTGGTTATCTCCGGAACATCACCGGACGGACGCCTGGTCGAAATTGTGGAGCTTCCGGGACACCCTTGGTTCCTGGCAGTGCAGTTCCATCCGGAATTCACTTCCCGTCCGAACCGTCCGCAGCCGCTGTTCCGCGAGTTTGTCAAAGCTTCCCTGACGCATTCAGAGCAGCTGTAAGTCATAAATACACCATATGTATATGCTATACCGGTACTAATAGCCGGATGAAGGCCTCCGCAAGGAGGTCTTCTTTTGGATATAAAAGCAAAAATTACCGGACCCTGACACCGAATTACCACCATTTAATGGAATGTATTTACCCTTTTTATCCAATTAGCAGGATTTTGGCAACAAAGCACGAATTATAGGTTTCGTATAGACTGAACAGTCATAACGGGCCGTCAGCTGTGAGAGGGCGCGGCATAGACAATCTGCCTTATATCTGGGAGGGTATGATATGGAAAAGAGAAAAGTGTTAATCGTCGATGATCAGAACGGAATCCGGATTCTCCTGATGGAAGTGTTTAATAGCGAAGGGTATGTCACTTATCAGGCTGCTAACGGAAAAGCGGCGCTTGAAATCGTCCAGAAGGAATCCCCGGATCTGGTTCTGCTGGATATGAAAATCCCGGGTATGGACGGACTGGAAATCCTCAAGCATCTGAAAGAGCTCGATCCGGCTATAAAGGTTATTATGATGACGGCATATGGAGAGCTCGACATGATCAAGGAGGCAACAAAGCTTGGTGCACTAATGCATTTTACCAAACCGTTTGACATTGATGAAATGCGGGTGGCGGTAAATACGCACCTTCAGGGGCAAGCCGGTTAATATGCCGCAGTATTGTTGTTGTTAATGGTTTGGTGAGGGTCTTCTATGGATATGCTAAATCAGGATAAGCCTGCCCTTTTTAAGGGTTGGATAAATATCGTCCCACCGGGACATTTTTTTGTGTGCCCTATTTAGTATTTGACACAGGATGTGCTATAATAAGCCTGTATGTGATGTGGGCTTATATATAAGCAACCAACATTCTTAGGAGGATTGAAACCATGCCATTAGTATCGATGACTGACATGTTAAACAAAGCACTTGAAGGAAAATATGCAGTAGGCCAGTTCAACATTAACAACCTGGAGTGGACTCAGGCAATTCTTGGTGCAGCTGAAGAAGAGAAATCCCCGGTAATCCTTGGTGTTTCTGAAGGCGCTGCGCGTCACATGGGCGGATTCACTACTGTAGTGAAGATGGTTGAAGGACTTATTCACGACATGAAGATCACTGTTCCTGTTGCCATTCACCTGGACCACGGCTCCAGCTTTGACAAATGTAAAGACGCTATTGATGCCGGATTTACTTCCGTTATGATCGATGGTTCCCACCATCCAATCGCTGAAAATATCGAAATGACCAAAAAGGTTGTTGAATACGCACATGCTAAAGGCGTTTCCGTTGAAGCCGAAGTTGGTACTGTAGGCGGACAGGAAGATGACGTTATCGGCGGTATTCAATATGCAGACCTGAACGAGTGTATCGCTCTGGTTAAAGAAACAGGCGTTGATACTCTGGCTCCTGCGCTTGGTTCCGTACACGGCCCTTACCATGGCGAGCCTAACCTCGGATTCAAAGAAATGGAAGAAATTCGCGATGCTGTTAAGCTTCCGCTCGTTCTTCACGGCGGTACCGGTATTCCATTGCATGATATCCAGAAGTCCATCTCCCTGGGAACTTCCAAAATCAACGTAAACACTGAGAACCAGATTGCATTCGCAAAAGTGGTTCGCGAAGTGCTGGCTGCTAAACCGGATGCTTACGATCCTCGTACATTCATTGCACCAGGCCGTGAAGCTATCAAACAGACCGTTATCGGCAAAATCCGCGAATTCGGTTCCAGCAACAAAGCCTAAGCTGACTCGCCCCAGGCGGACAAGCTGTTCAATATTGTAGACCGTCTAATATGGATAATCTTTTTAATGAAACGTGTGCCGTCCTTATTCAAAGGGCGGCGCAGCCGTTTCTTCTTCACACTAATAAGCCACAGCAGGTATTGCCAGGGCAAGCTGCAATACACGTAGGGGGAAACAGATAATTCTATGGAAAAATTAATGATTGGCGGTGGACGTCCGCTAAAGGGCGTTGTAACCATCAGCGGAGCGAAGAATAGCGCGATCGCGCTTATTCCTGCGGCTATTTTAGCTGAATCTGAAGTTGTTCTGGATAATTTGCCGTCCCTAAGTGATGTAGCCGTTTACTCCGAAATTCTTGAAGAGCTTGGCGCGACTGTCTCCTGGACAGGCAGCCAGATGAGAATCGACCCCTCCCGTATTGTTTCCATTCCCATGCCTAACGGACCAGTCAAAAAACTTCGTGCTTCTTATTATATGATGGGAGCACTGCTCGGAAGATTTAAAGAGGCGACTATAGGTCTGCCTGGAGGCTGCAACTTCGAGCCCCGTCCGATTGATCAGCATATCAAGGGCTTTGAAGCACTTGGGGCAACCGTGACCAATGATCATGGTTCTATTCATCTGTATGCCAAGGAACTGCGCGGTGCAAAAATTTATTTAGACGTATCCAGCGTCGGTGCAACCATTAACATTATGCTGGCGGCTTCACGGGCCAAAGGCTCTACAATTATCGAAAATGCGGCCAAAGAGCCTGAGATTATAGATGTAGCTACCCTGCTGAACTCAATGGGCGCTGTTATTAAAGGCGCCGGTACAGAAACCATCCGGATTGAGGGCGTCACCGAGATGCATGGCTGCCGCCATTCCATCATTCCCGACCGGATCCAAGCTGGAACATACATGATTGCTGCGGCGGCAACGCGCGGTAATGTGCTGATAGATAATGTGATCCCTAAACACTTGGAGGCGCTGACCGCCAAGTTGCTGGAGATGGGGGTTGGTATTGAGGAGCTGGATGAGAGCATCCGCGTTATCGGCAGACCCAAATATGAGCATGTCGATGTAAAAGCGCTGATTTATCCGGGCTTCGCCACGGATCTGCAGTCCCCGATGACAAGTATGCTTACCCAGGCTGAAGGGGTCAGTGTATTAAGTGATTTCGTATACAGCAACCGGTTCAAGCATGTTCCCGAGCTGGTGCGTATGGGCGCAAAGATCCGTGTTGAAGGGCGTTCGGCCATTATTGAAGGCGGCAGGCTTAATGCAGCCAAAGTAAAAGCGGCTGATCTGCGTGCAGGTGCAGCGCTTGTTATTGCCGGATTGACTGTTGAAGACGGAATTACGGAAGTGACAGGCGTAGAGTATATCGACCGCGGTTACGACAACCTGGTAACGAATATGCGGGACCTTGGCGCTGAAATCTGGCGCGAGGAAGATTAAATCATAGGATTATCTGATTTTTGAAGGGGTTTTTGTGAATGTGCTGCATATCTCCTTCCAAATCGGGTAATCCTATCCTAATGAGCAATTTAATAGATTTATATTTTATAAAAATTGAATAGGTGGTTATTACATGGATCTTCAAATTTCCGATCTGGAAGAAATGAAGCTGACCGAGCTGTATAAGCTGGCCAAGAAATACCAGATTCCTTACTACGGACAGCTGAAGAAACGGGAGCTGATCTTCGCCATCCTCCGGGCACAGGCGGAGCAGAGCGGGCTGATGTTTATGGAAGGCGTGCTGGAAATTCTGCCGGAAGGCTACGGGTTCCTGAGGCCAATCAACTATTTGCCCAGTCCGGAGGATATTTACATTTCAGCCTCGCAAATCCGCAAATTTGATCTTAGAAGCGGCGATCTTGTATCAGGGAAATGCCGCACACCGAAAGAAAATGAACGGTACTTTGGTCTGCTTCAAGTTAATGCCGTTAACGGCGAGAATCCTGCCAGTGCAGCGGAACGCCTGCATTTCCCGGCGCTTACACCTCTTTATCCGCAAGACAAGCTGCCGCTTGAGACATCCCCTACCCATCTGTCTACCCGAATAATGGATTTGCTTGCTCCTGTAGGCCTGGGGCAGCGCGGTTTGATCGTAGCACCTCCCAAAGCAGGGAAAACGCTCCTCCTGAAAGAAATTGCCAACAGTATCTCCACTAACAATCCCGAGATTGAACTGTTTGTACTGCTGATTGATGAACGTCCCGAGGAAGTAACAGATATGCAGCGCTCGGTAAAAGGTGAGGTAGTTGCCTCTACATTTGATGAGCTGCCTGAGAATCATATCAAAGTTGCTGAGCTTGTGCTGCAGCGCGCTCTCCGTCTGGTTGAGCATAAGAAGGATGTTGTCATTCTGCTGGACAGCATTACACGGCTGGCACGTGCTTATAACCTTGTGGTTCCCCCATCCGGACGTACACTCAGCGGAGGTATTGATCCTGCAGCTTTCCATCGCCCTAAACGGTTCTTTGGTTCTGCGCGCAATGTGGAGGAGGGCGGAAGCCTGACGATTCTTGCTACAGCGCTGATTGATACCGGATCACGCATGGACGATATTATTTATGAGGAATTTAAAGGTACGGGCAATATGGAGCTTCACTTGGACCGCAAGCTGGCGGAACGCCGTATTTTCCCGGCTATCGACATCCGGCGTTCCGGAACACGCCGCGAAGAAGTGCTGCTGAGCAAGGAAGAACTGGATACTATCTGGGCTATCCGCAAGAATATGAACGAGTCGTATGACTTCGTGGAAGGCTTCCTCAAAAAGCTGCGTGACAGCAAGACCAACGCTGAATTCCTGGCCTCGTTCGATGTGGCCGGAAGCAAGGATTCGGCACCAAACGGTACTGCAAGCAGCGGCGGAACCTCCAATAGCGGTGCATCTGCACGGCGTACCTCACGGCCCAAGACACCTACTGTCCCTACAACCTGAGAATAGAGAATAAGAGGAGATTAACATGTATCTGGTATATGCCGATGAACAAGGAAATGTATATGATCATCCGGAGCTGTATGGTCTTGCCCGCAGCGGCGATATGATCGTTGAGATGCTGGAGGAGGAGCTGATTCCGCTCCCGGAAGGAGCCACCCTCGTGGGGTTGCCGAGCACCCGTGCAGTAGGCATGAATCCGGAGACGGGTGAAATGCTGCCGCTGCCGGAGGGGTCACAAGCGGTCGGTGCACTGCTGCCGCAGGGTTACACGAGACTGTGCCTTCCCGGCTATGTCAAAACAGACAAGTCCTATAAGCTTCCGCTCTTCGGCTATTCGGCTGTTGTGTGGAAAGACGGCGGCTTCTATGTTGCTGCAGATCCGACGGATGATCCGGAGAAGTGGAACCCCCTCAACTGTGACCGGGGAGAAGTGGAAGTAGGGGTAGGTGATTTGCGGGCTAAATACCCGGATAACCGCCTGTATGACCATCTCTCGAATTGTGCGCTCGGCTACGAATGCCTTACCTCCTCCAATACCTTTTTGGGCCGTTGGGAAGGAGCTGTCCCGGTTTCCTACTCGTGTAATGCCGGCTGCTTCGGCTGTATATCAGAACAGCCTGACGACAGCGGATTCGTCTCTCCGCAGACCCGGATGAACTTCCGGCCAACAGTGAACGAAATCTCCCAGGTCATGCTGGAGCACCTGAAGACACCGCAGTCCATTATCAGCTTCGGGCAGGGCTGCGAAGGTGAGCCTTCCACCCAGGCTAAGCTGATTATTGAAGCGATTCGTGAAGTCCGGGCAACTACAGATATGGGCTACATCAATATCAATACAAATGCCGGACTCAGTGACCACATCCGCGGGATTGTGGATGCAGGGCTTGACCTGATGCGGGTCAGCACCATCAGTGCGCTGGACGATCACTACAATGCCTATTACAAGCCGCGCGGATATACGCTTGCCAATGTAGAGAAGTCACTGAAATATGCAGCTTCCCAGGGTGTGTATACTTCCATTAACTATCTGATTTTCCCGGGAGTAACAGACCGGGAGGAAGAGATTGAAGCGATGGTTGAATTTTGCCGGCGTACCGATCTCAAGCTGATTCAGATGCGCAATCTTAATATTGATCCTGAGAGCTACCTGGGACTTATTCCTCCTGCCCGGGGGGAGATTCTGGGGATGAAGACCATGCTTGATATCTTCCGCGAGGAGCTGCCGGATGTAGTAATCGGCTCGTATACACATGTGCCTCCGGCTGAGCTCGCCCGGGTGAAGGAACGCCGCATCACACTCTGATCGGAATCCCGGATACTGTGTTCTAAAGATATTGCATTGTCCGCAATTTGGTGCTAAAATGTCGTTGTATGTCTAATAACTCTGGGTCCGCATGAGGCCTAGGGCAAGAGAGGTGAAATTGAAATGCAAGAAGCCATTCAACCGAAGTACCACGTTACTAATGTGACATGCGCTTGCGGCAACACTTTCGAATCCGGTTCTGTTAAGCAAGAACTGCGCGTCGAAATTTGCTCCAACTGCCATCCGTTCTTCACTGGCAAGCAGAAATTCCTGGATGCTGGTGGTCGTGTCGATAGATTCAAGAAGAAATACGGTATCTAATTACCAGCGCTGGGCTGCGGCTTAGCATTGGATGACTCCCCGGATGAAATATCCGGGGAGTTTTTATTTGCCACTTCCAGGGAGAGGTTGATTTTTACCGGGGTGTGAGCTATACTTATCTTCGCCGTGCTAGACGGGGAGGTAGCGGTGCCCTGTAACTCGCAATCCGCTGTAGCGAGGTTGAATTCCTGTTAGAGGTGCTGTCGATGTGAGGCCTTGGTTCCTATGGGCTGTGTTGACGGTTGGGTCCTCCGCAATGAGTGCTTGTGAACCTGGTCAGGTCCGGAAGGAAGCAGCCATAAGCAAGTTTACTCTTGTGCCGGAGGGTGGCCTAGCCCGAGCAGTTCCGTAGGGTTGCCGCTTGGATCGCAGTCATCAATAACAGGTGCACGGTTTAATATCAGCTAATAACAGCATCTTTGCCACAAGCGAAGATGCTTTTTGTTTTTGGTCAAAGTCTGATGAATATAGTATAATAAATTAGCGACAAATGCCGGAAAGCGGCAGTCTAAGAGAGGGTAATGCATAGTGGAACATATCGCGCTGTACCGTGCTTGGCGGCCGCAGTCGTTTCAGGACATGGTAGGGCAGCAGCACATTATCCAGACGCTGCAGAATGCAATCCGTGAACAGCGGGTCTCTCATGCCTACCTGTTCAGCGGCCCGCGGGGAACCGGCAAGACCAGTGCTGCCAAGGTGCTAGCCAAGGCGGTCAACTGTGAGCGCGGGCCGGGTCCGGAGCCGTGCAATGAATGTCCTTCCTGCCTAAGGATCACTTCGGGCAATATCATGGACGTTCAGGAGATTGATGCGGCGTCCAACCGCGGTGTTGAGGAAATACGCGACCTGCGGGATAAGGTGAAATACGCGCCTACCGAAGTACGCCGTAAAGTGTATATTATTGATGAAGTGCATATGCTGACAACAGAGGCGTTCAATGCCCTGTTGAAGACTTTGGAGGAGCCGCCTCCGCATGTAATGTTTATACTGGCCACGACAGAGCCTCATAAATTGCCGGCAACGATAATATCCCGCTGCCAGCGTTTTGATTTCCGCCGGGTATCTCTGGAGGAGCAGAGCGGCCGTCTGGCCGAGATCTGCCAGAAAGAGGGCATAACCGCAGATGCCGATGCGCTCCAGTATATCGCCAGGCTCTCCGACGGGGGGATGCGCGATGCGCTCAGCATACTGGATCAGATATCGTCCTTTACAGACGGCCAGGTGACCTATCAGCAGGTACTCGGCATGACCGGCGGCATTCCTTCCGAACAGTTCGCAAAGCTTGCCACTGCGATTCTTGAAGGAGATATGGGGCGGCTGCTGGAGCTGGTGGAGCAGCTTATGCAGGAAGGCAAGAGTGCGGATAAGTGTCTGGAGAATCTGCTGTATTATTTCAGGGATCTGCTGATGATCAAGATGGTCCCGGGTGCCGATAAGCTTACAGATCGTGTGCTTAATCCTGCAGAGTTCCGTGATATGGCCAATGGTTTCTCCCGTGAAAGGCTGTTTCAGATCGTTGAGACTTTAAACCGCTATCTTGGTGAGATGAAATATGCAACCCATCCCCAGACGCTCTTTGAGGTAGCTCTGATGAAGCTGTGCACCATGCAGCAGGAAGCTGTACCGCCGTTAGCAGCTTCTTCATCAGGTGCTGATGCTTTGCGGGAACCGGCGGCCGGCGGCCAGCCTGCAGCTGCGGGCGAACTGGAAGCCTTGAAGCGCCAGATTGCCGCGCTGGAGAAGAAGCTTGAGCAGGCTATTCAAGCAGGCGGAGTATCCGGGGGCGGACGGGATCAGGGTGGTGCGCAGCGCCAGACCCCTGCTGCAAGCCCGGCTCCGCGTGTCTCCTCATCCTCCAAGCTGCCTCCGCAGCTTGATAAATTCATTGCCAGTAAGGATAGCTCTGACTCTAATGCTGTTTATAAACAGTGGAGTACTGTGCTCCAGGCCGTGAAGGAAGAGCGGGTTACGGTTCACGCCTGGTTTGTTGACGGAGAGCCGGTATCGGTAATGGATGACGCGGTGCTGGTGGCTTTTAAGAATACAATCCACCGGGATACTACCGAGAAGCCGGCTAACAGGCAGGTGATCGAGAATGTATTTGCTTCGCGTCTGGGCAAGCCGTATCGCCTGGTGACAATGATGCTGCGTGACTGGAATGAGGCTTCGCAGAAATCAGCTGCCAAACCGGGAAGTGAGGAGCTGCGGCTGGAACATGAGCACGATGCCGCAGAAGATAAGAGTGAACCATGGATTGACGAGGCGATCCAGCTGTTTGGGGAAGACCTTGTTGTCATAAAGGAATAACCTTTAAGCCTATCAGCGCATAAGCGCATTCCAAAGGAGAGACGACCAATGAATAATATGAATCAAATGATGAAACAGGTTAAGAAAATGCAGGAGCAAATGCTCAAGGCACAGGAAGAGCTGGGCAGCAAAACGATCGAAGGGACATCCGGCGGCGGAGTAGTTACCGTACAGGTTAACGGACACAAAAAGTTACTGTCCATTCAGATCAAACCGGAAGCTGTAGATCCGGATGATGTTGAAATGCTGCAGGATCTTGTGATCACTGCTGTTAACGATGCGCTTACCAAAGCGGAAGAACTGGCTAACAATGACATGGGCAAATTCACTGGCGGAATGAAGATCCCGGGACTGTTCTAAGCCCGCTACACTCTAGCCTAAAGGAGAATCATCACTTTGTATTATCCAGAACCGCTAGCCAAGCTGATTGATGCTTTTACGCGCTTGCCCGGAATCGGGCCAAAGACAGCAGCCCGGCTGGCTTTTCATGTGCTACACATGAAAGAGGACGAAGTTATTGATTTTGCCAAGGCGCTGGTCAGCGTCAAACGAAATCTTCACTATTGCTCGGTCTGCTGTAATATTACCGATACCGATCCTTGCCGGATTTGCCAGGACAAAACCCGTGATTCCTCGGTCATCTGCGTGGTTCAGGAGTCCAAGGATCTTGTTGCCATCGAGCGGACCAAGGAGTTTGACGGCTATTATCATGTTCTGCAGGGGGCAATCTCTCCGATGGAGGGGATTGGTCCGGACGATATCCGGCTTAAAGAGCTCCTGACACGGCTGAGCGACGAAAGGGTCAAGGAGCTTATTATGGCAACCAACCCGAATATTGAAGGGGAAGCTACAGCTATGTACATTTCCCGTCTTGTCCGGCCATTTGATATCAGAATCACGAGAATAGCCCACGGATTGCCCGTAGGCGGCGACTTAGAGTATGCGGATGAAGTGACCTTGTCCAAAGCTTTGGAGGGCCGACGGGAGCTGTGAGGCGCCTTGTAACGGATATGCTATAGCTGTATGCAGAAGAGAAGCCCGCGGGGCTTCTTTTTTTTGTTTATAATCAAACGCTGGTCCTATTCTTTAAGTGTTGCCATCCGTGAGTTGAAGCTTTCTGCTTTTTGGTTCTAAGTTTGTCCTCCTGCCGATATGAATGAGAATATACAGCCATGCAGTTTGGCCTGCGGAAGCTGGATTTTTTATAAGGGGGAGTATAGTATGCGGTGGTGGGGGAGTGCCCGGCAGGAAAGCAGCGATAAAAGCTTCAGGGATTCTAGTGTGGATGAGGACTGGCGTGTATTCCTGGAGGTTCGTAATGCTCAGCTGGAGTGGGAGAGAGCGCACCTGATGTTTAATGAGGCCCTGGGCCAGGATCAGATTGATTACGCCATATTTATTCTTGAGGCTGCCGAACGTAAGTATCAGATCCATCTCAAGCACGCCAAAAGCCTGGGGATCAACCGTAGCCGGTTGTAATACCGCCAGATAATTTATAAGAGTGGGGGAGAGAAGTGGGATGCGGACAATTGCTTTAGCCGTACTGGTCGGATCGTTAATCATACTGGCCTTAATTGTATTCCGTAAAAAGCTGGGCTTGGGCTGGCTTACTGTATTCGGAACTCACCTGGTACTTGCGGCAGTGGGGATTTATATTGTTAATTTTTCGGGTCTGCTGACTGAAGTCTATATACCCATAAATCCGGCGACGATAGGCGCAGTAACGGTTTTAGGACTGCCGGGAGTACTGATGCTGCTTGGTTTAAAAATAACTTTGTTTTAAAGGTTGACGGGGCCTAAGGATTTATGGTACATTAATTCTCGGCCCTTCGGACAAGCTGATTATCAATAACTTGTTCAAAAGGAAAGCGAAAAAAGAAATTAAAAAAAACGCTTGACTTAATCGAAGGTGTTATGATATATTATAAAGGTCGCTGCTGACAAGCGCGACGCTGAAGAAAAGAAACAAATTGATCTTTGAAAACTGAACAACGAGTGAGTATCGGAAATCACTTCGGTGATTCCAAATTAGAGAATGTAACATTCTCGTCAGATGTTTCAAAATGAGCGAATCGC
>NZ_LRAC01000034.1 GCF_001517085.1 Paenibacillus sp. DMB5
CCACGGGGTCGCCGTGGCCGCCCAGCGGTTCGGGATCGCGGCGCTGGAGCTACGCGCGATCTCGAACCCGGTCGGCCCGCGCGACCGGGCCGCGTGGCAAATCCCTGCAGCGCTGGACGCGCTAGCGGCAGCTGCCGCTATACTATTGGAGGTGCTGTAATGCCAGCAACGACAGAGCAATTGAACATAGCTTTTTCCCCATGTCCGAACGACACCTTTGTTTTCTACGCTTTGGCACACGGGCTGGTGCCTGGTGCACCCAAGCTGAACGTGACCTTTGCGGATATTGATATTACTAACGGGCTGGCCGCAGACGGTGCCGGACCCGAAGTGCTCAAAATCTCCTACGCCGCCCTCCCCTGGGTGCTCGACCGGTACAAGCTGCTGCCTTGCGGCGGCGCGCTTGGCCGCGGCTGCGGGCCGCTTGTGCTGACGGCTGGCGGCCAGGGCGGAATCCGCCGTCCGGCGGATCTGTCCGGCCGGCGGATCGCCGTGCCCAGCGAGCGCTCCACGGCTTATCTCCTGTTCCGGCTGTGGGCTGCGCAGCAGGTGCCGGGCGGTCCCGGCGAGATTGTCGTCATGCCGTTCGATGAGATCATGCCGGCTGTCCGGGACGGACAAATTGATGCCGGTCTGGTCATTCATGAGGCGCGCTTCACTTATAGCTCGTACGGCTTGAACATGCTGACCGATCTCGGCAGCTGGTGGGAAAGCGACACCGGCCTGCCAATCCCGCTGGGAGCGATCATTGCCCGCCGTGATCTTGATGACGAGGCTATTGCCGGCTGGATCAGAAGCTCACTGCAGTTCGCCTGGGATCATCCCGCCGACAGCGGCTGCCGCGAGTTTGTGCTCAGTCATGCCCAGGAGCTGTCACCTGAGGTGGCCAAGTCGCATATCGACCTGTATGTGAACGGGTTCTCCATGGATCTCGGCGAGGAGGGCTATGCAGCGATCTCTGGCCTGCTGAACCGCGCAGCTGCCGAGGGGCTCGTACCGGCGGTTGACCCGGAGCTGCTGCGTTAACCTCTCTAATGTATACTGCAGTAGCGGGACTACTCCTGCCCGCGTTTGAGCCACTTGCTCATGCGGGCTGAGGAAGTAATCGGCTGTTTAACAGGTCTAATCATTATGATTATGGATGGGAGAGGATTTCATGATTCCTGCCGGCAACAGCAAACAGAATATTGACCGTTTTTTGGGCTACCAGAACGAATACGACCGTTACCGTCCAGAAGCGCCGCCGATCGTGACCAGCCTGCTCAGTAACTATCTGGGATCACGTCCTGCAGTCGTTGCCGATATCGGCTGTGGAACCGGACTATCCACCTTTGTATGGAAAAATGCCGCCGATACCGTTTACGGCATTGAGCCTAATCCCGATATGCTGAACAAAGCCGCTGAAAAGCTGCAGCAGGACAGCGAAGCACAATCCCTGTCTTTCCAGCAGGGCTATTCTAACCAGCTCCCGTTCGAATCGGGCAGTGTTGACATCATCACCTGCTCCCAGTCCTTCCACTGGATGGAGCCGGTGAGCACCTTGCAGGAAATTGGCCGATGTCTGCGTCCCGGCGGTGTTTTTGCAGCCTACGACTGCGACTGGCCGCTGGTGCTGCAGGCGGATATTGAAACCCGGTACAACCGCCTGATTACCTCTGCCGACAGCCTGCTGGCTGAGCTGCAGCCGGAGGCTGAGCGGGCTCACAAATGGAATAAGGACGAGCATCTTGCCCGGATACAATCCAGTGGCCATTTTACCTTTGCCCGGGAAATCGTGTTTCATAATACCGAGACCTGCGACGCAGCGCGTTACGTGGGGCTGATGCTCAGCCAGGGCGGGCTTCAAACAGTGCTGAAGCTCGGATCAACGCTGCTGGATGAGGCTATCGCCGAGTTTACTGCAGAGGTGGAGCGATATTTTGACGGACGGACCCTGCCTGTTCTGATCAGCTACCGCATGCGGATTGGAATTAAATAACCTGGCCTGTGCTGAATGATCTGGCCATTTTCGCTAATATAGCCTATACTGACTGCAACGAGACGAAGAACTCCCGGCTTAACCTCTTTGGGGAAGCCGGGACGTTTTCTATTTTAGGGGGAGCGTGGGCTTATTGTTATTTGAAGACGCACATCAGCAATTTATCGGAAGGCATTTGGCCAGTAGGCCAGCGGGAGAACGCCGAGGACGGCTGGAACGGGGGCATCAGCATGCGGAGATACTCTTTTTGCGCAATGTATGGTGGCCGCTGAAAGGAGATTTCTCCAATCTTCATCCAGAATATGAGGTGACAGACTGGCGTGGCAGGTCTTATTTTGCCGACTTCGCCTGGATTCCGGGTTACATCAAATTGCTCATCGAGATTAAAGGTTATGCCACCCATGTCCGCGATATGGACCGCACCAAATACTGCAACGAGCTCAACCGGGAAACCTTCCTGCAGGCAATGGGCTACCGGGTAATCTCCTTTGCCTACGATGATGTCGAGCAGCGTCCCGAGTTGTGTATGACTCTGCTGCAGATGAACTTGGGCAGATACCAGGCTGCTGAGGCACCTGCTTCCCGTTTGCAGCTTATGGAGCAGGAGACCATTCGTCTTGCTATCCAGCTTACCGGAGCTGTCCGCCCTCAGGATGTTAAGCAGCATTTCGACATCGATTACAGATCAGCCGTCCGTAATCTGCGCAGTCTGTGTGACAAGGGCTGGCTGAGGCCTTCCTACAAAGGCAAACACGAGCGGGTGATCCGTTATGAGCTGGCGCATGGTGTGCTGGATTATTTCAATTAAGCGATGATCAGCCGCTGTTGGTGTACGTATCCGGTTTCCGGTTGTTCCGGGAATCCCGCTTATCAGCCTATGAACTTCCCCTTCATTTTGCCCATGGTTAAGAGATTAGCTGCTGCTTAATGTCCACCTTACTTTTGCGGGCAGCATCAAATAGTAGATATAACAGTACGCAGGAGCAGCAAAACTCTAACGTATAACGCCCCTCATCACTAAATGGAAAAAAGCACACTAAATCGGCAATGCAAAGTAACTTTCGAGCAATTAGTTGGAAAATCGCTACTTAGTTTGGGCAATATGTCTCTGTGGGAGCGAATCCGGCTGAATTAAGTGTCCTTTTTCCACCCAGATTCTCAGTTTCGGTGTTTTGAGCAGAACTAAGTGACGTTTATCCACTTAGCGTTTGCTGGCGGTTGCGGTATGCGGAGCGTCCTGTGGTGTGCGTTATGGCTAGCGGCTTGCGGTTTGCGGTTTGCAGTCTGCATGCCGGCGGGAATTAGAACAGTAACACTCAGCGCAATCCGTACACCACCAACAACATCTAAGTGGAAAAAAGCAATCTATTTAGTCGTGTGGAGTAACTTTCGGGCAACTAGTTGGAAAATCGCTACTTAGTTTGGGCAATATGCCTCTGTGGGAGCGAATCCGGCTGAATTAAGTGTCCTTTTTCCAACTATATAGAACGCATTTAATAAACTAACATAATTTTCTCGTCGCCAAATCGGGTAATACCTAGTAAATAAACTCGAGGCGGCGATGAAAATGAGTAACAAAGAGATTGAGCAATTGAATACAGCGATGAAACAAACTTCAGATAAACGACTTTACGAAAGATATTTAGCGGTTCGCCTTCGCCTCGAAGGCCATACTTTTGAGGACATAGGTGAGCTACTTAGTCGTGCACGTCAAACGATCAGATGTATTTTCAGCCTGTCAGTTTCTCTCTACATTTAATGGAATTATATAGCAAATACGTAGTACCGAAATCCTTTTTTTGTAACTTTCACTCAAAATACAAAACAGCGCTCCCCCATCACCGGGAACCGCTGTTGTGTAATCTATAAAGCTGGTACTAGCTGTTCACACGCCATACTACATTATCTTCATCC
>NZ_LRAC01000035.1 GCF_001517085.1 Paenibacillus sp. DMB5
CCGCGCCTGCGCGCCCGGATCAGCTCCGGCGAAGGCAGCCGCGGCGGCGGCAGGTCGCTGTTCGGGCTGGATGCGCTGGTCGACTTCGACTGGCGCATCTCGATCGGCGACGCCGACCTCTCGGAGGCGGAGTTCGCCGAGCTGGTCGCCCGCGGCGAACGGCTCGTTCAGTTCCGGGGCAAGTGGATCCCGCTTGACCCCGCCCTGCTGGCCCAGATTCAGCGGGCCATGGCCGGTATGGACAAGTCGCACGGCTTGTCCTTTCAGGATGTGCTGCAGCTGCACCTGCTGGGCAGCGGCGAAGAGGGCGGCGATGCGGAAGCCGCAGCGGAGCAGGCCGAACAGCAGGCAGCGCGCGTGCGGCTGGAGGTGGAGCTGAACGAGCAGCTCGTTCAGCTGATCGGACAGCTCGGCCAGCGGGCTGAGTGGCCGAGGCCGGCTGTGCCGGCCGGGCTGCAGGCGGAGCTGCGCAGCTACCAGCATGAAGGCTTCGCCTGGCTGGCCTTCCTCCGCCGCTTCGGCCTCGGCGCTGTCCTGGCCGACGACATGGGCCTCGGCAAAACCGTGCAGCTGATCTCCTATCTGCTGCACATGAAGGAGGCCGGCCCGGATGCGGGCGGGCCGCAGACCGATCCGCCGGGCTGGCCGGCGCTGATCATCTGCCCGACCTCCGTGCTCGGCAACTGGCAGAAGGAGCTGCAGCGCTTCGCTCCTTCCCTGAACGTCATGCTGCACTATGGCGGCAGACGGCTGAACGCCGGATATTTCTACGGCGCGGCCTCCCAGGCTGATGTGGTCCTGACCTCGTATGCTACAGCAGCACTTGACCAGGAGCTGCTCCAGCAGTTCACCTGGGCTGCCGTCTGCCTCGATGAGGCGCAGAATATCAAGAATGCCGGGACCAAGCAGTCTTCAGCGGTGCGCAGCTTCCCGGCGCTGCACCGGATTGCTCTTACCGGTACGCCGATTGAGAACCGGCTGTCCGAGCTGTGGTCCATCTACGACTTCATCACGCCGGGATACCTGGGCACGGCCAAATCCTTCCAGGACAGGTTCGCGAATGCGATTGAGAAGGAGCGGAATCCCGAGCGGACGGCCGATCTCCAGAAGCTGGTGAAGCCGTTCATGCTGCGCCGCAAAAAGAAAGACCCGAGCATCCAGCTGGATCTGCCGGACAAAAACGAAATGAAGACCTATGTCAATCTCACAGCAGAGCAGGCAGCGCTTTATGACCAGAATGTGACCGGACTGCTGGAGAAAATGAACAAGCTGGAAGGAATTGAGCGCAAAGGTGCCATTCTTGCTGCACTCACCAGCCTCAAGCAGCTCTGCGATCACCCGGTGCTGCTGACGAAGGAAGCCCTTCCGGAGACAGCGGATGGTCTTGATGCTGCTTCCCTGATCGAGCGCTCCTCCAAGCTGGAGCGGCTGCTCGCGATGGTGCGGGAGCTGCGTGAAGAGAATGAGCGCTGCCTGATCTTTACCCAGTATGTCGGCATGGGCCAGATGCTCCAGTCCGTGCTTCAGCAGGAGCTGAAGGAGCCTGTGCTGTACTTAAACGGCAGTACCTCCAAGCAGGCCCGCGACCGCATGATTGAGCAGTTTCAGACTCCGGCTCCGCCGGACGGAGCTCCGCCTGCTGCGGATCAGCCGAATGTATTCATTCTTTCACTCAAGGCAGGCGGCGTAGGCCTCAATCTGACGGCAGCCAATCACGTATTCCACTTCGACCGCTGGTGGAATCCGGCCGTAGAGAATCAGGCCACCGACCGCGCCTACCGGATGGGCCAGACCAAGGATGTACAGGTGCACAAATTCATCTCGCTCGGCACGCTGGAGGAGCGCATTGACGAGATGCTGGAGAGCAAGCAGCAGCTCAGTGATGACGTCATCTCCGGCTCCGAGAACTGGATTACCGAGCTGAATAATGATGCGCTGAAGGATTTGTTCACGCTGCGGCGGGAATGGGTGGGCTGATTATTTTACAGAGGTGCCGGGCTGCGGATGCTCTAGATGTATAACAGGGGTCTATTTAACAGGCCATTTTACCCCGCCACCGCCACACTAAACCGGATAGGTGCATTTTGTACACTTAAAAACGGCCACCACAAGCACCGGGGGACCTATAAATGTAGTTTGTGCAATTAAATCTGTCTGAAATGACTGAAACAGCCCTTTTTCGGCTTTTTAATTGTACGAAATACAGTTAAACGGGCATCAGAGAGGAAAATCGGTGTTTTAGTTGTATAAAGTGCAGTTAAGCCAGATGGTTGCTAATGAATCAGCCGGGCACGTAACGGCATAAGCCCGAATATTTCAAAAAAGACGGTCCGCGACGGGCCGTCTTTTTCATTTCCATAGTGTATAATATTGGAATTGGTATTACATAGTTTCCCGGGAAATGAGGAGCTAAAATGCGGCTGAATACACTTATACTTACCGTACTCATAATGGTATGTTCAATCCTAGTCTCTGCCTGTTCAAGGCAAGAGCCTGCTGCCGTAAGCAACAATGTTACCGAGGCAATGAGCGTAGCCAGTACCTACAAGAGGGCTGAACTTGAAGCTGATCTTCCGGCTGCGCAGGAGGAAATCGCAGTACAGGAGCAGGCAAAAATGGACGAAATCCGCAGCCTGACTACATCAGCATTTTTCGATGCGCCGGCAAACAACAAGGGATATTCTCCGGCTCCCAGGCTCTCTTTTCTTAAACAGCACAATCTCCGGATCACCTTCATTAGCTTTACAGAAATGAATACCACAGAAGCATCTGTCGGGCTTACCTATACAGGCACTCTCCGCTTCGGAGAAGCTGCTGGCGATAAACTGACTCTGGAAGGGACGATCCAGCTTATAAAAACAGGAGGCACCTGGAAAGTAGACCACGACAACTACAATACCGCGGACATCTCCGGCTTACTGGATAATTCTCGTTGAAGGTGTACTAATTCCAGCAACATCTCACCACTGCTCTGACATTCTAAACGTAACAGCCACATTGTCCTCACCGGCAAGCGAGCTGATGACAAGCGTTATAGGCTCTTCCTGCAGATCGTAGAGCAGCAGCTGGCTATGCAGATTCACCGAAACATTCTGATAAGCACCGGAAATCCCCGACCCGAGCCCCTGTGTAATCACCCTCCCGCCCGTTACTGCCGTACAGGTATAATTGACCTGCAGTGCAGTTCCGGCTGCAGGAATTGCGGTGGTCGGGGTCGGGAAATTGACAAAGCTGCCGTTGACCGTACCGCCTGCCACCAGCTGATAACGGACCGGTGTGGAGGCGAGGATCTCCAGGCTGTCCGCTCTCAGCTCAGCTGCAACTGCCTCTGGTATTGCAGTTAACCCGCTCCTGCGGAAACTGATTGCAGCAAAATCAGTGGCCGTCAGTGATATATTGTCACGAAACTCCGAGGTGATCCGGCTTACCGCAGTCCGCATCAGCTTAACCGGATAATAGGTGCCCGCGCTGTCGATCAGAAAAATCTGGACGTGTACATTCTCCTGGGAATACACCAGATTAAATTGAAAAAAATCCTGCACAATATTATAGGTTCTGCTGATAACTTCCTCATAATCCAGTTCAAACAATTCCTGAACGAACAGCGTGCCAGGGCTCACATCATTATTCAGGCCTGTCAAATAAACTACGGCTCTGGACGTACCGTTGTTGACTACTTTGATAACAGCCTGGCTTATCGGGCCCAGACCGGGTATGGAATTGCTTGTCAGCGTATTCGAAGTAAATACAGGCATTCCGCTTTCCTCCTCTCCAGGCAACCTCAGATTCTATATACTATGCAGACAAGTTTAGAAGTTTCTGGATTAGTCTTATATCCGTAAGTCTGTTTGCCAAAAAATGACGGATATGCTAAGCTTAATTCAACTTTTAGGAACGGAGGGTTGCAAATGAATGTGATAGATTTTATCCGGATTCGTACTTTGCGCGGCTAATCAGATATGAATAGCGCTAAAGTTCTGCCCATGTGCAGAGGTCTCAGGATAGGTCTATCCATTTTTAAAGGCAACCCATAATGTATGCAGGCTGACCGTTGTTACGGCCGGAAGCAGCCTGCGCCTTTAGAAATCGCATCTCTATAGCTTTTGATCCACCCGGTCCGTCATAACGGAGATACTATTTTATTTTCTGTTTACGCACCGGCTGCTCCTGATCATTCCAGCTGTAGAGTGTACCTGCTGGCAGGTAACGTGCGTACGCGGCATGTTACCTCTGGTCTATTCTGTTACCTCAATTGCAAGCACAGGCAGATAACGCCTGTGCTTTTTCATGTCGGTTAGACCGCAGCCTACCTGTCCTTCGCCTGTCTTTACTCTATTTTTAAAATCTCAGGAGGTTGTTCACCATATGGAAACCACTCAACAGCAAGCGATTATTGTCGGGATACAGCTGCAGAATGATACAAACTTTGCTTATTCCATGGAGGAGCTGCGCAATCTGGCCGCTGCCTGCAATATTACCGTAATTGGCGAACTGAGCCAAAAGGCCAGCCGGATTAACCCCTCCCACTATCTGGGCACCGGTAAAATCCAGGAGCTGGCCGCAATGGTGCAGGATGAGGACACCGTTATTATTTTTAACGATGAGCTGACGCCTTCCCAAATCCGCAATCTGGAATCATCGCTTGACCGCCAGGTTATTGACCGGACCATTCTGATCCTCAATATCTTTGCCGACCGGGCCAAAACGAAAGAGGCACAGCTGCAGGTTGAAGTTGCCCAGCTGCAGTATATGCTCCCCCGGCTGACGGGCATGCGCGAATCATTAGGCCGCCAGGGCGGCGGATCGGGCCTGAAGAACAGAGGTGCCGGTGAAACAAAGCTGGAGCTCGACCGCAGAAGAATTGAGGAACGGATTACCGCACTGCAGACGGAGCTGCAGGCTCAGGTTGAACGGCGTCAGATCCAGCGGAAACAGCGCCATAAAAATGAGGTGCCGGTGGTCTGTCTCGTCGGTTATACCAATGCGGGCAAGTCCAGCCTGCTGAATGCTATGGTTGAGACTTATCATCCCGGCTCCAATAAACAGGTATTTGCCAAAAATATGCTGTTCGCCACTCTGGAAACTTCGGTACGCAGCATCAGGCTGCCTGATCATAAAACCTTCCTGCTAACCGATACAGTAGGCTTTGTCAGCCAGCTGCCCCATCATCTGGTCAAAGCGTTCCGCTCTACCCTGGAGGAGGTAACCGAAGCTGACCTGCTGATTCATGTCGTAGATGCCTCAGATCCGCAGCATGAGCAGCATATGGCTGTTACTACCGAAACGCTGAAAGCGCTTGGGGCTGACGGCATCCCTACCGTGTATGCCTACAACAAAGCAGATCTGACCGGGCGTGCATATCCGGCTGTTGAGGGCGACTCGGTTACTTTGTCCGCTAAACAGAGCAGCGGGATTGCCGAGCTTACGGGACTGATCCGCTCACATGTGTTCAATGACTACATTCAGTGCGAAATTCTGATTCCGTATGACCGCGGCAGCATTGTCTCTTATTTTAATGAACATGCCCATGTCCAGGAGGTCAGCTACGAGGAGCAGGGTACAAAGCTGGTGCTGGAATGCCGGGCTGCCGACTATGAGCGGTTCCGCGGGGATTTTGTAGAGCTTTCAAACTAACTTTATCATGCTAAAAGTGTAAAAGAGCCGGCTCCGGGATCGCTCCCGGGAACCGGCTCTTTTTGTTATTCAGCTGTTGCCGGACAGGCCGGACATTAAGTCAGCCGGACAACAGACCAGACAATACCCGAGGAGTCGCCGCCCAGATCCAGCGGAACCGTCAGGCCGTCTGCCTCATAGAACAGCCCGATTACATCGCCAGCGTTCAGCAAAAAGTCACCCGTCAGTGTGACCGTGCCATTGCCCAGAATTGTTCTAAGTGTTAAAACAAGGGCTACGTTGACATTAAGCAGCGGGAACAGTCCGCTTACCAGGTCGGTTGTGGCCGGGGAGGTTCTCCGGATTACAAAAGCCGGATTCGTGCCTGCGCCTAAAGAGATTGTGATAGCCGCAGTCGTTGAATAGTTGATGGTTGCCTCAAAAGAGTACCGGCCGGTTACAGGAACAGTATAGTTACCCGTCACCTCGTCGAAAGTGGCACTGTCATAATAAGGTGTCGTTACAGTCCAGCCTGTAAGCTGAGTACTTGTGGCTGCAGAGAATGTAGGCAAAAATGCCGAGAATCCTTCCGTGGCCACCCCTGCTCCCGTGGCTCCAGTTACCCCGGTAACACCGGTGACGCCTGTAGCTCCCGTCTCTCCGGTCGCTCCTGTCGCACCTGTCAACCCGGTTGCCCCTGTCTCTCCAGTCGCGCCTGTTACACCAGTTGCTCCGGTCAACCCGGTTGCTCCTGTCTCCCCAGTTGCACCAGTTACACCAGTCGCTCCCGTCTCTCCAGTGGCTCCCGTTACACCAGTTGCTCCTGT
>NZ_LRAC01000036.1 GCF_001517085.1 Paenibacillus sp. DMB5
CTAGAAGTGGTTTTTACAAGTGGTTGAACCGGCAAACGTTCGTTTCACCCAAGCAACGCGAAGACGAAGCGTTGAAGCTTAAAATTGTCGAATGCCACGAGAAGCTTAAAGGCATTTATGGATACCGCAGAGTGAAGGTATGGCTAAAGCGTACCTACGCCATTCACATGAATCACAAGCGTGTACAGCGACTCATGGGCGAGCTGGGACTTCGAGCAGTTATTCGGAGGAAAAGACCTTACTATGGCAAGAAAGAGGCTTACGTGATCTCTGACAACCACCTGAATAGAGAGTTTACAGCAGAGCAGCCGAACCAAAAGTGGGTCACGGATATTACGTACCTTATCTTCGGTGGACAAAGGCTGTACTTGTCTGCGATTAAAGATCTGTTTAACAATGAAATTGTAGCGTACCAGATTAGCTCGCGGAATGATCTAAAGCTGGTATTGGATACAGTCAAAAAGGCGAGAAAACGGCGGGACACCAAAGGTGTTCTTTTGCACAGCGACCAAGGATTTCAATACACTAGCCGCCAATACAGTAAATTACTGGAGCGATATGAGATAAAGGCAAGCATGTCCAGAAAGGGGAACTGCTGGGACAATGCCTGTATGGAGAACTTCTTCGGTCATTTTAAATCCGAGTGTTTCTACCTCCACTCCTTTCACTCTGCAAAACAGGTGAGGCATGCTGTGCAGCAATATATCCGCTTTTACAACCATGCACGTTTCCAAACGAAATTAAACAACCTGAGTCCTTATGAATACCGAACTCAGGCTGCTTAAATATTGCTTTTTAATTACCGTCTACTTGACAGGGGTCACTTCATTTCCGGGGGCTGCTGCTTTTTTGTGTTATCTATGTGTTGGACGCAATTTTTATACATCAAGTCCGGCTCCGGTATCCTTGCGGCTTCCGGTCTCTTCAGCAAAGCTGAAGGAACGGGCAATATACAGGATAGGCGTGCCTGCACCGGTCAGCAGGAATTTGGACAGATAGGTTGTCAGCAGAATCTCCGTCCACACCTTGAGATCATAGAGTCCGGCAAAAGCAATGGTGCAGAAAATCAACGTATCCACAAACGAGCTGATCATCGTGCTGCCGTTCGAGCGGATCCACAGCTGACGCGAGCTGCCGTAGTACTTTCTGATCCAGGAATAGAGGCGTACATCCAGGAACTGGCTGATGAAGTAAGCGGTCAGGCTGCCCAGCGCGAGGCGCGGCATCATGCCAAAGATCGTCTCCAGCGAGGATTGGGCGATATCCGTCTCCTGCGGCTCAAAGACAAGCACCATCTGCATAATCGCCGTAGTCATCAGCAGCGTGAAAAAGCCGAACCAGACTGCGTTACGCGCTTCAGCTCTGCCGTATTTCTCATTTAGCAGGTCGCTGGTCATATACAGCGTGACATACATCGTATTGCCGAGCGTCATGACAATGCCCAGCGGCATCTCAATTGTTTTGGCTACTTGAATGTTGGCAATAACAGTCGCTACTCCAACCCAGGCATACAGGCCCTTTTTGCCGAATAGACGGTAGCAGATCAGAAAAAAGGCAAAATTGACAACAACAAACAAAATTCCCCACAGCAAATTAAACATGTATCTGTAAAGCCTCCTAGTTTTGGTTACGCGGGATGGTTACGAACCGCGGTTATGATGTTATGCCGGAACAAAACATTACTACTCTACCACAATAAAAGCTTACAAGCCATGAAATTTTGTTTCCAGCAAATTCAACAATTTCTCTGTATATTTTCAAAAATCACAGTTATCATTCAAACTTTATTAAATTTTTCAGAAAATTCTGCGTTATTGTTGTATTTTTCACTATTCAACCGGGGGTTAATTCTATAGAATAGTTATCAATTGCATTTCTGAAACCGATATCCTCATATATGACCCTACCGAAGGAATATATTGTGCCTGCTATCATTATGAGGCATTGCAGCGGGATATGCTATGCATCTTAACCACGAAGGAGAGAATGAAATGGTACGCTTTAAAAATTCGATCAGCCGCAAGTTTACACTTCTTTTGTTTGCGGTATTGTTGCTAACGTCGCTTGTGCTCAGTATCAGCTTCTACTTTATCTCCATGAGTACCATTGACAGCTACGTAATGCCGCAGATTAATAAGCTTCTGACTGCTGCCGCCCAGGATTCATACAAGGGTATGAACGCCACACACGCCCAGCAGACGCTTAACAAGAGTGAACAGGCCGCAAGCAATCTGAAATTCTATTTTAAAGATAAACGGGCACAGCATGATGTGGAGAGCATCTTCCTGATCAATCTCGCCGAAGGCAAGGCAACTGTGCTGGCTGCTGATCAAGACTCCAAACTGAAGCAGGGTGATAGTCTTGCCGTAAATGCAGTAATGACTCAGGCCTCGAAAGGCAAACAAGGAATCAGCGATACATATAGTGATAGTAACGGTATACATAGAACAGCGTATGTCGGAGTTCCCGGCAGCACGATGCTGATTGGCGTAAGCTATGATGTAGGTTTTGTTCAGGATAAAATAGACAGCATCGTCTGGACCAGTGTTGCCATCACGCTGGCTTCGCTGATTTTCGGACTCTCGGCCGCCTACTTCATGAGCCGCCGGATTACCCGTCCGCTCACCCAGCTCACGGCATACAGCAATAAGCTGGCAGAAGGTGATTTCACCCAGGAGCTGGTTATCAAAGGTAACGATGAGGTCAGTCAGCTGTCGGAAAGCTTCCGCAGCATGGGTCACAAGCTGAAGGATATGATCGGACAGGTACTGGAAACCTCCAATACCGTTGTAGCCGATGCCAATGATCTGAAGAAACGTGTCGAGGTGCTGAACACAATGGCTGAACGTTCTGCCGAGTCGGTGACTGAGATCAGCAAGGGCAGCGGAACCATCGCGGCCAGCGCCTTCGAGAATTCCAAGGCGATGGAAGAAATCAATGTCGGCATCCAGCATATCGCTGCCGCAGCCGGCGAAGTAACCGAGCAGATCAGCGAGGCTTCGCAGGAAGCGACCGGCGGGAATGAAACAGCACGGAGTGCCGTTGAGCAAATGCGCCAGGTAGAGCAGGTCTCCGTACACTCGCTTGAGCAGTTCCGTATCATGAGTGAACGTTCCCAGATGATCGGCGAAGTGGTTCAGGGCATTACCGAGATTACGAAGCAGATTCAAATGCTGTCACTTAACGCTTCGATTGAAGCGGCCCGTGCCGGCGAGCATGGTCGGGGCTTCGCCGTTGTCGCCGGAGAGGTCCGCAAGCTGTCCGAGCAGTCGAAGCAATCCAATGAGCAGATCCGTGAGTTCCTGCTCAGCCTGCAGGAGGATATGAACCGTTCAGTTGAGGAGATGAACCACGTGAACGCAGAGGTATCCTCCGGGGTCAGCAAGGTTGTTGCTGCCGGAGACGCCTTCAATCACCTGCTCATTCTGATCCAGAGCATCAGCCACAGCATCCAGTCCGTCTCCGCCGCAACCCAGGAAATCTCCGCCGGCACCGAGGAGGTCAGTGCCTCTGTTGAAGAGGCGGCACAGATTACGGCCGTGTCACAGACCATCGCTGATTCGCTTGCCGAAGACTCCTCACGGCAGCATCAGGAGCTGGAGAGCAATTCGCTGACCGTAGAGCATCTGCATGAGCAGGCTGTCAAGCTCCAGCGGCTGTCGCCCAGTTTAAGATTTAATAATAAAGGACCCTCTGGAAGCGCCGCTTGGCGGCAGGCTTCCAGAGGGTCCTTTTTTTCTGTCAAATGCCGGTTAGCTTTGCAAACTTTGATTGGTATGATAAGTGCTCAACAGGCAGCTGTTTACAGTAATATAATCAGCTTCTCGGTGCCCACAGTATGACTGAGACCCCCAATACACAGATGGCGGCGCCGATCCAGTCGTACATATCCGGTGTTTTTTTATCGACCAGCCAGCCCCACAGGACTGCCAGCACAATGAACACGCCGCCGTATGCTGCGTACACTCTGCCGAAGGACGGGAACTTCTGAATAGTAGGGATGATGCCGTAGGCAATCAGGATAACTGCGCCTGTTATCCCGTACCAGAGCGGACGGGACTCCCGCAGCCAGAGCCAGACCAGATACCCTCCGCCGATCTCGGCCAATCCGGCCACTATAAACAGCAGTATGGCCATGAACATGGCTACCCCTCTTTTCCGGGCAGGCCCATTATTGTATATACAGCCTCCATATTCAGGTTCTCCCGCACAGATGAAGCCAGCCGGTCGAACTCCTGCTCACGCAGGGCAGCCGCCGAGAAGGTAACGGCCAGCGGCGCTAATCCTTTGGCTTCGCGAATACCGTCCAGCCAGCGGCGGCGCAGCTCATCATTATGGAACAGGCCGTGCAGATAGGTTCCCCAGATTCTGCCGTCAGGCGTCCCCCATCCTTCTGGCTGCTCCTGTCCGTCCTCCCTTGCCAGTCTAAACAGGCTGCGGACCGCAGCAGAATCAAGATTTGCTGTTGTCCCCATATGAATTTCGTAACCGCCGATGGCGGTACCAGCGGCTTCTGCCGGAGCAGCTCCGCTTAACCGCAGCGGATGGCCGGCGGCGAGAACACCATGTACCCGAACAGTGGTTTTATGCTGCAAAAATACCGTCGACAGCGGCAGATAACCGAGTCCGTCGCTTTCTCCCGGCTCTGCGCTCTCCACCGCATCCGGATCAAGCAGCTTCTGCCCCAGCATCTGATAGCCGCCGCAGATGCCGACCAGTTGCTGCGTCCCTTGGCGGAGCGCCTGTGCAATGGCTTCCGGGAATCCCTGATCCCTCAGAAATGCCAGATCTGCCGCTGTATTCTTCGTGCCCGGTAAAATGATGACATCCGGCGTACCGAGCTCTGCGGCGGAGTTCACATAACGCACTGAGGTATCCGGCTCATCCTGCAGCGGATCGAAATCGGTGAAATTCGAAATGCGCGGGTAGCGGATAACCGCAATATCCAGTTCCTTGGCGCTGCCGGATGACCGTGCCGGAGCTACTTCCAGAACTACGGAGTCTTCCGCCTCAATCCGCAGCTGGGGCAGGAAGGGCAGCACTCCAAGCACCGGGATGCCTGTACGCTCCTCCAGCCAGTCCAGCCCCGGCTGCAGCAGTGACAGGTCACCGCGGAATTTGTTGATAATAAATCCCTTTACTCGGGCCCGTTCATGCGGCTCCAGCAGCTCCAGCGTACCTACCAGGAAAGCAAACACGCCGCCCCGGTCAATATCTGCAACCAGCAGCACCGGGGCATCTGCCCAGCCTGCGAGATTCATATTAACGATGTCCCGCGCCTTCAGATTAATCTCCGCCGGGCTGCCTGCACCCTCCATCAGCACGGCGTCATAGGTATCACGCAGCCTGCCAAGTGCAGACAGCACGGTATCCTTCGCCTCCGGGAGAAACTTCTCCCGGTACTCCCTGGCACTGAGCGCCGTATGCGGCACACCATGCACCACAATCTGGGCGCTCATCTCCCCGGAAGGCTTCAGGAGAATCGGATTCATATCCGTGGTGGCTGTTATCCCAAAAGCTTCGGCCTGCATCCCCTGGGCGCGGCCGATTTCCCTGCCGTCTTCGGTAACATATGAATTCAGCGCCATATTCTGCGATTTATACGGGGCGACACGGTATCCGTCCTGTGTCATGATCCGGCCGATGGCCGCCGTGACGAGGCTTTTGCCGACATCCGAAGCGGTTCCCTGTATCATCAGAACAGCCGCCGGCCGCTGTGGTACATATCTGCCCGCTTGTTGCTCTGCTTGCTTCTCCATGTATGGTTCCTCGCTCTCTTCCTGCTAGTCGGAGTAAAAGCCGCAGGCCAAGGCCTGCTTCAGCTCACGCGTGCGGCTCGTCTGCCCGGCAGCTGCTACAGCAGATTGTGCTGCAGCAGCACAAGAAGCAGCAGCAATGCTGCTTCGAGCAGCTCGTTCAGCGCGCCGTACACGTCGCCGGTGAGCCCGCCGAGCCGGCTGCTGATCCGCCGCGCCGCGTATCCGCCGCAGGCTATGGCGGCCAG
>NZ_LRAC01000037.1 GCF_001517085.1 Paenibacillus sp. DMB5
TTCCTCTTGATGGCGGACTCGGGACGGGGATATGGCTCATTTAATGGGATTTTTCCCCTTTAATGACGAGCTTAGGACGGGGATATGGCTCATTTAATGGGATTTTTCCCTTTAATGGCGGGCTCGGGACGGGGATATGGCTCATTTAATGGGATTTTTCCCTTTAAAGGGCGACGAACGTACACCCGGGTCTGACGCACTCTAAGCCAGCACAAACAGCAACCAGTCCGCAGACAAGTTGCTGTTTGTGCTGGCACATCGCGTTGAGCAGAACATAATGTTAGTTTTAACAATAAGCTCATCCCTTACTCTTGCGAAACACTGCCGGTTAACTCCGGACCGGTTCAGCTCCGCCGTACACTGCAGCTTACCTGGCAAACAACAGCGAGCACCACAAACTACCTCTGACGATCACAGCTATCAGAACACGGTTAACTACTTCTGACGAATCCAGTTATCCGAGCACCACCAACTACCTCTGACGATCACAGCTATCAAAACACCGTTAACTAACTCTGAGAAATCACAGCTATCCGAACACCGACAGCTACCTCTGACGCTCAGCTCTTCGGCACCACCCGCATTGTAACAAACTAAATACCTGCTGCTCCGGCCCGGCATCTTCAGCCAAAACCAGTGCTATCCCCCGTTGTCGCAGCAGCACAGCCCCCTAGCCAAGCCTCATTCTTACTCTACCGCCACTTCTGCAGCAAGCCCAACCAATGCAATACTAACTGCCCGTTTTCAGCACTATCAACCAACCGTACCTGCCGGGCCTCAAAAAGCCAGGTCCCTTATTTACGATTATTGCTCTCACACGATCCGGTTCATTACCGCCGCAGCCTCTTCTTCCGTGATAAGATGCCGGCTAAGCGGCTCGAATCCTGCTTCACGCATACCCCTGACTACCAGCCTCGCGATCTCAACAGCTCCTGCTTCTGTGAAATGGGTATTATCCTGAGCGCCCTCAGGCAGGTTAACATATTGACCCGGCTCTGCCCACAAGAACACCTGCTTGGTGCGCTCTTCCCCCAGCTCTTCGAAATAAGCTTTGCTCAGGCCCGCAAGGTCTATGAAAGGCACCTTCTCCCGCAAGGCAAGCTGCCGCATGGCCTCAATGTAAGCCCCGTGTGTATTCCGGATACTCCCGTCTGCCTCGAAGAAGCGCCGGTGCATCGGGGATACCAGCACAGGATGGGCCTCCTTTTCCCTCGCAAGATTGATATACTGCTGCAGATAATGCGGATAGGTAGTAAACGGCCCGGCTCCGTCCTCTGTTTCCTTTTCGTCATTATGGGCAAACTGAATCAGCAGGAAATCACCTTTGCGCAGCTTCTTCGCAATCCGGGTCAAGCGGTCCTCCTGAATAAAGCTCCCGGCACTTCTCCCGGAGCAGGCATGATTGGCGGTAGCAAGCCCGTCCTTCAGAAACAGACCAAGCATCTGCCCCCAGCCGGAATACGGGTACTTCGACGAGGCCTGATCCGTAACGGTGGAGTCTCCGGCCAGGAAAAGAGTTGGAATATCTGCATTCCGCCTGATCTCCACCTGCTCCATTACAGCCCCTGCTCCAGAGGCAAGCATTAGCTGGCCGCTGTTAACATGAACAGAAAAGGAAGCCGTCACCTGCCTTGGAGCTTCGGCATTTTGCTGCAGCAGCCTGAGATGTCCTACTCCTTCACGCAGGGCAGTTATACTCTCCTGAGCCTCAATGCTTATCTTTACAGCAACCTGGTAATTGCCATTCGGCACATCCATCAGCAGCGTGGGCACAGCAGGTGAATAATAATCCCCCGGCCAGGAGTCCCGCAAATCCTCATTTCCGGACAGCCCCGGCGCAGCAGCATAACCGCTTCCGCGGCCCATATCTTATGTAACACCGGCTTCCGGTACGTAAGTACAGCTGAATTTCATTTTTTATCCAACCCTTCATTCATCATTATTCCAATTTACTCATTTTAACAGGAACGGCTCCGCTGCGGCAGCAAGATTACTCATGCTTATGTTCGGGCGAAGTCCCGCTCTCAACCCGGCATATATATCTTTTGAAACCTCCTTCCCGTATTAACCGTAACTTTTACAAACAGGTTCTAAATCGTGATTATTGGGCAAACTGATGTATCATACCTGAGTAGAAAATGAGTTTAACGGGTATTAGTCCAGTAAATCGAAGCTTATGTGCCACATAAAAAGACACCGCACAGCAGAGAGGAGAAATCATTAGTGGAGTATTACCGCAAAAGTGTATCAGACAGCTTACAGGAGCAGCAGAGCTCGGCAAAAGGGCTCACCTCAGCCGAAGTCCAGAAGCGGCTTGAACAGGACGGCTACAATGAAATCAAGGGCCGGGACAGGGACCCCATATGGAAGCTTTTCCTGGAAAACTTCAAAGACCCGATGGTGGTCGTGCTGCTGATTGCAGCTGCCGTCCAGATCTTTATGGGACATGTCATGGAATCGCTAATTATCTTCCTCGTCCTGATCCTCAATGCCGTAATCAGTGTCATTCAGACCCGTAAAGCGGAAAGCTCACTGGCTGCACTGCAGCAGATGTCCGCACCTGAAGCCAAGGTACTGCGGGATGGAGCACCCCGGACCGTTCCGGCCCGCGAGCTAGTCCGCGGTGATATCGTTATTCTCGAAGCCGGAGATTTCGTTCCTGCAGACGGCCGGATCATCGAATCCGGAAGCCTTAAGATCAATGAAGGTATGCTGACCGGGGAATCCGAGGCTGTTGAAAAGCATACCAACACCATTGACCAGGAGGCTCCGCTCGGCGACCGCCGCAATATGGCGTTCAGCGGTTCCCTGGTGGTTTACGGACGCGGTGTTTTTCTCGTAACTGGTACTGCCCTGACCACTGAAATAGGTAAAATCGCCGAGCTGCTCGAAAGCGCCGAAGCCAAACAGACGCCGCTGCAGCGCAAGCTCGAGGCATTCAGTAAACAGCTCGGTATTGCTATTCTGATACTGTCGGTCATTATCTTCGGTATCCAGGCCGGCCGTGTATGGCTGTCTGATACTAACGTTGATACTACTGAAGCCATATTCAACGCTCTGATGTTTGCTGTCGCTGTTGCGGTAGCCGCTATTCCTGAAGCGCTCTCCTCCATCGTGACGATTGTCTTGTCTGTAGGCACGAACAAGATGGCCAAGCAGAATGCGATTATCCGCAAGCTGCCGGCTGTTGAGGCGCTCGGCTCGGCCGGCGTCATCTGTACCGATAAAACCGGTACCCTCACCCAGAATAAAATGACGGTTGTCGATTATTATCTGCCGGAGGGACAGAAGGACCAGTTCAAGCTTGAACATCATGAATGGTCCCCGGAAGCCCGCAGGCTGCTGCATATTGCCGTTCTCTGTAACGACTCGAATATCAATGAAGAGGGCAAGGAGCTGGGTGACCCGACAGAGGTTGCTCTGATCGCCTTCAGTAACAGCCTGGATAAGGATTACCGGGAAATCCGCGATAACTTCCCCCGGGAAGCAGAGCTCCCGTTTGACTCCGAACGTAAACTGATGAGTACCCTGCATACGTTTGGCGGACAAAAGAAAATGATCACCAAGGGCGGACCGGATGTGCTCTTTAGCGTATGTTCGCATGTGCTGATCGATGAAAAGGAAGTGCCGTTTACAGAGGAGCTGCGTGAACGGTTCATTAAAGTCAATGAGGATTTCTCCAACAGGGCACTGCGTGTTCTGGCGTATGCCTACAAAACTGTACCGAATACCACTACACAAATTACGCTTGAGGATGAAAAAAATCTGGTGCTAGTTGGATTAACTGCGATGATTGACCCTCCGCGTGAAGCGGTCTACAGCGCCATCGCTGAATCTAAAAACGCCGGTATCCGCACGATCATGATCACCGGCGACCACAAAACCACTGCCCAGGCAATCGGCCGCGACATTGGACTGATGAGCAAAACGGATATTGCCATCACCGGCCAGGAACTGGATGCCATGTCCGATACAGAGCTCGACAACAAGCTGGAGCAGATCGGCGTATACGCCCGCGTCTCTCCGGAGAACAAGATCCGGATTGTCCGTGCATGGCAGCGTAAAGGTAAAATCACAGCCATGACCGGCGACGGCGTAAATGATGCCCCTGCGCTGAAGCAGCAGATATCGGCGTCGCGATGGGCAGCGGGACCGATGTTGCCAAGGACGCAGCTGCGATGATTCTGACCGATGATAACTTTGTCTCGATTGTTAACGCAGTCTCTGTAGGCCGGACGGTGTTCGACAATATCAAAAAGGCGATCGCCTATCTGTTCTCGGGCAACCTGGGTGCGATTATCGCTATCCTGTTCGCCCTGATCTTCGACTGGATCAATCCGTTCACAGCGATTCAGCTGCTGTTCATCAACCTGGCTAATGACTCTCTCCCTGCGATCGCCCTGGGAATGGAAAAAGCCGAGCCGAATGTGATGAGCAGAAAGCCGAGAGAGCTTAATGAAGGCATCTTCTCCGGCGGCCTGATGCAGGCGATCATTACCCGCGGTGTTCTTATCGGAGCAGCGGTTATTGTCTCCCTGTACCTTGGTCTTCAGCATTCCGATGAAATGGGTGTAGCGATGGCTTTCACCACGCTGATTTTGTCCCGTACGCTTCAGACTTTTGCCGCGCGCTCCAATACCCAGACTTCGATTGAAGCCGGCTTCTTCAGCAACAAATATGTGATTGGAGCCGTCCTGGTCTGCTTCGCCTTCTACGGTGTTGCAGTACTGCCGGGAATCAGACAAATCTTCTCCATTCCGGATACGTTCGGGATGTCCGACTGGCTGACGGCAACAGGCCTGGCCGTCGGCGCCGTTGTCCTGATGGAGCTGACCAAGCTGATCCGCAGAGCCTTCGGAGCCAAGACAGCGGAAAGTGCCCAGGCCTGAGGATAGAGCCGGACACGCCATAGCATTAAAAGATAGACAGCACAGCGCTGCTCCTGCCTGCGGGAGCGGCGCTGTTTTTTGCAGACGGGTGTGATAAAGTAGCAGTCAGATACTATTCCTGCAAGGAGGCCACAACAGCTATGGATATGTCCGCAGGCACCTACGGCTTCCGGTTCGCCGAAGATAAAGAGCTTACGCTGTGCGTGCTGTATGCCGCCGGCTGTGATTCCATTACCACCCCGGCCTACCGCTGGGACGGACTGGAGCGGACAGACGGCCCGCTTCTGCTGTTCCAGTACACCCTCTCCGGCGAGGGTGTGTTTGAGTCCGGGAGCCGGACTTACCGGGTCGCCGCCGGACAGGCTTTTTTGGCGGAGATTCCCGGACCCCACCGTTATTATTATGACCCGGAGGCTTCGGAGCCGTGGGAATTCATGTTCCTGCTGTTCCGTCCCGAGCTGATTCTGCCCCACTGGCGCAAATTTCTGCGCGAAGCCGGGGAGGTACCTCATCTGCCTGCCGACTGCGCGCCGATCCGGCTGCTGAAGCTGATTGTCGCCGATGCGGCAGCAGGCCGGATCTCCGACCCGCTGATTGCTTCCTCCTCTATCTACCAGTTCATGACCGAGCTGGCCAGGATGCAGGTGACGTCTCTGCGGGACAAGGATAACTGGTCTGATAACGTAAGGCGGGCAGCCGAATATATAGAGCAGCACTATGCACAGATGATCAGCGTCGATCAGCTGTCAGAGCATGTGGGCCTGTCCAAATACCATCTGATCCGCCGGTTTTCGGCCAGTACCGGACTGACACCCGGTGCATATCTGACCCGTGTCCGCACGGAGAAAGCCATGGAGCTGCTCCGGGGAACCAGCCTCAGCATCGAAGCCATCGCCGCACGGATAGGCTATTCCAGCGGAAGCTATTTCATCAAGGCCTTCCGCGGGCTGACCGGGCTGACGCCGGGAGAATTCCGCAGCGGAGGCGAGAGTCTGACCTACCGCAGGCTGTTCTTCGATTAACCGTCAACCGCAATATAGTGCTATTTGGCTTGTAAGATTACTATAGATATTGCGAATCTCCTACCTTATGATGATCTTAATAAGAGCAATAATCCATCAGTAAAGGAGATTCACAATGACACATAAGCTTGCAGCACCTACTCCTCCGCTCGGCTGGAACAGCTGGGACTGTTACGGTGCAGCCGTAACGGAAGCCGAAATACGCGGTAACGCAGAATATATGGCGGAGCATCTTAAAGACTACGGCTGGAACTACATCACTGTTGATATTCAGTGGTATGAGCCTTACGCCAACTCCTCCCAATACCGGCCGTTCGTCCCGCTGGTCATGGATGAATATTCACGGCTGTTGCCTGCCGAGAACCGCTTCCCTTCGGCAGCCGGCGGCCAGGGCTTCAAGCCGCTTGCCGATTACGTGCACAGCCTCGGGCTGAAATTCGGTATCCATATTATGCGCGGTATTCCGCGGCAGGCTGCCCATGCCGGCACGGCATTGCTCGGTACAACCGCAACGGCACGCGACATCGCCCACACCAACTCCATCTGCCCTTGGAATACGGATATGTACGGAGTGGACGCCTCGAAGGAAGGCGCTCAGGCCTATTACGATTCGCTCTTTGAGCTGTACGCACAGTGGGGCGTCGATCTGGTCAAGGTGGATGACATCGCCGCTTCCAGACTGTATGACACCCATCAGCCGGAGATTGCCCTGATCTCCAAGGCCATCGAGCGCAGCGGCCGGCCGATGGTGCTGAGCCTGTCACCGGGCCCGGCTCCGGTGGAATACGCCGATTTCTTCGTAGAGCACGCTAACATGTGGCGGGTCACGGATGATTTTTGGGATCTGTGGCCGCTGCTGCTGGACATGTTCGACCGCTGCCGCAAGTGGCAGGGCGTACCCGGGGACGGCAGCTGGCCGGACTGCGATATGCTGCCGCTCGGCCATATCGGCATCCGTTCCGTGGACGGCGGCGGCGCAGACCGCTGGACCCGGTTCACGCGTGACGAGCAGCTGACGATGATGTCGCTCTGGAGCATTTTCCGCTCGCCGCTCATCTTCGGCGGCGAGCTGCGCGACAATGACGAGTGGACACTGTCATTGCTGACCAACCGCGAAGTGCTGCGCATCCAGCAGGAGAGCCACGGCGCCAGAGAAGCCCTCTGCAAGGGCGATCTCATCGTGTGGACTGCCGCACACAACGACGGCACCCGTTATGCTGCGGTGTTCAACACGGGCGAGAGCCCGCTGCAGGTGGAGCTGGCCCTTGAAGAGATCGGCCTGAGCGCAGCAGCCGGTACGGAGCTGTGGAGCGGTGAAGCGGCTGAGCTGGCCGCAGGCACACTTAAGACAACCGTACCGCCGCATGGCGTAAGATTGTATAGCTTTTAATTAAAGAGGTATCCCGCAAGCCGTCAGCCGGCGGCCCGGGATACCCCTTTTTTTGACGCAACCGTTACCTTACATTAATGATCAGCTGTGCCGCATACATTCCCTCCGAGTAGGCTGACAACACGATGCGCCCCTTCTCACCACTCAGCCGGATGGCCGTGCTGAGACAGCCGCGGTACAAATGCATCCAATTGCGGTCATACGGCTCGCTTGAGCTAAGGTCGCCATTGTCCACAGCAATGATCTCAGCCGGGCCTTCGACCTCAAAGGTTACCTTGGAGCTGTCGCGGAATACCGGCACACCATCAGCATCTACTGCCCGGACAGTGAGCAGCTTTTGCGATACGTTATCCGCATCCAGAGTGACTGCCTCCTGATCAAAGGCCAGCCTGACCGCCGGCCCAGCCGTCTTCAGCTCATATCGGCTCACTTCTTCGCCGCCGATAAAGCCTCTTACTGTAATCGTACCGGGCTGATAAGGCAGATACCCGGTAATCATCCGGCCCGGGTAGGCAGCCGGCTTGCCCACATGAAATCTTTTACCGTTTAAATCAAGTGTGACCTCCTCGCAGTTCGTAGCAATCATGTACGAAATCACGGTCTTGTTGAACTGCGGGAAGTTCCAGTGGCCGGCATATCGCGGCGTATCCCAGTGCTCCTTGGTCCCCTCATCCTGCAGGGAATAATCCATGACGGCCAGATAAACCATTGGCTTATCAGACCAGTAGCTTTCATAGAGGTAGGACAGCGGCTTGCGCTCATTATTCGTATAGAACAGCGAGCCTGCCCAGCCTTTTGCCGGATACCCCATAGACTCCCCAAGGTAATCAATCCCGGTCCACAGCATCCCGCCGATCACATAATCGTGCTGCTCCACATCCATCCAGGGGATATCGGCCGTAAAGTTCTGCATCTGCTCGCGGTGGCCGCGGAAAAACTGATACGTCTCCGTCCCCAGAATCAGCTTATCCGGCAAGGCTTCGTGAATCTCGGGATACCATTGCTCCTGGTAATTGCAGCAGATCACATCGACGATTTCCCCGATCCGGCGGATCCGCTCGACCCGTTCGGCCACATCATAAATTTCCGTATCATCCGCTTCATCAACAAACTGCTGGATATCCTCTATTTTGGACACGTCGACATTGCTCTCATATTTAAAATGCGGATTCATCGCATACGACACCGGCCGCGTATTATCCATCGTCAGCAGATGCCCTTTCAGCATCTTCAGAATATTCAGCATGGAAGCCTGCCCCTGATGCTCCACCTCATTGCCGACACCCCACATAAAGATGCACGGATGATTCCGGTCCCGCTTCACCATCCCCTCCAGATCGCGCTGCCACTCGGTCTCGAAGTAACGTCCATAAGCCCCGCCGGTCCATTTGTCAAAAGGCTCCTCGTACACCAGCAGGCCCAGCTCATCACACAGGTCCAGTAACTCTGCCATAAAAATATGGTGGGAGGTGCGGATCGCATTACAGCCGATTTTTTGAAGGCAAGCAGCCGGTCCTTCCAGATCTCCGCCGTTACAGCCGTTCCGAGACAGCCTGCATCCTGGTGGATACACAGCCCTTTTATCTTGGTTGATTGGCCGTTGATGTACATCCCCTTATGCGGAACCATCCTGATCTCCCGGATACCGACGTTCAGGCCGTAACGGTCAACAGCTTCATTTCCCTGGAAAAGCGACAGCTCCAGACGGTACAAATGCGGCTCCTGCGGACTCCACAGCTTCGCTGACGGAACCTCAAACCGGATAACGCCCTGATCGTCGGACTCTTCCGTGTAAGAGGTGTCTGCATCTGCATCCGAGAGAACGGCTTTTACGCGGGCTGTTGTGCCGGTTTTTACAGTGACAATACCTTTCCCGTCTTCAATTTCCGTTGTTACTTGAATTTCATAAGGCACCAGATGATTCTGCGGCAGCTCCAGCAGCTTAACATTACGGTAAATGCCTGCACCCGAATACCACCGGTCCGCCGGGAATACGGTGTTATCCACCTTAACCTGAATCAGGTTATCGCCCTCATGAATCAGGTTCGTTATATCCAGCTCAAAGCTGGTGTAGCCGTATTTGTGGCCGCCCGCCTCCTTGCCGTTGATCCAGACCGTACTGTTTTCATAGATTCCGCCAAAATGCAGCTTATACACATACCCTTCCTTAATCGGGCTGATCGGGAGCTGTTTTCTGTACCACCCGGTTCCCCAGCGGTCCCTGAAGCCCTGAGCCTCTCCCTGCTTCATCTGTGTATTTACCGGAGCGGTGATCGCCCAGTCATGCGGCAGCTTTACGGGTGCAAAATTTCCGTCCTCAGGCTGCTGCAGGGTGAATTCCCAGCCGTCCATGATTTTGGTTTCAAGCCTGCTCATTGTGTTGTACCATCCTTTATTTATATTTGTAAGCGCTCAACAAACTTTGTTATATTTATATTGTAGTGATGTTATTCCCTGCGAACAATCTAAGGATATTCATAAAAACATTAAAATATTAAGGTCGTGGTCCTATGTACAGGAGGCTTCTGCCCCTCATCACGGAATCAGACAAGGAGCTTCCCTACTACCTTGTGGATGCGGGTGTTCACTGGGATCAGGAGCCGATTGTCCGTCCGGACGGCTACTTATATCAATGGATTCAATGCGTGGAAGGCGAAGGCGAGCTGATCACCGGCGGCAGAACCTTCCGGGTAAAAGAAGGCACCGCAATGCTGCTGCTCAAGGGGGCCCCCCATGAATATTATGCGGTCAGCCCGTCCTGGAGGGTGAACTGGATTGTGTTCGACGGCCATCAGGTGGAGAGCTTTCTGAAGCGGACGGCGGGGATTACCGCTCCTGGCGTTTACTATATTTCGAAGCCTGAGGTGTTTACAGCCAGAATCCAGAGCATCATGGATATACAGCAGTCGGACTATGCCCTGCGCAGCCTGGAGTGGTCTTCACAAATCTATTCCCTGCTGATTGAAATGGTCCAGTATGCCTCCGTTCATCCGCACAACAGCGCATCCAGCCTCAATTTGAAGCTGAAGCCGCTGTTTGACTATATTGAGCAGAATGCCCACAAACCGCTGACCCTGGAGGAGATGGCCGGAGTGGCCGGCATTACGCCGCAGCACCTGTGCACCGTGTTCAAGAAGACGACGAATATCCGGATTTTCCAGTACATCCATTCGGTGCGGATCAAGAACAGCAAGGAGCTGCTGCTGCGCAGTCCCAATATGCCGGTAAAAGAGGTGGCCCTCCTGTCCGGATTCGAGGACCCCAACTATTTCTGCACCGTGTTCAAAAAGCACGAGCAGCTCAGCCCGAACCAGTTCAGGAAGCTGTATTACTGAGCTGGTTCGGGGGCCGCAGCTGAGGATAGACGCAAAGCAGCCGCAAACGCGAATGCGCTTGCGGCTGCTTTTGTGGATCGAGTGTGGGTGGGACTATGTTTTGCATAGATGTGACTCAGACAAGGATATGCTGCGAACGCATCTGCGAGTCCGTTTATGGACGCTGATGCGGCGCAGATGATCATGGTGTGAACGCATCTGCGAGCTCATATATGGACGCTGATGCAGCACGGCTGAGTATCGTTGAGATGCGGATGTAGCTATAATTATGGAGCCGATGCAGTTGCGGTGGCATTGACCACAGCCTCCACAGCCTCACCCCAGGTCCCCTGGTCTCCGCTGCCCGCGGCGCCGTCCATTACAAGCTGCAGGCTGCCGCCGCTGGCGGCAATTTCGCCGATCCGGCTCCACGGCTGGTCCATATTGTCCTGCAGCAGTCCGGGACGGAAGTCATCCATTACCACCTTAATCGGCTTCCGCTGGATTTCAATATGCCCGTTGCCCGAGTGCAGATCTGTCCCGCTGTCCTCTGCCCAGAAGGCGGCGTAATCCAGCATACTGTTCTTGGCCTGCTCGTATGGAATGTCGGGTTTTACCGTGGCATAGGCCCAGTTATCCCACTGCCTGCCGACCTTGTAGCCCCGGGAAAAGCCGTTATCGTCCATGATAGGCAACGGCACCGTTGAATCTCCGTCTACATAGACCAGCCGGGTCTGAAACCCATACTTTTCATAATGCGTTTCCGTATACACACCATGGTTAGTCCAGCCCAGCACGGGATAGGTTATCCGCTTGTAGACTGCGGCGGTATCCCTGAGCGCAGCCGTCAGGCTGCTGTTCTCGCCTGTCAGATACTTCCCGTAGGCTGGTGTTCCGAAGGAAAGGATAATGAACGAAACGGCCCACAGCAGCAGGAATGTTCCGGCCGGCCAGAACTTCCCGCTGAATGGAGTCGCCGCCTTCTCCGGCGGAGCCACGATCCCGATGCCGCAGGTGCTGTCTGTGCAGCCGCCCTCCCGTTTGCGTTTCGCTGCTACCTTGCCGTATATGGCAGCCGCGATACCGTGAAACGGCGGCCGGCCGAGCAGCAGGCCTGCCGGATATGCCCAACCCATCGACCGCAGAACCGCGGCATAGGTATCCACGCCTTTATGCAGCTTCGCCCCGTTCTCCACAGCATAAATGTCATGCAGGAGATCGGCCTCCGGAATATCTGCCAGCAGCTTTTCCTCAGCCGCAAAATCCTGCAGCGCCTTCCAATCAATCGCTTTGCGGAAATCCAGTGCCGAGAGGATACCGACTGTCTGGCGGCACAGCGGGCAAAGCCGGTCATAATAGACAGTCAGCCGTTTATGCTTCGCTGCGATCCACCGGTCATACAGCTTGCGGTAGACGCTCTCCGGAATAATGGCCAGATGAATGGCGATCACCAGGAGACTCATAGCCGGAATCGGGAAGACAGCAAGTACACCTGCATGCAGAAGCACTCCGGCAAGACTCATCCATACCCTGAGCGGCCTGAACCACACCAGGAAGATATACGCTCCTTCATAGAGAAGCAGAGAATAACCCATGATGCGCACCAGCCACTCATGATCGATCAGCCAGGAGACATCATAATAAGTAGTAAAGGGCAGGGAGGCAGGAGCCCATAAACCCAGTCCGGAGAGATACATGTCAGAAGAAAGCTTATAGAGCATCGAATCCAGATAAAACAGCCCGATCAGCAGAATCAGGAACGCGGTATGCATAAATCTGGCCTGGGGCCGGGGCAGTTTCCGGACACGGACTCTGGCCTGGCGGCGGCGTTCCATCAGGCTTTCTATGGACAGGCAAGCCGACACAGGCATAAACATCAGCAGGAACGAGCCTGTCAGAAAGAGAGAATCCACCTGCCAGTTGTTCGCTTCATTCACCACAACAAAGCCCAGTATATAGACACTAATCAGATAGTTGACGATTGCAGCGGGGCGTGTCAGGTATCCGATCAGCATCAGGAACAAAGCGGTCATCCAGAGCACAAACAGGACGGTCAGGAAGGACGGCACGGTTGCGGCCAGGCTGTCTTTTTGAAAAATCAGATCCCTGAGCGTCATCATCTGCAGCAGCTCAAGCATCAATACAAGCGAGAACCCGATCCGGAACAATGCAAGCGGAAAAGCCGGCTCCTTCCGGTCATACAGCTTCTCTTTGATCTTATTCAACATCGCATAGCCCCCTTGCAACTGTCTTGGTTTCACTCAATCATTAACCGATTACCCGCCGTGCAAACAGCAGGAACTCATACGCAGCCGACTGTAACGGACTCAGATAACCTTATTTAGGCAAAATCCCGCACTTGCCCTGGCTAACGGACACCAGCGCTCTTATTTTGCGGAAATGGCCTGCTCGGCCTATATTTAAAGGATAATAAGAGCATCTCGGTCCGTTAGCCCGTCTGAATGCCCTCTATAATGAAAATAAGGTCGCCTCGGTCCGTTAGCGCCTGCTCCTGTCCTGCTCCTGCTCCTGTACCTAACAGGCCGTCGACAAGCTTTCCGGGTCCCGATAATACGCTGGTCTGTGCGCCTAATAACTGTCTGGCCCCACTAGCTGCCGCATCCCCGCCTGTCTGCTTTCCATTTTCCGACTATCCTCCAACAGTCCGTCTGCAACTTCACAGCTATCCGCCAACCTATCCCCCGCCTGCTCAGCTGCGTATAAATCTGTTTACTTGCCCTCTAGCTGCCTGCTTTCTCTACTCAACCGGATGTTAGTCTATGTGACTATACCTCTTCCCCAAAACAAAAAACCTTGAAGGCAAACGCCATTCAAGGTTTATTTTCCAACAGGACTACAACGGAAAAATACGAACAAATACTGTCTAATCAGAGCAACCCGCCGCTGCCTGTATGCAATTGGCTGTTTAGCGCAGTGTATGTACTGAATTCCAGGTGAGGCTGCCGGCCGTCACCTGCCGGCAGCCTCCGGGGATTGTACCAATAGACCTGCCAGCCTGCTGCCAGCGCCCCGGTCACATCTTTGTCCCAGGAGTCTCCGATGTATACACATTCCGGCAGCAGCGTGCCGGTCATCCGGTTAACGTATGCAAAAATCTCAGGGTCCGGCTTGGCCAGGCCAAGCGCCCCGGAAATAAAGATCAGCTCCCTTGCGATGAGCCGGTCCAGCCCGAGCCCCCGGATCTTGGTCCACTGGTAATCCTCGGGCCCGTTGGTAATAATGCCAACCGGATGTCCGGACTCCATAATCCGCCTGATACACTCCCTTGCTCCGCTGATCCAGTCAAACCGGCGCTGGCGCTGCAGATAATCACGCTGGAATTGCTCCGACCTGCTGCGGTCCAGTGTCAATCCGCAATCCTTGCAGGCCAGCTCTATTCTAAGCAGCTTAAGCTCAGCCAGCTCAAGCTCACCTCTCTCGTAACGCGGCCAGAGCTGATCGCTGTGGTGGCGCATCCGGCAGAACAGCCGTGCCGTATCCGTTGCTTGTTCATCCGCAGTAAGCAGCCTGCTAACCGTTTCCTCAAAGGGCATAAAATGATCGTAAAGCGTATCGTCCAAATCAAAGAAAAAGGCCTGTTTACGGGTTATCACGGCAGACTCCCTTCTCTGCAGATTTAGGTTATTCCGGCAGCCGGATCCGGACCAGCTCGGCAAAATATTCCGCACCCCGCTTCAAGATCCGGTCATTAAAATCATAACCGGAGCTATGCAGCGGAATATTGCCCGAACCTTCAGCATCGTCACCGTTACCGATAAATACAAAGCAGCCCGGAACGTGCTGCAGAAAGACGCCAAAATCCTCAGAGATCATCGTCGGCCGGACATCCGGGTCCACCCGGTTGTCACCGGCGACGTTACGCGCTGCTTTTACAGCGAATCTGGCGCACTCCGCCCAGTTAACAGTAGGTGCAAACTCATGGGTATATTCAAACGTGCATTCCGCCCCGTTCATTCCGCAAATGGCTGTGCTGATCGTCCGCATCCGTTCCTCCAGCAGCAGCTGCACCTCAGGCGTATAGCTCCGGGTATCTCCTTTGATTTCAACACGGGTCGGAATGGCATTACGGATTCCGTCCGTATGGAGCTCCGTGCAGGAGATTACTGCCGGCACACCCGGCTCGAGATTACGCGAGATGATGGTCTGCAGAGCAATAATGATTTCAGAGGCAATGACCAGCGGGTCCTTGCTCATATGCGGACGTGCCGCATGTGCACCCTGCCCCTTGATCCTGATCACAAAATTGTCCTCACTAGCCATTATACCGCCGCTTCGGGTAGAAAATGAACCCGCCGGCATACCGGGCATATTATGCAGGCCATAGATTTCATCCACCGGAAAACGTTCGAGCAGCCCGTCCCTGAGCATGGCCAGTGCCCCTTTTCCCGGTTCCTCGGCAGGCTGAAAGATAAAACGGACCGTGCCGTTAAAATGTTGGCGCTGAGTTAGCAGCCTTGCTGCACCCAATACCATTGCCATATGGCCGTCATGACCGCAGGCGTGCATCTTGCCGGTATTCAGTGAAGAGTAAGCGTGCTGTGCTTCTTCAGTCAGGTTAAGGGCGTCCATATCCGCACGGATGCCGATGACCCCTGGCCCGTTCCCCGCTGTCAGGCTGGCTACAATACCTGTCCCGCCGATGCCTCTATGTACCTTGAGGCCCATTTCCGTCAGCACAGCGGCGATATAATTGGATGTGTCCTTCTCCTCAAACGCAGTTTCGGGGCGCCTGTGCAGATCATGTCTCCAGGCGGTAAGCTGCTTCTCAAAGTCTGACACATCCGTATTCACCGCCGCAGCCTCATTTATATCCCTGTCCTTGTGCATATTTATCCCCCTTCCCGCCGGCACGAAAAACTGCCATTCCAGACAATCTCCCTGTAGCTCTCCGGATCGGTATCACCCTCCGTGCTAATCAGAAGTATTTTGGCGTCCTGGTCAAGCTTTAGCCTTTCAGCCAGCTCATGCTGATCTCCGTGTACCAGAATAGAGCTTAATACGCCCAGCCCGACTGCCCGGATTCGCCTGAGATCACTTTGGGATCACCTTCCAGGGGATTACCGAGGATTCTCATTCCACTCGCGGCGGTATAATCCGGACAGGAAATGTACAAATCCGCATAGTCACGCAAAAGCGGCCACGCCACCGTGCTCGGTTCCCCGCAGGCCAGCCCTGCCATGATTGTAGGCATATAGCCTTCTACAGCATGCGGTTTGCCGTCACCTGCAGCCGCTGACTTGTAAATGCAGGCGGCCTCATCCGGCTCAACAATGACGGTTACCGGCCTGTCCTCACCAAACTGCATCAGCAGATAACCAAGCATACTTGCTGCAAAAGATCCCACCCCTGCCTGCAAAAACACATGCGTCGGAGCCCCTTCCCCTTCGGCCATGATCTGTTCCAGCGCCTCGTCGATCAGCGTGCAGTAGCCCTGCATAATCCAGACGGGAATTTGTTCATATCCGTCCCAAGCGCTGTCCTGCACCAGTGTGCCGTTATTCTCAGCCGCATAAGTGCCGGCCCATCTTACCGCATCGTCATAATTCAAATCTGTGACCGATGCGTCTGCGCCTTCTTTTCTGATATTAGCGAGCCGGGTTTCCGAGGAGCCTCTGGGCATGAACACGACCGATTTCTGGCCCAGCTGCTGTGCCGCCCAGGCAATGCCTCTGCCATGATTTCCGTCTGTCGCCGTTACAAAAGTGACCCCTCCAAGCTGCGCTCTAACCGCATCCGTGTTCAGTTCGCCAAAAGTCAGCTGCGCCGGTTCCCTGTCAAGCTTTTCCGCCAGAACCATTCCGGCTGCGTAGGAGCCTCCCAGCACCTTAAAAGCATTAAGGCCAAACCGGAAGGACTCGTCTTTAACCCAGATTTTCTTTACTCCGAGTTTCCCGGCCAGCTTATTCAGACTGTGCAGCGGCGTTACCTCATATTGCGGAAAGCTCTGGTGGAATCTCCTCACCCTGTTTACAGTTTCCCTGTTTACAGTTTCCCTGTTTAAAAAAGGGACTGTACTCTCCTCCACCTCCTGCTTCCGGGCCCGTTCATTGGCCACATATTTCAGTTCACCGGCTTTATTCACATGCGTCCCTCCCTAGAAAAATATGGTGCTTAGTCTTTGTTGATGATACCGTCTCATGTTGATGATTCTGGCTAGTGTTGATAATTCCCGTTTGTAAATTGATATGTGATATATTACATGTTAATTAGACTGCCTGCTTGCTGTCAATCCAAAATTGTATGTGATATATTACTCCTATGTGTAATTGTTTTGTGTAATTGTAATGAAGGAGGTTTTTCGATTGCTGCCGCAAGATACAGCGAAGGTCAAGCGCTCATCCATCCGTGAGCAGGTGTACCTTCAAATACAGGAATGGATTATTAACGGGGTGCTGAAGCCGGGCGACAAGCTCAAGGACCAGGAGTTGGCGGAAGCCCTGGGCGCAAGCCGGACTCCGATTCGTGAGGCGCTGCTCCGGCTCGAAGAAGAAGGTATGATTCAGAGCAAGGCCAACAGCTGGACCCAGGTCGCACCCGTGGATATTAATCAGGCATACCGGTTGTATCCGATGATCATCTCACTTGAAAAGCTGGCTGTCTCCTTTGCCAAGGACCATGTCACCTCTGCGCATATCCGGGAAATGGAGCAATATAATGAGCAGCTGGAGCAAGCGCTGAACACCCGGGATGCACTGGAAGCCCAGCGTCTGGATACGTTATTTCATCAGGTGCTGATCAGCCTGTCAGCTAATGAGGAGCTTATCAGTGTACTGGACGGACTCAAAAAAAAGCTGCGCCGCTATGAAGTAACCTACTTCAACGGGTTCACTGGTGCCGGGCAGTCGGTTGAAGAACATGGGCAGATTATCAGCGCCCTGCGGGCAGGTGACTTCCCGGCTGCGGCAGCGGGTATTGAACGGAACTGGCAGGAAAGCTTCAAGCGCCGGCTCGGCGGTCAGGGATTGGACGCCTAAGCGCATATTTTCGCGTAACGATCAGAAGGTAAAGGGGATATCATGGAATCCAACACAACAGAACGAATTCAAGAGGACAACTACAAAGTCTTAACCTTGTTAAGCCAGTATTTAAATAACAGGGCAGATTACATTAGCAATGAAGATATAGATGAGATAACCGGATTCGGCGTGTCTGCGGAGTATGCATTCGGTGTTCTTTTTGCGGGTGCGCTGGGGCTGGATATTGTGGATAACGCTGAGGATACGATCCTTTACAACCGGTATTTCAGTAAAATGCTCCACAGGCTGGATGTCCATGAATACTACGCTAATCCCTACTTCAGGAACATTACAATACCTGCGGTCACGATCGGCAGCAGTGAATTGAAATATGAACAGTACAAGCCTTATGAGGCTTTTGTCTGCAATGACATCATTACCACGCCTGAAGGACGGCTGATGCCGCAGATCGGCTTTTTTGAGAAGGAATTCCGCTTTCCGGCGGTGCTCGAGAATAACCGGATCTGGATGACGATTACTCCGAATGAGATCGAGACGATGAAGGAAGCTGTAACAGGAGCGACTGGCAATGTGCTTACGTACGGGCTCGGGATGGGGTATTATGCCTACATGGTGTCGGAAAAAGAAGACGTGCAAAGTGTAACGATTGTGGACAGCAACGAGGATGTAATCAGGCTGTTCAACCAGTATATTCTGCCCCAGTTCGGTAATGCGCACAAGGTCAGGATTATTCAGGCAGATGCTTTTGAATTTGCGCAGCAGCAAATGTCCCAGGGCCAATACGACTTTGTGTTCACCGACCTGTGGCATGACGTTTCAGACGGCCTGGGCATGTACCTGCGGATGAAGACATACGAGAACCTGAGCCCGGCCTCCCGGTTTATGTATTGGATTGAGCAGTCGATTTTGTGCTATTTGTAAAAAGAGACTTGTCTCTGAGAGTGATGCAGAAAGCGATGGCGCATGGGTTAGCATGGCCCGGTGTACGGGCCGTGAGGAGCCGGGCCAAGGGGCCGGGCCGCAGGCTACCGGGCCTCTTAGTTTAAAGGGACAAATCCCTTTATTTAGCCTCATTCCACTTTATTTGGGCTAGTTTAAAGGGAAAAATCCCTTTATTCACTCTCACTCCACCTGATTTGGCCCAGTTTAAAGGGAAAAATCCCCTTATTTAGCCTCACTCCACCTGATCTGGGCCAATTCAAAGGCAAAAATCCCCTTATTTAGCCTCACCCCACCCGATTTGAGCCCATTTAAAGGGAAAAATCCTTTTATTCACTCTCACCCCACCTGGTTTCAGCCAGTTTAAAGGGACAAAATCCCTTTATTCACTCTCACTCCACCTGGTTTTGGCTAAATTAGCCACAATCAACCCGTCCCCGACTCTCACTAAATCAAGCAGTCTTGGCTGTCCTCCCCTCTATTCCAGGCGAGCAGGGCAGTTTTCCCCTTCACATTAAGCGACTAGAAGCCATAAAAAAGCGTCCAGCCCGCAGCCGGGCCGAACGCTTTTTTCGCATAAACAGTATTGCTTATTTTTCAAGGAATCCGGTAGATGGATTTGTGATGAAGAAGCCTTCCTGCGGCACGTAGAAGTATTGAATCCATACTCCGTCCAGCAGCGGCTCACGTGTATCCAGCAATACCTCGATATCCTTGTCGGTTGCCACAATTTCATCATGCTCGGTAGGTGTATCCAGGGTCACGTCATAGTGGCCGTGGTCTCCGTGATTCTGGGTAATCACTACGCGGATTTTCTTGCCTTCTGCTTCCGGAGTGTTCAGCATGTCTTTCAGAACTTTAGCGGCATTACGGTTAATTTTACATTTCATCCTCTAGCGACCTCTATTCTTCATAATTTGCAGTAAGGAGTTCATTATAACATATTATAAGGTACTATATATAATTTAGTGCAACCTCTTGAATTTGAATTTGAATTTGAATTTGAATTTTACTCACCTCCGGCAGGGATGGAAAATCCCTGTTTAGTTCCTCCGGCACGGGTTATTTATAATGTAGCACTTTATGAATTCACAAGGAGGCATACATCCATGGCGAAGGAACTGGCACTGCATGAAAAACTTGAAATTCATGAGCTCCTGACCTTGAAGACCTCATGCGCCACCAAGGCGGCTACCATGCTGGAGCTGGCCAAAGACGACAAGCTCAAAGCCTTAATTGAAGAAGATTTGAAGAATTCATCCAAAGCGATCAAGGAATTGTCTTCACTTTTACAATAAGGAGGGGTTACGATGCCAACCACAACCAAAACAAAGGAAATGCTGGTTAACGCTATAGCACCTATGGATGATCTCGCTATTGCCACAGACATGCTGTTATCGGCAAAAGCGGCCGTACGCACCTACGCGATTGCCCTTACAGAAACCGCTACTCCCAAAGTACACAAGGCACTGAAGGCCCAGCTGGATACCGCCATCGAAACGCATCAGAAAATTGCAGCGTACATGATTGAAAACGAAATGTACCATCCTTATGATGTCAACGAACAGGTGGATCATGATATGAAAAAAGCTGAAACAGCGCTTGACCTGTCTAAATAAACATAACGTCACGTTAGCGTAATCTCCGGCAGCCCGGTTAAATTCCGGGCTTTTTCTGACGGCAATTATAAGTCTCCGGCTTATTCCATTTTAAAAAGGTAACAATAAAAACCATACGCCATCAGCTTACAGGGAGGAACAAAGATGATATCAAATGAACAAGCCATAAGCTCTGCTAACCTTACAACCAATATTCATTTGGAGAGTCTGCATCATGTTCCGCACAGCAATTGGGCCTACCCTTATGACAAGGATACCTTTCATTTACGCGTCCGGACCAAAAAACAGAACGTGGAACGGGTCTATGCGCTGACCGGGGATAAATATGACTGGGAAACTTACAATCACGAATATGAGATGCGCAAAATTGGAACCGACCGGCTCTTCGACTACTGGCAGACGACCGTAAAGCCGGACCACCGCCGTTTCTCCTATGCCTTCCGCTTTCATACTGGTGAAGAAACCGTATGGATGACGGAAAACGGAATTTTTACAGATGAACCGGAAGCTCCAAACGGCTTCTACGACTGGCCGTATATCCATGAGATTGATATCTTCCAGGCGCCGGAATGGGCAAAGTCAGCTGTGTTCTATCAGATCATGCCTGAACGTTTTGCGAACGGGGATACAAGCAATGATCCCGATGACGTTGCACCTTGGGGGGACAAGCCTACCAGGGAGAATTTTTTCGGCGGAGATCTGCAGGGGATTATCGACCATCTCGACTACCTGGAGGATTTGGGCATTACGGCCATTTACCTCACTCCGATCTTTGAAGCGGCTACGAATCACAAGTATGATACCACCGACTATATGAAGGTTGACCCTCACTTCGGAGATACGGAACTGCTGAAAAAGCTGGTCGATGAGGCCCACTCCAAAGGCATCCGGATCGTCCTAGATGCCGTGTTTAACCATATCGGGTCCAATTCGCCCCAGTTCAAGGATGTTATCGAAAAAGGGGAGCATTCCAAATATGCGGACTGGTTCCACATTAATGAATTCCCGGTCCAGCTCAAAGAAGATAAGCCTAATTACGATGCCTTCGGATTCTTCGCCGAGATGCCCAAGCTGAATACGGCCAATCCGGAAACGCGCGAATATCTGCTGAATATTGCCGAATACTGGCTCAAGGAACTCGGGATGGACGGCTGGCGGCTGGATGTCGCCAATGAGATTGACCATCGTTTCTGGAAGGAATTCCGTGCCCGCATTAAAGCAATTAATCCGGATGCCTATATTATCGGGGAGAATTGGAATGATTCCCTGCGCTGGCTGCACGGAGACCAGTTTGATTCGGTGATGAACTATCCGTTGTCTGAGCGGCTGATTGAATTCATGAAAAGCGACGATATGGACGCACAGACCTTCTCGGAATATATCAGCAGTCTGCTGATGCGTTATCCGCAGCAGGCCAATGAAGTGCTGTTCAATCTGCTGGCCAGCCATGATACCGCTCGGCTGCTTACCCAGCTCGGAGGCGACAAAAGAAAGCTCAAGCTGGCGGTTGCTTTCCTGCTCACCTTTACCGGAACCCCGTGTATCTATTATGGAGATGAGATCGGACTGGAGGGTGAAAATGACCCGGATTGCCGGAAATGCATGATCTGGGAGGAAGAACGGCAGGACCGCGATCTGCACCAAACGTACAAGCAGCTGATCAGGCTCCGCAAGGAGTATCCGGTTCTCCGTACAGGGGAATTCGGATTCCTGCAGAACAACTCTCAGGAGCGTCCGCTGATTTACGAACGTTACGATGCTGAAAATCATTGTACCGTCTGGATGAATCCGTCAGGAGAGCCGACAACCTTGGCCCAGAAGCTTGAGGGCAGCTGGAAGGATGCCCTGACCGGAGAATCCGCCAAAGCGGATAATGGCGAGATCAGGCTTGAGCTTAAGCCCTTCAGCTTCAGGATTTTGATTAAAGAATAAACGCTTCAGGCACTAAGCATACAAGCCGCTTCTATTCCTTGTGAGGAGTAAAAGCGGCTTTTCTTTTTCCAGCATTTCCGTAAAAAAGAAGTCTGCAATTTCTGCACATTTTCCGGGCATGCTATTTGTTGTTCCATATTTAACTTTAACGACAAAGGAGCATAATCATGACAGGAATATTAGGCGGTAATCCCAAAGACGAGCCGATGCATTACGGTGAGATTTTTAGTGTGTGGTCAGCCTCGAATATGGCCAAAGGCGCTTTATCCTGTTACCGGGCGTACATGTATCATGCCGGTGACCATGACCTGAAAAAGATCCTGGGAGCTATGATTGATCAGGCGGAGCTGGAAATCAGCGAATTGGACTCACTTTTGGCTGAACAGGGCCTTGCTTCTGCACCGGCTATGCCGCTGCGCCCTGAAGCCAAGCTGGAGGACATCCCGGTCGGTGCCAGATTTACAGATTCGGAGATTGCAGCCAAGCTTGCTGCGGACAGTGCAGCCGGATTGGTTGCCTGCAGCCAGGCCATGGGTCTCTCCATCCGTGAGGATGTCGGCGCATTGTTCGCCAAGTATCACCTGACCAAAGCCGCACTTGGGATGAAGGTACTTCATTTGACCAAGAAGAACGGCTGGCTGATCCCTCCGCCGCTTCAGGTTAAAAGACCCGAGGCTGTAAAGGCGTAACAGCTTTATTCCAACACTAAAAATTTCCTTACAAAGGTGGGGATTATTTGTATTTCTACAAGGAAGGCCTGATCAATGACATCGTAGTGGACAAGCCGGATCCTGCGGCTGCAAAGGTGCTGCAGGAAATACTCGGCGGACATTACGGCGAGATGCGGACCATGATGCAGTATTTCTTCCAGAGCAGCAACTTCCGCGGGAAGGAGACCCAGTTCCGGGATCTCATGCGCGGCATATTCCTTGAGGAGATTGCCCACGTGGATCTGGTTCAGCATACCATTAACCAGCTCCTCAACGGCTCCGGAGAGGAACAAGCCGGAAATGCCGGACAGGATGGTGCTCCGCTGGATGAAGCGGTACGGCACGCTAATCCCCATCACTATATTGTGGGGGCACAGGCTTCGCTGCCGGTGGATGCCATGGGCAATCCGTGGCTCGGCAACTACGTCTACAGCCACGGTAATCTGATCAGTGACCTGCTGAATAATGTAGTGCTGGAATCGACAGGTGTGCTGCAGAAAACCCGGATTTACGAGATGAGCGCAAACAAAACATTCCGTGAGACGCTTGCATTCCTGATCGTGCGCGACAACGCGCATCAGAATGCTTTTGCCAAGGCACTGGAAACGCTCGGGGTCAACTGGGGAAATCTGTTCCCGGTTCCCAATTATGATATCAACAAATATCCCGAATGCCGTAAATTCGTGGATATGGGCTACCATAATGTGCAGTTTAATTTCTGTCTGGACCCTTCCAGAATGGCAGAAATCTTCCAGGGCCCTTCCCCTAGCCGCAATAAAGGCAATCTCGAGGTTACTGCTCCGCCGCCGGGCTTCCCGGTTCCGGTCATGCCGGAGATGCCGAACGAGCATAGCCCTGGACTTCAGGATATGTCCAACTGATTATGAAGAGGCCTGCGGAAACCGCAGGCCTCTCTTCTTGTCAGGCACCCGTCCGGCTGGAGCGGGATTTCGTCCGGCTGTGATGAGGCTTATTGCCGGTTCCTTTATCCGCCTGTCCGGCAGGATTGAGCAGCCTCAGACTGGCCTGCAGCGCATCCATCAGTTCAAGCACACCATGGGCCGCTTCCTCAGGAGCCCTGCTTGCCTCTTCTCTGCCTTCCACCTTATCCTCAATCGCCTTTTTGAGCCGTTCTTTGTATTCATCCCTGTATTTCTCAGGCTCAAAATTCCCGGTTAACTGGTCGATCAGCTGCTTCGCCATATCCAGCTCCCTACGGTCTGCTTTTTCACGTTCAGGCAGATCCGGAATCTGTTCCTTCCCTAGAATCTCCTCATCATATAGCATAGTGACCAGCGACAGGACTCCATCGATTACCCTTACTGCAGCGAGGCTGCTTTTCTGGCGGATGGTCACATTCGCGATGCCGATTTTCCGCGTAGACTCTATAGCTTCCACCAGCAGCCTGTAAGCATGCTGTCCGGTTTCCTCCGGAGATAAATAATAGGTTTTCTGAAAATAGATCGGATCGATATCAGCCAGGTCTACAAAATCCATAATGCGGATTTCGCGTGACGATTCCGAAGCCAGCTCGGCCAGCTCCTCTTTTTCAAAGGTGACATATTGCCCCTCTTCATATTCATAACCCTTGACGATATCGCTCCATGGAACCTCCTCTTCACATTTCGGACAAGTCCGGCTGTAATGAATCGGCTCCTGATACTCCCTGTGCAGCATCCGCAGCGGAATGTCATTCTCCCGGGTAGACTTATACATTCTGACAGGAATATGGACCAGACCAAAGCTGACTGCGCCTTTCCAGATGACCTGCATGCCGTTAGCCTCCTTCTTGGATGTTTGACATTTATTAACCGCTATTCACGCTGCATAAGCTCTTTAATATGGGCAGCCAGTTTATCAGCCGCTTTATGATGAGTAACCGGAGACGGGTGTAGGTCGGACGCATAACCGTCTGCCGCCTGCTGCACCTCAAACTTCATCGTAGAAATATTATGGTCCCCGGTTTCAGCAGAATAGCGGCTAACCGCCTGCTCCACATAGGGATACAGCCTGTCCCCCATGATTCCCAGCGTACACAAGATGTGTGCACGGGGATTGCAGCGTCTGACTGTTTTCAGAAATCCGGCATATTCCCGGGCATACTCGGCTTGCAGGCCGGGGTTATCCTTGGTATAAGAATCATCATTGGTACCCAGATTGATAACGATCAGGTCAGGTACAAACCTGTTGAAATCCCAGGGAAGCTGCTGGGGAAGCAGCTTATTATCAAATCTGCCCTCAGATTTGCCCACCTTTTCATAGTAATCCGGAAGCAGTTGTGTAGTCAGCTTCTGGTCATTTTCCGTATAGCCTGTGATAATCCCGTATCCGCTGAAGGATACCATGCTGTAGTCTGCCTGAAGCCTCCGGGCGGTCAGATACGCATAAGCTTTGGTTACATCTTCAGTAGCTGTGGTAAAAGGGTGCGTTCCGTCCTCATCATCCACGCCATAGCCGCAGGTAATGGAATCGCCGATAAATTCGATCTTATGTTCGCTGGCCGGGGCCGGCTTAATGCCGTCCGCAGCATCGACTGTGATAGACTGAATCCCTGCGGTCGACATTGCCGCCTCGGACAGCTTGATGACGGTTACCGTAATTTCCTGTTCTGCATCGCTTTCAAACACAGTGTAGGTTACAAGCGGCTGATTAATCTGGTCATCAATCACCCGCACGCCGTTTACACAGATAGCGATCCGGGCCAGGTTATTGCCGGTCAAGGCGATGGCGTCTCCCTGCAGCGTAATTTCCGCTTTGCGGCCGTAAAAGGTGAATTCAACACCGCTGCCGGAGAGGGCCAGCCACAGCACATCATTATAATAATGTGTCCGTCCGATGATTTTTACATTATCCTCCGTTGCTTTATATACCTGGATTGTTTCCGCCATACCTGCAACTACCTTCCTTCTTGTCTTCTATACACTGATACTCGCAGTAGTAATGTAATCCCAAAGCCGGTTTTTTGGCAATAGCTTTTGAATAACAGCAAATTCCCGTACCGGTCACCTCCTTAAGCCAAAGCTACCTGCATTTATTATCGCATCTGACCTCCGGGTAATTATAGAGGTATTCCTGCTGATCCCAAAAAGTAAAAAATAAAAAAAGAATCTGTAAAATAAGTGCAATATCCAACCGTTTCAGCAGCATCAAGTCAAAAAAGTAACGGGTTCTCGTCAATATAATTTATTACGCTTCAACAACGCCTCGTTTAGAATAAGTGGTGCAAGTTACTCTTTAACTACAAGATTAATGGGGGTAGATGTATGGTCAAGAAATTTACAGTTGTGATCCTGACATTTTGTATGGTCTTTGTACTGGCGGCATGCAGCGGCAGCGGCAATGAAAGCAATAGCCCGTCGGGAGAAGCATCCGGCAACAATGAAGCAGCCGGCTCCATTGAGGTTGACCCTTCAGATCCTTCCTTTAGCGCCTTCAAGGAACCGGTAACCATTCACACGGTAACTTCTGAATACGCTTCCGCAAAATATCCGGAGGGCGATGACATTACCAATAATGTCTGGATCGAACGCTACAAAGAAAAATACAACATCAATGTCGTAACGGACTGGGTCAGCGATGAGTACGACACCAAGCTCAATCTGGCGATTTCCTCCAATGATCTTCCCGATGTGTTCCGCGTAAATGCCTCTCAACTGCAGCAGTTAATTGAAGCAGATATGATCATGGATCTAACAACTGTATTTGAAGGCTATGCCTCAGACCGCCTGAAGGGTTACATGGAGGCTGATGCAGACAGCTTTGAATCAGGCAAAAAGGACGGCAAGCTGTACGGGATTCCACAGCTGCACTGGGGACTCATCGACCAGCCGGATTACATCTGGATCCGTAATGACTGGAAAGAAGAGCTGGGAATCAGCGACCCGCAATCCGTTGCCGATTTGAAGGACATCGCACTTAAGTTCATGGAGAAGCATGGCGGCTACGGTATAGCAGTAGATCAGACGCTTGACTATCTCAATCTGCTGGCCATTGCCTGGAATGCACATCCTGATATGTGGATAGAAGGCGGTGACGGCAAACTGACATACGGCTCTATCCAGCCTGAAATGAAGGCTGCCCTGACCGATTGGGCGGAATGGTTCAAGCTGGGGATTATTGATCCGGAATTTGCCATCAAGGATTTCAGTGCGATGAATGCTGATGTAGTAGCCGGCAAGGTCGGCATGCAGCCTTACTATCAGTGGTGGGGCTACAACCCGGGGGTAGATACAATCTCGAATCTGGGCAAGGATGCCATCTTCTACCCGTATCTCATACCTACAACCGACGGTAAAGAAGCCAAGCAGTCCATCTTCTTCGCTAACGGTAACTATACCGTTATCAAGAAGGGATTCAAACATCCGGAAGCCGCAATTAAGCTGCTTAACGACTATGCCTACATCGTAGATGAAGGCGTCGGCAAAGAATCTGAAGAAACCTTGTCCGCTCTCCTGGACAATGATATGGCGCATGTGGTTGGGGCTTTCCGGGTGCTGAATCCAAACTCCGACTATGAGCAGTTCGAAGCAGTATCTGCAGCTCTGCAGTCCAAGGATACCAGCGGCCTGACCACTGCGGGCATGTGGCAAAAATATAACAATAGTGTCGATTTCATTAACAATGCCACACCGGGTGCCACAGGCGATTATCTGCAGCAGGGTGCTCCCAAGACCGCCTACGGCTTGTCCAAAAAAGTACTCGACAGCGGAAATTACATCAAGACTGCCTTGTGGGGAGCCAGTCCGGAAGCACTCGCAAGCTTCGGTACAACACTGGACGACATCCTGACCGAAGGCTTCACAAAAATCATCATGGGCACTGAAAGTATCGATTACTTCGATACTGTAGTCCAGAACTGGCGGACAGCCGGCGGAGATGCGGCCGCTGAAGCCGTTAATGCAGCATACGGAAAGTAAAGGTTCCGGTGACAGGGGGACGAGAAGGCTCGCCCCCCTGTGTTATGTATGCGGGAAGATCCATTGAAACGGAGGATTTCGAATGCTCAAAAAATTAAAACAGCAGGGCCCCTTTCACCTGATGCTGCTTCCGAGTATTGTTCTTGTATTCATCTTCTGCTATATCCCTTTCTACGGGCTGGTCATTGCCTTTCAGAAATACAATCCCGGCCTTGGATTCAGCTCCCCGTGGGTGGGCTGGGACAACTTCCAGCATGTCTTTAATCAGCCCAACTTTGTACGGACGATCTGGAATACGCTTTACATGTCCGCCTTCAAGATTATCGGGGGCATTGTAATGCCTGTTATCTTTGCACTGCTGCTGAACGAGGTGGCCAGAAGCAGTATCAAACGCACCTTTCAGACCCTTGTCTACATTCCGAACTTTCTGTCATGGGTCATTATGGCCGGCATCCTGCTGGATATCCTTAGCGCAGACGGCATTGTCAACAACTTCCTGGCCATCTTCGGCGTTAACCCCGTCCCTTTTCTGGGCAATCCGTCCATCTTTCCATGGACGATGATTGTGAGTGATATCTGGAAAGGCTTCGGGTTCGGCACGGTTGTCTATCTTGCTGCCCTGACCAGTATTGATCCCGGATTATATGAAGCGGCGGTCATCGACGGAGCCAAGCGATGGAAGCAGACACTCTACATCACCCTGCCTTTACTGATGCCGACGATTGTACTAATGTCTGTACTCGCACTCGGCAACGTACTGAATGCCGGCTTCGACCAGATCTTCAACCTTTATTCACCGGTTGTCTATCAGACAGGGGACATTATCGACACCTATGTATACCGTCTGGGTATTCAGCAGGCTCAGTATTCCATCAGCGCGGCTGTAGGCCTGTTCAAATCCGTAATCTCCTGCATTCTGGTAGGTGTATCCTATATTCTTGCCTACAAAGTCGCCAATTACCGTATTTTCTGAGGAGGCCTCTTATGATTCAAGACAACAGCCTGGGCAGACGCCTGTTCCATATCCTGAATTACACCATACTGATCGCAACCTCCCTGCTCTGCATCCTGCCGTTTATTAACCTGCTGGCCGTATCCTTCAGCAGCAGTGCGGCAGTATCAGCCGGCAATGTGGCGTTCTGGCCGGTCGAATTCACAACCAAAGCCTATGAGTTCGCCTTGACCGGCGGTGACTTCTTCAGCTCCCTGTGGATTTCCGTCAAACGGGTGGTGCTCGGCACCCTGATCAATATCGTCCTGATGGTGCTGACCGCATACCCGCTCTCCAAGTCCGCCCAGAAGCTGACGGGCCGCAATCTCTATATGACTTTTTTTATCATCACAATCCTGTTTAACGGCGGATTAATTCCAACCTACCTTGTTGTAGTAAAAATGGGACTGATCAACTCCATCTGGTCGCTTATTTTGCCCGGCGCCCTTCCGGTGTTCAGTATGATTATTCTGATGAATTTTATCCGCGGCCTTCCCGAGGAGATCGAAGAATCAGCCATTATAGACGGCGCAGGGCCGATGCAGATTCTGACCCGCATTCTGCTTCCCTTATTGAAGCCGGCCTTGGCCACTGTCGGCCTGTTTAGTATCGTCGGCCACTGGAACTCCTGGTTTGACGGCATTATCTACATGAATAACCCTGACAATTATCCGCTGCAAAGCTATCTGCAGACCCTGCTGCAGAGCTTTGAGCAGATTATGCTGAAGTCGGGTACGGATTATACCCAGCTGTTATCCATGATGAATGCGAGAACCGGTCGTGCCGCCCAGATGTTTCTTGGCGCAATCCCTATTCTGCTGGTATATCCATTTTTACAGAAGTATTTCACCAAGGGCCTGGTGCTCGGAAGTGTCAAAGGTTAGGATCAAAGTTATGGGCAGTAGCCATCATCTGAAAAAAAAGCAGAGGAGCTCTCTCCCCCGGCGGAGAATGACACCTCTGCTTATTTGTCTGACTATCCGGGTATACCGGGCAGCAGAATATAAAAGGCTGTCCCTTCCCCCAGGCGGCTCTCAGCCCTTATTCCGTAGCCTTCGCCAAAATGAAGCTGGATGCGGCGCTGCACATTATACAGCCCGATTCCTTTCGCTCCGCCTTGAGTGGCCGTCCAGCTCTCCGTCAGCTCCTGTACCATCGCCTGATCCATACCGCTGCCATTGTCACGGATTATAATCATCAGATCATTGCCGCTGGACCCAATGGTAACGGTGATCATCCCCTCTTCTTCGAGCTCCGCAAAGCCATGGAAGATTGCGTTTTCGATAATAGGCTGCATAATCATCTTTGGAATCCGGTAATCCAGCAGCGTCTCTTCAATCTCGTATACTGTCTGAATAGAATTATAATATCTGACGTTCTGGATCGTGATGTAGTTCATGACATTATCCAGCTCTTCCCGGACGGATACCAGCGTTCCGTCCAATCTCGTAGCATAACGGAGCATGGAGATTAAAGCTTCCGTCATATCGACGATTTTGTCAGCCTTTTGCATGGAGGCAATCCACTTGACCGAGCCCAGCGTGTTATACAGAAAATGAGGGTTAATCTGTGAGTGCAGCGCCTTGATCTCAGCAGCAGCCTTTTCGCTTTCCTCCTGCTGAACCCGTTCGATCAGCTGCTTTAATTCGTAGGACATTTTAATGAAACGGCCCGACAAATGCCCGAATTCATCTCTGGAGCCAATATCCTCGACCCGCTCAAATTGCCCTTTTTCAACGAAACGGATATTGTTCATAAGCTTTTTGATGGGCCGGGTAATCACATTGGACAGAAAGACCGAGATGATAAGTGCAAACAAGGACATTACGATAGCCAAAGTGATCAGATTGCGTCCCAGAATTTCGCCTTCATCGGTTAATTCATCCATGGGCATATACAAATAGGTGGTCCATTCCTGCTGGCTGAGCGGATTAGTCACCACAATATTCTTAAATTCATCTGGACGGACATTATCCCTGAATAAGGTGCCAATCAGCCGGTCATCGGGGTTGTACACAATTTTATCGTCAGCATCGACAATCATGAACCTGGAGCGCAGCGCCTCCTGCAGATTGCTGTTCACAATCTCGATAAACCTGATATCGATACTGACGACAATGACGCCCAGCAGCTTCCCGGTTGTCCCATCGTATATTTTTCGCGCATGGGAGACCGCCAGCACTTTATTTTGCAGCTGCTCATCGATTCGGGTAGTTAAGGTGATCGTCCTGTCCTTGGTATGCATAAATTTCTTGAACCACAGCTCGTTAGCGACTTTGAAATCATAGTTAATCGGCTGATTGGGGCTGACGAACAGATCGGCTCCGCCGTTTAAATTGTAGAGATAAATGGAGAATACTCGGTCTTTCATCATGATGTAATTCATCAGAATGTTATAGGCTGAGTTCTCGTTCTGCTCGCCTCCAAACCGGAGATAATCCTGGATCGGATAGCTGCCCTCCATAGTCGCGGATAAGGTACTGCTTAGCCCGTTGCCGGCCAGCAATGTGATTTTTTCGACATCCTTAAGGAATTCATCAATTCTTATATTCGTCTGTTTGGCAAGATCCTTCAGCAGATTTCTGTAGTTATGCTCCAATAATCTTTCAGAGGACCGGTACGAATTAATGGTCATAACAAACACAGGCAGAATAATTACCGTTAGGCAAATAATCATAATTTTGGTCTTTATCCGAACCGGATATCGTCCGCGCATATGCACCTCTCCAGACCTCATAAGCAGAATTGGTGTTATTCCCGGTAGTCCTCAGGAGAGACACCTGTGATTTTTTTGAATATCTTGCTGAAATAAGTGTGATTGTGATAACCAACCTTGTCAGCGATTTCATAAACCTTCAGCTTGCCTCCCTTTAAATACGCTTTAGCCCGTTCAATCCTGACCCTGGTTAAAAAAGAGATGAAATTCTCTCCCTGCTCCTGCTTGAAAATCCGGCTCAGATATGACGGGTTGACGTTAATCTGGCCTGCCACGCTCTGCAGTGAAATATCCTCGGCATAATATTTGTTAATAATATCTACAGCCATCTCTGTATACGTGCGTTCGCGCATCATACTGGAGTCTACTTCAAAGCAGTATTTCATGTAATCGAGTACACTCTGATGAATATCGCCCCAATTTTCCCCTCTCAAGATGGTTTCATAAGGCGATCTTTCTACCGGTGAAGGGCGCAGCCGTTTGGCCGCAAGCGGAAAATGAGTGTGCATTTGCTCCATCAGCAAAATATACTTTTCCCGGATGCTATGCTCATTAGCCCGTAATTCAGCAAGCCTGGAGCGGAATCCGCCCAATAATTCTGCCGCCTGCTGCTCATCCTTGCTCTCCCAGACGGCCGCAAAGTCATGCTCTTCGTCAGGGGTGATCAAAGTTATAACCGGTTCACGGGAAGGTAATTTAGCCACGTCTTCATAGAACAGCACGTTCTTGGTGCTGTCAAAAAAACGATAACCGAGAGCCAGCTCAGCCTCCTCATAGGCTGTCTTGACCGATTTATAGCTTGCAACGACTGTACTTACTCCTGCAGTAAGCTCAAGATTCATAAAATCTTTTATAGAAAGAATAATCTTATCGCACAGCCGCCCGATATCACCGCGAATGGAACCGCTGCCAATAAGTGTGTTCACAAAAACCAGATATTCAGATGAATCGCCCAGGATAACCTCCCTGTCCCATTTTGCAGGAATAACCTCTTCTATAATGTTAAGAATCGAGAACCTGAGCAGCTTTTCATCCTTTTCCACATATTTCTTCTTCACCCTATCAAAATGATTCACTTTAAAGATCAGCACTGCCAGGCCGCTGCCCCTGACCTTAATCTCAAGCTCCTCCGCTCTCGCCTTTGCAGCCTGCTCACTGATGAACCCGCTGATCAAGTCCTTGAAATAGTCCTCCTTCAGGTGCCCCAGTCCCCGCGTAACGTTATAAGGCAGCTTGCGGTTACTCCCCTGGCTCTCGTGCTCTGTCTGCAGCTTATCGCGGATTACGGCAAGCAGGTCTGTTAAAGAGGCTGGTGAAATCTCACTTTTGATCAGGTAATCTGCTGCACCCAGCTTCAGCGCTTCCTTCACATAAGCGAACTCATCAAAATTGCTCAGGATGACATATTTGCAGGCTTTTAAGTTAAGAGAGAGCTCCCGTATAAACTGCAGGCCGTCCATCACAGGCATTTTGATATCGGTAATAATCAGGTCCGGCGAGGTTGCCAGTGCCATTTCGAGCCCTTCCTTGCCGTTCCCAGCTTCTCCCACCACATGAAACCCGTGCTCTTCCCAATCAATCATTGAACGTATGCCCACACGCATTAATAATTCATCATCGACAATCATTAATTTGTACATAATCATCCCTCGGGTGTATTATTCTTAATTAGAATATAATCAATTTCTCTTAAAAGGGATACAAATTAATTAACGTTTTTCTATGAACCTAACGCCCCAGCCCCCTCGTAAACGTCCCCACACTCTCCGTAATGAAATCTTCCAGTGTCAGGCCGGGGAATTGTTCACCGGCAGTCAAATTGTTAAGGAATACACCGTAATTCATAGATATGAAGGAATAAGCCTGCATCTCCGCGTTTGTCTCAATCAGCTTGCCCTGACTGGTCATTTCCGTAAAATAACGGGTCAGAATTTCAATGAACTGCTTGGGGTGCTTAATGGTGCGCTCACGAAAGCCCGGCAGATGATCTGCCTCCTTTACACTGATCATAATCATCTTGCGATTGCGGTTCATGATCTCATGATAGGTCCGGCTGATTAGCAGCAGGTCTGTTTCCAGCTCCCACACCAGCTTTTCATTGAACAGCCTGGTCATTTCCTCCGCATAATGAAACCGGTCAAAGGCTGCCTCAAGCAGGTTTTGCTTGCTTCCGAAATGGCGGAACAGTGTCTTCTCGCTCAACCCGGCGGCTGCGGCAATCTCCTGGGTTGTTACTCCCTTATAGCCTTTGCTTGCCATCAGATCAATCGCAGCCAGCAGCAATTTATCACCGGTATTCTTGGCAGCATTGCTTACTTCACTCATTCTTTCCACCTCATGATTATAGTCTGGCCGTTCCCGCCCGTTCAGCTGTGTCCTTGTCAGAGCCGCGCCCGAATTGTACAAAATACAAAACAGCCATAACGGCCACCAGAAACGCCAGTATTAAAAAGATATTACTGTATACAAAAGCAGCATCATTCCGGGGAATCGGATTAAACCGGACCGTTGTTGTGCCGAAATCCAGAATTTTGCCTATCGTCGCAGTAGATACCGCTGCTGCAATAAAGTTTAACATGGAAAACAGGCCCATCCCGATCCCGATCTGATCCTTGGCTAAGGTGCGGGAAATGGTGTTTGATAAGGCGATCTGCATAAAGGATTGGCCCAGCACCGTAAAGATAAGGGATACTGCAATAAAAACAGGCGGCATGCCTGCAACCGATGACAGGCAGATAAAGCCAAAGATCAGCAGGGCTGCAGCAGTAATTAAAAGAAAGGAATTGCCTTTTTCGTCAGCAAGCCTGCCTCCTTTGCGTCCCATGTATGCCGTTATAAGCGCTGAGGGCAGCATGATCAATCCAATTACAGCAGGTGACAGCTCGTTTAGCTGTGCCAGGAGCTGGGGCGTAATGAACGGTGTGCTGAAGCTGATTGCAGTCAGCACAAACGCAATAGCCAGACCGGATGTATACGCCTTGTTCCGGAAAACTACCGGATCAATAAACGGATGAGCCGCATAGCGGACGCGCAGGATGAAGAGCATCAGCAGTATGATCCCGCTGACTGCGTATTCTAAGCCCCCATTCGTTAATGCAAGCAGTAAGGCAGCTACAGTTCCTGCCAGCAGAACACCGCCGATAAAGTCGATTTTGCTGTCGTTCCCCTTCTCGTCGTCCAGGTATTTACGGTAGAACGGCAAAGTGAACAGGGCAAGCAGCGGAATTACAAACAGGACCTGCCAGCTCCACACCGTTGAAACAAACCCGGCAATAATCGGGCCGAGTGCGGAGCCAAGCGCTACCCCGATGGCTGAAGTGCCCAGGGCACGCCCGCGCTTTTCCGGTGAAAAATAACGGATCGGGATGATCATCGCCAGCGCCGGAATGACGGATGCCCCGACGGCCTGGAGCAAACGCGCCACAATCATCATCCAGTACTGGGTGGACACGATTCCGAATATGGAGCCCGCTGCTAAAAAGATCAGACCAAACGTCAGCAGGTTTTTAAGACTGTATTTGTCCGTCAGCTTGCCGAAGGTAACCGTGCCGATTGCGTATACAATCAAATATCCCGATACCATCCAGCTTACCTGTGACGGAGAGAGCTGAAATTGCCTGCTGATCACCGGAAGCACTACATTAAACATTGTTCCGTTCATCACCGAGATGATCAGTGTAAATACAAGAATTCGCATAAGCCGCTCGCCGTTATTGGCGGGGATGCTGCTGTTTGTCTGCATTGAAGGGCCTCTTTTCTCTTTTCTATAAAATAAGCCTGCCATTCCCGGCCTGACTGACTGTCAGTACTGACTGACATTTATGCTGATGATAGCCTACATCCAGTTGTTTGTCAAAGGTTAATATTGAAGCTGTTGCACAAAAATAACGCGCCCGCAGAAGAAAAGCGATCCTCCTGCAAGCGCGTCATATGATGATTAGTGAATATCTTTCTTTTTAAAGTTACCGCCCTTCACTTCCGCCACATCGTACACTACAACAAAAGCACCCGGGTCAATCTCATGAATAATCTCTTTAATCTTGCTTTCTTCCAGACGGTTGATGACACAGGTAATTTCTTTGAACTGCTCATTGGAGTAGCCGCCGTAAGCATCGGTGTAGGTTGCTCCCCGGCCCAGCCGGTCGCGGATGGTTTCGACCATGACTTCAGGCTGGTTGGTGATGATTTTGAACGTTTTGGAGCCGCTCAGGCCCTCCTCTACGATATGTATAACTTTTGAAGCAATAAAATAGGCAAGTGCCGACAGGATCGCCCCCTGCAGACCAAACACGGTTGAAACGACAATGAATACAAAGGTGTTCAGGAACAGGATCAGGTCACTCGTACCAAAAGGCAGCTTCCGTGACAGCAGCACAGCCAGCATATCAATCCCGTCCAGCGCCCCGCCGTTACGCAAAGCAAGACCCATCCCGAAACCGATTATAATCCCGCCGACCACCGTAACAAGCAAGGTATCCCCCTGAATAATGGTCGGTACGTGATGCATAAGGACAGTGCCGACCGCTAATGACGCAATTCCGAGAATGGAATAGAGGGCGAAGCTTTTGCCGATCTGTTTATAACCCAGCCACACAAAGGGGATATTAATGACCGCAATCAGCAGCCCCAGCGGCACTCCGAACAATTCCGAGCCCACGATACTAAGACCGGTCACGCCTCCGTCAGAGACATTATTGGGTATTAACACAGCCTCCAGCCCGTAAGCAGCGATCATGGCTCCGATGGTTACTAATATTGCTTTTGAAAAAATCTTCAGCTTATTGGACTTCGGTTGTCTTATCACATTCATTAAACTTCCCCGTTTCTGAATAAATTTTCCTTTTAGAAAAAAGCTCACAGAAACCAGTCTATAATATTTATCACAATATTAGCAAATGAGCGGTATGTATGCGGAAGAGGAATAGAGGACTTTATGGTTCATGAGGTCCGGGGGCGGTTATCGTTACATATAACGGCTTTTTGTGACACATCCTAAGATAGAGTCTGCACATTGAAAGGAGATTATCCAATGAAGGACAACAAGGAAGCTCCGCTGGACGGACGCAAACCGGGTGTACACCCGATCCCTGAGCCGGATTCCAAGGCGGATAGCGATACAGGAGCAGCGGGTAAGCTCGACGAAATTGTCGGCGCTGTGCTCGGAGATGACCCTGAGGTAACCGCTCCCGGGATTGCCCCGGATCGTGAGGACAATAAGGACCGCCGAGGCTGAGCAGCTGTCTGAAAATCTACGGGCGCCTGTTTAGTAGGGCGGGGCCGGCTAGGGCTGCTTCTGCCCAAATAGAGGGATTTTTCCCTCTATTTGGGCTTGGGCGGGACAACTTCGGCCCCTTTAGAGGGATTTTCCCCTCTATTTGGGCTTGGATGGGGCAATTTCAGGCTCGGACAGAGCAAACGGAGCATTGGGGGCCCGCAATAAAACAAGGTATCCCGGACCGCAGCAGGCTGCGAAGTCCGGGATACCTTGTTTTTATTGGATACAATTAGTGTTCTAGAATTATCGTTCATTACAATTATCGTTTAGCACAACTATCGTTCATTAGATTGTCACTCAGCACCCTTTACAGTGAAACGGGACCTCCGTCTGCCTTTGCACCCGTTTTGCCCAGCAGCTTGTTCGTAAAATGCACATCGAAGAAATGAATGATCGGACCCAGACCGAATGCGGATACCAGCGTGCCCAGGCCGATGATGCCGCCTGCCAGGAAGCAGATCAGCGCACACAGCGCATCCGTAAACATCCGGTGCCAGAAGTAAGAAATTCTTGGCGCTCTAATCTTCATGATCAGGGACAGCGCGTCATAGGGAGCTACTCCGACATCCGAGCTCTGATACAAGGACACCCCAAAGCTGCACACCACCACACCAATCGCCACAGTAATGACCCGCTGCCAGAGCAACTGGGGTTCACCCAGGACATCTATCCAGATATCATAAAAAAATGTAGCGATATAACCCAGAAAAATAGCATTAACGAACGTTCCGGCTCCGATAAACTTCCTCCCGGTAATCCATTCAACTATGAACAGCACTACATTCAGTAAAATCAGAAAATTAGCATAGGAGATAAAACTGAGATCTGCAAGGGCCATCACCATGCCGCTGAAAGGATCATTCCCCATGCCGGACAGCTTGAAAATACTGATGCCCATTCCCAGAAAGATGTTGCCGATCACCATAATGATCAGCCGTTTGGGGTCCACGCTTTTAATATATCTCATCATATAATTCATCCCGTCACCTTAATGCTGACTTCCAGTTTGACCGGGATTATCCCGTCATCAGCAATGAATTCTGCAATATATGGTTCATTCCGCACATCGTCCACAGTTGGTGTCCAGCTGAACACACAGGCCTTGCCCGGTACAAAAGAAGAGATGTCAAAGCTCGCCCCCTCAGGCAGCTTACCAGCTGTCAAAATCATCGGCTCAGCAATCCCCTGTACAGCCGGGTCCCTATCCGAGGCGGTCTCATTATAAATTTTGCCGTCCGTTTCACGGGCGGAAGCCTCATACGCAGGCTGCCTGGCTACAACGGTAAAGGAAAGGAGTTCACCCGCCCGGACACTCTGCTCCGGTACAAAGGCGAAGAACGGCCGGAATACCGTCTGCGGCAAAGGAAGCTCAGGGGTCGCAACCGGATAGTTGTATCCATTCTCAGGAATTGCGACCGTTTCATACGGATACAACGAGTCCTTGGGCGTCCCCGGAGCAGGTGCCCCGACTTCTACAGCCTTGACAGACAAACGGTTGTCCAGAGTTACATGTTCAACTTCAGTCTGCTGATACGGATAATCCGGAACATATTCCAGTCCTGCAGGCCGTTTGAACCGGTTTTTCACGAGGATAATTTCTTCAACACCTTCTGCATGATCTGCACGGATATTCTGAAGCGAGCCGTTTACGACATCATCAAGCACAATGGGATACCGGGTATCTTCTGTAAGATAGCGCAGCTCGATTTCATCCAGAACCAGATTTTCCACATGTCTTGCATACAGCCCGTATGCCGGGAGGATTCCCCAGTTGCTCGGCTCCGGATAAACCTCCGGCAGCTCCGGTACGTTGAAGGGAGCATCCTTCCACACCCCCGCTTCCGGATCCCATTCCACCCGGGGCAGCAGCCCTTCATTTTTCAGAAAAAAGGTGTTCACCAGCCAAGGCAGCGACTGCACACTGCGTTTGTTCCCGCCATACTGGGCATATTCCCAGTTGGTATTCAGCTGGCGCTGCTCCACTGCATGCTCCAGGCTCAGACCGCCGCGGTATTCCACCTTGATGTTGGTAATAGATACATTTTTAATCCGGCTTCCAATCAGCCCCATGATTTCAATCGGATAGCGGGGATCGGCATTTTTGACCGAAATATTCCGGACGATAATGTCGTGAACATAAGCAATGTGATCACTGCCGTTCGCATTGGCATACAGCGGAAGCTCGCTTTCCTGCAGCTCTTTAACATAGTCGGGCACATACTTTTTGGACAGCTCATCATAGCGGACAGCGAAGAATCTGCCGTTCTCTTCATGAATGTTCGCCGGATTCAGCCGGAGAGGCTGCTCAGCGTCTACGATATAAAAGGAAGATGCGCCGTCCGCCGAAACTTTACGGGTTCTGTTATAGGACGGAAGATAGCGCCTCGCCGGGTACACCTGATAAGGCTCCTTGGCCGGCAGTACCCAGTGCGTCTGGTCGAGTCTCACATTCGGCGGAGCATCCCTGTCCGGGATGAAGTCTTCCCCGGTGCTATTCCCCGTTACAGGAAACCGGCCGCGGTCTCCTGCTTTAATGAAGATTGGCGAGCTGCTTACATCCTCCATAGTCGAATCCTCAAAGATAATATTGCTCAAATCCGCCCCGTCGACAGCCTCAAGGGCAAAGCCTCTGGATCTTCTAAACTGGACACGGCGTACCGTAACGAGGTCATACCCGCAGGTGGATTCCGTACCCAGCTTGACCCGGGCGGTAGGGCCGCAGCGGTCAGTAGCAATCAGCTTGTCCTGTGTATACGTTTTCGCATATACGGAGCCCATGTCGTAACCGCTGACAATGCAGTCCTCAATCAACACATTCCTCAGCGGCATGAATATACCGCCGCCGTAGGAGGCTTTTAACACAATGGCATCATCGGTCAGGGAGTTGAAGGTGGAATGCACAATCGTCACATTCTCACAGCAGTCCACATCAAACGCATCGCGGTTTGTATCCACCAGAATACGCTCCACAACCATATTTTTCACACATGTTGTAATAATCGCAAAATGGCCGCCGGCCAGGATCGAAAAATCGCAAAAGGCCACATTTTCACACCGCACCAGCGCAATCGCCTTGTTGCCGAACCATTCTCCCTGGTGTCCCGGCCCGTTACGGCGTACCGGCTCATGCGGGTCTCCGCCCATCAGGATCTGCTCCAGCTCCCCCTTATCATTCAGAGAGCTTCCATCCAGCAGCCCTGGCCCGTAAATCATTACATCACGGATATCCGCGCCATAAATCAGGCTGTTGGCAAAATAAGTATGGCCGTGATCCTGCAGGCCGACATACAGATTAACCTCCGGCTCATCATAATTGCCGCCTTCTCCAGCCTGCAGCTCATAGGATCGGGTGATATCCGTTCTGGCTGCTGAAAGCACACTGCCTGCAGACAAGTACAGATTGACGCCGCTCAATAGACGGACCGTATATACTCTGAAGTTACCTTCAGGAATAACGACTGTCCCGCCTTCTGCCGATGCTGCCTGAATAGCGTGATTAATCGCCTCAGTATTCACCACTGGTGAATGTTCCACACCCGCCCCAAAATTGCGGATATCAAACCGGCGTTCTTCCTTTAATAGATAGCTTCTGTCAAAAGGGCATCCTGTTGCTTCTGTTACCTGAAACATAATAGCCTCCATTTTATCAGAGAGAACTCAGGACGGATCATCCGGCGCAGTCATCTCTTGTTCTATTTCTTTGTTGCCGTCCGGCAGCCGGATTACATGCTGAACCCTTTCATTATAGCGCGTACCGCTACATTATAGGCAGTGTAATCTCAACAATCGTTCCGGAAGGCTGATTCGCCTTGAACAGGAACGTTCCTCTATGATTATGTATAATCTTTCTGCTGATCATAACCCCGAGCCCGTGCCCTCCCGGTTTGGTGGTGAAGAAAGGCGAGCCGATCTGATCTATGTATTCTGCGGGAATGCCCCGTCCATTATCGCTTATCCGAATGACGGCCATATCCTCTGTGCGGTCCAGCTCTACTGTTATTTCTGCTCCGTCAGGGCTTGCTTCAATTGCATTTTTTAGAACATTGATGAAGACCTGCTTCAGCTTGTTGGCTGAGCCTTTAAGCGTAAGGCCGGCAAGATGGGTATGCATGAGAATCTCAATGTTTGTCATATGCGCCTGGGCATTCAGCAGCACGACGGCTTGTCTTAACAGCTGAACCAGATTATAGTCAGCCAGACTGGATGGGGCTTCTTTGCCCAGCAGCAGCAGTTCACCGATAATCGAATTGATCCGGTCTACCTCCGACACTACGATCTGATGAAACTCTCTGCCTTTTGCGGAACGGGAGAACAGGAGCTGAACGAATCCCCGGATACTGGTAAGCGGATTACGGATTTCGTGGGCAATGCCAGCAGACAGCTCACCGATCATGGAAATATTCTCCGTATACCGGAGAAACTCCTCGGTCCTCTTGCGTTCAGTCAGATCACGGCTGATCGAAATGACCATTTTGCGGCCATTCAGCTTAAACGGCTTGGCACTGATTTCTACAGGGATTTGCTTCCCTTCCCTTGTTACCTGAATCCATTCAACGAATATCCCGTCTCCTTCAAGGATTCTATCAAAGAGATGGTCAACCTCGCTCTGCAACGACTCTGCTGCTATGGAATACGGTGTTTTATCCAGAAGCTCCCGGCGTGTGTACCCCAGCATCCGGCAGGCTGCTTCATTAACGTCCAGAAATTTGGACGGCTTCCCGTCCGGGTTCTGTTCATAGATAAAAATGGGGTCATTCGCTTCATTAAATAGCTTGTAGTACTTTAGCTCAGAGAACTTAATCTCGGTTACATCCCTCAGTACACATACATAAGCCTTAATGCATCCTTCCGGATCCTTTACCGGAGAAATGGTTATTTTGACACTGATCAGTTCCCCGTTTCGCTTAATGCGGAACGTATCAAGGGCAAACAGCTTCCGGCCCTGATCGATGAAAATATACATCTGGGCAAGCTCATCCCTAAGCTCCAGGGGGATATGCGGGAAATCGAGCTTATTCAGCTCTTCCATTGACCATCCATACAGCTCTACAAAGACAGGATTGGCGTAGATTACCTTTTTATCGTTGCCCAGAATGTAAATCGGATCAGGACTGTACTCGGCAAAAGAAAACAGCGAATAATGTATGAAATCGTGAACTGAGTAACCACTCATATAACCGCTCCCGCAGCCAGTTTATTTCAATATATAGTAGCATTACACGGGTAACATATCTATGAAAAATAAGACTAAAAACACAGACTTCCAAGTTTGACAGCATACTGTCCAATTGATAGGATGCTCATAAGGTAAGGGGTTCAGGAGACATCATCAAAATGAACGGAATGGAGTGTTCCTATGAAAGATATCTACGATAAAACATATCCTGCGGAGATATTACAGCGCATAGCTCAACGATCAACCCCTCAGTGGGGAACCATGCATGTCGCTCAAATGCTCGCTCACTGCTCAGCGTGGATCATCATTTAAGGCAGTTTGGTGTATAGCATAGCTTTTATATAGCCTACCGGGAATAAAAAAGCGGTGCCCACAATAAGGAGCACCGCTTTGGCAGAATGTTTATAGATTACAATTCGCGGACGCAAGCACCATCATTTACTTTCTCCTACACACCTGCCCTGATATTTTTTACGGTTCTCTTCTCTAAAGAAAAACCAGAGTACCGTCTGTCGCCGCCGTTGCCATTGGGAGCCTGCGGAACGAAGCCTACCTTTACAGTCTCCTCCACCGGTAAATTGAAGAATCTCACCATGTAGAAATGGTCACCGTCTAACGAATAATGAAAAGCAAAGGCCTGGCCGACTCGGGTAATCTGTAGCCATACTGAATCGCCGTCAATATTGTTGCCGTTTGCGTCGTCTGATAACGGATTTGTTACTACACTTACAACGGCACGGGTATTAAAATCCGTCAATTCAAAGCACAGCTTGGCCCACACCGCGAGATCCTTCATGACCATAACCGAAGCAGAATCATACACATCCCGGAAATCATGCCCTGCCTTAACCCGCATTACAAAATCACCGGAAACCTCTGTGTAAAAAAACGGGGCATTTGTAAGGGAGCTTGGGGTAATCCCTTCTTCAGACACAGTCCCGTTATTGCAGAAAAAATCACTATCCTTCGGAGCGTATAATATCATTGCTTCGTTTTCAAACCGGATGCTGCTTTCGTTAAGCCATTTAAAGTTGCTGAAATCCTTATGATCCATTCAACTTCCCTCCAGCTGGTTTAGGATTAGTAAATTTTCACACTACAGTAAATAATTATATCATTAAAACTGCTATATCGTGTAGAACGATTCTTCTCAAACGATAGCACGATCTGAATATTCGGAACCGTACCTAACCATCAGTTGAACTCCCCAATGACGGCGGCTTCAACCCATCATTTCCCGAATGGCCCCTGCCCCGCAAAATACTGATCAATCACTTCCAATACACCGCTGTTATTGTTAGCCGGTGCCATATATTTTGCCGCCCCCTTCACTTCATCCGATCCGTTCTCCATGGCAAAGCTGTACTTTACATGTCGCAGCATTTCAATGTCATTGCCTCCGTCGCCAAAGGCCATCGTTTCGTCATCTTTGATCCCCCACTTGTCCTGCAGCAGCTGAATACCGGAGGCCTTGTGGAACTCCGGCACAATCAGATCAATACTTCCATGCCCGCTGGAGACAGCAGTTACCGTATTTCCGATACTGCTGCGCAGCAGATCTCTTAACTGAAGCGTTTCTTCATCCGGACAGGACAGCGCAAATTTCAGAATCTGATCGTTGACCTCATCGAAGCTCTTCACTCTTTTTAACCGGTGATAATATTTGTTTACTATAGTAAAAAAGTTGTCCGATACACTGTCCAGCACATAGGCACTTTCTTTGCCGCATAACACAATCTGAAACTTATTATTGGATACCAGCTCTTTCAGAACCAGCTCTATATCCTGCTTGGGAATATCAACAGCGGACACTTCCTGCCCCTGATCGACGATAAAGGCGCCATTTTCAGCCACATAACTGATCTCATCCTGGATCTCTCCAAAAAAGGACTTCAGCTGATAGTACTGGTTGCCGCTGGCCACAACAAACCGGATTCCCTGCTCCTTCATCTTTGCATACTGTTTAAGGAACCTTTCTTTGTCATATCCCATCTCTTTATTTAGAAAGGTTCCATCCATGTCCACTGCGATAAGCTTGATTGTCATCCTGTTGCCTCCTGAAATAACTCATACTTTTTAGTGATATATCTAAACTCTTTACCCAATAATGATGATATTATTATGTCCAGTTGCAATGTCCACTCTACAAAATCCGAAGATAAAGGTGATCATGATGAACCGCGAAGCCGTTATTGAGCTGTTGAAGCAGCAGAATGTAAGCCATGAAGTGATTGACCATCCTGCAGCCTATACCATCGCAGACATGGAGAGCTTTGGGCTCCCCAGAATAGATCAGATAGCCAAAAATCTGTTCATCCGTGATGACAAAAAAAGAAACTATTATCTGCTGACGATCCAAAAGGACAAGTCCGTTAACCTGAAGCAGCTGCGTACGCTGCTGGAGTCCCGTCCCCTTACGTTTGCTTCTGAAGAAGATTTAATGCAGCTGCTCGGCCTCACTAAGGGCGCCGTCTCCCCGTTTGGCATTCTGAACGACAAGGAGCGCACGGTGAAATTTATCCTGGATGCAGATTTGCAAAAAGGGGCAACCATCGGCGTCCATCCCAACGAAAACACCGCTACAGTCTGGCTTGCGCCTGAAGACCTGCTTAACATCGTAACAGCTCATGGTAACGAGATTAGTGTAATAACATTGTAAGCATAGATGAAAAGAACCCAGGCTCTCATCCTTTTTGGGAACAAGCGCTTGGGTTCATTTGAGTCCAGCAAAAAGCAATGCTTATTCAGCACTATCAAGCATACGCAACAGCACATCCCGCAAATGTCCCAGATCACCCTCTGCATTACTGAGCAGAATAACCGCTGTCCCCTTGGACATATCCCGCCAAATTTCCGAGGAGAAGCCATTAATCGCCCCGTTATGTGTGTATATCGTTCCAGTCGAGCCGGGAATTGCCCAGCCTAATGCGTATTCATTAAGCTCCGGTGTGCGCATCGCTTCCCATGAGGCCTTGCTTAGGATGGTCCCGTTCTCAAGCCCCATAAGCCATTTATAAAGATCTCCTACAGTAGAATAGATACCCCCAGCTGAATAAGGCACGGTCATATCGATCGGCTGGGCGACCTGAGAGACTTCAGGAGTAAGAAGGGAATACCCGGTTGCAGTATCTGTAGAGATGCTGTCTTTAGCTAAATAACCTGATCTGTTCATACCCAGCGGTATAAAAATATGCTCCTGCAAATAATCGCTGTATGACTGCCCGCTGACCTGTTCAATTACTGCTCCCAGCAGCACGTAACCAGAGTTACTGTAGGCGAACCGGCTGCCCGGTTCAAACTCTAATGAGAGGTCTTTAAATTTGGCAATCAGTTCGTCAACGCTTACTTTGACATTCAGCTCATTTAGAAAATCCGGTAAACGGGTATATTCGGGGGTTCCTGACGTATGGGTTAGTAAATGGCGGAGTGTAACTTCATGCTGAGGATAATCTTTAATGTATGTATCTACGGTGTCGTCAACGCTGAGCTTTCCGGCCTCCTGGAGCTGTAAAATAGCTGCGGCGGTAAAGGCTTTGGTAAGTGAACCGATCTTGTGAATCGTATCAGGTCCATTAGGCAGGTTATTCGCATAGTCCGCCATGTTATAGCCTTTGGAAACAATGACCTTGTTATCTTTGACAAGCAGCACAGAGCCCGAAAAGTTCTTGGACATGTACTGATCAAGCTTTGCTTCAAAAGCCTCTTCGTGAACTTCTTCTTTCACTGGCGGCGGTGTACTATCATTAACTTTGGTGACGCTATTGTCTGAACAGGAAACCAGGACAAGGGTTAAACTGAGGGTTGCAGCATATTTTAAAAATTTCAACAAACTAAGTCCCCTCCTCTGTAAAATAACACTGCTCTATTTCCACAAAAAGCCATACGTTATCTTGAAAATAATGTTCCATATCTTTCAATTAATTCCCTGTATTCCCTTATTAAAAAGAAAAGCAACTTATCCGAAGACAAGCTGCTTTCATGTATTATTCCAGCTATGGCTTAATATCTACTTTTGTTGCATACCAGTTACCGGATTTCAATTTTAGTGTTAAGTTTACAGGTTCCCTAAAAGCAAGAGCATTATTTTCATATTCTTGAGTTACATATACTTTGGATACCAAAAAGAAATGTAGCGGAAACACAAAGCCGATATGATGTGAGCCTACACTATATTCAAAGTTATCTGCGGTCATTCCACGTTCGGCCGGATTCATATGTTCATACGCTGAACGGCTCATGTATTTCATATTGGGATCCCGCTTCATGCTTTCTTTTAAAATCATTTTAGTATCCTGCGCAATCCATACACCAAATATGATATATACAATAACAAACAAAAGAACAAATAATAGTGCTAACTTTCTTTTATTTCTCATTTTTTAATTTGTCCCTCACTTAGCATAAAATATAAAACAATGGTACAATCACTAGATTGTACCATTAAAAATATTACTTATCTACAAAATATGTGTGAAGTATGGGATTACACTCCCCGCTGTATTGATGATATAGAAGTCCCAGGTAACATTTTTCCGATTGGTAGTGTGATATGAAACCAGCGGTGAAGATGGTGTGTCCCGGTTCGTGATTACCGCTGTATGGTTCATGGTATAGTCAGAACCTTTATCGTAAGAAATGATATCGCCTTCGTATAAATATTCTGGTCCCGGCTTCCCATAGCCATGAATTGTATCTGTGCTTCTAATCAATTTAAAAAAGGAATCTGCTTGAACCCATGGTACGGCGTAAAGCCATTGGCCTGCTGCTCCGGTGTTCATCCACCAATTAGGCATCCCTTCATAAGGTTCTACTATTTTTTGTTTGGGAATCCCCCCGGCATTAAGGACTTGAGACGCAAAGTTTGTGCAATCATTTTCGAAAGTCCAATATTGTGTATTGTTATTGATAGCGTAAGTTAGTGCGTAAGCTTTTGATTGTGTCCTATTAAATGTATAAGTAGCAGCAGGTGAAACTATAGAATCTGTTGTGGAACCTAAGCGGTTTGAAAACTCTTCACGCATTATATCTATGCCTGCTTTTTTTGAATAAGATTGCTCCTGTGCTTTCTGCGCAATTTCATTATTTTTTGTTGCATACTTTTCAAGGTTGTTCATTGCTTTTTTGACCAACTCATCTCCTGTTATCGCACTTTTTGGAAATGTTGATTTAGTAACCACTTGATTTTCATCAGAAACAGTAATCGTTACAATATCTTTTAATGCAGTATCTTCATCAGAACCTTCCCAAATAATTGTCTGTGTCAATTCACCTGTAATAATGGTGTTATTTTCTATGTTCTCACTCGATGTCTGCTTAAAATCCATATTAAAGTCCTTCAGCACTCGCCCTGTTGTCTCCTCCATTACCCTAATAATGTTTAGTGCCTCATCATAAAGATAATCTAATTCCGGGGAAGCCACTGCTTGTTCAGAAAAAGCAGTTCCTTTTGCACTAATATTCTTGAAATTTTCTATTTTATCTTCACGAGAGTTTAACAGATTTGTTACTATGCCTTCTGTTGTGGTAAGTGAACTTTCGGCTTTCACAGTGCCTCCAACATATAAGGGAAGAAGAGAAGTGACAAGAATTCCTGTTAACAATACTTTTTTAGCACCCAAAATATTACCTCTTTTCTGTTTTTTTGGAATATTAATACTATTAATATCCACTTTTTGTATATTATCAAAATAACCCTTCTGAATAAATAGGGCTTTTTAACTGTTAATTTTTAGCATAGGTATAAATATTTAGTGCAAAAGGTACGCAAAAGAGCAACTTATCATCAGATAAGTTGCTCTACCGATTTGGAAGAAGACTTGCTTTCCCTCTCCTTTTCCACTTCTTCTTATTGTTTATGCATCTACTGCGGAAGTTTAACAATTACCTTATATTCCCCGCCAGCTTCCAGCCCTTTTAGGACACCATCCCGGACAAGCTCACCGTCCAGATAAACCTCTGCAGCCGTAACTCCGGCTTCACGCTTCATTTCAACATGCAGCTGTGCGCCTCTGAAGGTGCGTTTTACCACAGCCTTATTCCAATCCGAAGGCAACTGCGGCCGCACCTGCAGCCCTTCACGGTTACCCTGCAATCCGAACAGGCCGTCTATCAGACAGCGGTATACCCACGGCACGGTTCCTGTATTAAAAAGATGGCTGGAGCGTCCGGCCGTCTTCGGAAACTGTCTGTAAGCTCCGCGGTAATAGTTCGGAATAAAGACCGGCAGCTGGCCCCGCTGGATAATGTCCTCGATGTCGGGTCCCGGAAGCATTTTACGCAGCAGCCGGTAGGCATCATCCTGCTCGCCCACTGCATATAAGCCATAAATATAGAACGCTGCGGCGTGATTATAGACCGCCCCGTTCTCGGCTGTCCCCGGATGCTTTTGTGTTACCCTGCCCACATCTTCTCGCATAGCGGTGTAGGAGGGTGCCAGCTTTTCCACACCATACGGGGTTTCCAGCTGTTCCCTGACCGATCTCATCAGCTTCTCCCGTTTCTCCTCATCGGCCGCACCGCTGAGCAGCGCCCAGCCCTGCGGATTAATGAAGATCCGTCCTTCCTTATCCTCGCTGATGCCAAACACTACATTGTCGTCGGTGATTCCCCGCGCATACCACTCGCCGTCCCAGAAATACTGATTGACAACAGCATTCGTCTCATCCGCTGCCAGGCGGAATGCCATCCCGTTCTCCGGCCGCCGCTGTGTTCACAAATATCTGCCCAGATCATAAAAGCATACGCCGTCGCTATCGTCAGCCATCCGGATACGCCTGCGCCCTTATAGCCGACCATATTCATCGGGTCACACCAGTCGCCCTGATTAATATAATTCAGGCCTCTCCCGTCCCGCTCATGGATCAGCCAGTGCATCGCCCGGTCGATGTGCTCGAAGACAGAACCGGTTTCCTCTCCGCCCGAGTAAGGAACCTGCTCCTCCAGAATGGTGTAATCATCCGTCTCCTCCAGATAGGTAATGAGGCAGATCGGCAGCCAGACGCAGTGATCTGTATGTGGAACCTGGTTGATATATTTCAGTTCAGCCGCTTCGTGCAAAATAATGCCGTCCGGCATGGCTCCGTTTACATTTTGCTGGCTCAAGGCTGTCAGGAAGGCCTCCCTTGCCATGTGCGGCTTAATATAACTCATGCCCATATTATCCTGCAGATAATTCCGGGTCTGGGGATCTGTCGTCAGGCGGTTCGTCTGGCCGTGGTAGTACATCTGCCGGGGCAGCCAGTGATTAACCAGATTATCAAGATCCGCATCCGGAGTAGATATTTCGATACAGCCTCTGCCTTCCCGGATGTATTCCGCATACTCCTGCTCAGCGAGCACAAATCCGTCTTCCCCGGCTGCATTGGTAGTTAGGAACAGCCGCTGACGAATATCGGCAATCTCCTGCTCATCATGAGCGGGCCCAAACACGAAACGGTATTCCCGTTCTTCGCCCGGAGCAAGGCCGATGCTGTACTGAAGAACGCCTACGGGCGTTTCATAGCGCGCTTCCCCGTTGGCCAGCAGTCCGCTTTTGAGTGCTGACGGTGAGCCGATCCCTCCCTCTCCTTCAAAGGCTTCCTGGTTAACCTCCCAGGCCAGCGGCGCTTGATCGGCTAAAAGGAACGTCTTATCCTTCAGGAGTTTGATCTTGGCATAGTCCTGATATTTCTGGTAAGGTGTGACGGCTGTAGCTACGATCCCCTGCAGAGCTTCCTTATACTCACCGGACTGGTTCATCCAGGACATATACCCGATGGTGAAATAGGGATAGATGCTAATTTTACGGGCAGCGGAGGACAGATTGGTCACCTTCACCCGCCACAGCTCCATCGGCTCATTTTTGGGCAGGCTCAGCGTCATCTCGATAGCAATGCCGTTACGCTCTATTTTCCAGACAATATTATGTTTACCTACAGCAAAGGTATAGTGATCGGGAGGCATGCGGACAGGCTCGTACGGAGCAGAGAACAGCTCACCGCTCTCCTCATCCTTCACATAGACAAACCGGCCGGGATGATGGGCATAGTAAGGTTGCTCCGGCTGCATAAAGGTCTTGGCCTCCAGATTCGGGGCATATGAATACTTCGCCGGCTCCGGCTGCATAAATTGGGCTACCGCATACCCCCGGCAGTTCATATGGATCATCATTTGCTCATTCCACAGAAAGCCCGAAGCCTTCGGCAGAATCGTCGGACTCGACAGCTCATAATACTCATTATCTTCAGATGCTCTTATCATTTGCTTGCCTCACTTTCCAGGATTCTCGTACTTGATAGATCTTGTCTATATTCAAGAATACGCTCTCATAGGTTGCAGGGCAAGTCTATGAAATTTGATCAAAATTATCATTTGAAATAAATAGTAGACCTTATTGGCAAAATTTATCAATATTTATTTATGATAAGTTTATTGAATATATCGAGTTTTTCGTAACATTCATTTATTTCTGCCGTCACATCATCTGCGCTTCTTATATTCTCGGCAGAGATGAAACACTGATTAACAAAAGCTCCGGGATAATCATCCCACATCGAGCTCTTCTGCCTGTCCCCGACCAACTTTTTTAGAGTAAGCTCCTGTTGTGGATCGGTAGACTCTTTTGGAAAGTTTAAAAGGAAACTGCCTACTTCCACATTCAGATCTTTTAAATCACGAATAACTTCGTATAATTGCTGTAATAGAACGTCCTCATCTTTTTCCATATCCAGATCGGTAAAAACAGTAATATTGACTGCTATTTTTTCAAGGAACTCTTTACTTCTCTGTTCATCGAATTGCTGTAAATTGTATCTCCTCTTCCGTTCCTTAGTCTCTATACTATAACCATCATAATTTCCTTCTATATAAAAATGCGTTTCATACAAATCTTTTTGCAAAGCATGGTTTAGGGCTTCGTTAATTACGTAGTTATCGCTAAATTCCATTTCTTTCGGGGCAAGATACACTTCGACCAAAAAAGATCGTTCCGGGGAACTGACAGGATGAGCCCGCAGATTAACTCTTTGATCAACGTTAAGATATGTCACAGTATCCTCATCGACAGTAATCTCCTCACCATACTTTTCGCTTAGCACATGTTCAACTGACGAAACAACCTTCTTTTCGCTATAAGTGATCTGATTAATCAGTTGATCTAATGCTAGTAACAGGAAGGGTCCAAACCAGATAAGCAGTCCCAGAATTAATAGCGCAACTATACTGCGCTCAAAAACTTTCTTTTTCAGGAGTTCACCTTCTCTATAGTATTGTTTTTATTCATAGATTTCCCCTCCAAATCTCTCATGATCCGAATAGTATCATAGAACCAATATGTACTTTGTCGAACTGTGTATTACCCATTCGAAGGTTAACTGCAGAAGCGCTCCTAAAACTCGGATTGCATCTCATTACTTTGTTATTCTCATTGCCCATAACACAACTATTAGGATTATTTGTATAAGCGAAACAACTAAAGGAAAATAAAATAATAAAGAAATCTGACCGTAATCGATGTCCATATTATTAAAATGATTCAGGTCAACAAAACCCGCTACAGCTTCTTTGTTAGTTTGCATCTGTCCTAGATAATGCAGGATAAAAAAGCTAGGTAAAGTACTGGCACTAACCCACAACAAATAGTACCTGAGCTTATTAGCTTGTAAAGACATTGCGCAGGTTGTGCACAATAGAATAATTGGACTGAAATAAGCAATCCATGCGCTCTTTAATGCCACCGTTTCATTCAATCCTATTTCTAAAAAGCAAATAACGATGAAGTGAAATAATACAACTAATCCGACATGAACTAAGATTCTCAATTTTAGATTTGCTTTGATCAGCAAGATATCACCACTCTATAGTAAAGTGATTGCCACTTCATTCTGTTCCCTCTACATTTTATCGGATTAATTTCCTAATTTATGTATTATGTCTCTAATTTCGGATATTGTACTCTTAAAAATCAAAAACGACTCATCCGAAGACAAGCCGTTTAAGCTTTATTTTTCAACAATGATTTCCGTAATAAAAACAGAAAAAAAGGTGCCCCCAGCAGCGTAGTAACCGCCCCCACCGGCAGGCTGGTCTGATGATTCTCCATGCCCGGAAAGGGCAGCCTGAGCGTGATGCTTTGTCCGATCCAATCTGAAGCCAGTAATAACAAGGCTGATAGCAGAGCGCTGGCCGGAAATAGCGCCAACGGCTTTCGTCCTGTAAGCAGTGAAGCAATATGCGGTCCTATGAGTCCAATAAAGCTTATAGCTCCTACTACGGAAACCGTAGCTGCCGTCAACCCCGAGGCGATGATCAGCAGCATTACCCTGGACCTGTTTACGTTAAGGCCCAATCCGGTGGCGGTAGCATCCCCCAATTGCAGCAACTCCGCTTTTTTCGCATACATCATGGACAGCAGCAGGCCGAGGATCGTCCATGGCCAGAGCAAGGTCCAGCTGGACCAGCTTCGTCCATTCAGGGAACCAAACGTCCATAAGAAAATGGTGGACAAGCCTTGCTGACCCTGTAAAAGAAATAGCGAGGTCGCCGACTGTAGTATAGCTGTCACAATCAGGCCGATCAGCGCAAGCCTTGTCCTATTGCCGGCATGTCCGGCATTGAGTGTAACTACCAATAACACTGCCCCCAGTCCCCCTATTAAGGCGACAATAGTTAGCGGTACACCCTTGACCAGAGGTTCAGCAGCAAAATTAAGCCAGAGCACAGCCGACAATACAGCCCCGGAGGATGCACCTACAAGGCCGGGCTCCACAAGCGGATTGCGCATGACAACCTGGAGGATGGCCCCGGCAGTGCCCAGCATCAATCCGGCGGCAACAGCAATTAACGCACGGGGCAATCTTAAATTCCAGACGATATAACGAAGGTCCTCATCGCTGCCGTGGTGAAACAAAGCCTGCACGACTTGCTCAGGCGTCAGTGTAGCTTTACCAAGTCCAATATGCAGGACGAACATCACGGAGATGCCCAGCAGAAGACAAAAAAAGGTGCCTTTTATTCTCAGTCTTCGAGCCCCTGCCTTCCCCCCTTTCTTAATCATTGCTACCTCCTCCTTGACGCTTCAAAAAAAGCAGCAGGAACACACCCCCGCCGAGCAGTGTCGTCCACACCCCGACGGGAATTTCCATGGGATAAAACAACAGCCGCGCAACCGTATCTGCCGTGACTAACAAAACGCCACCCGCCAACACCGCTAACGGCAGGATCTGACATATATCCGCTGTCCCCAGCAAGGTACGGATGATATGCGGCGCAATCAGGGCAATATACCCGATCGGACCGCATTGGGCAACCGTTATGGCTACCAATCCCGTACATACCCCCAGCACAAGAACCCGTACACGGAGCACCTTAATCCCTAGACCAGCGGCTGCTTCATCCCCTAATTGCAGTAAATTTAGCGTGCGGGCAAACATAAAAGCAACAGGGAGTGCGATAAGGGCCCAAGGCAGAATAGGCAGGATATGATCCCAGCTGCGGTTAGCCAGCGAACCAAGCAGATAGGTGTAGAGCAGGTTCACATCATTACTCGTCGCCAGTGCGATCAGAACAATGAGCAATCCATTCAGAATAGCAGACACAGACATGCCGATTAAAAGCATACCTGCCGCCCCCCGGCTCCCTCTTGCCGATAACACGACACATAATCCGCCGAGCAGGCCTCCAATTAGGGTGATTACCGGATGCAGAATGACTGCAACCGGCAAATGCAGCACGGTAACAGCAGCCATGGCAAGCGAGGCTCCCGATGAAACACCCAGAATCTCAGGTCCTGCCAGCTTGTTATTCATTGCAGCCTGCATAAGTGTGCCTGCAGCGCCAAGCATCATCCCGACAAGCAGACCCAGCAGCACACGGGGAATTCTCATCTCCCAGACAACGGTATTCTGCAGATCAGTGCCTGTCCGCTGAAAAATAATGCCGCCCAGCTCCTGCAACGGGATCTCCGGTGACCCCGAGCTAATATTGAAGATGGTTACCCCTGCAAGCAGCGAGCACAAGATGACTGCCGGAAAAATAAAACCTCTCCTACCCGTCCTGCTGATCTGCGGTTCCGTTTGCATCCGAATTCACCTTCTCCTGTTTAAAACTGCTCCGGATACAAGGCTTCCAGCGCTTCATCCAATAAAATCCCAAGCGAACGGGTTCCACGGCCGTCTCCCCAGATCGGGGACCGAACTTCAATCACGTTCTGTTCCTGAACAGCTTTCAGCTTACTCCATAAGGGCAGCTCTTGCATTTGCTCGGACAAAGCTTTTGTACCCGGGCTGTATGAATAGCTTTCTACAAATATGACATCAGGGTTCTCTTCCAGCAGCTTCTCCAGTGAATACTGGATGCTTCCTTCTCCATAAGGATCTTCCGACGGATCATTCACCTTGAACGGGTAATGGCTCACTTCCTTTAATACGGAGCCTCCAAGACCGCTATCGGTAACTATTGAAAAATTGACATCTGTTCCGTACATAATCAGTGCTTTTTTATCCTTGGGTGCCTTCTGCTTAGCTTTCTCAAGCTTGCTTAAGAATTTCTCTGCTGCAGCCTTGGCTTCGTCTGTTCGTCCTGTAAGCCTTCCGATGTCCTCCAGAAGCTTAACTGAATCTGTATACGTTTTGGGCTGAGCCAGATACACAGGTACTGCACCTGCAAGCCCCTCACGCAAGGAATCGTGCACACCAAGCAATCCAATGACCAGATCTGGCTTCACTGTTATAATGTCCTCCAGATTAGGTTCAAAGAAGCTACCGCCAATGGAAGGAATGGTTGTCCCATGCTCCCCGTAAAATTCCTCTGCCACAGCAATGGTGCGCACGCCGCTCTCTCCGATCGCCACCGGCTCCATTCCAAGCTCCGCTACTATATCTACACAAAGGGATACCACGCAGGCTACCTTCGCTACTTTTGATTGAAATTCAAGCTGTTCGCCTGAGGCATCAATCATTTGCTGCGGTTCAAAAGTCGCTTCTGGCGATTCATCCGTCACAAGTGTCGCGGCTGGCTCCGATTGCTCCGGCTGCTGAAGATTAGCCGATGGATTCGTAGTGGACGAGCTGCATGCAGCCAGCAGAATAACGGTTAACAACATAGAGATTAATAGCAGGATTTTCGTATGCTTCATCGTTAAAAATCTCCTTACCTGTAGTTTATTAGTAATAATTACGTTTAAACTATATCAGAAACTTTACGATTTGAATACTTATGTTTTTGCGGCACATGTCCAGAAGCCCTCTTCATTAGAGCAGAATACGATGTCACAAAAATAAACCAATCTCGAATGATCCCGATTCGAATTGGTTTACCTTAGTGTTTATATTTAGGGTGCAGGAGCGGCAATGATTCCGCCTGATTTATCAATAATGTGCCTTTTTTATGGGAAACCATCAGCCCTTAACCGACCCTACCGTTAGCCCCCCTACAAAATACTTCTGCAGGAACGAGAATGCAACCAGCAATGGCAGTGCACACAAGCTCCGCTGCTATTCCATTCAGGATGTCGCCTACCAAGTCATGCTACTCCAGTCTGACTTACTTCGGGAGAGTGTTCAAAAAGTTTACCGGCATCTTCCGTATTTTTCTGGAATGCCGTCAATTGTACGGAAGTCCCTCAATCACCAAGGTACTTCATGCATCCATGAAAGTGATCTTTTGAAAATTTGAAGAATGGCTCCCCATTTCTTCCACGTCCCTGGTTCTTCACATCCGCATTTTTACATTGTATAATTCCCCATCAACCAAAAAGACCTGTCATCTGACAGGTCTTCCAGGATAACAACATTCTCTTCCGTCTGTTGCCAATGGCGCTACTGCGGCAGATTGTACAGTATTTGCGCTAATTCCGCTCTCGTCGTAGCATGGGTAAGGCTCAGTTTACCGTTATTACCGTGAATGATTTCAGCCTGGATCAGTGCGTTTACTGCTTCATACGCATAATCAGAAACCTGATCTCCATCGGAATAATCTTTAGCCGTACTGTTTCCGGTCTGCTCTGGAAGCTGATGTAAAGCCCCTAACACCCGATAAATCATGGTAAACATGTCCTGACGTGTAATTTCGCTGTCTGGTGCGAACTTATTATCGCCTACACCCGTTGTAATGCCTAAATTTTTCGCAGCAGCAAGATAATTCGTATAATACTTATTACCGGCATCCGAGAAATTAGGGGTCAACGTATCATTGGCCTGAAGGCCGTAGGCCCGCATCAGCATGACCAGGAATTGTCCTCTTGTAAGTGATGCATCCGGACTAAATTCCCCATTGCCTGTACCAAGTGTAATTCCACGCGCTGCGTTGAATGTGATGGCGTCATAATACCAAGCGGTTGAAGCTACATCGTTAAATGTTACTTTGTTATGTCCAATAACAAATGAAGATAAATGGGCAGTGTTCCATTCCGCAGCTTCAGTATCGGGATTGTATTTACCTCGTACAGGCTCAAATCCGTCCTTACCGCTAGGTCGGTAAATCACAATGGCGTTCTGTTCTTCGCCAGGCAGCAGCGTATACGGAATACGAACCAGAGCTTTACCCTCCCCCAGATCTGTAATGATTGTATTACCTGCAAGGACAGAAATGTTATACATCGGCCTTCCGTCCATTTGTGTCTTCAAGCTGCCGGACAGGCCGCCAGAAGCTTCTTTAGCGATATGAATCCCGACGTTGTTCTCCTTATTCGAAGAAGCGCTAATGGCCTCCATTGCACCTTCATCTAACGTTACAATACCTATACCCGCATTTACTCTCAGCTGTGCATTTGTTTGCTGGGCGAGCAGGTCGAATAGTGCTTTCGGAAGGGTAACCTCTGCTGCTGCTGAAGCGTTCAACTGAATGTCCACAACCACTGCTCTTCCTGCCTTTCCGGCTTCTTTAACAACATTCAGAAGATCAGTAACCGCTGCGGAATCAAGGCTGCCCGTAACCCGGTCCTGGCTGCTTCCGGAAGCAGCGAGCTGAATGCGGATCGTATTCACATTACCGGCTGTACTGCTCTCGATGGATGAAGGATTACTCGTATTGTTGCTTGATCCGGCATTAGTAGGATTCTGATTTCCGTTCGAAGGTTCGGAGTAGGCCGGGATATCCATTTTCAGAACATTACTCTTGTTTCCGGCCTTGTCCTTCGCCACGATGTAAATGCTCTTGTCTCCGGCATTCAGATCAGCAAGCGCAATACGAACCTCAGTGTTAGCTTGATAAGCTACACCATTGCCGGCAGTATTAACGGATGGTGCGCCGGCATCACGATTTACAACTCCATAATAATAGCTGCCTGCTTCATCGGCACTGAAAGTCACGGTGGCCGTGCTGTTCCCGCTGCGGATTACTTGACCGGCTGTCAGCTTCGGCGCTGCTGTATCCGCACTGCCATCCGACTTACGGAATGCAGCAAGCTCACTATAGGCTATACCTGAATCGTTCTTAGCAATAGCCATCCATGTATCATGGGTAAGGCCAGAGAGCCCTTCAACGGTGATAGCAGCCGAACCCTTTTTAACTGCTGCTGTATTCAGAGCCGTATTGCTGTACAGAACCGCATCGATGCTGCCTACTGTCAGCGTTTTGGGCTCCAGATCAAAATCAAGATCCAATTCGTAAATGTCCTGCGCAGCAGCTTTCACACCTGCTTCATAGGAAGCTAATTTAGACCCGTCATAATAATTATAGTCCACTAATTTAGGCGAGTATGAATTCATGTAAATCTTACCGTTAGCAAGGTCGAAATACAGGTTCTTGTAGTAAGCATTTCCGCCTTCTTCACCGGACTGGTAATCGGTAAGAATCTGATAAACACGGCGTTCTTTCTCTCCGTCACCATTATCATCAAAACCGGTTACATTGATTGCAGCACCATGGTAATGTCCGCCAAGTACAAGCTTCAGGTTAGGATTCTTGGCTACCACCTCTTGTTGAAAGTAATTACCGGCCGTGTCCAATTCAGCGGAAGCATTCACATAGTTATGAAGAGCCAATACGGCGATACGGTCAGAGTGCGCTGCAAGAACCTTGTTCATCCACTCCACAGCATTCTTATCGAAATCATAACTCATATAGACAAAGATGAAGTCTTGTCCGCCGGCCGTTACCAGATCATAGTGGCCCAGATTATTGTTATACGAACCGCCGTAAACCCCGTTGTTCTTGAAACGGTCTGCACCGAAATACGTCTGGTAATTTTGATATCTGCCGTTATGGTTGGCGATATCATGGTTTCCCGCCAGAACACCGTATGGGATTCCGGCATCCTCTAGAATCTTCATATATTGATCCGCATAATCCCATTCATACGTCTCGTCAATATCATCCACCAAATCACCAGTATGAACGACATAACGGATATCTAAAAGCTCCTTGTTTGCAGCGATATGGCTGTTCATCATTTCAAAATTGCCAGGGAAACGTTCGGAGTAATACTGGGTATCACTTTCCCAAGCGATTGAGAAATCATACTGCTCCGGCTCCCCGGTTCCATCCCAAACATAATCATTAGCTGTGGTTCGGGTGCGGCCGGCCGTTTGGCCGGGAGACATTTCGATCCCTCTGCCCTGCGCAAGCACATACACGTTGCCATCCCTTATATAGTCATCTGTTTTAAGCACTGCAGTGACTTTACCTGCTTCATAACCGGAATCCAGCAGAATCCATTGATCCGCGGCTTTATTGCTTACGTACAGGCGGACATCCTTGCCGTAATCCGCTGACGCATCCAGAGAGATACGGAGTGTGGAGTCAGCCTCGGTTACATCAAAGGCATACATTTGATAAGGAAGACTGCCGTCTGTACTCGTAACGGCGCCTAATGCTCCACTCACTGCACCGGCAGTGTCATCGCCGGTCCCTTGGTACACCGTAATTCCCTTCCCTACAGTTAAGGCCTGTGCCTCGTGGAAGGAAACCGTCGCCCGGTCACCGGCGCTCAGCGCAGCTGTTAGAGTTGCTGCATCATCCTTACCTTCCAGGGAAGCCACCTCCGAAATGACTGGAACATTAACGCTGGATTCGAATGTCCATTCAGCCGTGCCTGTATTTCCCCATTCATCCTGAATAGAAGCCTTCAGTTTATGCTTGCCCGGGGTGAGCCCGGAGCCATTGAAGGTTACACCATCAAGCAGGCTGCCGTCTAATTCAAGAACAAGCGTATCGGACACTACTGCCGACGCATCCAGGAACTCAGCCGAGAACGTGTATGCCCCATCAATGTGAGAAGGGCTGTCCGCGCGAATAACAGGACCTGTGTTATCGACATTTACATGGATCTCTTTGCTGTCATTAGCCGTCTGGATGGAAATCGTATGAGCCCCGTCAGCCGCTGAAGACGTATCCCAGGCAACGCCGTTAGCAGTCACAGATTCTTTAGGAACCGTAAAATGCAGCTCTACTTCACGCTTGGTGCTGTTCATCGTTACAGGATCTGAAGATTTAACGTCACCATCCGGAAGCACCCGGGTCCCGTCAGGCAGTACCAGAGCAAAGTTAGTGATATTGAAGTTATCACTGGCAGTACCTGGCGTAATGTCCATCGCATCAATTTCAGTACCAGCCAGAATCCGTACAGTCACTTCTGCATCGCCATTCTGATGATAAGTAAACAGACTGCTGTCGATCTTTACAGCACGGGACGGCAGAACATCATACCAGCGAGAGAACACCTGCACCAGATTTCCGTTAGCCAAAATCGCATTCTTTCTGCCGTCCAAACCGTTAATATCCAGGGTAAAATAAGCTCCATGCTCCAGCACACGGGTGGTATTCACTGGAGTGCCGTCTATTTTGATGTCCACATTAGCGTTATCCTGTGATCTGCCAATGATCTTTACACGGCCTGAAAGGGTTTCATTCTCCGATACATTGGAGCGAATGCCTGTAAACGCATTGGGGCGGATGACGTTAACCCGGTGTACAGGCGTAGCAGCTGCACGGAATGTGTTTTTGGCCTCCACATAATATTCGATATACTCACTGTTCAAGAAGCGGTCTGCACCAATCTCAACATAGAATTTATCAGGTGTACGCGTATTGAAAGAGTTGGATTCCTGAGCGGTCCAATCCTTTGATTGATTCGTACGGTAGTATACCGTAAAGCTTTGAATTCCGGTTGGATCTTTATATGAATACGGAATGCTAAGATCCTTTCCTTCCTCAATAAGGTCATACTTGCCGCTGTTGTCCAGCAGTGAAATTTCAGGAACGACGCCAGGGTCTGCTTTAGGTGTTGTTTGAATGTCACTTACTTGACCGGCAGTAGGCGCAGCTTGCTTGGCAATCGCGAGTGTATTCGCAATTCCCTCAGCAGCCTGCAGGTGCACGCTGGTACCCTCTGTCGTACCTGCATCTGTGGTGATGTAAGAATACGTAGAGATGACTTCATTGCTGCCCTTGGCAACGATGGAGATTTGTGCGGTTGTATTCTTCAAAGCGGTCTGGTTATTAACGGAAAATACGGGCACGTCCTCCGGCACGGAAAGAGCTTTACGGAAATCCGCCTCGCCCGGCATAGTCTTCCCCTTATTCTCCAGGTCGACACGACGCACCCAGAAGACAGCAGCGGAATGAGCCGGGATTTGTAATTCCGTTTCATTAAACGTTAAGGTCTTGTTCACTATAGGCGTTACAGATAAATCCTTATAGACCAGATTGAAATATGTCCCGAAGTCCAGCTTATCAGCAGATGCGTTATAGACCTCTATATAATCCATACTGTCGACAGTGTCACTGCTAAGTCCCGTATAAACATCTTGGCGCGGGATGTCGTTCGGATAAATTTCGGTCAAGTAGAGTGATAGATCCGAATGATAGTCAGGAAGATCAAATTTAAGCGTATCACTAACCTGGTTCCCTGCATCTTTAACTACAAGGTAAACGTCCTTTGCTCCTGCAGTTAATGCTATCAGCTCGATTAGAGTTTCCTCGTTTGCGTTAACGGGTATTCCGCTGCCCGTCGTATCAACTAGCGGCACAGCGGCGCCATCCTCTACTACCGCATAATAGTAGCTAGCAGCTTTATTTGAAGTAAAGGCTGCACTGGCGTTCGTTACACTTGAGCGGCTTACCGCTCCTGCGGTAAGTATGGCTTTCGAGAACCGCTCCTTTTGCACTTCGCTTACCTGACCGGCGGAGGAAGGGGCCTGTTTAGCGATAGCAATGGCACCGGGGTTACCCTCTACAGCTTGTAAATGAACGCTGGTACCCTCTGATGATCCTGCATCGGATAAGTCATAAGTATATGAAGAAATGATTTCATTGCTGCTTTTGGTAACGATAGAAATAGCTGCCGTTGTATTCTTCAACGCCGTCTGATTGTTTACAGAGAAAACAGGAACTTCAGCAGGAATGTTGTTGCTTAAGCGGAAAGCCGCCTCATCCGGCATCGTCTTCCCTTTGTTCTCAAGATCCGTACGGCGCACCCAGAACACAGCCGCTGAACGGGCGGGGATTGTGATTTCCGTTTCATTAAAGGTGAGCGTTTTGTCTCCCGTTTCCTTATAGATAAGATTAAAGTTTCTTCCAAAATCCAGTTGAGCGCTGGAAGCATTATAAACCTCGATATAATCCATACTGTCAATGGTAGCTCCGCTAAGTCCTGTATAGACTGAGTTGCGGGCAATATCATTAGGGTAAATTTCGGTCAAATAAACGGATGTATTGGAAACGAATTCAGGGATAAGCAGCTTTAAGGGGTCACTAACATTGTTGGCATCATCTTTTACGACAACGTAAAGGTTCTTTGCCCCTGATGTTAACGCTGTAAGCTCAATAAGAGTTTCCACATTTCCGCTAATGGCTTTACCGCTGCCATTAGTATCAATGATGGGCGCACCCTCCCCCTCACTTACGACCGCATAGTAATAATGTCCCGCTCTATTGGAAGCGAAGGATACCGAGGCATTAGCTTCACTCAACCGACTCACGGCTCCCGGTGCAAGCGTTAATTTAGTCAGCAAGGTTTGCTGCACTTCATTCACTTGGCCTGCTGAAGGCGCAGCTTGTTTAGCTAAAGAACGGCTATGGGCGATTCCTTCCTCAGCCTGTAAGTGAACACTGGTACCTTCTGCCGAACCGACATCAGATGTATCATAAGTGTAAGTGGAGATCCTATCGTTGTTACTTTTTGCTGCGATTGAAATCGTTGCACTTGTATTTTTTAGAGCTGTTTGATTGTTAACGGAAAATACAGGTACTTCGGCCGGAATATTATGGCTTGCACGAAAAGCAGCTTCATCCGGCATGGTCTTCCCGTTATTCTCCAAATCGACACGCCGCACCCAGAAGACAGCAGCTGAGTGAGCTGGAATCTTCAGCTCCGCTTCGTTAAACGTCAATATTTTATCTGAGGCATCAGTATAAACAAGGTTGAAGGACGCTCCAAAGTCGTGTTCAGAATCAGAGGCGTTATAAACCTCAATATAATCCATACTGTCGATAGTCGTTCCGCTGAGTCCCGTGTAAATATCATTGCGGGCAATATCATTCGCATATATTTCAGTAAGCCATAACTGCTGTGTTACCATATCGATTCCGTTTTCCGAAGCCTGTGCAGACAGGGGTTGCATAATGGACAAAATAGTTGATAATGCCAAAAGGCAAGAAAGATACTTCTTAAATGTATTACTCATGTTAGGTTTAGCTCCTCTGTTTACATGTGTGCAAGATTTGTGTAGTGGGAAGCAGTAAATGACTCAGGTTTGGCTGAGAACAATTGTCGGTCAATTCATCTCCTTTTAAATAGAATATGTAATGGGTATAAGTGACCCTAAGTAAACAAAATAACAGGTTAAGGTCATGGCAAATGAAGAAGTTTATTAAATCTTCGACAATTTTTACATTTTCGGGTATTCATCCGAACATTTACTACACGAAAAGACAGCAGAGCAGCGATTCTCCCGTTACTGGATAATCGCTGCTCTGCATTTTGGGTTATTGACAGCTAGCTTTAAGCCCAGCCAATATAAATACAACATCAACCTCTACACCTGCACTAAGGACTAATTGAATATAATTCCCCTGCTCATTCTGCTCTATCTTGGCTTCACTCCCGTTAACCATAGCCTTTGTCCATGGAAGCCCTGGCTTTAAGCGGATGGTATTATCATCCCTGAGAGAGTTCAGTGTCACGTGTACGGTTCTTGCGGGCAAATCCCAGGATAATGCCTTAGCTTCGACCATTGTTCTTGCCATAAGTCCATTAATGGAGCCGGTTTGCCAATCGGAAGGCAAAGCCGGAAGAACCTCTATTACTCCGGTATTCGAGAATAATAATGCTTCATTGACGGCTGCCACTGTGCCGAAGGAGGTATCCGAACAGTAGCAGTTACACCTTCTGTTAGAATCATGATCTGTCATCAAGGAGCTGTAGTACCCGGCATCCCTCATCATTGGAAGCAGTGAGGAGAGCACGCCGTCACCATTTTTCAGCCTGGCTTGGACCAGCGCCTTATGCATCCAGCCATGCCCTGCGGTATCATCTCCGGTATTATATTGATCCCTGTTGGCAATCGCGGTCTTGGCAGCCCGGGCCAACCCCGGATTGTTCTGCGTTTCATAGGCAGGCCATGCTGCATAGAGATGGCTCAAGTGCCGGTGGTTGTTATTCTCCATATATTCATTCATAGCCCACTCGCGTAAGGCACCGTCCGAATCGTATTTGTAATCCGGCAGCAGCTTAAGCAATGACTCCCATTTAGCTATTGCGTATTCATAGCCTTCTCTCTTGACTGCCTGCTCCATTGCAATGACCATGGATAGACCATCCCGGGCGGCTGAAATATCCATAGTGGCATTAGCTGTAATCGTGCTGTTATAGCCGATGGGATGATTTTCGGGAGAATACGCCGGAATGATCAGGTATTTTTCACCCGGATTTAGTAGCGTTTTGCCATGCTGGTGACATGCGTTGCCGTTAATATCCGTGTAGTATTCCGGTGTGCATAGCTGCTCCCAGAAGTTAGCCTGCTTGGTCAGCAGGGGGAGCAGAATATTCTCTGCAAGATTCAAATAGCCTTTATCCTTAAGCTGTGCGAATTCCTCATCATTCAGGCCTCCATCACGAACACCAAGTACCGGTTTTAGTTCATGTAACCGCATGTTGCCGTTAATCGGAATCTGCTGGTTCCCGTAACACTGCCAGTACTCATAGATAGGTAAAAGACACCAGCTTGCCCCCGCGTTCCAGTATTCAAACGGATAATCATTGTCATATTCCACGTGCATCCCGCGGTCGCCGTCAGAGTTAACGGATACCTGCAGCGCATCATGCATGCCGTACGCCATCCGCGCATTATATTCAAAATCGGGAGTATTCCTCAGGAAAAAAGTAATATATCCAAGCTGCGCTTGTGTCAAATGGCCTGTATTCATAGCGGCAACCTGCAGATTCACATTGGCATCAAGCGTATAAATCCCGCGCCAGCCAGGGTTCCATTCTCCCGTCCACATTCCATACAAGCGCGGTGCGCTTGCACCGCTGCAGCAGATCATGGCATACCTTCCCTGGTTATACACCTGCTCCATAAAAGCATGATTGACTCTTTGCGGAGTTGACTTTTGCGCATGGATTAAGCCCAGATTATCAGCGTCCTTATCCTGCCCGTCGCCTTCAATGCTGAAGCTTACTGCGTTAAACTCTGCTGAATGTTTCTCTGAATGGGCAGCAAGCGCTGCATTATAATCGAACCCGCCGCCCGGAGCAGAATATTTCTGTACAACTGCATTAGTGACTTGAAAGAGCTGGTCTACAATCTCGTATTGTGTCATTGCGGAGAAATCTTCTATTTTCCCCATGGAATGCGTTCTGCTGGAGCGTGTAATTAAAAATACGGCATCGGCATCCTTAACCTGAACCGCAGGGGTTGCTGTCCCGGACACGTTCATCGGTTCAAGGCTGCTGTCGGCCAGCAGAACTTTTTCCTTAGTACCGTTAACCACAACAACCCGGGTCAAGCCTGCGTACCCTCCATAGGCCAGCTCACTTCCCGGATAGGAAGGGTAATGAACGACCTGCGCGAGATAATCCGCATTAGAATCCGCCAGCTTTTTATATTGGAGTGCCTTCAAATCGTTAGGGCCAGCATATGCCCCGCTCAAAGCGGTAATGTCGTCTATGGAGAGGGTTAAGTGAAGCTTGGCCCCTGTTGAAGATGAAGTTAACTTCGTAATTGAAACGTTATCCTCCCGGGATGTAAAAGATGTGCGGACCCACTCCCCATTCTCATCACTGTAGCGCACTCCCGTCTCTGCCGTTTCATAGTTCGTCCATCTCTCAAACCTGCACAAACTTCCTTTATCGGGTATGTTAACTCTGAGCTGATGTCCCGGATGGTAGCTATAGTAAAAGGTTCTCTTTCTCGTCCCGCCGTTCCCGTCCGTAATCTTCCAGCTATCATTTTGGCTGAAGACGTTCTGCCGGGCATCCGGGAGCTGAGCGGTTAGTTCCTCCGGAATGTCTCTGGGGTCTCTGGAAGGAAAGTTAAACCACATGTACTGAAAAATAAAGCTGTCCGAGTAGGGCGAGCCGGAGGTGATATACCCGTTCTCCCCGTTTCCGCTGATCATGCCCTCCCGCCAAGCATTGCCGGGATGGACAGCAGGAACCTCTGTATATGTGCTAGCGTAATTTCCTTTCCGATACATGCGTCCTGTGCCTGGTACTCTTGTCATCTGGTATCCTCCTGAAAGGCTGATTCTGAATGCAAAATAATTATATCAATGGGAGTTTAGATTCGTTATCCTTAGAGATGACAAGGAAGCCGGAAAGGTGTCGCATTTTTACAGGAGGTAGAGCATGAAATTACCCAGCATCAACATTGATCATATGGATATCAAGCTGAACCTTGAAGGCTTTGTACTGAACGTGTTGTATGTCAAATTCGGCTATTTCTACAGACCCATGCCCGAGCACAGTCACAGCCACAACAGCTATGAGCTTCATTATATCCCGGCCGTCACGGCACCTTGTACGCGCAAGGAAAACGCTATGCGATTACACCCGGCACGATATATGTGACCGGACCGGAGGTCGCTCATGAGCAGATCCCTCACCCGGAGGATCCGATGGCGGAATATTGCATCTTTTTCGAGATTCTGCCCGGCAACTCCGTTCTCCCTATGGTCAAGCGAACCTTCGTGAAGGAGCCGTCTCTTCCAGAGCTGCTGCTGTCCACTCCCTTCTGGATCGGACAAGACAGCGGAAATATGCTCGGATTGTTTGAAATGCTTGCGGATGAGCTCTCTCTGGAGCAGGCCGGTGTTCATCATATGGCAACTAATATTCTTGAGATGATTGTGATCCGGCTAATAAGACAATACAGTAAGAATCACGCGTCCACTCAATCCCTTCCTCTGAAGACCCTTGACGACAGCAGGCTGCTACTGATTGAAAACAGCTTCCTGTACCACTACGATTCCATTACGCTGCAGCAGCTTGCTGACCAGCTGGGGCTAAGCACCAGACAGACGGAACGGATGGTATACAAGCAATACGGCATGGCCTTTAAAGATAAGAAGCTGCAGGCGCGAATGGGCGCAGCATTACGTATACTGCTTACAACAGACACTTCTATTAGTGATATTGCTGCACAAGTGGGATACGGTACACCGGAGCAATTCAGTAATGCGTTCAAAAAATATTATGGAATGACGGCTACAGAGTATAAGAGGAATTGTTGAAAACAAATCCTCTTATAAGCGTAGGATAATCCGGACTAGCTCTTCATATAAGCAAATCTGATTATAATTAGAGCTCTGAGATGACTGGATAGATGCGGCTTCTCAGATTAAAGTCATAGTTCTGGTCAACAATACCTACGGCATCGTTGCTATCATAAAGGTCTACCATGAAACCCGCCATTTGTTTGGCCGTGTGGTACTTAGGCATGTTAGCTTTGTAATCAAATTCTTCAGCATCTATTGATTTCTTCACAAACTCGGTTTCGGTTATTGCCGGTGCCAACACTTTTGCTTTTAATTTAGCACCTTTAAGCTCCAGTTCTTTGGCAAGCCCTTCGGTGAAGGCACTCACATAGTATTTAGATGCAGAGTAAGTAACACTTCCAACAGCAATAGCATATCCGAGAGCGGATGATACGTTAATTAACTGAGTGCCTTCTACATCAGCATAATCCCGCACAAACAGTGTAGATAGGATCGTCAAGGATTCGATATTAACACGTAACATCGTTTCAACTTTATCTAAATTCTGTTCTGCTACAAAAGAAGCTTCACCAAGCCCGGCATTGTTAATCCAGGTCTCAATCTGGTATTCCTTCAAGGTGTTGTAGAGTGTGTAAGCCTGTTCTGTAACAGACAGGTCGGTTGAACGAACAATAACCTTTACATTTGGATCAATCTCATGAATGGCTGATTTAAGCTCTTCTAATTTGTCTGTTCTTCTGGCTGCCAAAATTAAGTTTTTGCCACGGGCAGCGAACGCCAATGCGGCCTCATATCCTATACCTGAGCTTGCTCCTGTGATCACTGTGTACTTCATTGCTATTCTCTCCCTTTTAAAATAAGTATTGTGATTTCAGATGTTTTGAGAATGATCATTCTAATTAAAGTAAAAAAACTACACGGTTAGATCTAACTTGCCTCAGTATACCAAAATTAGAACGACCGGTAAAGAATAAATTATTTAAGAATCATTTGCCCCAGGGTTCTTTTTCCTAATTTCAATCTTCATCATCTCCTCCCCTTAAAATTGAATAATGACTTTACCTTTGGGATGACCTGTTGCAACAAAATGCAGTGCTTCGTTAATGTCCTCTATGCGGAATTCTGTCGGGTCCACCGCAGGTACAATCCCGTGATCTTCAATGATCTTCGTAATTTTTTTCAACTGTTCGCCGTCACTGCGCACAAAAATAAAATGATATTGAATATTCTTTTTCTTCGCTTTGTAGTCATACTTAGCCCCGGCAATGGTGAAGAGCTTGAGCTTCCAGCCTGATAAGCCTATACCTTCGGCAAAACGTTTGTTAGGACCGGTACGCAGAGAAAGAAGTCGGCCGCCTGCTTTAATAATGGCAAGTTCATGATCAAATTCGCTTGGTCCCAAGGTATCCATCACATAATCCAAATCACGAAGCTGTTCCCAGTAATTCTCTGTCGTGTAATCAATATATTGGTCGGCACCGGCTGCCATCGTCCGTTCACGGGCTTGCGGGCTTCCGCTGACAATGACCTTAAGCCCCATACTTTTGGCGATAGGAATAGCCATTTGGCCAAATGAACCCGAACCTCCGGTAATAAACACGCTTTCGCCGGCTTTAGCAGCTAATTCCTCGTGTAATCCTTGATAGGCAGTCAATCCTGTTAATGGCGCAGCAGCACCAGTCACAAAGTCCAGATTAGCAGGTAGGTGCCCGATAGCATCTGCACTAATCGCCGCGTACTCAGCAAAAGCACCGATTTTGTGTAGCGGCAGACGTGAATAAATGGCATCACCCGCTTTAAAATCATGGACGTTCTTACCTACCTTCTCAATAACACCCGTCAGCTCATTACCGAGTACCAGTGGAAACTTATAATCCTGGATCAGCTTCACGCTCCCGGTTGCGATAAGCAATTCCAAATGATTAACCGCTGCTGCCTTCACCTTGACCAAGACTTCGTTATCACTTATTTCCGGGATTGGAATATCGTTGACTTCCACTTTAAACTTTTTTGAATATTTGGTGATTTGTGCTGCTTTCATAAATAATAGCCCCTTTGCACTGAAGAATAAGTAACATTTATTAGTTTTTGTAACTTACACAACAAGCATAATACCCCAGGTTACAAAAGTCAACAATTGTTACCTGCTATTGTATATGCTAAAATACAGACAGGTATAAATGATGATTAAGGCATTTATTGAAGAAGAAAGGCTGGCAGCAGGATGGCTAAAATCACACAGGAGCTCATTATTGAAACCGCTGAAGCATTAATGGAGCGTACGGATAAATCTGAAGTGACGCTCTCGCAAATTGCGGATGAATTAAGTATCACCCACGCAGCGCTCTATAAACACTTTAAAAATAAGCAGGAGCTCTGGGCTGCCGTCTCCAAGAGCTGGTTCAACCGGATGATTTCAGAACAAATCCAAATCGACATGACTAACTCGGCGAAGCCGAAGGAATTACTCCACGATTGGCTCTGGGCATTTGCGAATGCCAAAAAACGCGCCTATAACGAGAATCCCAAGATGTTTGCCTTGAATACGCAATATGTAGACAGCAATCCGCTCGTATTACGTGACGTTCTCTGGGATTCCTACCAGATTATTGACGGCATCATGGAATATCACGATCCCCGCTTCGAACGGGCAGAGGCGATTCTCTCTGCATTTGCAGTATTTAGTCTCCCCTCTTTTAAAGATTCATGGAATTTCCCTGACTACCAGGACAGGTTTGAGCGTATCTGGCGTTTAATCAAACAGGGGCTTTGAAGCTAAATGGTTCTAGTTGGGTTCAGAAGTTGGGAGGTATAAAATGCCAAAAACGATATTAGTTGTAGACGACGATAAAGAGATCGTAAAACTCATCACAAAAAGTTTAAGGTACGAGCAATTTGCAACAATTCCGGCATACTCCGGCAAAGAAGCCTTGGCTGCATTGGAAGAAAACCAGATTGATTTCATCGTTCTGGATATCGTGATGCCTGATATGGATGGACATGATGTCTGCAGAAGCATCCGGCAATCTTATAATGCTCCCATCCTGTTTTTAAGTGCGCGTGATAAGGACATTGACAAAATCGTCGGTCTAGAAATAGGGGCAGATGATTACATGACCAAACCCTTCAGTATTCAGGAGCTTGCCTCCAGGATAAAGGCCCATTTCAGAAAAGTGGACAGGCTGTTTAAAGAGTGGGAAGAACTGAGTCCCGTTAACGAAAAGGCGGATGCTCCGCTCATTTTGAATGATAAAACGTTTGAAGCCTTTCTGCATGGCAGGAAGCTCGACTTATCTACGAAGGAATTTCAAATTTTGTCTGTTCTTATGCATCATCCCAATCAGGTACTGACTCGTGAGCAGATTTATGAAAATGTCTGGGGAGATGAATACGGGGAGTTAAATACCGTAACGGTCCATATTAAAAATATTCGTAAGAAGCTGGGTACTGAATTTAACTTTATCAAAACCATATGGGGCATAGGATATAAATATACGGAAAGAGAGCAATAGTATGAAACTGAAAATAAAGCTTCCCCTCTTATTTCTGCTGATGCTGCTAATTCTTATGTTTTCCATTGGATTGTACTTGAAGTTTGTCTTTGCAGTGTATTCCCCTATACCCGGCACCTTGCTGGACTCACGATATATAGCCTTGCTTCTGCCCATATTTGCCATTGCGCTATTTATATTTATTATTCTGATTATCTACATTTATTTTTGCATAGAGAAACCCATCCGGCTGCTAAATACCCGGCTGGAAGAAGTAAATATTGTACATCCGATGCCTCCGCTGGCTTTGAGGAGTAACGACGAGATCGGAGAACTTTATAAACACTTCAATAAAATGGAGCATAGACTTCAACTTGCCCACAGAGAGCAAACCGATATGATTGCGGCAATTGCCCACGATTTGAAAACACCCCTGACATCCATTAACGGTTTTACTGAACTGCTTGCTGCACATAAGGACTTACCTGAAACTGAAAAGCAGGAATATTATGAATTGATTCAAAGGAAGTCAGCCTATATGGTCGAGCTTATCAATGATTTCTCCAGCTTCACTAAAGAAAAGCTGGAGCTGGAATCCATGGTAGCTGCACCCGTACAAGCATCACAATTATTTGAACAAATTGCTTTTGAATATGACTATGAGCTGGCCGGACTTGACTACGAGCTTGCTTACCGTCATTCATTCACGGACAATATATTGCTGATGGTCAATGAACCGATGATCCGCCGGGTTTTCGGCAACCTCTTCAGCAACGCCGTAAGATATGGAGGGAAAAATGAGCTGAAGGTGTATATGACCGGATACGTGCAAGGACATTATGCTTATTTCCAAATCGAGGATAATGGAGTTGGAGTGCCGGATAAGGATATTTCTTCACTGTTCCTTAAATTTTTCACTGTGGATAAATCGCGGCAAATCCAAAAGGGCGGGCTGGGGCTGGGGCTTGCAAGCTGTAAATCTATTATTGAACACCACGGGGGCGAAATTGCTGCCTACCCTTCCGAATATGGCGGTTTGGGGATCAGATTCAGCCTTCCCCTTGCTGCACATCACTGAGTTATTGTTGTCCTTCTTCTTTCTGCAACAAAGGTAAAGGCTGCTGCCTGGGTGTTCACACCCGGCAGCAGCCTTTTTTTTGCGTTTTATAGTTTTTTATATCCTCTTTATAAACCTTTATTTTTCTTTTAAAGCAGCTTTACCTTTGAATGTAAAAATGACTTGTAGCATTAAAAACTGCAATTACCGGAACTTAATAAGGAGGATATGGAAATGTCAATCGAGTTCAGCCGCTGGCCCGATAACTACATGATGTCATACCAGGTTACTAAAGCTTTGGGTATGGCAAGCCTTGGTGCTACGGACGTCACCGAAATCTACGAGGCCTGCAAAAAAATCGACCCCGATGACAAGGATACATGGCACAGGGAATGGCTCATAACCGCTCAGGCACTGGAAAGACACGGCAAGGAGGCCGAAACAGCCGGCAACTGGTATACCGCACGGAACTGCTACATTCGCGCCTGCAATTACTACAGAATCGCAGAGTATGCGGTGATGGATAATGATCTCGAGAAAATCCGTATTTTTAAAAAGGTCAATAAGCTCTTCGAAGCTGCCGGAAAGTACTTCGATGTCCGCCCGGAGAAAATTGAGATTGATTACGAGGATGTCAAGCTGGATGGATACTTCTTCTCCCCTTCCTGGATCAAAGGTCCAAAGCCGACCCTGTTTGCACTAAACGGTGGTGACGAGTGGTCCATTGAAAATTATTTCTGGCTGGGTCCTGCCTTTCTTTCGTGCGGATATAACTTTTTGGTCTATGATCAGCCTGGTACCGGTCTCTCAATGTACGAAAAGGGTAAGGGGAGACGTGCCGACAGCGAGGCTTTTCATTCCCGGGCCATTGACTTTCTTCTCACACGGCCGGAAGTTGATCCTGACAAAATTATTGTGCACGGGGAGAGTTTTGCGGCTTACGACTCCCTGCGGTTCGCTTCGTTCGATCACCGGATTGCTGCCGTCATCTCTGACGGCGGTACGCATGCCTTCGACTGGAAGGCTATGCTTTCATGGATGCCGCCAAGTCTGGCCGCACACGGCATGAGAATTCTGGGGGCAGAAAGCCTGGAGGATTTTGCGGGGAATCCGCGTTTTGCCTATGATCTTGAGGGCGTACTCCACCAGATTGAATGTCCGCTGCTTGTAATGCATGGTGCAGAAGAGATATTGGTTCAGCCTAACCCGCTGACACAAGCCTTGAAGAATTACGAGCAGGCAGGCTCGAAAAACAAGACATTCTGCGCGATAGAGGATAGACGGCTTGGCGGATTAGAGCACTGTCAGGTAGACAACATCAACGTGCTGCATGAGGTAGCGCTGAATTGGCTCTGCTCTATTGGGCTCGGGCCAGCTGCGCCCCGCCAATCTTAGGGATTAACGTGAAGGAGTTAAAGGCTATGCGAATGTTATCAAAGAATAAGAGTGCCGGAACGCCCGCTATACAAATTGACGGGGTCCAGAAAAGATATGGAGACTATACCGTATTAAATAATCTTTCGCTGGAGGTGCACCGGGGAGAGATATTCGGATTTCTGGGACTGAATGGCGCCGGGAAGACAACGACTATTAAGCTGCTCCTGGCGATGCTGAAGCCAACCTCCGGCAAGCTCTATATGTTGGGTGAACAGGTCGATGCCGGAAATTATAAATTATGGAGCAGCGTTGGATATCTGGAGGAGGCTACTTTTTATCCTGATCTGACTGTAGTAGAGAATCTTGACATCGCAAGGCGCATGCAGGGGGTGCCTGACAAAGATTCCGTACATCAGGTTATCTATAAGCTGGGACTTGAGCCGCACCAAAAAAAGAAAGCAAAGCATCTCTCTTTAGGGAACAAACAGCGCCTGGGACTTGCCAAAGCGATGATTCACAATCCGCAAATTCTAATCTTGGATGAGCCGATCAACGGCCTTGATCCCGCAGGCGTAGCGGAGATACGGGATATGTTATATAACCTGGCGAAAAATTTCGGCGTAACTGTTTTTTTATCCAGCCATCTGTTAGAGGAGCTCGCGAAAGTGTCCACACGCATTGGAATCATCCATCATGGCCATCTTGTTAAAGAAGTTGCTATGGATCAACTGGAGCAAAACTTACAGAAAAGCTTAGTGGTAGGCGGCCGGGACAAACATGCTTTGAAGAAGGTGCTTGAAGAGCATGGCTATGCATTTGAGGAGACTATAGACGGCTATATTAAACTAATCGGTGACCACGCAGCGGATCGTCCTGAGCGGCTGGCCGAACTGCTGGTGAAATGCAATCAGCCGCCAACCTCGCTTCAGGTGATTACGGAGGATTTGGAAGGATATTTTCTCCGCACCATTGGTATGACCAGGGGGAATAAATAATGAATCTATTTTCTGTTTTACATTGTGAGACCCGCAAGATTATCCGCGCCAATGTGTTTTGGCTGATGTTTCTTGTTTTAGGATTTGGGCCAATCATGATGGGAGTAGGCATTGTTTTATCCAGCGGCGCCGGCGGCATCCATTGGGAACAGTATTTCACCGAATTGCTTGATACGCTTGCCCCGCTTGGACTGATTGGGTACACCTTTATCGCGGCTTGGGTATTTGGACGGGAGTTTTCAGATAGAACCATTAAAGATTTGCTTGCCAAGCCCGTTTCCAGACCGAAAATAGTACTGTCCAAATTTCTTGCCATTCTAGCGTGGTGCCTGTTGCTTTCCGTCTATATGTTTGCCATCGGCTTTGCTGCGGGGGCTATCCTGGGTGTTGAGGGCGGGTCAGCTTCTTTCATCTGGAGTATCTTCTTGAGGTTCCTTTTAACATCACTGTTGTACATCTTTGTTACCACACCAGGCACACTTTTGGCCAATGTGACCAAGGGATACCTGGCACCACTCGGACTCATCCTGATCATCGTTATTCTTTCCAGCGTGTTGGCCTCCTTTGGATTTGCCCCCTATTTTCCGTGGACCATCCCGTCGGTATTTCAAAGCACCGGTTCTTTAAAGCTCGGCAGTATCATGATTCTTGCGTATACGGGAGTAGCCGGAATAGCCGGAACATTTGCCTGGTGGAGGTATGCTGAGCAGCGATAAATGTACCGTACTACTTTCCCGTTCAAAACTATAGTGCCCCCAATCAGACTCCGGCTTACGTGTAACTCTGGTATGTTGAGAGGTTCGTTGCTATACTGGGTTTGCATCTGCTTATTCCAATTTGATGATGGGGTGTTTAAAAATGGCATTAACGTCCACCTTCACGAGCATCAATCTGCCGGTAAACAACGTAGAGCAATCTAAGGCATTCTTCACCGGACTCGGATTCGAGCTGAGCCCGCAATTCCCCGATAATGAAGACTCGGTAGCCATCGTAATCGGTGATAACCTGCAGGTTATGCTGCTCACCAAAGAAATTTTAAAGTCGCTCACGCAGAAGGAAACCGTTGATACGGAAAAATATGCGCAAATGACGATTGCACTGGCCTTCGAGAGCCGGGAAAAAGTGGATGAAATCGTGAATACTGCGGTCTCCCTGGGCGGGAAATCGTATGAAGAGCCTGAGGATTACGGCTTCATGTATCATTGGGCCTTCGAGGACCTGGACGGCCATATGTGGGCAATCAACTACATGAACACGGATGCAGCTCAAGGTTAGGGGTAAAGGAGAGCGCATTTAGACTAAGGAAAGGCCATCCCGAAAAGGATGGCCTTAACACTTTTCGTTACATTCTTTAATCACCTGTAAAGAGAATTTTGTTAATAGACAACATATTTGTTTTCCCTTAGAATAAGTAAAATATTTAATGACAGGGGGCTAACTGTATGAGTCTAATGGTTAGCTTAACTGGTAAAGCAAATGTAGAAGATATAGTCACTGATGCTTTAGAAAAGCAGGTTCCATCGCCTCATAATGACCTATTTGGCGTTGAGTCATGCAGGTGCATTTAATTAAACAGGAATCTACAGGTCCCTTTTTTGTAGCAATAAAAAAAGAGTTCCGCACCTTACAGGCTGAACTCTTGGTGTATTGCTTACCAACTGCTTATTCTTCAAGAAAACCGTTAGACGGATTCGTGAAATACTTTCCCGTCACGGTGCCGGTGAAAGAAATCATGACTACGGAATCATCGTCGTTATTGCGTAATTCGGTCGACTTCTCTATTTGCACATGTACAGTGAGCACTTCCTCAAATTCCATGTGATCCCTCCTCAGCGTGGCCGGTTTAAGTGAGCAGATAAAAATTTAGCTGTAATATCAAGCACCTGAGGACTCCAGAAGCCTGGCCCGTGATCCGCGCCTGCCACTTTATAGAATAATACGTTCTGTCCATGCGCTTTCAAGGCTTTATACATCTCTATGCTCTGATTAATATGTACAATATGGTCACTGTCTCCATGCACGATCAAAAATGGCGGAAGCGCTTTAGATAAATCCTGATGAACAGGGCTCGCCTTCTTCGCCAATTCCGTATGTTCCTTTACTGCCCCGCCAATGAACAAGCCTTCCGGAGAGTCGGCTGCATCGTGGTCAAGAATATTATTATACTTTCCTAAGGTCAGCAGGTCCGAAACCCCGTAATAGTCGATGACTGCGCTAACCTCGTCCGATTGTTCACTGTACAGACCGTTATCATACTCGCCCATGGTAAGCCCCGTCATTAAGGAAAGGTGTCCGCCGGAGGAATCTCCCCATACCGCTACACGGTCCGTATCAATTCCATACTCCTCAGCATGTTTACGCATATACCGGATTGCACATTTTACATCTTCAACTGCTGCCGGGAAGGGTGCGATGTCGGTGTCCCGAATTTCAACGCTGGCTATCACGTACCCTTTTGCTGCAATATGAGAGAGATTAGGAAGACCGGAGTATACATCCTGTTTTCTCCATGCAGAACCTTGGATAAAGACGACTAGAGGAAACTTATAGCCACTTCGGGACGGCAGGATAATCTGCAGTTTTCTTTCCACATCGCCGTAGGTCGCGTAAACTACATCAGGACGGTAAGTACAAGAATAATAGGACCCTCCTTCCGCAAAATCCCCATACAAAATCTGTGTTCCTTCGGGTGTTTCGTTGGCTGCAATATCCGCTGCTTTCTGATCCACTGTTAGCAACTCCTTGTAAAAAATATGATTTCCAAGTTCTTCTTTACAACAAATATACTATCATACTTAGGTTTAAAATAGCATGCAGCGCTGTACTGCTCCAGCATCCGGCTCCTCCTAATATTTACGGTACTCCACTTCTTTAGCAGCCAGATCCTGAGTGAAAATATCCTCGGGTGTGACCATCCTTTTGGGCAGTGTTCTCCCGGCCATGATTTCTTTTACAGCCTGCATCAGCAAAGGGCCAAGCAGCGGATTACATTCCACAACCGCATTAATATTCCCGTCAACCATCTGCTCGAATGCGCGCCGGGTGCCGTCTACAGAAATAATGATGATATCGCTGCCCGGCTTCAAACCGGCCTCCTTGATCGCCTCTACTGCACCTATTGCCATATCATCATTATGGGAGAACAGCACCTGGGGCCACTTCTCTTGAGGCTGCTGCAAAAACTCCCTCATAACCTCCCGGCCGCGTTTCTGAGTGAAGTCTGCCGGTTTCGTCTGAGTGATCTGATAATTAACATTTGCCTCAATGGTCTTCCGGAAACCTAATCCACGGTCGATAGAAGGGGTTGATCCCACCGTTCCCTGCAGCTCAGCGATTTGAATGATACCGGAGTGATGGCGCATTCGATCCATCATATATTTGGCTGCCTTCACACCTTCTTCGTAAAAATCGGACCCGATAAAAGTAATGTAGAGCGAGCTGTCCTCCACGTTCACAGACCGGTCCAAGATAATGACCGGTATACCAGCCTCCTTGGTTTCCTCAAGAATAGCTTCCCAGCCCGTCTGCACTACAGGTGCAATAGCAATCATATCCACATCTCTGCGGATGAAAGAACGGATCGCCTCAAACTGCTTGTTCTGATCCTGTTCAGCATTGGTCATCAGCAGCGTTATTCCAGCTTCTTCGGCCGCCTCCTTGATGGAGGCCGTATTCGCTTCCCTCCAAGTACTTTCTGAGCCAAGCTGGGAGAATCCCAGAATAATAGGCTTCATGGGATTCGGCTCGCCAGGAGGTTCGAAATTAGTAATTAAGGGGGAAACGGGCGGAGGCGTTGTAGGCAGAGAACTTTCCCCGCTGCTCTTGGAACAGCCCGGCATGAGCAGCAACCCCAAAATCAGACACCATTTTACCAGTTTCATGGATGACCCTCCTTTGTGGTAGCGATTTCATTTAACATAACAAAACATTGGGAAACAGATAAAACTGTCTCCCAATGCATATATTCCTTGTTATTGTTTCAGTGAAGAACGGTTCGCGCTTAATACCCGCTGCAGAAGGATGAATACGAACAGCAGCAGGCCGATAACAATTTTGGTCCACCAGGAACTCAAAGTACCTTCAAAACTGATGATCGTTTGAATTACACCTTGAATGAGTACCCCGAAAAAGGTTCCAAGTACATATCCTACACCGCCCGTGAGCAGCGTTCCTCCGATAACTACAGCGGCAATCGTATCAAGCTCAAAGCCTACCGCATGAAGCCCGTATCCTGACAGCATATAAAAAGTAAACACAATGCCGGCAAGTGCAGAACATAATCCGCTTAAAGTATAAACTAAAACTTTAGTGCGTGCTACAGGAAGTCCCATCAGCAGCGAGGATTGCTCACTGCCTCCCAGCGCATATACATTGCGTCCGAAACGGGTATAGTGGGCGATGAAGATCGCTAAAGCTGTAATGATTAAGGCGATAATGGCACTGATCGAGATGAAGCTTCCGCCCGGCAGGGCAATTTTGGTCTGTGCTACAGAGGCGTAGAACGGATTATCGATCGTTATTGTATCAATACTGATCACATAACATAACCCTCTGGCCATAAACATCCCTGCCAGTGTCACGATGAACGGCTGAATTTTGAAGTAATGAATAATGGCGCCCATCCCGCATCCAAATGCAGCCCCCATCAGCAGCACCAGTGGTATAACAACCGCGGGCGACCAGCCATGCTGCTGCACCAGGCTGGCAGAAACCATGGTGGAGAGTGCGATAATGGATCCGACAGACAGATCGATCCCGCCCGATAGAATGACAAACGACATTCCAACGGCTGTAATAAGCAGAAACGCATTGTCTATAAGCAGGTTCATGAGCACCTGCAGTGAGAAGAAGCCGGTGTACCGGAAGGAGCCCGCGGTGAACATCAGAAGGAATAATAGAATCGTTACAACAATAGGTATATATTTGCGGTTAAGAGACATGACGGATACTCTCCTTTTCTCCGGGGTAATGGCGCGTCTTCCAGCGGTAGAAAATGGCGGCCCGGAAGCTGTCGGACTGAATCAGGCAGACAGCAAGAACAACAAACGACTTAACAACAAGCGTGATTTCCGGAGGTACACCGATCATATAGATCGTAGTGGTCAGTGTCTGAATAATCAGCGCACCAATTACCGTTCCTGTAAGATAGAAACGTCCACCGTTCAGTGAGGTTCCTCCAATCACGACGGCCAGAATCGCATCAAGCTCATACCATAGCCCCGCATTGTTACCATCTGCACTCGAGACATTGGAGCTGAGTAACAGTCCGGCGATCCCTGCGCACACCCCGCAGAATACATAGACCGATAGAATGACCCAATTTGCCCGGATGCCCGCCATAAGGCTTGCCGTCGGATTGCATCCGACCGACTCAATGAACAAGCCCAGTGATGTTTTGCGGGTAAGCAGCAAGGCGACAACCAGCATCAGAACTACTACAAAAATAGAAAACGGCAGTGTGGCCAGCGCCCCCGAGCCAATGTAGGAGTATTTGCTGCTGCTAACCGTTATAATCTGCCCTCCGGTCACTAACTGGGCGATTCCGCGTCCGGCTACCATTAGAATCAGTGTAGCGATAATCGGCTGAATTCCGGCTACCGAGACCAGCAGACCGTTCCACGCCCCGAGGAGGACCGACAGTCCGACGGCAAGCAGAATAGAGATTACAATCAGACCCAGCGCGTTCTGGTCTGTGCCTTTACTGATGGTCAGGCAGGCAAGTGCACCTGAGATGGCGACGATTGAACCTACTGACAGGTCGATGCCTTTGGTAGCCACGACCAGTGTCATCCCGATGGCCACCAGTATCAGCGGGGCACCGAAATTCAGAATATCGATCAAACTGCCGTATAGATGTCCATCATGCATTGTGATTGAAAAGAAATCCGGCGAATAGAGCAGATTGAACAGCAGCAATGCAGCCAGGATACAAAGCGGCCAGAATAGATGATGCTTGTATAGTTTTCCCATTCCCGTTTCAGCCCCCCGCAATTGCCTGCATAATTTGATGCTGGCTCATATCTTTGCCCGAGATTTCCTTAACCTTACGGCGGTCACGTAATATGGCAATCCGGCCGCTTACGCGCAGCACCTCCTCCAGTTCGGAGGAAATGAACAGAAACGACATGCCTTGTCGTGACAGTGACAGCACCAGCTTCTGAATCTCCGCTTTAGCTCCAATGTCAATTCCCCGGGTAGGCTCATCAAGGATGAACAGCTGTGGTGAAGTCAGCAGCCATCTGGCCAGCAGCACCTTTTGCTGATTCCCACCGCTCAGGTTCTTAATCAGATGGTCGGGACTCGGAGGATTGATGTTCAGCATGCAGATATATTCATCTGCATACTCTTCCTGCTGTTTGCGGGAAATGGTGCGGAATACACCTTGTTTGGCCTGGAGAGCCAGGATAATATTTTCCCTGACGGTCAAATCGCCGATAATCCCCTCCGTTTTACGGTTCTCTGAGCAGAATGCAATCCGGCGGCCGATCGCTTCACGGGGAGTATGGACACCTTCGCTTCTTCCAGAGAATCTCAGTTTGCCGGAGTCCGGCTTGTCGGCACCGAAGAACAGGCGGGCCGCCTCCGTCCGGCCTGATCCGAGCAGACCGGCAAGTCCCACTACTTCTCCTTTATGGATGGACAGATCGAAGGGTTCGATAGCTCCTTTGCGCCCCAGACCTTCCGCCTTGACCAATTCTTCACCTAGAGAATCCTTATACTCTTCAGCCAGACTAGGCAATTCCTCCAATAAGTTAAGCTCCTTGCCGATCATTTTGAGCACAAGATCCAGCCGCGGCAGATCCTTGGCCATGTATTCGCCGACAAACTCACCGTTCCGCAGAATGGTTACACGGTCAGAGATCTCATACATCTGATCCAAAAAATGAGTGACAAACAGAATCGCCAGCCCATCCTGTTTCAGCTTCTCCATGATCCGGAAGAGCTGCTGCACCTCATTCTTGTCAAGACTTGAAGTCGGTTCGTCAAGAATCAGCACCTTGGCCGAGATATTAAGCGCTCTGGCAATCGCAACAAGCTGCTGCACCGCAACAGAATACATATAGAGCGGCTCCGTGACATCAATCTGCAGATTCAGGCGTTCGCTGAGGATTTCCTGAGCGCGCTTATTCATTTCCTTCCATAGAATTCTCCCGAATTTTCTCGGTTCTCTTCCGATAAATATGTTCTCTGCAACTGTCAGATTAGGGCATAGGTTCACTTCCTGATATACCGTGCTGATTCCCGCAGCCTGCGACTCCAGCGGACTCTGCACCGAAATAGGGGCCTCCTCCATTTCCACGCTGCCCTCATCTATCGAATACACACCGGTCAGCACCTTGATCAGCGTCGACTTGCCAGCGCCATTCTCGCCCATCAATGCATGAACCTCACCTGGAAACAGACGGAGATTCACATTACTAAGTGCTTTGACACCTGGAAACCGCTTGTGAATCCGCTTCATCTGCAGTATGGGCTTCTGAGTGCTCATTTCATCATCCACTCCTCTTTGTCCATAGAAACCACCCCGTCAGCTGCTTGAGAAGCCGGCGGAGTGGCACCATATAAGTCCGTTTGACCGATTAATATGACCGGCTCGGCAAGGCTTCCTTCGCCTGCTCTGAAGTGAATGTCGATTCCTCCGTCACAATCCGCGCCTCTACCGGCTTGCCATCTACAACATTCTGCACAATGTCCATCAGCTGTGGTCCGAGCATAGGATTGCACTCCACGATAAAGTTGATTTTACCTTCACTTGCAGCCTGCATTCCGTCCTTGACAGCATCGACGGAGATAATCGTAATATCCTGGCCCGGCTTAAGCCCTGCTGCCTCAATCGCCTGAATCGCGCCGAGTGCCATATCATCGTTATGGGCATATAGAACATCAATGTCCTTATTGGCTTTTAAGAAGGCCTGCATAACCTCTTTGCCCTTAGCCCGTGTGAAATCGCCGGTCTGTGAAGCAATTACTTTGAGGTGCGGATTGCTCGCAATCACTTCAGCAAAACCAGCCATCCGGTCATTGGCCGGAGCAGAACCTGTAGTTCCCTGCAATTCAACAATGTTGATATCCTCTGTGGTATCCTTATATTTCTCAGACAGCCACTCACCTGCTTTTCGTCCTTCTTCCACGAAGTCAGAGCCGAGGAAAGTGACATACAGAGAAGTATCCTTGGAATCTACCGCACGGTCGGTCAGGACTACCGGAATTCCCGCATCCTTCGCTTCCTTAAGTACGGTATCCCAGCCGGATTCTACGACCGGTGAAAATGCAATTACATCTACCTTTTGCTGTATGAAAGAGCGGATCGCCTTAATCTGGTTCTCTTGCTTCTGCTGCGCATCCGAGAATTTCAGGGTATAACCCGCTTCTTTGGCAGAATCCTGAATCGACTTGGTGTTTGCGCTACGCCAGCCGCTTTCCGCTCCAACCTGTGAGAATCCGAGCGTGATATCTTTGGCTTCCTTCGTATTGCCGGTATTTGCCGCTGGAGCTTTAGTTGTCTGATTGCCGGTATTCGCCTGATTTCCTTCGTTGTTATTGCCGCACGCTCCGAGCATTACCATAGATAAGGTAAGCGCAAGAACCGCTCCCATTTTCCCGAATCTCTTCATGTAATTGATTTCCTCCCCTTTGTCATTCACCATCATTTGGTGTTGGCCCCAGTATAAACCGCTTTCAAAATGGCAAGATACAGGTTCGCTTTGCCATTTGTTTTCTTTTTTTATGTTTTTAAGGATTCATATTAAATTTGGTGTATATTTTTGTTTGGAACGTGTAGATTTTGGATGCGCTTTCTTTATCACTCCCAAGAGGGCGGTATTTGTTATACACTAAGGTTTGAAACCATGTGAATCTTACACTGAGGGGATATTACCAATGAGGATGATACGTTTGATCTCCTCCAGCTTGAGGGCAAAATTGCTGGTCTTGTTCATCATACTGACCACCATCCCGCTCATTGCAGTTGGACTTGTCGCCTACCAGAAATCCTACGCTTCGATCTCCAGCCACAGTAAAGCGGCAAGCATGCTGCAGGCAGATACGCTCGGACGAAATATCGATAATCTGTTTACAGACACAGAACGGCTGCTGGAATTGAGCAAGAACCCGCAGGTCATCCACTTCCTGTTCTCGCAGTCGGAAACCTATCAGGAAGCCAAGGAGATTCTGCAGACTTTTACACTTTATAGGGACACCTACAAATATGAAGATGTTATGAATATCAGCTTTATTAATCTGTATGGCAAAGGTATCAGTGAACGAAAGGGAGTCTTCCAGTCCAATATCAATCCGCTGCGCAATCCGCATTTCCAGATCCTCACCCAGTATCCGGATGCTGTGCTTAGGGTCCCTCCTGCCATGACATCCGAATTTGACCGCGTTGATGGCTTTACCTACCCGGACCAGGGCGTTATTTCTATAATTGCGGCTGTGAAGCAGCGGATTACCCATGAAGTCATTGGCTTCATTATTATTGACTTAGACGATTCCTTCTTTAAGGAATTTGGCGAAAACGTCAGTATCGGCAAGACAGGGTTCTTCTGCATCCTGGACCAGGAGAATCATCCTATCTATGTGCCGTCAGCCGGCAGGCAGGATTTGAATATTCTTACCTCAACAAACTTTTCCGCTCCAGAATGGTCCAGCCGCAACAGCTTTGTATTAAATACGAAGGGACAGCCATGGTTTGTTGTCTATACCCCTTCGCTCACTACAGGCTGGAAGGTCGTTGGGCTTGCACCGCTTCAAGAGGTGGTCTCTGAGGCGAACCGGATCCGGCAGCTGATCATTGTCAGTGTGGTGCTCAGCATTGTATTCGTCATCATCATTCATTTCTTATTGACCCGCAAGCTCACCCAGCCTATCCAGCTGCTTCAGCATAAAATGAGACTGACCGCAAGCGGCTATCTGGAGGCTAAAGTCAAACCTTCGGGCAATGATGAAATTGCTGACTTAGGTCAAAGCTTTAATATCATGGTTGAAAAAATAAAGGGGCTGCTGGAGCAAAGCATCAGGGAGCAGAAACTGCTGCAAAAGGCGGAGCTGCGCACGCTTCAGGCGCAAATCAATCCCCATTTTCTGTACAATACGCTGGATTCCATCGTCTGGCTGGCTGAAGCGGGCAAGAATGATAGTGTCATCCATCTGGTAAAAGCGCTGTCTCAATTCTTTCGGCTCAGTCTGAACAAAGGGCGGGATTGGGTCATGATCCGTACTGAGCTGGCGCATGCTCAGAGCTATCTGATCATCCAGCAGATGAGATACCGGGATATTCTCGAGTATCAGATTCAGGTGGAACCAGAGCTTGAGGAGTATCCGATTCTCAATATGACACTGCAGCCGCTGATTGAGAATGCAATCTATCATGGAATCAAGAATAAACGAGGCAAAGGATTGATTACGGTCAGCGGTTATGCGGAAGGCCATTCATCGGTCGTACTCACCGTCACGGATAACGGCATCGGCATCTCCGCTGAGCGGCTGGAGCTTCTTAGGAATCAATTGAATCAGCCCGCCCAGGCAGAAGAAAGCGATCTTTCGGAAGGCGGTTTCGGGCTGCTGAATGTGCATCAGCGTCTGCGCCTTTATTTCGGAGAAGAATATGGACTCCAGCTGGACAGCACTGCCGGGGAATGGACAACAATCTCCGTACGCATACCCAAGAACAAGGGGGCTTGACATGAAGAAGGTAATGCTGGTCGATGATGAAATTCTGATTCGTGAAAGTATACGGGAGTGTGTCGATTGGGAGAAGGAGGGGTTCATTTATTGCGGAGACGCCCCTGACGGCGAATTGGCCCTGCCGCTGATTGAACAGCAGATTCCTGACATTCTCATTACCGATATCAAAATGCCCTTTATGGACGGGCTCGAGCTTAGTTCCGTCGTCCGCCAGCGGCTCCCGCAGATCAAGATTATCATTCTGAGCGGACACAACGATTTCCAGTATGCACAGACCGCGCTGCGGCTCGGCGTGGAAGATTATTGCCTGAAGCCGTTCAGCTCTGCGGACCTTATCCAGCTGCTACATGCGGTAAGTGCCCGAATTGATGAAGAACAGCGCTTGAAAAGACGATATGCCTACACTCCTGAAAAGCTGTTTGCGGATCTGTGCGGCGGACTTATCGGCACCGCAGCCGCCATTGAAGCAGCGGATCAGCTGGAATTGCAGCTTACCACTCCCTATTATGCGGTTGCCATTCTAACCTTGTCCCCTTCCGGTCCGCAGGACACAGACATTGGCCATGACACATACCGGTCTGCCCAACAGCTGATAGATGAACGGCTGGCTGCGCTTCAGGATATTTTCATGTATAAACGAAGCTGTACAGAAACTGTAGTGATTATGAAGGGAAGTCTGAGAGAAGAGCTTTCCGGCAAGCTGAAGACCGTTACAGAAAGTCTGCAAATTAAGCTAAAGGCAGCATTTAACTGTGATCTGTCGCTCTCTCTCGGCAATGTTCAGGATCGGCTGCAGGGAATCCATATTTCTTATCTGGAAGCTGAGGAAGAGAAAACCTGGAAGAAGCTATCTAAGCAAAACAAAGCCGCGCTGTGGGAGTTTTCCTTTGATTCTTTAACAAACAGAGTGCTCCTCGACCGGAACCGGCTGATTGATTTCCTAAAGCTCGGCTCTTCAAAAGAAGCACCCGACTTCATCAGGCAGTTCACAGCAGAGATGAGCGGGATAAACTGGGAATCCATGTACGCCTATTATTTGATCAACGATCTTACGCTTGAATTGGTTCTCACGGCCAAGAGAAGCTTTCAGACGGGCGGAAATACGGAGGATTTAATGAAAAATCTGCAGCAACAGATCCGCAACATCGCAAGTATTGAGGAGTGCCAGGATTACCTGCTTACACTGCTGGAGCAATTATGGAAATGGCGGCTGGAGGGTTCGGATAAATATGGAGAGCTGATTGACAAAGTAAAGCTGCACATCCGTCAGCACTATGATGATGACCAGCTCTCCCTCTTCGATATTTCTAGACAGATTGGCGTCAGCTCCAGCCACCTCAGCAAGATTTTCAGCCAGGAGACCGGGCAGACGATGACCGAATATTTAACTTTTACCCGGATCAGCAAAGCGAAAGAGCTGCTAAAAACGACCCGGTCCAAAACGTTTGAAATCGCTTATCAGGTAGGCTACAACGACCAGCATTACTTCTCCAATCTGTTTAAGAAAGTCACCGGCATGACCCCTACTGAATACCGGAAGCATGGCTTTGCAGAGGATCAAGGCCGAAGGGTCAGGGAAGGCGGGAGCAATCTATGAAATTAGGCTCAGGAAAAGCAAAACGTTTCTTGCTGCCGCTGCTGGCATTTCTGCTTCTCCTAAGCGGATGCGAAGGTAATAGCACCAGAAACGACAGGCAGGAATTGATGGACATTACACCTTCTCCTCCTACCGAATTTAACAAACCGCCGCTTGTCTTTGGCATTATCTACCCGATGGTGAATCCGACCTATGAGACCATTACGGAGAATTCGGAGGCAGCCGCCACAGGCCACAACATTAAGTTGCTGGTTCAAGCCCCGGATGAAGCCAATCTGGAACAGCAGGTCCGGATCATGGAGATGATGATCAAACAGGACGTAGACGGAATTGCCATAGATCCTGTCGATTCGCAAGCCTTAATCCCGGTGATCAACAAAGCCGTACTCAAAGGCATCCCTGTGGTCTGCTTCGAATCCGATTCTCCCGCCAGCGGGCGGGTTGCCTTTATTGGTGCAGACAATTACGAGACTGGAGCCATTATAGGTCAGGCGGTTAATAAACTTCTGAACGGCAAAGGGATGATTCTTGTACAATCCGGCATGCCTCATATGTTCGGGCTCAGCCAGCGGCTCGCGGGGCTCCAGGACTATTTGAAGAACCAGTCAGAAATAGATATACTGGACATTCGCAACAACGATGGCACAGAAGAAGGCGCGATGCGGCAGCAGGAGCAAATGATCAGCGCCCACCCGCATTTCAGTGCATTGATTAACCTCGATTTCGTTTCCAGCTCCAGCTCCATTCTGGTCTGGAAGGCCAAAGGCCTGAAGCGATACAACATTGCATTCGGCCTGACTCCTGAGGTAAAGGAATCGCAGAAGAATGGGCAGATCACCCGAATCATTTCACAGAATGAACAGCACTGGGGGGAAGCTATTATCAGCACACTGCGCTCGATAGTAAACGGCCAATCAGTACCCGAATTCGTCAACACTAAAATTGTGGAGATTCATGAGTAGCAAGCTCGCCGAGCTTCCTAATCCCTTTGATAGAACCGGACATAATCGACCCGGAACTCGCTCGGGTACTCGGGCGCTGACTTGTCCCCGCTCTCTGGCTGCGGAATTTCATAAATGTTCAGCATCAGCTGCATGGGATAGTCCGGCGACTGCTTCGAGTGATGTATAAGCTCGTTATCGATGTAGAAACCGACGCCCTCCGCTGTCCAGTCTACCGCATAAATGTGAAACCGGCTGGCGTCGATAGGGAACTCCCGCTCGAAGAACTCCTCTTCGATGGCCGGATCCCCAAAAGGATGCAGGCCGAATCCGATGACCGACTTCTCCGTGTCTCCGCCATTCCAGCCTTTCTGCTCAAACACGCAGATCTCAGCAGACCGCTCCGGACGGTCCTCGAAGCCGATCATCCAAAGGGCACACAAATTATTGGGATGATATAGCCCCTTCGCCCGAAGCTCCAGATAGCCGTATTGAGGTGTAAACAACCTCTCCTCAGCCTGTTCTTCGCGGACGCGGCAGCTGCCGGAGAAACGGTGCTGGCCATACTCGCTGCCGAGCGGCCCGGAATAGACCCCAGTCTGAAGATTGCTGACCTTTATTTCCCCATTGAATTCAGGACTCCAGGGCTCCTGGTCTTCCGTAATTTGCAGGATCAGCTGGCTGTCCTCGAACCGGTAATTCGCCTGGGTCTTTGCACGGCTGCTCCATTGCGGCAGATAGAATGGGAGCCATTTGCTGCGGTCCAGGTATCCTGAATCAAAATCATCCTCATAGACCAGCGTATACCCCGGCTTCTTCGTTTCATTTCTCGGAAAATCGTACCCCGACATCGCTCAGCATCTCCTTTGATCATCCTTTTTATCAAGCATAATCCATACCTTCCACCTTGTACAATAGAGTGTCCGCCCCCATATAAAAAACACCTCTCATAGCTGCATCAGCTCCGTGGGAGTTCCAACGCCAGCTTTAAGGGGGGCGTCTGTTTATTCGCTTGTTTATGTATCCATTTAATATATAACATTAATATAACAAATAATGATAGATATAATCTTTAATTATTGTTAAAAGCTAAAAAAGTTATATCAAATTTAAAATTTTAATTGACTGATAAGAATTACGGTGTTATATTCCCTAACATGAATTAATAATATACATAGAGGAAAAGGAGATCACTAAATGAATAAGTTTAAGCATCTACGTAAAACTAAAAAAAATCATTCTGGCTCCACTCAACCTGAATCTTCACCGGCAAAAAAGAATTGGAGTAAAAAGCAAACTATCGCTACTTCAATTGCGTTTTCAGTTATGGCTTCGGGAGTCATTCCGTTTCAAACAGCAGATGCTTTAACTAGAGTCACTTCAGAGAGTGGCACAGTATGGGAGATTCACGATGTTTTTGCCCCCAGCTTAGACACAGGAAGCTTACGCACAGTCGGATCTACACAAGTACAAGGCTTCGGCAATATTTTTGTAAAAGTGTCCTCTCCTTCAGCCTCACTGATGAATGGCCAAATGATGCGCGGGTTTGACCTGAAATTCGATGGCGTTAATACTTTCACTTCAACTCAATCGGTAAATCTGGGAAATGTAACCGTCACTCGAGCTGTTTATGTCGATACAAAAAATAATAGAACGAGATTCTTTGATACTTTCACTAATATTAATCAGGAGGCTGTAAAGGTCGATGTATCTTTCGGAGGCTCTTTGGGGTATGGTACAGCGGCAAATGCTTCAGTAGTAAAGGCAACCTACTCCAATGATCTAGAGGTAACCACAGATGATTCATGGATTGTAGTAGACAGCAGCGCTAGAAACAATAAGCCGTTTGGTATTGCAGTCGGCTCTCCAGCTCCATTTAATAATGGATTAACCGGTCTGGGTAATCAGCAAAAGGATCCATTCACAACACCATTAGCCAAGTCTGGAAATGATGCGAATTTCTACGGGTTCATTAATACCTTAAATATAAGGCCGGGCGAGTCGAAATCCCTTGTACATTATGTACAAGTTGGAGAAGCCGGTGAAGAAGGATTGAACAACCTGGTTACTAGGCTAAATGGACTTAACAGTCAGCTGGATGTGACCGGATTAACCAACGCACAAATTCGTTCTATCAGTAACTGGGATATATCTGGTATAGAAGGACTTGATACTGGAGATAGCCTGGTGATTCCAAATGCTCCTGCAGCCAAAGCACTAGTAACTTCATCCCCTTACGATGTGACGAATAAATCCATTGCACAAATGCAGCAGGATATGATAAATGGTAAAACGACCTCCGTCCAGATTACTCAAGCGTATTTAGATAGAATCACGGCTTATGATGAAGGTCAAATGGGATTACATGCCTTCCTGCATGTATCTGAAACGGCGCTTACCCAGGCAAAAGCTGCTGATGATGCCCGGGCACAAGGCGCTAAAGGTGATCTGCTAGGGATTCCAATTGCCATTAAAGATATATATGATACCAAAGATATGCCGACTACAGGCGGTACAAAAGCCCTCGAAGGCTGGCAGCCTGATTCTGATGCCTACCAGGTTGCTAAACTAAGAGAAGCTGGAGCTGTAATTATTGGTAAGACCAATACCTCCGAGTTTGCAAATAGCGGCAGCTTCAGTGAAAGTGGCTGGATGCAGACATGGAATGCGCTATATCCATCCAAAACCTCTTTTGGCTCCAGCGGAGGATCGGCAGTGTCTGTCGCCGCTGATTTCGCAGCTGCGGCAATGGGATCGCAAACAGGGGTATCTCTTTATGCACCATCTACTGGCGCAAGCTTAACTAACTTCCGTGGTACAGACGGTATAGCAAGTGTTACTGGTGTAATGCCACTCACCTGGGGACAGGATTATGCAGGTCCCATTGCCAAAACAGTAACGGACCTGGCTATTCTTTTAAATGCAACAACGGGTACAGATCCAAAGGATATCTTTACAGTGACTGCTGATGCTGATAATAAGCGTCCGGCTGACTGGAAGGATTCTCTGGATTCAGAGGCATTGCAAGGCAAGAAAATCGGATATATTCCTGCATCCTTTGTCTCTACATTTGCCGATGATGATACCGGACAAGCAGTAATGGATAAGTTCTCAGAGCTTGAAGCAGCTGGTGCAACAATGGTTGAAATGTCGGCAGTACCATCAGGACCTAGTCGTCCTTCGGGCATTAATGGATCTACTGAAGGCTGGGCACGCTATATTGAGCTTCATGAAGATTTCCCTTACATTGATGGAGCAAGTGTATTAGCTTCAGATAAGGTGCTTATTTATAATCAAAGAGCATACAGTACCCCAACTCGTATGACTGAACAGGCTGTTCAAGATTATATCAAGTATAGAACAGATTATAAGGAAGTTATCAGACAGTGGATGGACGATAATAAAGTGGATGCTGTTGTCTACGCAGGATTTATTAGTGACGTATACAACAATGATGCTGCAGCTTCCCAATTAAGCTCTGACCGCGGAACAGGCGTACTAACGTCTACTGTTGGATTGCCTACGGTAGTAGTTCCTGTAGGAACGAATGACAGCGGATATTCTATCTCAATGCAGCTTGTTGGCAGAGCATGGGATGATGCGGAGATTCTCGGGATGGGCTATGCACTTGAGCAGCAAAGTAAAGCCAGAATCCTTACAACCTTTGCTCCGGCGCTTCGATACGTTTCAAACTCTACTAATCCCGGTCCAATAGATAACGGAACAACCAACCCGGCTCCAGGTACTGGGGTAGGCACAGTAACTCCTCCAGCAACAACAGCGCCTGTAGAAACACCTGCACCTCAGCCGGAAGTTGTTAGTTTTGCAGATACAATCAATCATTGGGCAAAAGCAAGCATTGACTTCCTTATTGCCAAGGGACTACTGACGGGTTATGCCGATGGTACCTTCCGTCCAAATTCAGGTCTGACCCGTGCCGAAGCCATTAAGGTCATTGCAACTCACATGGGACTTGAAGGACAACAAAGCAACTTTACAGATGTATCTTCAACTCATTGGGCAAATAAGTTTATTGGGGCAGCTGCCGGATCTGGCCTGATGAACGGATATAGTGATGGAAGCTTCCGTCCGGATGATAAGATCAGCCGTAGTGAATTAGCGGCTCTGATAGCCAGAGCTTTTAAACTGACAGGTACCGGAACTGCCTCCTTCACAGATGTTCAAAAAAATGCCTGGTATTATGCTTCCATTGACGCACTCGCATCCAATAATATTATTACAGGCTACGCAGATAATACATTTAAGCCTGAGAAAGATATTACTAGAGCGGAATTTGCGACAATTATTGCTAGATTACTGGAGACTGCGAATTAAAAAATTATTAAGGCCATCCTAAAAGGATGGCCTTAATAATTTTCGTTACAGATAATACAGTGAACCCTATCATAGGTAGGGCGAAACACATTGTAGGTTATAGCTAATCACTAACTATAAATGTGCGCCCCAGATTAAAGAGAATTCGTTAATAGACAACATATTAATTTTTCCTTAGAATAAGTGAAAAATAAATGACCGAGGTTTAACAATATGAGTCTAACGGTTAACTTAACAGGTAAAGCAAATGTAGAAGATATAGTCACTGATGCTTTAGAAAGGCAAGTTCCATCGCCTCATAATGATTTATTTGGCGTTGAGATATGCAGAAAAACACTCTGGGGAAATGATTTGATTGTTGAGCTTGGATGTGAGTTAATACCTGTTCTAAAAACTCATGATATTATTGTATACGATGAATATGTTGAAAAACTGAGACTTGAGTTTCTCATTTTGCTTGATAATTTAGATCGTATTAGCCAACATACAGATTATAGAAAAGACTATATTGAATTTAGAGTGAACAACGCTTTAGAAATAATAAAAATAGCACTTAACAATTTAGATAAAGTTGGAGTTTGGATTGGCTAGTTACTAAAACCATCTCATCCAATGATAACAACAGCATCTTTACGCTGAAAAGCAGAGGTAATTCTTCGGTTAGCGGATTTACATTTTCAAAGAGATATTCCTTGTCTGCTTCGTTTAACTTAATGGCAGTCCAATTCTTCAACTGGTTTAGTTCGTCAAGAATGATTGGCAGGTTTTCTTCAGTTACATCAACACCATATTCAAATAGTTCGATCCACTGCAATTTAAGTGCTTGAATCCCGGGTAACCAGCATCTTTCAAAAAAAGGTAGATAAGCAACCCTGTTCATTCATTTTCTCGATCTTACCCGTACTATATTCTCTAACAATCTGCCCCTCATTTGTCTTATATACTATATATGTTCCATTTGCTTTAGCATCCAATTTGGCACGGTCGCCTGTTAGTCTAATTAGTTTGGCAAGGTCCTGCGTAATATTCATCAACACAGAAACACCTCATTTCCGCTTGTAGTTCGAGTATACCACAGCAAAGCACAATTTATATCAGCTTAAAGCGTGGTGTATAGAATCTAATCATTGAGTTTTCTAAAATAAATAACCTGTAAGACAGAGACCTTTAATGTCTCTTTCCTACAGGCTACTTTTCAACTACCGCTTCGCCTTATAAAACTCATGATAAAGCTTCATCAGCGCCCTTTTCTCTATACGCGACACATAACTCAGAGAGATCCCCAGATCTTTCGCAATTTCCCGCTGCGTCCTTTCTTCCACGCCTGTGTCCAAACCAAACCGCCCTACCACGACTTCCTTCTCACGTTCATCGAGAATATCGAGGTTCCGATATATCTTGCTCTTTTCTATCTTCAAATCCACCTCTTTTATCACATCATCTGTTTCCGAGCCGAGTATATCTATGAGGGTGATCTCGTTTCCCTCTTTGTCCGTCCCAATCAGATCATGAAGTGACACGTCTTTCCGTGTTTTTTTCAGCGAACGGAGGTGCATCAATATCTCATTCTCGATACATCGGGCCGCGAACGTGGCGAGTTTTGTGCCCTTATTCGGGCGGTAGCTCTCAATCGCCTTAATCAACCCAATCGTACCGATGGAGATGAGGTCCTCCATGTCTTCGCCGGTGTTATCGAATTTTTTGAGGTTGTGGACACGATGCGATGTCAAGAAAATAATCATTTTTGTTTTAAGGAATCAGCTCAAGCGGCGCTACGCGCCCGTATGAGACTTTGGCAAGGCTGCTTTTGACTGCCCACCGGACGCTGTTGCTGATGACTTGAAGAATCTCAGGCTGATGGTAGACCGGAAAAGTCTCATGCCCGGGTCTGAAGTAAAAGATGTTCCCCTGTCCGCGTTTGTAGCAGCAGCCGCTGCGGAACACTTCTCCGCCTTCGAACCAGGAAATAAAGATAAGCTCATCCGGAGCCGGAATCTCAAAACGTTCGCCATACATTTCTTCCTTTGGAATTTCAATATATTCTCCAAGTCCTTTGGCAATCGGATGCCCCGGTTCAATGATCCAGATCCGCTCCTTCTCACCGTCATCGCGCCATTTTAAGGCGCCTGTATTGGTACCCATTAAAGCATGGAATATTTTCGAGTTATGTCCAGAATGAAGCACGATTAATCCCATGCCGTTCAGCACTTTTTGCCGCACCTTTTCCACAATCTCATCACTTACTTCGTCATGGGCCAAATGTCCCCACCATAGCAGTACATCCGTTTGTTCCAGCACTTCGCTGGTCAATCCGTGCTCCGGTTCATCCAGAACCGCCGTCCGTGCCTCCATATCTTCTTGTGTATTCAAATAGCTTGCCAGCACCGTATGAATACCTTCCGGATATACAGCTTTAACCTCTTCATTGTGTCTTTCGTGACGATATTCGTTCCAGACTGTGATTTTGATTGTAGACATGATATTTCCCCCTTGTTATATGAAAATCCAACGTTGTTCTTTTAATGAGACTAGGATTGAATCAATCGCATGCTGGTTTACATAGCCGTCTTCCATAGTGGCATCGTATCCGTCACCATGTCCATTTACCAGATTAATGAAAGCTGTCATTTGATCCACCTGAAATTCTGCAGGAATCTCTACTTTCCGGAATACCTCATCGCCATCTTCAGCTAATTTAACATATAGAACATCCTCTTCCTCCAGGTTATACAGCACTGCTCCCCGTTCTCCGAAGATTTCTAACTGCTGAAAGTTTCCGCGGCCGAATGCAAATCTGGAGATGGCCATGGTGCACGAGACCCCTCCCTCAATCCTGGCAAGCACATGACAGAAATCATCGACATCCACCTCACCCTTACCATCACCATCAAGCAAAGGCCGCTCCTTGATAATCGTTCCGGCATCTGCCATTACCCGTTCCACATCGCCTACAAGAAAACGCTGAAGATCGAGCAGATGCGAACCCAGGTCTCCAAGCGCGCCCGAACCGGACAGCTCCCTGCGGAATCTCCAGACTAGCGGAACCCGTTCACTTAGCCCCCAGCCTTGCAAATACTGGCCGTAAACATGTTTAACTGTACCTAATTTCCCTTGATCTATCAGCCATTTTGCGTATCTCACCGCCGGCTTGTACCGGTAACTGAAACAGAGCATATGCGTTAAATCCGTCTCACTCAGCAGATCACGCAGTGCGGCAGCTTCCCGTTCATCAAGCGTCACCGGCTTCTCCAGAGCAAACGGCTTTTGCTGCTTGATAGCCTCACAGGCAATTTCATAATGATTATAGTTGGGCGTACCGATACTTACAGCCTCCAGCTCAGGGTCTGCCAACATTTCTGTATAATCCAGGTATCTTCTTGATTCCGGGATCTGATACTGCTCTCCCCGGCTTGCCAGCACTTCCTCCTTACAATCACAAATCGACCACAAGACCGCTTCTTCATTCGCCAGAAGTCCGGAAATATGCATGTCTGATATGCCGCCAAGACCAATTACACCGACTTTCAGTTTTGCCAACTGCACCACCCTGCCCCTTATAAATATCGTTTGTAACACAATTAAAGTATAGTCTGTGCTAGAATAAACGAACATGGCAGAAAGATACCCTTTTTGTACAAAAACTACTTTTCACTTGCCTTAAGGGGGAGTAAATATGTTTGCAATCAATACCGAAATGCTGCCGAGAATCAAACTGATGGGATACGTTTCCTACAAGCAGCCCTGGATTCATTTTAAAAGAACAACCAACGAGTATGTCCTCTATTTCATCAAAAGCGGAGAACTTCATCTTAAAGAGAACGGAATTCACTATTTTCTTAAAAAAGGAGATATCCTTTTACTGGAGCCGAATATTGAACATGAAGGAACAGAAAAACATGTCTGCGATTACTACTTTATTCATTTTGAGCATCCGGATATGAGCTTCGCTCAGGGAAGGGATTTGCTGGCGATGGCCAGGCGCTTCATACTTGAGGAGGAGATACGGCAAACCGAAGGAGAGCATTTCATTTGCCATTTCCCGAAACATTACGCTTTGTCCAAAAACGTCCTATCTTTTCATGCTATGAATGAAATGCTTCTATTATACAGAAGAAAATATTTCAACCGCGGATTAACCGCCCTGAAGTTTACCGAATGGATTATCGATGTGTCACGCGAGCATTTCATTACAGCACTTCAAAATCAAGAAGGCAGCAATACCAAGCCCCTGATTAAAGTCCATGCTCTCCTGGACTATATTCACGAGCATTATACAGACAAAATTACCGGGCAGGGGATCGCGCAGGAATTTGACTGCAATTACGACTATCTGAACCGCGTCTTCACCAAGCTGACAGGCCAGAGTATCATGCGCTATGTCAACCGTGTAAGGATCAACCATGCCAAAGAGCTGATTGAAGCTACGCATCTGCCGTTTGGTGAAATCGGCTATTTGACTGGTTTGGATGACCCTTTTTATTTCAGCAAAGTGTTTAAGAAGATTGTTGGAGTTACACCTTCACAGTATTACAAAGAGATACGGGGACAGGTAAAAGAACCCCATTAAAGAACAAAACCGGGGCAGCATCAGGTGTACCCGATGTTGCCCCGGATGGGGTTAAAGCCTACAAAAGTTTAACGGCGAATGCTTCGTACGGCCGCAATTGTAATTGTTTAAAGTCTAAGTCTTCTCTGGAATAGTTTCCGATGATTATTTCCCCTGCTTGACCGAATCCGGGCAGCTCCAGCGCCACCGCCTCCCTGCTGAAATTGGCAGTTACCAGCCAGGTCTGACCTTCGTAACGGCGGTAATACATGAACACTTGATCCGGCACACCCGTCACCAGTTCAAAATCCCCCCATACAACGATCGGATTGTTCTTTCGCAGTTCGATTAACTTCCGGTAGCAGTGGAACACTGAATCCGTATCATCCAGGTTTGCCTTCATATTAATTTCTGTATAATTCGGATTTACATGCAGCCATGGCTCTCCGGTTGTGAAACCCCCGTTAGGGGTAGCATCCCATTGAATCGGTGTCCGGGCATTATCTCTTCCCTTGGCATTAATGGAATGAATAATCTCTTCCTTGGCATATCCGCCTGCAAGCCGTTCATGATACATATTAATGCTCTCTATATCCTGCACTTCGCTGATCTCTTGAACCGGATAATTAGTCATTCCAAGCTCTTCGCCTTGATAAATGTACGGTGTCCCCTTCATTAAGTGCAGCAGAATGGCAAACATCTTCGCGCTCTGCACACGATACTGCCCGTCATCCCCCCAACGGGATACAATTCTCGGCAAGTCATGATTGTTCCAGAACAGGCTGTTCCAGCCTTCGTTCCCCAGCTCTGTCTGCCATTTCGCCAGCACCTGTTTTAATTCACTTACAGCAAGCGGCTTCAAATCCCACTTTTCTCTGCCCTCCTGCTGATCCAGACCGATATGTTCAAACTGGAATACCATTGACAGCTCGTTCCGGTCCGGATTGGAATACAGCTTCGCCGCTTCCGGTGTCGCCCCCCAAGTCTCTCCCACGGTCAGAACATCATGCTTGCCAAACGTCTCCCGGTTCATTTCCTGAAGATATTCATGCAGCTTCGGCCCATTTCCTGTAATCTCCTGATCCGGTACTTTGCCGACCAGATCAATCACATCCATTCGGAATCCGCCGACCCCTTTATCCAGCCAGAAATTCATCATGTCCCATACCTCTTGCCGGACTTTGCTATTCTCCCAATTCAGGTCCGGCTGTCTGCGGCTGAACAAGTGCAGAAAGTACTGGCCGCTCGTTTCATCAAGCTCCCAGGCCGAACCGCTGAATGTTGAACGCAGGGAATTGGGAACTCCGCCGTTTACCGGATCACGCCAGATATAGTAGTCCCGGTACGGATTGTCTTTTCCCTTGCGGGCTTCAATAAACCATGGATGCTCATCCGAAGTATGATTGACAACCAGATCCATAATAATCCGGATATTGCGGTGACCGGCTTGTTCGATTAATTCATCCATATCCTTCATGGTTCCGAATTCGCTCATAATGTCCTGATAATCACTGATGTCATAGCCGTTATCATCATTTGGCGACTTATAAACGGGACTAAGCCAGATCGCAGTGATACCAAGCTGACCGAGATAGTCTAATCTGTTGATAATTCCCCGGAGATCGCCGATTCCGTCCCCGTCACTATCCTGAAAACTTCTGGGGTAAATCTGGTAGATAACCGCTGTCTGCCACCATTTCGTATTACTCAATGCAACCACTCCTATATGTTCTATTTATCTATAACTATAGACCAAAAGTGAAAAGAGACATAACCGAAGGATTATGCCCCTTTGTCAGACAGATTCGTTTAACTAATGAATTTAGTAATGGAGCACCGCTATTTCTTGCCGTTTTCTTTAAGCCAGGCATCAAGCTGCTTTTGTGCTTCTGCAATCACCTTATCGGCTCCCGCTGCCTTTTGTTTCTCCAGCATTTTAGGCACAACCTCTTCCGGGTCCAATTGACCGGACTTCAGCCCGTCCACAAAGGTTTTATTGGCATTGTCGATTGAGATCAGTTCATTTTTGACTGGCTCCGGATCAAACACAAATCCGAAAATCCGGGAAGGGTTTGAAGAAATGTGTTCATTGAATTTTTCATAGTTCTGGTATTTATCCGGGTCTTCTCCTACACGGGTGTAGTTAAGCATCTGATTGCCGATTTGCCACATAATATCATGATAATAGCCGACGCTGTCTGTTGTTTGACCTTCCGGCAGAGCAACCTGACCATCTTGCAGCACATAATGCTTCCCTTCAATCCCGAAGTTAAAGAGGGTCAGCAATTCCTTGTCTTTATAAAAAAGGTTAAGCAGCATCATTGCACGTTCAGGATCTTCTGAGCTCTTCGAAATCGCATACATAGTTGCTGTCATCTTTCCGGTCTGCAGACGGTCAATATTAAGAGGAATCTGCAGCATTTCACGCCCTGCCTTAATCGAACCATTCGGTGAGATAGCAGCTTTACCAATCTCCATATCAGCCAGAATGTCCATATCACCTACAAAGGCGAACCCTTTACCGGCCTGCATTTTCTTCCAGGCATCTAAACCGGGAGTGAGTGCATCCTTGTTAATGTATCCCGCCTTGTACCATTTGTTAGTCAGCTTGGCAAGCTCCATATACCGGGGGGTGGTGAATGAATTGATGACTGTATAATCATCAGCCGCTGTCCCTACGGTGTTAATAGCAGCAATACTTACAATAGAGTCCAGATTTGTGGATGAATAGTAAGCTTCGAGCGGAAAGCTTGGTGCCACCAAAGGTGTAATCCCCGGTTCATTCTCCTTGATGGTTTGGAGCATAGGCTCCAGATCCTCGACTTTACCGGACTTCAGTGCAGTCAGATCAAAGCTGTATTTGTCCACAAGCTCTTTGTTCAAGTAAACACCCTGCGTGCCGCCCAGCTCCTGATGGGTATGAATGCCGTACAGCTTGCCGTCGCGTTTTGCCGGCTCGTGATAATCCTTCTCTACGGCTTCGATATCAGGACCGTACTTGGCCAGCAAATCATCAAGCGGCAGCAGTCCACCTTTGGTAACCTGCTGCTGGAAACCAAGCCAATCCGCCGTAAACAGCAGGTCCATTTTATCACCGGAAGCCATCATCAGATTCGTTTTATCGCTCCAAGCTCCCCAATCGATGGGATTCAGCTTAACCGTCATGTTCAATTCCGGATATGTTTGTTTCAGATAATCATTCATCGCATCCTGAACCAGCTGATTGTCTTTTTGCGGCGCATCGGGGAAGACCATTACAACCTCGTAAGGCTTGAGCCCCGTGCTGGCTGTCACCTCCGGCTGAGCTGAACCCGCCGGTGAATTTGCTGTGTTATTTCCTCCGCAACCAGCTGCTACGACTGAAGTCAGCATCAGCGACGCCAGCACAGCAGAACTCTTTTTTAACCAATTCATAAATAGTAGACCTCCCTGGAATTCTTCTATTTTTACCTTCGAAACCTTTGCTAGCCTATACTAATCCGGCATACTGCCGGGATCAGCCCTTCACAGCGCCTACTGTAAGACCCTTAACAAAATATTTTTGCAGGAATGGGAATACCAACACCAGCGGACCGATCGCAATCATTGCCATCGCCATGCGGATCGATTCAAGCGGCGTCGTGACCTGAGCGGTGGAGCTATAGGCCTTATTGGCAATAGTCTGCAGAAATGACGCATTCATTAAAGTCTTGGTCAACAAATACTGCAGAGAGAACAGCTTCTCATTCTGGATGAAAACCAGGCTCGTAAACCAGTCATTCCAGTAGGATACGGTGGTGAACAGCCCGATTGTCGCCATAACAGGCAGAGATAGCGGCAGAATAATGCTGAAGTAGGTCCGAAATTCTCCTGCACCGTCAATCTGTGACGAATCAATCAGGGAAGGCGGAATACTGTTTGTAAAGAAGGTCCGCATGATGATAACGTTGAAGCCGCCTATCAAGCCCGGAATGATTAAAGCCATTAAAGTATCCTGAACATGTAAAAAGCGGGTGTATACAAGATACCAGGGCAGCAAGCCACCCGAGAACAGCATCGTAATCAAAATGTAGAAGCTCAAAGCCCCCCTGAGCGGAAACTCTTTTCTTGATAACGCATAGGCCATTGCCGAAGTCACGAACAAGCTGACAGCCACACCGGTGATCGTTACCACAGCAGACACTCCATAAGCCCGCAATATTTTCTCGGCATCTTCAATTAAATACTGATAAGCGACAAGGCTGAATTTACCCGGCCAGAAGCTGTAGCCATGAACCGTTACCCAGTCTTCGTCGGCGAGCGATATCATAAGCACAAGCCAGAACGGGATCAGGCACGCCAGGCTAAACAAGGTCAGAACAATAATGATGACGGGATTGGTTCTTTTGGAATTCATATTGATCTCCTTTTAGAATAGGGCATTTTCTTTGCTGACTTTACGAACAATCAGGTTGACAGTCACGACTAGCGTGAAGCCGACAACGGATTGCAGCAGCCCTGCCGAGGAGGCAAGTCCCGTATCGCCAGTGACCAGTAACGCATTGTATACATAGGTATCGATAACTTCCGTTGTCTCTTTGATCATACCGGATGCCATTGTCGCCTGATAAAACAGGCCGAAATCAGCATTAAAAATCCGGCCAATCGCCAGCAAAGTCATGATGATTATGATCGGAGCAATCAAAGGAATCGTAATTTTCGTCATTTGCTTCCAGCGGCTTGCCCCGTCAATGACAGCAGCTTCATAATATTCGGAGTCAATCCCGACAATAGCTGCCAGGTAAACAACTGCCGAATACCCCACACCCTTCCAGGTGTTCACAATGGTCAAAATATAAGGCCAATGCTGCGCTTCTGCATACCAGTTGGTAGGATCGATCCCTAAGGGCTCCAGGATGAATTTATTGACGAAGCCCAGTTCCGGATTTAAAAAACCGTAGACAATATAGCCGACAATGACCATGGATATAAAATTGGGCAGGATCACTGTACTCTGAAAAAACTTGGAGGCGAATTTATTTTTAACCTCGTTAAGCATAAGGGCCAACAGCACAGCCAATATGGTATTGATTACTAAAAAGCTGATGTTATACAGCAACGTATTTCTGATGATCACCCACGCGTCGTTTGAAGCAAACAGAAACTTGAAATTATCTAGTCCGATCCACTTGCTCCCCCAGATCCCGTCCGTATAATTCAGATCCTTAAAGGCTAGAAAAATCCCAAACATGGGTAGATAATTATTGATTAACATCAGCAGCACACCAGGCAGTGCCAGAACAATCAAGGCCCTGTACTTCCAAAAGCCTTTCCGTTTCAATCCTTTTTCCGAAGCCATAATTCCACACCTTCTTATTGGGTTATGTCTTCATTATAAGAAGTTGACTGCAGCTGCTCTGCCGTTTTTATAACCTCAGTCTATTCGTTTTGTGACTTTACGATATTCCTGGGGATTGACATCAAACTGCTTGCGGAACATCTTGGTAAAATGCGAAAAATTACTGTATCCTACCTGTTGTGCTATCGCGCTGACCGGCAGATCCGTAGTGTCCAGCAGCTCGCGGGTACGGTTCATCTTAACTGAAATCAGGAAATCAATGAGACTTTGGCCTGTTTCTTTTTTGAATAGCCTGGAGAGATAAGCCGGATTCAACCCCACATAATCAGCGACAATATCCCTGGAGATTTCTTCTTCCACATTGTGCTGAATGTAGCGGATGGACCGCTCAATCACGCCCCCTTTTTCCTGCCGTTCGAACTCTGCTTCCATAACGGCAGATACCATTCCTTCTGCCCAATGCCTGTATTGAGACAGTCCCCGGATGCGGGCGCTTGTCCAATCTGTAAACTTGGCTATACTGCCTGCATTAATTCCTCTGACTTGCAGGAAGTGGTATATAATCTGCAACGTATCCTGATGCAATGCGTCCAAATGTCTTCCCTGAAAGCATGGATCAGCCTGCAATTTTTCAGCCAGGTTATGGATAAATTGCACAGCAGACTCACGTTTTCCGGTTAGCATATAAGCAACTAAATCATCAAGTTCTATACCTTCCGACTCCGGGGACAGCGGCACTTGGTCCTGAGGGATGTATATGAGCACCGATTGTGTCCGGGAAATGTTGTCACGCTCCATTGTCTTTAAGCTCTCGCACATTCCCGGCAGCTGTTGAAGGGATTTGAACGAGCCGACATAGCAGGTTACTATGCTGTAGAACATATCCTGGCATGCCTTAATAAAATGCTGTCCGGTAGCTTTTAGCTGCTGAATACCAGGCTTCCCGGCTTCCCCGCCTTTGGCATACAGCAGAATGAACAAAACCCCGTTTTTATCAGTAACGGCCTCGCCTTGGTACTGCTCTGTGAAGAATTCTGCCGCCGCTTTTTTGACGGCATATTCCATAATCTCCTGATCTCGCGGGCTTAAGGGTTTATTCCAATTTTCAATACTGATCAGGATGGGCAACACCAGATCAGCAGGCTCTAACCCCACGCCGGCGCCTGCCAGCTCCCGTTCGAAAAAATCTCCAAAAGACAGAATGCTGCGGGACAACAAATCCTGCCAGAAACGCTCCACCCGCTTCGGCTTCTCTTGCTGCCACAGATTAAGATACTTATGGTACATTTTATTGTAAGACTCGTACTCTTCTTTCTCACGGACAGCTGCAATCATCCCCGATACGACAGACAACAGTTCAGCTGTATCAACAGGCTTGAGCAGATAATCGAAGCTCCCGAGGTTAACTGCTCTTTTGGCATAGGAAAATTCGGAATGACAGGTCAGAAAGATGGTTTCCGTCCAGGGCGAGTGTTCTTTTACCCAGCCAACCAGCGAAAGCCCGTCTTCATCGGGCATTTCAATATCGCATATCAGCAGATCAATCTTTTTTTCATTTATTATTTCTCTGGCTCTGTCTGCTCTATTAGCTGTCACAACCTCTTCAATTCCAGCCTCGTTCCAGTTACAGCAGTAAAGAAGGCCCTCTACAGCAAATTGTTCATCATCCACAATCAATAATCGCATAGCTTATCGTTCTCCTTCTGTATATTCAATGGGCAGGATCAGGCGCACCCGGAATCCGGATGGCTCATTCCCGCTGAAGTGAATGCCGGCACGCCCCTGATATCGCATGGCCAGCCTCTGTTTCACATTCCAGATCCCGATATGACCTTCCTCAGTTCCCGGCGTGTAATCAGGAGCATTTAACTCCTGCAGTTTCTGGGGACTGCTGCCTTTTCCGTTGTCCGAAATCTCAACAATCATGGTATCATTCACTTCTTCAGAACGGACTGCCGAAATATCCAGACAGAACGTCTCGGTTTTTAAACTTATGCCATGGAGCATGGCGTTTTCTACAAATGGCTGTATGATCAAGGACGGTATTACGGCGCTTCTAAGCTCTTCGGCTACAGTAATCTGAAATTCAAAGGACTGTTGATAGCGCATCTTTTGAATTTCAAGATAATTGCGGAGATGCTCCATTTCTTGTCCTAAAGTTATACTGTTCTCCTTCACCTTAAGCATAAAGCGGAAATACTGTACCAAATGGCGCACCGTCTTTTTCACCAGTTCATATCGCTGCAGATCGGCAAGCTGAAAAACAATATTGAGCGTATTCAGGAAAAAGTGCGGATTAATTTGCATCTGCAGATGCTTCATTTCTGCTTTTTGCGCATGTAACCGTTCCTCATAGACATCAATTTTTAAATCTTGTATTTCAACAACCATAGAATTAAATGCCTGATTCAGTGCTTGAAACTCTAACAGATTAGAAGACGGAAGCTGGGTCTCCATAGAACCTTTCCTAATCCGGTGGATTCCCCCCAGTAAATCCAGAATCGGACGGATGACCATGCGGCGAAAATAATATAAGTAGACCAGCAGAATGATCAAAATAAAAAAAGGAAGCACATTAATAATCATCTGGAAGATATTCAAGCCCTGAAGCAGCTCTGAAGCGGGGATGACCACGGAGAGATTGATTCCCAGAGTCGCTGACTGGCTGGACACAACGAATAATTTTACGCCTTGATGAGAAAAGGAAAACGAAGCATTCCGGCTCAGCTCCTCACGCGGCAGCTTGAAATTATATCCCATTGTTTCTGAAGGACTGGTCAAGATATTCCCGTCATTATCTACGATAAGCACATCCCCGCCGGATTGCAGGTTTAGATTGCCTAGCGGTGAACGCAGGGAGTCGATTCGGATAAGTGCGCCAATATAGGCGGGACTGCCCAGGTCATTGCCTGCTATCCGGTTCAGATAGTAATCTCCTGCGATCTTAATGAGGGTCCATCTATACCGGAGCGATTCTAATTGATCCGTGTTATGAACCGTCCCTGTAATTGCTTCCCGGACTTCATCCATATAATCTTCTGTTGTTCCCAGTACATTGGACACTGTCAGTGTATCGTTGACGCTGGAGTACAGATAGAACATGTCCACGCTATGATAATAAGCCTGATAGGCTTGATTTCGTTGCATAAGCCCCATCCGGGAGAAAAAATATTCGGAATCTGTCAGCCCCGGGGAAGTGAGCTCAAGAAAGTTCTCATCATGATCAACAATATCCACCAGATTAATCGTAATATCCCCGAGGCTGCTCTCCATCATTTGCAGGTTGGAACTAACAAGGTTCTGATAGGACCTGGATACCTGATCCAGAACATTCTGCTTGGCATAGTATCCTCCTGCAAAAAGTACAGTGAGCAGAGGAATCGTTATAGCAGCAAAGAGTTGAATAAGCCTTACACCCAGTGAATTTTTTCTGTTCTTCATAATGCTTCCTTCCTGTGATCTGACAGTAAAATAACCCCACAAAGTGGGGCCTTTAAATGGAAGTTGACTCAAAGGGCCACCTCGGTGACCCTTGAACGGCATGAGTTAAGTTCCTTTGCTCTATTTTATCAAATACGCTATGGCTTGTGCCGCTTCTGCCCGGGTAGCATGAGCTTCAGGTAAAAAGGACCCATCTGCATAACCTTTCATCAGACCGGCAGATTGTACAATCTGAACCGCTGCTTGTGCCCAGGCTGAAATTTCTTTGCTGTCCCGGAAGGCTAATGATAACTCCTCTGACCTATCAGTACCGCCAGCCTTTATAAATGCGCCTGCCAGCATCACCGCCATCTCCTGCCGGGTTATAGGTTCATTAGGCGCAAATCGTTCCCCGCTTCTTCCGGTAATCAAACCTGCCTGATAAGCAGCAGCAATATCCTCCGCATACCAGCTGTCTGCAGCGACATCCTTAAACGCAACAGGACGGTCAGCCTTCAATTGAAGCACTCTGACCAATAAGGCTGCAAACTGTGCACGTGTGATCTTCGCCGAGGGAACGAATGTATTCTCTGTCATTCCACTAATCACATGCTTCGCCGTCAAGGTATGAATGGCCTTGAACGCCCAATGCTCCGCAGGCACATCAGTAAATGATTTGTCGTAAGCGAATATGGTATAACGGCTGAAGTGATATAGGTCCGCACTGATTTGCTGTGCTGCTGAATCTGCTCTGCTGTTGACATACTCCCACTTTTGGAGCGGTTCCAGGAAAGAGTAGATCCCCAGCAAATCATTAAGTTCCCCTTGTCCAGTAAGTCCGTCAAACTTTAAGGTGAGCTGAATTGGACTTCTGAAAGAATCAAGTCTGGATACGCCTTCGTTTGCCGTCGTCACTCCGAATTCAAATTCATAGACGGGTCCTGCTGAGATCCAAGGCTTCCCGTCCGGAAGAAAAGCATCCTTTGGCTCGAGCTTGTTAAATGTAATCTGAATGTTTGACTCGGCTGTCAGTTTCCCTTTGTTCGCTTCAAGAAGCTGAAGAACATGGTCCTGCATGAAATGCAGGGTGAACCTATTGCCTTGAAGCAGCAGGCTATCTCCTTGTAATCCCTCTATAGCAGAAACCGGAATGAGCATCCGATTGTACTTCTCCTCATTGACCGCAATTGTGATATTCCCATCGGCCGCCACGTTTAGGTCCTCAGCCTGCAGGACAAGGGCCTCCCTTTCTGCTGCTGCCGGAGTCGGCGTAGCCGTATTCGAGGCATGGCTTCCCGTTGATCCCGGCACAGCAGTGGCTGCCGGTGTTGGAGCAGCGGTTACAGCCGGTGCCTCGGTTGGAAGACAGGGTTCTTCACTGCTGAAGATAGGCTGTACTGTTACTGTTACCGGGTCTTTGTCGATATAAATCATTGTCCAATACTGCAGAGAAGGCAGTTTAATCAGCAGCTTCTCACCATCCCAGGAATACTCCAGCTCTTGTGACAGGCCGTGCCCGGCGTCAGGCGTAGCGGCATAGACCTTCAGTTTCGGTACTTCTTTCTGCGTAATCCCGATATCGTATGATACTTCCAAGGAGTGGAGGACTGCCGGCTCATTGGCTGCATTTCTCCAGTTACTGTCATTGTTAAACAAATTGATCAGATGCAGCACGTCATACCGTTCAAAGCCTGGATTCGTGTCATTTTTTCGGACGGTTGCCCAAATTGTATTCTCCGTTCCGTCTTTGCTTATAGCCAGCTTGCCGCCATCAGCCTCTACGAATACCATTGTTGAAGAATCGGCTGTGCTGCCGAATAGCAGGTTTTCATAGGCTGCATTAAATTTATAATATTCCTGCATGGAATCCTTGGTGGAGGCCAGCATTTTTTTGCTGCGGTTTGGATAATATTCATGGGCCAGCATGTTCGGGCCTTCCGATTGCTGCTCAGCAGTCCCCAGCTCAATATGAGTAGCACCCATCGATGCCAGCCCGGCATCCATCAGCCGTACAGACGGCTCGTTGAAATAACCCGCCGTTACCCCGCGCAGCTGGATCGTTCCGGCGATATCGTCCGCTTCCATACGAAGGGTAACGGTATGAATGCCCGCTTCCATGTGTGGAATAATCACATAGCCGTCCCCGCTGTACTTCTCACTGCTCTCTGTGCTGTCCAATCCGATCTTCAGCTCCTTGCCATGTTCATCCTTAGCGCGCACACCGTCAATATAAACTGAACGGGTCGTTAAACCGCCCGGATTGGAATATGTGAAGATCAGACTTTGCTCCCCCGATTGAGGGATGTTCACCGGATAGGTTACCTGCTGGCCGGCTTCGCCAAAATTCAGCACGGTATCCTTATAGAGTGAGAACGGTGATTCCGTGTTTGTACTTTCAGCTTCATAGCTGCGGGTTACAGCGTCCGGGTCACCGGATAAGGTAATGTTCAGCTTATCCAGCCTGATCCCGCTGTCCTGGCCTTCCGGCATTTTAATAATAATGGTGTTTTCACCTTCTGCCAGCGGGATGCCTTTAACTGCCGCTTCTCCCCAGCGGGAGCCGGTGGTTGGCGCAAAGCTTACTGGAGTTCCCGCGTCATTGTTGACATAAACGCTGCGGCTGATGGTCACTGCTCCCTGGGCATCATTTTGATAAATCCAGCCGAGATCATAGAGGCCTGACTGCATTGTATTTACTGTAAACGCCAAGCGATCATTGACATTATTGAAATCGGAGGCATATCCGGTTATAGGAACAACTCCTCCAGTCACTTCAGCGCTGCCTGTGCTGTATTCGTACCCTCCGGCTATAATCCCGCCAACATTGGTATATTGTCCGCTGGATTCCATCTTCAGCGTAACCTTCTGGTATCCCTTCTGGAGCGGGACTGACACTTCAAGGGGCTGCATGGTACCGCTCCAGCCGCCAGCTGTTTTGGGGAACGTGATATTCTGTGCCTGCGGAGCCGGCTCCCCGTCCACCAGTACCGACATTACAGGATCATTATCTCCATGATACAGGACCGTAATCTTGTCCAGCGGACGGTCTGCATATACATTATAGGTGACCGTCTGCCCGGTCTGTCCGAAATTATCCGTCTTGCTCTCACTGTAATTCATGCTGTTGGTTTGCGGGATATCCGCATACAGCGTGTAGTATTTCTGTGTGCCGACAGTCATATATTGGAGCTTGATACCCAGATCATTTGTAGAGGATTTCAGGGTTATCGTGTTATCGCCTTCCTTCAGATGAACAGTCTGCAGATTGTTTATCACGGAGAACTTATCCCATGTTCCCACACCGGCAAATGTAACCTCTCCCTGAGGCACATCATTAACAAGCAGCTCACGTTTCACCGCTTGCCAATCCGAAGCAAAGCTGAATCCAAGCGGATAATCTCCTTCAGCTGGAACGTTCACCTGGAACTTCACGTAATCGCCTGCGGTATCAAAATAATACACATTGCTGTACTGATCCACAATTACAGTATCCAGCTTGGCATCTACCGCCTCGTAGCGTTCGTTAATCCCTTGGCCCTGCACCTCCAGGCTCGCGAGATTAAGCCACTGGTTATTGGTGTTCAGCGTGAGTTTAACTGAATTTTCACCCTTCTTCAGCGTTGCTGCCACTGTAGCTTGTGCAGTCGGGTTCCCCCAACCCGTATTGGCTTCAAAGGGGATGGCTGCCGCAGCAATTTCATCGTTAACAATCAGCTTGCCTTCCGGAGCACCGGAGCCATTGCCTTGCCCGTAATTGAGAACAAGCGTATACAGACCGTCTGCGGGTGCATTTACTGTAAACGTCACCGCATCCGTATCTTTGCGTCCAAAGTTGCCTACCCAACCGTAAGCTTTGGTGATCCGGGACCGGTAATCCAGCGTTACCGGAACATCCAGAGCTTCCGTCCCCCGGGTCGGCAGACCTGTAGCCTCCTTATAGTTCATATAGCCGGCAATAACCATTGCTTTGCCGCCGTCTTTCTCCCGGGTATCTTCCACAACCTTCTGGATATCGCGGTAATGGTTGCGGTCCTGCCAAATCTCACTGTAGTCGAAATCGGTTTTCGTATCCGGATTAGGGACAGCGCTATATTCGGCATTGCCTCCCACCATATTGAATGTAACCTTGCTCTTATCGGGATTATTTGCAAGCAAAGAATCCTTAACCGAGTTAATCAGCCGGGCATAATCCAGAGAATAGTAACGCTTGTTGCCGTTATAGTCATACAGATAATTGTTGTCATTTGCTCCCCATTGGTCCAGGTGGATGCCGTCGAACCCAAAGGTGTTAATCGAACGGTCAAATTGTCTGGTAATATAATCCTGCCAGAACTTGTTGCCCGGGTCTTGCAGGAACAGGGAGGTTTTTTTCCCGTTCACATCAAAGGTATAGCCGTTTTGGTCTTTCTGCGGATTATTTTGGTCAAGCTGAGCACTGTTATAGAGTCCCCATTCCGGGCTCACGCCGAAATCTTCATAGTTCTCACGCGCCGCATAATTCATTTGATAGGCCATGGCTGCAGAGCCGTATTTCTGGGCAGCCTCTACCTGCTGCTTAACGCTCAAGGGATACAGCGAACGCCCCAGCAGATCCATATAATGTGTATCCGTGTTAATATCCTCATCGATAAAATTTCCGTCCCCATCTGTCAGCGGTTGTCCGTTCTCATCTGTTTTGGAATAAACCGAGACATCATGACGCCACATCCAGTCGTAGAACTGGTAGGCATTAATGTAGTAGTCCTGAGACAATTCTCTGAGCTTGGAGTCACTCTCTTCCGCTGTTTCCTGCGGGAAATCCGCTACATATCCGTATCTTGGGAAATGCGTCCAATCACTTGAAACATCGATGGCTGCGGTTGCATAATCCGTTGGTGCAGCGCCTCCGATCCAGGCCTTGGCCATATACCCGCGGAAATCTCCAGCCGGGGGTGTCCAGCCCACGGTAAGGATGTTGCTTCCTTTCTGCAGAACCGTCAGATCTTTGCTGCCTTCGGCGATCAGCGTATTCAGCTGATAAATCTCCATATGCAGCTTGCCGCTCCAATCCGCAGATTGATCCAGGGTCAAGATCAGTTCTGCGGCCTCACCCGGAGCGAAGCGGGCCTTTGAGGGCACCATCTTTAGTATTTTTGGGTTGACCTCACCTGCCGGCTCCGCCTGAGCCGTTCCACTGCGGGCATAACCTGATGTAAACGTCTGAACCAGTAACAGCACTAAACAAAGAAATAGAAATGCTTGTTTCCTGACCATAAGACCACTCCTTCATACTCATAATTTTGAAGAAAACAATGCTGCCAAGACTGGATACGGATGTTGGCTTTTAAAGAGGTACAGCTTTTAGAAAGGAGGTTTGAGTAACGTAAACGTTTACTCAAATAGGTAAAAAAGATCTTTTGCTGAGATATTCCCTGCCCAGTCCGAAAAATACTAATTGCCAATTCAAAGCATCACATCTCTCTCCGCTTGATATTCGCAATACGTAAACGCTTACTATAAAGTATCCTGATTATTTTTCCTTGTCAATGCTTACTTTTCTAACACATGAACGTTATTGACAAAATATATGTTAGGACTTATATTCTTCGTAAACGTTTACTTCATTTCCTTTGTTAATTTAACGCTAACCGATAGGCAGGAGATTACATGAATCCCACAATTAAAGATGTTGCCCAGAAGGCGAATGTTTCTATCGCCACAGTCTCTCGAGTGCTGCATAACCTGGGCGGCTATTCAGATATAACGAAGCAAAAGGTAGATCAGACCATTAAAGAGCTGAAGTATCAGCCCAATGCAATCGCCCGCGGCTTGATCAACAAGCGTACCCAAACCATCGGCGTGTTATTTCCTGATGTGTCGAGTGCCTTCTCTTCCGATCTGCTGCACGGAATCGACGAATATCTCCATAACCACAATTACAGTGTGGTGGTTTGTAATACCGATCAAGACGGCAAACGCACACTAAAGTATCTGCAGCTTCTGCGCGAGAAGCAGGTTGACGGGATTCTTTTCTCCAGTGAAGTACTTAAGGAGGAGTATTATGACCTGCTCGAGGACATGAGAGTCCCGGTAGTGCTAATCTCTTCCCAGACCGATTTCCCCAATGTGCCTTATGTTAAGGTCGATGATTTTCAAGCCGCCTATGATGCAGTCGATTATTTGGTCTCCAAAGGCCACCGCAGAATTGCCATGATTAGCGGAACCAAAGGTGATCCCATCGCAGGGACGCCGAGAGTCGAAGGATACCGCAAGGCGCTGGAAGCCCACGGAATTGCTTTTAACAGCAGTTATCTCACATATGGAGACTTCATGTATGAAAGCGGCAGCAGAGCCATGAAGTCCATCTTAAAGAAAGCACCTGAAGTTACTGCAGTATTTGCCGCCAGTGACGAGATGGCAATCGGTGCTCTTTCAACCGCTACACAGCATGGACTGAACGTACCCGAGGACATCTCCATCATGGGATACGACGATCTCCGGTTAGCCCGGATGGTTAATCCGCCATTGACTACAGTCCGGCAGCCGCTTCATGACATTGGAATGATCGCTTCAGAGAAGCTGATTAATATGATTGAATCAGGGGAAATCGCCCAGAGTCAAATATGCGTACACTCCATTGTAGAAAGACAAACGGTTAGAACCATTACCTGAGTATTGAATGAATAAGAGCAGCATCTGATAGCTATACATGAATCGGCTTATCCTGGGATGAGCCGATTCTTATATACATTTTGTTATCACCACTACCTTGTAGCCTACACACTCACCGCTAGACCTTATCGACCTTATCAAACTTATGATAAAGCTTCTTCAGCGCTCCCTCTCTATCCTTGACACATAACTCCTCGAGATCTCCAATTCCTTCGTCTACCGCCGTATCCGCTCTTCCCGCCGGTGTCGAGATTGCGGTATCTCTTACTCTTTTTAATCTTCAAATCCAAAATCCACTCTTAAATATTCATGTCAGTTATTCTAACTTAGAAAATCCATATTATCACAGTAAGTAATAAAAACCCTCTTTTTCTATACAAAAAGCCGGAAGTATATTAATTTTTATATCTTCATAGATGTTCAAAAAATTATCTTCATCTCTCCGTGAGATTCGGAAGCCCAGCCTGAGTGAATTTTTTGAGGCTGCGGATTCTATGAAGTGTTGCCTTTAATGCTTCCACCATCTCCCCTCCTTTAATCCTGTTCATTCATTTTCTCTATCTTACCCGTACTATCTTCTCTAACGATTTTGCAAGGTCCTGTGTAAAATTCATCAATATAGAAATACTTCATTTCTGTTTATAGCTCGGATATACCACAGCAAAGCACAATTTATATCAACTTAAAAGCATGGTGTATAGAATCTAATCATTGAGTTTTCTAAAATAAATAACCTGTAAGACTGAGACCTTTAATGTCTCATTCCTACAGGCAATTTATGAGTTAACGCTTCGCCTTATAAAACTCATGATAAAGCTTCATCAGCGCCCTTTTCTCTATACGCGACACGTAACTCCGCGAGATCCCCAGATCCTTCGCAATCTCCCGCTGCGTCCGCTCCTCCCCGCCGGTGTCCAGGCCGAAGCGGCCGACGACCACTTCCTTCTCCCGTTCGTCCAGAATATCGAGGTTACGGTAGATTTTGCTTTTCTCGATCTTCAGATCGACCTCTTTGATGACATCATCCGTCTCCGACCCGAGGATATCAATCAGGGTAATCTCGTTCCCCTCCTTGTCTGTCCCAATCGGATCATGGAGAGACACGTCTTTACGGGTCTTTTTCAGCGAACGGAGGTGCATCAATATCTCATTCTCGATACATCGGGCCGCGAACGTAGCGAGCTTCGTTCCTTTGTTCGGGCGGTAGCTCTCAATGGCTTTGATCAACCCAATGGTGCCGATGGAGATCAAATCCTCCATGTCTTCACCGGTGTTGTCGAATTTTTTGACTATATGGGCAACAAGCCGCAGATTATGTTCAATTAACAGATTTCTAGCCTTGGCGTCTCCCTCAGCCATCATGCCTAAGTATTTGCTTTCATCCTGCTCGGAGAGTGGTTGTGGAAAAGCGTTGTTTCTTACATACGACACCAGCAGTGTTAACTCTTTAATCAGCAGCGCGATTGTACTTATGATCCCTGGCAACTTGGCGACACCTCCCGCACATGTACAATGAAACCGGTCTATGATGAGAACTACGGGTTCATGGTCCTTTTATTGTATGTGGGTTAGTGCCCAGAAGTGCCTGTACGGGAGAAATAGGTACGGGCTTACCCATGCTTCATCCGACCGCTACCTCATTCCCCAGCCTCTCAGTTTAAATCCTCCCGCAGCTTATAACGGACCGCAAGGAAACCGAATACAAGAATTACAATCACCGCAACCGCTGCTGTATGCAGGATATCATTGATGTTATTGAAATCCTTTACCCGGACGATGGTGTTCATGAGCAGATACTGCGACAGCTGCGGGCCGTTAACCAGCGATTCCAGTGCAGACAGAGCTATCCCTGCCACATTCAGTGCCAGAACAAATCCGGCGGTAAGGCTGACCAGCACATTTTTGACGGCCATAACGATATAGAGAATAAGAATGGAGAACGCCCAGTGCAGCATGAATTGGCTGAGCAGCAGCTTGATCAGGTACATAGGATCACCGAGACTGGTATTGTCAAAAAACAGCGATCTTCCGATCCAGTCGGCAATGAGCATGGTTACGAACAGCATAACGACAAACGCTGCGAGAACCAGTATTTTTGAACAGACAGAATGAACTCTGGCTCTATGCATCGGGATGTAGTTTTTATGGAATCCTGAATTGAATTCGCTTGTGTAGAAAAAAATGCTGAACACCGCAATGTAAATCAGCATCCACGACGGCGGCTGCGAAATGGTGTATTGGATGAAATCACTCTCATTCAGGCTGCTGACGGAAACACCGCCTTTTTCCATCTCCTGCGCGTATTGCTTTGTCATAAAGATCCCGAAGATTTGGAAGGCACAGAATACCAGAAGCAGCAGATACATGATTTTATTGCGCCGGAAGCGGTAGAAATCCATTTTGAGAATATTAAGCATGAAGTTCACCCGCTCTTTCCGTCCGTTCCAGTAAGTATTGCTCCAGGCTCTGCTTGTGCCTTGTTATCGAATCCACCATAACTCCATGCTCAACCAGCACCTGCGTAATCCGGCGGATTTGCATATCCGTGTCATATACATACAAAGTCCGGCCGTCAACCACCTTGTACTTCATAATGTGCAGTTCCCGCTCCAGAATAGGAATCGCCGCCTCTGCTGCTTCCACACTGATCTCAATCCGCTCCTCGCACTTATGCTGCAGGTCCTCTCTGGAGATCACCTCGACAATTTCGCCCTGATGGATTATGGCATACTTGGTGGCTATTTTGGATAACTCCTCAAGAATATGACTGGAAATAAGGATCGTCAGCCCCTCCTTGTTAAGCTCCAGAATCAGCTGCCGGATCTCCATAATCCCCTGCGGATCAAGACCGTTAATCGGCTCATCCAGGATCAGTACATCCGGGTTACCGAGCAAAGCGACTGCGATACCCAGCCGTTGCTTCATCCCCATGGAATACCCTTTAACTTTTATCGTATTGTTACTGTCCAGCCCCACCAGCTGCAGTAATTCCTCTATTCTGGCTTTACTGTCCTTGAGGCCATAGGCTATAGCCAGAAGCTTCAAATTCTCATAACCCGAAGCATTCGGGTAAAGTCCGGGGTTCTCGATCAGCACACCCATCCGCTCAAAAAAAGACTGCTCCCCGGCCGCCGCACGGTTGAAAAAATGCAGCTCTCCCGATGTAGGATACACCAGTCCGGCGATCATCTTCAGCAGGGTCGATTTGCCTGCACCGTTTTTACCGATGATCCCGACAATTTCGCCCCTGTATATTTTGAGCTCGGCATTCAGCACGGCTGCTTTTGATTTATACCTTTTGGTAAGTCCGCAGCATTCAATAATACAATCGTTCATGGCCCGCACCTCCTTACAACCAGGTTAACAGGATGAAACTAAGATATCGCCAACAAAAGGTTAAGAAATGTCAAAGCCGCTTATTTACTCAGCCGGAAGCCGATTCCCCAGATTGTATCGATATAAGCTTCACTGTCGTACGGTTTGATTTTGCTGCGGATATTGCTGATGTGCACGGTTATTGTTTTGTCCTCGCCCATATACAGCTCATCCCAAGCCAGCTCATAGAGATCCTGCTTCGTGAACACCCGGTCCGGGCTCTTCACCAGCAATTCAACAATCCGGTATTCCTGCCTGGTCAGATTGAGAGCCGTTCCGTGAACGTTCACACTGTATGCGTCTGTGTCCAGCAGCAGATTTTTATGCCGGAAAGTCTTAGCTGGTTCACCAGCGTTATTTCTCTGAATATGAACATGAATGCGGGCAATCAGCTCCTCAATCTCAAAGGGCTTGGTCACATAATCGTCGGCCCCTAGTGCGAACAGGTTCAGCTTATGATCCAGCCCGTCCTTGGCCGAGAGGATAATCACCGGAATTCCGGACTTAAGCTCCTTCCGCAAATAGTGCATGAACTGTTCGCCGGACAACCCGGGAAGCATCAGATCAAGCACAATAAGGTGGTACTCCTGAGCAGCCAGATTCATTTTCCCCTCACTGCCCGAATACGCCTGTGTGCACACAAAGCCTGCTGATGCAAGGCCGTCACGGATGATCCCGTTAATATGCCAGTCATCCTCAACGATCAGAATCCGCCTGCCGCTTCCGTTACCGCACATGTGCATGCTCCTTTACTGTTTTTTTGAATTCAACACTGATGCTAAAGGTATGCTCTGTGCATGCAGCCTCTGTATGTCCGTCCATCTTGCCCATTAGCGCTTTCACAATAGAGAGGCCAAGCCCGGAGGAATGCACGGTACGGGAAGGATCTTCCTTATAGAAACGGGTAAAAATCTGTTCAACATTAACCCTGCTACCTGCTTTTAGCTGATTGGTGAAGCGTATGCATACAGTATCTTCTTTTTCCTCACAAGCAACAGTAAACGGCCCTTCTCCATGCTTGAGATAATTGCTGATGATATTTGCAAAAATCCGCTCTGCGGCACTGATATCCCCTATAACAGGAACGGCCAGCTCCGGGAGCTTTAGCTCAGGTTCAGATCCCGACCGGGAAAAATCATCAATGAAGGTGAACAGGTTCCGCTTCAGCAGTCCAACAATGTCAAGGGACTCAAGCTTAAAGACATACTCCGGATTTTGAAGCTTGGTATATAAAAACAGCTCGTCTACCAGCTTGATAATCTGCTCTATTCTCGACCTGGCCTGTGAGATGTACTGATCCTTGTCCTGCTGATCTTGTGAACGCTGCGCTAACTGCAGATAGCCGCCCAGTGCCGTAAGCGGAGTTCTGATATCATGCGACAGACTGGTGATGGTGGAATTCATCTCTTCGTTTTTGCGGTTGAACTGCTGATCGACCGCCCGCTGGCGGTCCAGCAGGGCATTACATTCACGGACCAGACTGCTGATTTCCCGCGGCTTTAATTGTGTTGTAATAAACTTGAATGAATGGTGCTCCATAATAAACGACAGCTGATTGCCGATATTCCTGACCTGGCTTTTATAATGCAGGATATACACGGTCTGGACTATCACTAACAATATGAGTAATACCAGAATGATAAGGATAGGACCACTTCCTTTCATATACCTATCATTATATAACGTGAACAGCACAAAATCCCCGCCAGACCTCCACTACTGTGGAGATCCGCCGGGGATTTTTGTTATTTGCGTTTATTCGTTTTTGTTAATATCAGGTCTTAACGGAATTTGCCAGCGTCGATCGCAGCCTGCTTCTCGTCAAGAATCTCCTGGTAGCCTGCATTCAGGTAAGCTTCTTTGGCTTCAGCATAGACTGCGTCGAACTCAGCTTCTGGAGCCAGTACAGTCTTCACGTACAGATCCTGGAACAGGGAGTTCAGATCCGCTTTATACTCGTTAACCTTTTCAAGAACAGTGGTGAACATAGCGTCCGGTGTACGGAATTCAGCAGCTTCGTTATAGTATTTCACCATATCTTCAGCCAGATACTCATAACCGGCAGGTGACCAGTTACGCATGTTGGATTTCAGTGTCTTCTCGGCATCCGGATATTGAGCGATTTCAGTTACCAGTGCCCAGTAGTCTTTGTTGTTGTTCTGTGCCAGAACGGATTCGCCCTTGAAATCAGGGTTCTTCACTGCAATGCCTTCTGCATCAAGCGTGTAGTTCTCGCCTTCAACCCCGTTCTGGAATTTGAACAGGTTCTCCGGCTGGCTCAGCCATTCCAGGTACATCCAGACTGCGGCGCGTTCTTCAGCAGAGGTTTCATAGTTGATCCCCATGATGAAGCCGAACGGCCAGTATGCGCGTTGCTGAGGCTTATTGCCTTCAGGTACCAATGCATAAGTAGGAATTACAGCAAATTCGGCTTCCGGATTGTTAGCCAAAGTAGCTGCGAAAACGTCAGCGTTGTTGGTCAGATAGGTTGCATAAGTACCTGTCTTGCCAGCAACAAATTCAGCTTTAACCTTATTGTCGTCGCTGCGGAGATAGAATTCTTTGTCGATCAGGCCGTTGTTGTACTGATAGTTCAGGTTGCGCAGGAAACGCTCGGTATCTGCAGTCGTGAAGTCAGCCACACTCAGATCGGAGTAAAGCGCACGGTATTCCTTGTCAACCGGCCATTCACGGAAGGCATAGTTGTAGTTAAAGTTGTTCTGGAGCAGGTTGCCGGCAGTCACGCCCAGTCCGGCTTCTTTCCATTTTACCAGCATTTCATTGTACTTCTCGAGGGAAGTCAGGTCTTCCACCTTCATGCCAACCTTCTCAACCCAGTCCTTACGGATCATGTTGACGAAGTTGTCTGCTTCCGGACGTGCCGCGAAGAAGAAGATGTTCTGATCGTCCACTGTGCCGTACTGCTTGATGGTTTCACCCATATTGGCCCAGTAAGTAGGGGCATAATTTTCTATTTCTTCATAATTAAGCGGCTGCATAACATCCTCGCCGTAATAAGTCAGCGCCTGCGGCATATCGTAGTGGAAAATAATGTCCGGAGCTTTGTGTGACGCCAGCAGCTGCTCGTAATCGGTTACTTCACTGCTGCGGGTAATCGGAACATAGTTGACCTCGATGTTGTATTTGTCACCGAACTCGGATTGTACCCAGCGGGTATAGTAGTTATCGGTTACATTCCAGCCTTCGAACGCACGTTCATAGACCGGGATGTCAATGGTTACCTTTTCCTTAAAGCCCTGAGAATAATCAGCGAATTCGCCTTCAGCCAGGTTGTTCGCAGGCGCATTGCTGCTTCCTGCACTATTGTTGTTGTTGTTGTTTCCGGAGCAACCGGCTAGCATGCCGGCTGTCATGACGGATGCCATCATTAAGGATACAAAACCCTTTTTGTTCATTGTAATACCCCCATTTTGAATTTTCGGACTGTATAACTGCTGCTTGCGGATTTTACAACTACTCTTTGACTGCGCCAAGCATCGTACCTTGAACGAAGTATTTCTGGACAAACGGATAGACGCAGAGAATAGGTAAAGTTGCAAAGACTACGACCGACGCTTTAAGAACTTCCGGATTACTGAGTGTTACTGTGGTTGCTTCCAGCTGGAAGCTCTCGCTGGCCTGGATGACCAGATAGTACAGCTTGAGCTGCAGCGGGCGCAGATCAGTGGCATGCTTGATATAGAACAGAGCGTCCTGATAGGCGTTCCAGCGGCCAACCGCGTAGAAGAGCGACAGTGTAGCGATAATTGGCTTGGAGAGCGGAATCACAATGCTCCAGAGAATCCGGAAATGTCCGGCGCCGTCGATCCGCGCAGATTCTTCCAGACTCACCGGAATACTGCTTGTCAGTGACGTCTTCATAATCAGCAGGTTAAAAGCACTGAAGGATAGCGGCAGAACCAGTGACCAGATCGTATCCATCAGACCCAGATTGTTAATGTTCATGTAATCCGGGATAATCCCTCCACTGAAATACATTGTGAACAGGAAGAAGAAGGTGATGACACGGCTGCCCTTAAATTGGGCTCTGGACAGCGGATAAGCTGCACAGATGGTCAGGACCATTCCCAGCACGGTGAACATTACAGTTACGATAACCGAAATGTACAAGGAGCGGAGGATACTCGCATCAGCAAAAATTTTGCTGTATGCCTCCAGAGTGAAGCCCTTCGGCCACAGAAATACTTGATTGGCAATGACAAAAGAGTCAGCGCTCATGGACTTCGATACCACATGCAGGAACGGTAATAAACAGGCTAGTGAGAATAGAATAATAGCGAATTTAATTAGAATATCCCAGATATCAAAACGACCTTTGCTTGGTGCGGCAGGATTGCCGGTTGATGCGCTCATCGGGTTCTCTCCTTTCTATAAAATACCGTCTTCGCCGAGTTTTTTGGCAATGCGGTCAGCCGTAATGACAAGAATGATTCCGATTACGGACTGGAATAATCCAACCGCTGTCGCCCGGCTGAAGTTACCGGATTCGATCCCCCAACGATACACCAGCACCGGTATGGTCGTTGTGAACTCTGTGGTGGCTTTATTCTGCAGCGACCAGATCCGCTCGAACGAGCCTTCCATGACTTTACCCAAACTCATGATCAGCAGCGTTACAATGGTTGCACGGATCGAAGGAATGGTAATATTCCATACCTTTCTCCAGCGTCCGGCTCCATCGACCGTTGCCGCTTCATACATTTCCGGGTTAATGCCACTGATTGCAGCCAGGTAAATAATCGTTCCCCAGCCCATGCTCTGCCATACCCCGATGGCCAGATAACTGATCAGCCAGTTCGTATCCTCCTGAAGGAAAGGTACCCGGTTACCGCCCATCAATTCAATCAGATTGTTGACGACACCGCCGCCTTCACTAAGCAGCTGGTACGCAATTGCCCCGATGATAACCCAGGACAGAAAGTGAGGCAGATACAGCAGCGTTTGGTTCACGCGTTTGAATTTTACACTTTTGACTTCATTCAGCATCAGGGCCAGAATAATCGGCATTGTGAAGCTGAATATGAGATCAAGAATGTTGAGCAGCAGCGTATTTCGGATCGCTTTTGCGAAATCAGGCTTGGCGAAAATATCCTGGAATATCTGGAAGCCTACCCACTCACTGCCCCAGAAGCCTCTTGCGATCTTATAATCCTTAAAAGCGATTACAAGCCCGGCCATCGGGAAGTATTTGAATACGATTACAAAAGCCAGCGGAATCGCTACCAGCAGATATAGCTGCCAGTCACGCTTGAGGAACCCGAAGCGCTCATTCTTTCTTAGTAGAGCATTTTGATTTGTCTTTGAAGCGTTTGCAACTTTCAAAATCTCACCTCCTACACCATTTCATCTCTGTGCCAGTTGCCTAACCGGCCTCGAGATCTATGCTAGCCCGATTGTCCGCTTTTGAAAACAATGAGTAATGCTGCTGTCGATCAAAACTGATAGAATCGCGGTTTTAAAGGGCTTTCATGAGGGCGGATGATCATTTTTGATAGCTAAAAACGTTTTCATTAACATCTGTTTCCTAATAAAAAACGGCCGGAGCCGTCTCCTAGGAGCTCTTGCTCTTGGCCGTTTTATAGCTGCTTGGCGGCATGCCCTCGTATTTGCGGAAAAACCGGTTGAAGCTCTGGACATTATAGTAGCCGACCTCTGCGGCAACCTGCTTAATCGTCAGATCCGTATCGAGGAGCAGCTCCTTGGCTTTATCGATCCGCAGCTGATTCAGATAATCGATCATGCTTTTTCCGGTCAGCTCGTATACGATCTTGCGCATATAAGAGTAGCTGATTCCGAATTCAGTGCTCATATCCTTTAGAACAATTTCTTCCTTATAATGATCCTTCAGGTATTGGATGACCCGTTCCCCGTGATTGGTCTCTGCCGGGCCGCGGTCCAGGTTCTGGACAATCTCCCGGAAAAATGCATGCAGGTATTCCTCCAGCTCATCCAGTGTATCCATCGCAGCCAGCACACTGTAAATATCGCCTTTGCCCATAACCGTTCTTCCGGTGCTGATATGATTCTCACGCAGATGCTTGATCGTCGCACCGATCAGCTGGTGATAGATGAACATAATATTATCGTAGGAAATATGCTGTTCGGCGCTAATCAGACCGCGGATATTCTCCAGCTCCTTGAAAATCCCCTCCAGATCTCCGGCATCCAGAAAGTTGAGAATCCGCCGCTCACTGTTTTCGGAATCAATATATTTGCGGCTGTGCTCATCTTCCTCCAGCCAGTACATAATGCTTCCGGCACCCTTGATGATCCGCTGCTTAATTAATTCCATCGCTTCAAATAGCCGCTCGGCCACCATTTCAGGTGCATCCGCCACACCGCTAACTGCAATGGTGACGGTATGCGTAAGCAGCTCAAGCGATTCATCCCGGATGGTCTCCAGCGCCTGACGAATCGAATCGTTGCTGCAGCCATGCTCCTCCTGGGCAAAGTTAAGCACAACAACAATACTGCCGTCTGTATGATAGACCGAGTGGGCCGTAACCCCTTCAGGAAACAGACTCTCGTACTTTGTATTGAGCAGATAGCGGTGGTAGCTGCGCGTCTCCACATTGGTATTGCCGACATACACTCTGTAGCGGTCAATGGAGACTACAACAACTCTGTAGCATGCCTCCGGAAATACCTCCGTAATCCGGGGTGGTATCTCTCCGCGCAAAAGACGGTGAACCGCAAAGCTGCGGGTATCCTCTTCACGCTCCTGCAGCAGCCGGAACAGTCCCTCTTCCTCCTCCTGCATCCGCTTAAAGGCCATGTCCAGGAAAGCAAGCTCATTCCTGTTGGCAACCTCCAGATCGCTTTTGGAGCGTATAGTCCGCACCAGCTGTCTGAGCGGCCTAGACAGCCAGGTTGCGAGAACGACAGCCAGTACGGTTCCCAGCACAATAATGGCTCCGGTAAGCAAAATAATATTTCCCTGCATCTCACGCGATTCTGCCATCAGCTTATCCATTGAACTCCAGCTTACATTCCACCAGCCGGATAATGCCGAGCGGCTCCATGCATAGACCATCCGGTTGCCGTCCAGCTCGCGGAATGCATAGCCTTCACTGGAATCCTGATTCAGGATCTCCTGTACAAAAGGCAGCTCAAGACCATCGGTAAGCAGCAGCGACTTGTTACTGTGTGAGATTACTCTTCCGTCCGCTCCCAGCAGCAGGGAGCTGCCGCCCTCTACCTCTGTTGTATTCAGATATTTGCCGATCTGGCTCTCCTTCATGTTGACAACAATCAATCCGCTTGTCGGGGAGGATAGACGGTTGAGCGGATAGACATATGACACAACATGTTCTCCCGAAGCAAGCTTGCGCGGGACCCATACCCCGCTTATTCCTCTCTGATCTTCAAGGGCTTCCGTTGTCCAGTCCATCGGCTCGTAACGTTCCAGTGTTGTGATAGCGTTATCAGTAGAGATGACATAATCAGAATCCGCCAGATAAAAGTAGGAGGAACTCACCCCGTCTACACGGCGGTTCAAGTTCAGCAGCTCATTCAGTACGGACTTAGCCTTGGTGTAATTAGCGTAACTTGCGTTCACTTCGTTATAGGTTTCAAAGCTGCGGATCGGTTCAAATACATTAGCTGCAGCCAGGCGCGCTGTATCCTGTGCCAGACTGGCCAGCGCATTCTCATTGAGCTTGCGGTTGGCATTCAGTCCGGCTAATGCGGATTCACCGATGGCCGTCTCCGAGTTCTCTATAATCTGTGCCCCGCTATACCACGTCAGGATCGCTGTCGGTATGGCCATGATGCAGAACAGAATCACTGCCAGCTGTAGCATCATCGGTGTTTTCTTCATTGCATGTCCCCCTATTAACTCTGTAAACGTTATCAAATCAAATAGAGAAGCCCCGCATGCAACAGGCTTCTCTGCTAATAATCTTATAGATTCGTAGAGTAACGGATTGCATGTGATGTATGTTTACTATAGCTCATCTTCACTTGTTGTTATGATAACACATAATCCGGTGTCCAGTCCTGTCAATTACTCGAAAAATGTAGAACTTTGCATGGACATTGCTTGATTTATTCTTTATATTTTGTTCAAATAACCTGTAAGTTTTGACAACTCCTACTAGCTATTGTTACTCTTTATTTTAGAAGAGATTAAACCAAACTATTTATTTCCTAAAATCCGGTCCATTAACGCTATATGCGATCGGTTAGTTTGACGGGAGACTCTTTATTGAGAAATACGGCAGCGGCGTTGTTCTTTACGGGCATTTTATTCCCGGAGTCAATCTCCGTGGCAAAAAAAGGACAGGCGCTGGTTTATCGGCATTATGGCCAAAGGGAATCTAATCTACTTTTCTTACTATTGCTTTGCAGCCGGTACGCTTTTACTTATTTTTCTCTAAGAGGAAAGGTGAACGTTGATGAACAAACCTATTACATTCGGCATCATCGGCAGCGGCTGGCGGGCGGAGATGTATCTCAAGCTGGCTGACCTGCTGCCGCAGCAGTTTAAGGTAAGCGGAGCCCTGATCCGTAACCCGGCAAAACACCAGCAGCTGATCGCAAAGCATAAGCTTACTGTATACAGTTCAGTGGAGCAGCTTGCGGCAGATAGTGATTTTGTGGTGCTTGCGGTATCCAAATCTGCTGCTGCTTCTCTACTGATGGAGCTGGCGGCTTTAAACATACCCGTGCTGGCAGAAACGCCTACCGCCTCTACTCCAGCTGAATATGAGCTGCTGCGCTCTCTAGCCCTGAGCAGCCCGCGGATTCAGGTGGCTGAGCAATATCCGCTGCTGCCGCATCATCAGGCGAGAACCGCTTATATCAGAACAGGTGAGCTGGGGCAGATCGGGCATGTTCAAGTCTCTGTAGCGCATGGTTATCACGGTATCAGTCTGATCCGTAAGTGGCTCTCCGTCACGGGCACAGCCTGTGAAATTACAGCCCGCCGGGTAGAGCTGCCGATTATGGACTTTTCCTACCGGGGGCGTGCAGCAGAGGACAGCCTGAAAACCGAGCAGCAGGATATTGCGATCATGGTCTTCCCCTCCGGCCAGAGCGCTGTGCTCGACTTCACCCGCTCCCAGTATTTCTCCCCGCTGCGCTCAAACCGTGTGCTTATCCGCGGATCGCACGGAGAAATACGCGATAATGAAATTATCTGCCGGCTCGGGCCGGAAGAGACAGAATACCTGGATATTATGCGGGTGCAAAGCGGACAGGAGGGCAGTCTGGACAGTCTGGGTCTGCGTGAGCTGCGGGCAGGGCAGCGCAGGCTATTCTGCAACCCGTTTGCCGCTGCACCACTCTCTGATGAAGAGATCGGGATCGGACAGGCTCTGCTTAATATGGCTGACTTCCTGCATACGGGCGTATCCACCTATGCTCTGGCAGATGCCTTGACGGATGTAAGGCTGGCGTTTGCAGTCGATGAAGCTATTGCATCGGGGGGTACGGTTACTGTGGGCGATGAGCTTGGAGCAGGGGAGTAACGGACAAAACATGTATTTGCCCGGAGCACGGTCTCCGGGCCAGAAATGAGAGGCATTTTTGCCTCTCATTTGGCGGATTGAGCCACCAAGGCCGAAATCAAGGGCATTTTTGCCCTTCATTTCGGCTTTTTGGCCGGCTGGGCCGAAATCAAAGGCATTTTTGCCTTTCATTTCGCTTAGTTCCGCCAGCAACGAAAAGCCCATGAGAAGGTTAATGGACCCTTCCCATAGGCTTTAAGCTTTCCTATCCAAAAATCCTGATTACTCAAAGTAACGCTACAAATCCAGTCAGTCCAACTCTAGCTCCAGCACACTGTAGCCGGTAGGCCGGAGTATGGACAACGCTAAAGTACGGACAGCACCATCTTTACCTTCTCCTTCACTGCCAGTACCATCTTTAGCTTCGCCTTCACTGCCAGCACCCTCTTTAGCTTCACTTGCACTTCCGGCGCCATCCGGCAGCTCCACATGCACCGTCTGCACCTCTCCAGGCGCCAGATCAGGAAGCTGCTGCCGGATCACCTCACCTCCCGGTAAAGTAGCCGTCAAGCTGTAGCCTCTCACCGCATAGCTCGGAATATCATTCCGGCACTCCAGCGTCAGCTCAAGTCCGCCATCCTTCCATACCGGCTCTCCTGCGAGCACAAGCGGGGAAGATTCTTCACGCAGAGCGGCATAGGACGGCTTCATACGGTTGTATAGATCCACAGAACCATGGACTCTTTGCCGCAGCCGCCCCTCTCCTTCCTCACCCATCTGTGTGCGGTAATCGTTCAGGCTGAAATAGATCAGCGCCGCAAACGCCGGATAACGCCGGTAAATCGCTGTTTTCTCCCGCAAAATACTTGTTCTTCTGGCATCCCCGCCCTCAAAGGCCGGTTCGCACAATCCATATTCCGCAACAACAAGCGGCTTGTCCGGATGATCCGCGATGATCTGACGGATGACCTCATCCTCATCCAGATCACCATGCCAGGTGCCGATATAGTCGTTCCACATCAGCATGTCCCCTGCTGCCGTAGCATCGGACGCCGGGTGTAGCTGCAGCGTATTGCTTACATAGTTCACTAACCGGGTTGAATCAAGCTGCAGAAGCTCCTGCTTAAGCTGCTCCATATATTGGTTAGTTACCGCAGATTGACCGTCCAGCTCGTTGCCCATTCCCCAGGCGAAAATGCACGGGTGATGCGAGTGGCTTGCGATCATTTCCTTCGCTTGGCTTAATGCAAGCAGGCGTGTGTCTTTCCCCGGCTCAGCCGGCTGCTGCCAGTGCGGAATCTCCTCCTGGACCAGCAGGCCGTTACGGTCACACCAGTCCAGCAGCTCATTGCCCTGCTGCCAGTGGAAGCGGGTGATAATGCAGTTGGCTTCTTTCAGCCTGACGAGCATGGCCGTAAGGTCTTCAAGCCGCTCTGCCATACCCGCCTCCGGGTGCGAGCCTGGCATCCACTCTACGCCCATCAGCCGCACCGGTTCCCGGTTAAGCAGAAGCTGATGACCCTCCACCACAATCTCGCGGAAGCCAAAGGAGCGGACAACCCGGTCCTGAGTCTCGCCGCCAGTAGTCAGAACAACCTCAAGCTCATACAGATGCGGATGGTCAAAATGCCATAAATCGGTTTGCTCCAGCCCGATCTCAGCAAAGCTCCAGGTCAAGGCCCCGGCTGCAATCTCCTCTGTCCCCTGCCAGACTATAGCTTCATTGCGGTACACCTTAATCTCCGACTGGACAACAGCAGCCGGCGGCTCGCACAGCTTAATTTCAGCAGCTACCGTACTGCCTGTATGCTTGCCTTCGCTGTTGAAGCTGACCTTAGGCTCTATCCGCAGCTGCCCTACGGCCGTATTGCCCGTAATTACCAGCGTTACCGGCCGGATCAGCCCGCCGTCATCCGCCCAGTCAAAGCTGTTGCTCACGGGCAGCGCCGTATCACTGTTCCGGTTATCCACTCTGATTACCAGTTTATTTTCCCCGGCAAGAATGTAAGGCGTAATATCCGCCTCAAACGGCGTATAACCGGAATTATAATGGCTCCCGGCCAATGTGCCGTTAACCCAAATATCCGTATCCCGGTATGCCCCCTCGAAGAAAAGCCGGACCCGGCGGCCTGTCCATTCCTCCGGAGCCTCCAGCAGCTTTTCATACCAGCCTGCACCTCGGTATTCTTCGAGGCCTTCCTGCACATTCCAGGTATGGGGAACTGTAACTGCCAAAGGGGACGGCAGGCCTTTAGCCTGCCAGCCTTCCCGTTCACCCTGGTTCTGAGGATCAGGCTGGAACGTCCAGCCCGTATCCAGTTTTGCTCTATATCGCCCGCTGTTAATCAAAGGTACCGCAACCCTTCATATGAGATCTGGTGCTTCAAACCGTCCAATTACTCCGCTGCTTGCCCGCACAACCGGCGGTGGATCATAGCCCCCTGATGAATAGGCTCCATTTCCAGTGCTGTATCAAGCTCTGCCGCTGCTTCTGCGGCCCGGCCGAGTCCAAGCAGCCCGAGTCCGCGCATGTACCGGCAGTGAATAACGTTGCGGCGGTCCAGATCATCCTCAAACACCAGGAAGTCCGGCAGGGATACCGCAAAGTAGTCGATTTTGATCTCGTCAAAAATATGCTTCTCCGCGTAATCGATCAGCTTGTTAAACCGCCGCTTCGCTTCCTTCTCATTGCCAAGCTTACTCCAGGCCAGTCCCTGATAGAAAATCATTTCCGGCGGCTGGTCGTTATAGAACATCGCGCTTGTCGGTTCCTCCAGCCCCTGTGAAGCGGTCATGTAGCTCGCCTTAGCTTCCTGCTGCTTCTGCAGACCTTCGTAAGCCAGTCCTATATAATAGTAGATATTATTTTCCTGCGCCCCTTCAAGCTTGCCTTCGCCCAGATTCAGCGGATAAACCAGTGCCTGCTGAAGATGGGCCAGCGCTTCCTCATAGCGGCCTTCCTTAAGCAATTGCTTGCCAAGCTCGGTATGGGCAAATTTATATTGTCCGGTTACCTTGCCTTCTCCGCCTTCCCAAGGGTGGAAATTGCGGGAGCCCAGTGCTGCCAGTGCCTCATCGTAACGCTCCAGATTGTTAAGAAGCGTAACATATTCTACAAACAGATCATCCCGCTGCTCCACCTGGCTGCGCTTAGCTTCAAGAATATCCAGCCGCTCCTGCGCAGGTAAAGCCAGCTTTTTGCGCAGCTGGTCCAGCTCGAACAGAATCCGTACATCCTCCGGAGCACAGGTGTAGGCCCGCTCCAGCGATTCCATGGCTGCCTGCGGATCGCCCTGTTTGTTGTAATAAGCAAGACCGAGATTGCGGTGTACGGTTGCAAAGTCCCCGCGCAGCTCACGCGAACGCTCCCAGCCGGCAATCGCTTCTTTTGGACGTTTTTTATCATAATAGAAGTTGCCGAGATAATAGTGGGCTTTGTCATCCTCCGGGTTGGCCCGGACGGCGCTTTCCAGCAGATCCAGCTCGAACAGGGTGTTCGGGAAGCAGTAGGCCGGGTCGGCAGACTGTCCGGCACGGCGCTGTGCCTCAGCCATTTCAGGGCGGCCGGCAAGTGCATACAGCTCACCCAGCGCATAATGCACCATCGGATACACCGTTCCTTCAGCCGGAACCATTCGCAAGCCGACTGCTATAGCTTCGTCCAGCAGACCGCAGCCCATGTAATCAGCGATCAGATTCAGATAGTTATGTGCGTCTTCGCGCATCAGCAGACGAAGTTCCGCCAGCACGCCTTCTGCAGCAGCTGCATCACCAAGAGCAGCAAGTGCCAGTGCCTGCTCATTATAGGCGCCGAAGTCAGCTACATCCAGAACAGCAGTTTCCTGTGCAAAAGCAAGTGCCTGCTCATACCGGCCAAGCTTGCGCAGCATAGCCGCTTTCAGATTACGGGCCTTGTAGTTGCGTGAATTGCGGACCAGTGAGCGCTCAGCCAGATCCAGGGCCTCAGCATATTCACCCTTGCAGCTTGCGATCTGGGCAAGTGAGAAGTAGCCGGCATCCTGCCAGGCAGCCGACCAGACCGCTTTGTGGAAGGCAGTGTATGCTTCGTCCAGACGGTTCTGGCCGCGCAGCGAAACGCCCAGCTGGTAATAAGCTTCACTGTCGTAAGGGTTCGGATTTCTCCAGGTCAGCCGTTCAATCGCTGTACGGAAATACGCTTCACTCTCACTGTACAGGCCACGGCGCAGCAGCAGCGTTCCGTAAGCCACATTCAGGCGGATATCACCTTTATCCCGTTTTAAGCCTTCCAGATAATAATCCTCCGGCTCAAAGGTGGCGTGCCGGTATTGCTCCAGATGCAGACCAGCCAGGTACAGCTCCTCGGTGGAGCGCAGCTCATGCGGCTCAGCGAGCGGCTTGGCGGCATCCGGGACCTGCTCAATGTCAGGGCGCTTCGGCTGATAAGCAATCAGCAGTCTGCCGTCAGCAGCTCTGACAGTCAGCTTCAAATCATGCTCCTGCTCACCTGCTTCCAGCGTTACACTCTCCTTAAAAGCATCTTCGTCCTTCGGAGACAGCTGTACCGACCGCTCAATATACGTCCGGTTTGCTCCTTTCAGCACGATCGTAGCCTGCTCCAGTACCGAAGTGGCATACGCCTGAACCTCAGCCCGGCCGATGCGGCATCCACCTCTAGGTTAACCGCTGCTTCAATCGAAGCATTTTTAACAACGCCGATATTTTTGTAAGGCATAAAATACTGCGTGAATGTCTTCTCCTCATAAGGCTGCAGCCAGGTGAAGTCAGGCTGGTTATCTGTATACACACCGGTCATAAGCTCAATATACGGGCCGTCCTCATCGGTCAGCTGGCGGTCCCAGGCCTGGCCGAACTCGCCGTTGCCCCAGGTCCACTGCTTTTTGCCGGGCGAGATATGATGATTCGCTACATGCAGCAGGCCGGCCTGGACACCATGGTCATAGCCGCCGACGAAATTATAGTCTGATTTATAGGCCATGTAAGAAGTCGGAACCGGAATGTTTTTATAGCGGGAAATATCGACCCCTTCGGAATAGTCCTGTTTATAATAAGTTCCGGTAGCAATCGGGAAGCGGGATACGTCCCGTTTACCATGGTCGAACACGGCGGTAACGTCCGGAGGGAATACAGACTGTGTATGGTCGTTGACCGCCACCGCCGGATTAGCCCACCACAGGAACGTCTGCGGCTCAGGAGTCCGGTTATATAGCTGTGCGTTAATCTCCAGGTAGGCTTTGCCGGGATACAGCTTGAACTCCGCCGTCACCTTGGTGCCGTACATCCGGTCAATTTCGCTTACCCATACGGAGGCGCTTCCATCCTCCGATTGCCGAACCGGTATTCTACCGGACCGAAAGTATTAGGACGGTGATGCTGCGGCCAGTTGAATTCAATGCCTCCAGAAATCCATGGGCCGCCAGACCCACCAGCGCAGGCTTGATTACCCGGTTGTAATAGACGAAATCATAGTTGTTGGTTTTATCAAGTGCACGGTAGATCCGTCCGCCGATTTCCGGCATAATCTCGATCCGCACATATTCATTTTCGAGAATGACCAGCTTGTAATTTTTATCGGCCTTCACATCCGAGATGGACTCAATTACGGGATGAGGATACACGCGGCCAGTGCTTCCCTGATACACCCGTTTCTCCAGGAACATCGGATTCGGGTCAGCCTTTCCCGCTTCATACGTAGGAATAAGCACCTCTGACTCCCATACCTGTACCTGTGCAGCCGCTGACGGACCTTCTCCGGGCGTGTGAGCATTTATCGTTTGATTCATGTCTGCATTAGCCTCCCTTGCTTTTATAGTTCTACTTTAGCCTCCGGCAGCGGAGGTTCCAATTGACGAAATGCGGGAAGTGATGGATTATATTCATATTCGGCAAGTAGAAACGGCTACGCCGTCCTAAACAGGACGGTATCCGTTTCTGTGAGAAATATAAGGATCATTTATAACGTAAAACATACAAATACTTATATTTCCTGCAAAAGAAGGAGGCTCACAAATGGCCGGCCGCATGATGCAAAAGCGTGAAGGCTTCACAGAGGAGAAGCTGTACGTTCTCCCTGATTATTGGATGAAGGAGCTGGAGCAGGAAGCGCTGACTTCCGAGCTCTATGTAACGGATATCGGCTATTTTCCCAATGCGGAATATCATTTCCGGGAACGCCCTGAGGGGGCACCCGCACATATTTTTATTTTTTGCGAATCGGGCGAGGGATGGGTTGAGCTCAGGTCCGGGGAACGGATGACTGTGCGGGAAGGTGAACTGGTGATCATTCCGCCGGATACCCCCCACCGCTACGGGGCCGCAGCGGGGAATCCCTGGAGCATCTACTGGTTCCACTTCAAAGGAAACCATGCCGCCCGGCTTGTCAGCCTGTTCGGTCTGTCTGCCGGGCCGCTCGCCCTTTCCCCCAGCGGAATTGCAAGATTCACTGAATGGTTCCAGCCTGCCTATGAGCTTCTGGCCGAACGGACGTATTCACTGACCTCGCATGTTCATGTAGCCCAGACCACCCGGCAGCTGCTGTCCGGCATCGGGCTTAACACCAGCAAGTCGGCGCAGGAGAAGAAACGGGAGCATTATCTGGAGCAGGCGATAAAATACATGAACCAGCACATGGAAGAATCCATCCGGCTAACGGATCTGGCCCGGCATGTCGGCTTGTCCCAGCAGCATCTGATTCATTTGTTCAATCTGGAGACAGGAGTTCCCCCGATCGGGTACTTTCTGCGGCTCAAAATCCAGCGGGCCGGCCAGCTGCTCGACCTTACGGAGCTCAGCATCAAGGAGGTCAGCTCGGCTGTCGGGATCAGCGACCCTTACTATTTTTCCAGACTGTTCAAAAAAATGTCCGGCTTCTCGCCCTCCCGCTACCGCAGCATCCCGAAGGGCTGATCCGTTACTGCCCGATGGTACCCTGCCTGCATAAGCACAGGTACTGAACCACAGACAAGGGCCCTGCCGCTAATCCGGCAGAGCCCTCTTTTACCATATACTATTTAACATCTTTACCGGTAAACAGCGACACTCTCGCTTTAACCAGCTCTGTATATTCCTTCTCCATCTTCTCGGCTCCGGCTTTGTTCAGCTCGGCAATGAAGTCATCATAGATTTTATCGAATTTATCCGGACTGGAGAGAATGGCTTCCGGAATCCGTTTTTGGACAATATCCTGAGTCTTCTGGTAGATCACCTGATATTCCCCGTCTGTCGGAACAGGCATATTGTAGAGTGCCCCCCACTCTTTTACCGGAAATTCGTCTTCGGCAGGGAACAGGTCCTTCCAAGTGGTTGCATTATATGCGGCCAGAGATTCCTTCTCCGCCTCCGAATACTCGGCCTGGATCTGTTCCGGGAAGTTGGTGGTGTAGTAATTATCCGTGGAATCCTTCACGCCGTCCCCATAACGGACTCCAAAAATCGAATACAAGCCAACCCCTGTATTTTTGGCAAAATTCCCCGCATCATTAACCTTCTGATCGAGAATATCGGCTGGCATCACACGTTTTCCGTTCTCTACGTTGTAGGTCTTACCTTCGATGCCCCAGTTTCTCAGCACCTGCCCTTCCTCCGAGGACAGCCAGTCGATGAACTTGATTGCCCGGACCGGATCTTTACAGGCAGTAGTGATGCTGATACCGTAGCCGTCCACACCGACAGCCTGCATCGCATGATCCTTATATTCCTCACTCAGGGTAACCGGGAAATGTGCATACGTATACTCGTCTTTGCCGGCCGACTTCAGGGCATTCTCCGCATCCTGGTACTCCCACTCCACCGAGCTAAGACCAAGCACGCGGCCGCTGGAGATTTTTGCTTTATACTGGTCATCCTTCTGCACAAAAGAGTCCTTATCGAGCAGCCCCTCATTGTACATATGGTTCAGCCAGCGGAAATACTCCTTTTCCTCCGGTTTTTTATAGTGGAGCATCGTCTCATACGTCTCCGGATTCACATAGTACTCCCCGTCATTGGCCCCGCCAGTCGTAATATCCCCCTGGTTGGTTACCGTAATCATGATCTTCCAGCCGTCTGCATTCAGTGTCATCGGAATCGTTGGCTGACCATCTGTCGTCGGATGCTTGGCATAATATTCTTTGAGCACATTCTCAAAATCCTTGACCGTTCTCACTTCCGGATAGCCCAGTTCCTTGAGCACCCGGTGCTGAATCTGGAAACCGTTGGTTGCGTCAAATTTCTGTTCACCCACGCCGACATTCGTCGGAATCGAGTAAATCGCTTCGTTGTCCTTGCTGTATTTCATACGGTTCATGTTGCCTTCCATGACCTTTTTGATATTGGGCGCGTGCTTATCGATCAAATCGGTCAGATCAATAAGCGCTTCCGCATCCACCAGCTTGCCAATCTCTCCCTTGGCGAAAATAATATCCGGGTACTCGCCGCTTGCGGCCATCATGGCAATCCGATCCTGTCCGCCTCCGCCGCCCACATCAAATTCCGCCTGCAAGGTAACGCCGGTCTTCGCTATAATTTCTTTGCCTACATCGTCCTGCATGTTGTTCCAGTTCGGGCTGGCATCGGCTCCAAAAAACGTGAAGGTCACCGGCTCCGTATCATTACCGCTGTTCCCGTTCGTATTGTCTGCGGCGTTGTTTCCGGAATTGCTGCAGCCGGCCGATACCAGCAGTAAGCCTGCCAGCAGTGCTGCCCCCAGCTTTTTCGATACCTTATTATGATTCATCTGGTAAATCCCCCTTTAGCTCTAATCTGATGCATAAGCTTCTTGAATGCGGTTGCAAACCTCATCGCCTATCAGCGCTGCTCTTGGTGATGCTCTCATTTTACTCTGGTGCTTTGGCCGGATACCTTGATTTTCAGGTCATAAAATAGCATTATATAGACACGAAGGCCGCATTTTCCGGGAGGTCCCCTTATGAGTAATGTCTATCTGAACTGGTTCACTACAGATGAGCAATTCCCGTTCTTTATCCAATACGGCGGTCATGAGGAGGATATGTCGCTCCATAAGCATGCGGATTTCTCCGAGCTGGTTATCGTGCTTAACGGACACGCGACCCATATCGTTAATGATGAGGAATCCTTTATCAAAAAAGGGAATGTCTTTGTCATCAGCGGCGGCACACCACATGCTTACAAGGCACCGTACGATTTTAAAATCTGCAACATTATGTATAAGGCCGAGATGCTGAAATCCGCAGGCCCTGACCTCAGAACCCTGAACGGCTATCAGGCACTGTTTGTGCTGGAGCCGTTTTACCGCAGCATCAACGGGTTCAAAAGCAAGCTGAATCTGCCGATCACCAGCCTCGAGCATGTCTCCTCGTTCATCGCTGCAATGATTAAAGAATACGAGGAGAAGCAGCAGGGCTACCAGACAATGCTCGCCTCACGGTTCATGGAGCTGGTGGTATATCTGTCCAGGCACTATGAGAATCAGGAGGCCGGAACGGATAACAGCCTGATGCACCTGGCCAGCGCTATCTCGTATATTGAGGATCATTACTGTGAGCAGATCACACTGGAGGATATTGCTGCGCAGTCGCGGATTTCGGTCAGGCATCTGAACCGGATTTTCCGGGCGTACTATCAGACGACCCCAATCGCCTACATCCAGCGTCTGCGGCTGGAGCTGGCCTGTACCCTGCTCCGCGGGAGCAGGCATTCCATCACGGAGATTTCCTATATGTGCGGCTTCAATGACAGCAATTATCTGACCCGCCAATTCAAAAAAGCCTACGGTATGTCACCGAAGGCTTATAGGGGGAATTCTTGAATTAACGCGGAGCAACTCCAAATAAGGTCGAGCCGAAGAAAGGGTGTAGTAGAATGCAGTTCAAGTTGTATACGGATGTGCATGCGTTTTACAAGGATACCTATGATGTGCTGATGCATCATGAAGCCCAAAATATGATTCCTCTTGGCAATATTATCATGGGGCATGAAGGAAAGGACAAAACAGACTGGCGTGACCCTGTAAACTGGCTTATGGCAACGATTTCGGATGACAAGGACATACAGCTTACCGCCATAATGACGCCGCCGCACAATATTACGCTTTATGCAACAGACAACAACATTAATCCGGAAGCTGTAAGCTGTCTGATAGACGGGCTGAAAGACCGTGAAATTCCAGGTGTGACAACCGAAAAAACGCTGGCAGAATATTTTGCCAAGGAATATACCCTGAGCAAGGGAATAACGTTTAAAACAGTAATGAACCAGCGTATATACGAACTCACGGCAGTAAACCCGGGCATTCAAAAGCCTGGTAACGTTCGGTTGCTCGATAATAAGGATATTCATTTTTTCCCATACTGGGTGGAAGCATTCAATGCAGCGGGGATTTATGGAAAGACAGAAATGTCCATCCCGCAAGAGGCAGCCCCTTACCTTTACCGGATAGAATCGAAAAAAATCTATATTTTAGAGGATAACGGCATTCCCGTTTCTATGGCGGGATATACAAGGGTAATGCAGACGGCTATTGGTGTGGCCTTTGTATATACCCCTCCATATGAGCGCAGCAAGGGCTATGCTACTTCCATTGTGGCGCAAATAAGCCAGCTTGCATTGGATAAAGGATTTACCAAGTGCGTCTTATATACAGACCTGGCAAATCCCACATCTAACAGCATCTATCAAAAGATTGGGTATAAGCCGGTTTGTGATTCGCTCCAGTTACAATTTGAATAGTCTAAAATAATTCTACTGGTCGTCCCGCTGCTCTATAGGCTCATAATCGAACCAGTCAAAAGCTGCCGGAGCGGATTGCCCCTCTGCGGAACCCGCAGCATACATGGCAATAAATACGCCCGTAAAGCCTCCGGCAACCTCTGTGCTGAGCAGATGTGTCTCGCCCCAGCCAAGGTCTATAGTGCTGCCTTGTGCTGTCTGCAGTGAAGCAACTATTTTCTTAGGAAAAGCCTTGACCTTCAGTTCAACGGAACCTTCCGGACAATCCCAGATTTGTTCTGTCTGCAGGGAGCCGATTGTTTTACGGAAAACTACCTTTTGCTGCCCTCCACTAGTGTTACGGCCAGATCATAATGATGCTTTTCGTTCATGAAGACCGTTAACCCTGCTTCCTCCCCCTCATGCTCCGGCTCATACTCCATTGCCGCCGCAATGCTGCAGGAGAAGTGGCTGAGTCTGCGGCCGACAAAAGCTGGAGCACCGGCATTACTCAGCCCGGTCTCATGCCCGTGCAGTACCAGATAACCCATGCGCTCCTCCAGAGACCAGCTGCCTTCCAGGGGATTGCGCAAAAAGGTCCAGTTGAAGCCCAGCCGATTTTCATTAAAATCGTCTCTGACCGGGGATTCCGGCCAAGGAGTCAGAGGCAGCTCCGGCGCTTCCATCTGCGGATCGATATGTGTATCGCGGCCGAATACCGGCCAACCCTCTTCTGTCCAGGTGACAGGAGCCAGATACACCTCGCGGCCCAGATGATGCGCCTTCGGATAGGCAACCGGCCTGATGCCAAGGCATACTGCCCACCAGCTGCCGTCTTGCGTCTCGATCAGATCGGCGTGTCCGGTAGCCTGAATGCTGCTGTCCATACTCCGGTTAGTCAGCACCGGATTGTGCGGACAGGGCTCAAACGGCCCGTACGGCTGCCGGCTTCTAGCAATCGTCTCCATGTGCCCGTATTCAGTGCCGCCTTCTGCGATCATGAGATAATACCAGCCGTCGATCTTGTACAGATGCGGGGCTTCCGGATGTGCGCCTCCGGTGCCTCCCCAGATAAACCGGCTCTCTGTCAGCATAGCTCCGGTTTCAATATCGATCTCACACTGGTAGATGGCATGTCCTTCAGTCCCGTTACACGACGACTGGAAGTATACGCGGCCGTCATTATCGAACAGGAGGGAAGGGTCGATGCCGCCCTGCTTGACCGGAACAGGGGCTGACCACGGCCCTTCCGGATTCCTTGTTTTAACGTAGAAATTGCCGATCCCGCTGACGTTGGTAGTGACCATATAAAACCAGCCGTCATGGTAACGGATTGTCGGGGCATAAATACCGCCCGAGCTCCACGCATTTCCCAGCGGCAGCTGCTCAGGGGTAGTCAGGCAATGGCCGATCTGCCGCCAATGAACCAGGTCCTTACTATGAAAAATCGGTACCCCCGGAAAATATTCAAAGGTACTGGTAACCAAATAATAGTCCTCATTAACCCGGCATATGCTGGGATCGGGATGGAACCCGGGGATTACGGGGTTGCTGTATTGCATCGGCTGCACTCCTGTCGATTTGCTTGTTATTGTGTTTTTATTGTAACGGCCGGCGGCGGCTTGAAACCTTAAGTTTCAAGTCATCAATTAGGAGGATACGGACATTTGGCTTCAGACGAATCCCATCACCTTTTTCCGTGAAAAAGCACAAGACCCTCTAATACACTGGTTCTTGTGCTTTATTTTGGCGCTATAAGGGGTACCTGTTATTCTCCGGCAGGGTAGGGATCGATCGTCTGAATGGTTCCATCCTCGTTATATTTCAGCTCCGTATATTTCACGCAGCGCTTGTGGTTCACACCTTCCGACAAGGAGCTGTCATGATAGAACAGGTACCATTTATCCTCAAACTGGACGATGGAATGGTGCGTGGTCCAACCGATGACCGGGGTAAGAATCGTGCCTTTAAACGTAAACGGTCCAAGCGGGCTGCGGCTGATTCCGTACACCAGCTTATGCGTCGAGCCTGTTGAGTAGGACAGGTAGTAATAGCCGTTATATTTGTGAACCCATGGTCCTTCAAAATATCTTCTGTCCTCGTCACCCGCAGTAATCGGATTGCCGTCCTCGTCGATGATCGAAATCTCCTGCGGCTCGGCTGCAAAAGAAAGCATATCCTCGCTTAGCTTGGCTACGCGCGGCCCGATTGCCGGCTGGTCTGCTGGCGGCCCTTCGGTCTGCTCCGGCTGGAAGGTGCCGGTCTGCCACTTCTCGAGCTGGCCTCCCCAGAGTCCGCCGAAGTAAATATAGGCCTGATCATCCTCGTCCACCAGCACGGCAGGGTCAATGCTGTAGCTGCCCTGGATATAGTCCGGCTCCGCCTTGAACGGTCCCGCCGGATTCGGTGAGGTGGCTACGCCAATCCGGAAGATTCCGTCCTTATCGCGCGCCGGAAAGTACAGGTAATACTGATTGTTCTTGTACGCCGCATCCGGTGCCCACATCTGGGCCGAGGCCCATGGCACATCCTTCAAGTGAAGCGCTTCGCCATGGTCCACAGCAGGAGAATCGAAGTTGTCCAGCGACAGTACATGGTAATCCTCCATTTTATACTGGTCGCCGTTATCATTATCCGGGCCGTCGTGATCGAGGTCGTGTGACGGGTAGATGTAGATTTTATTTTCAAACACATGGGCGGACGGATCAGCGGTAAAAATATGAGTTACTAGCGGTTGATTGGGTTTGACACTGCTCATGTTTATTGACTCCTTTAGGATTATAGTTTGGCTTTACGCCAGGGGATACTATTATTAGGGCTTGTCTGAACTGCTACTTACAGTAATCCGGTTTCATTACTGCCGGTCAAAGTTATTCTCGAGCTACATTGTTGTTGTTTGCGTCAACCGGCGGAATACCTCATCATATTGTTGCTAGCGCTTGCAGCGAATTACTTCAAGCCCCCTTCATTTTACTCTTATCGGTTGCCCTGTCCTATACAGAAACTAAAGAACTTACCATTAAAAATTATGGAACATGTACCGATACGCTAAAAAATTCGCAATCCGGCGGCCCAATTGCTCCATTAGTGGGATTTTTCCCTCTATTGCCTCGCAAACCGGCCGCTTACTGCTACATTAGTGGGATTTTTCCCTCTAATGCCCCGCAAACCGGCCGGCCGTAGTTACCTAAGCCGAAGCCTTAGGTAACTAACGCTCCATTCCCGCTTGGGGAAACAATCGCTACTCCGCCGCTTTCCCATGCGGTGCAGCACATTAACCGGCAGAGGGCGTCTGCTCCAACTCCGCCTCTGTCAAAAAAGATCTGCCTGCAGCCCCCCAAGGAGCTGCAGAGAAGATCTTGATAGCTTCCTAGCTAATGTAGCCCTTGATCAGACCCAGCGGCAGCGGTCTTGGCTGCTCGCAGCTGGTGGCGAGCTCTACGTAGCGCTTCGTATCGGAACTGGTGTGGAAGGCGTGCATGATCTCCAGCACGTGGTTGGCCAGCTCGCCGCCTGCACGCGGACGGTTTCCGCTCGTGATGCAGTCTGCGATATCCGCTACGCCGATCCCCCGGCTGTTGACTGCGTAATTATGCACCAGTGGAATTTCCATGAAGCCGGTGCCGCCCGCCGGCTTCAGCAGAACCGGCCCGCCGAAGGTATTGGGATCGGGAACAATCAGCGTTCCCCGGGTGCCATAGATTTCGATACGGGGCAGCGTGCTGTCCCATACGTCGAAGCTTGTGATCATAGTGGCTACAGCACCGCTGGCAAACTGCACTGTACCTGCAACATGTGTCGGCACCTCAACATCAATCCGCTTGCCGAATTTCTTCTCGCTGGTAATGGTCCGCTGCGCAAAGGAAGTTTTGGTCATGCCAGCAACCGTTGCAGCCGGACCCATCAGCGATACGAGGGCTGTCAGATAGTAAGGGCCCATATCAAACATCGGCCCGCCGCCTGCCTGGTAATAGAATTCCGGGTCCGGATGCCAGCTCTCATGCCCGTGGCAGACCATGAAGGCCGAAGCGGCCACCGGCTCGCCGATAAAGCCGTCGTCAATCAGCTTGCGGCAGGTCTGGATTCCCGCGCCCAGGAAAGTGTCTGGTGCACAGCCGAGCATCAGCCCTTTTTCCGCAGCCAGATTTACCAGCTCCTGCCCATGCTCCAGCTCAAGCGACAGCGGCTTCTCCACATAGACATGCTTGCCGGACAGCAGCGCCTGCTTGCACACGTCGAAATGGCCCTTCGGCGTAGTCAGATTAACCACGATCTGAATATCCGGTGAAGCGAGCAGCTCCTCCGTGGACCATACATTAGGCACGCCGTATTTCTCTGCAGCTTCCTCTGCCCGTTCCTTAAATACATCCGCGCAGGCATAAACCTCTGTATTGACGAACAGCTTGGTCAGATTCTCAAAATAAATCCCGCTGATATTCCCGCAGCCGACAATCCCGACTTTTACCTTATCCAAAGCAATCCCACCTGTTCATTGTTAAGTTTAATCGCATATCTTCCGCATTTATCTCGCTGCCCACACAAACCCTCTGCGCATCAGTTCCTTTGCTTCCGGAATATCGAAGATATCCGCATGATGGCCCAGGGAGTTATAGAATACGCGGCCTTCGCCCCACTTCTTGGTGTATACAACCGGCACGGTGATTACGCCATTGGCGGAATGCGGACCTTCGCTGACTGGAAATGTTGTGGTCGCCAGTACGTTAATGCACGGATCAACATGCAGGTAATACTGCTCCGACTTTACTTTGAAATCCTTAATTCCCTCGATAAGCGGACTGGAGCTGGACTGCACCATGTTGACCACATAATCCACCCCGTCGTTGAACGGATGGGCTACCCATTGCGATCCGGTCATAAATTGCCATTCGACGCTGTTGCGGAAGGAATCGCACATCCCGCCGTGACAGCCTGCCAGCCCTACGCCTGAAGCTACTGCCTTCAGCACAGGCTGCAGCTGCTCGTTACTGATCTCGCCCATAGTCCAGATCGGGACAATCAGACTGAGCCCGAGCAGCTTTTCCTCATCCTTGAAGCTATCGAGCGTGTCGGAGATTTCAACCTCAAAGCCCTCCGCCTCCAGCAGCCCCGCGAAAATTTCCGATACCTGCACCGGCTCATGCCCGTCCCAGCCGCCTCTTACAATCAAAGCCTGTTTAGCCATGTCTATATGCTCCTTTACAGTCCAAGTTATAGTTGTTAAGAATATTGAATCTCTACTGTCCTCTTGTTCCCTTCCATTGTAATGCAAGCGCTCTCGGGCGCTCGCCATTTTTATTGTCTATATGGTCATTTTTTGCTATTATCTAATAAAACTTACCGGCAGCACCTATCCATGTGCCTGCTTCCAAAGGAGCAATGTATGAAGGCTTTTCACGAAAACCGCATGTATCCTTCCCAATTGCCGTTCAGCTCCTGGCAGGTGAGCAATATCAATTTCCTGGCTCATTGGCATACGGATCTGGAGTTTGTGTATGTACGTGAGGGGTCCATCCGGATGGGCATTAATCTGGAGAGCCGTGTGCTTCATAAGGGGGATATGGCTTTTTGCAGCAGCGGAGACATTCATTATTATGACAGCACTGGTCGGGAATCGGTCATTCAGCTGATTATCTTTAACCCACAGCTAATTGCTAGCCCCGGCGGCTGGCCGAAGGATGTGCGGCTGACTGACCCTTTTATTTGTACAGGCGGCCAGGACCAGGCAGACATTGAAGCCTCCGGTATGGCCGACATTCCCAGACTTATGCTTCAGCTTGAACATGAACTTAATAATAAGCTGCCTCATTACGAGCAGGTCATTACCGGTCAGCTGAACGAGCTCTGCGGACTCTTGCTGCGCCATCTTTCTACAGAACCGGCCGACCAGAAAAAAGACATGCGGCGGATGAGCAGCATGAAGGTGATGCAGAACGTACTCGATTACCTGGAAGACCATTTTGCAGAGGTCATTACTTTGGAGGATGCAGCAAGACAGGCGGAGATGAGTCTGTTCTACTTCTCAAGATTCTTCAAAAGCACCACCGGCATGAGCTACATCTCTTACCTGAATCATATCCGGGTCAATAAAGCCGAGGAAATGCTCCTCAGCAGTGACAAGCCGATTATCGACATCGCGCTCGACTGCGGGTTTACGAATGTCCGGACCTTTAACCGGGTATTCAAACAATTCAGGAACAATACGCCGTCAAGCTACCGGTGAGACTGCCCCCAAATATCTAGTTGGATTTTCGACACTTAATTCCATCGTTTCTCCGTTTTTCTAATCATTAGTTGGATAATCAACACTTATTTTAGGCGGAATCCCTTATCCGGAGCGTAATCAGCAGATTTAAGTGACGTTTTTCCAACTAGTGACCTCAGGCCGGCGTTTTTCCCGAAAATAGATAGCAAATTTCCACTTAGTTGTTCAGCACGCAGCCTCGCAGCTCCCGACTCCCGACTTCTGACTCCCGCAGACTTCATCCTTTTGCAAAAAAAGAGCCGCCCCGCCAGTCATCATCATGACCAGCCGGACAGCTCATCTACCTGTGCTTCTACTTGGACTTGTATCTGCACCTGTTCCTTTACGCCTACCTCTGCCTTCTCCCTTTGCTATACCACTCAAGTAGTCGCCCGCTGCACCAGGCAATACTGCAGCTTCTGCTGCGGCTCGCCCGTACCGGTCAATTTGCTAAGCAGCAGGTGAAAAGCATTTTTCGCCTGATCGGCAATCGGATTATAAATGGATGTAATCCCCAGCGTGTGGGCAAGCTCTGTATTGTCGAAGCCGATGACGGCCAGATCCTCCGGCACCCGCAGCTGCTGCCGGCGCGCCTCGCTTACAATGCCAGCGGCCACCAGATCGTTGGCGCAGAGAACGGCATCCGGCCGCTGCATCGGATCTTCCACTGCCAGCATCTCCTTGACCAGCTCTTCACCTTGCCGGATGGAATGAATAGCGGTGCGGGACCACTGCGGCAGCTCCGCTAACTTGTGCTTACGCACGGCATCCTCATAAGCCTTCATCCGGCCCAGCGTATTGATGCTGCTCGGCCTGCCGTATGCGTTAGCGATGCGCGTGCGCCCCCGGCCGATCACATGCTCAAGCCCCAGCGTATACCCGTCGTACTGGTTCATTGCCACCGAGGCAATCTGCGGAAGCTCCATCCGCTGCCAGGAGACAATCGGCCCGTATTTGCAGTAGCTGCCCAGCAGCGCAAGATCGTTGACACAGGTGCTGATGACGAGCGCATCCACTCTTTTTCTGCGCATATCCTCAAACGCCTGCAGCTCTTTTTTCGGATCACCGCTTGAGGTATAAATGATAGTCTGATAGCCGTACTGGCTGGCCGTCTCCACAAAGCTGTTCAGGAACGGCAGCATTACCTCATTAATACCCTCCGTCACCATCCCAATCTGCATCGTCTGCCCCTTGGACAGGGAGATGGCATTGCCGTTCGGCACATAGTCGAGCTCCTCCATAATCGCCAGAATTTTGTCACGGGTCGGCTGGCTTACATGGGGAGACTGGTTCAGCACTCTTGATACGGTGGCTTTGGAAAATCCCGACAGCTTGGCGATTTGCTCAAGATTCGACATAGCTCTCTCCTTATATTCACAAAAAAGTTCTTGACATGTAACGCGTTTCAACATTTAGCATGCAGGTATAGGACATATTAATAGCTTACCATAACTCTCACTACAACTATAAAAGGCGGGATTTAAATGACTGTAAAATTTCCTGAAAACTTCCTGTGGGGCGGCGCAGTAGCAGCCAATCAGCTGGAGGGCGCATATAATGAAGACGGCAAAGGCCTGTCCACCCAGGACGTAGCTCCGCAGGGCATCAAAGGTCCGATTACCGAAGAGCCTACTGAAGATAATATGAAGCTGGTCGGCATCGACTTTTACCACCGCTACAAGGAAGACATCAAGCTGTTCGCCGAAATGGGCTTCAAGGTGTTCCGTACCTCCATTGCCTGGACGCGGATTTTCCCGAACGGGGACGAGCTGGAGCCTAACGAAAAAGGCCTGCAATTCTACGACGACCTGTTCGACGAATGCCATAAATACGGAATCGAGCCGCTGGTGACGATCTCCCACTACGAGACACCGCTGCACCTGTCCAAGCAATATAACGGCTGGGTTAACCGGGATCTGGTCGGCTTCTACGAGCGTTATGCCAGAACACTGTTCACACGCTACAAGGGTAAAGTGAAATACTGGCTGACTTTTAACGAGATTAACTCTATTCTGCATGAGCCGTTCATGAGCGGCGGGATTTACACACCGAAGGACCAGCTGAGCAAGCAGGATCTGTATCAGGCCATCCATCATGAGCTGGTAGCCAGTGCAACGGCTGTCAAAATCGGACACGAAATCGATCCCGAAGCCCAAATCGGCTGCATGATCCTCAGTATGCCGACTTACCCGCTGACTCCGAACCCGGACGATGTGATCGCGGCAATGAAGTCGGAGCATATGAACTACTTCTTCGGCGATGTGCATGCGCGGGGCGTATACCCTGGCTATATGAAACGCTATTTCCGTGAAAATGGCATCGAGATTCATATGGAGCCGGGAGATGCGGACATCCTGAAGCATACGGTAGACTTTATCTCCTTCAGCTACTATGTAAGTATCTGCGAAACAGGTGACGACAACAGCCGTAACCAGACCGAAGGCAACCTGTTCAGCGGTGCAGCTAATCCATACCTGGAAGCAAGTGAATGGGGCTGGCAGATTGACCCGCAGGGTCTGCGCTACGTGCTGAATATGTTCTACGACCGGTACCAGAAACCGCTGTTTATCGTGGAAAACGGACTTGGCGCGAAGGACGTATTGATTACAGGTGAAGACGGCGTGCCGACCGTTAACGACGACTACCGGATCAAATATCTGAACGACCACCTGGTTCAGGTAGGCGAGGCGCTGGAGGACGGCGTTGAGATTATGGGTTACACCGCATGGGGCTGTATCGACCTGGTCAGCGCATCGACGGCAGAGCTCAGCAAGCGTTACGGCTTCATTTATGTGGACCGCCACGACGACAACACAGGTACGCTGGAGCGCTACCGCAAGAAATCCTTCTACTGGTACAAGGACGTTATTGCTACTGACGGACAGAGCCTGAAGAAGTAGGCCTCACCTGTTTAAAAATAAACCGCAAGCTCCCCATCGTGGGAGGCTTGCGGTTTTTTCTGACTTTGGCTGCAGAACAGCACCATTTATCTCTCGCTAAAAGCGGACTACACCGCCATCCCGTTCTGCAGCTCCATCATTTTGCGGATGGTCAGCAGCACACCGTTCTCTTCGTTCGACTTCGTAATGAAGCTGGCGGATTGCTTCGTATTCTCGCAGGCGTTGCTCATGGCGAAGCTGTATTTAGCCGCGGCCATCAGCTCGATATCATTTTCCCCGTCCCCAAAGGACATGGTCTCTTCCTTCGTAATTCCAAGCATCTCCTGCAGCCTTCTGACCGTCTCCCCCTTATGGGTACCGCGGGCTGTAATGTCCACCCATCTCGGTTCAGAATCAACGATATATATCTGCCCCAGCAGGCTTTCTTCAATATGCTGTCTGATCAGCGCACTCCGGCCGGCGGCATCAAAGACTGTAAGCTTAATAAACTCACCCGCCACCTCGTTAAAAGAATCTGTTCTGCGCACATTTGCATAAGAATGCCGCACCAGATCAAAGGCTTCATCTGAAATCCCGCTGCTGACATAAGCCCCCTCGCTCGTACAGGCAATCAGAATCAGATCACCGGCAAACGACTCTATAAGTGCAATAGCACGTGATGCCAGAGCGCGGTCCAGCATAAATTCCCTAACCAGCACCCCGTCACGTTTGATGCGTGCAGCGCTGTCACCCAGAATCCATAGGCCTTGCCCGCGCCCGCGGAACAGCTCCTCCACCCGTTCACACTGCTTGCCCGTGCAGGCTGCAAAAGCGATATTATTTCTCTGCATTTCCCCGTATACCTCATCGAACAGGGCCGTGTCAAAGGTTCCGCTATCATTCAAAAAAGTCCCGTCCATATCTGTAACAACCAGCTTCAGCATCTCTATTCCCCCTTAAATTAAACAGTCTCAGGATGACTGATTTCAGTGTAACGGCTGGGACGCGTTTCATGTCAACTATGCAGATAAAGGGTAATGAACGGTAATTGAACGGTAACCAGCCCGCTGGCACCCGTAAAAAAGGAAGATTTTTCCGCATTAACTATAGTAAAATGGAAACATTAATAAGTAGCACATTATTCAGATCATTCACTAAAGCCATTGGGGGAGCTTATGGAGCACTTTAAAGAGCGTCTGAGGTCCATAAAAGAACAGCAGGATGCACTTGCCGCCGAATACCAGGGCCTGGTCAAAGCCTATGAGGGCAGCGATCTGGTTAACGAAAATGAGCTGCTCAAAAGAAAAGCGGCGGCTGTGGAGCAGGCCCTGGCCGATGCTGAGGCACAGCAGGCCAGGCTGAAGCAGGAGAATGCCGAGTTGCGCACGGCGCTGACCGAGCAGATTCTGGATGAGAAGCTGGGCATCCTCAAGCTGTCGCGGCAGAAGCTGCATACGTATTTCGCTTCGCAAAGCGCCGGCCAGCATAACCGGCTGACCGCATTCGAGGTGCGGACCCGGCAGCGGATCACCGAAATGTACCGGAAGGCAGACCGGCTGCTCAGCGGGGACAGCGAGGAGATCCGCAGAATGCTGGATGAACTGTCCGTCAGGCTGAGCGAAGGCATTCACCGCCAGCGGGAAGCATTGCGGGCGGCTGAGCAGCCGCTGGCAGCAGAGATGGACAGCCGGCTGGACGACTTCGCTGCAGAGGGAATCAGCGAGGAGACTATTCAGCGGCGGCGCGGCAGAACCGGATCGAGATGAAGATCGGGCTGAACTGGATCAACTGGCTGGGCATCCTCCTGCTGATTCTGGCTGTGGGTGCAGGCTTCAAGTACACCTACTCCAACTGGTTCAGCGGGTATATGAAGGGCAGTGCTTTTTTCCTGCTGGGTGCGCTGATGCTTGGCGGCGGGGAATGGCTGTTCCGCAGAGGCCGGGGCACCTTTGCGCTCGGATTGCTCGGCGGCGGGATTTCCGTGCTGTACGGCTCTGTGTTTTACAGTTATTTTCTGCTGGAGATTATCGGCATTTATACCGGTCTGGGCTTATCCGTACTCATTACACTTACGGCGGTGCTGCTGTCGCTCCGTTATGAGTCAAGGACGATCTGCTCGCTGGGGCTGGTCGGGGGCTATCTTCCGCTCTTTTCCTATATAGGCGCGTTTGGGCTGGAAGGCTCTGCAGTTTACGTAGCTATGGGATATCTGTTCCTGCTGAATCTGCTGATCCTGATGATCTCGCTGCGCAAGCGGTGGATTGTGGTCAATTACATCAGCTTTTTGTTCAACACGCCTTCGATGCTGCTGCTGATTGTCATGTCGGACAGTCATGCCATCAGTATGTTCTATTCCATCCTGACCTTCGCTATGTATCTGGGCATGACGCTGTGGTATCCGTTCAAGTTCCGGACCAAGCTGTCCTGGTGGGACTTCGCGCTGCTTGCCTGCAACACACTGACCAGCTGTCTCGTTCTGTACGTGCTGTTCGTTGACGCAGGTCTCGGTGCTTACAAAGGGGCATTAGCCCTGGCCTTCTGCCTGATGTATCTGGGTCTAGGGCAGCTGCTGGAGAAGCGGATGGCCCAGGAAAAAGAAAGCATGGTGCTCTTCTATTCTACCGCACTCACCTTCGCCGTCCTGATGATTCCGTTCCAGTTCGGCGCCGTGTGGTGGTCAATCGGCTGGCTGATTGAAGCGGTTGTGCTGACAGTATACGGCCATTTACAGCGCGTCAGGGCTGTGGAACGGACCGGATGGGGCATTCTGCTGCTGTCGCTGGGCATTTTCTTCTTCGTCGATGTGCTGGTGCAGTCTTCATCCGTCGCTCCGCTGATTCTCTATAACAATTCATATTTTGCGCTAAAATACACCTTTATCACGGCAGGACTGCTGATCGTCGCCCTTCTCTATGCGATCCGGCATACCGACCGTGAGGTTGTCCTGGCCAGCACTCCTGCCGATATGCAAATCGGAATCTGGTTCAAATATGCGGCTGTGGCGAACCTGTACGCCTATCTCATATATGAAGCCATGCATCTCTACAATCTGTATGTGCCGGAGGACTTCACCCGGGCTTCGTTCTACAGGCTGCTGCTGGCGGCACTGCTGACGCTGGGACTCGCTTTCGTGCTGCCGCGGATCAAGGTACTGTACGATAATGTGATCGGTTATATGGTTTATTTCCTCTATGCGGTCGGTTATGTTATCGCAGTGGGACTCACCTTCGGCCAGCATACCCTGCAGGCGGACTTCAGTGATAATACAGCCGCGGATTACATCGCCTTCGGGCTGCTGCTGCTGTTCAATGTATTCGTCTGGCTGAATGGAGGACGGCTCCTGAAGGTTCTGCTCAGCCGGGAATACAACAACGCCGAGCTGTATCCGGTCATTATGGGCGTCTATCTGCTGGCTGTTGTTACCGCCTTCCTCGGCGTACAGCTGCGGCAGACGGACGGCGGGCTGGTGTACAGCATCACTTACCTGCTGCTGGCTGTGCTGTTCATCATGTTCGGCTTCCGCCAACGGTATGTGTATATCCGGCGCTTCGGTCTGGGCCTGACGCTGCTGGCTACCGGCAAGCTGCTGCTCTATGATCTGACACTGCTCGGCACCGGAAGCAAAATCATCGCCTATTTCAGCTTCGGCGTATGTCTGCTGGGCATCTCTTATCTGTATCAGCGGGTATCGGCCAGAATGGAGGAAGCTTATGCACAGACGGAACAGGCTGCTGCGGATCAAGAGTAGCGCCGCGCTCCTGCTGCTGGGCGTGCTCAGCCCGTTCGCACTGTTCTCCGGGCAGCATCTGTCTGCCTCGGCTGGCGGAGTTACCGGCGGGGCTGATGCGCATCCTGAATGGAAGTACTCCAAGGTAATTGTGCTTCCGGGGCAGACTCCCTACGCGGAGCTGTACCTTGATCCGGAGGTATATGCAGGCGCAGAGGATGATCTGCGCGACCTGCGGATCGTGGACAACTCCGGTAACTTTATTCCTTTTTATAAGGAGAGCAGTGAGGAATTCTCGGAGGAGCAGCTTACAACCTACTCCGCTACGCTGGTTCACAGCGCCAAAAAGGACGCCGACACCCTCTTCGATTACAAGGTTACACCCTTGGCTTCGAATATCGACATTCAGGGCAACCGGCTGGAGTTCGGGCTGCCGGGCGTAAACTTCCTGCTCCACACCCAGCTGCTCGGCAGCTATGACGGAGTGGCCTGGGAACCTTTGGCGGAAGAGGATTTGTATAATGTGAACGGGCGTGTGCAGAGCAGCATTGAGCTGGGCGCAAGCTATAAATACGGCTATTACCGGCTGATCGCCAAGAACAATGCAGAGAATCTGCATTTCCCTACCCTCACTCTGCTGCGAAGCACCCGGGTGACGCATACGGATCATTTCAGGCAGCAGCAGGATGCCGTTTACGAAATTCAGCAGAAGGACCGGCAGACGGAAATTATCATCCAGAATCCGGGCAGGCTGAACATTTCCGGACTGCAGCTGGAGATTGGCGGCAGCGGCAGCTTTACCCGCCGGTTCGAGCTTTATGACGGTGAAGGCAGACTGCTGACCGCAACAGACAGCGGAGAATTATACCGGCTGGACTTTAAGGATACCGAAATTGCCTCGACAACCATTATTCCTGACGGGGCTTCGTCTGCCTCCCAGCTGAGGATCGTCATATATAACCAGGATGACGCACCGCTGCCGGTTGAGGGACTGAAGCTGGAATATCTGTTGGATCGGCTTGTTTTTGCCGCTGAAGGCGGGCAGCCGCTGCGCCTGCTCTACGGCAATGCGGAATCTGCTGTGCCGCAATATGATATTGTAAACTTCAAGGATTACATTGCCGGTGAAGGCAAAATGCTTGCCGGACTCGGGGCGGCTGAGCTCCGCGAGACACCTGCAGCGGATACCGCGCAAAGCAGCTGGTTCCAGGGCCGGACCGGGTTCAACATCGTGATCATTGCCGTGTCACTGCTGCTGATTATCTTCCTGACCCGGAAATTGGGGCGGAAGTAGACTTTTGCCGATGCATTCTTCAACAGCACAAAAAGATACCTCAGGGCATATCCCCGCAGGTATCTTTTTCGTGTCCGATCCTTCTTTACTTACGCTTTACCAATTGCCACAGCTCCATTCCGGGTGTAACCGGCACTTCCATATGCTCATCCGCATAGAGCTCAGCAGCCAGCATATCTGCCATGGTATATTCCGAACCCGGCAACCATTTGCTGTAAAGATGATCATAAGCGCCTTCCAATGCAGAATTGGTGAGGGTTTCCTTGTCAACGGCCTGAAAGGCCACCCGTGCGTACAATCCGGCAGGAAGGGTATAGCTTCGCATGTCCCCTGGAATTTCACTCAAGCCCGTAACCTGCATGCCCATCATGTAGGTTCCTGAGCTCATATCCGGTTCGCATTCACATACCAGTCCAAAGCATGTGGAAGGCACCGCCTGATGCGGTATCCTTTCGGTCACGTCGTTACCATAGAAATGGCTGATCAGCTGCTCAATAATCCGCTGCTTTTCCTCATAATTGTTGTAGGGCACCGTTGCAGCACAGCCAATAATATGGAGCGGGTCCTTCATTTCAAATACATCCACTTTGTATGCTGTTGAAATTTCCATCGGCTTAAACAGCTCCTTTCCGTTGCTGATTCTTGTTTGGAGAGCGAGAAGTTCCTGCTCGATGACGGATAGGAGGCGTCCCTCCGATCGTACTGCTGTCAGGCGCGCCTGAACGGACCCGGTCCACAACCCTGGCTCAGCATCCAGAAGCATCCGAATGTCCTCAAGGGAAAAGCGCAGCCTCCGAAGGTACTGGATTTGCTTCATCCGCTCACGCTGCACGTCTTCATAGAAGGCATAACCATTGTCCGGATCAATGCCCGCCGGCTCCAGAAGTCCGATGTCCCTGTAGTACCTTAGCGTTTTTTTGGATACCTGAAGCATTCCAGCAAACTGCCCGATTGTGTAACCCATTGTTCTCACCTCTGACTAAAGCTTAATGCGTTCCCTAAGGGCACAGTCAATAGCCGGTTTCCAGAGGGCACTGGCTCTTTTTTCATGAAACCTCCTAAATCCTCCTGGCAATAATATGTGTAAAAATAGCAATGTCCCTGTACGGGCTCTGCCTGCCGACCGCAAGCTCCAGCTGCACCATCCGGTTATGCCAGTCCTCATCCTGCTTCACTTCATTGTCGGTAATGTATCCGTACAAATTATGTATGCCAAAATGGCCTTCAATCTCATAGCCTGCGCTCCTCAGCCACTCCGCCAGCAGCTCATAGGAATAAACCGTAATGTCCGTTTTAATGATTCCGCTGTACTCCTGACTGTTGCCGATGGCGGCCAGTACGCTGTCCGGGTCCTTGTTCAGAATAGCCTTTTTCATCACCTTGGCTGCCGGATTATGGGCAATGAGTGACAGATACCCCCCAGCCTGCTGACAACCGGCAATCAACCTGAGAATCCGCTGCGGTTCTTCTGTATATTCAAGAATATTGTGGCAAAAGCTCCATTCAAACCTTCCCAGCCCGCCGGCCGCCTGCTCAAACGAATCATTTATGTAGCGGACATCCGGCCCGTCCTTTGCTGCGATGGCAACCATTTCCTGCGTCGGTTCCACCCCGGTAACCAGATGGCCTCTCTTGCTATACTCATTGCTTGATATGCCAAAGCCGCTGCCGATATCCAGCATAGACTGGGCTTCACCAGTCAAGAATGGGTCAATCTGGTCCCACGCTGTCAGGTAAAACAACCTTCCCCACGGCATCCGGGTGTAGTGTAAATAGGCTTCGATTGATGCTGAAAAGGCGGCTGTTTTGTCCATTCGCTTCATCCCATCCTATTCTATAAAGATTATGGGTTAACAAAAAAGCTCTTTACCCTTTCTTCGTCCCATATATGATCCAATGCCATCTGCTCGTCAGTGACCAAAAAATACTTATCACCTATGTAGCCTGGCATATTAGGAACAGGGTCATCCCAAGTTGCATCCAAGTGGTAATACTCACCGTCCACAACAACAATATTCCATGCATGGCCTGCTCCCGCGTAGTTAGTTCCGGAGATATAAAAGTTCTCCACTCCAGCCAAATCAAGCAGCATTTTCATCGTTACTGCGTATCCTTGGCAAACACCTGTATGCAATATCAGGATACCGTATTCGGTATAAGATTCTTCCGGGATAGAGCCATTTAAATAATTATCGTAATCATAGGCTGTATTCAGGACAACGTAGTCATGTAACGCCTTCACTTTATCTCTGGTATTCATTTCAGGTGAAAGCGTCTGATCTATCACTGCCTTGGCAGCTTGCAATGTTTCATGTTCCTTTTTCGGATCTCTGGTAGGTAAAAAGGATTCATAGGCCCCTGCAAATAATGAGTATTCAGGTACATATTCCTCAGGAAGGATCTTTCCGTACAAGCTATACGCTGTGTCTGAACTTAAATCCACAGCATACATCGCTGATATAAACTGAGCTTCTGAACCAAAAACGCCTTTTTCATAATATACCGAACCATCCAGCAAAATCATTCTGAACGGCAAAGCCCAATCACCCAGCGAAGCGACTTTCCTGCTGTCACTACCATCCAGTTCACTTTGATAAAGCGCAGGACCGACATCGTAATACAGTTTGTTACCTGAAATATTGTATCCCGATGCACTCTGCAGGTTCTGCAAATTTCCGCCTTCTATGGGCATTCTGCCGATTTTCCCGATAGATTCATCAAGATATGTAAAATACAAATAATCGCCTTGAACCGTCAGATCCTCATAATCCAATGCGCCGTAGATACTGTTACCCGAGCCATTAGTACCGATCTTTCCGATGATGCCCGGCTGCTCTCCATTCCGGTACTCTTTGTAATAGATCCACCCGTTAGAGACAGTAAACTGGTCAATATTGGGATTATTGGTCACTCTTATAGGAAATGCACCAGGCCTGTCCAATTGCAGCCGGTAGATTCCATCCGAAGTGTTATAAAGTGCCCAATTGTTCATGACTATTAGCTGAGTGATGTCATCTGCCAACGTCAGCTGTGTCTGCTCACTTCCGTCAAGACGAATCTTGCAGATTCCGTAGCTATCCAGAAAATAAAGCCAGTCCCCCTGAATGTTCAGCATCCGGGCCGTACCAGACGTAAGCCTGATCTTCTCACCGCTGTTTTGGTTCACTTTATATAGAAAACCGCTGTTACCTTTGGACACAAAGGTATGTCCTGTCTCTTCTGGTCTTTCAATGGTCTCTAATCCGTAAATCCAATCTCCTTGCTTCACAACAAACGCATTGTTGGTTAAATTTGCACCGGAATTTCCGGTAGGTTCTGCAGAAATAGAGGTCAGCAACTTCTCATCTGATGTAATTTGGATGGCTCTGGTAACCGGATCCCAGACCAGCTCTGCACCAAACGCTTCCCCAATAAAGCGGAGCGGGACCATAACCACCCCATCAATCAGTTTGCCGGGTGATGGCATGTAACGATCGGCACCGTTTATCTTCGCATAGGAGCTACCCAGCCTGTATTCCATCGTCTGTGCTCCTTTAGTTGCCTTTACTGTACCCGACTGCTGCTCCCATCCGATACTTATTCCTAACTGTTCAAAAATTCCGCGAAGCGGAACATAATTATTATTATTGATGATGACCGGATCCCTTGATAGTTTCACTATCTTTCCATCTACAGTAACAGTAACTTTATGATGCAGTACTTCCGCCTTTGCCGTATTGGAACCGCCGAACATAATTAACAATCCTAAAATAAAACAGCCTATTCTCCAACTCAACTGGTTATTCTGCACGCCACTCCTCCTAATTTTGCCATTTGCCAATCCTGCTTGATCATTAGTACCATAACCAACAATATAATATAGAACCCTTTTCTGCCGATGCCCATTTCATCACTTTTAAGCTTGTAATCCGGCAGCTCCAATAGAAACAGCCCAAGCCAGAGGCTTGAGCTTGTTCATATTTTATAAACCCTATGCTGTAATACAGTGTTACGGCTCCCGCGGAGCCTCAAACGTATGCCCGCAGTTCGGACAAAACCGCGCATCCGCCGGCACAGTGCTGTTGCAGCCCTTGCATATTTTCACATCGCCCAGTGCGGAGATCTGCTCCAGATTCGCTTCAATTTCCGCTTTCAGTGCAAGAATACGGTTCATGTTAACCGCATAAGCCTCCGCCTGCAACGGCAAACCCTGAAGGGTCGCTTCAAACAGCTGTTTGCCCATGGCCTGATACTGCTTGTCGATTTCACTTTGCTTGCCGCTGTTCTGCAGTTTGAGGCGGTTTACCTCTACGACAGTCTTGGCTTTGTTGCCCGCCTCGCTTACCCCTGCCTTGAACTTATCAAAAAAACTCACTTGGCATCCCTCTTTTCCTGAAAATGTCGTTTGTCCGTAAAATTCGTCAGGAAGCGCAGCTTCCCTGCTATGTTTATTCACCAAAACCCAATGATAGCCCAGACAACCCCGCGCGCAACAGCCTGCATATTAATTGTATAAACCAATCCAGTCTTCCTTCATCATAACGTATGAACACGTTTTTTGATATTTTCATCCTATTGCTGGACTGCATCTGAAAGATAAATTATAGTAGTCTGAGGAATAATCTGTAAAAAAGGACGTGGGCCTGCTGATGCTGACTGCACTGATCACCGCTGTACTTATAGCATTCTCATTTAAAATCATTGAACTGCTCATCGGATTATTCAGCAAGCATCATATACGGTTCGCCGTTTATTACTGGGGAGCTCTGCTTATTGCCGTGAGTCTGTTCATCAAGGACAATTATGTGTACAACCTGCCGCATGATTTTCTTGCCGTACTGCCGCTGTGTCTCCTCATTCAGCTTATCAACGGACTGATAGCCAAACGCTCAGGTTATTCGCCCAGAGGCCGCTTCAATACCATTAATTTCATTATCACCTATCCTGTACTTGAGGAGATTGCCTTCCGGGGGCTGGCGCTGCCTGTGCTTGCCCGTCATGAAAGCTTTGGCGCCTTATCCGGACTGGAGCTGGGTTATGGCCTGATTCCGCAGCTCAGCCTGGCGGTGATTATTACGGCCGTTCTGTTCGCTGTCTCCCACCTGCAGTACTATAGGCTTAATGCCGAAAGCATCCGGTTCATGGCGTTTGCGCTGAGCGGCGGACTGTTCTTCGGGCTTGTCGCACAGGCGACGGAGTCGATACTTTTAACCATTTTAATGCATATATCCTTTAACGCCTCCGCGGCATTATATTCTTATAACAAGAGAAAGCCGGCCAAACAAGTAGAAACGGCGATGCCGTCCTTCAGTGAAGGCGGTAACCGTTTCTGAGAGAAATATAAGGATTATTGGTAGCGTAAAACATATAAATTCTTATATTTAAAAAAAAGAGTACCGCTCATCACCTACAGAGCCAGTGCCTCTTCTGTAATTCTTCTGATATCCACCGGAGACAGCGTCTCCTCGTTCACCATATCCGGCAGGATCTCTGCCAGGAAATATTCCACGCATTTCAGGTCAATGTTCTTGATCTTGATCAGCGCATTGCGGTACATAACCACAAATTCCTTCTCCGTATTACCCCGCTGCATCTCCGCAAAAGCCTCATACACCTGGTCCATTTTATCCGCAACCTCGAGAATCAGCCCCTCCAGCGACTCATCCTTGCCCTCACGCAGCTGCTGGACGAAAATGCTTTTGAACTCCTCCGGAATGTGTTCTTCAATAAAGTTATGGATCATCCCTTCCTCAACCTGCTGGATCAGCGACCGCAGCTGCAGCGAGGAATGCTTCACCGGCGTTTTGATGTCCCCGATAAAAATCTCTCCATAATCATGGCTGCTCGTTATCTCATAAAGCTTTTTCCAGTCGATCACTGCACCGTTCTTCTCCTCGATGTCGGCCAGCGTTTTGGCGTACTGTACAACCTTCCATGAATGGGCGGCTACGCTATGCTCCTCAAACTTGAACTTCCCCGGACAGCGGATAATCCGTTCCAGCTCATTCAGTGAGCGAAAATACTTATGAATCCCCATGGCCAGTCCTCCTTATTCTTCAAAGTCTTATCCGGAAAGTGAGTTCATCTCTTAGAGACGGGGAGGTAGAGCTACCTACAGTATAGGCCGGCAATGTTAAGCGTGAATATAACTGGATGTCTTCTTATGTTAAAAGAGTACCTTTTGCCCGGCTGGCCTGACCAGCTCCGGCCCCGTCTTTTTGCGGACCCCATCCCCGTCTTAGGTCTGGATTCAAAAACAGTCCCCGGTCCGTTTTGCGCAGCTTCAAATCACCGTACAATTAACACATAGATAACGGATATTGAGAAGAGGCCTTCGGGTGTATCCATAACAAGAGAGGAAGATTATTAATGAGAAAATTGTACCGTTCCACTACTGACAAGATGTTTACAGGTTTATGCGGAGGGTTGGCGCGCCACTTTAATCTGGATACTACCCTCGTGAGACTGCTCGTCGCAGCCGCTGCATTCTTTAGCTTTGGTACCGTCCTGTTCATCTACATTATCGCCAGCATCCTTATTCCAAAAGAGACTTACACCAGCTTTACAGACAGCTTCGATCACTATTAATCGGTAATGATATAAAAACCCGGCTTAAAGAAAACATCCAAAATTAAAATTTGAAGGAGAAATGAACATGAGCAGCATATTTGAACGTATTACAACCCTTACCAAGGCAGCTATTCACGAAGGATTGAACAAGCTGGAGGACCCGGTACTTCTGACCGGCCAATATCTGCGCGACCTTGATGACAAAATCAGCAGCGCCGAAAGCAAGCAGCGCGAGCTGAAAGTTACCGCAAGCGTACTGGAACGCCGCAAGGCCGAGTATCTGGTACAGGCGGACAGCAGCGAAGCTGCCGCAGTCCAGGCAATGAGCGAAGGCAATGAGCCGGCAGCCAGAGCCGCTGTAACAGCCAAGCTGCGTTATCTCGAAGTATTCAGGAGACCGAAGCCATTCTGGACGAAACCCTGCAGGCCTTGGCCGCTCTGGAGGTTAATCTGCAGAATGCCAAAGCAGAGCATGCCCGTCTGAAGGCCAAAAGAGCAGAGCTGGCCGAACGCGCCCGCAAAGCTGAGGCAAGTAAACGGGCCGCGCAAAACAGTGCAGCTTCCCACACAGGAGCACCCGTGTACGGTCACGTAATCAACGCCGGCGCTGCCTCCCGCGGCTTCGAGCGGATGGAAGACAAGATCAACGAATGGGAAGCACAAGCAGGACACACTGCACAGACTGCCGCTCCCGCCATCGACCCTGCACTGCAAGGCGCAGTGGAAGCCGAACTGGCCCGCTTGCGCAGCAAGCAGGCGGACAGCAGCAAATAAGCCTGATTGACCAAGTAACATAAGTAATCGGCAGCGGTCCTCCGGGTATCCGGAGGACCGCTGTTTTGCGTTGCAGGTATTATACTAACAGCTATATTTATAGTGCCTGTTGCAATATGAACTGCTATTTTGGACCTCCTTACCTACAGATACCTTCGAAGTTTATAAGTAGACCCTCACTCCAACTTCTATGTTTCCTTTATAGGAGCATCACCTCACCAATGCCGGACTGTAACGGACCCAAGGGGCGTTATTTATCCGTTTTTCCATATTTTATCCGGCTAACGGACTCAGATGACGCTATCTGGCCATTTCGCCTGCAATTTGCAGCATTTTGTATCTGTTAAGGTCACTGGAGTCCGTTACGTTTCCAAGGCGCACGCAATTTCGCAAATAACGTCTGCTCAGTCCGTTAGATATACTTTCTCTTTCTACTGTGTCTAGTCCATTACCATAGGCGCTCGTTCTCACATCACTTTCCTAATCTGCTTTGCGATTTCCCTTTATCACGCTCCAGCTTTGTCCAATTTTTTATTTACTCCAGCAACTCTACCTCGTTAATCCAGCAACTCTGCCTCGTCCACCCTACTTTCTCCTACTCCTCCACTTTCTCTTACTCCTCCACTTCTTTCTCTTACTCCTCCACTTTCTCTTACTCCTCCATTTTCTCTCCCCTTTTTGCTTCTCTGCCTCCCCTGCTTTTTTAGTCTCGTATTTGCGCAAAACCTACAATTTCAGCATATTAACCAGCCAGTCCGCATTTACACATCATCTGTCCATCTATTACATCCAAAAAAAGGAGACCCCGTCAGCCGCTGCCCGGCTCCCGGAATCTCCTTTATTTATACCTGAAACCATTTGTGCTCCATTACAAGCCGCACCCATAACCGCACACCGTGGATCAGCATGTCTTCGTCAATGTTGAACTGCGGCTGATGGATCGCATGAGTAATGCCCCCGGCCGCATTGCCGCAGCCGATGAAGGCAAACGCGCCGGGCACCCTGTCAAGATACCAGCCGAAATCCTCCCCGGCGAGGCTGGGCTGGTTCAGCAGTATGGCCTGCTCTTCACCCAGCACTCCGCGCGCTGCCTGAAGCATCCGCTCTACTGCCGCAGCGTCGTTAACGACGGCGATCCCCTCGCGCAGCTCCAGGCTGAAGTCACCGCCGTAAGCTGCGGCTGCCGCTGAAGCATGGCGCCGCAGTCCCTCGGTGATTGCGGCCACTGCTGTCTTCGAGAAAGCCCGGAACGTTCCGGTCAGCTCGCTATGATCAGCGATCACATTAACCGCCGTGCCGGCTTTCATAGTTCCGAAGGCCAGCACCGCCGCTTCCTGCGGGTCAATCTGATTGGCCATCATTCCGTTGACGCCGGCTATGAACTGCACCGCCATCTGGATGGCGTCCGCCGCTTTATGCGGGGCGCTGTGATGTCCGGCTGTGCCCCGGAACTCCGCTTTGAAATGGCTGGAGGCCGCCATTGCATAATGCGGATGAATACCCAGAGTACCTGCCGGAAGCTCAGGCATCACATGCAGCGCATAAGCATAGTCCACTCCATCCAGAATGCCGGCTTCGATCATATCGCGTCCGCCGGAGAGCAGTCTGCCGTCAAGCGGACTTTTCGCCGCGCCTTCCTCGGCAGGCTGAAAGATGAATACTACTGTTCCGGCCAGCTGATCCCGGAAGGCAGCCAGCGTTCGGGCCGCCCCCAGCAGCATGGCAGTGTGGGCATCATGACCGCAGGCATGCATAATGCCGGCATTCACTGACTTATAGGGCAGTTCATTCTGCTCTTGTATCGGGAGTGCATCCATATCAGCACGCAGCAGAATGACCGGTCCGTTGCTCGCTTGCCCCTGCAGTGTACCAACGACACCCATCCCGAAATGCCTGCCGACATTCCGCTGCACGGTAATTCCCCATTCCTCCAGAAGTCCGGCGACGATCCCGGAGGTGCGGGTAACATCGTACAGCAGCTCCGCATGAGCATGAAGGTCACGGCGAATTGCCGTGACCTTCTCCTTTAATTGTCCGGCATAGTCCATCATGCGGGTCCAATCAGGTGCTTCAAGAATTACAGCAGCATCCGTAATTTTCCGGTCCACGGTTTTCCTGTTCATCGCAGCCCCTTCATCCCGGCTTAGAACTGTCCAGCCGGCTGCGAAGCCTTCGCGTAGCGGTTCTCAGGCACAGGAATCCCCAGGTTGCCGCGCAGGGTGTCGCTCTCATATTCTGTGCGGAACAGTCCGCGTTCCTGCAGAATCGGGACAACCCGGTCCACGAATTCCTCCAGCCCGTTCGGCACAGCCGCCGCGATCATAAATCCGTCTGCTCCGCCGGATTCAAACCAGTGCTGCACCTGATCGGCCACCTGCTCCGGTGTGCCGATGAAGCTGCTGCGCGGGGTTGCCGACTGCAAAGCTACCTGCCGCAGCGTCAGTCCGCGCTCCTTCGCATCCTTTTTAATTTTGTCCGTGCCGCTCTGGAAGCTGTTGCGTCCCAGGTCACCGACATCCGGGAACGGCTCATCCAGCGGATATTGCGAGAAGTCATGATGCTCGAAGAACCGGCCCAGATAATTCAGTGCATTTTCGATCGTTACGAGTCCGGCAACCTCCTGGTATTTACGCTCTGCTTCCTCCGGAGTATCCCCGATAATCGGCGCAATACCCGGGAAGATCAGCACTTCATCCGGATTACGGCCGAACGAAGAGATCCGTGCTTTAACATCGCTATAGAACGCCTGTGCATCTTCCAGCGTCTCATGCCCGGTGAAGATCGCATCCGCTTCCTTGGACGCATAGTTTTTGCCGACCTCGGATGAGCCTGCCTGGAACACTACCGGCTGGCCTTGTTTCGAGCGGGCAATGTTCAGCGGTCCCTTCACGGAGAAGAACTCTCCCTGATGGTTCAGCGTGTGCATTTTTTGCGGATCAAAGAAGATACCTGCTTCCTTATCGCGGACAAAAGCATCATCCTCCCACGAATCCCACAGTCCGCGCGTCACCTGGAGATACTCCTCGGCGATGCGGTAGCGTTTGGCATGATCCGGATGCTCCTTTTTGCTGTAGTTGGCAGCAGAGCCTTCCAGCGGAGAAGTCACTACATTCCAGCCGGCCCGGCCGCCGCTGATGACATCCAGCGAACCGAACTGGCGCGCACCGTGAACGGCTCACTGTAGGAGGTGGACAACGTACCGACCAAACCAATATTAGTGCTGACACCAGCCAGTGCACTCAGAAGAGTCAGCGGCTCGAACCGGTTCAGGAAATGCGGAATGGACTTCTCGTTAATATACAGCCCGTCTGCGATGAAGATCAGATCCAGCTTGCCTTCCTCTGCTTTTTTTACCCACTCTTTGTATAACTCAAAGTTCACGCTTGCGTCCGGCTTGGCATCCGGATGACGCCACATCGACGTGCTGCCGCCCACCCCGTGCAGCAGTGCTCCCAGTTTCAGTTGTTTTGGTTTGGTCATGTTCGTTCCTCCTCAAAGTTTTGATAGCATTATCTTCATTGAAATTTCTTCGCAAAACTTGCTTCGGAAGCATTCGCTTAGTTTTGATAGCATTGTCTTCATTGAAATTTCTTCGCAAAACTTGCTTCGGAAGCATCCTCACCTCATAAGGATAAGCCGACTCTCACTGCACCAATGCCGCAGCCGCCGCCCCCTGCTTAATCCGCTCAATCTGGGCCAGATGGTTCTGCACATGGGCAATGAAGCCGCGGACGATGTCGCTGATTTTGACCGTGTCGCCCTTGAAATTAATTCCGCTCAGCTCCCAGTCCTCAGCCGCAGCCGGCTAAGCAACAAACTGTTATAGTGCAGCAGGCTGCGGAACAGCTCCAAAATATCAGCCGCGTTGCCGTCATTTGCATACTGGCCGCTGACCCAGGCATCCTGATTGAAGGCCGGCAGCTGCGCTGTTGTGCCTGCAAGGATGTCACGGATGCGGAACGACACCACAATGCTGTGATCCGCCAGATGAGCGAGCACCTCAGTGACACTCCAAATCCCCGGACCCGACTTCCATTTCAGCTGCTCCTCTGTTAATCCGTCAGTAGCCTGCACCAGCTGCCGGTGTGTGTTCAAGTAATCTTTGAGTTGTGTGCTGCTCATGTGATCCCCTCCAAGGTAAGTCCTGCCTGCGGATAGTCAGGCGGTAGCAAAGCGTGATAAGGCAAAAGGACTGATATTGTGACTCGTAGTACCACCAGTAGCCAAGTCCGCCAGAATCTCTCCAACTACACTGGAAAATTTAAAGCCGTGCCCCGAAAAGCCGCCGGCGATGAACACATTGGCGTGAAGCGGATGGCGGTCGATGATGAAATCCTCATCCGGTGTATGCTCATATTTGCAGACGGAGCCTTTCAGCAGCCGTCCAGCCGCACCTGGCATGTAAGCCTCCAACACGCGGCGGAGGTCGCCTTCATCGCTCTCCTCACTGCCGAATGGCCTGAGCGGCTCGCCCGGCTTCCATTCCTGCCCGGTATCATGCCGGCCGATCTTGAGGCCGCGCCGCCGATGCTTGGAAAGCCGTAGTATCCGCCTTCTTCCGCTCCAAGCGTGAAGCCGGGAAAGCTTCCGGCAGCATAATCAGGGCTGCTCTCAAACCAGCCGACTACCTTGCGGACCGCCTTGATCGGCAGTTGCACAAACGGCGCCAGTCCGCTGAACCAGGCTCCGGCGCTAAGAATAGCGCTTGCCCCGTGAATATCGCCGCCGGCTGTATGAACAGTGACGCCGCCTTCGCGGGCCGTCACGTTCAGTACCGGCGTGTCTGTCAGCAGCTCCGCGCCGTGCGCCAGAGCCAGCTTACGGTAGGCGGAAATACAGCGCTCGCTGTACAAGTATCCGGCCTCCGGCTCATACATCGCCGTAAAGGATTCCGGCAGCGTAAGCCCCGGCCAGCGCCGCCGGATTTCTGCGGCCTCCAGCAGCTCGGCCTTAACCCCGCGCTGCTGCGCGTCCGTCACTCGTCCGCCGAAGGAATACACCTTGCGGTCTGCAAGGTTAAGCACGCCCGAGCGGACCAGCAGCTCTGAACCGCTGAGCTGCTCCAATTCCTGCCACAGCGTATCGGCCCGCAGAGCCAAATCGATATAAGCAGGATCTCCGCTGTAAGCGTGGCGGATCAGCCGGGTGTCCCCATGATGGCTGCCCTCCTTGTGCGGCGGATTATAAGCATCGACCAGCAGCACCTTTACTCCGCGCCGGGCCAGCTCATAGCCGGCGCTCATGCCCATCGAGCCGGCGCCGACGACAACGACATCGTAAATCTTAGGCTCCGCTATATTCATGCACCTCCGCCGGAGGCGTAGTACGCTATGGAACGCACAGCGATATCTGCAAGGAACCTTGCCGCCACCGGCAGCGCCTGCTCATCCAGATTAAACGCCGGATGATGCCATTCCCGGCTGCCGCTTGTGCCGACGAAAACGAACAGTCCGGGCACCTCGCGCTGGTAGAAGGCAAAATCCTCACCCGCCGGCGAAGGCACCGGCTTCACTGCCTGATAGCCTAGCGCTTCAGCGGCTTCAATCCCCAGTGCAGCCAGCGCCTCGTCATTGATTACCGGCGGCGGACCTTCAATCCAGCGGACCTTAGCCGTTGCGCCCAGTGCTGCGGCAACTCCGGAAGCCACCTGCTCGAAGCGCTCCAGCACATCCCGGCGCACCGCTTCATCGAAGGTGCGGATGGTGCCTTCCAGCACGGCCTTCTCCGGGATCACATTCCAGGAATTGCCGCTGTGGAGCTGCGTTACGCTGACAACCGCGCTATGCAGCGGGCTGACATTGCGGCTGACGACCGACTGCAGGGCAGTCACGATATGTGCTGCTGCTACAATCGGATCAACAGCCGCTTCAGGTACGGCTGCGTGCGAGCCGCTGCCTTTGACGGTAACGGCGAACCCGTCTGCGGCGGCCATCAGAGGGCCGCCGGTAATGCCGATCGTGCCGACCGGCAGGTCGGGCTTGTTATGCAGCCCGATTACGGCGCGCACCTCCTGCAGCGCTCCGCTGGCAATCACCCGCTGCGCGCCCTGCGCCTTCTCCTCCGCAGGCTGGAACAGCAGGCGTACCGTTCCCGGCAGCCGCTCCTCCTGCTGCTTCAACAGATAGGCGGCGCCGAGCAATGCCGCCGTATGAAAGTCATGACCGCAGGCGTGCATTTTGCCGGGAAACAGAGATGCATACTCAGCGCCCGTCTCCTCCTGAACCGGCAGGGCATCGATGTCGGCCCGCAGGGCGATAACAGGACCGGACCTGCCGCTTCCAATTTCTGCGATTACACCGGTTGCCAGACCGTAATCCAGAATCTTAATCCCGGCCTGTGTAAGCTGCGAAGCAATATATTTGGTAGTCTCATATTCTTCATTGGACAGCTCCGGGTGCCGGTGCAGATGACGGCGGATCCCGGTTAATTGTTCTCCAAGCGCTTCCGCGCTCAGCTCTGCAGCTTTGCTTGTCATATGCAGGCCCCTTCCTCATGCCATTTCCTTTACGCTTTTAATTCCCTCCGCTTTATACTCAACGCCTTACACGCTTTACGCATTATAGTCTTACGCCCTTCCGCTTTGGTCCTAAGCCTCAGCCGGCACCTCCGCCAGCGCCTCGCTCAGCAGCTCGAACGAACGGAGCCGCTTATCAAAAGGCTGGATATTGGTTGTCACGATAAACTCATCGACACCGGATGCCTCAGACAGCGCCAGCAGCTGCTCACGGACAGATTCCTTAGTCCCTTTGGTAATCTCAGGCTCGCGCTCCTCAATGGTATAAGCCTCCTTAGCCTGGCGGGTGAATTCCTCCGCCTGCTCCCGGGAAGCCACCGTCAGCGTCTTGCCGCTCTCCAGCGTAATCCGGATCAGCTTGTGCGCACCCGCCAGCTCCTTCGCTTCTTCCTCGGTGTCCGCAGCGATCAGCGACAAGGCAATAATCGCCTGCGGCGCTTTGCCCTCCGAAACTGCAAACCCGCTGCGGTAAGCACGGATCGCTTCCAGCGCCACAGCCTGATCGCCGTTAATGAACAGCGAGAATACGTATGGCAGTCCCAGCTCAGCGGCTATTTCCGCACTGCCTACACTTGCACCGAGCACATACAGCTCAGGTGCCGTAACAGGCAGCGGGCCTGCCTTCAGCCCGGCCAGCGGATGGTCTTCCCCGAGCCGGTTATGTACATACTGTTCCAGCTCAACGATTTTGTCCGTCAAGGTTGCCGAATCCGTCTTTCCGTGCTGCAGCGCCTGCGTGCTGCGCGGCAGACCGCCCGGAGCGCGTCCTACGCCAAGATCCACCCGGCCCGGAGCCAGCGAGGCCAGCACATTGAAATTCTCAGCCACCTTGTACGGGCTGTAATGCTGAAGCATAATGCCGCCGGAGCCGATCCGGATTGATTCTGTCTTGGCGAGCAGATGCGAGATCAGCACCTCCGGGGAGGACCCGGCTACCTGCTCGGAATCATGATGCTCGGAGACCCAGAAGCGGCGGAAGCCCAGTTTTTCGGACAGCTGTGCCAGCTTGACCGTATGACGGAACGCCTCCTCCGCCGTTTCTCCCGGATAGATCGGGCTTTGATCCAGTACGCTGATGGTAATAGCCATGATTTTGCCTCCTATATGGAATAGTTCAGTTCAGGTGTGATCCGTTTCAGGAACTGTTTTGTTCTTTCCTCACGCGGATGGTTAAACAGCTCAGTAGGGGTTCCCTCTTCAACAATGACCCCGCCGTCCATGAAGACCACATGGTTCGCCACATCGCGGGCAAAGCCCATCTCATGCGTCACCACGATCATCGTAATGCCTTCCTTGGCGATTTTGCGGATAACGGCCAGCACTTCACCGACTAGCTCCGGGTCCAGCGCAGACGTCGGTTCGTCGAACAGAATGACCTCCGGCTCCAGTGCCAGCGCCCGGGCAATGCCCACACGCTGCTGCTGGCCCCCGGACAGCTGGCTCGGATAGGCATCCAGCTTGCTGCCGAGGCCAACTTTTTCAAGCAGGGCAATGCTCCGCTTCCGCGCTTCGTCCTTTGACAGCTTTTTGACGATGAGCAAGCCTTCCATCACATTCTCCAGGGCGGTTTTGTGGCGGAACAGATTGTACTGCTGGAACACCATTGCCGTCTTTTGCCGAAGCTGATAAATCTCCTGTTTGCGGGCATGCTTGCAGTCCACCTTGAAATCACCGATGGCGATCTCGCCGCTGCCCGGCTTCTCCAGATAATTCACACAGCGCAGAAGGGTTGTTTTGCCGGAGCCGCTGGGCCCGAGAATGACCACTACCTCACCTTTGGTAACCGTTAAATCTATATTGTTCAGCACCTGATGGCGGCCGAATGATTTTGAAATTTGCGCCAGCCTGATCATGCCACTCCCCCCCGGTTATACAGATTAATCCGTCTTTCAATCACCGATGTCACGCGCTCAATGAGGAACGTAAGCCCCCAGAAGATCAGCGCCGCCGCCAGATAGGCCTCAAAAAACTTCCAGTTCGTCGAAGCCACAATCTGCGCCTTGGCATTGATATCCACCACCGACACGGTAAAAGCGAGCGTTGATCCGTGCAGCATCCCGATCACGGAATTCGACAGGTTAGGCAGGCTCGCCGCCAGCGCCTGGGGAAAAACAATCCGCCGCAGCGCCTGCGGTGTCGTCATCCCGATCGAATGAGCCGCCTCCAGCTGGCCGCGGTCCACTGCGAGCAGGCCGGAACGCACCACCTCAGACATGTAGGCTCCCGCTGTAATCGAAAATGAAATGTACGCAAAACCGATCATCGGAATCGACACCGACCGGAAGCTCCAGCCGAAATGCGCCGCCAGCCCGTCAATCAGCACGGGAAGTCCGAAGTATATCAGCAGCAGATGCGTCAGCATCGGCGTTCCGCGGATAAAGGTGACATAACCGACCGCCAGCGGATAGAGCACCGGAACCCGGTAGATCCGGATCAAGGCTACCGCCAGGCCAATGATGAAGCCGATCAGTACAGAGACGACAGTGATGTACAGGGTCGTTGGAATCGCCCCCAGAATCTGCACAAAAGCCGTCCAGATAAACGACGGGTCCAGCTTCATAATCCGGCGCCTCCTTTACCCGGTCCCAGCTCCGCAATGATGCGGCGGTAGGACCAGCTCTTGTTGATTTTGAACGATCTTCTCTCAGGAGCCGTCCGTTTCTCATGCCGCAGCAGCCGTCGTTCGGCCACCAGCAGCAGCTTCTCAATCGTAAAGCTGATAACCAGATAGATCAGGGCGAGAGCAATATACGTTTCAATAAAATGCTGCGTTAAGGTACCAAGCGTCTGTGCTTTGCCCGTCATCTCCATTACTCCAAGCGTAAAGGCCAGGGACGTATCCTTCAGCAGGGCAATCACCAGGTTGGAGAAAACCGGAACGGCAATCCCCAGCGCCTGTGGCAGCACGATCCGTCTAAAAGCCTGAAACGCCGTCATTCCGGTCGCATAAGCCGCTTCAACCTGTCCCTTATCCACCGCCTGCACAGCCGCTCTGATCATCTCGGACATATAAGCTCCGGTATGCAGACCGTAGGTCAGGATAACGAAGACCAGCACCGGCGTCCGCGTCATATCTACATTGACCAGCTTGAGAATTTCCGGCAGCCCGTAATAGAACAGGAAGAGCTGGATCAGAATCGGCGTGCCCCGGAAAAAGGAGATATAGATTTCGGAGCAGGTCTTCAGCACCGGAATTTTATAGAGTCTCGGCAAAGCCACCAGAAAGCCGACAATAATCCCTGCCAGCAGTGAGCCGCCCACAATCAGCAGCGTGGTGCCCAGCGTACCTAACAGCTTAGGTAAAAATGAAAACACATAACTGATATCAAACGGTGCGCCCATACGCTCCCTCCCTTCCCCGGTTCGCCGGTATCATCACTGCACCGAATCCGCTGTAACGTCAGCACCCAGCCATTCTGTACTCAGCCTGCCGAGCGTGCCGTCTGTCTTCAGCTCCTTAATGGCACCGTCAATGGCATCCGACAGCTTCTGGGAATCGGCATCATCCTTGCGGAACACATAGAGAATGTCTGCGGAGGACAGCTCAGGACCGGTAGCCTTCAGCTGGCTCTGCGGGTCAACGATCGGGATGACAAAATCGGCAGCCAGTGTAGCATCCACACGGCCTGTTGTAATCTGGGCGGCTGTATCGTTAGCGGTACCGCTCTGATAGACAATATTGATCGCATCTGCGTTCTCTTTATTGTAATTTTCAAGGATCTGCGCCTGTGCGCTTGTTGCACCGACCAGTACCTTTTTACCTTTCAGGTCGTCCAGCGTCTGGATCGAATCATTATCTTTAGCTACGACAATGCGGTTTCTCCAGTGGGCATAAGCTTCTTTGTTAAACGAGTATTTCAGCTCCCGCTCGGGATTTTTCTCCATAACATGGGCAACCAGGTCGATTTTTTTGGTTTCCAGGCTCAGCAGCAGGTTGCTGAAATCCATGGTCTGAAAATCAAATTCGTATGCCGGCAGCTTGTTATCAATTTCCTTGAGCAGCTCCACATCGAAGCCGGTCAGCTTACCGTTCTCATCAAGGAAGCATACCTGCGGGAACCCGGTTCCCGTACCCACGATGATCTTTGTTACCTTAGCCGCTGTATCCGCCGGTGCTGCCGCTTCAGCCACCTTATTGCCTGTGCTGTTGCCGCCTGCATTATTGCTGTTATTTCCGCAGCCGGCGATCGCCAGCGTTAATACGGATGCAAATACGAGCGAAATGGACTTTTTCATGTTTCTATCCCCTTTGAGTGTAGTGTGGTTTATTTGATTTATTTGTTAGTGTCTTTTTCAGCAGATACATAATGCCGTCGCCGTTCTGCGGATCAAGCTCCACGAAGCGCTCGTAACCCCGCCGCTCATACATTTCAACCAGCCACGGATGCTTTTTCGCTGTGGCCAGCGTAACCTCAGGTGAGCCGAGCTTGCCAAGGATAATCTGCTCCTCTACCCAGTCCAGCAGCTTACCGCCATAACCCTTGTTGCTGTAATCCGGGTGGGTGGCAAACCATTTTACAAAAGGCAGCGGGCTGAACTTGCGGATCTCCTCTTCCTTCGAGAGTGTAATGGTAGCCACAACTGCTCCATCCACTTCAAGGACATAACACTCGTTGGCCGTTATGTTGTCTTCAATCAGCGCCAGATCGGCGTTTGCCGCAGGCCAGTGCAGCCCGAGCTCGCGGATCAGCTGATAGGCACGGTATGTAACTTCCAGCAGCTGTTCTGCATCCTTCAGCTCTGCCAGCCGGTAAACCTCACTCATCGCCAGCCCTCCTGTCTTCCGTCCAATTAATTTTATAATCCCTATCGATTTAGTCATGATTATATGCAATTAACTTTATCACTGCATGTGTCCATGCGCTAATAGAGTTTTTTAATACATCTATACAATTAGTCGATTATCCACTTTACCAGGAGCTGCTTCCAGCAGCGTCTCAATAAACTCCGCGTTCTCCCCGTTCAGGGAGATCAGGCTGGTCCGCAGGGATATTCCTTCCGTCTCTGCGATATCCACCCGGATCAGCGTTCCCGCCGCTACCTCCTCCTGCACGCTCAGCGCCGGCAAAAAGCAGATGCCCGCCTGCTTCAGCACAAGCTTTTTCGCCGTCTCCAGATTATCCACGTGGTATTCAATATTCGGCGGCTGCTCCATGCTCTCGAATACACGGTGCAGCCGCATCCAGTCCAAAGAGCCGCATTCAAAAAACACCAGCGTCTCAGAACGGATATCCTGCAGCATTGCGCGGCCGCTCGCGGCCAGCCGGTGTCCCGCATCCACATACAGCGAAATGGGGTCCTCGCAGAACGGATATGTCTGAATCGCCGGGTTAACCACTTTGCGGATAAAAGCGAGATCAATTTCTTTGGCCTTCAGCTTATCGATCAGCAGATCGGTTGAAGCGGTTGTCAGCTTGATCGTAATATGCGGATATTTCCGTTTCAGCCGGTGCAGCAGCTGCGGCATCAGGTAGTTGGACACCGATACTGTGCTGCCGATTCTCAGTTCATTCGGAATATGGCCTTTGGCCTGAAGCTGATGCTTGCCGCTCTGATAGACCTGGAGAATCTGCTGGGCGTACGGCAGAAACTGCTTGCCTTTATCCGTAAGATGAACCTGCTTGCCCAGTCGGTCGAACACCCGGCAATCCAGCTCCCGCTCCAGCGATTGAATACGGGCCGTTACCGTCGGCTGCGAAATATACAGCACCTCGGCCGCTTTATTGAAGCTTCCATAGTGGTTGATGTAGACAAAGGCCTCAATATTATCAATATTCACTCCAAGCCCTCCCTGATAAGCCTTATAATTTTAACTATTCCGATGAATTAACAATGATTTAAGATCGTACTTACCTATAGATTTTGTATATATATTAGATACGGCTCATTTTTTTGTCAACATATTTGGACTGTGCATCCCCCCGTTTTCCATTAAATTAATCATAATTATAGATAGAACTTTTCTATCCATTTATCGGAAAGTTTAAATTCCTCTTATATCACTGTGAATTATCAGGTATAATGACAGCAATCAAATGACCGAATCCGCAGGATTAAGGGGGTTTATCGAATATGTCGAAAGAAGTTATTATCCGCGACGCATTAGATCGCGACCGGGATGCCATTGCGGCGGTGTTGCTGGATGCCTATAGCCAATACTCCGCATATCTGTCCGAGGCCTTTTGGCTGGAATACCGTAATTCCATCCTAGATTCTGTTCACGGGGATGCACCGGCTGCACGTATAGTCGCCGAGACTAATCAGCAGATTGCCGGCAGCATGCTGCTGTTCACCTCGTCGGAAGCCGCCTACGGCAGGCCCGAGCTTGGCATCCATGCCCCTGTGCTGCGCCTGCTTGCAGTCTCCCCCTCCGCCCGCGGCCGCGGAATCGCCACCCTGCTCATTAGCGAAGCCGTGCGAAGATCCCGCGAATGGGGCGCGGCATCCCTGCATCTACACACTTCCGACATGATGGCCTCCGCCATCAAGCTCTATGAGCATCTGGGCTTCAAACGGGCCTATGAGACCGACATTATGAACGGAGAGACACTGGTAAAAGGCTACCGCCTGGACCTGCTGTCCTCGCCTGCACAGGGTTTTGCACAACCGCTGTCTGCGACGGGGTTCTGAGCAGTTGCCTTTCCGCGCAGTATCGCACAGCAGTTTGACATGAAACAGGCCAGCCCCCGGGGCCGGCCTGTTTCCTATATTGCTTTTGCAGCGTGCTAAGGTTGTAATATCCGTTTGTCCTTCGCTGCCTTAAGCCAGTGCGGGAATTCATTCAACAGCCGGTCGTACAGCTCCTCATCTGTAACCTCCTCAATCCGGTCCAGATGCACAAAATCCGCATTGTCCACGACACGCCCCGTCATGTTATCCAGTCCTTCCAGCACTTCGAAATCGGAGTTCCCGATCCCTACAAACTGCCAGAAGATCGGCTGGACGGCTGCACTCTTAATAACTTTTTTCGTAGCTCTCACGACACCTCCGTCATTGATAAAAATAATAAAGACCGGAGTTTTATCCTTCTTCTCTTCCTTCGTATATTTACGGATCACGTCTTCCATGACCGGAGGCTCATTATTAAACCCAAACTTATGAATAGACCGGTTATTCAGGATATGCCGTTTGACGTAATCGCCGAAATCCCGCTCGGTTACCGACTCCATCCGGCTAAACTCATTATCATACACCCACACATCCAGTACACCGTTGTCATCAAATTTGCTGGCCACAGCGAGAATCCGCTCAACCACTTCCTGCACCACGCCTCTCGCATACAGATTCCTCATAGAGCCGCTGATATCCAGGACAATGCCTACTCTGGCCGTTACGCCGGTCAGCTGCTTCTTTTCAAGGGTGAACTGGACGATCTTTTTGCGCAGATCGATCTTAGACAAAACAGGTGGATTTAAAGCCTGTGCCGATGCTGCTGCAGATGATGCTGATGCGGCCGGCGGGGCAGACGGGTTGGCCGGAGCTGATGAAAATGACTGGGCTGTTGGATGGTTTGAAGCTGCTGCTGGCGTTTGTGCAGACGGGCTGGCGGATGCAGAGGCTGGTGCAGACAGCTTGTCCGGCGCAGCTGTATTAATAGTCCCTTTAACAGCCGTTTCCGCTGCAGCCGCAACCTCTGCAGACCCGGACGATTCGACTTCCAGTCCATAGTTCACACACAGCGCAGCAAGCCCGCCGTTAAACCCGCTGCCGACAGCGCTGAATTTCCACTCCCCATTATGCCGGTATAACTCTCCCACTACTATCGCTGTTTCCTGTGCTAAATCGGAGCCGTAATCAAAACGGTGCAGCTCTTCGCCGCTCTGCCGGTCCAGCAGTCTGACATATAGGCCGGACACATCCTTCATCCGGTGGTTCAGCTGTTCACCTTCATAGATGGTTAGTGTCAGCGCGATCCGGGCAACTTTTTGTGAGAGACGGGGCAGCAAGACGGTAATGCTCTCCTTATCGCCATTTCCCGTAACTGCGTGGTTGACGGCACCATCCTGAGATACCGGGTTTCCATAAAAAATAAAATCCTCATCCCGCTCACACTTCCCCTGCTCTGACAACAAAAATGCGGCAGCATCAATTCCCATCTCGGCATTCCGGGCCGTCCATCCAAAAGATAATATAAGCTCGTTCAGGTTCCTGCCCTTGCTCACATCCGTTTTTTGGCCTTTCAGCAGCTGCATTCGCTCATCTCCTTAGCCTGTTGGCATTTTTCCAAATATTCATAGTTTAGGAATAGCATACTATCCGGGTTTTGTAAATTCAGCAGATTGTATTTACTCTTTCACTACTTTAATATTAAGGATACATATGATAGATAAGGGGCTTTACCAATGAATTTTACTGCAATTGACTTTGAGACCGCAAACTCCAGCCGCTCCAGCGCCTGTTCCCTGGGACTTGTCCAGGTTAGAGACGGTGTAATAACGGCTGAGCATGTGTGGCTGATTGATCCGCGCCAGCGGTTTGACGGCATGAACATTGCGATCCACGGCATTACTCCCTCCATGGTTCAGGGACAGCCAACCTTTGAGGAACTTTGGAGCACGGTGGAGCCGCTGCTGCAGGACGAGATCGTCGTGGCCCATAATGCCGCGTTTGATATGAGCGTGTTGCGCTACTGCCTGGATGCTTCGGGGACCCGCTACCCTGATTTTCAATATTTATGCACATACTTACTCGGCAAAAAAATGCTCGATGAGCTGCCGTCCCATAAACTAAATGTCATCTCCCAGCATTTCGGGATCAGCCTGAAGCACCACGATGCACTGGACGATGCCCGTGCCGCAGCACTGATTCTGCTGAGGCTGATGGAGCAGGACCAGAAGTTCGAGCCGCTCCTGCTGGCAGACAATCAGGGCTACACCGCCGGCAAAATGTTCGCAGGCGGCTACACCCCGTTCAAATCGCCGCCCAAAAAGACGCCGAGAAAGAAGCAGGCGGCCAAGGCACCTGCATTACGGCCATCTTCTCCGTCTGTTAAGCCTTACTTTTGAGTAGGGAGTACCAGTCTGGCGGGCCGCTGTTATTTAGGCGGCCCGCCTCACTTTGCGTGGGCATTAGTTGAACCTGCACGCTTTCTTTACGTGACAATAACGGGATTTTCCCCCTTATTGCTGCCAATCCGCCTCTCTCCACACGCCTTTAGTGGGATTTCCCCCTTACTGCTGCCAATCTACTATGTCCCTTATTTTATTCATTCTGCCTCAAACGAGCGGAATCAGAGGCACTTTTTCCCTTCGTTCATTTGCTCGGTTCGCATCACACGAGCCGCGAATCACACACACGTTTGACGCTAAATACCCCACCGCCCACAACTGCCAGCCTCTTCCCCCACCAGCCGATGCTCACAACAAAAAGCAGGTTCTCCCGAATCCGGGTGAACCTGCTTTTTTGATACGGCTGTAGCCGAGGATTTTAAGTTATTATAGCTGCTTATAGCTTCAGCCGGTACACTGCCTTATTCTCCAGCCCTCTGATAAATGGTGTCCATTCCTCCGTTTCCGGCGTGGTATCGAGCGCGTCCTCCACCATCTGCAGCTTGGCATCCATCGCATCAATATGATGCAGGGCGACTGCCTCGGCTGTCTGCGGCTGAACCGGGCTGCCCCATTCGCCTAAATTGTGATGCGACAATACAAGATGCTGAAGCGCGAGCACCTTTTCCGACTCCAGATCAATCCCTGTACGGATCGCCGCTTCGGTAATCCAGTTTGAAGCCATGGAGATATGGCCTATCAGCTTGCCCTGTACACTGTAATCCGAGACAATGCCGAAACTTGAAATCATCTCTTCCGGCTTGGCGATATCATGCAGAATAATCCCTGCCCGCATGAGGTCAGGATTCAGGAACGGCCGCTGCTTGCACAGGAAATCTCCGATTTCGAGCATACGTACCATATGATAGGCCAGTCCGGCATAATAGGCATGATGATGGGTTTTGGCCGCCGGATAATGCATCAGCTTTTCCTCAACCTTACCAACACAAAAAGCAACGAGCGCCGATATTTCTGCATCGCGGATACTGGACATCGCCCCTTTGATCGTATGCAGCAGGTCCACCGGACGGATCGGAGCGGAACGGATAAATTCGGTCAGCGATACGCCATCCGACTCCTCGGCCAGACGCATTTTGGTAACCTTAACCTGCAGCTTTTCACGGTAAGTGTGGGCAATCCCGCGCACCTTGACCAGTGCCATTGGAAAAAAGGTCTCCTTGTCCGCAGTGCTGACATCCCAGAACTTGGCGGAGATCTGCCCGCTGGAGTCACCTAGTACAATATCAAAATAATCCTTTGGAGGAGTACCGTTGGTTTGTTTGATTGCCAGCTCTCTAAGGAGATAAAAGCCGGTAAATTCATCCTGTGGAGATAGTTGCTTGATAAGTGTCATGTTGGAGCCTCCCGTTACTAACAGGCACACACCTGCTGTGTATAGTAAACTTTGTACATTGACTGCGAAATCCCTTTAAATACTATACGAATTTCAATATGAAATATGCCGCAGTTATAATAAGTCTACTATAATATAACCGAATAATACACTAAAAGGGCTGCCCCCCGCCATTTGCACGGCTGAGGACAACCCCTTGTTACAACTCATTAATACTTACTTGCCTGCTGTTTCCAGAGCCGCTTTGATAGCTTCTACAACTTTGGCAGAAACCGCTTTTTCAGCTTCGTTGGCGCCGAATGCAGCTGCCTTGTAACCATACTTATGCAGGCTGTTGCCGGTTGAAGTGGACTCAATTTCACTCTTCACCGCAAGCTGGGCGGCTGTCAGGTATTCAGGAGTCTTAACTTTTCCATTAGCATCCAGGTAATACACAAGCATTGCTACAGGAACATTGTTCTTCACAGTAACCATAACGTTTACGGATTTGTCAGTGCTTGCACCGATGAAAATACCGTTGAAGTAAGCTGCTTTGTGTGCTTCTTCAACTTCAGCTTTACCGTATGCTCTGTCTACTGCTGCTTTCAGTGCGTTGCTGCTGCTGGTTGCGCCGGATACGGCATCAACTTCCTGCACGCCTTCTCTGGTACCGGCAGCAAGGAAGCTTGCTGTCAGCTGCGGGATCGCTTTTTGCACTTCTGCATAAGCGGCCTTGCCCAGGTCTACCATGTTCATGCCTACGCGGGATAGGACTACGTTTACGATTTTGCCGTTACGCAGGGTAACGTCAGCTTTGTTCGTACCTTTATCATAAGCGTCACCGTAGGCGGTGAATGTGCCGTCTTTGTACTCGCCTTGTACTTTGGAAGCATTAGCCAGAGCGTCAGCCAGAGCTGCTCTTGCTGCTGCGGTCAGCGCTTCCTGGCCTGTAACATCGGCAAGTGCTACACCCTTATCGAGCAGGCCAGCTTTCAGCTGGTCAACCAGCGTTTTTTGTTCTGCAGTCAGTTTGGCGTCAGCGATCAGCTTGCCGTCTGTGCCAAACAGGCTCAGTGTCAGACCTGTTACTTTATCTGCTTCAATATCAGCCAGCAGCATGATTTTGGACTGGTTATCCACACCTGCAAATTTACCGTCGAAATATTGTCCTTCAGTCGGAACCTTCAGCGCTTTTTCGAATGCTCTTTCTACAGCCTGGTTCCAGCCGTGGCTGCTTTCGGTAGCGCCGGAAATACCGTCAACCTTCTCATCATAATTAGCGATATAAGATCCGTTTGCCAGCAGTTTGGCAGTCATTGGAGCATTTGCTTTTACTACTTCAGCATAAGCAGTTGCGCCTCTGTCAATCAGGTTGGTGCCAAGTCTGTACAGCTTCACGTCTACAAGCTTGCCGTTGCGGATAATAATATCGGCTCTTTCTACGCCTACGCTTCTTGCAGTGCCGTAGGAGGAGTAGAATCCGTCAATATAAGCGGATGTGTTGTTGATTACAGCGTTCTGCTCTGCATCCCAGAATGCGTTGATCGCAGCTCTGGATTCCACTTCGAAGCCTGGAACCGCCTGTGCAGAGGAACCTTTAGCCAGCAGTGCAGGAGTGATTGCTGCGATGGCAGCAGTCTGCTCTGCAGTGTAGTTCTTCTCGTCTACAAAGTCACCAGCTGCAGTCAGAGGGTACAGCTTAACAGCAGTAAGGCTGTTCTCATCAAAGGTTGCAAATACAGCGTATTTGCCTTCAGGATCGATACCCATGTGGTCACCTGCGAAATAGGTGGCATCGGCAGGTTTTACTTTAAGCGCTCTTTCAAACGCTCTGTCAACAGACAGCTTCCAGCCGTTGCTGGTGCGGGTTGCGCCGGATACGGCATCAACTGCTGCTGCGCCGTTTCTTGTTTTGCCGAGCAGCTTATCCTTCATCAGGCCGTAAGCAACCCATACGCCGCTGTAGTTGTCGCGGACATTGCGGTCGATGAGCTTAGGGCTGGTTCTCATCAGCTCGATATCGGCAATCTTTCCGTCCTTAATGGTAACCTTAGCACCTTCGGTGCCTTTGGAGTATGCATTGCCGTAAGCAACATAAACTCCGTCTTTATATACGTTTTCTTTAACAGTTACAGGCTTCGCAGTTGCAACCGGTTTGGCTGTTGCTTTAGCAGTTGCTGCCGGTTTAGCAGTAGCTGCAGGCTTTGCAGTAGCTTTGGCAGTAGCAGCAGGCTTTGCAGTTGCCGCCGGCTTGGCTGTAGCTTTCGGCGTTGCAGCTGGCTTGGCAGCTGGCTTCGCTGTTGCTTTTGGCGTAGGCTTAGCAGTTGGTTTAGCTGTTGGCTTTGGTTTGGCTGTTGCCTTAGGTGTTGGCTTGGCTGTTGGTTTAGCGGCTGGTTTGGCTGTAGCTGCCGGCGCTTCCTCCGAAGCGGCCGAAACGGCATCAACAGTCAGCTTCAGAGCCGGTGCGTTAATAGTGTAAGATAATGGCGCAAGCAGCAGGGCTGCGCTGATAGTCAAAGAAAATAGTTTTTGTCAATGCGTACTCTCCTTTACCAAATCCCCAGTAGTATATAGCTCTTCAAAACAATCCTCCTGCCGGTCTTTACCTGTCCTTTCTTACGAAGAACAACCTGTTTCTTCATAAGAAAACATCCCCCCTCTCCCGTTCGTGCATGACCCGCTACCTCTCTCTTGAGAAGGTGCTTTTCTTGTTTTGCTATTAACTGATACATAAGGTGAAAAAAATCACATAAAAGGTGAATTAATTCACATAAAATTTCAAAACCTCAGCGAGGTAATTTCTGGCTTGATGGTAACAAATCCCGGCTTCTTTTCTCTGTATATAAAATCACACACCCTATAAGAAACATCACTATTTGTATTTAACAGGAAAAAAATATTTTCGATAACTCTCAATTTCTCCCATTTACTCCGTCTTATGAGATTCCTGTGATTTTACGTATTGTGCAGCCTACAAAATCTATGATATTTTTAAACGATGTCATGTTTAGGAAAGGAGCATTTCCGGCAATGAACCAGCCGCTTATCGGGGTCATTCTCGCCCAAATCGGAACACCTGATGCGCCAACCGCAAAGGCTGTCCGCCCTTATCTTCGCAGATTCCTGTCGGACCGCCGGATCATTGATTATCCGCCTATGCTCTGGCAGCCTCTGCTGCGCGGAATTATTCTGCGTGTGCGTCCGCGCAAGTCCGCAGCGCTCTATAATGCGATCTGGCATAAGGAAGGCTCCCCTCTGCTCCTGTATTCGCTGGCTCAGCAGAACCGCCTGCAGGAGCTGCTCGGCAGCCGTTTCCGGGTCGAGCTCGGGCTTGCCTACAGCCGGCCCGGTATGGAACAGGCCATGGCCTCACTCGAAGCTGCCGGCGTGCAGCGGATTATTGTTGTTCCTTTATTTCCGCAATATTCATCCACCACCACCGCTTCTGTCTATGACGCCGCCTGCTTCGCTGCTCTCGGCAGAAAAAGCGCCTCAGGCCCGGTAAACAAACGCTTCGTACCCGCCCTGCGGTTTATTGATACATACTATGATGCACCCGGATACATCTCCGCCATGAAGCAGCACCTGCTCCGCCATTTACAGGAATTAACCGCTAAGCCCGATTTCGCCTTGCTCTCCTTTCACGGCATTCCCCGCCGGTATGCGGAGACGGGCGATCCTTATCCGGAGCAGTGCCATGAAACCGCCCGGCTTCTGGCAGAAGCCATGAATTGGGAACCGGGAAGCTGGCAGATCAGCTTCCAGTCACGTTTTGGCCGGGAGGAATGGGTCGGCCCCTCTACTGAGGAAGTGCTGAAGAGCCTGGCCGGGCGGGGAGTCCGCAGGCCGATGATTTTCTCGCCTGGCCTGGTGACCGACTGTCTGGAAACATTGCATGAGCTGGCTGTCGAAGGACGGGATTTTTATGTTTCAGGCGGAGGGGCCGCAGAGAATTTCCTGGCTGTCCCCTGCCTGAACGATAGTACGGAATGGCTGGATTTCCTGGCCGGACTGGTCAATGACAATGCCCGGGGCTGGCTGCCAGCGGCTGTTGATCCGCCGAAGCCAGAGAACCGCACCTGATTCCGAAGTCCTTGCCAAGCACCTACATCGGAAGCTAAATTAGACCCTTTTAACGAAAAACCGCTGCTCCGTCAATACAGCACGGAGCAGCGGTTTTTCGTTATGCGGGCATTCTAGATGCTTACGCAGTCAATTGTTTGTACTTGGAAGTCAGTTCCTCAAACCACACTTTATCCTGCAGGGACAAGGCGAAGTCAATCAGCTCGGCAATCTCGGCAGGCTGCAGGTCAGGAGTATCATTAAAGCTTACCTCTGCTGATGCAGTCGCAGCGCCCTCCGCCCCTTCCGCAAAATCGTAAGAGAATCTGAGCTTAATGTCACTCTCCATAAATTCGTTGCGGAGGAAATACAGCACCTCGCACATCAGGACCGGTCTGACATGATTCTCGAATACACAATCCATCACCTTAGCCCAGTATTGCTGGTTGCTGAGATGCAGCTTATCATTGGTTAGCAGATATTGCTCACCCTGAAAATCGTTAACAAATCTGAGCTCAAGAGGCTCCATTTTGAAGATGCCGGCAATTTGCTTCATTGTGATATTCACAATGTCCTGTGTTCCTAATCTGATCATCTCATACACCCCGTTCCATATATTTAAACTTTCTACAGCTTGTCTGGTAGTCGGCAATTGGAAAACAATTATAATTAATTTAAAAGTATTATCGTCCATTTCTACAGGATTGTTAATGTTTTTTATCAATTTCGACAAAAAAATGTTTCAAATTGTGATGAATCGGTTAATATTATTCCCTTTATGACAGAACTGTAACCATATAAGCTTTTTTTGGCAGGAAATCCGCCCCTCAGTGAGGATACCGGCGCGGCTAATGTCTTGTCTTCCTTAGAGGATCTGAAAAAGTGGGATGATGCTCTTTACAGCAATCAGCTGCTGGGTGAGGAGGCTCAAAGCGCTATTTTTACTCCTGCTCTGGATTCATCCGGCAAGCCGTTAACCGAATTTTGGGGAGGCTACAGCTACGGCTGGATGATTCAGGAACGCCGCGGCGCCAAAACGATTTGGCATACAGGCGGAGACGCAGGCTTCCGGAGTATTATTGTAAGATTCTATGAACAGCAATTCAGTGTAATTCTGCTCTGTAATTCATCCAGCTTGGATTGGCGCCCAGATTCCCATACCTCTCAGTTCACGGCTAAACCGACAAGAAAATCACCAATACAGCCTATCTAAGTGGAAAATCAACACCTAATTCTCCGCGAAACCCCGTTATCTGAAAACTAAGTGGAAAAACGTCACCTAATTTCGCCAAAATTGCCTCCAGCACGGTAAATGGCCCAAAATAGTTGGCGTTTTTCCACCTAATGGTCACAAAAACTGCAGAACGCGAAAATTAAGTGGCAAAAATCCAACTAGATTCGAGCTATAAAAAAAATGCCTCCAGACCGTAAACCGGCTGAAGGCATTTTCTATATTATAGAGTTAATCCTGCAATCAACCCGTCAGCAGAACAATGGCACCAGCTGAATGCCGTCTTCCGGCGAGATCCGCACCAGACCCTTGTCGGAAATCCGCAGGGTCGGGATAACGGCAAGCGCCAGCAGGGACAATGTCATAAAAGCATAGTTCAGCGTGCAGCCTGCACCATACAGCGCCGTGCTGATCGCCGCAGACTGGGCTGCTGCCACTTCAAAAGGCTCTGCCGACATCAATCCGGCGATCGCAAGCGGGAATAGAGTGGTATCTGATTCCGTAATGACAGCTACGCCGCCCTGTGCTTCGGCAACAGCAGCTGCCGCTTTTGCCATCAGGACATCGCTATTTCCGATTACCAGTACATTGTGGCTGTCATGGGCAACCGTCATTGCTATCGCCGCCGGCTCATGGAAGCCGATGCCTTCAACTACCCCGACCGATTTGTTGCCGGTTCCTTTGTGCCGCTCGAACACAGCGATTTTGCAGAGTCCGCTGCCGACCTGCAGCTCCCCGTTCTCTACAGGCAGCTGAACGATCAGCTCTTCCGTCTCCACATGGTTCTCGATCACCTTGATAACACGGGTAGCCAGGCTGCCGGACTCCACCGGAGCATGAATGATGAAATCCTCCGGCGCCGGAAGCTGCTGCAGATGAACTGAGGCACGCACTTCCTCGGGATAGGTGTAGACCGGCAGTTCAGCCGTCATAATCCCATTCTCAGCGACTACCACACCTGCTGCGATAGTCGTTACTACATGCACATCAGCCAGATTGCCGTCCAGCAAAATAATATCGGCACAGGAGCCCGGTGTGATCGAACCGATGTCACGGGCCACCCCGAAGCGTTCAGCGGTATTAATCGTTGCCATCTGGAAGGCTGTCACCGGTTTAACCCCCTGGGCAATTGCATGGCGCACGACAAAATCCATATGTCCTTCATCGCGCAGCGACTCCGAGCTCCGGTCATCGGTAACCAGCATCATCCGACGCGGGTCCAGCCCGTGCTCCGTATGCGCGGTGATCGTCTTCGCTACATCATGCCAGGCAGAGCCGCGGCGCATTTTGGCGTACATGCCCAGCCGCACACGTTCAATCACATCCTCTGCCGTTACACATTCATGATCTCCTGTTACGCCGGCTGCAGCATAGACCGGAAGCCTCCAGTCACTGGAGGGCCAGGTGAAATGTCCGTCAACATACCGTCCGGCACGCAGCGTCGCCTGGATTTCACCGATCATTTTGTCGTCCCCGTACACAACGCCCGGGAAATTCATCACTTCACCGAGAGCAATCACATCCTCGCCCCAGGTAAAAGCTTCAGCTACCTCAGCCGGTCCCAGCGAGGCGCCGGTGGTTTCGAATTCCGCACCTGCCGATGGCACACAGGAGGCCACCTGCATGTAAGCTGCCAGCGGTGTGCCGCGCATTTCATCCAGCATCAGTTTAATGCCCTTCAGCCCGAATACATTGGCAATTTCATGGGCATCAAAAAATCCGCCCGTCGTTCCCAGCGGCAGCACCGCCCGGGCAAACTCCGTAACGGTCAGCTGTGTACTTTCGATATGGCAGTGTCCGTCAAGTAATCCGGGTGCGATATATTTGCCGGCTGCATCAATAATCCGCGTATGTTCACCAATGGTATGCGAAACATCCTTACCTACATAAGCGATGCGTCCCCCCTGCACCGCAACAGACATCCCTTCCAGTATCTCTCCGGAAACCACATTGACCAGCTTTCCTCCCGTTATAACCAGGGATGCCTTCTGATCGCCGCGGGCCGTAGCCACCAGCTCAGGCACGCAATCCGCCAAAGGCTTTCTTTTGAATGACATGACTTCCACTCCCTCCGTATTTTAATAAAAACGGCTCTGCCGCCCCTCGCGGGGCGCAAGCCGTTTCCTGGGTAAAGCCGGGACAGCGGGCCGTCCGCAAGCTTCTCTCAACACCATTTCTCCAGTTGCCGTTCAGACGATTATCTACCTTTTTGTTCATATACGTCAAGTGCCGCCTGGACACTAAGGCCGGGTGATAGAGTGTGCCCGTGCCGCAAAAGGGTTGCTTCAAGCGCGCCGAGCACGCGCAGCACATTATTTTCACGACAGCTGAAGCCCATCGTACCGATACGCCATATTTTACCTTTAAGCGGACCGAACGAGCTGGCGATTTCAATGCCGAAATGATCAAGCAGCATCGTACGCACCGACTCCCCGTCTACCCCCTCCGGAATCAGCACGCAGGCCACCACCGTCAGCTTGCAATCCGGATCGCCGTATAGTGTTAGCCCCATTGCAGCAAGTCCGGCAACCAGCGCCTGTTCATGCAGGGCATGCCTCGCATGCCGCTCCTCAAGACCTTCCTCAAGCACCAGCCGCAGTCCTTCACGGAGCGCATAGAGCATCGACGTCATCTCTGTATGGTGGTTCAGCCGCTGGGGACTCCAGTAATCCTGAAGCATTCCCAGATCAAAATAATTACTGCGCACAGGCGGCAGTTCTCCTGCCTCAAACCTGCCTGTTCTAAGCCCGCGTTCGACCTGCTTGCGCTTCAGCAGCTTGGCTTCCGCCCGTTCATTATACGTAACCGGAGCCATTCCCGAAGGAATCGACAGGCATTTCTGCGTCCCGCCGATGACGGCATCCAGCATCCATTCATCTGTCTCTACAGGTACGCCGCCGATGGTAGCCACAGCATCCACAATCAGCAGTACATCCTGCTCACGGCAGGCCCGCCCGATCTCGGCCAGCGGCTGCATCCGTCCCGTAGACGTTTCACCGTGAACAATGGCCACTACATCCGGCCTGAAGCTGCGGATCGCAGAGATCACTTCCTCAGGAGCAAACACGCTACCCCATTCTTTCTCTATCGTATACACCTCAGCTCCGCACCGTTCCGCAATCTCATGCAGCAGATGGCCGAACCGGCCAAAGATCGGAATAAGCACCCGGTCGCCCGGCGCAATCAGACTGACCATCACGGCTTCAATGCCGGAACGGGAAGTACCGTCAACCGGAAAAGCCCATTTATTGCCCGTTTTAAACAGCCCGCGCAGCATTTCCATCGTTTCATTCATAATATCCGTAAACTCGGGATCAAACTGGCCCAGCACCGGAAAAGACATTGCCCGCAGCACCCGCGGATCAACCTCTACCGGCCCTGGAGTCATAATACACCGCAAGGACGGCGCCAAATCTTCGTACCGCTTCATGCAAACCTCTCCCTCTGATGTTCAGCTTTCTTTATAGGCCAGCTCATATAATACTGCTGTAAGCAGGTTCAGCCCGGCAGCCAGCTCATCCGGTGAAGTATACTCCTCCGGAGCGTGGCTGATGCCCGCCCGGCTCGGCACAAAGATCATAGCCGTGGGGCAAACGGGAGCAAAGAGCTGGGCATCATGGCCTGCTCCGCTCACCATACTGCGGAAGCTTCTCCCCTGTTGACGTGCTATATGCTCAAGTTGTTGATTTAATCCCGTGTCCATAGGAGCAGGAGATGTAGCCAGAGTAGCCGTATACTGCAGGGTAAGCCCCCGCTTCCCGGCAATCTCTTCGAACGCAGCCAGCAGCATGGAACAAAAATGCTCCAGCGCTTCAGCTTCACTATGCCTTATATCAAGTGTAAACTCCACCTCGCCGGGAATTACATTGGGCGTGCCCGGCACTGCTTCCAGCTTCCCGCAGGTAGCTACCAGCGGATCACCAGCCGCAATTGCCGCGTGCTCCATTGCCAGCAGCATCTCCGCAGCGCCTGCAAGCGCATCGCGGCGCAGTCCCATCGGGGTAGTGCCGGCATGGTTCGTGCTGCCGGCAACCTTTACACTATACCGCCGCTGTCCGACAATCGCCTCAACGATCCCGATCTCCAGCGCTGCCTGCTCCAGCACAATGCCCTGCTCGATATGCAGTTCAACAAATGTGCCAATATCCTCTCTGAGCGGAATCCCCCCTGCCGCATAGTCAGTTACGGCTGAAGTCCCGCAGTCTTCCGGCCAGCGCCCCAATCCGCAGCCGGCCATAGCTGAAGCAATCGTTACTCCTGCAGAGTCAGCACAACGCTGCGCTTCACTTCCGTCATACAGCCCGGTGACATTGCCCGAGCCCCAATAGGCGAGCGGAAAGCGGCTGCCCTCCTCCTCACAGAAGGCAACGGCCTCCACTGTCCGCAGCGGCTGGCCGAAGTTCTGCCTCAAGTAGTGGAGCGCAGTAACAGCAGCAGCAATCCCGTAGGCACCGTCATATTTTCCGCCGTTCAGCACGGTATCGATATGCGAGCCCGTTAAGATAACTTTTGCGGCCGGCTGTGAGCCTGTAAACCTTCCATAGACATTCCCCACTCCGTCCGTCCTGACCTCCATGCCAAGCGCCGCCATTCTCTCCTGCAGAAAACGCTGCGCCTGCAGCCATTCCGGGGTGTAGAGCAGCCGGGATACGCCCGGCCCCGGAGCACTGAAGGCGGCAAGCTCCTCCAGCAGCTCCATCATCTTAAGCGCCGGGGCTTTAATCGTTGGCGCGCTCATCGGGAAAACTGCCCTTCATTAACCCGCAGCCATTCACCGCCGTCTTCGGTCAGCAGCCCGTCTTCTGCGGTATACACTACTGTCCCGCGACTTATAGTTGCCGTTACTCTACAGGATAAAGTCATACCGGTATAAGGGCTGTGTTTATGACGGTACAGGAGATCCTCTGACCTCAAGGTATAGGGATGGTTCGGGTCCAGCAGGACCAGATCGGCATCCAGCCCCGGCTTGATGGAGCCTTTGCGATGGTCCAGCCCGAACCGCCGGGCCGGCTGCTCCGCCAGCAGCGCCGCAATCTGCGTGACCGGCAGTCCGCGCTTGTTCACCCCTTCGTGGAACAGCAGCTCCAGGCTGCTCTGCGCCCCGGAGATGCCGCCCCAGGCTTCAAAGAAGCTTAGGCCGGGATCAAGCTTCAGCTCCGGCGGGCAAGGGGAGTGATCCGAGGCGATCAGCTCAACCCGCCCGTCTGCCAGAACCTTCCACAGCTTCTCCTGCTCCTCCGGGCTGCGCAGCGGGGGTGCGCATTTGGCCAGTGCCCCCAGCTCCTCCAGACTGTTCTCATTCAGAATCAGGTAATGTGGGCAGGTCTCCGCAGATACATCAAGCCCGCGGAGCTTTGCTTCATGAATCATATCAATAGCCGCCGCAGTGCTTATATGCACAAAGTGCAGCCGGCAGCCTGTGAGCTCACTGTACAGCAGCGCTCTGGACACCGCCTCAAGCTCGGCCTCTGCCGGACGGGCAGCGGCGAAATCCCGCGCGCCGGTCCGGCCGCTCCGTACAGCATCAGCGGACAGCGTAGCCGTAATGGCCTCGCTCTCCGCATGCAGCGCCAGGATGCCGCCGAAGGCGGCAATCCGCTGCATCCCCTGATACAGGGTGTCGTCATCGACCTCGCGGAACCGGCCTTCGCCTTCACCGCCGGGATTGGAGATGAATGCCTTGAAGCCGGTAACTCCGGCTGCAGCCAGCTCCTCCAGGTCCTCCAGATTGCCTGGGACCAGTCCGCCCCACAGGACATAATCGACGGCAGAATTCCCTGCTGCCGCTTCAGCCTTGAGCTGCAGCGCAGCGAGATTTACCGTAGGGGGATTGCCGTTAAGAGGCATATCCGCATAGCAGGTGCAGCCTCCGGCAGCCAGCGCCGCCGAGCCGCTGCGGAAGCCTTCCCAGTGTCCAAAGGAGGGTTCATTAAAGTGGACATGCATATCGATCATGCCGGGCAGCACATACAGCCCTTGTGCATCAATGACGCGGGTGTCAGGAAGAACCGGCAGATCCCGGCCAAGTGCAGCTATTTTCCCGTCCTTTACTGCAACATCCAGCTTGACTACTTCTCCGGGCAGTACTACATCCCCGTTCTTGATGATAAGCTCATATGATTCCTTCACGGTCCGGCCACCTCCGCCATCGGTCTATTTATTGTGTCAGCTGCCCCGGTACGTGCTGTACCCTCCTGGTGCTACTAGCAGCGGAACATGATAATGCTCTGCAGTATTCGTGATATTAAACCGGAGCGGAATCTGTTCGAGAAAAAGCACCCCGGAGTCCGCTCCCGCTTCTCCCGCACCAGCAGCAGTGCCGCGGAAATAATCCCCGGCCATAAACAGCAACTCGAAGCTGCCGGGGGTAAGCTCTTCGCCAGTCAGCAGCGGAGCATCGAGCCGCCCGTCGCTGTTCGTCACCGTTTCGCGCAGCAGCTCTCCCGCACCGCCGTCAAGCTTCCAGAGCTGGAGCGCCATCCCGGCTGCTGGACCGCCCCTTGCGAGGTCCAGCACATGGGTGGTCAGCCGCCCGCTCATGGTGCGGACCCTTCAGGCTGCGCCAGCAGATCATGCAGCCGGAAGCCGGTGATCCGGCCGATTTGATACAAGGCCTGCTCCCGCTCCTGTTCCAGCGGATAATGCACCCGCTCGGAAATCGCTGCAATAATGTCATCCTTGTTTTTGCCGCGGACTGCCAGAATAAACGGAAAGCCGAACTTCTCTGTGTATGCCGCATTTAACCCTGTAAGCAATTCGAATTCTTCCGGTGTCAGCCGGTCAAGCCCCGCTCCCTGCTGCTCCGCCGCCGAATACGGGGTGACCTGCAGCCTGGTGGCCAGATCCGGGTGGGATCTCAGCAGCTCTGTAACCTGACTGTCAGGCGCGCTCCGCGCTGTCTGCAGCATTGCACGATGCAGCTCATCGACAGAATGAAACGGAATCTGCTGATAAGTCCCCTCTGCCACCCAAGGTGAATGTTCAAAAATCCCGCCTAGCGCCGCTACAAACTGTTCCCGGCTCATGCCGTTAATTTGCTCCAATGTTAAGGTACCTGTCTCTGCACTCATACTTTATCCCCGCTTTCTGTAGTCTTACTAACTGTGCAATGATATTTCTCATATCACTTTAAGGGTAAAAAAAGTCCATTTACTGTATTCAACCGGTCAGAAGTTCGAACGACAATAAATGGATTTCAATGATTATAACAGATAATCAGGCAAAGCTTCTTTGGTTAGAACCGCTGTTCGCGGATGTAAGGTGTCCCCAGTGACTCCGGAGTGCCCGAAGGCTTGTTGCGGTTACGGTAACGAGATACATCAGTACCAGGATGGTTACGACATAAGGAATCATTTTAAGGAAGTAGGACGGAATCACGCTGCCAAGCAGCTGGATGCGGAATCCGAGTGAGTCCAGCGCACCGAAGAAGTAGGCGCAGAAAAGCGCGCGCAGCGGATTCCATCTGGCAAAGATGACGAGTCCGACGGCAATCCAGCCGACGGCCGCGTCAGGCCTTCATTCCAGGTCGGCGCGTAGGCCAGCACCATATCAGCTCCGGCAAGCCCAATCAGTGCAGCCCCTGCAGTAACATAGCTGTAGCGGATCAGCTGCACCCGGATGCCCATTACATCCGCTGTCGCCGGATTATCCCCGACAGCCCGCAGATGCAGCCCCCAGGAGGTATGATGAATGAGCAGATGCAGCACCAGTACCAGCAGCAGGCTGAACCAGGTCAAATAATCCAGCCGTCCAAAAATATCCCCGATTACCGGGATTCCCTGAAGCCAGGTTAGATTAAGCTTGGGTGAAGTCCCCGGCAGGGGCAGGCCGCTGATGGACTTGCCTAGATAGGCGCTGAGCCCGCTGCCGAACAGCGTCATTGCCAGCCCCGACATCGTCTGGTTTGCCCTCAGCGTCACGCATAGGAACGAATGCACCATGCCAAGCACCGCTGTCACGGCAATAGCTGCAAGCAAGGCCAGCAGCAGATTGCCGCTGCGGATGTATACGATGCAGGTAGTCACCGCCCCCATCAGCATCAGCCCTTCCGCACCCAGCTGGATGATGCCCGCCCGCTCATTCAGGATACCGCCAAGTGTAGCCAGCAGCAGCGGGGTTCCGGCGGAAATGGCTGCTATCAATAACTGTGTAGTGAAATCCATAGTCTAACTCCCTTCTCTCTAAAGCGCCGCCTAAGCGCTCCGGCGTATGCGGAAACGGTGAATCATATCGCCGGCAATCAGGAAGAACAGGATCGAGCCCTGCAGCATTTCTGAAATAGACGAGGGCAATCCGATGGTTTGCACGCTGTAGCCGCCGACAATCAGACCGCCGAACAGGACGGAGGTAACGATCAGGCCGAGCGGATTCAGCTTGGCAAGCCAGGCGACGATGATTGCGGTGTAGCCGTAGCCGGGCGAGATACCCTGCATCAGCTTGTGGGTTACCCCGGAGACCTCAGCCATGCCGGCAATACCCGCCAGCCCTCCGCTGATCAGCATCACGATGATAATATGCTTCTTGATATGAATGCCTGCATAACGTGCAGCAGTCGGATTGGCTCCGATCAGCCGGAGCTCATAGCCCCAGCGGGTAAATTTGACCATCAGGAAGTAGATAAATACAGCGATCAGCCCAAAGATCAGACCGATATGCAATCTTGTCGATCCCAGAACCGGCAGCGACTGTGCAGCCGTAAACATCGGCGATCCCGGGAAATTGAAGCCCGCAGGATCTTTCCACGGACCAAATACCACATAGTCGAGTGCCAGCAGCGCCACATAATTCAGCATCAGCGAGGTAATCAGCTCATTTACACCGAAATGCGTGCGCGGGATAGCTGTCATCAGGCCCCAGAGTGCACCTGCAGCCGTACCAAAAATCAGCATCAGCGTAATGGCCCAGAAAGACGGCAGATCAGGAAAATAGATCGTCACCGCCGTTGCAGCCATCGCGCCGACGGTAAGCTGCCCCTCCGCTCCGATATTCCATACGGAAATCCGGTAGGCTACAGCGATACCGAGGCCGCACAGCAGCAGCGGAATTGCTTTTACCATCGTCTCCGTGAAGCCGTAGGAGGTGCCAAAGGCACCGCGGAACATTTTCTCATAGACTGTCACCGGATTCATCCCGTTTGCAGCGATAAAGATGGCACACAGCAGCAGCGCCAGAATTACGGACAGAACCGGAGACCACCACGGGGAGCGGGTACGGCTTGAATCGTATTCCAGCCGCAGCCCGAAACGTTTGCCGGACTTGGCCGGAAGCGGCTCCAGAACTGCCGCCGCCGTATTGCCTGTATTTTTTGGACTCATACCGCACTGCCCTCCCTGTGCCGGATTCCGGCCATCATCAGACCAATCTGTTCCCTGTCGGCATGCTCATGATCGCTTTCGCCGATGATTGCGCCGTTGTATATAACCAAGATCCGGTCAGACAGCTGCAACAGCTCATCCAGATCCTCTGAGATCAGCAGCACGCCGCTGCCGGAGCTCCGCAGCTCCATCAGCAGCTCATGTACACCCGCAGTAGCTCCCACATCAAGCCCTTGTGTAGGGTGGACGGCAACCATCAGCTTGGGCTTATGGCTGACCTCACGGGCGAACAGCAATTTCTGCTGATTGCCGCCGGATAACTGCTGCACAGGAGTATCAAGTTCGGGCGTCTTGACGTCAAAACGCTGCACCAGCTCCTGTGACCACAGACGGTTCTTCGCCGCCTTCAGAATACCAAATTTGGAGTGTTCCTCCGTGCGGTAGGATTTGAAGAGCAGATTATCAACCGAACCCAGCCGGCCGGCCAGACCGCTCTTCATACGGTTCTCCGGCACATGGGAAATCCCCGCATCAATGGCGCCGCGGACCGAGGCTGTTTTTACCCGGCTGCCATCAAAAATAATCTCCCCGTTCTTCCAGGTTCTAAGACCGGTAAGCACCTCTGCCAGCTCCTTCTGCCCGTTGCCCGCAACCCCTGCAACGCCGACAATCTCACCCTCACACACGGTGAGTGACAGGCCGTCAAGCGCTTTGCGGCCGTGATCGGCCGAGACCTCCAGGCGGTTGACAACAAGCAGCGGCTCTCCCTGGGTCAGTTCCCGTTCCTGGCGGCTGATCGTCACTTCCCTGCCTACCATAAGGCGGGCCAGCTCCAGCTCATCTGTCTGTGCTGTTGACAGCGTGGCAATCATTTTACCTTTGCGCATGACGGAGATCCGGTCAGAGGAAGCCATGACTTCCTTCATCTTATGAGTAGTCATAATAACCGTCTTGCCCGCCTGCTTCATTACACGCAGTGTTTCAAACAGCTGCTCCGCTTCCCCCGGCGTAAGCACCGAAGTCGGCTCATCCAGAATGATGATATCCGCCCCCCTGTACAGCGTCTTAACGATCTCCACACGCTGCTGTTCACCTACGGACAATTGCCAGATTGGCCTGTTTACCGGAAATTTCAGCCCGAACTGCTCTCCCAGCGCTTCAATCTCCTCGTGCTTCTGCCTTATCCACTTGCTCCCCCGCCAGAAAGACGACTTTTCGCCAAGCACGATATTTTCCGCTGCCGTGAGCGTCTGCACGAGTCTGAAATTCTGAAACACCATCCCGACCCCCAAAAGCGCCGCATCCTTAGGGGAGCGGATTCTGGCAGGCTTGCCGTGAATCAGAATTTCACCTTCATCTGCCCGGTATACACCTGACAGCATGCTCATGACTGTGCTCTTACCTGCTCCGTTCTCACCAAGCAGCGCGTGAACCTCACCCGCGTTTGCCGAAAAATCGACTTGATCGCTTGCCGTTACAGAACCGAATTTCTTCACAATCCCGCGCATTTCAACCGAATGGTCCTGCATAATGGGATGCTCCTTCCTTATAGTTGTAGTACGGGTGGGGAAGGTTCCATTTATTTTCCGGAACCCGCCCCACCCATAGGAACATGAAGTATGATATTAAAGTGATGCCGTTATTGCGGGATTGTGCCCTCTACGCCTTTGGCAAGCCAGTTCATACCCAGAACTTCCTCAAGCGTCAGCTTCTGGCCTTCCTGAACCTTGACGTTGCCCTGGTTATCAGAGATCGGGCCGGTGAATACATCCAGCTCACCGCTGATGATCTTGGCCTTTGCTTCCTCCACAAGTGCCTTCACATCATCCGGAACCTTGTTGCCGAACGGCGCCAGCTCAACCATGCCGTCTGCCATATCCCCGGAATACTGCTCGCTCTTCCACGTTCCGTCCATTACCGACTGGACAGCCTTCACGTAATAAGGGCCCCAGTTCCAGACCGGGTTGGTCAGGTAGTTATCCGGCGCATACTTGCTCATATCCGAGTCGTTACCGCCTGCATAAGCACCGCGTTCAGCAGCTGCCTGAAGGGTAGCCGGGGAATCCTGATAGGCCAGCAGGACATCTGCGCCTTTATCCAGCAGACTGATTGCCGCCTGGCGTTCTGTTGCCGGGTCATACCAGGTGTTGGTCCAGACCACATCTACCTTGATATCCGGATTAACGCTTTGTGCACCGAGTGTAAAAGCATTCAGATTATAAATAACTTCGCTGATCGGAAAAGCTCCTACGTATCCAAGATGATTTTTGGTAGTCATTTTTCCAGCGGCGATACCTGTGAGATAACTTGCCTGATAGTTCTTGCCAAAGTAGGTGCCCATATTCTCAGCTGTCTTGTAGCCGGAAGCATGGAGGAATTTCACGTTGGGGAATTTGCTTGCTACATTGAGGGTGAAGTCCATATATCCGAAGCTTGTGGTGAATACGATGTCGTGGGATTGTGCCAGTTCAGTAATAACGCGCTCCGCATCGGCACTTTCCGGAACATTTTCAACGAAGTCTGCTTTGATGCCGAGCTCCTTTTCCATGTATAAACGGCCTTGGTCATGCTGATACGTGTAACCGCCGTCGCCCGGAGGCCCGATGTAGACAAAAGCAACCGTCGGCTTCTCTGCAGCCGGCTCTGTTGTTGCCGGTGCCTCTGTTGCAGTCCCTGCATTCGCCGCAGCCGGCGCCTCCGTTGCAGCCGCGTTAGATGACGCAGCATTGTTGTTGCTTCCGCAGCCCGCCAGCACTACTGCAAGCAGGAACATAAGCATTAAGCTTACCGTAAATCCCTGACCCCTTTTTTTCATAATTCTCCTCCTCCAGGATATCTCTCTTAATGGCTGAAACCATTAATGTATCTCTACTATACTGAGACAGAGCGTTTACGTAAATTTACATAACATACGTTTGTGCTATATAATAAGAACTTTACAGGTTTTTGTGCTTAATGCACTAAACTGAAGCGAATTATACTTAAAATATGTGATATTTACTTACATTTGACTGGAAAATCGTCTTTCGATGTCACATTTCTCCGCGGATACTCCACTCTTTACGGGCTTCATAAATATCAAACCGGGGATTAGCATCCGAAAAGAAGCCTGCAGAATCTGTCTGCAGAACAGCTCCCTTGTACTCGGAGGACCGCAAAATCCCCGCAGCCGCTTCTTCTCCCTCTAACTCCTGTAATACCGTAAACATCTTTTTGGAAAAAAGAGCCGGCGGCATCGCCAGCCCTTCATAGGTCCCGGCCACATAATCAAGCTCCGGATTCCGCATATACATGTCCTTCAGCCGGTTTACAAGCGAAGTTGTAACAGAAGTCTGACCGGCAAGCGCCACCACTACAGCATCAGGCTGTAGCGGAAGAATAGCATTAAGTCCGCAGCGCAGGGAAAACGACAGCCCCAGATGAGCGGTCAGGCAGGTCTCAGTCCGCCTTGAGCTCTGCTCAGCGGCAGGCGGCAGCCATTCCAGATTGTCATCTGCCCGGACAACCACGACCAGGGGATCAAGGGTGCAGCGTTCAAGCTCACTGACCACCACACTTTTCGATGTGACCTCCGAAGACAGCTTCGGTGATGCTTTGGGTACTCCCGCCCGTCTGCCATGCCCTGCCGCCAGGTAAATACCGGCTACTCTCATTGTTCCCGCTCCTTTCGGCGCGCCCGGCGCCTGCCCTTATTATTTAGGTTAGGTTGTTATTCACGTTCCAGCATTTTGCGGAACACAAACACCAGCTTAAGCCTCATCAGATCATTGATCTTTTTAAAATCGACATCCAGAAGCTCACTGAGCTTCTCAATGCGGTAAGTGGCCGTATTGCGGTGGATGAACAGCTTTTTGGCTGTTTCGTTGACATGACCGTCATTCTCCAGATAAACCTCCAGCGTATGGAGCATCTCCTTGACATATTCCGGCTCCCGGCTGAGCAGTCCGCGAAGATTACCGGTGATGTATTTCTTCATTGACTCTTCCGGAATCTGGCCGAGCAGAAGATTCAGCTCAAGCTGCCGGTAATGCACTACATTCCCGAGTGCACCCCAGTGCTGGGACATGGCCATACATTCCCTGACCTCGGCAAAAGCTTCTTTCAGTCCCTCCGGCTTCACTTTGACCCTGCTGGCAGCAGCCCGCGGATAATATCCTGTATCAAGCTTCAGGTTATCAAAGCACTCATAAATCAGCTCACGGAACTGCCCGGCACCCAGTCCGTTTGCCGGAAACAGTGACACCAGTCCCTCATCCATCAGAACATGAATGGCATTTAATTCCCGCAGGGCAGGATGCTCAGCATATTCTTCCTTCAGCCGGAGCAGCTCCCGCTGCCGTTCATCCCCGCCTGCTGCCGTTTCTGTCAGCAGCACTTGAAAAGGTGAATGAAGCAGCTTCACCCCCAGCCTCAGTGCAGCCTGGGACAGCTCACTGCAGGACAGCCCGCCGCTCAGGCAGCGGCGCAGCAGCCCGCTGAACTCCCTGTGCTCAGCCAGCTCGAAATAATCCTCATATCCCGAATGAATATGAAATGAAATCAGTTCAGCCCCCTGGATAAACAGGCTCTCTTCCACAGGCAGCAGAAGCGGGTCAATCTGACAGTATAAAAGATAGCCCGAGCACTTTTCCCCCTGCATCAGCGGAAGCCGCAGACCGGTTCTGTCTCCGATCCGGAAGCGCTGGCTGCGGTTCTGCCAAGGCCAGCCTTCCAGCAGCTGTCGGCTTGCATATTCCGAGTTGTTGTAGACTACGTCCCCCCTGCTGCTTACAACCGCAAGCTTATAACCGATTACCTCAGAGACGGATGCAAACAGCGGACCGCTGCGTCCCGAACGCAGCGCGAAGCGCATCAGCTTGCGCTGCTTCTCCATAATTTCCTGGAGCATGCTGGTGCTGCGCGACAGTTCGGCGCGGAACAGCCCATTCATCTGGTCGGAGAACGTAAACTGGAACGGCAGCTCAATCAGCGGAAAGTTCAGTGTCTCCGCTTCGGCAATCAGCTCCTCAGGCACGGTATCCCAGAAACGGCCCAGCTTGATGCCGAGCGCCGACGAGCCCCGCCGGTTCAGCGTCTGCAGCAGCGCAGAGGCATCCTCCAGGCTGTCCTTGATCAGATAGGCGGTCGTTAAGAGCATTTCTCCCTCTTTTATCCAGTCCGAGATATCCGGTGCATCCATAACATTGATTGACTTCACAATTCTGTGCTTGCCCCTGGCCCCTGCAATAAGCTTGGCTTCGGATAAAGGATAAATGGACAACGCTTCTTCGACGGTAAGATGCATGCCACCCCTCCTTAAGTAAATACGTTTATTTAACCATCGTTCTTTATGTTACTTTATGTAACATTATAGATAAAATAACCCCTATTGGAAAGAGAAAAGCAAATATTTCAATAACGTATGTCAGGTAAAATAACGTATTTCACATAATTTTAAAGATTGGGAGAGGAGAAAATGAAATGACCGGCCCCATGGGCACAAAGAGTTTGTACCGCAGAAATATCGGGATGCAGGGAGTCTTGTCCTATTTTCATAGAATTGATTGTATGGCATACATACCTGGCACGAAGTCACCGCCGCCCGGGAGGCGAACTACCTGTATAAAATCTAAAACCAACTGTACTCCGGTGTAAGCGATCATCGTGGAAGATTAGCAGGGAGAAACTTATTAATAAGGTCTCGTAGACGGCTGGCGGGTTACTGGGTTGGTAGGTCGGGGGGGTGGTGCTCGTTTGCTTAGGTAACTGGATTGTTTTTGGCTTGAGTGCAGGTTGAATAGTTGTTGGGCGCTTGGGTGATTGTTTAATGGATAGTTAGTTTTAGGCTTGGTGCTGGTACCTGTTAATAAGTGTTATGGGCTTATGGTTGCATGGGTTGCGTGGGTTGCGTGGGTTGCGTGGGTTGCGTGGGTTGCGTGGGTTGGCTTAGTAACTTGGCGTCGTCGTCTGGCGCAACTATGCTACAATTGGTATTTCTGGGCTGACCCAATATTTAGTCGAATTAGATGACGAAATTGGGTCTGTCAATAATTTTGTGTAAACTCTTTTAAGCACAGATTCCCCCGAGGGGGAAGTCGCGAATCTAACGCAAGTGTTGACCGACCCTGTCTGGGAAAAAGACCGAAAGCTGGAGCAGCATTTGGCCCCAGTTTTGGACACGGCCTGTCCATTTGCGAGTGACGTCCACGGTGGCGAGATATAGCATTTTAAGCAGGGCCTCATCCGTGGGGAAAATACTTTTTCCCTTTGTCACTTTACGAAGTTGGCGGTGGTAGCTTTCAATCATATTGGTCGTGTAGATCAGTTTGCGGATCTCAGGCGGGTACTTAAAAAAGGTCGCGAGTTCGTCCCAATTTGTCCGCCAAGAACGGATAATGAGTGGGTATTTTGCTCCCCATACCTCCTCAAAACGGTCGAGCTCAAGCAAGGCACTTTCCTCGGTAGCTGCCTTGTAAATCGGCTTTAAGTCGGCGGTTACCTTCTTAATATCCTTGTACGATACGTACCGTGTGGAGCTGCGTATTTGGTGAATAATGCACTTCTGGATCTCCGTTTGGGGATAGCAGGCAGCAATCGCTTGAGAGAACCCGGAGAGGTTATCCACGCAGATAATGAGAATGTCCTGAACCCCGCGATTCTTCAGTTCATTCAGCACACTCAGCCAGAACTTGGAGGACTCATTCTCCCCAATCCACATACCCAGCACGTCTTTGTTTCCGTCCAGATCAATGCCAATGACCATGTAGGCGGCCTTGTTGATAATGGCCCCGTCCTGCTTCACTTTGAAGTGGATCGCATCCAGATAGACAACGGCGTAAACGCCTTGCAGAGGCCGATTCTGCCACTCTTTAATGAGAGGTACGATCTTGTTCGTGACATTAGAAATAAGTGTAGGAGAGACCTCAATGCCATACATTTGTCCCAGATGATCCTGGATTTCCCGGGTGCTAATTCCTTTGGCGTATAAGGCGATGATTTGCTCTTCGATGCCGGTTACATTGGATTGATGCTTCTTGACGACCAAGGGCTCAAACTCACCCAGCCGGTCCCGAGGAATGGTGATTTCCTGTTCGCCGTACTCACTGACTACCGTTTTACGGCTCTTCCCATTCCGACTGTTTGGAGTGAGCTTTGCCTTCACCTCATGTTTTCCATAGCCCAAATGGGTATCCATTTCGGCTTCCAGCATCTCCTGAATCGTCTCTGCAAACAGGTCTTTCAAGGCATTTTGTGCATCTTGTGCAGTGACAAGATTGTTCTCCTTAATGAACTCCCGAAGTTGCTGTTTTGACCAAAGTCCCATGTGTTCTCCCCAACCTTTCTCTTACTTTCATTTTAATGGGTTTGAGAGTTTACACAATATATTTTACAGACTCGAAATGCGTATTCCGGAACTTTGGACAGTGATTCCGATGATATCTGGACACGCATTCCGATAATTTTTGGACACTCGTAATTCCAGTTTATCCTAGCTATACTTGGATAATTAAAGAAAAAAGTATTGCGCTAACGGGAAACTATAGCTCAGTACAGATAGAGGCAGCCGGGCTTGAAGACCGGCTGCTTCTGGTTAAGTTAACGGGCAGGATAGTTGAG
>NZ_LRAC01000038.1 GCF_001517085.1 Paenibacillus sp. DMB5
GCGAGGGCAGCGGCCGCAGGGCTCCGGCGAGGAAGCGGCATTGGCCGCGTTCGCCGGGTTCTGCCGGGAGCAGCTCGGCTGGCAGCCGGCCGGCTTCCCGGTGCTGTTCGGCGAGCATCTGTATGTCTCGCCGCTGCCTTCCTCAGCCCTGGACGGATTAAAGACTATCCGTCCGGGCTGGTATATGGGCCAGCTGCGCAGCGGCCGGTTCATTCCCGGCCATCCGCTGGCGACGGCGCTGAGGCCGTCTGAGAGCAGCCGCAGCCTGTCACTTGACAGCGCAAACGGTGAAGCCGTGTCCTATCTGAAAGGCGAGACACTGGCTGTTCCCGAGCAGCGGCTGGCTGTGCAGCCTGGCAGCACCCCCAAAGGATATGTACTGGTCTGCATCGACGGATTCAGCGCAGGATGGGGCAAATGGCAGGATGGTATGCTGAAGAATGAATATCCCGCAGGATGGAGGTGGACCTAAGCATGAGCGCATCAGGAAATGCCGGCAAGAAGCAGCGCATTGATAAAGTGCTGTCCCATATGGGCATCGGCTCGCGCAGTGATATCCGCAAGCAGGCCAAGCAGGGCCTGATTACCGTGAACGGCACTGTCGTTAAAGACAGCGGCTTTCATGTAGATCCTTATAAAGACTTAATTGAGGTGGGCGGTGAGGTTGTCCGCTACCGTGAATTTGTTTATCTGATGATGAACAAACCGGCCGGTGTCCTATCAGCTACAGAGGATAAACGGGACCGGACGGTTCTGGATCTGCTGAAGCCGGAGCATGCCCTGTTCGAGCCTTTTCCGGTCGGCCGGCTGGATAAGGATACGGTTGGGCTTCTGCTGCTCACCAATGACGGCAAGCTGGCTCATGAGCTGCTCTCCCCGCGCAAGCATGTGCCCAAGACTTATGAAGCTACAGTAGAAGGGGACGTAGATGCAGCGGATGTGGAGGCTTTTGCCAAAGGGGTTGAGCTGGAGGACGGTTATGTGACCCTGCCTGCACAGCTGAGCATTCTTAGCCGCGAGCGAGGAAGCAAGACCGTCTCGTACATTTCACTTACGATTACAGAAGGCAAGTTCCATCAGGTAAAACGGATGTTTATCGCTGTCGGCAAAAAAGTGACCTTTCTAAAGCGGGTCTCGATGGGCGAGCTGAAGCTGGATGAGAGCCTGCCGCTGGGGGCCTGCAGAGAGCTGACCGATGCAGAGCTAACGCTGTTAACCGGCGGTGCTGGAGAATCTGCGGAGTGATGGCTTAAGCGTCCGGGCCGATTTTATATATGCTTAATATAATTACGGGTCTTCATTGACCTGAGTTTGGTAAGCTTGCTTAATACAGCCGGATAGAAATAGACAGACAAGGATGGTGGGGTATGAAATACAAGCTGATTGCGCTGGACGTTGACGGAACCCTCTTGAATGATGACCATAAGCTAAGTGACGAAAATAAAGAAGCCATTGCCGAGGTTACGCGCCAGGGGGGCCAAATCGTATTGTGCACCGGCCGCAGCCCGCAGAATTCGATTCCTTTTATGGAGGAGCTGGGGCTTGAGGGGTATGTCCTTGGACACAACGGCGGGGCGACGGTATCGGTCAGTGACCGCAAGGTGCTTGATCAATACGGGATGGACGGCCGCGGCTCGATCCGTATATCGAATACTGCCGGAAGCATGACATCCATTTTGACGTCAGCACAGCCTTCGAAATGTATGTGGACAACGTGGAGAACCTGACCAAGGAAGCCAACTATATGTATGAGCACTTCCGGATCATGCCGGCCTCCCTGCCGGCGTGGGAGGAATTCCGCGAGCCGATTGTCAAATTTACAGTGTTCACCAAGTCTGCGGTACTGGATGAGGCCATGCGGGAATGGGGCACCTGGACCCAGCAGTATAATATGCTGCGCAGCGGCGAGTTTTTTGCCGATTTCATGCATCATGAAGCTTCAAAGGGCAATGCGCTCAAGAATCTTGCCGCAAGACTCGGTATCGCGCAGGAGGATGTAATGGCTATCGGTAACTATTACAATGATATTTCCATGCTGACCTATGCCGGCCTGGGCGTTGCCGTAGATAATGCTCCGCTTGAGGTAAAAGCGGCCGCCGATGCTATTACAGGTACGAATAACGAGCATGGCGTACGGGATGCACTTGTGAAATATTGCCTCTAGCCACTCTGGCCATAATTGAATTATAATCTTCCCAAGCATAAACCAGTGCCGTTCGGCGTTGGTTTATGCTTTTTTTGAGTTTGGCTGGGGTGGCGGGAGGAAGTGTGGTGTTTAGATGGGAATGGACGGACTGGTGACGGATGAATTTGTACTGGATAAGGATTATCTGATCTGGATCTGGCCGAATAAAATAGGACTGATCGAAAGATTAAGTGGAAATTCGTCACTTAATACTTCTCCAAACAATGATAATAGAATATTAGTTGGAAAAACGGCACTTAATTAAACGGATTTTGCGCTAAAAGGGGTTTGTGGTCTAAATTAGATGACGATTTTCCACTTAATGAGATGAAATTCCGGAAAACTGAGAAATTAAGTAGCAATAATCCAACTAGATTCGGGAGGCGGGAGGCGGGAGGTGGGAAGTGAGAAGTGAGAAGTGAGAAGT
>NZ_LRAC01000039.1 GCF_001517085.1 Paenibacillus sp. DMB5
CAGCTACACTGCCATTGATCCTAAGGCTTACTACATCTTGTCCACCAACTCCTTCATGGCAGGCGGCGGTGACTTCTACCGTTCCCTGGCAGCCGCTAAGGCAGACGGACGGTACTATGAACTGTATCTGCCGGACTATGAAGTCTTTACAGATTATCTGGCACAGGTTGGAACAGTAAACAACGCTACAGAAGGACGCATCAAGGACTTGAAGGGCGCTGCTCCTGACAAGGACTTCTCCCTGAGAGTCCTGCACACGAACGACACGCACAGCCATCTGGAAACCGTCGTTAAGCGGATAACAGCGATCAAGCAGGAGCGCACAGGCAACTCCATCCTGCTCGATGCAGGGGATGTATTCTCCGGCACGCTGTACTTCACCAAGTTCGAAGGGCTTGCCGATCTGGAGTTCATGAACTACATCGGCTACGATGCCATGACCTTCGGGAACCATGAGTTTGATAAGGGACTGCCGACGCTCAGAACCTTTATCGATCAGGCAGACTTCCCGTTCATCAGCTCCAATATTGACTTTATTACCAAAAACAATGAGCTGAAGGATATTTTCGTTAACAAGGTTGGCGGTTCAGATTCGGCTACTCCGGTAGAGGACGGCCACATCTATCCATCCGTTATTAAAGAAGTATACGGTGAAAAGGTCGGGATCTTCGGTCTGACCACTGAAGATACTGTAGGCCTCTCCTCACCGGGCGGCAACATCGCCTTTAAGGATTACAAGACCAGCGCCGAGAACACAGTCAAAGCTCTGCAGGCACTGGGCATTAACAAAATCATTGCCGTATCCCACCTGGGCTACAATGTGGATCAGAAGCTGGCTGTTGAGGTTCCGGGCATCGACGTTATCGTCGGCGGACACACCCACACCAAGCTGGACGCTCCGGTTATCTTCAACAAAGACACTGAGCCAACTCTAATTGTACAGACCGGTGAATACGGCACGTACCTCGGCGAGCTCGATGTGAACTTCGACGACGCGGGCGTCATCACAACGTACAACGGCAAGCTGATCGACACGACAAAATATGCGGAAGATGCGACTGCCAAAGCGATGCTCGTGAAATACGACGCTGAGCTGGCGGCAATCCGTCAGACTGTAGTCGGCAAAACCGACGTTCCGCTCGTTTACGACCGGATGATCAACGGCAAGCTGACCCGGGTCGTCCGGAGTGAAGAGACCAACCTCGGAAACCTGATTGCCGACGGCATTAACGTCAAGGCTAAAGAACTGGTAAGCAAGCTGATTCCTGAAGCTGAGCAGTCCACGATCAAGGGTTACGTAGCGATCCAGAACGGCGGCGGGATCCGCGCCGGGATTGATCAAGGCGACATCACCCTCGGTGAAGTGCTGACAGTGATGCCATTCTCGAACAGTCTGGTTGCCCTGAAGGTGACCGGACAGGAAATCATCGCTGCCCTGGAGAACGGCGTCAGCGGACTGGAAAGTGATCAAGGCCGCTTTGCCCAAGTCTCAGGCATGCGCTACACCTACGATTCCACCAAGAAGCCGGAAATCGTCAATGCTACAACCAATGTCGTTGAACAGGCCGGCGAGCGTATCGTCTCTGTAGAGATCAAGCAGGCCGACGCAGCTACACTGCCATTGATCCTAAGGCTTACTACATCTTGTCCACCAACTCCTTCATGGCAGGCGGCGGTGACTTCTACCGTTCCCTGGCAGCCGCTAAGGCAGACGGACGGTACTATGAACTGTATCTGCCGGACTATGAAGTCTTTACAGATTATCTGGCACAGGTTGGAACAGTAA
>NZ_LRAC01000040.1 GCF_001517085.1 Paenibacillus sp. DMB5
AGGGAGGGTGCAGCCGTTCTATTTTGCTGCAATAATATGAATCCGCTTACAAAATGCTGGGATAGAGGCCGTACCAGGAAGTACTGCCCCCTGCAAACAGGGTGAAATGTACGCAAAATACGGAAGTGTACCTGTTCAGGGACGGTGGTTATCCACTATGATCAACTCGTGTAGAAAGCGCTATCACACAAAAGTCACAAAACAAAGCCTATGCTTCCGAAGAGAGTTTTGTACGAAGCTATCCTCTGAAGTAATACGCAGCAGGCTGCCGGGAAAAAGATATTAAAGCACTGGCAGCTGCATCTGCTGGTCATTCCGCCGCTGCTGTTCTTTCTTATTTTCAAGTATTATCCGATCGGCGAACGCGTCCTGGCCTTCAAGGACTACAACGTTATAAAGGGAATCTGGGGCAGCCCTTGGGTCGGGCTCAAGCATTTCCGGCTGTTTTTTGAAAATCCGATGTTCTGGACG
>NZ_LRAC01000041.1 GCF_001517085.1 Paenibacillus sp. DMB5
GGTCCGTCCGGGCTGGGCCGCCACTGACGGGCGGTGCGCTGCCCTGGCTGCCCGGGGCGGCTGGCGCAGCGTAGTTCCCGCCGGACAGGCCAGGCAGCTCTTCAGCCGCTGATGGCTGGGCGGCTGCAGCGGATTCCGCCTGCGCAGCAGGTGCAGCGCCCTTGGAAAAGGCGAATTGCTCCTGAATGAAGGAGCTGCTGCCCTTCCCGCCGACCGTTTCCCTGCCGGGGCGGGGAATCAGGTTCTGGCCGAGCAGCACCTTGCGCAGCTCCTGCTCCACAAAGGCGTACAGCTCAGTCTCCTTGCTGAAGCGCACCTCCAGCTTCGCCGGATGCACGTTGACATCGACAAGCGAAGGATGCATATCCAGCTTGAGCACCAGCAGCGGATAGCGGTTAATCGGCAGCAGCGTGTGATACGCGCGCAGGATCGCCGCATTCAGCCCGTTGCTGCGGATATAACGTCCGCCGACGATGGTCGTTACCGCGTTCCGGTTGGAGCGGGTCCATTCCGGACGGCTGATGTATCCGGTGATCTTATAATCGGGATCTTCCGCGCTAACCGGCAGCATCGCCTTGGCCGCAGACGTGCCGTAGACGGCTGCAATGACCTGAAGCAGATCACCGTTGCCGAGTGTATGCAGCAGCTGGTTGCCGTTATGGTGCAGCGTAAAGGAAATATCAGGGTGCGCCAGCGCCATCCGGTACATCGCATCCGATATATGCCCGAGCTCGGTCTGAATACTCTTCATATACTTCAGCCTTGCCGGAGTATTGTAAAACAATTCACGCACAGCCATATCACTGCCTTTGCCGGCAGGCTGATCTTCATTGGCAATCAGCCGGCCGCCTTCAATCGCGATCTGCCGGCCCTTGCCGTCTTCGCCGCTGGCTGTAAGCAGTGTAACCTTCGACACCGCCGCGATACTGGGCAGTGCCTCGCCCCGGAAGCCGAGGCTCGTAATCTGGAACAGGTCGCGTCCGCTGGCAATCTTGCTGGTAGCATGGCGGTAGAACGCCGTCTCGCAATCCTCCGCTTCAATGCCCGAGCCGTTGTCCTTAACGCGGATGCTCTGCAGGCCGCCCTCTTCCACGGTGACCTCTATGCGGGTGCTGCCGGCATCAATGGCGTTCTCCACCAGCTCCTTTACGACGGAAGCCGGCCGCTCCACGACTTCCCCGGCAGCAATCTGGTTGGCAATATGCTCGTCCAGCACATGAATTTTGGCCATGGTTCATTCACCTCGCGGGAATAATATAAATTACTTTTTCAAAAGTATGGTCGATGGGTCTCCCGGCCTACGCTGCAGAAACATAGCAAAGTGGAGATAACCAGCACAGTCGGGAAAATCAGCCCCTTGAAAGTCTATATAACGTCTCCTGGCAGCTGCCGCTAATATTATAATCCTTTAGCCTTCTGTTTCAGCTCGTTCAGCAGGCTCATCGCCTGCAGCGGAGTCATATTCATCAGGTCCGCGGCCTGGACGGCTGCGACCAGCTCCTTAAGTACAGGATTCTCCTTCGCTGCCGATGCAGCTGCCGGTGCAGCCGCCGGCTCAGCACCGCCCTTGCGGCCTTTTCGCGGCTCTTCTTCCCCAAAAATCGATAGCTGAACCACTTCCTGGTCCGCGCTGTCCTCAAAGGAAGCCAGCGAGACTGCAGACTCGGCATAGGCAGTGCCGCCCGACAGGACGGAAACCGCCGCCGGATGGGAAAGGCCTGGAGACTGAAGCTGTTGCGCAGGCACAGCCTGTCCGATATCCGGCTGGCCGGCTGGCTCCCGGCCCTCTCTGAGCTCACTGCCGGAGCCGCTGCCTTCACCGCCGGTGCCGTAGTTCAGCGCTGTACTGCCCGGAGGCGCGGCCTGCTCTATGCTCTGAAGCAATCCGTAAGCACGGTCGATGATCCCCTCCGGAAGGCCGGCAAGCCGGGCGCAATAAATACCGTAGCTGCTGTCTGCCGCTCCCGGCACCAGCTTGCGCAGGAAATTGACCTTGTCTCCGCTCTCCTGGACAGCCATAGAATAATTTCGCAGTCCTTTCAAGCTCTGTTCCAGGTGGGCCAGCTCATGAAAATGTGTCGAGACCAGCGCCTTGCAGGCAATCGTATCATGCACATACTCAATAACCGCCTGAGCGATGGCCATCCCTTCGCTGGTCGAGGTTCCCCGGCCCAGCTCGTCGATGATAATCAGACTGCGGGCAGTGGCCTTCTCGGTCATGACCTGAATATCGGCCATTTCCACCATAAAGGTGCTCTGGCCGCCGATCAGGTCATCCGCCGCACCGATCCGCGTGAAGATCCGGTCAATCAGCGGCACTTCTGCACTCGATGCCGGAACAAAGCAGCCGATCTGTGCCAGAATACAGATCAGGGCCACCTGGCGCATATAGGTACTTTTGCCCGCCATGTTCGGTCCGGTAATCAGCAAAATATTCCCGTCATCCCTGGTAAGCGTACTGCCGTTAGCCATAAAGCTGGAATCTTTCAGCACCGCCTCCACGACAGGATGGCGTCCGCCCTCGAGCCGCAGGTCATAGCCGTCAGACAGCTTCGGCTTGACGAACCGGTGCTCGGCGCTGACTGCAGCAAGGCACTGGTATACATCGATCTCCGCCACCTTCTCGGCGAGCGCCTGCAGGCGGGGAATCTGGGCCGCAATCCGGTCGCGCAGCTCGATAAAGAGGGTGTACTCGATATCCGTCATTTTATCCTCGGCTTCCAGAATCAGGGCTTCCTTCTCCTTCAGCTCAGGCGTAACAAAACGCTCGGCATTCGCCAGCGTCTGCTTGCGTTCATACCGGCCTTCCGGCAGAGCAGACAAATTGGAACGGGTAACTTCTATATAATAGCCGAATACTTTGTTGAAGCCGATCTTCAGCGACTTGACGCCTGTGGCAGCACGTTCCTTCGCTTCAAGCTCCGCCAGCCACTGCTTGCCGTTGGTACTGGCCACACGCAGCTCATCCAGCCGTTCATGGTAGCCGGTGCGGATAATGTTGCCGTCGCGCACGGATACCGGCGGATCATCCACAATGGCCTGATCAATATCGTCGCACAGTTCGGCGCATACATCCATAGAACCGGCAATTTCCCGCAGTGTTGTGGAGCCGGACGCCAGACACATCTCCTTCAGCGCCGGAATCTGCTGCAGGGACAGCTTCAGGGCGTTCATGTCGCGGCCGTTGGCGCTGCCGAAGGCAATCCGTCCGACCAGCCGCTCCAGATCATAAATTTCTTTGAGCGCCCCGCGCAGATCCTCGCGGACAATGAACTGGTTGTACAAGTAGTCGACAGCCTCAAGCCGCCGCTCAATCGGAGCTCGTTGCAGCAGCGGCTTGTCGATTCTGCGGCGCAGCAGCCGGCCGCCCATCGAGGTTTCGGTGCGGTCGAGCAGCCAGAGCAGAGAGCCCTTCTTCGAACGTTCGCGCACCGTCTCGGTCAGCTCCAGATTGCGGCGGGTGAACGGGTCGAGAATCATGTAATTACCCGGCTCATACGGTGAAATCTGGCTCAGCTGTCCAAGTGAACGGCGCTGCGTTTCACTTAAATAAGAGATCAGGAGCGCCAGACAGCTGCCCCGTTCCTTCTCCAGCCGGACCCAGGCTGCTTCGCCGAACTGGCGGCGGGCCAATTCCTCGTCTCTTTTATCCCAAGGAGTGTACACAACCGGCTTGGCCAGCAGCGAAGCCTCGCTGCGCAGCTGTTCCAGCAGCTTCGCATCCCCGATAATTTCCGCCGGCTCATAAATGCCAATCTCATCGCGCAGCCACTCCGCACTGGACAGCACAGAGGTGACATACAGCTCACCTGTGGTAAGGTCGCAGGCCGAGAGTGCGGTCATCCCGTCATCTTCCGTAACGCAGACGAGGTAGTTATTGCTTTTGTCCGAAATAATCTTCCCGTCCATGACGGTACCCGGTGTAACCACACGAACAATATCACGCCGCACCATGCCCTTGGTCACTGCCGGGTCATCAAGCTGCTCGCAGATCGCGACCTTGTAGCCTTTTTCAATCAGACGCTGTATGTAACCTTCGGCCGCATGATAGGGTACTCCGCACATCGGAATTTTCTCATCGCCCCCGCCCTGCCGGCCGGTTAATGTTATCTCAAGCTCCTTCGAGGCGAGGATCGCATCGTCGAAGAACATTTCATAGAAATCACCCAGCCGGAAAAAAAGGAAGGCATCCTTCGCCCCTTCCTTTACCTTCAGGTACTGCTCCATCATCGGCGTATATTTAGCCATTGTTAACCTCCATGCCATTTCTCTAGTACTCTCTATTATAGCAGAAACTCATAGAGCAAAGTTACTCCCCTTGCACATAGGAAGAAACAGGCGTTCTCTCCAAATGCGGACAGCTCCCTCTGATATAAAATACAGCTGCAATATCTCCCTTGTATAATGTAAGATTAGGAACAAACGTCAATTATACACGCTAGGGGGACTAATATGATACGCAGACTGTACGAGACTGACCGGGAACGGCTGATGGAGCTGACAGGCCGTAAACCGTCTATCAATCTGTTTATTATCGGGGATGTGGAAAACTTCGGATTCGAGCAGGAATTTATGGAGCTGTGGGGGGAATCTGATACGCTGGAAGGGCCTCTGAGGGCAGTAATGCTGCGTTTTTACAGCAGTTATCTTACTTATGCGGAAGGAGATTTTGATACAGAGGGTTTTGCAGAACTGATCCGTAAAGACACCGGGGCCGAGATGCTCTCGGGCGATGCTGGAGTTGTGCATGCTTTCAGGGGCTTGATTCCGGCCCGTGAGGACAAGCAGATGCTGTTCGCTGAGCTAAAGGAAATGAACGGGCAGCTCCGCTCGCAAGCGGCTGGCCCGCATATCATCCGCAAAGCGACGGCTGAGGATGTCGAAGCCATCTGCACGCTCACCGATCAGATCGAAGAATTCGCGGCCAGCACTACCGATTCGCGGAAAAGCCTGCGCAAAGCGCTGGAAAGCAAGACCGGACGCACGTTTTTCGCCGAGCAGGACGGCAAAGTCATCGCCTCAGCCTCGACCACTGCCGAAAATTCCCTGTCGGCCATGATTGTCGGTGTCGCCACCCATCCGCAGCATAGAGGCCAAGGGCTGGCAACGCGCCTAACAGCTGAGCTGTGCAGCGATCTGCTGGCTGAAGGGAAATCCCTGTGCCTGTTCTATAACAATCCGCAAGCAGGCCAGATCTACAAAAAGCTGGGCTTCACGGACATCGGTACCTGGGCGATGATGTATCTGGAAAAGCAAAGTTAAAAGCGGTTCCCTATGCCCAGGACCGGCAGCAGCCCGGAATCAGAGTGCCGCCGGAAATCAGGTTAAGGATCAGATACCTGTGGTCTTGATACAAGGCCACCGCCAGGCTCAGCCTGACTTTATCCCGGCCCCTGCCTTGCTCAGCCACAGTCCGCGGATGTCCCGCGACTCATCCCAGGTCCGCTCCCGGGCTATATAGCCCAGGAGCGGTTCGATGTAAGGCGCTGCCTGCGCATAGCCGGGCAGCATCCGCAGCTGCGCCTGCAGCGGGATGAAGGCTGCGCGCAGCGGGGTTTTGTCGCCGCTGTAATAGGCGGCATGAAGGTCCTCCCGGTCGAGCGGGCGCAGCGTAAGGTCTTCGTAGCGGCTCACGATCAGGTGAGCCAGGAAGACCGCGCCTTTGGCGATGACGGGGAGACGAGGAAGCTCGGCAGGGTCCGGTATTCAAAGCCGCCATGCGGCTGAATCCGGAAATCGCCTAGCACGCCGTACCGCGGACGCCGCGCGGCAGCTCTGGCGTCCTCCAGCAGCATCAGCGGCAGCGCGAGGTAGTTGTCGAGCGCGCGCAGCAGCGGCGCCGTCAGCGTTACGCCGCTGAAGTGCAGGTGGCCGCCGAGGGCCCAGCCCGGCAGCGGCATGCCTCCCGCCCGCAAGCTCAGCGAGCGGT
>NZ_LRAC01000042.1 GCF_001517085.1 Paenibacillus sp. DMB5
TTTGACGAAATGGGCAAAACGTCGCTGGAACATTTCAATACAACACTGACCTCATATTCGACTGGAGCTGCCACGGACAAGGAGCTTGAAGAGGCGCTTGATTCTTTCCAGGACACAGCCTCTGATATTGCTGATCAGGTCAATGATGTGGAAATTTCAAGAGTCTGCCGGAAAATATTGAGACTCTGCTGAGAGATGCAGCCATTGCGTTCCAGAGCGCCTATTCAATCAAAGAACAGGCTTCGCAGAGTGCGGCTTCCCCTGAGGTTACAGCAGACGAGTTCAACGCCATGAACCAGGCGGCGGAGCAGGTAACCGGCCTCAAGGTTGTACAGCATGGTCCGAAATTCATTGATACTGTACGGGAGTTGCTACCCCAGAGCGGAAGTGTCCGGTGTGGGCTTTGAACAGGATGATGTTACTTTCAGCGCGTACACGGCTTATGCCGAGGCGCTCCAGCCGGCAGTGCTGGTTCCGGTGTCCAAGGCGGTTGAGAATCTGCGCATGTTCAAGGATGAGGATGAGCTGGCTGTTATGCAGCGCGCGGCCGATCTGGCCGATGCAACCTTCATCGTTTGACACCATTGTTGCCTCTGGCGGAACGTTCGGCCATGCCGCATGGTGTAGCCAGCAGCAAGGGAACAATGAATTTGTTACCTTTGATTTCGGTGCGCTGCTGGACGGGTACTGCTCGGATGTAACCCGTACCATTGCACTGGGCAAGCCGGATCCCAAGCTGAAGGAGATCTATGACATCACGCTTGAAGCACAGCTGCACACGCTCGCCGAACATCAAGCCCGGCATGACC
>NZ_LRAC01000043.1 GCF_001517085.1 Paenibacillus sp. DMB5
GGCTGGCCGGTGTTTGCCGCTGGATATTCCAGCCGCGAGTTTGCTGACGCATTCGCTTAAGTGCGTCATTACTGGCTGCGGGCAGGAAGCTGGTAAACCGGCGTCCATGATTACCCCACGCCTCCCGTGGCCGGAAGGTGAACCCCAGGAACGTAAACTGCGTCGTTGGGTACGCTGCTTTGCGGTTACTGTCTTTACAATACACAATCTTCGACTTTTCCGGGTGCATGGTCAGCAGACATGCTTCCAACCGTGCCTTGATTGCCGCCATGACCTCACACGCCTGCTTTTCGCTACGGCAGTGAACCACCGCATCGTCGGCGTAGCGTGCAAATGGACAACCTGGAAAAAGTCCGTTGCATCCAGGTATCGAACGCATAGTGCATAAACAGATTCATCAATAAGGGACTGACAACCCCGCCTTGGGGTGTACCGCTTTCACGCGGTACCTGAACGCCGTCAGCAGTCTCGAACGGCGCTTTAAGCCACCGTTCGATATACAACAGAATCCAGTCGTCCTTCACATGATGCCTTACCGCTTTCAGCAGCAGCTCATGATCGATATGATCAAAAGCCCCCTTGATATCAAACTCCACCACCCAATTCATATTCCAGCAGCGCTTGCGAGTGATCTCGACCGCCTGTTTGGCTGATTTTCCCGGTCGGTATCCATAGGAATCCGAATGAAAAAGACAGTCCAGACGCGGCTCTATAAGCAGCTTCACGGCGGTCTGGGCCACCCGATCAGCTACTGTTGGAATACCCAGTTTGCGTTTGCCTCCTGATTGCTTCGGAATTTCCACCTGCCGAACCGGCGGCGGAAAATAAGAACCTGATGACATCCGGTTCCACAACTTGTAAAGGTTCCGTTGCAGCTTCTGCTCGAACTGGGCAATAGATTGTTCATCTATCCCAGCGGCTCCTCGATTGGCTTTCACACGCTGGTAGGCCTCCCAAACTGTCAGTTTGGAAATGCTGTACGACTTTGCTGTGCTCATACCACTCCTCCCCGCCGAAGCAGGTTGATGACATAAGCCAGCTGGGAAACGCCACCCCTTCGCTCCATCCTCATTACAAGAACTTCATCACTACTACGAATGGCTCCGCCCCTCGGCCTTTGCATCGGTATTCTTCCTCGCGGTGGTAGCCGCTTGTCATTTCCCTTGGCATCAAAGGCGAGGTTCTCACGTTCCATATCAAAGCCTGTATTGAGCTCATGCCGCCTATACACCGGCTGCCATCTGGACAGTAGACAGGTATCCTCCAGACTGGTCCTGAGGCTACTGGGCGACCTCAGTTTTGACAGCACTTGAATACTTAACGATGCGTCTTCGGACGGTTTGCT
>NZ_LRAC01000044.1 GCF_001517085.1 Paenibacillus sp. DMB5
GGCCCCACCGCTGCCTTCGTGGTGATCCTGCTGCCGATCACCCAGCAGTACGGCCTCGGTGGCTTGCTGCTGTGCACGCTGATGGCCGGGCTGATCCTGATCAGCCTGGGCCTGCTGCGCGCCGGACGCCTGATCGAATTCGTGCCCTACCCGGTGACCCTGGGCTTCACTGCCGGTATCGGTATCGTCATCGCCGTCCTGCAGATCAAGGATCTGTTCGGCCTGCATCTGGCCGGCGCGCCGCAGCATTTGTTGGAGCAGGTGAATCTTCTGCTGCGCGCCCTGCCCAGCCTGCAGCCGGCGATACCCTGGTTGGCGCGGTGTGCCTGGCGACGCTGCTGATCTGGCCACGCCTGGCGCCGAAAATTCCCGCACATCTGGTAGCCCTGGCGGTCGGCGCATTGCTGGCGACTGGCTCTGGAACGCCTGGGACTGCCCGTGGCGACACTGGGCGAGCGCTTCAGCTATCAACTCGATGGCATTGAATACCCCGGTATCCCGCCCTTCCTGCCGAGCCTGGCGCTGCCCTG
>NZ_LRAC01000045.1 GCF_001517085.1 Paenibacillus sp. DMB5
CTCGAAGAACTGCTCGAGCGGCGCATGGCGGTGGACGACGAACTGCGTCAGGCCGCGTTTGGCGCTGGAGGACGCCGATCGCGAACTGCGCGATGCCGAGAAGCGCCGCACCCAGGCCGAACAACAGGCGCAACTGCTACGCAGCCAGCTGGAGCAACAGCGCATGGATTGGCAGTCGCTCAACGTGCGGCGCAAGGCGTTGGCTGATCAGCTCGCCGAGGACAACTACGACCTGCACGGGGTGATCACCACGCTGTCGGCCGAAGCCAGCGAGAGCGCCTGGGAGGAAGAACTGGAGCGCATGGCCGCACGCATCGCCCGTCTCGGGCCGATCAACCTCGCGGCCATCGACGAGTATCAGCAGCAGTCCGAGCGCAAGCGCTACCTGGATGCGCAGGACGCGGATCTGGTCGAGGCCTTGGAAACCCTGGAGAACGTCATCCGCAAGATCGACAAGGAAACGCGCAATCGTTTCAAGGATACCTTCGATCAGATCAATGGCGGTTTGCAGGCGC
>NZ_LRAC01000046.1 GCF_001517085.1 Paenibacillus sp. DMB5
CGACAGGCAATCGAAGGCCTGGCCGACGGCGTTGCAGGCCAGAGTCAGGTTGGCTTGACCCGGCTCGTCCCGCGGATAACCGAAACGGGTCTGAAACTCGGCGCCGATACCAACCAGACGACTGCGGAAGTCTTCCTCCAGCGCAGCCAACCGTGGGGTGTACCCCGGATTGCCCTCGCAACCGGCGGTGAACACGTGAGGGATCTCTTCGTCGCCGTGGATATCGAGGAACAGGTCGACGCCAATACGCTGCATGTGCTGCAGCACGAACAGCACTTCGGGACTGCGCTCCGAGCTGGCTGACTGCCAGGCGCGATTGAGGTCCTGCCCGGCATGGTTGGTGCGCAGATGACCGCGATAGGCACCGTCCGGGTTCATGTTCGGCACCAGATAGAACTCTGCCTCGGCCAACAGCGCGGCGATCTCGGCATCCTGCGGATTCTGCAAACGCTCGATCAGCCCTTCCATGAACCACTCGGCCATGTGCTCCCCCGGATGCTGCTGGGCGATGACCCACAGTTTGCGCGCAGCGCCCGCCTGGCCACCGATGCGCAGTAGCTGG
>NZ_LRAC01000047.1 GCF_001517085.1 Paenibacillus sp. DMB5
CCTGGAGCGCGTCGCCGTGCTGCGCGGCCCGGCCTCGGCGGTGTATGGCCAGACCCCACCAGGCGGTCTGGTGGACGCCGTCAGCCGCCGCCCACAGACTGAAAGCAGCCCATGAAATGCAGGTTCAGGTCGGCAACTACAATCACAAGCAGATCAGCTTCGACAGCACCGGCAAGATCGATGACGACGGCCGCTTCCTCTATCGCTTCAGCGGTACTGGTCGGGACAGCGGCACCACCGTCGAGCATATCGACGACCAGCGCTTCAACCTCGCGCCCAGCCTGACCTGGAATATCGCTGACACCACCAAGCTCACCTTCCTCGGTCAGTTCAACCGTGACGATACCGGCGGTACCAGCCAGTTCCTGCCGCTGCAAGGCACCAAGCTGAGCACCCCGGCCGGCAAGGTCGACTACCACAAGAACCTCGGCGACCCCGACTGGGAGTTCTACGACAAGACCTTCTATGCACTGGGTTATGCCTTCGAGCACCGCATCAACGATACCTGGCAGTTCAATCAGAATCTGCGCTACAGCAAGCTAGAACTGGATAACCAGATCATCACGGCCGGTGGTACAGCATTCTCTGTAGCGCCCGACGCACAGTTGATCGTGGCGCTAATATCTATGATGAAAACATCAGCCACTTCGCCGTGGACAACAACTTCCAGGCCGATTTCAACACCGGTGCAATCGGGCACACCCTGCTGCTGGGCCTCGACTACCTACGAGTGAATACTGATTACCGCTGGCAGTTCGGTGGTTCCTACCTTTATGACAATAACTGGAACATCTAGTGAATCAACGTTCCTCCGAGCAACATTAACAACCCACGCTACGGCCAAGACTTCAGTGGCGTTACCTATAGCGATCTCCAGAACTACAGTCAGAAACGCAGAAACACCGGCCTCTATCTGCAAGACCAGATGGCACTCGACGCCTGGCGCCTGACCCTGGGCGGCCGATGGGACCGTCTGGACACCGATTCGGTGTTCCACAACGCCAACGATGCCAAGGACAGCCGTCGCGACAGCCAGTTCAGCGGCAATGCGGCGCTGAGCTACGTGTTCGACTCCGGTTTCACGCCCTATGTGTCCTACGCTGAATCCTTCCAGGCCGAAGCGGGCGGCAACGGCGGCGCGGCGTTCAAACCCAGCACCGGCAAGCAGTACGAACTGGGTATCAAGTATCAACCGCCGGGTAGCGACATGCTGTTCACCGCCGCTGTCTATGACCTCACGCGGCAGAACATCGTGACCACCAACATCGCCGGCGCCACCGAGCCGTCAGCGAGGTAGAAG
>NZ_LRAC01000048.1 GCF_001517085.1 Paenibacillus sp. DMB5
CTGCGTAACAGCTCATCAACAGAGGATCTTTCAACACTGCCTTCGTGAATGCCGAAGGCTCGGTTGTTCAAATGTGAATTTCAGCTTGTGGAAGGGCGCAGTAGAGTCCGGGCCAATCGAAGGGTTTCTCCCTCGACGCTCAGACAAAAACAACAGGAGCCTTCCATGAAGTTTTCTTTCGTCCGTCGTGGCCTGGCCGGTGTACTCGCCGGTTGCGCACTGCTTGGCGCACTCTCGGCACACGCAGCCGATCCGATCTTGATCAAGTTTTCCCACATCACCGCCGACAGCACGCCGAAGGCCAGGGCGCGCTGCTGTTCAAGAAACTGGTGGAGGAGCGCCTGGCCGGCAAGGTCAAGGTCGACGTCTATGCCAACTCGTCGCTGTATGGCGATGGCAAGGAAATGGAAGCGCTGCTGCTGAGCTTTCTGATGATCATCACCTACATCCCGGCCGTGTCCATGGCCCTGCCGAACTGGCTGGGGATGAGCTGAGCAATTGTGTCTACCTCTGCGCCCGGCCTTGTGCCGGTTTTTTTATCTGCGCGCCTCGACGTATCCATGACGCTGTCGAATTGGCTCGCCATATGCCAGGCAGGGCTTCAAGACGATGGTCTTAGAGCGGTAAGACCATGGTCGAATGGCCTCACGAAGGGTCGGGGGATACAAAAGGCACCATACAAAAACAACTCCCCGTCGAGGTGATTCCATGAGTCG
>NZ_LRAC01000049.1 GCF_001517085.1 Paenibacillus sp. DMB5
CGACAGCCTGAGCTTCGAAGAACGCCTCGGCCTGCTAGTCGACCGCGAACTGACCGAACGCGACGACAAGCGCCTGAGCAGCCGCCTGCGCCAGGCCCGGCTCAAGCACAACGCCTGCCTCGAAGACATCGACTACCGCAGCCCGCGCGGACTGGATAAGGCGCTGATCCTGCAACTGAGCAGTGGTCAGTGGCTGCGCGACGGCCTCAACCTGATCATCGGCGGCCCCACCGGTGTCGGTAAAACCTGGCTGGCCTGCGCCCTGGCCCACCAGGCCTGCCGGGAGGGCTACAGCGTGCCGCTACCTGCGCCTGCCACGTTTGCTGGAAGAACTGGGTCTGGCCCATGGCGACGGCCGCTTCGCCAAGCTGATGAGCAGCTACGCCAAGACCGACCTGCTGATCCTCGACGACTGGGGCCTGGCCCCGTTCACCGGCGAGCAACGGCGCGACATGCTGGAGCTACTGGACGACCGTTACGGCCAGCGCTCGACCATCGTCACCAGCCAGATGCCGGTGGACAACTGGCACGAACTGATCGGCGATCCAACCCTGGCCGATGCCATCCTCGACCGCCTGGTGCCACAACGCCTACCGGATCAACCTCAAGGGCGAATCGAATGAGCAACACGGACGAAGAAATTGACGACGCCGGGCACCTCACGACTAACAATGCAACCCCTGCGTCGCTGCGCTCCGACTGCCTGGCCGAATGAGCGTGGAACAGGTGGCCAGATCACCGTGGAATGACTGGCCAAATGAGAGCGGAATCCGCA
>NZ_LRAC01000050.1 GCF_001517085.1 Paenibacillus sp. DMB5
TTACTATAGCTTTGCACTGGACTTTGAGCTTGCTTGTGTAGGATAGGTGGGAGGCTTTGAAGTGGGGACGCCAGTTCTCATGGAGCCAACCTTGAAATACCACCCTGGCAACCTTGAGGTTCTAACTCTGGTCCGTTATCCGGATCGAGGACAGTGTATGGTGGGTAGTTTGACTGGGGCGGTCTCCTCCCAAAGAGTAACGGAGGAGTACGAAGGTGCGCTCAGACCGGTCGGAAATCGGTCGTAGAGTATAAAGGCAAAAGCGCGCTTGACTGCGAGACAGACACGTTCGAGCAGGTCACGAAAGTAGGTCTTAGTGATCCGGTGGTTCTGTATGGAAGGGCCATCGCTCAACGGGATAAAAGGTACTCCGGGGATAACAGGCTGATACCGCCCAAGAGTTCATATCGACGGCGGTGTTTGGCACCTCGATGTCGGCTCATCGCATCCTGGGGCTGAAGCCGGTCCCAAGGGTATGGCTGTTCGCCATTTAAAGTGGTACGCGAGCTGGGTTTAGAACGT
>NZ_LRAC01000051.1 GCF_001517085.1 Paenibacillus sp. DMB5
GCGGCTGTTGCAGTCCAGGCCAGGTCGGCGGCCGGCGCAGAAGTGGCTTGCCACGGCCACGCAGCAGGAGAAAACGCAGGCTTTTGTCTTCACCGACGGCATCGAGGGCGAGGATCAGCTCGCGGATCATCTCGGCGTTGAAGGCGTTGTTCTTCTCCGGGCGATTCAGCCACAGGGTGGCGAAGCCGGCGTGGGTCTTTTTCAAGCTCGATGGTGGTGAATTCGGTCATGACTGAGACAATACGCAGCAACGCCCGTGTAGGAGCCGGCTTGCCGGCGATGCTTAAGATAGTCCGTTTCACGCCCCGCAATCCCTTGATGCGGGGATGACGAACCACTAGCGCAACCGCCCACTGGCGCATAAGGTGCCGGGTCGATGATCGGCTCACGCCCGAGCATCAGATCAGCCAGCAACTGGCAGGATGCCGGGCGCCAGCACCAGCCCGTTGCGGAAATGCCCGCAGTTGAGCCATAGCCCAGGATGCGTAGGCAGCTCGCCAATGAAGGGAATGCCCTCGGGCGAACCGGGCCGCAAACCTGCCCAATGCCCCACCACTTTGGCACCCTTGAGCGCAGGCAGCAACTCTTCGGCCGAGGCTTTCAGGCTTTCCAACGC
>NZ_LRAC01000052.1 GCF_001517085.1 Paenibacillus sp. DMB5
ATAGCTACCATGCACGCCATTCACTTCTGTGATTGCGCGCCCGCAGCGAATATCGCCACATCGGGCAGTCGCCTCATCGCACAGAAGGAAATCGATCATGAGCATCTGCGCCGCACTCGCCAACTTCGCCGCCGCTTCCGCCTTCCAGACCGTCGCACCGGTTTGCGCCGAGCAGGCTGCCGCCGCAGCCAGCGACGTTCGTTCGAGCTGACACAACCCAGGAGAGAGGAGAGCCGCCATGCACAGCCAACTCAGCCTGGACGCCTACGGCGTCACCTACGCCCACCTGCAAGATGGCAGCCTGCAGTTCGAAACCGAAGCCGCCCTGCAACTCGATGATGGCAGCATGTTGACCCTGCGCATGCCAACTCGTCATAGCGAGATGCTGGCGATCCACGAAGCCGTGTGCATCCGTCAGGGCTGGTGCCAGGCGGCGTGAGAAAGCGATGGTCTAGACTCCTCGTGACATTCACGGAACGAGGAACTGGCCCCATGCAAACACGCAACCTGATCACCCTGTTCGCCGGCAGCCTGTTGCTTGCCGGCAACGCTCTAGCAGATCGCCCCGACAGCGACTGGATCAGCATCGACGAGGCGCTGAGCAAAGCACGTGCAGCTGGCTA
>NZ_LRAC01000053.1 GCF_001517085.1 Paenibacillus sp. DMB5
CACAATTCAGCAATCAGCGGTTGGCTATCTACAATTTGCGCAAGCGCCTGTTCAAGTATGTAGTTACGCGTGGTGAATAAGAGCTTAAGTCGCTCATTGGCACGCTGCGCGGTACGCAATAAAGCCTGTCAATCGCGCTGAAACGCAATTTCTTCAATTTTAGGAGTTATTTTCTAGAAATTATCGCTAGGTTCCGAAGAAAAATAGTAGCTAATTTTTTAAACAACGTATTTTTTTTGCTGGAATACCACCAACAACACTAAAAGGCTCAACATCCTTTATGACAATAGAACCGTTTGCTATAACAGCTCCCATGCCAACAGTAACACCCTTAAGAATAGTAACATTTGCACCAATAAAAACATTGTCTTCTATAGTTACAGGCAAACAATCATAAACGCCGTTATTTCTATTCTCTAACTCTAATCCGTGAAAATCTGAATCAAATATATTTACATTTGGCCCGATTAAACAGTCATCCCCAACAGTTATAGATGGTTTATCAGAAATAATACTTATGCAATTATTAATAAAAGTACGATCACCTATAGTAATTTTAGAGGCTTCATCCCTAGCCTCTAAGTATGCATACCCTGAAAGTAATTGAGGCGATGGCCAGAC
>NZ_LRAC01000054.1 GCF_001517085.1 Paenibacillus sp. DMB5
CTACGAAAAGCGCCCCCTCTACTGCAAGTAGGAGGGGTGGTGACGAACTTATCTGATCAGCATTAGGCCTAGCCCCCTTCTTGCACAGCGCATAACGCTAAATGCTTGGCGTTAACGCTTAGCCTTCGGCGCTCTCGGCAGCAGCTTCTTCGACGAACTCTTCAGTCGCGCCGCCAGCGTTGCTGCGACCACGGATCACAGCGTCGGCCATAGCACCCATGTACAGCTGGATGGCGCGGATGGCGTCGTCGTTACCCGGGATGATGTAGTCAACGCCTTCCGGGCTGCTGTTGGTATCGACAACGCCGATAACCGGGATGCCCAGCTTGTTGGCTTCGGTGATAGCAATGCGCTCGTGGTCAACGTCGATCACGAACAGAGCGTCCGGCAGACCGCCCATGTCCTTGATACCACCCAGGCTGCGATCCAGCTTTTCCAGAGTCCCGAGTACCGCATCAGGGCTTCTTTCTTGGTCAGCTTGGCGAAGGTGCCGTCCTGGGACTGGGTTTCCAGGTCGCGCAGGCGCTTGATCGACTGACGGATGGTCTTGTAGTTGGTGAGCATGCCGCCCAGCCAGCGATGGTCGACGTACGGCAAGCCGCAACGAGCGGCTTCCTCGCGAACGATCTTGCCGGCGGAACGCTTGGTGCCAACGAACAGAATCTTGTTCTTGCCAGCAGCCAGCCGCTCAACGAACGACAGGGCCTCGTTGAACATCGGCAGGGTCTTCTCGAGGTTGATGATATGAATCTTATTGCGCGCGCCGAAAATGAACTTGCCCATTTTCGGGTTCCAGTAACGGGTCTGGTGGCCGAAGTGCACACCGGCCTTCAGCATATCGCGCATAGTGACTTGGGACATGATAGTTCCTTGATAAGTCGGGTTAGGCCTCCACGCATCCCAGTTTCCAACCCTCGAACTTGTCGAAGGCACCCAGGAAACCGTGTCGATACGTGTGTGGGTTTAAGCCTTCGGACGCACTGCCCGTAAAGCGGCGCGTTTTATACCACAG
>NZ_LRAC01000055.1 GCF_001517085.1 Paenibacillus sp. DMB5
CTGGGCGAGCTGGACTCAGCCAAGGGCTGCCAGGGTCTTCGCGGTGATTTCTTCGACGCTGCCGACACCCGGGATATGGCTGTATTTCGGCGTACCGGTCTCGGCGGAGAGCTTCTTGTAGAAGTCCACCAACGGCTTGGTCTGCGAGTGGTAGACGGACAGGCGATGACGCACGGTTTCTTCCTTGTCGTCTTCGCGCTGAACCAGCTCTTCACCGCTGATGTCGTCCTTGCCGGCAACCTTCGGCGGGTTGTACTCGATGTGGTAGACGCGGCCGGAAGCCGGGTGGACACGGCGGCCGGACAGACGCTTGACGATTTCCTCGTCCTCAACGGCGATTTCAACCACGTGATCCAGCGCTACGCCGGCCTCGCGCAGCGCTTCGGCTTGCGGAATGGTGCGCGGGAAACCGTCGAACAAAAAGCCATTGGCACAATCGGCCTGAGCGATACGCTCCTTGACCAGATTGATGATCAGGTCGTCGGAGACCAGACCGCCTGCGTCCATAACGCTCTTGGCCTTCAGGCCGAGCTCGGTGCCAGCCCTTGACCGCAGCACGCAACCATGTCCGCCAGTGGAGATTTGCGGAATGCCGAATTCTCGGTTGATGATACGCGTAGCCCTGGGTA
>NZ_LRAC01000056.1 GCF_001517085.1 Paenibacillus sp. DMB5
GTTTTGTTACGCACGGGCGTAAGGTCAACCACGATGGTGACGTACTTGTCACCACAGCGTGTATGTCGCCAAACATGCTCATCCACGCCCAGCACGGTCACACCGTCAAAACGTGTCGAGTCATTAAAAAGCAGGCGCCGTCCTTCGTTGATAATGGCATTATTAGCGGTGTGCCATGCAACATCAAGCTGGCTCGCAACACGAGATACCGACAGATGATCCAGCACGATGGCAGCTAATGCCCAGCGTATCGCCCCATATGAAAGCTTTGAACGTGGAGGTGCTGCACTGTTTGTATCTTCATGCCAGAAACAGCCGCAAGCACAACGCCAGCGACGGATACGCAGCAGCAATCTGGTTGGTCGTTGTCCGTAAGGTGTGTGAGCAAGATGCCTATCGACAGTACCGCGTGAAACACCAGCAGCCCCGCACTTGGGGCATGGCTCGGGTGCTTTGGTTAAACGACATTCGATGACGGCGCGCTCTGCACAAAGATGTTGTCCAGTGGCAGTCAGGCCGAGGTTATTCAGTTGGCAAAAGCTGGAAAGATCAGGGCTAGAAAAGGTAAGATTGTTCACGTCGGGGGCTTAGTTTTTGTTGGTGTGAGAGCTTACATTTTCTAAGATCCTCGACTCCTTTTCCAGCCGGTCAGATTTTTTCTACACCCTTAAATGCGAAGAGCCCGTAAAGTCTAACGACTTTGTTATTAGCCTCAGATCCTTGAAACGGGGTATTGAGCATTCAGCATATGATGGATGTGTTAGTCCAGCATATACCGTTCTCCGGCGAAAAGATGAGAGAAATCTAAATCCTGGCTATCTCAGATATCTATTCAAAGACGCCTCTTACATCTCCGCTTTGCAGTCTGTAACAACTGGGATTAGAGAGGGGAGGACAATTACATATGAGCAGTTCGGCTCTTTATCGATGCCT
>NZ_LRAC01000057.1 GCF_001517085.1 Paenibacillus sp. DMB5
TGAATTTCCGCTCCTGTGCGCCTAACCGGGCTAGCGGCCTTGCAAAGCAGAGGGCCGATGGATGCAGCAGGTTTCACACAGGTCGGTGCGACCGGTTCGTCATCAGTTCATGTCACTGTGCAATCGAGTGGATCTGCTACTACGGTTGCGTCTCCAGGTGTTGCACTTTGCTGTTCAGCAAGGCTGATACTGTTCACCCTTGCTGAGGATCGCCCAGATAATCCGGGCATTCTTGTTCGCCAAGGCTACCGTGGCGATGTTCTTGTTGCGTCGGCACATTAGCTGGCTCAGCCAATCACTGCGCTTGTCCGTCTTGCTCTGGCAGTGCTTGAGCACTGAGCGCGATCCGTGGATCAGCAACGTGCGCAAGTATTTGTCTCCGCGCTTGCTGATACCCCCAAGGCGCTCCTTGCCCCCTGTGGAGTATTGACTGGGCACCAGTCCCAGCCAGGCCGCGAATTGCCTGCCACTGGCAAACTGTCTGGCATCGCCAACAGCACTGACGATGGCCGTGGCACTGATCGGGCCGAGCCCCTCGATCTTCATTAAGCGTCTGACCCGCTCATCCTCGCGCGCCTCGCGCTGGATCAGTTGTTCCAGCTTTTTCAAGCGCTCGTCATACCCTTGCAACTCTTCGCTCAACCCCCTCAGCAGCTCTCGCATCGAGCCAGGCATGCTGCTATCTGAATCATCGATCGCCCGACACAGTAGTTCGCGGTTGCCGCAACGCCTTTGCGTGATTCGATCAAACCAAACTCGGCCAGCAACCCACGAACTTCGTTGACTAATGCTGTTCGAGCCTTGATCAGCCGACCTCTGATCCGATGCACCGACTGGCTCGCCTGTTGCTCTACTGTCTTGACCTCGACATAACGCATGGTGGGCCTGCTGGCCGCTTCACAAATTGCCTGCGCATCGTTCGCGTCGTTCTTGCCGCCTTTCACGTAAGGCTTGACGAACTGCGGAGCAATTAAACGCACCTCATGCCCCAGCTTGCCTAATTCACGGGCCCAGTAATGCGCGCTGCCACAGGCCTCCATCGCCACCACACACGGCTCCAGTTGGCGGAAAAAATCCAGCATCTGATGCCGTTTGAGTTGCTTGCGGCATTTGACCTGCTCATGGCTGTCGACACCATGAACTTGAAAAACCTGCTTTGCCAAATCCACGCCTATGCGTTTAAGTTTCATGCGGGCTCCCCCTCCGGGATTGTTTGTTTCGTAACCTTCAGTCTGGCGCAATGACGCCGTA
>NZ_LRAC01000059.1 GCF_001517085.1 Paenibacillus sp. DMB5
CAACTCGCCACACAACCCGAGCGGTGCGTTGTTGACCCGGTGTCGATCTGGACAGGCTGGCCGAACTGATTCGTGGCCGCGATATCCATGTGATCAGCGATGAGGTCTACGAGCACCTGATCTTCGATGGCCAACGCCATGCCAGTGTGCTGGCCCACGAGGAGCTGTATCAGCGCGCCTTCGTGGTCAGCTCCTTCGGCAAGACTTATCACGTGACTGGCTGGAAGACTGGCTACGTGGTGGCGCCGTCGGCATTGACCGCCGAGCTGCGCAAGATTCATCAATACGTCAATTTCTGTGGCGTGACACCACTACAGTTCGCACTGGCCGACTTCATGGCGGCCTGCCCCGAGCATGTCGAGGAGCTGCCGGCTTTCTATCAGGCCAAGCGCGACCTGTTCTGCGACCTGCTGGCCGACTCGCGCTTCACCTTCACCCGCGCTCCGGGGACCTATTTCCAGTTGGCCGACTATTCGGCCTTCGCCCCCGATCTGGACGACGTGGCCTGGCTGAATGGCTGACCCGCGAGCATGGTGTGGCCGGCGATTCCGGTGTCGGTGTTCTACCAGTCAGCGCCCAAGGATATGTGCCTGGTGCGTTTCTGCTTCGCCAAGCGCGAGGAAACCCTGCCGCCAGGCGGCGGAGAAACTCAGCGCGGTATGAGGGGTAGGGCGGGTGGTAACAAACCCGCCGAGGCCTTGGGCGGGTTTCACCCGCCCTACGTCAGTTCCAGACCAACGACGTCGCCCCAAGGAGCAATAAACCCGATCTGCACGGCTGGCACAGATCCAGACCACCCTGGACATCAGCACGATGACGGCGGCCAACCGCGAACACCTCCACGCACTGCTGGAGCAGCGCGCGCGAGGATGCCGATCTGGTGATCCTGCCGGAGATGTTCAGCACAGGTTTTTCCATGGAATCGGCCGAGCTGGCCGAGCCCGAGGATGGCCCCAGCAGCGTCTGGCTGCGCGAACAGGCGCAGCGTATCGATGCGGTGATCTGCGGCAGCCTGATCATCCAGGCGGCCGATGGCAGCTACCGCAATCGCCTGCTCTGGGCACGCCCGAACGGCTCGCTGGCGCATTA
>NZ_LRAC01000060.1 GCF_001517085.1 Paenibacillus sp. DMB5
GCTGGTCACGCAGAATGCGCACGAGGATTTCCAGGAAGCGGATGAACACCATGGCGTAGCCGAAGGGCACGATCATGCCGATATGCCATTGCTTGATGCCGTAGTGGCCGAGGTCTTCGGCGCCGATACCGGCCTTGAACAGGGTGTATACCCAGTCGTAGCTGCCGACGGCGATCAGGCCGGCGTAGCCCAGGCAGGCCGAGCAGGCGATGATGCCGATGACGCGCTGTACACCGCGTGGGGCCAGCTTGACCAGGGCATCGACACCGATGTGGCCGGCCGTGCGCACGCCGTAGGCCAGGCCGAAGAAGATCAGCCAGCCGAACATGGCCTTGGTCAGGGCATTGCTCCAGGTCATCGCCTGGGCCATGTCGAGAATGGCGTCGCCGATACCGAGCAGAAACTCGTTGCCGCCGAAATGATCACCCAGCCAATAGAACAGGGTGTAGAAGTTGTTGAGGATCACGTAGACGAATGTGATCAGCGTCATGGCCGCCAGGAGAAAAGCGATGAAGCCTTCCTCGAAGTGCTCCCAGACGCGCCGCAAGGCGTTCATGGTCGGTTCTCCCGAATGGAAAGGGCGTAAGGCGAACCGAGGGCCGGCTCACCGGTTGCTGCATGTTTCGATGCCCTTTGCGGGCGTCGTGGTGGAGCAGGGCAATTGCACCCTGCCCACCCGGCTCTCCGGCCTTATTGCTGGTTGGCGGCTTGCGCGGCCTTGATCAGGTCGGCACCGATCTCGCCTTCGAACTTCTGCCATACCGGCTGCATGGCGTCGCGCCATTGGCCGCGCTGCTCAGGCGTCAGGGTCAGGATTTCGGTGGTGCCGGCTTCCAGGATGCGCTGCTTGTCGCCTTCGTTGAGGGCGTCAGCCTGTTTGTTCACCTCGACGGTGACCTCGGCGATGATCTTGTTCAGCTCGTCGCGTACGTCAGCCGGCAGACCGTCCCA
>NZ_LRAC01000061.1 GCF_001517085.1 Paenibacillus sp. DMB5
GATTTCCATGGTCGGCGTGACCGATCATTACGATCGCCGCAAGGCCATGCGCCACCTGAAAACCGGTGAGGTGGTGATCTTCGGCAGCGGGTACCCGGCAACCCCTTCTTCACCACCGATTCGGCCGCCTGTCTGCGTGCCATCGAGATCGATGCGGACGTGGTACTGAAGGCGACCAAGGTCGATGGCGTGTACACTGCCGACCCGTTCAAAGACCCGCATGCCGAAAAGTTCGAGCGCCTGACCTATGACGAAGTGCTCGATCGCAAGCTGGGGGTGATGGATCTGACCGCCATCTGCCTGTGCCGTGATCACAACATGCCGCTGCGGGTCTTCAACATGAACAAGCCCGGCGCCCTGCTGAACGTTGTAGTGGGTGGCGCCGAAGGAACTCTGATCGAGGAGGATGCACAATGATCAACGATATCAAGAAAGACGCTCAGGAACGCATGAGCAAGTCCCTGGAGGCGCTGGGTCGCAACCTTGCTTCCATTCGTACCGGTCGTGCCCATCCGAGCA
>NZ_LRAC01000062.1 GCF_001517085.1 Paenibacillus sp. DMB5
CCTGATGACGTCTTGGTGGTTTCCGTTCGGCGGTCTGCCGCCTCTGGCGGCAAGCCCTCAAACGTCGCAGCCAGCGTAACCGGCTCCAGTGGTCACGCTTTGGTCGTCTCGCAGACATCTACATACCGAAGCCCAGAATTGCACACCCCTATCCGGAGGAACGCTTCGCGTCACGAACCTGAGGCAGGAGCCGTATGCGGAAAATCAACGACCTACGGATCTGTGCAGAGGCAAACAGGTAACAGCCGACCCGACCGCGACCGACGCTTTCGTAATTTCTCTTGAGTTTGTCGAACCGAGATGCCACTGCCCGGTAGTGCTTTAGCCGGGCGAAGGCGTTCTCCACCAAGTGCCGGTTGCGGTAAAGACCTCTGTCCAGATCCGCATTGCCTTTCACGGAGTTACGCTTTCTCGGGATCACGGCCTTGGCCCCTTGTTGCTCAACCTGCTGCCGAACTCTCTCGCTGTCATAGCCCTTGTCCGCGACAATGGTTTCTGCCTCCGGGAGCTTGGCAATCAATGCGGGAGCCTGGGTGCAATCATTGATTTGACCCCCGTAATTTCAAACTCGATGGACAGTCCATGAGCATCAACTGCCAGGTGAATCGTGCTGGTATTGCCAGCTCGACTTTTTCCTATGGCCTCATCGTTGCCACTGGCAGCGCCTGCACTGTCGTTGGTGAGCCTTGGCATAGCCTGCCATCAATGAACACCCATTCCATGTCGGGCTGCGCCACAAGCTCCTTGAAAACCTTGAGCCATTTTCCAGTTGCGGGCCACACATTGGAACGCGTTTATAGACCTTATTTCCAGTTCCCGAACGCTTCGGGGAGGTCTCTCTAGGGGCATCCCGTGCGCATGCGTTACAGCATGCCCTCCACGGTCATTCGTAGATCACGCTTGTTGTAGATGGCCTTGCGCAGCAGAATTTCCCGCAGCTTCGATCAATGCTCATCACTGAGCAATAATCGGGGCATT
>NZ_LRAC01000063.1 GCF_001517085.1 Paenibacillus sp. DMB5
GCTTCGATCTTCGCTTTGGCCTCTGCCATCGCCTTGAGCCGTTCTTCCCGGCGCTGAATTTCTGCCGGCAGACTGACCCCGTCCGGGACGTTGGCCTGATCGGCCTGCTCGGCCAGCGCCAGCAGTTCCTGCACTTCCGCCTGGAGTTGGGCTTCGAGCTTCTCGATGTGGCCATGGGACAGGGCGCTGTGGCGCGAGGCGTTGGCCTTGATCTTGGTACCGTCCAGGCTGATGGTGCCCAGCGTGAGCAGCTTCATCTCCTGCGCCACCTCATGAACCTGAACACGCCGGCCAGCTCGTCGAGAAAGCGCCGGCGAAAGGTGGCCAGGGTGTCGTGGTCGGGATGCGAGCCGGCGGCGATGAAGCGGAAGGCCACCGAGTCATAGGTCGCCCGCTCGATCTGGCGGCTGGAAACACGCCGTGGCGTAGCCATAGATCAGCAGCGATAACAGGAGTGACGGATGATAGGCGGCACTGCCGCGCCCGCCGTAGGCGCTCACCATTGTGCGCAGATCGAGGCCGTCCACGACCTCGACGATGAAGCGAGCCAGGTGGTCCTGGGGTAACCACTCGTCAACGGATGGCGGAAGCAGATAGGCTGTGTGACGATCGACACAACGGAAGCGGCTCATGGCGGGTCCGGGCTCCGAGAGGGTGATGCCGGCATTATCTCATGCTGGCGTGGAAAGTCCGACAGGCTGCTAGTGGCCAATCCCTTTGCCGATATGGCGCTGACGCAGCAAGGTCAACGCCCGGTGCGCTGGCCAGTCGATGCGCCGGCACTGATGATTGCCTGTGGTCTGGCCATGAGGAGTTTCGACTGAT
>NZ_LRAC01000064.1 GCF_001517085.1 Paenibacillus sp. DMB5
GGTTGTTAACGAAGTCGAGGAGGTTGCTGTTTTGTATGGCAAGAAGGCATGGTTTATTGATGCCATTGACGTTCAGTGTGTTGTTCGTACTGCAGTTGGCGGCTTTTGGTTCCAGTTTGTCGCGAATATTACCCGGCCCGTAGTAACGAAACTCGGCCTCACGCAAAGCGGCGTCGGCGACGTTGATAAATTTTGTCTCCTGAGCGCGATTGGCAGTGATGCGTGTTTCCAGGGTCACCCCGCGCATGCTGTTGATCGCAAGTAATGTCAGTACAAGCAGCATGATGAGGGCGATGAACAGAACTGCACCTCTTTGTTTTTGATAGGTGATGGCTCTCATGGCATGAGGTTCCTGACTGTCTGCGTGCTACTTGTTACTTGATATAGGCGGCGGCTATCCGCTGTCTGCAAGCGTGTCTTCTCATCCTCGGTCGCAGTTGCCAGCCAGTCGTCGAGAATTTTTGAATCATCACTATCGCGTTGGCTACTTCGACTGGCCATCAGCAGGGAGTAACGTACGCTTCGAATTGAACCAGCCGTAGCTGTCCAATCTGCCTGAGGAATATAACGAGTGACTTCTTTTTCCAGGAGATCGGAGGCGCCCACTCCAAAGTCCAGACGCATGTCCGCAATTCCGCGAAGTAACTCCCCATACTGTGGGGACGAAACATTAAGGCTCTTGCAAAGCAGGCGGCCGTTGGGCAGATCGTTGTCGGTGCTGGGT
>NZ_LRAC01000065.1 GCF_001517085.1 Paenibacillus sp. DMB5
TTTAAATGCCAAGATAAGTGGGTTGCACCTAGTGAATTATCTCGCCTAAAACGGTTGCACCCAGTCTTTTCACTTATGGACAGTACAGTTATATCGATTCCTGACCGAACAGTTACAAAGCAACCTATCTAATAGCACAACAATTTCATTCAGCTGTGACTACTGAGCCATCACTGCGCTCGGGATAATTTGCCCATCGATAGCACACATACCCCGCCACAAGCGGAAGGATGACCACCATGGAACGTACCCTCAGTTCCGCCCCGCTTCAAACTCACAGCGTTGCCAGCGACAAATCGGCCTGGCCGCTCCGCGTGATCGCCACCCTCAGCCTGTGGCAGCGCCGCATCGTCAGTCGTCGTCAACTGGCTCGACTGGATGCCCGCCTGCTGGCCGACGCCGGTATCACCGAGAATCAGCGTTACGTCGAACTGCAGAAGCCGTTCTGGCGCTGACACACTGCTTTGCTCCATCCCCAAGTTGGGATCTTCTGAGAGCTCCACCGTCTCTGCTGCGGTGGGGCTTTCGTTTTTTCTGCAACAGTCATCACCCGTAAGAGCGGTACAGTTGCCATAAGGCCTTCACTGCTCCCGCACAATTACCTTCGTTTGTATCTGCTCGCCTGAGCACGCGTGCGAGATCATGAGCTGCCCCCTTGTCTCCCGACAGGAGAACGCCATGGATCGCATTCACCGCCCCCTTTCGCAGCCTGAGCTCAGTACCGCCCCGCACTGGCTGAGCCTCTATTCGCGGCTACGTCACTGGCAACGCAACCGACGCACCCGCCAACAGCTCGCCCTGCTCAACGATCAGCAATTGGCCGACGCCGGCATCAGCAGCGTTCAGCGCGAAGAAGAACTGGCCAAACCCTTCTGGCGCTGAGCCAGCAATGGAGCCACAGGGGCCATTGGGCTAAGATTTGCGGGTGCGCAAAACAGCGCCCCACCTATCGGAGTTATCCCAAT
>NZ_LRAC01000066.1 GCF_001517085.1 Paenibacillus sp. DMB5
GCGGTAGTCCGGGTCGGGCAGACCGTACTGCGAGGGTTTGCCGACCAGGGCGCGCACCAGCAGACCGTCGACCAGCTGTTTGAGACGCGCGGTAGCTTGATCGCTCCGCCGAAGGTATCGGTGGGTTTGCCGAGGATGAACTTGGGCAGGAAGTGATAGCCACGGCGTACCGAAAGGTCGACCGAGGCGGCGCGATGCACTGCATCGACGGCGATATCGCAGGCCGAGTTGCCGCAGCCGACCACCAGCACCCGTTTGCCGGCGAAGATATCCGCGCTCTTGTAGGCATTCGAATGCAACAACTCTCCGCAGAAATCACCGGGTAGGCGCGGCAGGTTGGGCGTATGCAGGGTGCCGTTGGCGATCAGTACACCGTCGAAACGCCATTCGCCCTGCTCGCCGTTGCGCTCGCTGATCAGTTTCCAGCCATCTTGCTCGCGTTGCACCTGCAGCACGCCGGTGTCGAATTGATAATGCTCGTAGGATACGAAACAGCCTGGCGGTAGTCGCGAAAGTAACGGCGCATCTCGCTGTGGTGCGGGTAGGGCGCCACCTCGGCGCACATGAGGAACTCGCGGAACTCGGTGGTGCCCTTGGAGGAAATCAGATGCGCCGAGTGATACATGCTGCTGTGCGGGTTATCGATATCCCACAGGCCGCCAACGTCGCTGTGCGGCTCGAAGCCGACGAAATCAATGCCGTACTTCTTCAATTGCCGTGCCGTGCACAGGCCCATGGGGCCGGCACCTATGATGGCGTACATGGCGAACCTCGTTATTGTTATGAGTGCCAGCGCAAGTGTTGGAATTATTGCGTGACCGGGGCGGCTGCTTCAATGACAATCGGCGCCTTTAGCCCGGTTGTTGTCGGTACGGGATCGTCACTGTGGGAGAGGTATCGATGCCAGGGTTGCCAC
>NZ_LRAC01000067.1 GCF_001517085.1 Paenibacillus sp. DMB5
CATGCACAGGTCGTCAGTGGTAGCGAATCGCAATGGCCGACTAGGGTTCCGGCTCGCCAGAAGGCGAGTGACTGGTCCGAGAGTGGGCGACCTCATGCAGCGGCGGGAAGCCACGGGGTTACACGGCGGGACAAAGCCCGGGAGAACGCGCAGCCAGGCTGCCGGCTTTCCCGCTTTCGTCCATGACCCGAGGTTTCCATGTCCATTCGCTCCCTGCTCACCGTCCTGCTCTGCGCCTGCCTGCTTGGCGCTCCGACAGCCCAGGCCGCGCCAAGAACCTTCACCCTGTGCTGGTCGATATTCGCCGGCTGGATGCCCTGGGGCTACGCCGCCGAACAGGGCATCGTGAAGAGGTGGGCGGACAAGTATGGAATTGACATTCAGGTGCAGGAAGTGCCGGATTATGTCGCTTCCATCGAGCGCTACAGCGCCGGCCAGTTCGACGCCTGCAGCATGACCAACATGGACGCCCTGACCATTCCCGCAGCTGCGGCAAGGACAGCACCGCGCTGATCATCGGCGATTTCTCCAACGGCGCCGACGCCCTGCTGCTGCGTGGCAGCGGCCAGAGAATCCAGGACCTGAAAGGCAAGAGCGTGCTGCTGGTGGAGAACTCGGTCTCGCATTACCTGCTCAGCCGGGCTCTGGAGCGGGCCTTGCTCGACGAAAGCGACGTAACCATCATCAACGTCTCCGACACCGAAATCGCTGATGCCTTCCTCGCCGGCAAGGGCGACGCGGTGATCACCTGGAACCCGATCCTCTCCGAGATCCGGCGCAAGGCCGAGGTCAGCCAGGTGTTCAGCTCCAATCTGATTCCCGGTGAAATCCTCGACCTCACCGTGGTCAGCAGCCAGACCCTTGCCCAG
>NZ_LRAC01000068.1 GCF_001517085.1 Paenibacillus sp. DMB5
GCTGCGTGGTCATGAGTTCGGCATGCCGCTGCAGTGACAACAACGTTCCGCGATTGAACCTTTGTGGCGCTGCGGGCGTCGCAGGCTAGGTTGATAGCATTTTGACCGCCATGGCGGTTTCGTTTCATGCACAGGAAAACGGGAGTACCCCTATGGAGATGAACGTCGACGAACTGGTCAAGCTGTCCGAGGCCTGGCTGCCTGTGGTGCTTGAGTACAGCGGCAAGCTGACCCTGGCACTGATCACGCTGCTGATCGGCTGGTGGCTGATCAGCCGGCTGATGTCGAGCATCGACGAGCATGCTCGCAGCGCCGTAAGGTGGACCGCGCGTTGAGCAGCTTCATCAGCAGCCTGGTCAGCATCGTGCTGCGCATTCTGCTGCTGATCAGCGTGGCGTCGATGATCGGTGTGGAGACCACTTCGTTCATCGCCATGAGTCGGTGCGGCGGGTCTGGCCATCGGCCTGGCGCTGCAGGGCAGCCTGGCCAATTTCGCGGGCGGCGTGCTGATCATGCTGTTTCGTCCATTCCGTGCCGGCGACTGGATCGAGGCTCAGGGGCGTATCCGGCCAGTGTCGACAGCATCCAGATCTTCCACACCACGCTGAAGACCGGCGACAACAAGGTTGTGATCGTACCCAACGGCGCGCTGTCCAACGGCCATATCACCAACTACTCGCGTGAGCCGCGTCGGCGCGCGACATCAATATCGGCATCGACTACTCCAGCGATATCAAAAAAGCGCGCGAGGTGCTGCTGGAGATTGCCCAGGACCCGCGCGTGCATGTC
>NZ_LRAC01000069.1 GCF_001517085.1 Paenibacillus sp. DMB5
GCCGAGCAAACCACCTCCGATCCATTGATCGCACAGATGTACACCGACAGCCGCGGCGCCGAAGCGCGCCTGGAAATGGCCATGCTCAGCCAGGATGCGCGCCTGAAACCTGTCTTACCCGCCTGCAGGACACCGCCGAACAACTGACCCAGCAGCGCGTGAGGCCGACAAGCTGGCGCACAACAGTTCCAATGGCCTCGAGCGCCAGCGCCAGGAGACCGAACAGGTCGCCACCGCCGTCAACGAAATGGCTGCCACCACCCTGGAAGTGGCCAGCAACGTAGCCCGCACCGCCATCGCCACCCAGGAAGCCAACCGCCTGACTGGCGAAGGCCGGACCATCGCCGCGGAAACCCGCGAAGCCATCCAGCGCCTGTCGCAATCGGTGGGTGATACCGGCGAAACCGTGACCCGCCTGGCCCAGGACAGCAACGAAATCGGCGGTGTGGTCGACGTGATCAAGGGCATTGCCGATCAGACCAACCTGCTCGCGCTCAACGCCGCCATCGAAGCCGCCACGACAATCGGAATACTGAG
>NZ_LRAC01000070.1 GCF_001517085.1 Paenibacillus sp. DMB5
CCACGCGCATCACCCTGCGCGAGGCACTCGGCCAACTGGAGGCGCAGGGGCTGATCTATCGCGAGGAGCGCCGGGGCTGGTTCGTTTCGCCGCAGCGGGTGGTCTACAACCCGCTGGTGCGTACTCACTTTCATGCCATGGTTGCCGAGCAGGGGCGGGTGCCGGCGACCGTAGTGCTGAGTGCGCGCTTGATGCCAGCCAGTGCGCATATCTGTCAGGTGCTGGAGTTGCCGGCGTTGTCGAGCGTCTATCAGTGTGCCGTGCGCGGCGTATCGACGCGTCTGGTGCTGTATGTCGAGCACTACCTCAACCCGGCCTACTTTCCCGGCATTCTCGAGTTCGACCTGACGCGCTCGCTGACCGACCTGTATGCCAGTGAATACGGTATTCGTTATGGTCGGGTGCGTTTCGAGATGGTGCCCACCGCGCTGCACGCCGAAGCCGCGGCCAGCCTCAAGGTGGCGGCGGCAGCCCGGCGCTGCGCATCACCCGGGTCAATCGTGACCAGCATGGGCGCATTATCGACTGCGATCTGGAGTTCTGGCGCCACGACGCCATTCACGTCAGCGTCGAGGCCCCGGAGTAGCGGGTTGTGTCCGTGTTGTTGCCATCAGCAGATTATTGGCGACCCAGTGCCAGGCAGGACGGCTCGTAGTTCTGCTGGCAGGCACTCTGATACAGGCGCTGGGCCTGGTCAGGGTCGCGTGGTACGCCGCCTTCACCGCGACGGTAGAGGTTGCCCAGTACATGCTGTGCCATCGGGTTGCCCGCAGCGGCTGACTGGTTGAGGTACTTGAGCATGTCACGCTGGTTGGCGACTCAGGGC
>NZ_LRAC01000071.1 GCF_001517085.1 Paenibacillus sp. DMB5
TTTGCCAGCCTTGCTCGGCAGGAATCATCGAATCGGAACCGATGTGAGTGTTCATGCGCTGTACCTCATAGACGTGCTTTGCGCTGCCTGGCGGTGTTCAAGTCTACCGCCGGAGTCTTCTAACAGGGTTCTGTGATGAAGAAATGCAACTGAAGATAATGGAAGTCGCCACTTCTCCGGTCGCAATAGAGGCGCCAACCGCGCCGGCATAGCCCAATGTCATCAACCTAAGCTGCAGCCCTGCCCAAGGCAAGCCCCCCGAAGCAGCCAGCCCGCCATGGCCGTCGGGCGATGACCAGGCCTCTGCCGCTCAATCAGGCGGTCTAACTGGGCTGGCGGTGATGTGATCATCGTCTGTTCCGGCTGTCTAGGCGAGATTTCTCGTTCTCCGGACGAGCCTATGCCGACCGCTTGTGGCCCAGCTTTTTTTGCACGGAGGTTGGGCGGTGGTGTTTCTTCAGCGCGTCGGTTTGTAGCCCTCACAACCTCGGCTGGCTGCGCGTTTGCGTTGGCGCGCAAAGCTACGGCCTGAGCGTACGGCACTGAGGCTTTTAGCCATCAAGGCCAGCACATTGCTCAGCCCCTGAGCACAGTGCCGCACCAGCAGCTCGACCAGGGTATTTTTGAGCCGTGACACCGCCTTGGGTGAAGTTGACTTTCCATCGCAGCTTGCGACCTTTGTGGCGCTGTTCGATGACCGGCTGTAGCAGGTGCTGCATCAACAGCGCCAGGTTCTCCAACAGTTGAGCGGCATGAAAGTCCTGCTTACAGCGTCACGCTGCGGCCGCTGAAGTTGTCCAGCGTCAGGGTTTGTTTGAGGCCGACGGAAATCGGTTTCGATGCCCCAGCGGCGGTGGTAAAGCCTCGGCAAACACCTCAGCGGGAAAGGCTTCTCGATCCAGCAGCGAGGTCAGCA
>NZ_LRAC01000072.1 GCF_001517085.1 Paenibacillus sp. DMB5
TCCATCGCCTGCGCCCGCCCCACCTTCTGGTGAGCATCTGACTTCAGGTCATGTCGCATCAGGATGGCCTATCGCACTCTCTCTCGTTCGGCCCTTCGTCAAAAAAAAAACTACTACGGCCTCTGCTGACTTCTCGCTCCGGCTCGACGCCGTTACCCCTTCAGGATCGAGGCGAGATCTCCCCAGGTAAGAACGCACTCCTTCTCTGCACAACCGCCGGATCTACGCCACTTCGCCTTGATCACCAGAGCTTTGCGGTTCATTGCCCGCTCGCCCTGCTCCATAGCGCCTTCTATCCGGTTCTTGTTCATCGGCTCGCAGATTACGCTCCACGCTTCCTCCCCACGCTCGGTCACCCTCACGCAGTTGCGCTTCACTTCGTTCGCTGTGATCAACTTACGGCGGGACTTGCACCCGCAGGAGTGCGCCCATGCTGGGCGCACAAGAAAAAGCCCTCAGGCCGAAACCCTGAGGGCTCATATGCACGTCAAGAGACTCAAACATTCACAGCGCAGGTCGGAGCCCAGAAAACAGCGCATGTCCACACACGGCACCACTACCGATCTGCAGAACAACTCGGGTATCGCCTCCGCTTCACTACCAACCG
>NZ_LRAC01000073.1 GCF_001517085.1 Paenibacillus sp. DMB5
AGCGCTTCTCTAAACCTGCCAAGCCGCTGACTCGGCTCAAGCGCCACGATTTGCGTACCTGGCAAGGCGGAAAGCGCCTCGGTAAGTGAGCCGCTGCCAGCGCCCAACTCAAGAACATCCCCCAGAAATAACATGCTCAAACGGACAAATTAAATCATGAAACGCTCCTCACTCAGTAAGAAAACTCAAAGACTAACTCCACTGCTGCCAATGTCATCAACTTTGGAAATTATCCATAAATATCATATAATTAGCGCTCAAATCAGTGCATGGGAGAAGCCCTTTTGACTACCTATACCGCATCGCTTGACACCGCCAGCCAAGCCCTGGTTTGAAAATTGTACAAAAAATAACCAGTCCGCTCGATTGTCCCGCCTTCATCGCCGCCCACCGCCAGAATCCTCAAGACTTTACCCGCCGACGCCAGCTCACCTTCAAGAACCTCGTCCTGTTCCTGCTCAATCAGCCGCGCACGGCCCTGCAAACCGAACTCGATCAGTTCTATCGCGTACTCAATCAGGCGTCGACTGAGACGCAAATGGTCACTGCGCAGGCCTTCTGCAAAGCGCGCAAAAAGCTCAACCCCGAAGTATTTGAAAGTCTCAATCGCCTCCTGCAGCAACAAATTGACTGCTTCGGGCTGCGTCAGAAGTGGCGTGGGCTGAGGGTGCTCGCGGTGGATGGCTCGACCGTGCATTTACCCCTGGAGTCGACCATGGCGACCTTCTTTGGCAGTCACTCTGGCTTTCCCATGGCTCGCTTGTCCACACTCTACGAAGTCGCTGACGTCAAACCTTGCATAGCCTGATCGTGCCCCTGACCAGTCGGCGAGCGCGACCTGTGCCCATCTGCACCTTGAGCACCTGCCGGCTGACACCCTGACGCTGTTTGACCGTGGTTACCCTGGGCACTGGTTATTCCGCGCTGTTCGCGCAGCAACAGCGGCACTTTCTGATGCGCCTGCCCTGTGGCTATACGCCCAGGTCAAAGCGTTTCTACACTCTGGCCAAGTTGAAGACACACAG
>NZ_LRAC01000074.1 GCF_001517085.1 Paenibacillus sp. DMB5
AAGCTTCCTTGCAGCGCTGGCTATAAACCAGGCTGGCGCGATCCGGGCGCTTGCCGGCCAGGCCGCCGGGCGTATAGGCGTCGTCGGAGCGGATCTTCTTGTCCGCGGTGTAGCGGTTGATCATCGAATCCATGTTGCCGGCAGCGACACCGAAGAACAGATTCGGCTCGCCGAGCTTCATGAAGTCGTCTTTGGACTGCCAGTTCGGCTGGGCGATGATGCCCACGCGAAAGCCCTGGGCTTCCAGCAGACGGCCGATGATGGCCATGCCGAACGAAGGATGGTCGACGTAGGCATCACCGGTGACGATGATGATGTCGCAGCTGTCCCAGCCGAGCTGATCCATCTCTTCCCGGCTCATCGGCAGGAAGGGCGCAGGCCCGAAACACTCGGCCCAGTACTTGGGATAGTCGAACAGCGGCTTGGCGGCTTGCATATTTTTTGATCAATGGGCTATCACGAGGGGCGCGGATAATAGCACAAATATTGACCAAACCAGACTGTTGCACTGGGTTTAAT
>NZ_LRAC01000075.1 GCF_001517085.1 Paenibacillus sp. DMB5
CCTGTCCCACTATACCGACTGGACCATCGGCCACGTACATGCCGGCGCCCTCGGCTGGGTCGCCATGGTGTCGATCGGCTCGCTGTATCACCTGATTCCCAAGGTGTTCGGCCGCGAGCAGATGCACAGCCTGGGCCTGATCAACAGTCACTTCTGGCTGGCCACCATTGGCACCGTGCTGTACATCGCCTCGATGTGGGTCAACGGCATCACTCAGGGGCTGATGTGGCGCGCAGTCAACGAAGACGGCACCCTCACCTACTCCTTCGTCGAATCGCTGGAAGCCAGCCATGTCGGATTCGTGGTACGGGTGATCGGTGGTGCAATCTTCTTCGCCGGCATGCTGCTGATGGCCTGGAACGTCTGGCTGACCGTACGTAGCGCGAAATCCACCGAGATGGAAGCCGCTGCGCAGTTCTCGGTAGAAGGAGCCCACTGATGAAACACGAAATTCTCGAGAAGAACATCGGCCTGATGGCCCTGGTGATGATCCTGGCGGTCAAGCATCGGCGGCCTGACGCAGATCGTCCCGCTGTTCTTCCAGGACGTCACCAACGAGCCGGTCGAAGGCCTCAAGCCCTACACCGCGCTGCAACTGGAAGGCCGCGACATCTACATCAACGAAGGCTGCGTCGGCCTGCCACTCGCAGATGATCCGCCCGTTCCGCGCCGAGACCGAGCGTTACGGTCACTACTCCGTCGCCGGCGAAAGCGTCTGGGATCACCCCTTCCTGTGGGGCTCCAAGCGTACCGGCCCGGATCTGGCCCGCGTCGGCGGTCGCTACTCGGACGAGTGGCATCGCGCCCACCTGTACAACCCGCGCAACGTCGTGCCGGAGTC
>NZ_LRAC01000076.1 GCF_001517085.1 Paenibacillus sp. DMB5
CTATGAGGACGCCAAACTGCAGGCTTATATTCAGCGCGTCGGCGAGCGGGTAGCGCGCAGCAGCCATCGCAATCAGCTCAACTACGTTTTCACCCTGGTGGACAGCCCCGGATATCAACGCCTTCGCCCTGCCGGGTGGCTACATCTATATCCACCGTGGCCTGCTCGCTTATCTGAATTCCGAGGCGGAACTGGCGGCCGTACTGGGGCACGAGGTCGGTCACGTTACGGCCCGCCATAGCGTGCGCCAGCAAAGTCAGTCCACGGCCTGGGGCTTGCTCGGGCAGGCTGCGGCTATCGGTACTGGTGTCGGCGCAGTGGGGGATCTGACCAGCGCCATAGGTAATGCGTTCGTGCGCGGCTATGGGCGCGACATGGAGTTGGAGGCCGATGGCCTGGGCGCGCAATACCTGGCGCGTGGTGGCTACGATCCGCAAGCGATGATCGAGGTGGTCAAGGTGCTCAAGGCGCAGGAGGATTTCGCCCGTGAGCAGGCAGCCAAGCGCGGCGAATCACCCGCGGCGGCGGCTACCACGGCTTGTTCGATACCCACCCGGACAATGATCGACGCCTGCAGGAAGTGATCGGCCCGGCGCGTGCGCTGGCCGGCGGCAATCAGGAAGTGGGGCGCGACCGTTTTCTGCAGATGCTCGATGGTCTGGTGTTCGGCGATTCAGCGGCCAGCGGTATTCGCCGCGGACGCCATTTCTATCACGGCGAGCTGGACTTCACGCTGACCTACCCGCAGGGCTCGGCAGCTGGTCAATCGCCCCGATGTACCTGATCGGTCACACCCCGGATGAGCCAAGCCTTTATCGCCATGACTCTGGAGCAGTGGACAACGCCTGTCGG
>NZ_LRAC01000077.1 GCF_001517085.1 Paenibacillus sp. DMB5
CAGCGGTTTGCCATGCAGGGCGTTCAAAATAACATGTGGAATCAGTTTTTCCGGAAAGTGGTAGGGGCCGTAGTTATTAGAGCAGTTGGTTACTAATGTGGGTAAGCCATAGGTACGCCGCCAGGCACGTACTAAATGATCAGAGCTGGCTTTGCTGGCCGAGTATGGGCTGCTGGGGGCGTAGGGGGTGGTTTCGGTGAACAGGGGAAATTTAGTACCGTTGTCGCGGGCATGGCCCGCTGCCACAGGTTCATCGCTTTCCAAATCATCGGGGTGGGGTAAGTCGCCGTATACTTCATCGGTACTGATGTGGTGAAAACGGAAGGCGGCTTTGCGGGGTTCTTCCAGTTGCTGCCAGTAATTACGGGCGGCTTCCAGCAATGTGTAAGTGCCAACGATGTTGGTTTCGATAAACGCTGCTGGGCCGTCGATTGAGCGATCTACATGGCTTTCTGCGGCCAGGTGCATAACGGCATCCGGCTGGTGTTGGGCAAATACACGATCTAATTCAGCACGGTTACAGATGTCGACTTGTTCAAAAGCGTAGCGTTCGTTGTTGCTTACGGTTGACAGGTTTTCCAAGTTGCCGGCGTAGGTGAGTTTATCGAGGTTTACGACCGAGTCTTTGGTGTCGTTAATAATGTGACGAACAACCGCAGAACCGATAAAGCCGGCACCGCCGGTGACGAGGTATTTCATTGCGTGATGAGTCCTTCGATGGCAATACGTTGTAGCTCTACCCTTTTAGGGTTGACGCGACTCTCAATATTTAACCGCAGCAGCGGCTCGGTATTCGAAGCACGAATATTCATCCGCCAATCATCGAACTCCAGGCTTAGCCCATCGGTAGTGTCTACCTTGGGATTGTGCCCGGCGAAGTGCGCCTGTACGGCAGCGAGTACGGCTTTG
>NZ_LRAC01000078.1 GCF_001517085.1 Paenibacillus sp. DMB5
CATACGCGCACGCGCCAGATCGTCAGCCTTGACCAGTAGCGCGCCAGAGTTGGGTTCAATGGTGTAATCGATACCGGAAGTGGTCAGGGTATCGACCACCTGGGTAGCATCCATACCGTTGAGGCTGCCATAGAGCGGACGGTAATCCGGCTGCTGCGACCACAGCACAACGGCAAACCGATGGCCACGCTGGCAGCCAGGCCGACCAGCAGGCCGAGCCTGACGCAGCACCGACATTTCGGCGAGATTTTCCAGGAAGCTAAGGCCCAGCAGGGGCTTCTTCGGCTCGCCTGACTCGGCTTTGGCCGGTACGTTTGCTACTGCTGCTTCAGCCATCAATCAACCCTCAGACCGGCATCTGCATGATGTCTTGATACGCCTGAACCAGCTTGCTACGCACCTGGGTCATGGCCTGGAAGGATACGCTGGCTTTCTGCGAGGCGATCATCACATCGGTCAGATCGACCCCGCTCTGCCCCATCTCGAATGCGGTCGCCAGTTTATTGGACGCCTGCTGGGTCTCGTTGACCTTATTCACCGCCTGGCCGAGCATTTCCGAGAAACTCGGCGCCCCTTGCACTGGCTCGCTCACAGCAGGTTTCTGACGCGCCATGGCCTCAGCCTGCATGGAACGCATTTCCAGCATCAAGCGATTGAATTCGACACCCTGGCTCATGACTTCCTCCACTGCCCGCTTTTTGACACTAGCGGCGCTATGCAGGGGTATTAGCAACAAGGGTGCCAACAAAGCGGCTTATGGGAATCAGATCGGGAACACGCAGATAGATGGGGTAGCCACCGTCATCCCCCGCGAAGGCGGGGACCCAGCAACAAGAGAAGAATCACCG
>NZ_LRAC01000079.1 GCF_001517085.1 Paenibacillus sp. DMB5
CTTCCTGAGCGTAGTCCCAGGCGCGCTGCAGGTCGGCGTCGCTTTTCAGGACGCTCTGGCCTTTGCCGGAAGAGCTCATGATCGGCTTGACCACGCAGGGGTAGCCGACGGATTTCACCGCGGCGGCGTAGTCCTCAAAGGTGTCGGAGAAATGATACGGCGAGGTGGGCAGGCCCAGCTCCTCGGCCGCCAGACGACGAATGCCTTCGCGGTTCATGGTCAGCTGTGCGGCACGTGCGGTCGGCACCACGTTGAAGCCTTCGGTTTCCAGCTCGACCAGCGTGGCCGTGGCGATCGCCTCGATCTCGGGCACGATGTAGTGCGGCTGTTCCTTTTCGATCACTGCACGCAGGGCTGCACCATCGAGCATGTCGATGACGTGGCTGCGGTGCGCCCACCTGCATGGCCGGCGCATTGGCATAACGATCAACACCGATGACCTCACAGCCCAGGCGCTGCAGCTCGATCACCACTTCCTTGCCGAGTTCGCCGCAGCCACACAGCAGCACACGGGTCGCAGAAGACGACAGAGGGGTTCCAATACGGGGCATGAGTGTTCCTCGAACAGTGAATCAGGACGGAGTCAGTAAAAGACCGGAAGCGCGGGCGCGCTCCAGGCAGCGTTGCAGTACCTCGCGGCGCTCGGCATTGCCCATGCGGCCCCAGCGGGTGATTTCGGCGGCGGTACGCTGACAGCCGATGCAGATATCCTGCTCATCCAGCGCGCAGACATGCACACAGGGTGAGCGCACCGGTTTTTGTACATCACTCATCGTCATCAGGCACCAGCTCACGGGAATAGCGCTGCGCATTATGAACGTAACGCGCGGCGCTGGCCTCCAGCATCTTCTTCTGCGGCTCGGTGAGCTCGCGCACCACCTTGCCCGGGCTGCCCATGACCAGGCTGCCGTCGGGAA
>NZ_LRAC01000080.1 GCF_001517085.1 Paenibacillus sp. DMB5
CTCATAAGAAGACGAGGACAGGGTCCATGAGTCAGAATGATCGAGCGTACAGCGAGAAACGCGACTACATCCGCATGCGACTGGAAGCTGCAGTCGTCCTCCCATCACGCTGGCCGGGAAATCCCTGCACTGTGCCTGGATCTTTCCAGTACCCGGCATACAAACTCGAGGCTGAAGCGGCCTGAGCATGGGCGACCAAGGTCAAGGTCCACATCCCTCAGAGCACAGCGAGCTCGCCGGCCTCGACGCCCCAGGCCGAAGTGGTTCGGATCAGCGATCTGGGCGACGGTCGTCAATCGCTGGGCTTGGCAATCATATCCATTGGAGCTGAAAATCTGCATTTACGAAAAAGGCGGATCTAGAGCCGCCTTTTTTGCATCTATCAGGACTTAGAAGTCGTCTTCAACCTGCCCATCTTTCACCTTGAACTCACGGCTCTGCAGGTAGGCGTTGCGGATGAAGATGTACTTGTCGCCGCTGACCAGTCGCTCGGCCTGCAGCAGATTGGCCACGGGTGTCGACCACCTGTACGCCACGAGTGACGTTGCGGGTCGGCACATGGGTCGATGTACGGATAGGGGGTCAGGAAAGCTATCCGGTACACGCCCGGCAGCGTCGCGCACGGTGCTTGGGCCAAGAAACGGGATGACCAGATACGGGCCGCTTTCCAAACCCCAGACACCCAGGGTCTGACCGAAATCTTCGTTGCTCTTCTGCAGGCCCATGTGCTTGGCCACGTCGAAGAAGCCCAGCACACCGAAGGTGGTGTTGAAGATCAGGCGACCGGTATCGACGCCGGCGTTGTGCAACTTGCCCTGCAGCAGGTTGTTGG
>NZ_LRAC01000081.1 GCF_001517085.1 Paenibacillus sp. DMB5
CTGATGCGGTAACGACCATGTCCCAGAACTGGGCTTTCGCTGTTTTCCTGCTGGGTGTCTGCGGGCTGATCGCCTTCATGCTCGGCCTTTCCAGCCTGCTCGGCAGCAAGGCCTGGGGACGCAGCAAGAACGAGCCTTTCGAGTCGGGCATGCTTCCCACCGGCAGCGCGCGTCTGCGCCTGTCAGCCAAGTTCTATCTGGTCGCGATGCTCTTCGTGATCTTCGACGTTGAAGCCCTCTATCTCTTCGCTTGGGCAGTCTCGGTGCGCGAAAGCGGCTGGGCGGGCCTGATCGAAGCTACAGTTTTCATAGCAATTCTGTTGGCAGGTCTTGTCTATCTTTGGCGTATCGGCGCGCTCGACTGGGCACCGCAGGGACGTCGCGAACGGCAGGCGAAGCTGAAACAATGAGGCTTTGGCGATGCAATACAAACTTACTCGGGTCGACCCGAATGCGCCCAACGAGGCGTATCCGATCGGCCAGCGGGAGGTCGTCTCCGACCCGCTGCTAGAGGATCAGGTTCACAAGAACATCTACATGGGCAAGCTCTCGGACGTGCTCAACGGCGCGGTCAACTGGGGGCGCAAGAATTCCTTGTGGCCGTATAACTTCGCCTGTCCTGCTGCTACGTGGAAATGACCACCGCCTTCACCGCCCCGCACGACGTGGCGCGTTTCGGGGCGGAAGTCATTCGCGCATCCCCCCGCCAGGCCGACTTCATGGTCATCGCCGGCACCTGCTTCATCAAGATGGCGCCGGTGATCCAGCGTCTCTACG
>NZ_LRAC01000082.1 GCF_001517085.1 Paenibacillus sp. DMB5
CACCGGGCTGGGTACGCCCTCGAACCAGCGCACCGGGCGCAGGCAGACATAAAGGTCGAGCTCCTGGCGCAGGGCTACGTTCAATGAACGGATGCCGCCGCCTACGGGCGTGGTCAGCGGGCCTTTGATCGAGACCACGTAATCACGCACGGCCTCGAGGGTTTCTTTCGGCAGCCAGGTGTCCTGATCGTAAACCTGAGTGGCTTTCTCGCCGGCATAAACCTCCATCCAGGAGATCTTGCGGGCGCCGCCGTAGGCCTTCGCCACCGCAGCGTCGACCACCTTGATCATCACCGGGGAAATATCGACACCAATACCGTCACCCTCGATGAACGGGATGATCGGATTGTCTGGAACATTCAGCGACATATCGGCGTTAACGGTGATTTTGTCACCGCTGGCTGGCACCTGGATCTTTTGGTATCCCATGCTGGACTCCATCTTGTGGTTAGGCAGTGTGCATCTCCGAGAGTAGCGCAAACCGCTCAAGGAGACACATGTGCAAAGGTCTTATGCAACTGGGCATTCTGTGGCGAGGTGTCGCAGTGGTATACTGCTTAGGTGACTAACGAGTCATAAGGGGCGACCTATCTGGAACCAGACAGCAACCTCTTGAACCCGGTAAACGGCCACCACTGTCTGCCGGCTCGAAATGCTCGACACTCTACGGGTGCATCCAACATCACCGCGGCGAGTCCTCGACCCGGCCCCGCCATCATGGGGCTCAAGCGCCTACCCGCGCAGGTCGAGTTTCTATGCGCGCTCAGCAAAGAAGAGAGTTAACCCTAAATGTCCACCCCTTCGAAGATCATCTACACCTTCACCGACGAAGCTCCGGCCCTCGCTACCTATTCGCTTCTGCCAATTGT
>NZ_LRAC01000083.1 GCF_001517085.1 Paenibacillus sp. DMB5
CATCTACCGGGCGGTGCGCGAGGTCGCGGTACCGGTGACGTCCGGCATCCTGATCATCATCACGGTGTTCCTGCCGCTGCTCACCCTGCAGGACCTCGAAGGCAAGTTCTTCGTCCCGGTGGCGCTGACCATCGTCTTCGCTCTGGCGGGATCGTTGCTGCTGTCGCTGACCGTGATCCCCGTGCTGTCCTCCTACCTGCTGCGCGAGGTCAAGCACGAAGACCCCTGGCTTGCCCGCAAGCTGCTGGGCATCTATGGCCCGGTGCTGGAGTGGGGGCTTGGCCGGCAGAAACTGATCGCGATCATCGCTGGCGCCATGTTGGTCGTCGCTGGCCTGGTCTACACCCAGGTGGGCAAGACCTTCATGCCGACCATGGATGAAGGCGACCTGATCGTGGGTATCGAGAAACTGCCATCAGTCAGCCTCGAACAGACGGCCGAGCTGGACAAGAAGATCCAGACCGCGCTGATGGCAGCGGTCCCGGAGATCCGGGGCATCGTGGCGCGGCCGGTTCCGACGAGATCGGTCTTGATCCCATGGGCCTGAACCAGACCGATACCTACCTGCTGCTCAAGCCCATGAGCGAATGGCGGATGGACACCAAGGAAGAGCTGATGGACGAGGTCCGCAAGGTGCTCGATCCAATGCCGGGTATCGGCTACAGCTTTACCCAGCCCATCGAGATGCGCGTCTCCGAGATGATCATCGGTGTGCGCGGCGACCTCGCCGTGAAGATCTATGGCCCTGACCTGGGCACCCTGAGCCCAACTGGGCGGCAAGATCGAGTCGCTGCTCAAGACTGTGCAGGGCAACCAGGACGTCTACACCGTG
>NZ_LRAC01000084.1 GCF_001517085.1 Paenibacillus sp. DMB5
CATGGGCGTTATCAACTGGCGCGCAAGAGCAGCGGTGAGCTGGAGCTGGAGGTGCGCGACACCTGGCAGGCCGACGTGGCGCGCGATTGCCGCACGCTGTCCGGTGGCGAGAGTTTTCTGGTCAGCCTGGCGCTGGCCCTGGCGCTGTCCGATCTGGTCAGCCACAAGACCAGCATCGACTCGCTGTTTCTCGACGAAGGCTTCGGCACGCTGGACGGCGAGACGCTGGAGGTGGCGCTGGACGCGCTGGATAACCTCAACGCCAGCGGCAAGACCATTGGTGTGATCAGCCATGTCGAGGCGATGAAGGAACGGCATTCCGGTGCGAGTTACGGGTACACAAGGGCGTTGGCCTGGGTTACAGCCGGCTCGAGCACGTTTGCAGTCAAAGAAGGGGCATGACGATGTTGATGCGAGCGAAGGATTCCGACCCTGCTGGTGATCGACCTGCAGGAAACGCCTGTTACCCGCCATCGATGGCGGCGCGGCGGTGGTCGAGCAGGCTACCTGGCTGGTGCGCATGGCGCAGCGCCTGCAGGTGCCGGTGATCGCCACCGAGCAATATCCCAAGGGGCTGGGCTACACCGAGCCGGCCCTGCATGAACTGCTGCCGGGCGATGGCCTGCGCGAGAAGATTCATTTTTCTGCCACGGCCGGGGCCGGGGTGTTCGATTTGCCCGGCGGTGAACGCCAGCAGTTCATCGTTTGCGGCACGGAAACCCATGTTTGCGTGCTGCGAGACGGTAATGGGCCTGTTGGCGGCCGAGCGTGAAGTATTCGTGGTGGATGAAGCCGTCGGCTCACGCCGCCCGCGCGACAAGGGCGCTGGGCCTGGCGCGCATGGAGCGTGCGGGGCGGTGATCGTGTCGCGTGAGATGGTCGCCTTCGAGTGGCTGGAACAGGCTGGCACCGAGCTGTTTCGCGAGGTCAGCAAGGGCTTTATTCGCTGATCATTGACTGCTCATTTTTGGGACCCCGCCT
>NZ_LRAC01000085.1 GCF_001517085.1 Paenibacillus sp. DMB5
AGGGTTGCGCACCTTTCTTGTTGGCATGTGAGCTCGACACTTCCATGATACCAAACAAGCGAGGTGTTTTTTGTCAACTTGGCTAAATATAGCGAATTCTTCTTACAGCCTCAAGGGTTTAAGCCGATTTTCTAGCTGCGAAAGTTGAGTTATTAATATGTAGTAGGTGAAAATAAAATATTACACAGCAAAGCAGCCCGCCTACCAAGGCCGGGCTGCTTTTATTAGTATCATCAGGCCCGTTGCCGCGGGCTACCGCCATCCTTATGGAGTCATGCTGTCCCACAGCGCCTGGAATGCGCCGGATTCGACTTCAAAGAACACCGGTGCATTGCCATAGCGTACGAGCCCCTGGCCGAAGAGCACCAGCTGAACCTGTGCTTTATCTTCCAGCTCCAGATAGACAATCTTGCGGTCTTCGCCATCGTAGATGCCTTGCTCCATCAGCGGCTCGGCAGCAAGCGGTTTAGCGGCCTGGAGTGCTGTCACGAAGTTATCCAGCGCTTCACCGCCAGCAAGCGGTGCATACTGCTGAAGGCCGTTGTTCCAGCTGTGGAAGCTTTCCCACTGGGCCGAGGCGATCCGGCCTTCTAGGTTCAGCTTGCCGATCAGGTCGGCGCCGCTGTTTACGGTGATGCCGTTTGTATGCTCATACAGATCGGCAAATACCTGACCGTCGATTTCCGAGTAGGACATGATCAGGAACCCGGAATCGTAACCTTTTACCGTATAGATATCTGTCACGCCAATGTTGGAGGCGAGCTCGGTGTAGCCATCCTTGCCGGTCCATTCGTCAATGCCGCCTGTAGTGGTCCCCAGCTTGTCGCCGAGCAGGGCGGCAGCGTCTGCAGCATCAATGCGGGTAGCGGACTGTGTATACACATTGCCCTCATATACAACCAAGGCGAGCATGCTTGCCTTGACCTGGGAATCCGGATCAGGCAGCTCCACCTTAGGGATGGTGATGCCCGTTCCCAGGTCAACCTGGGCTACCTGTGCCGGTGCTGCCGGGCTGTTAATCTGCTGCCAGATAGTCGGCCCTGCAAGGCCAATTCCGGCGGCGATTACCAGGCTTGCTGCGATGTACATTGTTTTGCGCGGGCGTTTACGCTCCTGCTGCTGCTGTTCCAGCCTGCTGATCAATCCGTTTTTCATCTCTTCACCTGGTTTCATAGAATCCACCGCTTTCTTGTATTGTTGTCGAAATTGTTTGTCGTTCACTCGGTTTCCGCTCCTTCCAGTTCCAGTTTTAACAGCTGCCGTCCCCGTTGAAGCCTCATCTTCACAGCGGACTCGCTGATCTGCAGAATACTGCTGATTTCCTGGACAGGATAATCCTCGTAGTAATACAAATGAATCACTGTTTTGAGCTTCACGGGCAAGGCCAGCACCAGCTGCAGCAGCGCCAGATCCATCGGACTGTCTGCCGCCAGCGCGTCGGCGCCGTCCAGCTTAACTTCACGTTTGCGCCAGCCTCTGCCCAGCATCGTTTTGCAGGTGTTGGTAAGCACTCGGATCAGCCAGGCTTTCTGGTGCTCGGCATCATTGAAATCCGGCGCTTTTTCCATCAGCTTGATGAATGTATCCTGAACGGCCTCCTCGGCATCCTGGCGTCTGCCCAAATGGATCATAGCAATCCTGAATAGCATATCTGAATAAGCCTCGTAACTCTTTATCACATGATTTCCCGGCCGGATCATGGATCGCTGCATAATGCAATGACCTCCTTTATACCTGTAACACCATTACGAACGGCATTTGGTCACATTTTGTTTCCGGGAATTTAAATATCACGCTGTCATGTCAGCTAAATCTGATTATGCCAAGGGGAAACGGGGTAAAATCCGGTAAGTCTGCATACCTTATTTTGGAAAATGGTATGTGACCTTTAACAGATGAAGGGGTGAGGATATGTATAGCAGAAAATATTTTGCAGGAATCGGTCTGGTGCTGGCCGCTATTACCATGAGCGCCTGCAGCAGCAATAATAAGGCGGATAACGCAGCTTCGATGGTTCAGCCATCTGCACCAGCTGCTACGCCAGAAGCGGCCGCTTCGGTCCAGCCGTCTGCATCGGCCGCGCCGGCGGCTACTGATCAGGCTGCTGCACAGCCGGCTGCGGGAGCTGCATCAGAAGGACTGCCGGAGAATTTACCTGATGACTTCCCGCTCCCGGAAGATGCTGTGATCAGCGTGTCGCATTCGGAGGAGAATGAGGGCAAGAAGGCGGCTCTGCTCATTTTCAAGACCAATGAGAGCATGGAATCTGTAACCAAAACGTACAAGGATTATTTCGCTGATAAGCTGGGAAGTGAGGCTGTACAAACAATAGATGAGAAGAATCTGATTATCCAGGGCAACTCGCCGGACAATACGCAAGTCTGGTCTGTCATTGGAGGCGAGCTGTCGGCTGAACCCGGTATGGTTGAGCTTAATATTACCTGGTCAGAGCTTTGAGTATTGATACAAAAAACAAAAAACCAGCCTTTACAGGCTGGTTTTTTGCGGGAGCGCGACAATGTGCACAAACTCCAGAAGGATCAATCTTCCATTTACCGCTATCTAACCTTCGGCCTTTGTAGTAAACTGATAACCTTGGAATAAATTCCATTTTTATCAAGGGGGCTTACTGTATGCAGGAACAACTGGCACGTGCCAACAAGGCGGCTTGGGAAACGAAGGCTTATCAGGCTTGGGTGCAGCATCACGGAACACCCGAGGCGCTTGCCGGAGAATTGAAGAAGGACCCCCGGCATCCGCTGCGTTACTGGCTGAAATACACAGGTGATCCATCCGGCAAAAAAGTCCTTAACCTGCTTGGCTCCCACGGCAGAAAAGCGATTCCCCTGGCCCTGCTAGGCGCAGAGGTGACAGTAGTCGATATTTCGGCGGAGAACCGCCGGTATGCCATTGAGGTTGCGGCGGCAGCGGGTGTGCAGCTGAATTATATCTGCTCGGATGTCCTGCATATCCCGGATGAAGAAACGCTCGGGCAATTCGATTATGTGCTGATGGAGTTTGGGGTTTTGCATTATTTTACTGATCTGAAGCCGTTGTTCACACTTGTGAATCGCAGGCTGGGTGTGGATGGCCGGCTGCTGCTGACGGATTTTCATCCGTTTGCCAGGGCCTGGAAGACCACAGAGACGCTCCGGCAGCCGACAGGCAACTATTTTGACGATACGGTCCGGGAAGGTGAGGTGGCCTTTGCCAGGCTGCTCCCGGAATCAGAGCGTTCAGGATTATCCAGCGTTCTGACGAGGGCGTGGACAGTGGGCGATATTCTTACAGCAGTCGCAGCGAGCGGGCTGTATATCCGTACCTTTGAAGAGATTCGTAACGCGGCCGATCCGAGCTTTCCCGAGTTTTATACCCTGATCGCCGACAAAAAAGATGTGCAGCTGTCTCCGCTGAAACCCTGATTGTAGGCATTAGACAACCAGACGTAAGCATATGGGTACATAAAACACAATTGGGGTGGTGGACCAGTGCTGCGTAACCAGGAGTTCAGAGTTTATATCATTACCAAAGGGGACATTCTCCGGTTTGTGGCGATAGAGATTGTGCTTGGAACGATGACCTACTCTATTGCGATGAAGTTGTTCCATAACGTGATTTTGGCGAGTGCAGGCGGCTGGGCCGGGACAGAAGGCTTCAAGAGGCTGATTATGCTGAAGAATCTATTGGCAAAATGAACATATCAGCAGGGCGGGCCATCCTTATAAGGATGGTCTTTTTGTAGAAGACTGATTCGAGGAGAGAGGCAGCGACCGGGCATTCCCGTTACATAATCTTGACCTTAGGTCTGACCTAAGGTTTATCATAGGGATACATACTTGGAAGCGGGGGATGGCTGATGCAGAAAGAGATTACCATTAGCGAGCTGGCCAGGCTCATGCAGGTTTCGGTTCACCAGATCCGTTATTTTGAGGAAAAAGAGCTTCTGCTGCCCGCCTACACCGATTCGAACCAGTACCGTAAATACAGCATCGACCAGATCTTACCGGCTGTCACAAATTCTGCTGCTCCGCAAGCTGGGGATGCCGGTTCAATCAATAAAAGAATGTATGACGGAGGATAACCCTGAACTGGCAGAGCAGAGGCTTAAGTATTCGCAGACAGAGATCAGCAGAGAAATTGCACGGCTGCAGCAGCTGCAGCATTTCATCGGCAAGGTGCTGCAGGAGCATCATGAGTTTCAGAAGGAGGAGCAGAATTATCATGTAAAACGGCGTGAAGCGCAGGCTTTGCGGGAGTGGTTCAGGCTGGAGGCCCAAATGACACTTGATGCGGGAAAGCTGGCTGAACATAAGAGTGTGCTTGAGGGACTATTCGAGGCGGATATTCATTACCTTTACGATGGCTCGGGAACGGTTATCTTGTATATCGCTGAGGAGCCGGGTGAGGAGGGCGACCGGATCCTGCCGGCAGGAGAATACCTCTCTTATTCGGTGCAGGCTGCCGGTGAGGGGGAGCTTGAACAGCATATAGAGAAGTTCAGTCACCATGCTGAAAAGGAATACCGCCCAATGTCAGGACCGCTAATCATTATTGAAAAATCGTACCTCTCCCTGTTCAGCCAAGACAAGCTTCATTACGAACTTCTGCTCTGCATAAATCCTGATGATACTTCAGCTAAAGGCACAGAGGAAGGATGACAAACCGGCCGATTACTATTGAGAACATGCAGCCCAAATACAACCGCGAGGTCAGTTTTCTGCTGGCTCACGTTTTTCAGGAAAAATTCGCTGCGCTGACAAAGCTGGATATCCGCTCACTTGCTAATCCGGCAGGCACAGGAGTTTATGCGGAATCAGCCGGAGCTGCATTATCTGAGTCTGCATGTCCCAGGCAGTAACGGGCAGGCCAGACGCCTGTACGAGCGGCTCTCGTTCAGCACATCTTCGGAGGAGCACGGCCTGCTTAGCCGGTTAACAAGGGGGTTCATCTCTATGAAAAAGAAAGCTATCACTTTAGCAATTGTAATCGTGCTTATTATGCTGGGTGCGGCTTTATATATTTTGCGGCAAAATACTTTCGATATGGTAGAGCAGCCGGTAGAAATCTCTACACCGCAGGGTAAATTGACCGGTCTGCTGACGCTGCCCAAGCATGCTTCCGGCAAGCATGGGCTGGTGCTGTTTATTCACGGCGACGGGCCGGTCAACGCCTCCCATAATGATGGATATAAACCGCTGTGGGAGCGGCTTGCTTCGCTGGGCTTTGCTTCTCTTTCCTTTAACAAAAGAGGGATCGGCGGGTCGGAAGGGAACTGGCTGGACCAGAGCATCAGTGACCGGGTGGAGGAGGCACGCCAGGCGCTGGTCTGGGCCAGAGAACAGCCTTCCATAGACAGCAGCAGGATCGGGGTATGGGGAGCCAGCCAGGCAGGCTGGGTCATACCAAAGCTTGCCGAGGCTGAGCCGCTTGCGTTCAGCATTCTCGTCTCACCGGCCATCAGCTGGCTCAGGCAGGGAGCGTACAACACGGAGCAGCAGATGCTCAAAGAAGGCTATAGCACAGATGAAATCAGCAGTCAGATGGCCTATGAGCAGCGGGTTAATGAGCTTTTGCAGCAGGGGGCGGCTTATGAGGAATATGTACAGCTTGATCATCCCGGGAAAATAATGTCCAGGGCACGCTGGACCTTTGTCAGCCGGAATTTCACCGCGGACGCGGAAAAGGATCTGCGGAACTTCAAGTCTCCTCTACTTTTGCTGCTGGGGGATGACGATATTAATGTAGATGTACAAGAAACGGAGCGGGTGTACCGGGAGCGCATCCTGCCTTCCTCCCTGCTCACAGTCAAGGTGTTTCCGGATACTGAGCACTCCATGCTCAGGACGGCAACAGCGGATTCCAGCCTGCGGGCGACTCTAATCAGCCTGTTTGCACCAAGAAAAATCACTGTGGAAGGCTACATGGAACAGATTGAGCTGTTCCTGCGGGAGATATAAGGGCACATAAAGGACATAACATCCAGTTATGCTAGTACCAATAACATGTTTGAAGGCGGGGACTGGATTGAAGAAGAAGCTTCTGCTCGTCGAGGATGAAATCCGGATCCGCGAGCTGGTGTCAGATTATTTCATACAAAATGGCTGGGAAGTATACGAAGCGGACAACGGGCAGGATGCCCTGCTCTGGTTCAGCTCCCAGCTGCCGGATCTGATCATCCTGGATATTATGATGCCCAGGCTGAACGGGTTCGAGGTGTGCCGGGAGATCCGCCGGCAATCAGCGGTTCCGATTATTCTGCTGACGGCAAAGTCTGCAGATGACGATAAAATATACGGCTTTGAAGCGGGAGCAGACGATTATGTGACAAAGCCGTTCAGCCCAAAGGTGCTGGTAGCGCGGGCCAATGCGCTGATGAAGCGGGTGGAGGGCGGTCACCTGCCGGATTCCGGCAGCCTCAAATTTGGCGCTGCTGTCTTTAATACCTCTGCCCACCGGCTGGAAATCGGAGGTGCAGAGGTGGAGCTTGCCCCCAAGGAATATGAGCTGTTATGGCTGCTGATCCGCAATAAAGGCATTGCTGTCTCCCGCGATACCATTCTCAGCCGGGTCTGGGGCATTGAATTTGACGGGGATTCCCGGGTCGTTGACAGCCATATCAAGAAGCTGCGCAGCAAGCTGGGCGCAGAGTCACGCTGTATCCGTACGGTGGTCGGCACCGGCTATATGTTCGAGGAAGAAGCATGAGAAGGCAGGGAATTACCTTTAAGCTGTTTGTGATGACCGTGATCTTTTTTCTCTGCTTTTACGGAATGGTCATTCTGGGCCAGCTGCTATTCTTTGACGGCTTCTACCAGCATCAGAAGGAGGGCAAGGTCGAAAAGCATCTCAAAACCTTTGGTGCCAGCTACACCAGTGAGCAATGGACCGGCAGCCGGCTGTCTCAGGAGCTGGTCCGTTTTATGCTGCGCAACAAGACACAGCTGGCGATTGTGAAGCTGGACGGCAAAATGAATTCGGACGACCCGTATCATATGAAGCTGCGGATGAAGGATGGCAGGGAGCTGGTTGTTTCCCTGTCGATGTTCATGAGCGAATACGGGGACGAGCTGAGGGCAGCGGATATCAAGGAAGAGGATACGCTGACGCTTGAGGGCGAGCTTTTTGAAGAGGACAGCAGCAGCACTCAGGACCTGATCTATCCTGTAAGCATAACCGCCGGCAGCAGAACGATAGGAATGCATGAAGAGGGTATGACACGGCTGTCCGGAACCGTCACAGAAATTGTATTGCCGGATCTCAAGCTATGGAATCCGCGTCAGGGGATTCTGCTGGAGGCGCTGGAAGAGTGGTTCCCTCTGACGTCTGAGCAAAAGGCGGATCTGGAGCAGCTGGAAATGCAAAAGCAGGAGTGGACCGCCCCTTGGAGCGGGATCCGCAATTCTGTCATTATTCTGCCTGTTCAGCGGCCCGGCGGAGAGATAGAGCTGCTGTTCACGGTTACCTCTCTGCAGGATGTCAAGGATTCGAATGAAGCGCTGCGCTGGTTCTTTTTATATCTGGGGCTGGGCGGGCTAGCGCTGATTCTGGTACTCTCGCTGTTCTTCTCCAAGATGGTCACCAGGCCGCTGATCAAGCTGAACAATATCGCCAAACGGATGGTCTCACTGGACTTTACAGGCGATAACTCGATCCGGCAAAAGGACGAGCTGGGCAGCCTGTCAAACAGCATGTTTACCTTGTCGGTAAGCCTGGATTCGGCGCTGCGCGAGCTGCGTGAGGCTAACCGCCAGCTGGTGGAAGAGATGGAGCATAAACAGCGGATGGAGATTATGCAGCAGGACTTTTTTGCCAATGCCTCGCATGAGCTGAAGACTCCGCTAAGTATTATTAAGGGCTTCGCTGAGGGACTGGAGGATGGTGTGAGTGCTGGCAAGCAGGATCACTACATTAAGGTCATTATTGAGGAAGCCGACAAAATGGAGTTTCTGGTAAAGGATATGCTGGATCTGGCCAGGCTGGAGTCTGGCACCATTAAGCTGCAGAAGAGCTCTTTTATGCTGAGTGAGCTGACAGAAAAGGTAGCTGACAAGCTGATCCATCTGCTGGAGGGCAAGGGGCTGAAGGTGGTTGTTATTCCGGTGAACGAGCCGCCGGTGTATGCCGACAGCAGCTGGATCGAACAGGTGGTGCTTAATTTCATGACCAATGCCATCCGGCATGCAGACGAAGGAAGCACGGTGACCGTCAGGATAGATGGCCAGGGGCAGGCCTGTGTGTTCAGCATTCATAATCAGGGTGAGCCTGTACCGCAGGATCAGCTGCAGCAGATCTGGGAACGGTTCTACCGGGCTGAGCCCTCCCGCAGCCGGCTGACAGGCGGAACCGGGCTGGGGCTGTCCATTGCCAAACGGATTCTGGATATGCACGGCTGCCGGTATGCAGTGAAAAACATCGGAAATGGCGTCTGTTTCAGTGTGTACTTTGAAGGCTGAGCAGACATGCGGCATTGAGGCCGGAAAAGGAGTGAACCGTTTTGAAATGGAATTGGCTGCCTTCAATGTGCACGCTGGGTAACCTGGGACTGGGATCCTTGTCCCTGCTGTATACGATACAGGAGCGCTATGAGCTGGCGTTAGTAATGATTTTGCTTGCGGCATTTTGCGATGTGATGGACGGGATGCTGGCCAGAATGCTGGGCTGTACCAGCGAGTTCGGTAAACAGTTGGATTCGCTGGCGGATATTATCTCATTCGGACTGGCACCGACTTTTTTGATCCTGTTATACAAGCTGGAAAATGTACACTGGCTGGGGCCGGCGGCCGCGGTTGGCTTTTTGATCTGCGGTGCGCTGCGTCTGGCCAGATTCAATATATCAGCCCCGTCCACGGGCTTCACCGGTATGCCGATTACAGCCGCCGGCGTGATTTTGTCCATGCTCTCATTAGTTGTTGAATATATGAAACCGGGATGGGTCATCATGATGATGGGTCTGTTATCCGTAATGATGATCAGTCATATTCCGTTTCCGTCGCTTAAAAAATACGTTAACAGGAAGTGAGTCCATGCCCTGGATCATAGAGATGATTACCCAATACGGATATTTGGCAGTCTTCCTGCTCATGGCACTGGGGATTCTCGGCATTCCTGTGCCGGACGAGCTGCTGATGCTGTTCGTAGGCTATCTGTGCTCGGTGATGGTGCTCAATTTTTCTGTTGCCGTAGTGGTTTGTTTCATGGGAGCCATAACAGGCACGCTGATCAGCTATACCATCGGGCGTAGAGTGGGTCAGCCGGTTGTCGAGAAATTCGGCAAATGGGTGGGCCTTACTCCCAGACGTTTTGCCAGCGTTAAAAGATGGTTTCATAAGTTCGGCCACTGGACTGTGTTTATTGCCTACTTCATTCCCGGGTTAAGACATGTCTGCAGCTACATTTCCGGCATCAGCGCCATGTCATTCCGTAAGTATCTGCTGATCACCACGGCCGGTGCCTTGATCTGGTCCATTTTGTTTGTTTCTATCGGCTACTTTATCGGGGCCAGGTTGTCCTTTGCATAGCAGAAGGATGTATTTACATTCCATAGATTGCTTGTTATGATCAGAAGTATCAAAAGAGCTTACCCGAAGCGATTAAAGGATGAATGACCTCCTTTAGTCGCTTTTTTTGTGGGTTATTTGCCGGGTTATTAGACTTTGTATTGTATTGGAGGCGTTTTGTATGAAAAAAAGAGGTTACGAGCTGTTCATGCTGCTGGTTGGAGCGTTTTTGTTTGCGTTGGCAGTTAATGTATTTATTATCCCCAATGATTTTGGTGAAGGGGGAGTAACCGGGGTATCGATCATTCTCTTTTATCTGCTGAAATGGTCGCCGGCGCTGGTTGGCTTTACGCTCAACGGAATATTGCTGATTATCGGCTATAAGCTGCTGGATAATAAAACAATCATCTATACCATTATTGCTGTGGCCTTCAACTCCCTGTTCCTGTATCTGACCGAGAACTGGCGGATTGATTCCAGTGAGCCGGTGATTAATGCGGTCTTTGCCGGTCTGCTTGCCGGGGGCGGGATCGGACTCATTATCCGGGTTGGCGGTACAACGGCAGGGACGACGATTCTGGCCCGGCTGGCCAATAAATACTGGGACTGGAATATCAGCTACGCGCTGCTGTTCTTTGATCTGATCGTTGCCGGACTGTCTGTTTTTGTCATCGGGCTTGAGAAGGTTATGTTCACGTTCGTTATTCTCTTTATTGGAACCAAGGCCATGGAGTTCATCATTGAGGGGGTAAACCCCAAAAAGGCTGTAACGATCATATCGGCTGAGCACGACCGAATTGCTGCAAAGGTTACCGAGCTTATGGACCGCGGAGTGACGGTGCTGAGGGGCTACGGCTACTACACCGGCGAGGATAAAAACGTGCTCTACATCGCCATCAGCAAGCAGGAAGTCTCCATGCTCAAAAAAATCGTGCGGGCCGAGGACAAAAATGCCTTTGTTACGATCCATGATGTGCGCGATGTGTTCGGTGAAGGGTTTATTGATATCTCCAAATAAATGCAGCCGGGCGAAAAGTCATTGCCGTTTCACCCAGTCAGCAGCGGGCAAATCACATATGCTATGGTGTACTCTCAATCATGAAGGAGGAATTGGAAATGGGTTGTTATGGTGAAAATGTAAGTCCGGTTGGCGGAGCAAACTGCGGATACGGCAGTCCTTTTACTTCTACTGCTGCAATTCTGGTATTGTTCATCCTGCTGGTTATCATCACTAAGGCTTTTTGGGTATAATTTGACTTGATAAATATGCTCTGCCGGACTTCCGGCAGGGCTATTTCTTTGGAAGCTGAAACAGGATCTGCAGGATATTTCCAAAAAAAAATGAAGTGAAACGGTAATTTGGCGGTTCGCAGACTGCCTTCTATGGGTAACTCCCTCTTTGAAGGTTCATATGAGATGAATCCTGCAGAGAGGAGGGAAACCTGTGTTTTATGATCAATCGCCCTATGACATTAAACTGGAATGGGGTCAAAGAGGGGCGAGGGCTGCAGCAGAACGTGGGGACATCGTCGTTATGGTCGATGTATTAAGCTTCTCCTCTACCGTAGTAACGGCAGTTCAGCACAAGGCTACCATTTATCCGTATCCATCGCCGGTCAATGAGCAGGCCAAAGCTTATGCCAAGGGGCTCGGAGCAGAAATTATCCGCGGCAGAGCCGAAGCGCTCAGAGCAGGAGGGCATTCCTTGTCGCCGCTGTCGTTCAGCTCGGCTGATTACGAGCGTGACTTTGTTCTGTGCTCCACGAACGGTGCGGCCTGCATATGGCTTGCGGCTCAGGTGCCTGCATTGCTGGTCGGCTGCCTCTTGAATGCTTCAGCAGTTGCTGAGACTGCAAACAGGCTGAGGCTTGAGCTGGGGATACCGGTTACCGTAGTGCCCTGCGGTGAGAAATGGCTGGATGTGATCGGTTCTGAAAACAATTTGCGTCCCGGCATCGAAGATTATCTGGGGGCTGGTCTGATTCTCTCCAAGTTATCCGGAAGCAAGTCTCCGGAAGCGGAGGTTTGCATCGGTGCTCTGAGATCTTCCGGACAACGGATCAGGGAGCTGATCTGGGAGTCTGCCAGCAGCCGTGAACTGCGGGAACGGGGATACGAGGCAGATGTGACTTACTGCTGCCAGGTGGATATCAGCTATGCCGTGCCGGTACTGCAGCATAACCGTTTTGTTAATGTACCCTCTCTTGCACAGAAAAAATAAAATTTCAGCCTGGCTTCAGCAGAATTTCATATGGAATTAAGTTAAGGGTTGTATAGTAATGACATACCCCCCTTATTCATAGATTTGGACCCTGCCGGACGCCGGCGGGGTCATTTTTTTTGTTAACGAATATTACGCTGGATAAATTTTCTCTCCTCGCTCCGTTCCATCACCGCCATCAGCTGCCCCTGAAATATCCGCCGCTGAATCTGGTCGATCCGCTGCAGAGCCATCTCCTCAGGCACCTGGAACGTAGAAGCTAAGTAATAGACGGCATCCTCGCGCTGCTCGGGCAACGGTCCGGCAGAGATCATGGAATAGGGCATGGCCGCATAGAGAATAAAACGCTCGGATTCATCCTGCTGCGCCTGTGTGAAATGCCCTGGCATCAGAATACGGTTGCCGGCATGGCGGAGCAGATGACAGAGCTCATGAAGAAATTCGAGGCGCTGCAGCTCCGGCGGAAGCCGGTTGTCCAGGAACATCGTGTACATGCCCGCTGAGGCCTCAACACTCTTGCTGCGCACATCCAGGTAATGGACCCAGATGTTCAGCCGTTCAGCTATGTACGGGATGGAAATATCGGCCGGCTTACGCACCTGCAGACGCTGATACAAATCTTCAGTCCAGCTCTCAAGGGCGGTCATTTGGTAGTAGGATTTCATAATATCACCTCTAAATAGGATCGTATGTTCGTATTTATGGGTAAAAGAAAAGCCCGGAGGGCTAAGGTTTAACGGCATCAGACCGGAACTGACGTTCTTATGTATTTAAGAATAAATCAATTAAACCTGAATATCAAGTGTTTTTCCAAGATTCGGATGCGGGCTCTGCTGTAGCATCTGGGTCATATTCTGCGCCATGATTTCAGCTGAATTCTTGGCCATGCTCAGGACCTGAAGTCCGGCAGCCTGCTGCAGGGACACCTGGCTCATGGCAGTGGATAAGGCGGCAATGTCCATTTCGCACCTCCTGTTTCATTAGAATTGGGGTATGGCCGACACTCCTAATGTATATCGACTGCATAGCTAGGATTCATTAGCTTTGATTAGGCGAAGAACTGTTTGCCGATTGGCCCAGACTGCAGGTATGCCTGTTACATACTCTGTGCTGTAGGCATTAAACATTTCAGGGGAGGAATAAAAAATGGGTGCAGAATACGGTTGCGGCTGTGACAACAATGTTGGCGGAGTAAATCAGGGGCCTCCGGTAGTACCGGTAGTAAATCCTTGGATGACCTCGACCAATGCGATTCTGGTTCTGTTCATTTTGCTGGTTATTATTACAAAAGCCTGTATATTCTGAAAATAGTTCCGGCGTATGCAGCTCCGCGCCAGGCGAAAGCGCGTGCGGAGCTGCTGCTGTTGCTGCTTATTTGAACATAAACTCTACCCGGGTTCCGTCGGCATAGCCTTCCAGCTGATTGCCTACCCAGCTGCCTGCACCGCGGTTGTCGGCGGGAGTTATGTATTCGATGTCTGCTCCGGCACCGCCCTCTGCGCACATTGCCATCGGCCACTCATCGCGGTCATAGCCTTTTTTGGTCGGTACCCCCTTGAGGGATTCCTTGCGGTTCTCCTCGGCATCCCCGCGGTTGATCGTACATATCGCTGACTCACCGTTTCTGATCGCCTCCTGGATATGCTCCGCGGTTTCAGGGTAACGGTCTGAGGGGAAAACAAGCTGTACAACCTCGGAACCTCCGGTGGAAGGCGTCGTGACGGACTGGCCGTTCTCCTCGAACCAGTAAGCTGCCAGAGCCAGCAGCACAACGATAATAAGACTTGGAATAAATTTCTGTTTGTTCACGTGCTCCTCCTGATTATGCTGAAATCTTGTTGCTGGGGTCTACTCAGTATAGCTTATAATTAGCAGATTTTAGTATACTAAATTAAGAAAAATAGATCGGTAAGCCGGATGATGTCCGGAATGATCAGGATATTCTTGATCTGCTGCCCCTTCGTTATTCCCGCAAGTAAGCAGCAAGCTAGTTATTAGTATACATACAGTAGTAGCATGAAAATTGAAGACACTATATTTAAAAATTAAAATGATTATCGGCTTCCCCGCCATCCGCCGCTTCCATGCACCGGTTGTCCCCATACAATGGTACAAAAAAGGATGGTGGGACAAATGGAACAGCGCATACTCCGGGATCTGCTCGATTCGGCATCCCGGCTGGTTAACGATGCAGCGTGGCAGTCAGCCTTCCGAGCCCTGCTGCGGGCTCCTGCCGATGAGAAGCTGACAGCACCGGCGCTGAATCTGCTGAACAGGCTGTATACCCTTCAAGGCAAAGGAATCATCAGCGGAATACACGATTATCTGGAAAGTGCGGATGAGTTCAGCAACAAGCTTAAGGTTACGAGCGGCCAATATGCCGGGCTTCACGGCTACGAGCTGGGAGCGATCGGCAACCAGACCGAAGCGCTGATTGCCAATCAGCGTCAGTGGGTGACAGATAGTGCCATCCGCTGGCATAAGGCAGGCGGCATTGTCACTATGACCTACCATGCCAGTCTGCCGGGAACAGCCCCGGCCTGGTCAAATGTCTCGATGAATCTTAGCGAGGCGAATTTTGCAAAATATATTACACCTGGTACCCCTCAATATAAAGCGCTCCTGGCAGACCTTGACAAGACAGCCGTCTACCTGAAAAAACTGAACGATGCAGGGGTTCCCGTTCTCTGGAGACCTTACCATGAGATGAATGGCGGCTGGTTCTGGTGGGGACAGAAGACCCGCTTCGTGGAGCTGTGGAATCTGATGTTCGAGCGTTATACGGTCTATCACGGCCTGCACAATCTGCTGTGGGTGTGGAGCCCCAATGCCAAAAACCAGTGGAGCGAGGAGCCGGCCAAATACTATCCCGGCGCCGGCAGGGTAGATGTGCTGGCCCTGGACATTTATGACGGGGATTTCAAAGCCAGTCATCATGACGGCTTGTGGGACCTTGGACGCGGCAAGCTGATTGCCATTGGTGAGAACGGGAAACTGCCTTTACCGGCAGAAATGGCGAAATCGCAGAACAAATGGTCCTACCAGCTGACCTGGGCCAAGCTGCTGTATGAGCAGAATACGGAGGCTGTGATCAAATCCTTTATGAATGACAGCTTTGTGATTACCAGGGACGAGTATAAAGCCTTGGCCGCTGAAGGGGAGCAAACCTATCCTCCTGGAATCAGAGGCGAGTATTTCAATAACATCACGCTGAGCGGAGCTCCTGCACTGGTCCGGACAGATTCGACCATTAACTTTACTTGGAGACAAACGAGCCCTGATCCGTTGATCAATGCCGACTTCTTCGCGGTACGCTGGACCGGTAAACTGAAGCCCGATTTCAGCGAGACTTATAATCTCTACACCTACTCGGATGACGGCATACGGGTGTGGGTTGACGGGGTTCTTATCATCGACAGCTGGATTAAGCAGAGCGGCACAGAGCGTACAGGAACTGTACAGCTGATTCAAGGCAAGCTGCATGAGCTGAAGGTAGAGTATTATGAGAACCAGGGGGATGCCAAGGCTATTCTGATGTGGGAGAGCCACAGCCAGCCCCGGGCCGTTATTCCCGCCACTGCTTATGTGCTTGCTTAATCAGGTATGTTTGCAGAAGATCTCCAGATTTTTGGAGATCTTTTTGCGATGAAGGCGCTTTAAATTTGAAATTTGGAGCTTTTGAGCTTTTTTTACATTTATTTCATTTGCGCTTTACAAAACCCGCCATTATTCTGTTAAGTGGAGGGATTTGAGACGATGAAAAAAGCCTTATTGATAACCGTACTTTTAATGGTAATGATCCTTAGTGCCTGCAGCAATAACAGCTCTGCGCCAGCTTCAGAGGAGGAGGTTCAGGAGACTGTACAGAACTTTTACAATGAAATGACGAAGTTTGACGAAATGGGCAAAACGTCGCTGGAACATTTCAATACAACACTGACCTCATATTCGACTGGAGCTGCCACGGACAAGGAGCTTGAAGAGGCGCTTGATTCTTTCCAGGACACAGCCTCTGATATTGCTGATCAGGTCAATGATGTGGAAATTTCCAAGAGTCTGCCGGAAAATATTGAGACTCTGCTGAGAGATGCAGCCATTGCGTTCCAGAGCGCCTATTCCATCAAAGAACAGGCTTCGCAGAGTGCGGCTTCCCCTGAGGTTACAGCAGACGAGTTCAACGCCATGAACCAGCAGGCGGATGTAGCAATGCTGTACGGGATCTCCAAAGTGAATCAAGCCAGAGTAGCCGTAGGATTGCTGGATGAGGACAGCGCGGCTGAGACGGAGCTGGGGACTGTTCCCGGAACCGTGGTGGGTACAGAAGCAGATACAGTGGATACCGGAGCACCAACGAATACAAGCACAGAATAAGCAAATTTTTGCGGGTTACGAATTTCATTAGAGGCGCTGTACAGCCTGGCTGTGCGCGCCTTTTGCTTGCGGCCTGCAGCATGCACCTATGAAATGGAAACTCGTCTGTTGTTATTTTTTGATGCTTGATTAAAAACCGGATCTGCAGCTATAATAATACAAACGTATGTTCGTATTGATGAAACGCGAGTGATTACCAACAACATAAGGAGGAACGGCGATGGGTAAACAGCTGGAGGAAGGCCTGCAGGGAGGTCTTGTTCACAGGAACGAAGAGGATGCACTGCACCCGGATGAACCCGCTGCAAATCTGCGGAGACTGGAAGGGATTGAGAGTACTCTTGCACAATCACTCCGGAGTCATATCCGTATAACACTGGTATTGCATGGTGAGGGTGAGGGCAGGCAGCTGAGCGGTTTTGTCACCTCCATTCATACCCACTCGCGTGAGATCAAGCTGCAGTGGGCAGAGGAATGGAAATGGATTCGTGTAGATGACATCGCTGAGGCTTACATCGCCTGATACCTAATTTATGGCTGGGCTGTCTGTTTTCTCATAGGCGATCAGTGTAACCTCTTTGTTGCCTGTTATCCGGGCAATAGCCTCCTCGGCCTGCCGGATTACTTCAACAGCGTCCTTCCGGTCACTAAGCGCGGCAATCTTATAGCTGTCACTGTGAATGTCCATGGGCTAATCCGCCTTTCGGGAATGGAGTTCATTTCGGATAGTGTGGCCGTTTAGGCGGGAAAACATCCAAAAGCTTTTGGTCCGGGAATGCCGCTGTGCGGTTCTGATGTAGCTTATAACTATTGGATGAGATGACCCTGCTGGCCGGGGTCTTTTTGTCATTTGTTGAGCAGTTTCTTACGGAATAGGTGCACACACTTTAGGCAAACCGTACAAGCAAAGCAGGCAGAGAGGGCATCTACTATACTAGGGGGTGAGGAAAATGCTGACTTTAGATCAGGTGAAAAGTAAATCGGCAGGCTGGCTGGGCAAGCTTCATCCGGTTCTGCTGGCAGGTGCCAGTGCTCTGATCCAGCGCAGCTACGCCAAAGGCATCCCGATCGTCATCACCCAGGGCATGCGGACTATAGCCGAACAAAATGCCCTGTATGCGCAAGGCCGCACCAAGCCGGGAAACATTGTAACGAATGCCAGAGGCGGCTCCAGTTATCACAACTATGGTCTGGCCATTGATTTTGCCCTGCTCCTGCCGGACGGTAAAACGGTCTCATGGGATACATCCCGTGACGGCAACAATGACAAGATGGCTGACTGGCAGCAGGTGGCTCAGGAAGCCAAGAAGCTGGGTTTTGCCTGGGGCGGGGACTGGACCTCCTTCAAGGATTATTCCCATCTCGAGATGACCTTTGGGCTGACTACAGAGCAGCTGCGGGCCGGCAGGCAGCCGACGGTGCAGCAGGTCAAGGATGCACTGGCCCTGATTAACGGGACAACCGGCGAAACGGATCACGCCATTACAGTTACACTGAATGGAGTTAAAATTACCAGCGGTATTCTGGATAACGGCATAACCTACGCACCCGTACGGGCGGTTGCTGAAGCACTGGGCGCACAGGTCACCTACGATGCTGCCAGCCGGACTGTGAACCTCGTCAGGGAATAAGGACCACCTGTATAGATGATGAGCCACATGGGGAAATTATCAGCGAAATACAATTTCCTCAAAGGGGGCACTTCTCTTGAACAAGCTGGTCACAAGCCTTGCCTGCACTACACTGTTATCCATGAGTCTGATGGGATCTGGTTATGCAGCTAATGCTGCTGGCACCGGTGGGGGGATGGGTACAGCCATTCCGGATACCGGGGCAAACGGTATGAGAACCGAGCGCATCCGTGAAACGAATGGAACGGGTACTCATATGCTGAACGGAACGGACCACCGGATGATGAATCAGACTGGCAATACGATGAACCGCAACGGCGATACTCTGATGAACAGAGTCGAGCATAGCGGCGACAAGCTGATGAACAACGCCACCGGCACAATGCGCAGAGGCGGGAACATGGTGAACAACGCGGTACGGGGCAATGACAACAGCACCGTTTCCCCGCTGGCCAACAACACCCAGACCGGCAGATACCGCGCCACCAGCACAACCGCTAATACAGACAACGACAGAGGCTCCAACTGGGGCTGGCTCGGTCTGATCGGCCTGCTGGGTCTGGCCGGCATGCGTAACCGGAGCGGAGAGCGGGAACGTCACTAGCAGGTAACCTGCTGCTGTAGAGGCTGCAGGTTGCTGGCGGATGGCCCGCTGAATGTTCCGCCCTTTGTTGGGCGGTAATGAGCAGGGATCAGGGGCAGGGATGCCCCTGATTTTAGCTTGCTTAGGCGTTTAAGGCGGCTTTGGGCGCTGTGGGCGGGAATCAGAGGCAAAAATGCCTTTGAAATTGGGCGACTATGCGCTGTGGGCGAGAATCAAAGGCAAAAATGCCTTTGAATTAGGCAATTTTGCGCTAAAGGCAGGAATTAAAGGCAAAAATGCCTTTGAATTGGTCAATTGAGCGCTTGGAAGCGGAAATCAAAGTCAAAAATGCCTTTGATTTATCTCGATTGATGCTATTGGCGAGGAATTATAGGTAACTTTACTCTTACGGTAAGTAACAACTTCACTGTGTGATAATTAATGGTTTTATAGGACGAGACCCGTCAGTTGAGCCTAAGTATCCCCAATCTAGTGTGAAATAAAAAATAATGGTAATATGGATTGCGTGATCACCGGATACGTGATATGATATTTCTTGTCGCGCAAGAGCGCACATAATATGCCGGGGTGGCGGAATAGGCAGACGCACAGGACTTAAAATCCTGCGGTACGTGAGTACCGTACGGGTTCGACCCCCGTCCTCGGCACTACAGTGAAAACCTTGAGAAATCAAGGTTTTTTTGTTGTGCGGATTTTTAAGATTATGTTTACTTTCCCGTGGATTTGCTCCAAAAACAGCGCATTGCAAGATTATCAGCATCAAATTTGAAACGTTTCCAAATTAACTATTGAAACGTTTCCACTTTGGTGCTATTATAATTTTCAGAAGAGAGGTCGGAGGTGTTAAATGACAAGCATTAAAGATGTAGCCAACTTAGCCGGCGTTGCTGTAGGTACCGTGTCCAGAGTCATTAACAACTCTGGCGCCGTCAAACCCAAGACACGCCAAAAGGTAGAAGCAGCCATACAGGAGCTGAACTATTTTCCGAATGAAGTGGCCCGGAATTTTAAAATGCAGAGGTCCAGGATGGTCGCCTTATTGCTGCCGAGTATCTGGAATCCTTTCTTTTCGGAGCTGGCCTATTACATTGAGGATGAGCTGGACCGGGAAGGCTATAAGCTGATGCTGTGCAACAGCGGCGGCAAGCCCGAAAAGGAGCTGTATTATCTCGATATGCTGCGCCAGAACAAGGTGGCCGGGATTGTGGGCATTACTTACAACGATATCGAGAATAATGTGAGTAATGATATTCCAATCGTAAGTATTGACCGGCACTTTAATAAGAAGATTACCTGCGTAACTTCGGATAATTATGAGGGAGGGCGTCTTGCCTTAAGAGAGCTTGTGAAAGCGGGAGCCAGGAAGCCGGCTTTTATGGGAAGTGTCACCTCGGTGTTCAGTGAGACGATGAACCGCAGAGAGGGCTTCATCCATGAGGCGCAAGCTTTGGGCGTCGATTATGTAATCTACGAGAAGCCCGATCCTATTGTAGACAACCAGGCTTTTATTAACGAATTCCTGCATAACCACGGCGATGCAGACGGCATTTTTGCCATTACCGATATGCTTGCCGCCTGTTATATTGATCAGGCCAGCAAGCAGGGGATCCGGGTTCCGGAGGATGTGAAGGTCATCGGTTATGACGGCATCCAGGACAGTCCGTATTTTCATCCTATTCTGTCTACCATCAGGCAGCCAGTGGAAGAAATGGCGCGCATGACGATCAAACTGCTGTATGACAAGATCGAAGGCACTCCGCTGGAGAAGCAGGTGTACCGTATACCTGTTGTGTTCAGGCAAGGCGAGACTACATGATCTCCTGCAGATCAGAGAAACATCAGCTTATCCGTATGGATGCACCGACTGGCGTTTTTCTTTTATAAATTGGAAACGTTTCAAGTTAGAAAATATATTTTTTAGCCTAAATTGGAAACGTTTCAAAACGTCTGTTAATTTTAAATTGAAAGGGAGTATAAGCGTGAATTCAAGAACCAGTACGGCAGATCCCTCCATGATCAAACCAAGCCGCAAAAGATGGAGCCGGTTCAAGCGAGACTATGAGTTGTATCTGTTTTTGCTGCCGATTATTATTCTGTATCTCGTATTCAAATACTATCCGATGTACGGGGTGCAAATTGCCTTTAAGGATTTCTCGCCTAGCCAGGGAATCTGGGGGAGCGAGTGGGTAGGCTTCCAGCACTTTAAAGATTTTTTCAATGCTTATAATTTCTGGACTATCATCTCAAATACGCTTTCTCTCAGTTTTCTTTCACTGCTGTTCGGCTTCCCGGCACCGATCATCATCGCCATTATGCTCAATCAGATGCTGGGCAAGTCCTATAAGAAATTTGTCCAGACCGTGATTTATGCGCCGCACTTTATTTCGACCGTCGTGCTTGTCGGGATGCTTAATGTGTTTTTATCGCCTAACAGCGGTCTTGTTAACCACCTGATTACCGCGTTTGGCGGGCAGCCCATCCTCTTTATGGCTGATGAGGGCTGGTTCCGTCCACTCTATATCCTCTCAGGAATTTGGCAGGAGACAGGCTTCGCTACGATTATCTACCTTGCTGCACTGGCGGGAGTCAATCCCGAGCTGCATGAAGCGGCTATCATGGACGGGGCGAGCAAATGGAAGCGTGTATGGTACGTGGATATTCCAAGTATTCTGCCGACGATTGTGATTCTGCTGATTCTTGCACTGGGCAATATTATGAGCATCGGTTTTGAAAAAGCATTTCTGATGCAAAGTGATCTGAACTACGCCACCTCCAATATCATCCCGACCTATGTCTATGAAATGGGGATTCAGAAGGCCCAATACAGCTTTTCAACGGCAGTCGGCCTGTTCAATTCCCTGATCAATATTATTCTGATATTCACCGTCAACCGGATCGCCAAAAAGATGACAGAAACCAGCCTGTGGTAGGAGGAAACAATCATGAACCAATTATTGAAGCGAAAGAGCAGAGGGGATGTATGGTTTGACATCATCAACTATATTTTGCTGACCATCATCATGCTGCTTGTGTTATACCCGCTGTACTTTGTGCTGACTGCCTCATTTAGCGATCCCAATTATATCTACTCCGGCGAGGTCTGGCTGTTTCCGAAAGGCTTCACGCTGGACGGCTATGAGCGGATATTCAGTGACTCCTCCATCTGGATCGGATATGGGAATTCTATTCTATATGCGACACTGGGGACCCTCATAGGAGTTGCCGTTACGGTATTTGCAGCTTATCCGCTGGCCCGTAAGGATCTGGCCGGAAAGTCGGTGATTATGTGGTTTTTACTGGTTACCATGTTCTTCAGCGGCGGGCTGATTCCAACCTATCTGCTGATAAAAGATTTGCACATGCTGAACACGATGTGGGCACTGGTCATTCCCGGGGCAGGCGGTGTGTTCAACGTCATCATTGTCAGAACCTTTTTCCAGTCGTCCATACCGGATGAAATGTGGGAGGCGGCTTCGATCGACGGATGCTCGAACACCAGATTTTTCTGGAGCATTGTCCTTCCCTTGTCCAAGTCCATTCTGGCAGTCATGGTGCTGTACCACGTGGTCGGCTTCTGGAACGGATTCTTCGACGCTTTGATCTATCTGAATGATGAGAGCAAGTATCCGCTGCAGCTGGTGCTCCGCAATATTCTGGTCCAGAATCAGGTCAATTCCGGGATGATGATTGATGTGGAATCCTATGCAGCCAAGATGCGCGTGACCGAGCTGATCAAATACGGGGTCATCATGGTGTCCAGCCTGCCGCTGCTGATTTTGTATCCGTTCCTGCAGAAGTATTTTGTCAAAGGTGTAATGATCGGCTCGATCAAGGGCTGATATCCATATCCGCTACTTGAGAGGGGGGATGCACCGCCGTATTCAGGCGAAAAATAGCAGAGCAATACAAGCGCTTAACGGGTGGCATGAACTAAAGGGAGGTTATGGATAATGAAGTCTTTATTCAAAAATGCGGGGATTGTGATGCTTGCCGGAGCGTTTGCGCTGAGCGGATGCTCGGGTAACGGGAACGGGTCCAAGAATCAGGCGGAGAATCCGGATCAGGAAGCGAACTTTAATGCAACCGGTCTTCCGATTGTAAACGAAGCGGTGTCCTTAAGAATGGTAGCCCCGAAGGCGGCCCTGGCGCCGGAGTTCACGGAGATGGAAATCTTCAAACGGCTGGAGAAGGATACTAATGTAAAGATTAACTGGGAGAACATTCCCGATACCGACTATACAGAGAAGAAAAACCTGCTGCTGGCGAGCGGCGATTTGCCGGATGCCTTTTATGCGGCCGGATTTACCGATTATGAGCTGATCAATTACGGTGAGGACGGAACCCTCATTCCGCTGGAGGATCTGATTGACCAGTATGCGCCTAACTTGAAAGCGCTTCTTGAACGCCGTCCCGATATCAAATCCTCGATTACAGCACCGGATGGACACATCTACGGACTGCCGTCCTGGGAAGAGAATAACCTGGGAACGAACCCTTTCTTTCACGTTATCAATAAAAGCTGGCTGGATAAGCTGGGCCTGAAGGTACCGGAAACGCTGGATGAATATACGGAAGCGCTGCTGGCCTTCAAAACACAGGACCCGAACGGCAACGGCAAGCAGGATGAAATCCCGCTTAGCTTCATGCACATGCAGTGGTGTATGGATATAGCCGGACTATTCGGCGCCTTTGGGCTTCCGGATAATCTGGAGCACCGTGTCGTCCGTGACGGCAAGGTTATTTTTACGGCGACTCAGCCTGAATATAAGGAAGCCCTGAATTATTTTCATGAAAAATGGTATAAGCAGGGTCTGATCGATCCGGAATCCTTCACCCAAGATGCGGCGCAGTATCTGGCCAAAGGCAAAACGACAGATGAGACGCTGGGCTCCTACGTATGGTGGGAAGTAGAAGAGGTTGTCGGTACCGAACGTGCCAAGGATTATGTGCTGCTGTCTCCGCTTAAAGGCGCGGATGGAGAGCAGACTATTGGACGCGCCAATGGCGGCGGGCCGGGACGCGGTTCTTTTGTCATTACCAAAGCGAACAGCAATCCGGAAATCACTATGCGCTGGATCGACCAGCAGTATGAGCCTTATATGGCCGCTCAAATTCACTGGGGCCCGCTCGATGTCGTGTACAAGAAGGACGAGAACGGCAAGCTGGTAAATCTGCCGCTTCCTGAAGGAGCCTCTGCAGGTGAATTCCGTCAAAAGGTTGCTCCGGGATCAGGTGCGCCCGGCATCATTACTTTCGACGACTTCGGCAAAGTGGTAGATATGGAGCCCCGGGCCCAGCAGCGCGCTGCTGACCTTGAGAAATACTACAATCCGTATATGGAAAAAGAAAACTACCCAAGCATCTTCTTTGAGCCTGAGGAACTGGACACTATCAACAGAATTGAGCCGGAACTGATCAAATATGTAAATACACAAAGAGGAAGATTCATTGTAGACGGCGGCGCAGATGAGGCATGGGACAGCTATATCAAGACGCTGGAAAAGATGGGTCTGAATGAACTGATGGAAATCTATCAGACCGGACTGGACCGTTACAATGCAAATCTAAAACAATAAATAAATAGAGGATTAGGTGGGGAGAAGCTGTGCTAGATATTATCGCAATCGGTGAAGTATTGATAGATTTTACTCCGGCAGGCCATTCAGCCGCGGGGAACGGGCAGTTTGAATGCAATCCGGGTGGGGCGCCGGCCAATGTGGCCGCTGCATTGTCCCGTCTGGGCGCAAGATCGGCACTCGTCAGCAAGGTTGGCGAGGATCAATTTGGATCTTTACTGCACAATACTCTGCTGCGCAGCGGTGTAGATGTAGCAGGCGTTTCGGTTACGAACGAAGCCAGTACAACATTGGCCTTTGTTCATCTGGATGAGCAGGGAGACAGATCCTTCAGCTTCTTCCGGAAGCCGGGAGCGGATACCTTTTTACATGCAAAGGACCTCCCGCTGGACCGGATTGACAGCTGCAAGGCGCTGCATTACGGCTCATTGTCTATGACCCATGAACCTGCACGGACGGCAACTAGGACGGCAGTTCTTAAGGCTAAGGAAGCAGGTGTACTGCTGTCGTTTGATCCGAATATCCGGTTTGCGTTATGGGAGAGCAAGGAGGAAGCAAGACAGCATATATTGTGGGGCCTGAATTATGCCGATATCCTGAAGATCTCGGAGGATGAGCTTTCTTTTATAACAGGTACACATGATATTGAAAAAGGTTCACTGGAGCTTCAGCAGCAATACGATATTACACTCATTGTCGTCACTTTAGCGGAAAAAGGCTGCTATTACCGTCTGGCTGGGCAGGACGGATATGTGCCGGGGTTTAAAGTTAAGGCCATTGATACGACTGGCGCCGGGGATGCTTTTCTGGGCTGCCTGTTATATAAGATTCTTGAAAGCGGAAGTTCCTTGCAGGATCTGAGCAGCCGGCAAATGACCGGCATGCTGACTTTTGCCAATGCCGGCGGAGCGCTGGTGACAACACGAAAGGGGGCTCTTGGGTCCATGCCTACGACAGAGGAGATTAATGAAATGATAGAGTCGAATAAAACATACAATGATGAGAAGTTTAGACCGGGCTTTCATTTCTCACCTCCTTCCAACTGGGCGAATGATCCGAACGGATTAGTCTATTATGAGGGAAGCTATCATCTATTCTATCAATATCATCCTTACAGTAATAAATGGGGGCCGATGCACTGGGGTCATGCAGTAAGTGAAGACCTGGTTCACTGGGAGCACGCGCCTGTTGCTCTATTCCCGGATGAGCATGGGGCGATTTTTTCGGGCTGCTGTGTTGTGGACTGGAATAATAGCAGCGGTTTATTCGAAGATTCCCATGGGCTTGTGGCAATCTTTACGCATGCCGATACCCATCCGGAGTCGGGGCAGCCGCGCCAGCGGCAGAGTCTGGCTTACAGCAGCGATAAAGGCCGGACTTGGCACAAGTATGCCGGAAATCCGGTGCTTGCCGAGGATGAATTAATCGATTTCCGTGACCCGAAGGTGTTCTGGCATCCGCAAAGCGGGCGGTGGGTTATGGCGATTGTCGCGGGAGACCACGCCCGGTTCTATGCCTCTGATAATCTGCGTGAATGGTCGCTGTCTGGTGTGTTCGGCCAAGGAGAAGGCTCACACGACGGCGTATGGGAATGCCCCGATCTGTTCCAGCTGCCTGTGGATGACACCGGTGTTTCCAAATGGGTGCTTATTATCAGCATCGGCGACAATCCCGATTGTCCCGAAGGTTCGCGCACGCAGTATTTCATTGGCGAGTTTGACGGAAAAACATTCATCAATGACAATCCCGCTGATCATATCCTGTGGCTAGATCATGGCAGAGACAACTATGCAGGGGTTACCTGGTCGGATCTTCCGGAGCAAGACGGCCGCCGTGTCCTCATCGGATGGATGAGCAACTGGAAATATGCCAACGAGACGCCTACGGGTTCCTGGAGAGGTGCCATGACTCTGCCCCGCGTCCTGTCACTGACAAGCCAGAACGGAAATGTCGTGTTAACGCAAATGCCTGTGCGGGAAATAGAGCGGCTGCGCAAAGAAACTGTGAGCTGGAAGGCTGTCGCCGTTACACCTGAGACTCCGTTTGTACAGCGGACGGATCATAATCTGCTGGAGATAGAGGCAGAACTGGATGTACGTTCCGGGGACGAGGTATATATCCATCTGAAATCCTCCGGACAGGACGAGATCATTATCGGCTATAACCCGGCTGACAAGCAGCTGTTCACCGACCGTTCCCATTCGGGAGTGACTGAATTTCATCCGGCTTTTGCCAGCCGGCATGGTGCCAGTCTGGCTGCGGTGAATGGACAGCTCAGACTGCAGATCTGGCTGGACCGCAATGCGGTTGAGGTGTACGCGGATCATGGTTTGGTAGTGCTGACCGATCAGATTTTCCCTGAATCTCCGATTGAGCATATCGAGGTAAGGACGCAGTCAGGCCAGATTGTTCTGAATTCGCTTAAGCTCCATACACTGGAGTCTATCGGGATACCGGACGGGAGGAATGAGGCATGAGCAGCTCAGCGGGAGACCGCGGATTAACGATGCATTGGGCTTTTGATGAAGGAACTGGAGCTAGTACTATGGAGAGCGTCACTAAGACGGTGAATGATGTCCATTACGTGTTTAATAATGCGGAGTTTACGACCCCTTGTACTCCGCCATGGAGGCAGGGGGTGGCAGGAAGCAGTCTCCTCTTTGATGGTTACTCGACCTATATTGCCCATTCTGCACATGAGGAAGAGCGTAATGGGGAGCCGGAATTTCTGCCGGCTCTCAGTATCGGGGCATGGGTTGCCCCGCGAACCTATGAGTGGGGGCACGAGGGCAAGCTGGCCGCCATTGTGAACCGGCACAATAAGGATGCTAAGCAGGGTTATCTGCTTGGCATGTTCCGTCACGGCTCCTGGTCCTTCCAAATCGGGCTGGAGGGAGGGGAATGGATCGAAATCTGGTCGCCGGACGGCTATGAGCTGCCCAAGAATGAGTGGTCTTACGTAAATGCCGTATTCAATGGGGATAAAGGTAAGCTTAAACTGTATTTGAACGGCAGCGAAATTGCTTCTGCAGCCGCGCCTGCCGGTTCCCGGCTGGCGCAAGCGGCGGATACAGATCTGCTCATCGGCAGGAACAATCACAGCAGCAAGCTAGCAGAGGTATTCAGCCTGCACATGTTCAGCGGACTTATGGATGAGCTGAAAATTTATAGCCGTGCCCTGAGCAGCGAGGAAGTGGCTGCTTCTTATCAGGCGGTGCTCGCTTTACATGGAGGCGTCCGGCCGCAAGTGGAATATGACGACATCAGGCTGGATCGTACACCCCTGCTTGCGGACCGGCACAGACCGCAATATCATGTCAGCCCGCCGGCCCACTGGATGAACGAGCCTCATGCACCAATCTATTTTGACGGGCAATATCATCTGTTCTATCAGCATAATCCGCAAGGGCCTTACTTCCACCATATTCATTGGGGGCATTGGGTAAGTGAAGATCTGGTGCATTGGCGCGATCTTCCTATAGCCCTGGCACCTGAGAAGGATCAGCTCGCACCCGACGGTATCTGGTCAGGAAGCGCCACTTATGATGCCGACGGCTTGCCTGTCCTGTTCTTTACAGCCGGCAATGACAGTGCTTCACCGAATCAGAGCGTGGCGCTGGCCAGAAGCACTTATTCCGAAGATAAGGACCCTGATCTGGTGAGGTGGATCAAACATCCGGAGCCGCTTATTGTACAGCAGCAGGGAATGGGGGCCTTCGGCGATTTCCGGGACCCGTTCGTGTGGAAGGATGAGGATGGCTGGTATGCCCTGGTCGGATCGGGGACGGAAGGCGGAGCCGGAGCAGCGCTCGCATTTACGTCAAAGGACATGCTGAATTGGACTTACAAAGGTTCGTTCTTTGAAGCGGACATTCAGAAGTTCCCTTATCTTGGACCGATCTGGGAGCTCCCTGTATTTCTTCCTCTGGGTAGTGACAAGCAAGGTGTAAGTAAGCATCTCTTGCTGGTCAGCCCTGTGGGAGCCGGCGCCGATGTCGAAGTGTTCTATTGGATCGGGCAGCTGGATAAGCACAGCCTGTCATTCCTCCCGGATCAGGAGGAGCCGCAATTGATGGATGTCGGTGATTTCCATTTTACCGGCCCAAGCGGAATGGTCGATCCTGTGACAGGCAGAAATATCGTCTTTACGATCGCGCAGGGTGACCGTACATCCGTGCTGGAATATCAGTCAGGCTGGGCTCATAACGGCGGTTTGCCTGTAAGCGTGTATTTAAGGGAAGATGGCCGGCTTGGAATCGAGCCGATTCAGGAGCTGCGGTCACTGCGGGGCGAGAAGCGATTATCGCTTCATGACAAGTCATTAATAGAAGCAAATGAACAGCTTAAGGCTATTCAAGGCGATATGCTGGAGATTCAGCTGGAAATGGAGCGGGGCAGTGCTGCACAGCTTGGAATCAAGGTCCGTGTACACCGGATGGAGAGGAAGAAACGCTGCTGTATTATGACTGGAAGGAATCCATGCTTTTGGCCGACCGGACGAAAACATCGCAGCATTCGGAAGAAAAATGCAGCGGGATTCAGGGCGGCAAGCTGGAGCTGTGCGGCGAGAATCTGAAGCTGCATCTCTATCTGGACCGCTCCATGGTCGAAGCCTATGCCAACGGACTTAAGAGCCTGACAACCCGGGTATACCCGGGCCGTAAGGATGCCTTGGGCCTTGAACTCTGGGGAGATGGGGAAGCGTTGGTGAAGTCTATGGACATTTGGGAGATGAAGTCAATATGGTAACGCGGAGCGCCCAGGCGCTCCTTTCCTGCCGGGTTCCAGAATGCCGCATGCAAGTAAATGGCTCATTGTAAGCGCTTCATTAAATCGGAACGGAATAATAATGAAGGAGGCTTGTTCATGAGGAAAAATAGCAGAAACACATCATGGATCTCCAAAATGGTAGCAGGGGTCATGCTTCTTCAGCTGGCTGTCCCGGGAATTCAGGACACTGCCGCAGCAGGGGTTGAGAAGGAAGGCGGGGAGGCTGCTGCATCAAGCCCGGGTCAGGAAATGTCCGTTACTAATGCAGTCTATCAGGTACCCCCGCCGGACGGGAGCCCGTCCGTTGCGGCTGCGGTCTATGAAATTGTGAATCCGGGCTTTGAAACCGGAGACTTGACGGGATGGACTGTTACCAAAGGTAACGCGTTTGGCCCGGACAGTGTATCCGGGGAGTCCACCTGGTGGGCGGAACAAATCCCGTATAACCAGGAGGGTACTTATCATTTAAACGGCTGGAAATATGACGAGGCTGCTACAGGCGTGCTGCGTTCCAGCAGCTTCGAGCTGGGCGGCAGCGGCTGGATTAGCTTTAAGCTCGGCGGTGCCAAAAATGCTGACAAGGTATATGTGAACATCGTAGAAGCAGATACAGGTCAAGTGATCGCCAGATACGGCAACAGCAAATTTGCAGACGTCGGCTTCCCGAATCCCGCTCAGGGCATGCGGCTTGCGAATATGGAGCAGTATAAGGCCGATCTTTCCGGATATTTGGGCAAGAAGCTGTATGTTGAGATTGTAGATCATGCAACCTCGGACTGGGGTTTGATTTTTGCAGATGCCTTCTTTATGTATCATCAATCAGAGCCGAGCGAAGGCACCGTTGCCGTGGATATTAAGCCGGATTTCCAGCGCTACCAAATCATGAATCCGGGCTTTGAAACGGGTGATTTGACCGGGTGGACCGTTGTTGAAGGTGAGGCATTTGGGCCTGACAGCGTATCTGACGAAACTGTCTGGTGGGCAGAACAAATTCCGTATAACCAGGAGGGCACTTATCATCTAAACGGCTGGAAATACAATGAAGCTGCAACGGGAGTGCTTCGCTCCAGCACTTTTGAGCTAGGCGGAACAGGCTGGATCACTTTCAGATTAGGCGGTGGCAAGCATACGGACCAGGCCTACATTAGCCTCAGTGATGCGGATACGGGAAACCTGATTGCCCGATACGGCAACAGTGCGTTTAACGATTCGGGCTTCCCGGACCCGGGGCAGGGCATGAGGCTGGCCAATATGCAAGAATACAAAGCCGACCTGTCCAAATATATCGGCAAAAGACTGTATATCGAGATCGTCGATCATGCTTTCTCGGATTGGGGGGTGATGTTTGCGGATGCCTTCCACACCTTCAATGAACAGGTTCCCGACGAGGGGATTATGGCTGAGAACATCATTCCAACCGAAATCGCAAACCGCGGTTTTGAGACGGGCACCCTTGAGGGCTGGACGGCCGCTGGAGATGCCTTTCAGGTGACCGGTCAAGCAGCTTCTGGTATGGAGGGGAACTTTTATGCCACATCTGCCGTGGAAGGAGAAGGCTCCATTACTTCCAGTGCCTTTACCCTTCAGGGGAACGGGACGATTAGCTTTTCCATTGTGGATATTGTTCAGCCTGCAGATGCCTATGTCGCACTATATGATGCAAGCACAAATGAATTGCTTAAGCAAACCGGCAATGTCAGCACAAATGAGAAGATTGTCTGGAATGTATACGAATATTACAATAAGAGGCTTTATATCAAGGTAGTCGATCAGTCGGAGCAGTCCCGAATCTCCGTCGATGCTTTTCAGGCTAACAATAAGGGCAACATCTTTTATATGAATTTCGATGAAGGCACGGGCAAAAAGGCGCTTGAGCAAGTGAGTAATCTTGAGCATGATGTAAACTACGTGTTTAATAGCGCCAGATATATGGATTCCAAAGATCCGAGATGGACTCCGCGCGGAGTAAAGGGCGGTGCCCTCCTGTTTGACGGTTATTCGAATGATATTGAGGTTAACTCGGAGGCAACCATCCCCGTAAGCGACGCGCTGACGATTGAAGCCTGGGTGGCTCCGCGCAGCTACGAATGGGGAGACGGGAACAAGCTGTCGGCCATTGTGAATCAGTCCAATCAGGACAAGGCGGAAGGCTTCGCGCTTGGCATGTACCGGCATGGCACATGGTCGTTTCAGGCCGGAATCGGCGGACAATGGATTCAGGTTTGGGTTAACAATCATCCGCTTGAGAAATACAAGTGGAACTATATTGCCGCCACTTTCGATAAGGGAACCGGAGAAATTAAGCTGTACCTCAATGGAGAGCAGGTTGCCTCCCAGGCAACCCCCATCAATGTTCCGATTACATCATCCACAGCAAGCCTGATGATCGGCAAAAATAATAAGCCAACAGAGTTCGCGGGCCTGTTCTCTTACAACATGTTCAGCGGACTTATTGATGAATTGAAGCTGCAGAACAAAGCTCTCACGGGTCAAGAAATTCTTGCTGAGTATGAGAATGTGAAGGCGCTTCACGGCGGCGCGGTTCCGGAAATTCCAAATGGTGATATTGACGAGGATCCAAGCGTGTTTGACGGTGATCAGCACCGTCCGCAGTACCATGCGATGCCTCCGCAAAACTGGATGAATGAAGCGCATGCACCAATCTATTATAACGGAAAATATCATTTATTCTATCAGCATAACCCGCAAGGTCCGTTCTGGCATCAAATCCACTGGGGACATTGGGTGAGTGACGATATGGTGCACTGGGAAAATGTGAGGCCTGCGCTTGCCCCTGATGCGGGAACTCTTGATCCGGACGGTGCTTGGTCAGGCAGCGCAGCGTATGACCGTGACGGCAATCCCGTCCTGTTCTATACGGCCGGAAATGATTCTTTGTCACCAAATCAAAGAACGGGCCTGGCGACTCCAGCTGATCTGTCGGACCCTAATTTGGAAGAGTGGGTGAAATATCCTGAGCCAGTAACGGAGCAGAACGGTAATGGTATCCATAATGAGTTCCGTGATCCTTTTGTATGGTATGACCAAGAGACGGATAAGTGGTATCAGCTGGTGACCTCCGGTCTTCAAGACTTCAGCAGCGGTACAGCTTTGGTGTACGTGTCCGATGATATGTACAACTGGGAGTATAAAGGGCCGCTTTACGTCAGTGACAGAAGCCAGTATCCGGAGCTTGGCACAGTATGGGAACTGCCGGTGCTGCTCCCGGTAGGTAAGGATAGCACGGGCAAACAGAAGTATATTTTCATGATCAATCCGCATGAGAAACCGGAGCAGGTTCCGCCGGCGAATGATGTGCAACGGGATGTTGAAGTCTTTTACTGGATTGGGACTTGGGATAGAGATAACTTCAAGTTTATACCTGATCAGGACGCTCCCTCCAAAATGGATGTGGGGGATGGTTATTTGACCGCAGAGAGCGGGATGGTTACTCCTGACGGAAGAACGGTTGTATACTCCATGGTGCAAAATGTGAGAACGCCGCAGGCTGAATATCAGGCTGGATGGGCTCATAATCTGGCACTGCCGGTTTCCCTGAGCCTGGATGAGCATGATGAATTGCGCATTGAGCCCATTGAGGAATTGCAGAGTCTGCGAGGAGATAAGGTTGTTGATTTCTCGGACAAAAATTTGGCTGCTGCCAATCAATTGATCCAGAGTGTCAAAGGCGACATGCTTGAGATCGTGATGGAGATCGATCCGGGCGAAGCCCAGAAATTCGGCCTTAAAGTAAGGCGCTCCGATAACGGCCAGGAGGAAACGCTGATTTACTACGATAAGACCGATCAGACATTCAATGTGGACCGGACCAAGAGCAGTATTGACCCCGATGTCCGCGTGGATGGTATTCAGGGCGGATACGTAGATCTTGACGGAGAGAATCTAAAGCTGCATATCTTCCTCGATCGCTCAGTTGTTGAAGCCTTTGCCAATTACAAGAAAAAGCTGACAACCCGCGTCTATGTAGGCCGATACGACTCCTTGGGCCTCAAGGTCTGGGCCGACAACGATATTACAGTCAAGTCCATGGAAGTATGGAATATGAATGCCTTGACCGGTGAACCGGCTGCTCCGGTCGATGTGCCAGATAACTGGGATAATTCAGTATATACCGATATTACGGATCTGCCTAACCATGATTTTGCTACAGGAGATTTAACAGGCTGGATTACTGAAGGAGATGCCTTCCAGGATGTCCATGTGACCGATGCCAAGTTCTTCTGGGACACGATCTACTTTAATCCTTCGCATAAAATTCCGGGCGGCTATCATTTATGGGGCTTCAACGAGGCAGCCGGCGGTGACAGCTTGACGGGGACGCTGCGATCACAGAATTTCGTCCTTGGCGACAACGGCAAGCTCAACTTCCTGGTCAGCGGCGGACGTGATATCGACAAGCTTTACGTTGCACTGGTCCGGGCATCGGACGGCAAGGAGCTGTTCAAGGAGACAGCAACGAATTATGAGGAATACCAGCGGAAGATCTGGGATGCATCAGCGTATATCGGCGAGGAACTGTACATTAAGGTAGTTGACCAATCTACCGGCGGTTTCGGACATATTAACGTCGATGATTTCAATGTACCGGTTAAGGTGCAGAACGGGGTTGACCCAACAGATCCGACCGAACCAACTCCTCCCGTTCCAACCAGTCCGCCAGGTAATCCTGTAATCCCGGGAAGCACGCCGGATAGCCAGAGCAGTCAGAGAAGTCAAAATAGCTTGACTTTCGAACTGGCCAAAGGTGAGCAGCAGGTATTGTTTCCGGTGAAGCTGGCGGCAAATGACGGGAAGAATGCCTTGAAGGTTAAGAATGCAGATGTGGAAATTGAAGTTCCTGCAGAAGTTTTAAAGGAATTGCAGGCGCTGGTTACAGGTAGCGGGTTAGAACAGTCGCAGATCTCTTTCGAAATCGGGGCATTATCCGCCGAACAAAGCACAAAGCTGCTCACACAAGCCGGAAGCAAGAATCATGCGGACATCTCCGCAGCCGGAGGAGTTTATGACTTCAAATTATCTATCGTGAAGGCTGATGGAACAGTGCTTGAGCTGGAGAAGTTCTCCCAGCCTGTCACAATCAGACTGAGTGCCAATGAAAATTCCCCCAAGGACCTGACTGGAATCTACTACATCGCTGATGACGGCAGCCTGGAATACATGGGAGGAAACCGTTCGGACGGTAAATGGACAGCAAAGGTGAGTCATTTCAGTACATTTGCTGTTCTTACCTACGACAAAACGTTCGAAGATGTGAATGTATCTTATTGGGCTCATGATGTAATTAAAAAGATGGCGGCCAGACAAATGGTCTCGGGTGTCAGTGAAACAGCGTTCGCACCAAAGCAAAACGTAAGCCGTGCAGAATTTGCTGCCCTGATTACCCGGGCCTTGGGCATTAAAGCATCCGGCTCAGCAATTTTTAAGGATGTAGACCCAGCAAAATGGTACGCATCTTCCATTGCCGCCGCCTACGAGAAGGGAATTATAACCGGTAGAAGCAAAGATACCTTTGCACCGGAGGACACCATAAGTCGTGAAGAAATGGCGTCCATGATTTATAAAGCATATCTGTTTCATACAGGACAGAATGCTGCCGCCAACCGGTTGAGCAGCTTTAAGGATGCGGATCACATCAGCAGCTGGGCTGCAGATGCAGTCGCTGCTGCACAGGAGCTCGGATTAATTAACGGACGCGGCAACCATTTATTCGCACCGCATGAAACGGTGAACCGTGCAGAGAGTGCGCAAATCATCTCGCTGCTGCTGGATGTATTAAATCAATAACCGTTTAGAGGAAAGCCGGGAAGGCGAGACAATGTCAGTCTTGTTCATAACCCCGGCTTTTCCGTTTGTCTACGGCCACTGGAGGACAGGCAGCATTACATATTGTTCCAAATAATTTATACTAAAATATATAATACTTTTTCCAATAGAATCCCACATCCGATTGGAGGAATTCTCATGTCCGACTTCAAGAAACACGAATGGAAGCAGAATCTGCTTACAGGCCCGGTACTAGAATGGCTACTGGATTCAGATCCTGCGGTCCGCTGGCAGGTGATGCGCGATTTGCTGCATGAACCGGAGGATAAGGTTGCTGCGGTACGCTCGCAGGTTGCAGTGGAGGGATGGGGGCAGCAGGTCCTCTCGAGGCAGTCGGAAGAGGGCCATTGGTGGGCAGATGAGGATGCCTGGCCGCTGCAGAATACACTATTTGCGTTGGTATTATTAAAGGATATGGGATTGGAGCCCAAAAGTGCGGAAGCCGGCAGGGCCGTTGCGCTGGTTCGGGACCGATTAATCTGGGAGTATCATGAGGGCAGATCTTTTTTTGAAGGAGAGGTCGAGGCTTGCATCAACGGGAGAATCCTGGCGGCAGGTGCATATTACGGAGAAGTAAGTGAACGGCTGGTTCAATATTTGCTGGATGGGCAGCTTGCAGATGGAGGGTGGAATTGTGAAGCCCCTCCCAGCACGCGGTCCTCTTTTCACAGTACGATCTGTGTACTGGAGGGACTGCTGGAATATGAAAAGGCGGCTGGCGCCGATCCGGCAGTGACCGCTGCCCGCAAGCGGGGAGAAGAATATATATTGGAACGGGGACTATTCCGGTCGCTTTCATCTGGCGGTGTGATCGATTCCCGCTTTACGTGCATGTTTTATCCGCCGTCCTATCACTATGATATCCTGCGCGGTCTGGAATATTTTCGTTTGTCCGGTACACGGCCCGATAAGCGGATGTCGGAGGCCGTCGGATTAATCCTTGCGAAGCAGGCTGCAAATGGCCGCTGGCCGCTAGACAGTCCGCGGCCGGACCACATTCCCTTTCATATGGAGGACCCGTCAGGCGGGGATAGCCGCTGGAATACGCTTCGCGCCTTGCGGGTGCTAAAGTGGTGGTCTTCATATTGATTACTTAAAAACGATATGTCTATAATAAGCGGTATGAGGGGGGAGCAGACGATTCGCTATCTATACGAATTTATTCAGCATCAGGACGATCTGCCGATGAAGCTCTTCGTGAATTCCGTGCAGCATATTGATTTTCATTGGCATAAGGAAGTTGAGATCCTGTATGTTCTCCATGGCTCGATTAACATGTACCTGGACCAGAAGCAATATACGCTCCAGGAAGATGATATTCTCGTAATCAACAGCATGTCGGTCCATAAGATCGAGCGGACCCATCAGGATAATGTGCTGTTAACCCTGCAGTTCGGACCCGAGCTGCTGCATAATAATGCGTTCATCTCCTGCAACTCTGCCGGTCATTCCGGGCAGGCCCCCTCGCGGCTGCACAGCATCAAGCATAATCTTGCGCAAATGGTCTGGGAGATTAACAAGAAATCGCCGGGTTATCAAAGCTACACAATAGGCAGATTACAGATGTTATGCGGATGCCTGCTGCGATATTTCTCGGACGGGACAAATCCGGCGGTGGCAGAAGGAAGCAAGGACAACGATTATAAAAGACTGAACAGTGTCCTCACCTATATCGACCGACACTATAATGAAAAGATTACGCTGCAGGATATGGCGGACTCCGAGCATTTAAGCCTGCATTATTTTTCCCACTTCTTCACCGACAAGATCGGCATCCCCTTTCAAAAGTATTTGACGCTTATCCGCCTGGAAAAGGCCCAGGTTCAGCTGGCAGAAAGCGATAAGACGATTTCCGAAATTGCCCTGGATTGCGGATTTGCCAACGTGAAGCTGTTCAACAAATATTTCAAGGAAAAATACGGCTGCACGCCGGGTTCCTACCGGGAAGCTTCGCTCGCACCGGAGCCGCACCGGCTGAACCTGAACCGCAAGCCCAAAACGTATGAGGAATCCTCGAGCGGGGATTATTATGAGATGGACACAATGAACGCGATTGGGTCACTGTACCGCTATCTGGACGTCAAAACGGATACCGGTCAGTCCGGCGTTCCCCTGTCAGCGGCTCTTGCGGCTGCCCCCGAACGGATTGAGGTTCGTGCAGACCAGACACCGGCATTTTATAAAAAGCACTGGAACATCACCACGACGGCCGGAAGAGCCGTAGAAGGACTGCGCGAGGATTGGCGGAAGCAGCTGTCTGCCTTGAAGGGGGCTATCCCGTTCCAATATATCCGGTTTCACGGGATTTTTAACGATGAGATGATGGTGTACAGTGAAAATGATGACGGCACACCGGTCTATAACTGGTCTTATGTGGACAAGCTGTACGATTTTCTTCTGGAGCAGGGAGTCCGGCCGTTCGTTGAATTGAGCTTTATGCCGGGACAGCTGGCGAGGTCCAGAGAAACGCTGTTCTGGTGGAGAGGCAATATCAGTCCGCCTGCAGATCCCGCCAAGTGGGAAGCGCTGGTCCAGGCCTTCATCCGTCATTGTCTGAACCGTTACGGGGCGGATGAGGTGAAGCAATGGTATTTTGAAGTGTGGAACGAGCCGGATCTGGCAGGGGTTTGCTGGGCAGGCAGCAAAGAAGAATACTTTGCTTTTTACGAATCCACCGTTCATGCGATTAAATCGGTGCTGCCGGAGCTGAGGACAGGCGGGCCCGCTATGGGGTACGGTTCCATCTGGAACGATACCTGGGCGGAGGACTTTTTAGCTTACTGCCGCTCGAGGGAGGTGCCGCTCGATTTCTTTTCGTTCCACATTTATTCGGAGTATCCCAAGCTAAAAACGGAAGAAGGCCGTTTGACCCGGATCATGCCCCCGGCATTCTTCAAAGAAAGCATTGACCGTGTGCGGCAAAAAATGAAGGCAGCCTCATACGGTGACGTTGAGCTTCATATTACCGAATGGAATTTCTCGCTGTATGACCGGAATCTGCTGCACGATACGATGTTTATGGCCCCGTTTATCATCTACCAGACGATGAACACGCTCGGGGACGTGAATGCGATGGCCTACTGGTCCTTTACCGATGTTTTTGAAGAAAGCGTTGTTCCCGCATCCCCGTTCTATGGAGGCTTTGGCCTGATCAACCGCGACGGGCTGAAGAAGCCCGGATATTACGCGTTTGAGCTGATGCAGAAGCTGGGTGACGAGCTGCTGATGCAGGGGGATGGTTATGCCTTTACCCGGAAAAGCGACGGAAGCCTGCAGCTTCTGTTCTATCACTATGTCCATGTGGATCAGCTGTTTGCGAGCGGAGACTGGTCAGAGCTGTCCGGCTCCACCCGTTATGATGTATTTGAGGAAAAGGGCAGCAAAGCCTTTGAAATCACGCTAAACCAGCTGGCAGGACCCTATAAATGCACCAGCTATCAGCTGGACCGGGAGCACGGGTCGGTATTCGATGAGTGGATGACTATGGGAGCGCCCGATTTTTTAACGCAGGAGGAAATTCAGTATTTAAACAGCAGAGGCGGTCCGGTTATCCGGACAGAGCTTGTAGAGCAGGATAGCTGGCGCAAAGAAATTGTACTCCCGCCCCATGGGGTGCTGCTGCTCCAGCTCGAAAGGCAGTTTTAATCAAGAAAATACATCAATCAAACATCCCTTTTTGCTGAAGGGGTGTTTTTTGTTGTTTATTTTGAATAGAAGCAGACAAGCTAGTACAAGAGACGGAAAGTAGGCAAAATACGAACCCGGATGCGGCAAGTTACAACAAGAAAACGGTATCATTAATCTCTATACTAAGGTTGTAGCAGTTAAGAGAAAGACAGGGGGAATTTAGATGAAGCGTTTCATGAAGTGGATGACAGAATCGTTTGCACCTAGATTGGAGGCGTTTACAAATAATCTCTGGGTGGCATCCATTCAGGAAGCCATTATGGTGGCGATCCCGATGATTTTTATCGGCTCGATTATCACACTCATTTCAATCTTGAAGGATTTCATTCCGGGGATGCCGGATCTTACACCCATCACGACCTTTAGCTTCGGGCTATTGGGGTTGTTTATTGCTTTTTTAACGCCGTATACCGTCATGGAAAAAAGAGAACGTCACAAAATCAAGCTGCTGGCGGGAATGAGCGGGGTATCCCTGTTCGTGATGCTTCTTAACCCGACCCTAAATGATGACGGAACCATTCAGTTCATTCTGGAACGGTTTGGACCTTCGGGTATGATTACGGCACTGCTGGTTGGCGTGTTTGTTGCTCTCGTTATGAATATTTGCCAGAAATTCTCATTTTTCAAAAAGGGCTCTTCCCTTCCGGAGTTCATTATGGACTGGTTCGATTTTCTCGTGCCGATTGCCCTGATCTTAACTACAGGCTGGGTTTTGGTATATCAGCTTCATTTCGATATTTTTGCCCTGATTGTAAATGTGTTCGAGCCCATCAATGCCATGGGTCAAAGTCTGATTGGCTTTGTATTGTTCAACTTTATCGGCGTGGTGCTGTATTCCTTCGGTGTAAGCCCATGGGTGATGACTCCGATCTGGTACGCCATCTGGATCCCTGCCATTGAGCAGAATGCAGCCCTCGTCGCAGCCGGTCAGGATCCGGTCAACATCAATACGTTCGAAACCTTTTTCTCCGGCTGGCTGGGTATCGGCGGGATGGGTGCTACGCTGCCTTTAGTGGTATGGTTCCTGCTGGCCCGGTCCAAAAAGCTGAAGTCTGTCGGCAAAGCGACGATCCTTCCGTCCTTGTTCAATATCAATGAGCCGGTGGTGTACGGGGCGCCGATTGCGTTCAATCCGCTGCTGATGGTTCCGATGTGGATTAACGGACTGATCACGCCGATTCTCGTGTATATCGTTCTCGATATGGGGCTGGTGCGGATTCCGAGCCAGATCTTCCAGCTGTGGTATACCCCGATCGGGCTGTCTACCTACCTGATGAGCGGATTTAACGGAGTTATTCTGCTGGCGGTGGTTCTGGTGATTGTGTTTGCTGTCTGGTTTCCGTTCTTCAAGCTGTACGATGCCCAGGAGCTGAAAAAGGAACAGGAAAATTAATCTGATAATAAAGGATGGAGCAGCATGAATAAATCACCTGATGAATTGTTGAAGGAATTGACCCTTACCGAAAAAGCCTCGCTTGTTGCGGGATTGAATATGTGGATGACCAAAGGAATCGAGCGGTTAAATATCCCGCCCGTTCATATGTATGACGGCACTAACGGTATCCGCAAGACGAACAGTAATGAAGAGATGGGAATTACTACGGAAAATGTACCGGCGACCTGTTACCCCACAGGGTCTGCGATCGGCTCTTCCTGGAATACAGCGCTGCTGCATGAGGTAGGCGTGGCGCTTGGACGGGAGTCCAAGACGATGGAGGTAGAGCTGCTGCTTGGTCCGGGCGTCAATATGAAAAGAACACCGCTTGGCGGAAGAAACTTCGAATACTATTCAGAGGATCCCTGCCTGACGGGCGAGCTTGGCGCAGCCTTCATTAACGGTATCCAAAGCGAAGGTGTCGGAGCCTCGGTCAAGCACTTTGCAGGCAACAACCAGGAGTTCGAGAAAATGGTGACCAGCTCGGAAATCGATGAGCGGACGCTGCGTGAAATTTACCTGAGCGCCTTTGAACGGATCATTAAGAAATCCGATCCCTGGACGGTCATGTGCTCCTATAACCTGCTCAATGGAACCTATACCAGCGAGAATGAGCATTTGTTAAATGATATTCTCAGAGAAGAGTGGGGCTATGACGGCGTGGTATTGTCCGACTGGACAGCCGTTAATGACCGGATACGCGGATTAAAGGCCGGACTGACCTTGAAATGCCGGGCCCCGCCCATTACAATGCCAAAGCGATAGTCGAGGCCGTTCAGGAAGGGAAGCTTTCCGAAGAGCAGCTGGACAAGAGCGTGGGCCGTATCCTGAAGCTGGTTGAGCGGGTTACCGGAAACCAAGCTGCGGAAAAAAAGGATGAAGATTATCATACGCTGGCCCGTAAAGCGGCGGCCGAAAGCATCGTGCTGCTGAAGAACGATAACGCGATTCTCCCGCTGCGGCCGGAAACGGCTTCGTCAATTGCGGTGATCGGACGTTTTGCGGTGAAGCCGAGAATTCAGGGAGCCGGCAGTGCCAAGGTAACCCCTACAAGAGTCGATATCCCTTTGGATGAGATCAAAGAGCTGGCAGGTAGTCTGGCTACGGTGAGCTATACAGCCGGATACCCCGAAGATGATTCTGTGAATGAAGAGCTTATTAAGGAAAGTGTAACGCTGGCCAAGAACGCCGAGGTGGCGGTGCTGTTCGTAGGCCAGCCGGAATATGCCGAATCGGAAATGCATGATTTGAAGGGCATTGAGCTTCCGGAGCACCAGGTCAAGCTGATTCAGGCGGTTGCCGCCGTTCAGCCAAAATGTATCGTAATAACCAGCAGCGGCTCGGCGCTGGTCATGCGTCCATGGGTGCAGCATGTTCCAGCCGTCATTCATTCCTGGCTGTCGGGACAAGGCATGGGCAGATCCATAGCGGAGGTATTGTTCGGTTACACCAATCCTTCAGGCAAACTGTCGGAGACCTTCCCTGTGAAGCTGTCGGATAATCCTTCGCATATGCGGATCCGCGGAGAGAACGGCAAGCTGTATTACCGCGAGGGGCTGTTCGTGGGGTATCGCTACTACGACCGTAAGGAGCTGGCGCCGCAATTTCCGTTCGGACACGGCCTGTCCTACACTACCTTTGCCTATACGGACCTGGAAGTGGTGCAGCACGTGACAGGCGTCAAAGTATCTTTTCAGCTCACCAACACAGGCAAGCGCAGAGGGAAAGAAGCCGTTCAGCTGTACGTACACGATGAAGAATGCAAGTGGACCCGGCCGGAGAAGGAGCTGAAGGCCTTTGCCAAGGTGGAGCTTGATCCGGGCGAACAACAGACGATTGTCTTTGAGCTGGAGGAGAGAGATTTTTCATACTTCAATACCAAGTACAACCGCTGGCTCGCAGACACAGGATATTTTCAGATTCTGCTGGGCAGCTCGTCCAAGGACATCCGGATCACGGGCAGATTGCACTGTGACTTCGGTAAGGAAGAAATCACGTTCCACAAATTCAGCCTTCTCAGCGAATGGATCAGTGACCCCGCCGCAAAAGCCGTATTGGAAGAGTGCCTGAATGAAATGAACGAGCACGTCATAGACAAGGTATATCTTAACGAGGAGTTCGTCGGCTTCTGGGAGGACTTCCCGATGATAAAGGTCTTCCAGATGTTCGGCCAGACCTGGATGAACGAGCGCTCACCGGATCAGGTGATTCAGGAGCTTATTGCACGGGTTGAACGGTTGCGGACTAATTAAATTATAAATTCAGAAAACCTTGAGAAATCAAGGTTTTTTGTTTTGAATACTATTTGTAAAAAAGTATAATAATGAGGATCGGTTCTAGGTTTACTGCTATCTTTACATTAACATTAGAAGAGAGTAGATAATGGATCAAGACGAACACCCAAAGGAGTCAATCATGACAAAACAACGTAAAATGATCTTAACCGCAACCATACTCTATACACTTGTAGTTCTATATTTTATGTTTTTCGCCTTCGGCAGAATGGGTGCCTCTGAGCGTATCACAGAATACGTTTTTATTTTTACACCCGACCATCCCTTCAGGCTGCCAGGCATGTCTGATCTCCTGCATCCTACCCTCATGGATCTGGTGGGATTCGGAAACCTCGTAGCCTTTATCCCTTTCGGTATATTATTTCCATGGCTATATCGGCTGACCTTTGCCCGCTTCATTACATTGTTCTTTCTGTTAATCATCGTGGCCGAAACCATACAGGCGCTTACGCTTCTCGGGAGCTTCGATATTAACGATGCCCTTCTGAACACATTAGGCGCAGCAATCGGTTTTGGTGCGTACAAGCTTGGTGTACGTTCAAACAATGGCGGGCTGAATATTGTAAAGACGGTTATTTCCTCCGTTGTTTTATTTTTAATTGTATGGGGATTATCCGGGATTATGGATAAAGCATTTACCAAGGTGGAAGGCCCCTTTGTGGCGGTAAACGAATTGTCAGACAGCTCCGGAAATGTAGTGACAGGTAACCGGATAAGCAGCTTTAAAATAGGTGCGCAAAACGTAGAACCGCAGTTTAATATGTATGGCGCCGAAGACGGACACTCAGAAACGTTTACTTATAAGTATAAAGAGAAGATGACCTTCTCCTTTTATTACGGAATACCAGAACCTTCCGATTATTCCGGAAGCATCAGCCTTTCCGTCGATGGACGTGAAATATTAACCAGCTCTGGAGAAGTTCAACGCAGTAACCCGGAGCTTTTCCCTTCGCTGTTTGAAATTCCTGTTGAGTCGGGAGGCGAGCTCACGATAACCATTGAGGGAAACCTGAAAATATGGGATGTCGGGTACAGGAAAATGCAATATTTGTGGAACTGATTTCATAGATTTGGTTCAATTAAATACAGGAAGTGTAAGTCCAGCGTACAGCTATCGCCGCCGTACATAAAAAAAGTACGCTGCTAGCGTACTTTTCAGATAAAGCTAAGTCGTCTCCCGCTCAATCAGCTCGACCGGAAGAATATTCTCGTAAACAATCGGCTCGGAACTCATCTGCTGCTGAATTAGATTTACTGCCATACGTCCCATATCCTCAATAGGCTGTTTGACCGTAGTGATGCCAGGGGAGGACCAGGACGCAAGGCTGACGTCGTCGTAGCCGACAATTTTTATTTGGCCGGGAACGGTTTTGCCCAGCTGTCTGCATTTTCTGATTACATGTCCGGCAATAATGTCACTGGTGGCGAATACACCATCCAGATCAGGGTGGTCCGCAAACATATTAGTTATTAGATATTCGTACTCCTCACGGTCAAATACATTCATTTTCGTTTCAAGAATGACTGTTTCGATTCCTGCCTTTTTTACAACCGACATGAATCCTTTCGTTCTGAGATTGGATAGCATATCCAGAGACTGGTTCCCGCAAATATGGACAAGCTTCCGGCAGCCTTTGCTGATCAGCAATTCAGCTGCCAGGCGGCCTCCCAGCTCATTATCCGATGCAACATACGGAAATCCTGTGATCAGGCGGTCAACGGTCACAATCGGATAATTAAGATTAAGGTAGCTTTCAGTATCCAATGTATGGCTTCCCATTATGATCCCGTTTACCTGGTTGCCCTTCATCATTTTCAGGTATTCCCGCTCCTTGACCGGATCCAGCTGTGAGTTGCACAATAGCAGCTTGCAGCCTTGTTCGTATGCATATTGCTCTACCGCATAGGCAAACTCTCCAAAAAAAGGATGAGAAACATTGGGAATGATTAAGCCGATGACGTTTGATTGCTTGCTCAGCAGGGAGCGGGCAAGATCGTTGGGCTGATAGTTAAGCTCTTCCATCGTATCATAAACAATCTGCCGGGTTTTCTGACTGATGTATCCCCGGTTGTTCAGTACCCGGGAGACGGTAGTGACGGACACTCCCGCTCTCTTCGCCACATCGTGTATGGTTGCCATATATTGTCCTCTACATTTCTATTGTTAATCAGACAGTATATTCAATCACGCTGTTAGTATCATCAATGTATTGAATAGTAGTTCGCTTGGTATTAAGGTCAACGAGCAGTTCGCAGTATTGGTCATTATAATCCCAGCGCAGCCTGACTTCTTCCGTTGATGATACCTTAACTTCAAACTTACCGTCAAATGCCGCATAGCTGTTACGGAACCGGATAAGCTTTAGAAGCCGCTGTACGACAGGTTTTTGCAAGGATTGGTCGATTTCTTCAAGGGTATAGTTGTGACGGTTTATCTCACGGCCGTCTCCGGTTGCTTTTGCCCGTTCATAATCATTTTCACCGGCAAGCAGTCCGACATAATATACCTGCGGAATACCTGGAGCGAAAAATTGAATGGCTCTTGCAGCAAGGTAAGCATCATCATCGCGATCAAGAACGGAATAATAGGTACAGCGGATCTGATGGACATCGAAGCCATCTTCACCCTTATGCTCCTCCGACAGAATCAGGCTCAGATTAGAGCCTCTCTCTATACAGGTATCTACGAGCTTTTTTGCCTCCTTCGTATCAAGCAGACCATCCAAATCCGGTTTGACAGGTATACCGTCATGACAATCGAGCATTGTGAACTGTTTGGCAGGCCGGGTCTGCAAATAATCGCACAGTGCTGTGCTGGACTGGTTAGTTATCGCTTCGAGAATGCGGTACGGTAATATAAAATCATAAATCCAATAACCGTGCTCTGCCAATTTATACTGGATAGAGTGATGGGAGTGCACTTCTGGAAGCAGCTCAATATCTAAGGATTCGGCAAGCTCCATGATCCAATCAAGAAAATCATAAATATCCGGTTCAACAAAGAAGCAGCTTGTTCCCAGCTTCTTGATAACGTAGCCGACCGCATCCAGCCGGACAATCTTGATATTATATTTTTTGAAATTCCGGAAGAATGAGGCCAAAAGCTGCTTTGTCATTTCCGATCGGATGTCCAGGTCAATCTGTTCTGAAGGGTCTGTTTTTCCAAAAGTAGTCCATACGCTTTCCTGTGTATCGTTATCCCCAATCTGGAAGGTGGAGTAGGGCAGGGGTCTGCGCAAAAACATCTTGTCAATATCCTCCTGCACGGGCTGCCCGTCTTCCCAGAGCTTATCCAGGGTGAGGAACAGGTCGGAATATTGTGAGCTGCGGCCAGACTTCAGGAAGTCCTGGAAATATTCCGATTTCTGCGAAATATGATTGACCATTAGATCAACGAGGACATCAAATTGCTCTCCGATTTCACGGATATCCTCCCATGTTCCGAACCTCTGGTCAATTTCAAGGTAAGTAAGCGGGGCAAAACCTCTGTCGCCTGAAGAAGGGAACGGAGGGAGAATATGCACGCCGCCTTTAAAAAGTTCAGCGAACCGGGAATAGAGTACCTCCTTCAGAGCCTTTAAATCTCCGCCCAGCGAGTCGGGATAAGTTATCAGTTGAACCTGGTTTTTTAATGACATGATTACTCCTCCTAAATTCCGTATAAAGAGCCGATGACCTCAAGCTTGGGCAAATCTACTACAGCTCCTGCGAATTGTAATTTAAAAGCACTTACACCGAGTCCTGTGCGAACAGATTCACGAATGGTTAATCCCTTTATAATGCCTGCATATAATCCTGACCAAAAAGCATCCCCAGCTCCGGTGGTATCCACCACTTCTGTTGCCAAGGAAGGGAAAGCTTCGCTGGTTTTGCCGTCGGACACCACCGCACCGTCCTTGCCCAAGGTCAAAATCACCAGTTTGGCTCCCAGCTCAAGAAATTGCTCAATATACTTTTCGGGTGAACCTTTGCCGAACAGGCGCTCAGCATCATCTTCAGAGGGTTTAATAATATCGCTTTTTGCTATAAATGATTTTACATGGCGGATCCCGTCTTCTCCTGCTTCCCATAGCTTTTCATGATAATTAGGGTCAAAGCAAATAAGCATCCCATTGTCCTGTGCAATGCTTATTGCTTTTTCAAGGGTCTGGCGGGCAGGAGCTCTGGAGATTGGCCAGCAGGAAAAATGCAGGATCTTGGAATTTACAAGCCGCTGTTCGAGTTCTGTGGTATAGGCCAGCTTATAATCCGCCCCCCTGTAAAAAATGGGTACGGGTGTCGATTTGCTTTTTGTCAGCATTACCACACTTGTAGCCTCTTGTACGGTTTGAATGGAGTCTGTATTCATTCCTGCCTTTTGCAGCTGCGACTTAAGAAAAGCTCCCAGGCTGTCTTCTCCGACCGTTGATGCTACTGCCGAACGGATTCCGAGTTTTGTTGCATTCATTGCGATGTTAGAGGGGGACCCCCCAAAAAATCGTTGATAAGTGCCGCCTGAAGAATCCTCATCATACGTAGTTGATATCAGATCAACAAGGATTTCTCCGACGGCTAACAGGTCATAGCTTTTCGGCTGGAAATTGACTTTTTCATCTAAATTGAGCATATAGCTCCTCCCTGAAGCAAGATTAAAGATTAGCCTAATTGTATATGTTAAAGGTTTGACATGTCAATCGTTTGACATATTGTTCAGGGCATTTAGTCAACCCATACAAATTATAGTGCTTTCCCTGAAAAGTATAGATGTTGCCCTTTTTTTGATAATGACTCTGGTCATAGAAGCATTCTGGAGGTTAGCATAAAAGAAAGGCAACCCACTATACCCGAAAGAGAGGTGCTGGCGATGTTTACTGCGCTTATTGTTGACGATGAATTGTTTGTGCGCAAAGGATTGATCAAAATGATTGACTGGGAGCGCAGCGGATATGTGGTGAGCGGAGAGGCCGATAACGGAGAGGATGCGCTGGCTATGATCCGCGAGCACAAACCTGATCTGGTGGTTACGGATATCCGGATGCCGGTTATCGACGGGATTGGCCTGATTCGTGCCGCTGTGCTTGAAAAGCTGGATACGGAATTTATCATTGTCAGCGGATACAATGAGTTCGAGTATGCCCGGCAGGCTGTGCGCTACGGTGCCTTCGATTATGTACTCAAGCCGATTGATCAGGAGGACTTCGAAAAAACGCTAGGCAAGCTAAAGGAGCGGCTGGAGGAAAAGGAACGGCACAAGGCCCGTACCCAGGTTGGTCTGGACCAGAGCTGGATAGAAGCGTTGATCCGGGGAGAGGAGAACGTCTTGAGCGATGCTGCCTGGAAGGCTCCATGGGAAGGTGAAGCCGTGCAGACGTTTACCTACGCCCTGCTTGAGTGGAATGATATCCTTCCCTGGAACGGGTATATACTGCCGGCCAAGGATATGCTGCGCAAGGGGATCCGTGAAGCTGTCCACGCAGCCTCGGGAACGGTGTTCGAGCCTGTACTGTATGAGCATCACCAGACATATGGACTGGTTGTACCTGATCTGTATGCCCGCTCCTTCGGCGGGGATACCGGCGCGTTCCTGGCGGAGCTTGCCGGACGGATCGGCACCGCCTTTTCCTGTCCGTTCCGTATCTATGCCGGGCCCGGTGTTCCTTCATTAAAGGATATCAAACATTCCTATCTCGGAGCCAAGGAAGTCCAGCAGCACAAATACCTCATACCGGCGCAGTCCGTCATTGCATATGAGGATATTTCGGGCCGGGTGCTGAACTACCGGCATTTGGAGGATGAACTGTACCGTAAGCTGATTGATGCGGTAGAAGAGAACGATGAGAAGATGCTGGTTGAACAAATAAACCATCTGTTTCATTTTATGCAGGAAAAAAGCTTCTCCCCGGAGGCGATGAAGGCGGCAGTCACCCAATGTGTGCTGGGCATACTGAAATCGATCCAGACTCTGGAAGGCGATGAAAAGGAACTGGCTTATCTGGAGGCTGCGGTCGGCTGGTACGACCGGAATATCACACTGGGGGAAATCACGCGGATTTTTACGCTGTTTGCCCGTGAAGCGGCCGGACTCCTGGGACAGCTGAGTCAGAACCAGTGCAAGGGCGGTATCCAGAAGATCAAATGCTACGTCGACGAGCATTATCATGAATCCATTACGCTAAAGGAGATAGCTGCCCGGTTTTATATGAATTCTGCCTATCTGGGCCAATTATTCAAGAAAACCTACGGAAGCTATTTCAATGAATATCTGCAGCAGCTCCGTATTACGGAAGCCAAACGCCTGCTCCGGCAAAGCGATATGCGGATCTATGAAATAGCCCAGAAGGTTGGATTCAGCAATGCTGATTATTTTGTTACCCAGTTTGAAAAGCTGGAGCAAATGACACCGACCGAGTACCGCAACCGCATCATTAGCCGGTAAGCTGCATAAGGAGGAGAGGAAGAAAGTGGACAGGCTGCTCAATCATATAAGGATGCGCAACAAAATGCTGTTGATCTATTTTCTGTGCGTGTTTATTCCAATCGTGCTTACGAATCTTCTGTTCTACAATGCCATAACAGAGAATGTGCGAAATCAGCGGATCCGTGACATCGACCGGACCATCGAGCAGATCAGCAACGATTTCCGCGAGCAGGTTGATAATGCGGTTGGGCTGTCTTCCTTTTTTTATGCCGATTTAAGCACGAATGAAATTCTGGACCGGAATTTTGCGAATGCGGCTGATTATCTGGAGGTTTACGACTCGTACTTACGGCGTATGCTCAACAACTATACCCCGCTATCCTTCTCATTACAGAACGTGACGATTTATGTCGATAACGATACCTTGTTACACTCGGGAAATATCGGCTACCTGTCAGATGAATTAAGAGAGGAAGCATGGTACAGGCAGGCATTGGCCAACGACACCTCCCATCCGATCTTTACCAGGACCGTAAGCGAAAACGGCCGGTTCCAAGGATTTTCGCTCATCCGGAAAATGGATTATTACTCTGGAAGGCTAAACAAGGAGAAGGTCGTCAAGATCGATTTCAAGACTATCGACATCGGCGAAATCTTTAATAATCTGAACATGCAGGGCGCGGTCTATCTGCTGAATCCCTCGGGCGACATCGAGTATACCACCGATTCCTCCATCGACTGGAAGACCTCGGATGAGACAGCCTTCAGTACGATCCGGTCGAGCGACCGGATCAAATTCTCAAGCCGGTACAGCGGGGTCAGTTACCTGGAAGGCTGGAGTATCATTGGAACGGTGGACGAGAACGAAGTAATCCGGGAGGTAAGGAAATCCCGAGACTTCATTCTGATATCGGCCTGTCTCATGATGATTCTCCCTACCCTCGTTATTGTCATCATCACCCGGTCCTTCAATGTCCGCATTGTTAAAATCCTGAAACATATGAAGAAGGTGCGCAGCCAAAATTTCGAAGTGATTCCGGTTACCGACTTCCGGGATGAGATCGGCCAACTCAGTCTGGGCTTCAACCGGATGATTCTGCAGATCAAATCCTTGATCGATGATGTGTACATAGCCGAGATCCAAAAGAAATCCCTGGAGCTGGAGCGCAGCAAAGCGCAGCTTAATGCGCTGCAAAGCCAGATCAATCCCCATTTTCTGTTCAATGCCCTGGAGACGATCCGGATGCGCAGTCTTCTGAAGGACGAGAACGAAACAGCGGTCATGATTCACAGCATGGCGAAGATTTTCCGCAGCTCGCTCACCTGGAATAAAGATATGATTACAGTCCGGGAAGAGCTGGAATTTATCATCTGCTTCCTCGATATCCAGAAATACCGCTTCGAGGACCGCATTGACTATTCGCTTGATGTGCAGCCGGAGGCCTATGCCTGCAAGCTGCCCAAGATGCTGTTTCTGCCTTTTGTGGAGAATGCCAGCATTCACGGCATCGAGCCGTTAAAACAGGGCGGACGAATTCAAATTACCATTACAATGAAGGACCGGAATCTGATTTTTACAATCAGGGATAACGGGACAGGGATGAACGAGAGGCAAATCGGCAAGCTGTACAGCTACCTTGAAACCAATGAAATTATGGGCGAACGGATCGGCATTCAAAATGTAATCTACCGCGCCAAATTGATATACGGTGCAGGATTCCATTTTTCGGTGAACAGTGCTCCCGGGCAGGGAACAGAGATCGAGCTGCGGATTCCAAGATTACCCGATTCAGGTGAAAAGGAACAATAATTTCTACAGTACGGCCTATATTCTTGAGGGTAATCAGGAAATGTAATCGCTTTTATAATGGAGAAGCAAGGAATTGATAACGAGGGGGAAAGGCTTTGAAAACAACAAAAATGCTTCGTCTAAGTCTTGCAATGCTTCTATTGTCATCTTTGGCAACAGCCTGTTCCGGGAATAACGGGAACAACGCCGGTGCAGAAACAACCAGCAAGCCCGATTCAACGAACAGTGCCAATACCGGCACTGAGGAAGTCAAAAAGGACAAGGTTACGTATACGATCTTTAACGGTGTTGCCGGCTCTAAGGATGGAAATACCAATGAGACGACGATCGGCAAAATGCTGGAGGATCAGACAGGCACCAACTTCAAGCTGGAGTTTCTCGTCGGCGACCTGAACACCAAGATAGGAACCATGATTGCCGCTAACGAATATCCGGATGTGCTGATTCCCGACGCGGCTATAGAAGAGGTATTGAACGCCGGCGCGTTTATTCCGCTCGACGATCTGATCGAGAAGTACGGACCGAACATCAAGCGCGTTTACGGCGACGACCTTGACCAGATGCGTTCCGCAGACGGCAAATTGTATTTCCTGCCATTGTCCGCCCAGGTCGGCGAGTTTGTGCCGGACCCCGAACCGACAGCAGCCTTCTGGGTACAGCGCCGGGTGCTGGATGAAGCAGGATATCCAAAGATCAAGACGCTGGATCAATATATGGAACTGATTGAGAATTATGCGGCGAAGCATAAGGATGAAGGACTGACCGGCATGGTGTCGCTTACCCATGACTGGAGATTTTTTGCCACCGCCAACCCGCCGATGCATCTGCTGGGATATCCGAATGACGGTAACGTGATGGTCGACCCGGCTACACTCGAGGCCACAACCTATTCCGGATCAGACGGAGCCAAACAATGGCTGCAGGCTCTGAATACGCTCAATTCGAAGGGGATGTTTGACAAAGCCTCCTTCGTCGATAACTACGATCAATACATTGCCAAGCTGACTTCCCATAAGGTGCTCGGGTTCTTCGATTACCGCTGGCAGGTACAGACCGCGCTGAATGTGCTGAAGGATGCAGCCCGGAAGGACCCGTCGCTCGACGGCTACAATTACTTCCCTCTGCCGGTTACCTTTGACGAAAGTATATCCGATGCTTATGTTGATGGTCCTGGCGGCCTGGTTACCAACCGCGGGGTCGGAATTACTGTCAGCGCTAAGAATCCGGAGCGGATCATCCAGTATTTTGACAATATGCTGAAGGAAGAAAATCAGATTCTTATCTCCTGGGGCATCAAAGGCGAAACCTATGAAGTCAATGAAGAAGGCCGCTATTACCGGACCCAGGAACAGATCAACAAAATCGACGAGGCCTTTAACGAGAAATTCGGCTTTAAGTATTACAGCTGGAACTGGCCAAGCTATGGCGGCAACTCAACGCTGTCTGACGGCAATGCCAAAGGCGTAGGTTATCAGCCGGAAGTATTCCAGATGAGCCTCACCGAAAAGGATAAAGAAATCCTGGCCAAATATGACGCCCAGACCTATACCCAAATGTTCGCCAAACCGATCGACCGTCCGTGGTATCCGGCATGGGGCTTCGTAAAGGAGCAGAATTCACCGGAATTGATGTGGGAGACTAATAAAGATGAGCTGACCAAAAAATATTATCCGAAGCTGGTTCTCTCCTCCCCGGACAAATTTGATTCCATCTGGAGCGATTTCCAGAAGGAATGGGGCAAGCTGGATACAGCCGGCTATGAAAAATGGACTACTGAGCAAGTGAAGAAGAAAGTAGATATGGGCAAAGCAAGCAAGTAAAGGAGATGAAGGGCGGCCGGAGCATTGGCGCGGCTATGGCTGCCGGCTGCCCTTTTTCCTCGGTAATCCGTACAGGGGCTGGAGGAGATAATGAGATGAATACAAAAACAATACTGGCAACGCCTCAAACAAAGACTGACCAGAAGCCTGCAGGCCTTCGGCTGTTTCTGAGCAAGCTGGTGAAGCAGCGGGTGCTCGTGTTTATGTCGGTTCCGTTTTTGATCTGGCTGTTTATATTTAAATACCTGCCGCTATGGGGCTGGACAATCGCTTTCCAGGATTACCGCCCGGCGCTTGGCTTCTGGGATCAGAAATGGATCGGCTTTTCGCACTTCAAATTTTTGTTCGGTGACGAACGGTTCCTCCGGGTGCTTCGCAATACGCTTGCTATGAGTTCGATTAATCTTATACTGGGTTTTTTAACCGCCATCGTACTGGCCTTGCTACTCAATGAAATCCGTCAGGTTGCCTTTAAGCGCATCGTACAGACGGTCAGCTATTTACCCCACTTTATTTCCTGGGTGGTGGCGGCAAGCATTATTCAAACCACCTTGTCCCCGGACGGTATTATTAATCAGCTGCTGATCTGGGCAGGGTTCATTGACAAGGGGCAGGAGTTCCTGTTTCTCGGAATTCCGCATTTTTTCTGGGGAATCTTCGGGGCAAGCTCGGTCTGGAAGGATATCGGCTGGAATACGATTGTGTATCTGGCGGCTATGACAACCATCGATCCGTCGCAGTATGAAGCCGCAGAAATGGATGGTGCAGGACGGTTCAAGCGGATGTTCTACATCACGCTGCCGGGCATTAAAAGTGTTGTTGTCGTACTGCTTATAATGAACATCGGCTATCTGCTGGAATCGGGATTCGAACCGCAATATTTGCTGGGGAACGGCATGAATGTAGACTATTCGGAGAATATCGATATTTTCGTGCTGAAATACGGGATTGCCCAGAGCAATTTCTCTCTTTCCATCGCAGCCGGCATGTTTAAGACGATCGTCAGCTTTATTCTGCTGTTCGTGGCGAATTCCGTTGCCAAACGCGCTGGCGAGTCCAGGCTGTTCTAGACGAAGAAGGAGGGATTTGAAGTGGAGAAAAGAAACCGGATCCGGACATCCAGGGGCGATAGAGTATTCGAGATTTGCAACTTTATCTTTATGATTCTGCTGATGATCGTTACACTCTATCCGTTCATTAATATACTTGCTGTTTCTTTAAATGATGCGCAGGATTCGATCAAGGGCGGGATATACCTGTTCCCGCGTGCTTTAACCCTGGATAATTATCAGTATGTATTTAAAGAAGCAACCATTTTCCATGCGACTCTCATTTCCATTCTGCGCACGGTGATTGGTACAGTTGTTACGGTACTGGGTTCAGCCATGGTGGCGTACACAATCAGCCGGGAGGATTATGTGCTGCGCAAATTCATTACAATTGCCTTTATTCTGACAATGTACTTTAACGGAGGATTGATTCCAAACTACCTTCTGATGCGCGATATGAATCTCGTCGGCAGCTTCTGGGTCTACATCCTGCCGGGCCTTATCGGTGTATTTAATCTGATCATTATCCGGTCCTTTATAGAAAATTTGCCGGAGAGCATTCTCGAATCCGGGAAAATCGACGGAGCCGGCGATTTCAAAACCTTTATCAGTATCGTGCTTCCGCTAACCCTGCCTGTATTGGCTACCGTAGCCTTATTCTCAGGGGTTTATCAGTGGAACTCATGGTTTGACGTATTCCTGTACAATTCTTCGAAGATTAACCTTAGCACCCTGCAATACGAGCTGCAGAAGATCCTGCAAAATTCCACAGCCAGCGCAGGTACCTCAAGCATGGACGGCATGATCAACGGAGCGAACGGATCGCAGCAGGGTGCAGTTACGCCGTTATCGGTCCGGGCGACGATGACGATCGTCGCTTCGGTGCCTATCATTATGGTCTATCCGTTCCTGCAGAAATATTTCGTCAAAGGCATGATGGTCGGCGGTGTAAAGGGCTGACGATAGGGAAGCCACGTTATCTTTACTGTTCAAGCTGCCGGAATTTTCGGCAGCTTTTTCTTTGTTTTTTTAGACTATAAGAATATGAGGATAGGTCAACGATCGGTTAGTTTAGGTCATGGACTTCAATCCTCCCGTGTACCTATAATCGAATTGACTATTGATATCTTCTATTAAAAAGGGCGGGATGACGTGGCAAAAAAGCAAGGAATAAATCCATACCTTCCTTCATGGGAATACATCCCTGACGGTGAGCCTTATGTATTTGAAGGCCGGGTGTATATTTACGGCTCGCATGACCGGTTTAACGGACACGTGTTTTGCTTGAATGATTATGTCAGCTGGTCTGCCCCGGCGGAGAACCTGGCTGACTGGAGGTATGAGGGGGTCATTTACCATTCCACGGATGATCCCCTCAATCCGGAAGGAAGCATGTGCCTGTATGCCCCTGATGTTACTGTCGGGCCAGACGGGCGGTATTATCTGTACTACGTGCTTGATAAGCTTCCCATCGTATCGGTGGCTGTATGCGATACGCCCTGCGGCGCATTCAGCTTCTACGGCCATGTGAAATATGCCGACGGGACACGGCTCGGAGAACGGGAAGGCGATGAGCCCCAGTTCGATCCCGGTGTCCTTACAGAAGGTGAACTTACCTATTTATATACCGGGTTTTGCGCACCGGGAGATAAGTCGAGAAGCGGCGCCATGGCTACGGTATTAGGCCCCGATATGCTTACCATCCGGGAGGAGCCTGTATTTGTCGCGCCGAGTGAGCCCTACGCTGCCGGAACCGCTTTTGAAGGACATGCGTTCTTTGAAGCGCCTTCCATCCGTAAGAGAGGAGACACCTATTACCTCATCTATTCCTCGGTTGCCATGCATGAGCTGTGTTATGCGACCAGCAAACATCCTACGAAGAACTTCGAGTACCAGGGAGTCATCGTAAGCAACTGCGATCTTCATATTGGTACATACAAGCCGGCTGCCAAACCGATGTATTACGGAGGTAATAACCACGGCAGCATCGTAGAGGTCGATGGAGCCTGGTATATTTTTTACCACCGGCACACCAATGGAACTGCGTTTTCCCGGCAGGGCTGTCTTGAGCCCATCCATTTCCTCGAAGACGGAACAATTCCCCAGGTTGAAATGACATCCTGTGGTCCTAACCGGGGGCCGCTTGAAGGTAGAGGGGAATATCCGGCATATTTGGCATGCCACTTGTTCTGTAATGCAGAAGAAATGTATACCGGCGGCTTTGGCCGTTCCGGGGCATGGATGGACAGCCGCTTCCCGAAAATCACGCAGGATGGGCGGGACGGCGATGAGGAAACCGGTTATATTGCCAACATGACGGATTCGGCTACCGCCGGGTTTAAATATTTTGATTGCCAGGGCGTTCAAAAGGTGCGGATCAAGGTGCGGGGCTATTGCCAGGGCGTGTTTGAAGTGAAAACAGCGTGGGATGGACCGGCCCTTGGGCATATTGCCGTAGGCTTCACCAACGTCTGGACAGAATATGCCTCGGAAATCAGCATTCCTGACGGGCAGCAGGCCCTGTATTTCACCTTTTCCGGTAATGGAAGCGCCAGCCTTGCCTCAATTGCCCTGGATTAACTTATGCTGAATGAAGGAGAGAGCAGCAATGAACAGAAATATCCAGGATTTTGAAGTGTCAGAGGCTCCGGCTGGATTTGACACTGAACGGGAAGCTATTGCCCGGGGAATGATTCAGGTGATTGAATACCCTTCTGGAACGGTAGGCCGTAACCGGCAAGCCAGGATATATACACCGCCCGGATACTCAGCTGATCAGGAATACAGTGTGCTTTATCTGCTGCACGGAATCGGCGGAGATCAGAATGAGTGGTACACGTATGGCATGCCTCAGATCATTCTTGATAATCTGTATGCTGACGGGATGCTTAGGCCGATGATCGTCGTTTTTCCCAATGGAAGAGCAATGTGGGATGACCGGGCGGAGGGGGATATTTTTGATGAAGAGAAGATCCGGGCGTTCGAAACGTTTGAGGCGGAATTGTTCGGGGATCTTATCCCTTTTATAGAAGCAAATTATCCGGTCCTGACGGACCGTCAGCACCGGGCCATTGCCGGATTATCCATGGGCGGCGGGCAGGCCCTGAATATCGGGCTTGGCAATCTGGACAAGTTCGCCTGGATCGGGGCATTCTCTCCTGCGCCGAACACCAGACAGCCTGAAATACTGGTTCCGGAGCCTAAGCGGACTGCGGAGCTGCTGCACCTGCTATGGATATCGTGCGGGAACCTGGATTCGCTGAAGCATGTCAGCAACAGGACACACGAATACCTGTCGCAGCATGCTGTACCGCATATCTGGGTGGAGGAGCAGGGCGATCACGATTGGCCTGTCTGGAAAAGCGGATTGTACCAGCTGGCTAAACGTCTCTTTTAATGAAGCAAGAAGACAGGGCAGTGATTTCCCGTTAACGGGAGAGTCACTGCCCTGCTTTGTTTACTGCTTATTTATTGGCCATTGCCTCTGCGCGCAATTTCACGATTTTTTCGGCCTTCACTGTATCTGCAGCAAACACATCCGTCCAGCCGAGACCGTTCACATCCGATTTCAGCTTGGTCCACAGCTGGTCGAATTCCGTCTGATTTTTGGCGAAAATCATTTTCCAGGAGGTATCCTTTACATAATCGGAAATCTGGCTCCGTTTATTCTTGATGTCGGAAGAGTCGGTACCGAGGCTCGTATTGATATTAGGGACAATATCAATCATATTATTTTTCTGATAATAATCAGTCGGGTTGACGGCATTGAACATACTCTGCCATTCGGTTGTAAGTGTAGTTTTATTAGCCTCTATTGTTGCGTTCCAGTAGTCCTTGTTGTAGAATTCGCCGGTATCGGGATCCACTGCAAAATCACCGATAATCATGCTGTTGATTTTGCTTTGTCCATCCTGATAGCCGCCGCCGCCATACTCGTCGGGAACAGGGGTATTATCCTGGAAGGCGGTCTGGCCGACTTCAGTCAGCTTAAATTTACCGTCCGCGGTTTTTTCATAATTGAAGCCTTCCATACCATTGGTGTAGTAGCGCAGCCCTTCCGGGGAAGACATCCAGTCCATGAATTCCATAATACGGTCCGGATCTTTGGCTTTGGAGCCGATGGCAAAGACGCGTCCGTTGCCGAAATAAGCATCACTGTTCTGAATAATATGGGTGTCGCCGATCGGAATAGCCACATTTCCGTCACCCTGCGCGCCTCTTTGCGGCGTGTTATAGAACCCTCTCTGCCATGAATACCATAACAGGAGCACCTGTTTATTGGTCAATTTTTCGGACACCTTGTTCCAGTCCTGGGTTGGTGAATCCGGATCGACAAGCCCTCTCTGGTTGGCATCAAAATAAAACTGGAGGATTTTCTTATACATGCTGTTATCATCAATGAGCGGAACGATGTCGCCCTTGGCATTCAGCTGTATGGTTGAGGTTCCGTCCGGCTGCTCATAGCCGTACCAGTTGCTCAGCCAGCGGACGTTTTCCATGCTCCCGTTATCCCAATCCTTCCATAGTGTAATAGGAGAGATAGGTTTTCCGTCAGCCGTAGCCGGATATTTCTCGTGCATAAGCTGCAGCGCATCCAAAAGGTCAGTCAGATTATTCAGCTTGGGCGACCCGATCCCCTTATAATAATCCCAGGGCATGAGCGGGCTGGAATATGGGATTTCCTCCGAGAAGGTGGTCGGCGAGGTATCGGCTACAAAGGTCGGCAAGCCGTAAATTTTACCGTCCGGATTCACTTTGTCAAAGGCCGCATTAAAAGGCTGGAAATGCTGGTCTACATATTTGGACAGGTGCTGCGTATTCTTGACCTTGTCGGTAATATCCATGATAAGTCCGGCAGGTATCAGCTCCTCCAGCTGACTGTTGTCAATAATCAGCAGATCACCGAGATCCCCGGCTGCCGATCTTGTTTTGTAGAGCTGATCCCCTGCAACCTGGGGGGAGAGAATATTCAGTGTGATATTAAATTTGTCCTTGATCAGCTTTCCGTACCAGCCCGTCTGCTCTCCCTGATAATTGGCCGCATTGTTAAACACGGTGATGGTAAGCGGTTTGCTATGATCGGGGCCGTTCCCCGGGTCTGCCGACTGGTTTGCCGGATTCGCAGAATCGGTTGCGTTTGCTGCCCCAGAATTGCCTGAATTCCCGCCGCATCCGCTCAAAGCTGTTGTTCCCAGAAGCATACAGGCTGCGAGTGCAAATACGGTCTTTCTGCGCAGTTTATTCTTTTTACTCATATACAACCCCCCTGAAGTAGTAAGCTTGTATTATAACGGCGCCCTGCTTGGCCTTAGCCTTTCACAGCCCCGATTATAATTCCCTTCACAAAAAACCGCTGGAAAAACGGATAGACCAGAAGAATGGGCGCTACAACGATGATCGTAACTGTCATGCGGATCGATGTAGTGGTCTGCTTGGTTGCGAGGCTTGCCATTGCCGTTGATCCGGCATTCTGCAGGTTAACCATGGTGGACAGTGAACTGGCCTGATTGATGTAGTTGTAGAGGATAAACTGCAGGCTGTACAGCTTGTTGTCCGTAACCAGCAGCAGCGTATCCTGAAAGGAGTTCCACTGGTTCACTGCCGAGAAGATCGCAACGGTCGCCAGAATAGGCTTGCTGATAGGCAGAATAATTTTGAAAAAGATTGTCATCGTTCCGGCTCCGTCAATACTGGCTGCCTGCTGCAATTCCTTCGGCGTGGATTCCACAAAGGTTTTTACCAGAATGATGAAGAAGGGGGCGACGATGGAAGGCAGAATGTATGCCAGAAAATTGTTGGTAAGATGCAGCGACCGCATGGTCAGATACCACGGAATAATACCGGCATTGAAGAACATGGTGATGATCGTGAAGCGGTACCAGAATTTTCTGCCCCACATGTCGTCCTGGGAGAACATGAAGCCCAGAAATGCAGAAGCTCCCACTGTCAGCAGGGTGCCTATGACCGTTCTTCCTAATGAAATGACAAAGGCATTCCATAAGCCGGGAATCTTGAACACATCAATATAATTCTGAAAATGAACTTGCTTCGGAAGGAAGATTATCTCACCTTTGGCGCTAAGATCGTTTGCACTGATCGTATTGATGATGATGGAATAAAAGGGATAAATACATACGAAGGTGAACAGAGAGAACAGCACATAAATGGTAATGGAGATCAGCTTGTCGGCTGTGCTGACCTGCATTCTGCTTTTCCTGGAAAAGCGGCGGCTGCTCTTTGCTCCCGGTTCCGTTCCCACGCTGCTCATACGATGCCCTCTCCCCTCAGTAATTTTGAAAGTCCGTTTACGGAAAAGAGAAGCACCACACTGATCAGGCTCTTGAGCATGCTGATGGCAACCGAAACGGAGTAGCTTCCGCCACCCATGGCCAGGTTGTACACATAGAGATCCAGGACCTGAATACTCTCCTTGTTAAATGCATTTTGAAACACAAAATATTGCTCCAGGCCATTATTAAGGAAGCTTGCAATCTGGAGCATCAGAAGCACGAAGTAGGTTGGCAGCATGCTAGGCAGCACTACATGCCGTATAACCTGCATTCTCGTTGCCCCGTCTACATAAGCGGCCTCATAGAGAGATTCATCAATCCCCATAATGGCGGCAATGTACAGGATGGCTGACCAGCCCAGTGTTTTCCAGGTGACCCAGACCCATTGGGTGATCCAGACATGCTCCGAGCTCTGAAGGAAGAGCACAGGCGAATCTATAAGCCCGATCTGATGCAAAAAGCCGTTGACGATGCCTTCACTCGAAAACATGGTAAAGGCTAAAGAGTAGACCAATACCCAGCTGATGAAGTTGGGAAGAGTGGTAACGGTCTGAATAAATTTCCGGAACCGTACCGCCTTTATTTCAGTCAGGAAAATGGCAAAGATCATGGGAAGCCAGGAGAACAGGATGCCCAGTCCGCTTATACCAAACGTGTTTTTGACCACCTGCAGCAGCTGATCTATCTTGACTTGATTTTCTACCAGAGAGTGAAACCATTTAAAGCCGACAAAAGGCGACTTGGACAAAGGGATGGGCGGCATATAGTCGAAAAAGGCATAGACCCATCCGTATAGCGGATAATAGGCAAAGACGGCCAGTAAAATCATAAATGGCAGGATATAAAGAAATTTGCTTACTGATCTGCTTCCCGTACTGTATTTGGGACCAGTCATCCAATCCACCCCTTGTGTCTATTTTGCGCGTTCAACAAAACCGTCTTTCTTTTTTTGTTAACGCTTACACAACTATGGGTTTATGATAAAGGTTCATTTTCCTGCGAACAATGACCTATCCTCACTGGTTATTGATCTATTGTTAGATGGGGCCTGATTTGCTTCGTTAGCGGTTGTTTTTGCCGGAGGCGGAATCTATTATATAGAATACCGGGGGGCTGAATAGAAGGCAGGAACGGGAGGAGAGGGCCGGATGAACCAGATTTACTATATTGAGACAGATGCAACGCATGAGAGCAGTTTCGTATTCGATATTCCCCAGGGCCATCCGTGCTGGCTGCTGGTTATCACCAAAACCCCTGCCCAATTCTGGGTTGACGGGCATATGAAGGAATACCCGGCACACTGTGCCATCCTGTATGAGGCTCACCAGAAAATTTATTACCGGGCCTGCGGGGGGCAATACGTTAACGACTGGCTTCGTTTTTCTTCCGATGAGACTTACATTTCAAAAGCGACACTGCCGTTCGGAGTCCCGTTTGCACTCGATGATCCGGAGTACTGCAGCAAGCTTTTTGAACTCTTGATCATTGAACATAACTTTAACAGGGACTACAAGGAATCCTCCGTTGATTGCTTGTTGCGCACGCTTTTCAATAAACTGCTGGAGTCTTATCATCATGAAGGCTTCCGGGCCCAATACTATAACCTGTTGAAGCTCCGCACTGCTATTCAGACTAATCCGGGCGATCATTGGACGGTTTCAAAAATGGCTCAATCCCTGCAGCTAAGCGCAGGTTATTTACAGAGTATATATAAAAAGACCTTTGGCATCTCATGTATAGAAGATGTTATTAACAGCAGAATCCGTTTGGCAAAAGAATATCTGCTCCACAACACCCTGAGCATCGCTGAAGTCGCTTTTCATTGCGGGTATCATAATGTGGAGCATTTCTGCCGGCAGTTCAAGCAATTTACAGGATCATCTCCCGGAAAATTTCAAAGCGGTAATGATGGCATTACCAATCGGGATCTTCCGGCGGATTCCAATTAAAAGGGGAGAGAGGGGGCGAAAAAGGGCATCCTTTAAGCCCTTCTCTTATCTGTCAAAAATAATCCCGGAATCAAAATAAACGCCAGCACAACGGTGGATACCAGGAACCCGGCATGATAACCCTTTAACCCGTCAGCAACCGTTGGCTGCAGGCCTTGGATGACTGTTGCCACAACAGTTGCGATGACAGCAGAGCCGAAGCTTGCTCCAAGATTCTCAATAATGTTAATCCCGACGCCTGCTTCCGCAAGCTGCTTGCTGTCTAGTCCTGTATAGGCCTCGCTCGTTAACGGGAGGCTGATGCCCCCGATGCTGGCCCCGCGGACGAACAGGACGATGGAGATCCAGATCATGCTGGTTGTATCGGTAATGAAGATTAGCGGGATTGATCCGATCAGGGAAAGGACGAGGCTGACGAGCACCACGTATTTGGCACCGATCTGATCGATCATTTTGCCAAGGAAAGGCCGGGTAATAAGCATCCCGACTCCCTGGGGGATCAGAGCGATGGCAGTTTCGATTGCCGTGAAATGACGGAAGTTCTGAAAGAAGAGGGGCAGAATCAGCATCGGGCCCATGATCGCAATGTTGGCCAGGAACAGGCCGATGCTGGAGGCTGTGAAGCTTGTATGGGCAAATAAATTCAGCGGAAGTACCGTCTGATTTTTTCTGATCCGGTTATATGCCAGATAGATAATAGCCAAGGCAAGACCGATGCCGGTCCAAAGCATGGTTTCGCGGTTATTGAAGGAGGCGTGATCGGCTGCTGTGGTAATGCCGTAGATCAGGGCTGCACTCATAGAAGACAGAACAAGGATCCCGAACAGATCGAGCTTACTTTCTTTGTTGAAGGGCTCGAAGTCAGGGATCTTTTTCATCATCAGCGGTGCTGCAATCATAACAACGAACACGTTGATGAAGAAAATCCAGTGCCAGGATGCCCCTTGCACGATGAAGCCGCCGATTACCGGTCCCAGGATGGGGCCGAAGATCATCGGGGTGCTGACGATAGCCATGACCCGGCCGAGATTGTCCGGACCTGCGGTTTTGACCAGAAGGGTGAACATCAGGGTGGTAATGACTCCGGCGCTAAAGCCCTGCAGCAGACGGAAGCAGATGAAGCTGGATATGTCCCAGCTGAATCCCACCAGAGCGGAAATGACGCCAAAGGCGATAACGGCGCCGACGAACACTTTTTTACCGTTAAATTGATTCATCAACCAGCCGGATACGGGGACCGCAACCGCGAGGGCCAGAACATAGCCTGTAATCGCCCACTGGATGATATGGAGGGTTGTGTTAAAATCCCTGGTTAGCTGATCTATAGCGATGTTCACCATTGTAGAGTCAAGCATCGGGGCGATTGCTCCAAGGGCTATGGCCCAGGCTGCAATGAGGATTTCTTTGGGTAATGCTGCCGTCTGTACATTTTCATTTGCCATGTTAATCTCCTAAAAAGTAATTTAGTTTCCTTGTCAACAAAACAATAACCTGATTTAGTTTCCTTGTCAACAAAAAAAGATCAATAAAAAACAGCCCGTTCTTATTAGAAGGGGGCTGCTTTTATAGATATGAGCTGCTGTTGGTTTAGATAGTTATCAGTCCAAGCTGTCTGACTTATTGATATCCAGACCCTGTTTCCTGATTTCGGCATCCAGATGCCGGCTGTACTTGTCGATGAAGCTGAGCATACTGTCATATTGCTCCCCGGTTACCTGCTCAAATACGGCTTGATCCCGCTCGCGGAACTCGTTGTGCAGCTTCTCGTGTATATTAAATATGGTTCTGCCCTGCTCAGTCAGCTTGAAATAAACCTCTTTCTTGTTATCCTGCTTCCGGTAGCTTTCGATAAGGCCTTTATCGGTAAGCTTTTTGGTTAATTTGCTGATGGCACCTTTGGTCATATACAGGGACTCCGCGAGCTTGGTCACATTGGAATCCGCATTTTTTTCGATACATTCAATGCAGTGAACCTCGGACGGCTTACAGCCTCTGAGACTCTCTTCCATCTTCGATTTATTAATCCAGGCCATCTTGTTAAATAAGTCCCGGAACTGCAGCATGACCTGATCCTGTTTATTAATGGCTAGTCGCCCCCGTATGCGTTATAAGATTATTGAGTTTTTAAAAGAGAATGCATTACATTAGTATAACTTGATTTTAGTTCATACAATATCTTTTTACAAAAAATTGACTGTTATGCTAGACTCAACAAGACATTATTTTCTTAACGATTTGCTCAGGAGGATATCTACCAGATGGCTCATATATTAGTGGTTGAGGATGAACAGCCGATCAGTGACCTGATTACGATGAACCTTAAGCTGGTCGGGCATACGTATGCCAAGGCTTATAACGGTCTGGAGGCGGCGGACATGCTGGAGCAGGAGCGGGCGGATCTGATTCTGCTCGATGTGATGCTTCCGGGACTGGACGGGTTTGCAGTGATGCAGCGGATTGCCCATTTGCAGATCCCGGTAATTCTGATTACGGCCAAACATGCGCTGGCTGACCGGATTAAGGGGTTCGAGCTGGGTGCGGAGGATTATATTATCAAGCCGTTTGAAATGCTGGAGCTGCTGGCCCGCATTAATGTCGTGCTGCGCAGGAATGAACAGGCAGTGCCGGCGTTTGTCTGCGATGGTGTGGAGGTGCGGTTCGCGGAGCGGCAGGTCCGTGTGGACCAGCAATCGGTCGATCTGACTGCCAGGGAATTTGAGCTGCTCGAAGTGCTGATCCGCAACCGTAATATTGCCCTTTCCAGGGAAAAGCTGCTGGAGCTGGCCTGGGGCTATGATTTTGCCGGTGATACCCGCACTGTAGATGTCCATATCCGTCAGCTGCGCAAAAAACTGGGCTGGGAAGAGCGGATCAAAACCGTATTCAAGCTGGGCTACCGCCTGGAGGTTCAGGTCTAGCATGCGGTTCTGGCATAAGATTCTGCTCGCCGTACTTGTTCTTTTTATTGTTGCCCTTGATGTAAGTGTCATTATGGTGATGAAAAAAAGCTGGCAGCTGAATATGGACAGCGAAACCAGACGGGCGGCGAGCGAGCAGACGTTAATCGCAAACAACATATTTGAAAATCTCGATTCGATCCGTGCACGTGGCAATACCCTTACTCCTGTCCTGCTGGCCAGCGTGGCGCAGTCGTACGGGGATTATTACCGCGGCCAGGGAATCGGCCTTGAACTGCGGGAGAATGGGAGATTGGTTTATCCCAGCCCCCGAGGCGGCCAGGCTGGCGGCATGGATGAGGTGGGTGAACAGGCAATCCGGTTATCGATGCCGCTGCCTGCTCCGTACCAGGATCTGGAGCTGACCTATAACCGCGATATCAGCGGGCTATATGCCCAGCAGCAGGAGCTGAACCGTTTCTTCGTGCTGATCAACTGGATTGCCGGACCGGTGCTGGCGCTGCTGCTCTACCTGCTGATCCGACGGCTGACGAAGCCTCTGAAGCAGCTGTCAGAGACCGCCCGCACGATCGCCGAAGGCGACTATTCGAACCGGGTGGAGCTGCGCAGCAGGGATGAATTCGGGGAGCTCGCGGTTCACTTCAACCGGATGGCTGCTGCAGTGGAGCAGCGCATGACCGAGCTCTCCGATATGGCGGAGGAGAAGCAGCGGATGGTCGATAATCTGGCCCATGAGCTGCGCACACCGCTGACGAGCATGCAGGGCTTTGCGGAGTTTCTTACCTCGGCCAACATCGGACAGGAAGAACAGATCAAGGCCGGCCGTTACATCTGGAGCGAAACAGTCCGGCTGAAGAATCTGGCCTTTAAGCTGCTGGATTTGTCCGTTCTCCGGCACCAGCCTCTGGAACTTTCCGAAGTGGAGGTATCCGGTCTGTTCGAGGCGGTGAGGCAGACAGAGGAGCATAGATTAAAAGAGCGCGGCATTCCGCTGGAGATAGAAAGCTCCATTCAAGCCGTGCGTGGAGATGCCGATCTGCTGGCATCCTTTCTGGTGAACCTGATCGAGAATGCGGTTCACGCCTCCCAGCCGGGCAGTCCGATACGCCTGCTCGCCTATGAGCAGAATGGAGAAGCTGTGCTGGAGGTGCGCGATAGCGGCAGCGGAATGACGGCGGAGCAGAGTAAACGCGCCTTCGAGCCATTCTACCGGGCAGACCCGGCGCGTTCGCGCCTGTACGGTAACGCCGGGCTTGGTCTGTCCTTATGCCGGCAGATTGCCGAGGCGCATCAGGCCCGGATTGAGCTGGAGTCTGTGCCCGGGCAAGGGACAAGCATCCGGCTTATTTTACAACTCCATAACAACTGGCCTCCTACTCTATAACATCCCGGGATTAAGGTATAGACAGATTAAACATCCCAGATCCCGATGGAGGTCATTCAATTGAACAAAAAGAAAATGTATGCCGGAGCCGTTGTTCTATTCTCAGGAGGCGTGCTTGCCTTAAGTGCTTTTCTCGTCCCCGGCATTGTGAATTCGCAGGTCATTGCAGGGAACGGTCCGGCCGTTCAGGCCAAGGTTCAGCCCGCAGCGTCAGGAAGTGCAATTCCTGTATTGAAGGTGGAAGCACCGGCTCCGGTATCTACGGTAACAGCTGATCTGCTTAAAGATATGAGCGAAGCGCAGATTGAGCAGATTTACGATTACATCAATAAGCCCGGGCTTGAACCCGGCATCTCGGGCAGGGAGATAACCGAAGCAGAAATAAAACGCAGACTGGTGCTGGAAGATAAATATGTGTATGAAGGGCTCCGCCCGGAGCAGCCGCTGCCGCTTAAGGCCGGACAGGCAGAGGTGTATGTGGATTTAGAGACGCACACGTACACCTACCCGGAACGGACAATGACTGACGAAGAGCTGCTGCAGCTGATTGACTGGTCCTACCGGCTGAATTATATCGCTGCCCGGCACAATGTGACTGCCCCGCCCGTGGCGCAGGACATCAGCGAGACTGAAGCGAAGCGGCTGGCTGCAGAAAGTGTAAACAAACTGTTCGATGCCGATGTTTCCAAGCTGGAGACAAAGACCCTTCTGGCTGAGCTAGGAGCGGACAAGCAGCTAACCTGGACTGTGCATTCGGCTCCATACAAAGCCGGCACCCTGCACGGGCAGGGGAAGGAATTTCAGGAGTACCACGTGATTATTGACGCCAAGAACGGCGATGTGCTGGATACGACGGTCATCAATGGGGTGCTGAACAGAACACCCATTGATGACGCAGCTGCAAACCGCATTGCGAAGGATGCCAGCTGGATTCACAAGGCTACCCAGATCGTGATGAACAAGCAGGGGGAAAAGCGGGCAATCGTCA
>NZ_LRAC01000086.1 GCF_001517085.1 Paenibacillus sp. DMB5
TCTACGGCAAGAGTCGATTTTATATGGGAGACTCCGGAATTAGGGGGTCGCACCGGAATCAGCCCATCCATCCGCAAACGAGCCGCACCAAAGGGAAAAATCCCCTTGAATCGCCTCATCCGTCCGCAAACGAGCCGCACCAAGGGGAAAAATCCCCTTGAATCGCCTCAAGTGCCTGCGAACGAGCCTCACCAAAGGGAAAAATCTCACTAATCCAACCCATTGCCCCAACTACCTGGTTGGCAGAGTCTCTTTTGGCTGTCCATCCACAAACTTGTTGACAACCTGTATATACAGGTTTAAACTGTGTGAAGTGTTTGGACTTGTATATACAAGTTTAATGATTGGGAGAGAACCAAATTCTGGAGGTGCTTCATTTGACACAGACCCGGTATTCGGAATGGTGGCGCCGGTCCACGGTGTATCAGGTATACCCTAAGAGCTTTAAGGATACGACAGGTAACGGAACAGGAGATATTAAAGGGCTTACAGAGAAGCTGGATTACCTGCAGGAGCTGGGAATTGATATTGTCTGGCTGCAGCGGTCTACGTTTCGCCGCAGCATGATAACGGTTACGACGTAGCCGATTACGAGGCAATTAATCCGGACTTCGGCACGATGGAGGACTTCGACGAGCTTGTGCAGGAGCTGCACCGGCGCGGCATGAAGCTAATGACCGATATTGTGGTCAATCATACCTCGGTTGAACACGAGTGGTTCAAGCAGGCGTCTTCCGGCAAGGACAACCCGTACCGTGACTATTATATCTGGAAGGACCCGGGCCCGGATGGCGGACTGCCGAACAACTGGCAGTCGAAGTTCGGCGGTCGGCCTGGCAGTTCGACGAAGCGTCGGGTCAGTATTTTCTTACCCTGTATGACAAAACGCAAGCAGACCTCAACTGGGAGAACGAGAAGGTACGCCGGGCGGTCAACGATATGATGCTGTTCTGGGCCAAGAAGGGTGTCGACGGCTTCCGGATGGACGTCATTAACGTCATCTCCAAGGACCAGCGCTTCCCTGATGATGACGGCAGTGTGCCGCCGGGAGACGGACGCAAGTTCTACACCGACGGACCCCGGGTACATGAATTTATTAAGGCGATGTACGATGAGGTATTCGGGCCATATGAGATGGTAACGGTCGGAGAGATGTCCTCTACAACGCTTGAGCATTGCATCCGGTATTCCAGTCCGGAGGAGCGGGAGTTCTCCATGACGTTCAATTTCCATCATCTGAAGGTGGATTATCCGAACGGGCAGAAGTGGGAGCTGATGCCGTATGATTTTGAGGCGATGAAACGGCTGTTTACAGAGTGGCAGACCGGGATGCAGCAGGGCGGAGGCTGGAATGCCTTGTTCTTCAACAACCATGATCAGCCGCGGGCCATTTCCCGGTTCACCGACGATAAGGCCTACCGTGTGGAAAGTGCGAAGCTGCTGGCGACAACGCTGCACGGCATGCAAGGTACACCTTATGTCTATCAGGGTGAAGAAATCGGCATGCCGAACCCGATCTGGAAAGGCATTGAGGAATTCCGCGATATTGAGTCGCTGAACATGTACCGGATTTTGCAGGAGCAGGGTAAAAAGCCGGGCACAGCGCTCAGCATCCTTCAGGAGCGTTCGCGTGACAATTCCCGGACGCCGATGCAGTGGGATGACAGCCCGAATGCCGGCTTCACCACAGGAACGCCGTGGATCAAGGTCGACGAACGGTACCCGGATATCAATGTGCGCAGAGAGCTCGCCGATCCGGACTCCATCTTTCATCACTACCGCAGGCTGATTGCCCTGCGCAAGGAGCATAATGTGTTTGTGGAAGGGACCTTCAGCAGACTGGATGAGGGCCACCCGGAGGTGTTCGCTTATGCCAGACAGGCAGAGGGAGCGACGCTGGTGGTTGTTTCGAACTTCAGCAGAAAAGAAGTCACCTTCCGCTTCGGCGACAAGCAATGGTCAGAGCTGGGCAGCTGCAGCGGGCAGCAGCTGCTGACCGGTAATACCGCAGAAGCCCCGGCCTTAGCGCAGGACCTTCCGCTTAGCCCTTATGCCTCCTACATGTGGCTGATCCGCACGTAATTCTATTACATCATTATAACTACAGCAGGTAAGGAGTGATCACATGGCTATAGACCGCAAAAATGTAGAGGATATCGTCCGGGCCGTCGGGGGCAAGGAGAATATCGAGGTTGCCACACACTGTGTAACCCGGCTGAGATTCTCGCTCTATGACGAGAGCAAGGTGGATTCGGCAGCGCTGGACCGCAATGACCTCGTTAAAGGGCAGTTCTCGACCCAGGGGCAGTTCCAGATTGTAATCGGACCGGGGACGGTTGATACCGTCTACGATGAAATGATCAAGATTACCGGCGGGTCCCGCGCCTCGAAGGATGAGGTGAAATCGGCGGCTGCCCGTAAGCAGAACCCGCTGCAGCGGGCGATCAAGATGCTGGCTGATATTTTTATTCCAATTCTTCCGGCCATCGTCACCGCGGGTCTGCTGCTCGGGATTAATAATATCCTGACCGGACCGGGAATCTTCTTTGACGAAGAGTCGCTGGTTCAGGTCTATCCGGCCTGGAGCGATATAGCTTCCATTATCAATACCATTGCCAGCACGGCGTTTACGTTCCTGCCGGCACTGATCGGCTGGGCCGCAGTTACGCGCTTCGGGGGCAGTCCGCTGCTCGGGATTGTGCTGGGTCTGATCCTGGTACATCCGGATTTGCTGAGTGCCTACGGCTATGCCAACGCTTCACTTGAAGGGACTGTTCCAACCTGGAATTTGTTTGGCTGGCATATCGAGAAGATCGGTTACCAGGGGCAGGTGCTGCCGGTACTGGTCTCGGCTTATATTCTGGCCGTCATTGAGAAATTCCTGAACAAGCGGGTGCATGATTCCATTAAACTGCTGGTCGTTGCACCGGTAGCACTGCTAATCACAGGCTTTCTGGCGTTTACCATTATCGGACCGCTTACGTTTGCCATCGGTAATGCGATTACGGACGGTCTAGTCTATATCTTCGACCACTTTGCACTGCTTGGAGGCCTGATCTATGGCGGCTTGTATTCCGCGCTGGTCATCACCGGGATGCATCATACGTTCCTTGCCGTCGATGTCCAGCTGATCGGCAGTGAGGGCGGAACCTTCCTCTGGCCGATGCTGGCGCTGTCCAACATTGCCCAGGGGGCTGCCGCTCTTGCGATGTTCTTCCTCGTCCGGGAGCAAAAGGCCAAAGGGCTTGCCGTCACCTCCTCTGTATCCGCCTTCCTCGGCGTTACGGAGCCGGCGATCTTCGGGGTTAACATCCGTTACCGTTATCCGTTTTTCTTCGGACTGATCGGTTCCGGGCTTGCCGGCATGCTGCTGACGCTTAATAACGTCCGGGCCTCGTCCATCGGGGTAGGCGGGATTCCCGGCTTCCTGTCGATTTTCCCGAACCAGTGGGGCGTGTTCTTTGTCGGGATGGCGATTGTACTGATTGTGCCGTTTGGCGCCACTATGCTGTATGGCCGTATAGCTGTGCAGCGAGCTAGAAAGAATCAGCCGGCTGAGACTGCCCGGACTGGCGCAGTAAGCGGGACCAATGAACTTAGCAGCCGCAGCTCTGTGCAGGCCTCGCAGGAGCCGGTGAACATCCTGGAGCTGGCTGCACCGATAAGCGGAAGAGCGGTGCCGCTGGAGCAGGTTCCTGATCCCGCTTTTGCCGAGAAGCAGATGGGTGAAGGGATTGCCATTGAGCCGTCTGACGGTAAGGTTTATGCACCGTTTGATGCTACAATCGCCCATGTCATTAAGAGCAAGCATGCGCTGATACTTGAACATGCCAGCGGTGTGCAGGTGCTCATTCATGTGGGAATCAATACGGTATCCCTTAAAGGCAACGGGTTTACCTCGCACCGTAATATCGGTGACAAGGTCCGGGCCGGAGAGCTGCTGCTGGAGTTCGATATGGATGCAATCCGTGCTGCCGGTCTCCCGGTCATTACGCCGATCATTATTCCTGCCGGACAGGATATGGTAGAACGGATTGAAGAGAAGACCGGACCGGCGACAGCGAAGCAGACCGGTATCCTGACTATTCATCTTAAGGGCTGAACGGGCCCGCACCGGTAAAGAATGACTGCAGATGGACAGCCCTCCGGGGCTGTTTTTCTGTTACGCCTTGTCCACAATTGAAGCGATGCTTCCTTCAGCATTGCATGATACAATATAGGACGGTGATCAACATTGAGAGAAAATATCTATCTGCAAATCTATAATGATTACAGCAGCCGGATTCATTCCGGCCAGCTTCCGCCCGGAGCCAAGCTGCCGTCAGAGAGTGAGCTTGCCGAAAGCTACGGCACCTCCCGGGAGACGGTGCGCAAAGCGCTTAATCTGCTGTTCCGGGAAGGCTACATCCACAAAATCAAGGGACGCGGCTCGTTTGTGCTGGATATGACCCGGATGGATTTTCCCGTGACCGGCCTCATTTCCTTCAAGGAGATGGGCGACACGCTGGGCGGCCCGTCACGGACACTGGTTGAAGAGACCGTACAGGAGCCGGCCGGCTCCATGCCGGCCAGACAGCTGCAGATTCCGGAGGATGCCCTAATCTGGAAAGTCACCCGGGCCAGAGAGATCGAAGGGGAACGGATCATTCTGGACAAGGACTATTTCCGGGCGGATATTGTGCCTTTTCTAAGCAGGGACATTGCCGCAGGCTCCATCTACGAATATCTGGAAGGGGAGCTCGGGCTGAAGATCAGCTATGCCAAAAAGCTGATCTCCGTGGAGCCCTCGACAGAGGAGGACCACCGGCTGCTTGATCTGAAGAAATACACGCATATCGTTGTCGTACGGAACTACGTCTATCTTGAGAACACCGTGCTGTTCCAGTACACCGAATCCAGACACCGGCTGGACAAGTTCCAGTTCGTGGATTTTGCCAGACGGGTGCGGCGGTAAATGATCCATCAAAAAAAGTATCCTGAGAGCCGGCAGGCCGGGGTGCTTTTTTTATTTTCACAACTCGAAAACAAGACTTCATTCCGTGAAGCTTCTTAAAAAAAACCGCATCAAGCTTAAAAAAGCCGCATATGGAGCATCTGCTATCTGTGTTACTATTGCAAGCGTATTCATAAATAACAGCCTTGCATTTTAACACAAAAGGAGAGCGATCATGAAACCTTATCTGAAGCCATTCTTTTCCGTGCTGCTGTGTATCTGTCTGCCGGTGACTTCCTTGTTTACGGGCCCGGGAGTTAACGCTGCGGCTGCGGCGGGGACAGACCTATCTTTTCCGGCCGCGCAGGATGCCTTTGTGTCCAATTTTAACGGTCAGGGCAATGCCCAGGGAACAAGCCTGAGTGCAGCCAAATTAATCTATGGAAAGTCCCGTCATGCGTATCTGAAGTTTGATTTGTCCTCTATCGATACGGACCGGTATAATCCGGACGAAATGACGATGCAGCTTAGCTTCAGAAAATCACATGCGCCGAATGAGCTGGTCTTTACGGAAAGTGAATCTCTTCTGCGTGACACGGATAATGAATGGACCGTCACCAATGTTACTTATAACACCCGTCCGTATGAAATCGCTGGTTCCCCTGTGGTTACCAGAACGGTCACATCGTCCAGTGAAGAGAATCTTACTGTTGATCTGTCTCCCATCTTCCGAAATGCGCTAAACAACGGAAGAGAAGTAGTGAGTATTCATCTCACGACGGCAAAAGCGGAGGATAATACAGTTAGTGCCAGTGAGTTATTTTCCTCCAGAAACACTTCAGGTTTCCCGGGACCTGTCCTGAACGTTACACTGGGTGATCCGGTTGTAAACGATGGAAGCGACAGAACCGCTCTGAACGCGCTGATTACGCAAGCAGAGCAATTAATTGAAATCGTGTACACACGTGAAAGCTGGGCGATATTTACGGCGGCACTTGATCAGGCCAAAGCATTAAGTATAAACGATGCAACGCAAGCTGAGGTTGACGAGGCCCGGTTAACGCTGCAGACAGCGATGGACAATCTGGAGATTATGGAGCTTCCGTCCCAAATTACCGGTCCAGACCTGGGAGATTACTATAGTAACAGCCAGACTGCGGCGATGATCCTTAAGATGAGGAGCGGGGATGGGCAGTATGTAAAAGTAGACCCGGTTACGGAAAAGCTGTCGCTTACCGCCCATCCCGGCGAGGCATCTGCATTTGCCCTGTATGTGCTTGATTATTTTGCAACGGTGGATCATGAGGAGCCTGAGGCCGGGGCGACCAGAACGGCTTATTCCATCAAGTCGCTGGATACCGGGAAATATCTGACTATCCAGAACTATTTTTCGGCAAAAGAGTTCCTGGACAATACCCACCGTTATTTCAATATTATCAGCGGCGCGGTGAACGGCGTCAGTACGGACAGGACGTTTGAGATTACAGCATCGGCAGTAGTAGCGGGGTGGAATGAGCGTTTTTATGTGGATCAATACACAGAGTCAGGCTTCTACAGGATCTTCTCGCATTTGTCCACCATGAGGGATGACAGCAACTTCAGCCGCTTTAATGTGACAATGACCGCTAATGCCATGCAGAGCAGCGGAAGAGCCGCTGAGAACAAGGAATACCGGTTTTATTTTGAACAGGTTACGGGAAAAGACCCGCTGGAAATCAGCCAGAAGGTATCCGGAGATAATGCATATTTATTGTGGAAGCCCGTGAACGGGGATACGGACCCTGCCGGTTACAAGATTAACGGTACAGTATCTGACGCGGTTTATTCGGATGGCCTTATGCAGGTGAAGCTGCAGGGTTTGAGCGCCGGCACTCATGCATATACGGTTGAGTATAACGGAGACGGCTATAGCACGAAGGCGGAGGTAAGTATCCGGATCTTCAGCCATCCGGGGATTTTGCTGAGCATGCAGGACCTGGAGGATATGAAGGCGCATGTTCAGGCTAAGCAAGAGCCCTGGTACTCCGATTACCGGAGAATGACAGACAGTGTTCCTTACGGAATAGCCAGCTCCGGTTACCAGACCAAAGTGTTCTCAAAGGTCGGGCGCGGAGGGGCCCCGTCTGATTCCGGCAACATCGGTTATTTTGAAAAGGGAGGTAATGCCGCGTATTTCAACGCCCTGCAGTGGGTCATCACCGGGGATGCTAAATATGCGGACATGGCCGCAGGCCTGCTGAGTGAGTGGGCAAAAACACTGAAGGTCATTGACGGCAGGGACAGAATTCTGGGAGCAGGCATCAATGCCTACAAGTATGCGAGTGCTGCGGAGATTATCCGGTATTACGGCGGCGGGTACAGCGGATATAGCTATGAGGACTTTGCAGTGCTGCAGGCTATGATGCTGAATGTAGTCTACCCCGTCATCCAGGATGCGGCCGTTCCGATGCTGGCCAACGGCAACTGGGACGCAGCCGCTATTGTCAGCATGATGGCGATCGGTGTGCTGTGTGACAATAGTGGGATTTTTGAGCGCGCGATGGGCTTGTATCAGGACATTCATACGAACGGCTCTATCTTCGCTTACGTGAACGATTCGGGGCAGACGATGGAGACCGGCCGTGATCAGGCCCATGCCATGCTGGCGCTTGGTTATATGGCTGAAATTTGCCTGATCGCCGCTAATCAGAATGAAGACTTGGCTTCCTTGTATGACAACAGGCTGGCGAAGGCTTTTGAGTATTCGGCCAAATACAATCTGTATTCACAGGAATTGTCCGGGGTGGAGGTTCCTTTTACAGCAATGCCGAATGTGTTCGGGGATACCGGGAGAGGGTATTACGGGACAGGGTTTGACATGGAGAACAACGGGCTGAACCGGGGCGAGCTGAGACCTGTTTTGAGCAGGGGCTGGTGCTTTACAGCAAGACTGACGGGGTTGATATGACCTGGACGGCCCGGGCGGCGGCGGCGATGCGGCCTCAGGGCATGGTGCACTTCGACAATCTGAACTTTGGCACGCTGACCTATTACAACGGGGAGCCGCAGACTGCGGTGGCCGGGCCGTATTTTCAGATGCGGACGCGCTGGGAGCCCTTGTATCAGCGAAACTGGAGTACCGTTAACGGTCAAAAAACCGCCGAGACCCTGAACTCGTATTATGCAGTCAACGCCGATGGTGAGCTTACAACAAGCTCGATGAAAAAGGATGCGCCGTTCTTCCAATTGGTAGCAGGCGAGGACGGCACGTATTCGATCCTGCTGCTTGAGACGAACAAATATCTATCGGTGAAGGAGGATAAGTCGGGGGAATACAACCTGATCAAGGCGGATGCTACAGTGATCGGTGACAATGAAAGGTTCATCCTGCGCTCCAGCGGAGTCGGCCCTTTCTTTCTGGCTTCTTCCAAATACGATAACCGGATTGTCTATCAGGAGGCAGCCGGATCTGGCAGCAATGCCGTTCTGACGCTTCGCCTGGGAAACAAAACACTTTCGCAGATCACAGATATTCCGGACATTTCCACCAGCGAGCGGCTGATCTTCATGTTTAATGCAGAGGATATTGCGCTGCCGGACGGCAAGCCCGTTCCAAATCAGCCGGAGAATCCGGCAACGCCCGGCGGCGTGCAATCAGAAGAAGCTGCTGATTCACCGCAGGTTTCCCTGAACGGGTTAGCTGGTACGCTGAGCAAAAATGAGAATGGAGGCTACAGCCTGCTTCTGGGCGACAGCCAAATCGGGACGGCTCTGGGCGGCGGCAGCGAGCTGGTTATTAATGCGGACGGCATTGATAACCTGACGGTTCAGTTCTCCGCAGCGGCGATGGGGGCAGCAAGATTTACTATTAAAAGCGGCTACGGAACCGTTACCCTTCCAAGCGCTACATTGCAGATGATGAAAAAGAAGTACGGCGACACGCTGGTGCTCCGCATCCGTAAAGGCAGCTATACCATTGAACTGCTGAAAGACGGTAAGCCGGCAGTGTATGCGGAGCCCGGTTATCCGCTGAACCTCACGCTGCCTGTTGAGGCAGCCGAAGGCCGTAATCTTAACGAGTATGCCGTAGTTAAAAAAGAAAACGGAAAAGACGTTATCCTGCCGCTGGCTGCAGCAGCCGGCAACAGCGTCACCTTCACCGCCGCAGCTACGGGCACTTACGATGTTGTTTATAACGGTCACGTGTTCCATGACGTGCCTTCCGCCCATTGGGCTGCGCAGGATATAGCCTTTGTGTCGGCACGCGGGTTGTTTGGTGGTACAGGCAAGGAGCTGTTCGATCCCCGGACGCCGATGACCCGGGCGATGTTCACCCAGGTATTGGCCAATCTGGAGGGAGTGGACCTGGGCAGGTATGCAGGGACGGGATTTACTGATGTGCCTGCCGGGCAATGGTATACCTCTGCGGTAACCTGGGCCGCCCAAAGCGGCATCGTTAATGGAACGGGACAAGGCCTGTTCAGCCCGGATGCTGTCATTACACGCGAGCAGATGGCAGTAATGCTGTATAACTATACAGCAACCAAGGGCTATAAGCCGCTTGGCATTACTTTGCCGGAGTTCACCGATGCGGGCAGCGTGAGTCACTGGGCGCAGGACGCCGTAGAGGCTCTGGCGGCGGGGGGCATTCTGAGCGGCAAGCCGGGCGATTATGTTGATCCGCAGGGAGAAACGAGCCGGGCGGAAGCGGCCGCGGTCTTCGCCCGGCTGATCCGGGCGTGGGGGGCGGAGCAGTCTTGAGCCGTGTGATGTAACGGTGAGGTGTTGATAGAAGCGCAGCTGCAGACTGGGTCTGCAGGCTGCGCTTTTTTGACATCATAAGGAGACAAAGTTGCGGCCAAGCTTTCATGAATTTATAATATTTTATTAATATGATAGGGCAAGAGATCCGGGAAAGGCAGGCACATGTCATGAAACTTATGTTTTCACAGGTGGATACAACGGAAGAAGCCGCTGAGGTGGCACGACTGGCAGGAGAAATATGGCGCGAATATTACGTTTCCATTATTACAATGGAGCAGATTGATTACATGATTGAAAAGTTCCAGTCTATTCAAGCGATTACGGATCAGATCTTTAATCAGGGCTATGAATATTACATAATCCGTAGTGACGGCTCCGCAGTCGGATATATTTCGGCCAGACCCGAAGAGGGCAGGCTCTTCTTGAGCAAGTTCTACATAGGCAAGGAGCACAGGGGACGCAGCTATGCCAGCCAGGCGCTGGCTTTTCTGGAGAAGCTGTGTAAAGAACGGAGCCTGAGTCATATTTGGCTGACGGTCAATCGTCATAACGAATCCAGTATTGCAGTATATGAGAAAAAAGGCTTCCGGACCGTACGGGAACAAATTGCGGATATCGGGAACGGATTTGTCATGGATGATTTTATTATGGAAAAAGAAATTCCGGTTCAATAGTGTAGCTTAGTTGAATAAGGACACCGCGGCAGCTGACCAGTAGTCAGCTGCTTTTTGGTTTGTATGGAATTATTTTCAATTCGCTATTGAGTAGTTTTGTTATCTGTGTTATACATGTAATATAACAAATGAATAAAGGAGGGCTGTTTTTGTTCATAGAGCTCGATCTGCAATCGGAAACCCCGATCTATACACAACTGGTTGACCAAATCGTCGAAGGGATTGCCTCCGGTGCCTTGCAGCCCGGAGATCCGCTTCCGTCGATCCGAAGCCTGGCGGAGGACCTGGGGATCAATCTCCATACCGTCAACAAAGCCTACAACTTGCTTAAGCAGGAAGGCTTGCTTCAAGTACACCGGAAGACAGGTGTTATCGTCCAGCCGGGCGGGATGCCCGTCGTGACAGAGGCTTTTGAGGAGAAGCTCCGGCGGCAGCTGCGGTCTCTTGCGGCGGCAGCTGCGGTAAGAGGCATGGCGGAAGAGGTATTTGCACAGGAGAGCAAGTCGGTGTACCGGGATATAATTAAGAATCGCGGAGGGGAATAACATTGGCACAACAACCGTTAATCTTGATATCGAGCCTTTATGTAATGATCGTTCTGATGCTTAGCTTACAGGTCTATCTCGGATTGCGGACTGTACTGTTCGGCATTGTGCTGCCTGAGGAGGCCCAGCAGGAGCCTGCCGTCCGTGCCATTCGCCGGAATTATGCTATGCTTACCAGCGGGTTTGCGGCCGTTGCCGGCGCAGCGGCTTGCTTTTTATGGTTGCGTTATCTGCCGGCGTGGGGTCTCCTGATTTGGACGGCAGCTATTTTGCTTTCAATTATGGGGTCAGGCTTTGCCATGTGGATCAGCCGCATGTCCGCAGTGCGCTTGAAAGCAGCCAGAGGCTGGGAGATTGCCCCGCAGAGTAAGCGCGCAGCAAGTCTTATGGCCGGAAGGACACATAGACCGGCGTTAAGCCCGTGGTGGTATTCGGTAAATGCCGCCGTGATGGCGCTGTGCATCTTCTTCGCTGCTATGAAGTGGGATACGATTCCGCAGGTGCTGATTCTCGGAAATTTCAGTTTTAACAAATCCGTGTGGATTGTGTTCGTACTGAACATGGTGCAAGCGCTAAATATCACCGTTTTCCTCTGCTATAACCGGCTGATCAGCCGTGCAAGGACATCGCTGGACCCCCAGGACAGGGAAGGCTCGCTGCAGAAGCAGTTAGCGCATAAGCGAATCCATTCGATTTTGGCATGGGCCGCTTCGCTGCTAATGATTGTATTCGTAGGAGTGGCGCAGGCTATAGGATTGTACGGCTGGAAGGGAAATCTGCTCTTCCTCTCCGGCATGTCGCTTTTGGCAGTACTCTTCGTGGCCCTAATCGGCGTAATGCTCTACATGCGGATCAAAGGTATTGATCAGCTAAGAGACGTTCCGTCGATGGAGGAGAGGCACTGGAAATGGCTCGGCAGCATTTACGTGAACCCTGAGGATCCGGCGCTGCTTGTTCCGAACATTCACGGTTTCGGCTGGACGATAAATATGGCCAATCCCCGAGGTAAGATTATAGTCGCCGCGACGGCAGCCATTCCGGTGATCGAATTTATCTTGATTTTGCCCGTTATTAATAAATAAGGCGAAGGGTCTGGAGGGAAACTTCAAATGATAAAAAGCCGCCGGATAATTCTGGTTTTGTTCATTTTGTGTCTGCTGCTGGCAGGCTGCGACGACAACGCACCCATTGAAGCAATGGAGAATATCGCAGGGGCGCTGAATACATCGGAGATGGCACAGTCAAGTGCTGCCCCGGTAGCGTTGTCAATGGCGGAAGCCGACAGGCCTTCCTTTGCCGGCGTAGAGTTCGGGATTTCCGCGCAGTAACTTTTCAACGGGAGTAAAAAGAGCAGAGCCTGCAGACACGGTCTGCAGGCTCTGCTCTTTATTTGGGGAGGACGGCGGTGATGCCGTCCTTTTTGTTATTTCTTGTGTCCGCTCACGCCATTCTCGGCGTTAAGCTTGGCAATCAGCTTGTCGCCCTCAACGTCGAGGTTCGGCAGCATGCGGTCCAGCCATTTCGGCAGCCACCAGGCCTTGTCGCCGAACACGGCCATTACGGCCGGAACGAGCGTCATCCGGATGATAAAGGCATCAATCAGGATACCGAAGGCCAGGGCGAAGCCGATCTGCTTGATCATCGCATCTGGTGCGAAGATGAAGCCGGCAAAGACGGAAACCATAATCACACCCGCAGCAAGCACGACGCGGCTGGCTAGATCGTAGCCGTGTACGATGCTGTCATTGCCGTGGCGGCCGTGAACATAAGCCTCGCGCATCGAGCTGACCAGGAACACCTGGTAATCCATCGCCAGACCATACAGGATACCGGTGACCAGAATCGGCATAAAGCTGAGCAGCGGCCCGCCGGTATCAAAACCGAACAGGGAGTGCAGCCAGCCCCACTGATAAACGGCTGTAGTCACGCCGAAGGTAGCAAGGATACTGAGGATGAAGCCTACTGTTGCTTTGATTGGCACAATAATCGACCGGAACACAAGCAGCAGAATGATCAGAGAAAGAATAACAATGATACCGATGTAAATAGGGAAAGCATCGGAAAGCTTGGATGACATATCGATGTTAATGGCGGTAAAGCCGGTTACACCAAGGGTAATATCGTTGTCGGACGCAAGACTGTAGGAAGGATCGCGCAGATCCTGCACCAGATCTCTTGTTTCTGTATCGGTCGGCCCGGTTTTTGGAATCAGGCTGATAATGGCAATATCGCCGGTTTCGTTAACACCCATCGGGGATACCAGTGTGACATTGTTATGCATTTGCAGCTCTTGAGTCAGCTTGCCGAGCGTCTCCATCGAGATTTTGTCTGAAGGGTTATTCGGCTGGGCAACCAGCAGCAGCGGGCCGTTGAAGCCTTCGCCGAAGCCTTTGGAGATGACGTCATAGCTCTGGCGGGCCGGAGTATCCAGGTTTGCCGAGGCGCCGGACGGAATACCGAGCTCCATTTTGGTTACCGGAATCGCAGCTGTTCCAAGTACAAGCACGACCAGAATAATGATCGGCCAGCGGAATTTCACTGTAGCGTTAGCCCAGCGGTGCGAGAAGCCGTGATGCTCTTTGTTGCCGGCAGCAGCACTCTTGGAGCGCGCTTTGGCTGTGCAGATCTTTTCGCCGACGAGACCAAGCAGCGCAGGCAGCAGGGTCAGTGCCAGCAGGACGTTGATCAGTACGCTGACAGCGGCAACGAGCGCCATAGTGGACAGGAATTCCATACCGATAACCAGCATCCCGCACAGGGCGATAATGACAGTCAATCCGGCAAAAAATACGGCGCTGCCGGCAGTTCCGACAGCCCGGCTGGCCGCTTCACGCGCATTCAGCTTCTCATCGAGAATCAGGCGGCGCTGGCGGTTAACGATAAACAGGGAGTAGTCAATCCCGACAGCCAGACCGATCATTACAGCCAGAATTGGCGTAATGTCATTCATCTGGATTACACTGCCGAGGGCAAAGGCGCCGCCGACACTGATACCCACCCCGAGGAGCGCCGTAATCAGTGGCAGCCCGGCTGCAACAACCGAACCGAGGGTAATGAACAATACGACCGCAGCCACGGCAACACCGATGGCTTCAGTAGAACCGATGGAAGGCGTGCTCTTCAGCGAGTCACTCGGAATCGCAGTAATACCGGAGCCAGCCTGCTCGACTTCGGTTACAGCCTTGATCACGTTGTCCGGTACTTCGGATGGTAGTGAGGTCTGCTGTACAGTGAACTGGAACTGGAACAGGGCGATGTTGCCGTCGGAGGACAGCATGACGCCGGGAACCATAGCGCCGTCAACCATCAGCGGACCGTAAGGAACAGCTGATGCAGCTTGCGCGGCGGCAGCTGCCTGAGCCGCAGCGGCTTGAGCTGCTGCATCGTCCTGGCCTGCAGCGGCCGACGGATCAGCGGCGGTGCCCTGGCCTGCGGCGGCCGACGGATCAGCGCCTTGGCCTGCAGCCGCGGACGGGTCAGCGCCTGCGGCCTGAGCGGCAGCGGCTGCTGCTTGGGCAGCCAGCTCAGCAGGGTTAATGATGTATTCCATGCTGTACACATCATTAATGGCCTTAAGGAGCAGAGCGGCCCGTTCAGGCGTATCAAGCCGCTCGCCTTCCGGTGCGGTAAAGGCGACGCTGGCCTGGCCGCCGGCGGCAGCCGGAAGCTCTTCGGCCAGCATATCCAGCACCTTTTGCGATTCGGTGCCTTCAATTTTCATTTCGGAGCTGGACTGGATGCCGTTAACACCGAGCAGAGCGCCAATCACACCAAGAATAACAATCCAGGTGCCGAGGAAATACCAGGGCTTGGAATAAGCCGATTTCCCCAATCGGTACAGAAATGTAGACATGTAATGGTTTCTCCTTTTTGTCTCTGGTTTAGAAGCCGTTGCGTAAGTAAGCGAACATGGAAGTCAGATATTGATCAAAAGATACGGAGCCGGGCCGGTCCTCCTGCGATTCACCCGGGAGCAGCACGTTGAGCCGTCCGTCGAGTATAGGTACAAATGCTCCGTAGACTGCACCGGCCAGCAGATGCGTGTATCCGTCGGAATAACGGCCGTGGGTGAACCGTTCGAGCACTTCCTGTGCGGCCATCTGAAGCCGGCGGAACACGCTGAGGATGTAGGGCTCCAGCGACGGATACTGGTTGGCCAGAGATGCAAACTGCCGCAATCTGTGCAGAAATTCTGAAGTGAACTGCAGCTTGAGCAGGCTGTACAGGGCATCCAGCGGTGTCGCATCCGGCGCCAGATGGGCTAAAAGGTCATTTTCATCGTCACTAGTCGCCCGGGTCATGAAATATTCTGCCACCGCTTCTTCCTTGCAGGAAAAATAATTGGCAAAGGTCCGCCGCGAGACGCCCGCCTGCCGGACAATATCGTCTACAATGAAGCCGTCCATACCGTGTACCAGAGCAAGCTCAAAAGCCGCTACAGATAAAGCATAAGCGGTGGCCTCCTTTTTCTGGTCGCGCAGCGTCAGCTTGGGGTTCAACGTTCATTTCCTCCTTTCTTGAGTAGAGTAATAGTTTAAATTCTAAAGTTTATTAAAGCATATTTTTGCCCAAAGTGCAAAAATGCTCAATGGGCAAATACTTTGAGAGTGAGGAAATGTCTATACACAGCAGTTAAAGGAAGAAAGCCTTTGGGTAAGAGAGCATTGAAGCTGTGGAGGAACGCGCGTACTATACTTTTTTAACTTTGGGTGGATGCGTATGTGCTGCGGATATTTGTTACGCTGGCGCGGGTGCGTGAGGCGGAAGGAAGGCCGGATGGTCCGGCCAAGTAGCCGGTATAAGGGCAAAAATGCCCTTGATTCCGGCTGCCCCGGCCAAATGTGCGAAATGAAGGGCAATAATGCCCTTGATTTGGCCGATCGGGCCAAATGTGCGAAATGAAGGGCAATAATGCCCTTGATTTCGGCCGCCCCG
>NZ_LRAC01000087.1 GCF_001517085.1 Paenibacillus sp. DMB5
GAGACGGCGCGGGCAGCGGCGAGCTGCGCGGGGTTGACGCGAACACCCGGTTCACGAGCCGGGAGGATCGCGGGGTTGAAAGCCGCGGCAGCAGCGGCAAGGACAAGGGCCGCCGCAAGAAGAAAGGCGGCGTGTTCACCAGCCCGGCTGTCACGCCGGGCGGCCAGGGCAGCGGCAACGCGGAGAACGCCGTGCGCCGCAAGAAAAAGAAGAAGAAGTCTCAGGAATAGACTGAGACTGAGGGGCGCTCCAAGCCGCTTATATGGCTGCTTGGAGCGCTTTTTTTGCATACCCCTGTTGTCTGCGGGTGTCTTAATCTGTACACACTTTCTGTGGTTAGCCTTCCTGAATTATCTGGTGCAATAATTATGCCGAGCTTACATCACAATGATTCTAACGGACTCAGATGCCGTTATTCTCTGCATATTACTCACCTGCAGCATGTTGCGGACTCCAGTGACCTTATCTGTCACCAAAGTGTGACCATTACCGCGATCCGGCATAAATAGTGTTATCTGTGTCCGTTAGAATATCAAACTGCAGGAATATCACCCAATAAGGTCCACTGAGTCCGTTACATGTACCCAATTGGGCTAAATATTAGCGTTACGATTAATCCAGTCGAATACTAAACAATGATCGCTGGACATATGTTTTTTCTGCTGGATAATCAACCTTATAGCTGTTAGGGTCTATCTCTCCTACATAATGGGTAATAACATTATGAAACGGAGTCCTCTTAAGAAGTACAACTATGCAGAAATGACCGTGTATGGAGGACGATATTGACTTGTGTCATATCGCTTTATCTACTACCTGACATATAGTTGTCAAAATGGAGATCGGCGGGTAAGTCGATGTCATGCAATGCCAATAGACGTGCTTCCTTGCGTTCACCGGATCCATTTTGATACAATATAGATCTGACACTAACTCCGCTTCCTGCGGGGAAATCGATTCAAGGAGTGACTTTCATGGGTAAAAAAGCAGACGGGAAAGTGCTCGCCCAGAACAAAAAAGCTTCCCATGATTATTTTATCGAGGACACTTTTGAAGCGGGTATGGTGCTAACCGGTACAGAGATCAAGTCGCTGCGTAATGGCCGCGCTAACATTGGTGATGCGTTCGCTACCATCCGTAATGGTGAGATTCATATCCACAACATGCATATCAGCCCTTTTGAGCAGGGTAACCGTTCCAATCCTGACGATCCCACGCGTACGCGCAAGCTGCTGATGCACAAGGTGCAGATTCATAAGCTGCTGGGCTTATCCAAACAGGATGGCTACTCGATAGTGCCGCTGAAGATCTATGTGCGTAACGGCTATGCCAAGCTGCTGATCGGCCTCGGTAAAGGTAAGAAGCAATACGACAAACGCGACTCTGCCGCCAAAAAGGACGCTCAACGCGATATCCAGCGCGCGCTGCGTGAGAAGCAGAAAATCGCCAGATAAGCTGCTAACGTGTTACGGGAAGCCGGAATTCCAGATTGCTCCTTCAATTCCTTTAACCCACGTGTTAAAGTGTTGATAAATGTGCTATACTGTGTAAGTAAGATTTTTGCTTCGTGGCAGTCCTCAGGTTAGAGGCTGCAGATTGGATCTCTCTTGCTTAGAAGATCCGCTTGATCCGAAGCGCCCTTTTTAATGAGGGGCCGTTCTTGGATTCGACGGGGGTAGTTCGAGCATGAGCAGCGAGTAGTGGGGACGCGTCCGCTTCATCAACGCTAAAGCCTATTAAACGGCAAACAACAACAAACTTACGCTTTCGCAGCTTAATAACCTGTGTGCGTGCTTCTACCCTGCATCGCCCATGTGACAGGGATAGGGGCTAACAAGTAGTGGGATACGCTGTCTGGTCTCCGCCTGGGGTCAGCAGAAGAAGATAATCAGGCTGACCCAACGTATAGCCGGTTACGGGGCGATACTCGGGTGACATCAAAACTGTGACTACACTCGTAGAAACTTATGTGCCGTTATCTTCGGACAGGGGTTCGACTCCCCTCGGCTCCATTTTTGTACTTAAAGTTTTGAGGGAAAGAGTCAAACGGTGAGGACATCAACAATCTCCCATCCGTTTGATTCTTTTTTTATTGTTATTTTGCGGAACATGGATTGTATCAACTGTTTTTGGATATCTGCCTCTATGAGGTCCCAATTATCCTTTAGATTTACCATCATATCTTTGATTTCTTCTTCAGAGTGTTCGTTTACATATAGGGATTCTTCCTGAAACTCTTCAGTCAGTTTAGAAATACGAGCCTCTTCTTCATCCATGAGAGAAGCGTAATCTGAAGGTTCCAATTTACCGTCCCCTAATGCCATCATCCAGTTTTTACGTCTCCGGTTACTGAGATCAATCTCTTTTTGGAGTTTTTTTCTATCCATCTTGCCGGAATTGTTACTCCGTTTTTCCTGCACTTTCTCGCTGGTAACCCGGAGAGATTTAAACAGCTCTTGATTCAAAGCTTTCTCCGAAATAGAGGGCGCATCACAAGTGTTGTTACTGTAGGCATTTCTGCATCTATAACTTTTGTAAAGCCGAAAGCTTCCATCCTTCAGTTTCTGTTTCGAGGAATTTCCGATGTAAGTGGCTCCGCACTTTTCACAACGTACTATCCCGCCATAAGGATAATCATAGCTGCTCTTACTCATTTGCCCTTTTGATTTGCGAATCATCATTTTCTGGACATTGTCAAAGTCTTCAGGTGAAATGATTCCCACATGCGCTCCTTCTGTAATTATTCTTCGCGATTCATCCCAATCGGCTGGTTTGAAATGATTTTGTCCTCTGTATGTTCGATTAACCAGAACAATTTTCACATACTTACTATCCCAAACACCGCCTTTCTTCCCTCTGCTATGTCCATTCATATGTTTGGCGATCCAAACGACTCCTTTTCCCTGTAAATACAGTTCAAAAACTTCGCGTACCAAAGCGGCCTCGTGGCTGACGATAGATAATATTTTATTTCCGTCAGAATCCAATTTATATCTTCCCTGATCATCAATTTCAAATTCATAGCCTAACGGGGCAACTGACATATGTAAACCGCCGTTGCTCATTTTTTTTGTTAGCCCTTTTAATGTCTCTTCTCGTAAATTATCGGAGTAAATTTCTGCAAAGATCCCATTGAAGTAGAGAAAGGCTTTTCCCATAGGGGAAATAGTGTCAATCTCCTCAGATCCAAGTGAAGCAATGACCAAGCGGGTGTTAAGTTTATTCACCAGGGCTATAAAATCATACAAATCACCGAGATTTCGGCTCAATCTGTCAAGCTTATGGACCATAATAGCTTCGAACTTTCCGGCTCTCAGATCAGTAAGCAGCTGCTGCATTCCTGGGCGTTTGCTCATTGTCTTACCACTGATACCCGGATCGGAATATACACGGTATAACTCCATTCCTTTGCGGTTGAGGAGATCCATTAATAAATCATGCTGCGCCTCCATTGAATACCCTTCCTCTGATTGTCTTTCAGTGCTAACACGAATATAAATTGCAGCCTTCATAATTTTTCCTCCTGATTGTTCTTGATTTTTGGACAGTATAACTGTGAGGTGAACTTATGAAAATTAACGTTGTTAACATTAATACTGGAAAGGTTACGTCGATTGATTCCGCAGAAACGCTATATGTTGAGTCTTATGGGAATAAGGTGTTATTACATACACGCGATCAAGTATATAGACCAGTAATAACACTTAAGGATTTTTCTTTAATGCTTTCTTCAGAGGGCTTTATTTCACTCAGCAAATCAAATGTCACCAATACAAATCGAATAGATAATTATGACGATATTAGTAAGCGAGTATTTTTCGACAAAGGACGAAAAGGGAAGAGTGTTGAAGTATCTCGAAGAAAGAGACACATAATTGAAGATTGAAAACCACTTTCACTATGTAAACGGTAATTAAGTTGCGACATTAAGTGACAGGAATATTGTTTATGCTGATCTATGATTAAGATGCGAACAGAAAAGTACGTATACGTTCTTAACTCTGCGGGGGAGTGCAGCTGGTAAGCTGCCCTTATAGTCTGCTGTTATTGGACAATCAGATCCCAGCGATATAAATCCTCCATTTTAATTTTGAGAATTCGTGATGCGTTATACATTGCATCAACGCTCATTAATCGCTGGTTTTTACACCAAAAGGATACCATGCGCTCAGACCAACCTATTAGTTGGGCAAATTGTGCTTGAGTATATCCTCTCTGATCAAGCCAATATTGCAGCTGACATCTCCCACGGGAGTATGCCAAGCGTTTCATCATCCTTTTTCAAACATTTTTTACATGGCGTTCGTATACTGTTCGCATTTTTGTGCTATACTCATTCTATAAACTTCGGCTACTCTATCAGACAGAAAGGATGTTGCATATGGATTTAGACCTAGAGAGGTACATAGAGATATTAAAAAATAAGGGTGTAGATACTAATCAAGTCGAGGAAGCTTTGGAATTAATTATTTCTTCCAGCGCTTCAGAGCAGCCTCCAGTAGCTCAATAATATCATCGGCTTCATCTTTACTAAGAGTTTTTCCTTTGTATGTCAAATTGAACTGATTTAATCTTTCAATAGGTATGTCAGCCAACTCCGATTCTTCATGAGGATCGGGGTCTTTTATTTGTTCTTCGTCTTCCATTTGATTAACATCTGAAATGCCAATTATATAATCTACAGTTGCATTCAATATAGGAACTAATTTCCCCGCAATTTCAGTTGTTAAGCGCCGTTCACCCTTTTCAATGTCATAGTAGTATTGCGGCGATATGCCAAGAGTTTTGGCGATCTCAATACCGCTTTTACCTCGCTCCTTTCTTAGTTCCTTTAGTCTATTTGGACTTCCTTCCATTTCAACATTCTCCTTTTCTTTAAGCATTTTGCTGTATAAACTATACCACTCTCTGCTTACACTTGCAATAAGCATTATGCTTATATATAGAGGAAAACAGAGCTATTAAGCGCATTAATAAGCATAATGTTTATTTTATCAGCATTTTGCTGGCTTAATCCGTTTTACTATTATACGCATTATGCTTATTATTTATTCATGGAGGTGAGCAACATTGATGAATTTTACAGAGGCAGTGACAAAAGCCATGAGTGCAACGGATACGACTCGTTCGGATCTTGCACGGAGGACTGGAAGGAGTTATCAGTACATTAGCGATCTTCTCAAGGGAAAGAGACGCTGGCACGAGAGCATTATAAATGAGGTTTTTGATGCTCTGGGGATCTCAATTGAATTTGTGAATATTGAACGGAGGGAGAATGATGCTAGTCAACTCAGTAAAGCAGGAGAAGGTAACCATCGACACCGGAATATTCCCAAGGGAGCTTCTCGAAAAAGCAGCGTCCAGCATCGCGAAAAACAGATTACTTAAAGAGAATTCAAAAGGAAAAGGACGAATAGCTTGAATTTAAGCAAATTCTGAGTCCTAAAGACCAGATAAGTCCTTCAGAAAGGAGGTAGACACCAACAAATCTAAAGTCGTATCAAGGCAGAACCCTCCGGGCCATTAAATTAGGTTCTGTCTGTCAGGTAATCGGTAGAGATATTTAGTGCGTCCGCTATGCGTACAAGGTTCTTATATCTAGGTTTAAACTTTCCTTCGATCCAGCGTTCCACCGTGGAGGGTGAAACGCCGGCAATTAGGGAAAGCAAACGAGCGTCAATTCCGCGATTTTCCATAGTGGCCGTTAACCGTTTGGAAAAATCGTCTTCAAAAAAGAAGAAAAAGAAGAAGACGCATCACTCCCTTCTGCCCGGAGGGTTCCGCCTTGATACGACGAGGCCATTACCAATATTCGACATCAAGGTCCATAAAACCTATGAAGGAGGAAGAAGTTTGAAGCTGACTAAAAACATGATCCGTAATGTCTGTGCATTTTTTCTTACGCTGCGTGACCAAGCTCAAGCTGAAGGGTTAACCCAGGCAGCTGCCAATGCAGACAAGGGTTACCGCAATTATCAGGAGCTGCTTTACCAGGCAGACGGAAAACGGCCGCCCGGGGTAGGAGCCGGACAGCCGTCATTAAGCTGGAAAATCACAATTAAGACCAGATTACCATTGATTAAGGGGGATGGCAATGCCACGGAAGAAATTAGCCCCGACTCTCTGGGAGAAACGGCACAAGCTGCGTCTGCAGCTGCGGTCCCTGTATCCCCAGCAGGCGGACTATATTAAGCAGCACGGTAGCCGGTCTGTAGAAATCGACGCTCAGATAGAGAGAGCAAAGGACGCCCTATATAAGATACATCCGGCATCGGTGCAACGCCTATGACTCATGAAGAGCTGGATTGGCATATCGAACAGAGTAACAAACTACGTGATCAGGCAAGGGCATACGATGAGGATGCGCCTGGTGCAATGGTTGAGATTGTCCGGCTGCTGACAGCGGCATACGACCTTATGGGCCGTATCTCAGCTCAGATGGACGGAGATTATGAAAAGCTCTATACCCTTCGGCAGAACACTTTCACTTTGGCCAAATCACAAGCCAAAAAGGGAGACAGGATACTGACTGCAGAGCTGGCCGTAATGGAACTCCGAAACTTGGAAGCTGATGCCTATGAACAGAAGATGTTCTGGCGTAATGAAAGAGAATCAGTCAAAGAGAAGATTTACGAACTCCGGATGCGCGTTCGTATTGATATGCAAACAGGAGGTGTGACGCATGGATAACGGAGTGTTTGGCTACCATCCGGTTCCAAAGCCGGAGCACAAGCGCGGCAAGCGTAAGCGGGGCCAGGAGACGGCTATCACCGCAAAGGTTGATAAGGAAGTTTACCGCCGGGCCGGTGAAGCGGGATATACGGTCTGTGAGCATTGCGGCTGCAGCGTACCGAGGTTTCGTTTTGAACGGTGTCACATGCTCAATGCTTCCCAATATGGGACAGGCAGAGCGCCGTGGAATATCGTCATCCTGTGCGGGCCGCGTAATGATAACGGCAGCTGCCATCACTGGGCAGACGAGACAACGGAGGGCCGCGACTGGAAGGCCCGGAAGCAGGCAGAGCTTTACCTTTACTACACGGCCGGAGAAGGCCGGCAATATTGGCAATAAGGGCATGCAGTGTGTCCGATGGACGTCCAGCGGACGTCCATCGGATAACAACGGGACAACGCGCGGATGTCCGCAGCCTGTCCTTACATTGTCCATGCAGGAGGCGGTGAATAGCAATTGAGTGAGTCAACAGAAGCCCCAAGGTTATGGATCAAGAGCTATCAAGCGACAGATCGTGACCCCATCACACGACGGTTTTGCCGTTCGACAGGGCTGAGTACCCCCGCTGCAGTAGGCACATTACACATGCTATGGTGGTGGGTGCTGGACTGGGCACAGGACGGGGATATCTCCAAATATCAGGATATTGATATCGCTGATGCGGTGAGTTTTGAGGGCGAACCCCAGGTGCTTATGAGGGCGCTTGTAGATGCCGGTTATGTCATCGAAACCCAGTCAGGGCGCGAGATTGCCAACTGGTTCAGGATCGGTGGACAGATCATTGAGTCCAAGAAAAAGGATGCTGAACGCAAGGCGGAAGCCCGGGAAAAGAAGCGTCAAAAGAAAGAAGGTCTTTCGGATGTCCGAGGGAAGTCCGGCGGACATCCTACGGACAATCCCGGGACATCCGAAGGAGTTCCAAAAGAAGTCCTCTCTATAGATAAAGATTTAGATATAGATAAAGATTTAGAACTAAATAAAGATTTAAAGATAAACGGTCATGCAGACCAAAACTCAAAAACAGAGCCAAAACAAGAACCAGATCTGAAATCCGAACCGACCGCCGAAAAGCCAAAAGCGCCGAAAGAGTCCGAAAAACCGAAAAACCCGGGTGAAAAAGGGCCGAAAGGGCGGAAAAAGCCCGAATATGCGGCCGATAGCTTGTATTTTCGGATGGCCACAGGATTCAAGGAACGTCTCGACAAGCTGGCCAAAGCCGAAGGCGTGGAAACATTGGTGCCTCGGGCGAATCTGCAGAGCTGGGCGGACGATTTCCGAAAGTTGGTTGAACTGGACAAACAGAGCGACATTCAGCAAATCGCTGATGTCATGGATTGGGTGGTTCAGGACTCGTTTTGGAAGCGAAACGTGCTCAGCGGAGAGACGTTCCGGGAAAAGTACCCGAAATTACTCCTAGCAATGAAAGAGTCGAAGAAGGCAGCAACGGGGAATAAGGGTTCCGGCGGCGCGGGCGGGGGCCGGGGATACGGCCATCAGAAGCAGGAAATCCCGATCACCCAGGACAACGGAACTGATGGCACCCCGACCGAAAGCGAATATGCGGCCATGATGCGGAGAGCAGCTGAAATAAAGGCTGAGAAGATCCGCATTAAGGAGGCAGGCGGCCGATGAGCTACCTTCTGAGATCACCAGGGATGCACCGCTGCTCATGTGGCTGGGAAGGCAGGCCGCAGCGTGACAAGAAGGCTATGAAGCCGGTCGATAAATGTCCAAAGTGTTTCGAAGTTACAGCACTCATACCATTACGGGAGATCCCCGGATATTGCTTCTGCTGCGGCGAGGCTGCCGGGAAGCTATTGATTTTAGATCACACAATGATCCGCGAGTGCCGCATATGCGGTGCCCGTCTAAATTTACACACGGTAGAGCCGTGGATATGGGAGGTAGCAGGTATGCAACAAGCAATAGACAAGCTGCAGAAGGAAATGGAAGCTTCGAAACACCCTTATGTGAAAGTGGTAGGGGAGCATGTGCTGAAGGTCCTGCAGGTCAATCCTGCGGCCGCTGAAAAGGTGCTCACAGATGGTAAAACCATCGCCGGAGCCCTGTCTGCTATGAAGTCTGAAGCGATGAAGACCAAATTTGAAGGTATGGGTATGTTGTCGGATGAAGATGGGTATGCCATCGCACTGAAGTATTACGGTTTTGACGGCAATATGGCAGTTCCTGCTTCAGCAGCACCCGCGCCTGTTACGGCAGCGCCGGTACCACCGGTTACTCCGGCTGCAGGGCCGCCAGCGTTCGACCTGGGGCTCGATGATCTGCTTGGCGGTCTGTAGAGGGGGAGCGAGATGAACACTGAATTTCATGCGCACCAGGCTCATTTTGGGCCGATCAGCAAGGAAATGACTGATTATGTGGAAAATCATGTTTTGCTCAAAAGCCGCTATTTGTTTACCAAAACCGTCATGCGTGTTCAGTTTGCATATTGCACTCATTGCAATCAGCAGCATCGACCGGAGGAACCATTGAAGCATTCTCACATTGCTTTTTGCCCTCATTGCAACTCCCAATGCATCGTAAAGAAAAGTCATGTTGGCCGCAAATATATGCAGGACAAGGCCTATGTTGTTTTTTACGAGAAATCTATCATTGATCCTCAGGTAATGACTGCGGTTGGGTTTTATGTTAGGCGGGATTATGCAGGTGACTTCAAGGATGTTAAGACTCATTACAAAGCATCCTGCAGCTATGTGTTCAAAATGAACGGTGAAAGCACCATGTACTATACCGGATATTACAGTGATACAAAGTGGTTTAAGCGGGATAAGATCGCCTCGGAGTATCCGTTATACAAAAACGGTGTTCCATGTTACTGCTCACTGGACAGCATTAAGGCGGCGATTAAAGGAACACCAATGCAGTACAGTACCTGGGAGAATTATTGGGATGGCAGCGACTCAGATATGACAAAGTTCTTCGGTCTGTATTCTAAATACCCCTGCATTGAATACCTCACAAAGCTGAAATATGAATATTTTGTCTGGGCGAAGCTTTATGATATGCGCACTTATGATGCCATTAAGTGGAGTGGTAAGACCATTGCCGAGGTTCTGCGACTCCCGAAAAGGGATATGAAGCAGTTCATGAGCAGTAAGCCTACTATCCTGGAGCGCGATGATATAGGGGCGCTCACGTTAAGGCTCTATCAGCTAACGTTGAATGATAGCAATCGGCCTGATTTTGAAGAGCTGAAGCGCATTGCATCAAGTATACGGCCGTATTTTAACCAAATGAAACCCATGTTCAAATATCAAAACGTTCGGTTCTGTGCTAGATACATTCAGAAGCAGTTGAAAAAGAACAAACGTGTTTTTAGTGATGGAACCAGTGTTGTGATGATGTGGAAAGATTACATTGACGAATGCAGGATGCTCAACCTTGATCTAAAACTAGAGGAGATCATTTTCCCGTACGATCTTGCTGCTGCTCATGAGAGCACTTCATCTCAAGTTAAAATCCATATGTCGGAGATTGAAAAGCAGCGAATCGCAAATCGTGCGAAAGAGCTGGAGATATACCGTTTTGCATGGAGAGATTACATTATCCGTCCAGCGCAATCCGGAAAGGAAATCACTGAAGAGGGGAAGATCCTGCGCCATTGTGTTGGGAGTTATGCGAAAAGCCACGCTGCCGGCGAAACGAGCATTATGATGATTCGCAAATATGCCGATCCAGATACACCGTTCTTTACGATGGAAATAAAGGATGGTCAGGTAAGGCAGGTTTATGGTTACAAGAATCTTCGGACAAGCGGAGATTTGATTGAACTCATAGATGCATTCAAAGCTGACAAGCTCGTTAAAGGCAAGAAAAAGGATAGAAAATCCAATAAACCTCAGGGGGTAGCAGTATGACGCAATTATCCATTCGTACCGTTGAAGTTATCGCAGTAGAGATCAACAGCATTAAGGAACAGACCCAACGCATTATGTTACAGGCCAGTGTAGAGATCGGCCGCCGGCTGGTTGAAGCGAAATCTATGATGCAGCATGGCGAGTGGGGTAACTGGCTGGCCGACACAGTGGATTACAGCCAGAGCACCGCGAACAACCTCATGCGGATCTTCGAAGAATACGGGACAGATCAGCTGACGCTGTTCGGGGATAACACTAATTCCCAAGCGCTTGGCAGTTTGACCTATACGCAAGCGGTGGCCCTGCTCGGTATTCCGGCAGAGGAGCGGGAAGCATTCGCTGTTGAAAACAACGTTGAGGACATGTCTACCCGGGAACTGCAGGAAGCAGTCAAGGAACGGAAACAGGCCATAGCGGAGCGGGAAGCTGCAGAAAAGGCCAAGGAGAAAGCGGAGAAGGCAGCTGAGAAAGAGCGCAAGGCCAGGGAGAAGCTGGAGAAGCAGCAAGCAGACCATGCTGCCATTGTGGAGCGCCTGCAGGAACAGCTGGATGCCGCACAAGCCGCTTCCGCTGCCGGCGATGATGGAGCAGCAGCCGCAGCAGAAGAAGCGGCAGAACAGCTTCGTGCCAGCCTGAGCAAATCCGATGAACAGCTGATCGAATCTCAACGGCGTATAAAGGAGCTGGAAGAAGCCCTGAAGGCGAAGCCGGTAGAAGTGGCCACAGCAACCGTAACCGAATTTGTTACCCCGCCGGAAGTGCTTGAGGAGTTGGAGCTGCTCCGGAAAAAGAATGGTCCGGCAGCTGAAGAAATTGCCATGTTTAAGGTACACGTCAAAAGTGTAGGGAGCGCCTTTACCGCAGCAATGAATTCAGTTGCTACCTTGCGCAGCAAAAGTGAAGAAGATGCCGACAAATGCATTGCTTCACTATCGGAACTGGTGGATCGCCTGCAGAAGTCAGTGCAACTGCTGTCCAGGAAAGAATAGGCCAATGTTTTTCTTCTTTAGCACGGATGGTCCCGGGCCGTCTGTCATCGAGGAGCTGGTAGGTGAGGAGGTACTGCTGCAAAGGCAGTACCACTCCTATCAGACCCATACAGGACAGATAAGCCATTACTACGTTCTGACGGCTTCCTGCTTGGCTGACCTTTGTATAGCGGAGGACAGCCAGTACAGCCGGGTATTCGCCCGGTACGATCGTTCCATCCTGGAGCGGGACAACTATTTCCCAGCGGCGGAAACGCTCATGAAACGCATATTTGATAAAGCAATCTGAAAGGGTGAACAGTATGGCAAAATCCACACCCGTAAGGGCTGATTTAATCAAGAAGGCATTGGCAGACCGACATAAGGATGATTTTTTCATGACAGAGGTAAAGGACGGGCCTACACAGTCCGTCCGGCATCACCTTAAGCTTGATGGCCTGGCGATTCGCAAGAGCTGGTCAAAGCCGCTCCTGTCCGGATATGAGGTCAAGGTAAGTCGAAGCGACTTTCTACGTGATGATAAGTGGATGGGTTACCTGCCACTATGCCATGAGTTTTCATTTGTCTGTCCTGCAGGGCTAATTAAGCCGGAGGAACTTCCTGAGCAGGTCGGGCTAATCTACTACAATCCGGACAAAGAGACGCTGCAAACGAAGCGTAAGGCTGTGTACAGGCTTGTTGAGATTCCAGCCAATATGCTCATGTACATCATCATGAACAGGCTGGATAATGATCGACATCCGTTCTTCTCGGATCAACGGGAGCAGATTGAGGCATATATCAAGGATAAGGCTAACCGCCATCATTTATCAGAAACCTATAAACATAAAATTGCTGCCCGGCTGGATGAGTTGGAAAAGGAAGCATCTGAGATTCGTCGGAAGCATGAACGCTTTGACCAGACTCAAGCAGTCTATGATCGGTTGCGGAAATTGGCCGATCAAGTGGGCTGCCACGGATGGTTTAGTGATAAATGGGTTGACGAGCTGGAGGAAATGGTCCTGTCCAGTGCAGTGAGCAAGGAAATTCAATATGCGGTGGATTCGGTCGAACGGAGTGTAACGAGGCTCCGGGAAGCAGTAGGCGCTAAAGCGGTGGAATTGTAATGTTCTTCTTTTTCGCAGAGACTGCTCAATTCAGGCGCGGATTGGTCTGCAGGGTTACTACCGGCAGCAGTACAGACAAGATGGTTGTAGTTCAACATGTTTCTGTATCTGATGGGGAAACAACTCTTTGGTGCTACGAGAACAAGCCGGTAACACGCCGGATTAACCACAAGGGAATTTCAGTAATTGATTTTGACCCGGCCTGTGTCACTTCTCCATTTTCGCCAAGGTTTTTAGAAATTACAGATGAGCTCCCCCTGCAGAATGATGGATGGGGTGCCCGCTATCGACGGGAAGCGTTGAAGTCACAGGCGCAGGCTGCAGCTGATCGAGAGAATGAGATACGGAAGATTCACTTATCGTCAAATCACAGATCCAGTATCAGAAGCGGGGCGTGATGTTCTTTTTCTTTGAGGAAGAGCATCCACCGTGCCAAATCATAGATTACAGAGACATATATGACCGGCTTAAAGACAAGCCAGCAGATAAATGGACGCGGGAGCTGGATCAGTTCCACGTCCTGCACCTCTGGCGATTAAATGACAGGAGGAACGATAACCCATGAAGAAGACCAAACGGCCGACGCGCCGGCAAAAGGAAGCAATGGCAGCCAAAAAGCTAAACCCGAGCAATTGGCTTGTGGAGCGGGTCAGCCCGAAAGGCATTGTAATTGTTCATCGGGATAGCGGCAAAACCAGATTCTTAGGGGCGGTGATGTCCTAATGGCTTGCGAATGCCTCAAGAAAGTCGGGGAAATGTATTCCAGCGTATATGGGGATTACGGGAAAAAGGCGGGTGCCTTAGTGAAAGCTTCTGTTTCCGTTGAAGTGGCCAAACCTGTCAAAGATGGAGCTGAGGTTAGGAGGGCCAAGCATCGCCGTGGATACTTGGCAGAAATGAGATTCTGTCCGATGTGCGGCATCGAGCTTGAGGAGTCCCGCACAAAAATTATCACTACGTATGTGAATTGGAACTTAGAGGAGGATTCGGAGTAATGAGCGATCAAGACAAAGGACTCTATAACAAATACATTGTAATCAACCGGGAGACCAGCAAAGAGGCAGAGGGGGCTTATTTCGTACTCCAGCCTGATAAGGACGCAGCTGCCCGCCCGGCACTGCTACGGTACGCTGAAGAGACGGCAGGTCAAAACGATAAGCTCGCCGCTGACCTCTGGAAATGGATTCAGAGCATTGATGCTTACGCCTGCTGCCCGGAGGATGTATTCCCGCTCCTGGATGGCACAGAACTCATATTATCGCCTGGTGATCGGGTATTGTTCCAGCGGAGCTGCCCGGGCTCCATACCTCTTACAATCGACGCTGATAGCATCTTGGATGATGTACTGCAGGCATATAAGTCCACTCTGCTGCAGCTGGGACAAGTCAGCCGGGAGCGGGACGAATGGTACAACTCATACCTGCAGGCAGTAACGGATACAGACGGCAGCTCCGATATCATCAATATGCAGGCTGAGCGGATTGCTGATCTGGAACGGGAGCTGGAAGAGTTCAAGGAAAAACATGAGGAGAAAGTACGCTACTATCAATCTGAATTGCGTGTCGCCACAAATGACCTGATGGAAGCAATCTTGAATAATGGTAGTCATCATGAATAACTGGCACTTCGCAAATAAAGACCCGGAAATAGAGCGGGCAGCTGGAGGGCAGGGAGAAATCAAGTTCTCCCGCCTCTCTCCGGAGGAGCTGGAAGCATTCCGAGCAGCGAACCCGGCGCCGGCTAATGCTAAGAAGCCCATACCCATCTATGAGTACAACAAGAGGAGGCGGGCCCGTGAGTAAGCAGCTGAACAGGCCCATGACGGTTAAGGATGTCCAGGAGGCACTGCAAGCAGGAGAGCGGCACTTTATCGCGGATGGCATCGGTGGGCAAACGGTGGTACAGGAAGTGATCAGATGGGGTAATTCATATGTCCGGTACACCACGCCACATATGAAGGACTGGATCTCCACCAATATCCGTACCTTTGCCTGGGGAGTGTTTGGAGTATACAAAGAGGGGGATTGTCCTTGTGGGAGCGGTGGTGCAGATGGAATTGTACGCAAGGGTGACAGCAGCAGAGAAGGAATTGACAAGGGAGAAGCTGGAAGAGTACCCCGAAATGGTCCGGAAAATAAGAGTCTACGGAAGTAAGGCTAGTCTGACGCTGCTGGAGGCACAGGAGCTGGAAGACTGCAGATGGAAGGTCAGAGAGATCGACGCAGCATTTGAGCTTATCTTAGATGATGAGGTAGCGGCCATTATCAAGCACCGATATGTAAATGCTCGTAAGCATAAACTGACCATTCTGCGGTACACGGCAAACAGCAGCAAGGCAACTATAAATCGGCGGATCGACGTTGGAGTTGAGACCATAGCGGAGCACCTAAAGCTGGCCGGCATCATTTGATGCCCAGTAGACGCATATGACGTAAGAAAGGGTGAGACAGTGGGGAAGCGTATGACTCATGAAGAAATTGAGGAAGCGTCCAGAATTGCGTCCGAAATCATTGCACGACATAGGCCAAAGCAACGGAGAATTACCGTTACACAAGACGATAAAGATGCGTTCAGCATGATTTGGGGCATGTACGTAAATGCGGATGAAGCTTCCGATGGCACTTGGATTTCAGATGAAGATCGGAAGAAAATAACGAAACTCCACAATAAAATTTATGGCAGAAGATGACATGCTGATGTGCAGTACGAAGATACGGCGAAATTTTGAGACAAACGTGAGACTAAGTTGAGACCAATTTGAGACAAAAACAGATTTACAGTAGGGACATAGGACGGCAACATCGTCCGGGTGTCCCTGCTGCCCCTTATCGCCGCAGGACTCGACCACGACGAATCGGTGATGAAACCTCTCCATGTCTGCAGGAGAAGTGGAGCTGTAAGCACACGTAGAGTGTAGCCGTTGCGGCGGCGTGGTGCGGGGAATGGGGGTTTAATCATACCCTCACAGCGCTCAGCCTGGGCGCTTTACGAGCGCCGTGTAATCTTGGCAGACTTCGATATTACGGCGGAAATACAGGCAAATCATTATGAATTGAGTAAGGCGCTGCAAAGAGAGCATCAACCCACCAAAGCCGTGTGAGAGTCACGGTTAGCAGCCCTTTACTGAGCGCATAATGCTCAGGATAATCCCAAACGCTTGGGAATTTAATAGTGGGAGCGGGTCGCTGAAAAGCGGCTCTTTTTGTATTCTCTAAAAGAAAGGGTGGGTAAAGTGAGAGTCAACTACAAATGTTTGACCTGTGACTGGGGGTTTACGGCTCCTGGTAACAGAGATGGAGTGTGCTGCCCAAGATGTGAGGGTCCGGTGATGCCAATCTCAGGCGATGAGCTGGAAAGAACGAGGAAGAGAACAACATCAACTAACATGAAGCTGCTCTACTTGGATAGATTGTCAGCACTGCTCGACAAAGGAGGTCTTGTACCGGATGTTCGGGGCGACATTGCGAGAAGAGCGCAGTCTGTTTGTGACAGCATTGAGAATGACCTGGGCTTGAGAGAAGGTTAATGTATGGCCAGACATCCGGAGATATACTCTGCTCCTGAATGGGGGCATGCCAGGCAGTTCGTCATCGTCAGAGCAAACGGTCTATGTGAAGAGTGCCGGCGTAAAGGGAAGGTTAAGAGCGGCAAGGATGTGGACCATATCATCGAGTTGACGGATGACAACAAGCACGATTGGAACATCGCATATAACCCTGATAACCTGCAGTATCTTTGCACAGACTGCCACAATCACAAGCATTCGCGGTCAATTGGACTTCAAAACTTCCTGCAACCACCTTAAATCCGCAGATTCTGCAGGATTTTTTCTTTTTTTCAGACCCCCCCCGGGGTAATTTTTTTGATTTTTTTTAAACAGGACCGTCGGGGTAAGTTTCGTATTTACTCGCGGGCCATTTTCGCGTGACCCCCCTCCCCCCTGAAAGGATGTGATTTCTCTGGACTTGGGCAAACTTGACGAAATTAAAAAAAAATTAAAATTAAATGAGCCGGATGGGGAGTGGGAGGAGCGGGTCCGGCTCACTCCGGAAGAAATAGCGGAGCGCGAGGCTGCTGTCCATATCAAAGTGGAGCAGGAAAAGGCCCGTTTACGCAGGGAAGAACTTGCTGCTGAACGTGCGGCGCAGGCTGCCGAAGAGGATGCAGAGAAAAAGCGTATTGAGAAGGAGAAAAAGGCAAAGAAGGCCCGGCAGTCAAAAGAGGAAAGGCGGCTCCGCGAAAGCTACAATGATTTGCCGCCAGACTTGATGCGGGTTGCTGACGGTCTGATCCGACGAGCCGCCTTCATGCGGGTTACGCTGGAAGATTACGAGCAGGATCTCTCCGAGAACGGATATGTTGAGATGTTCACGCAATCTGCCAATGCCCCGCCGTATGAGCGGGAGCGTCCGGTCGCCCGTTTATACGGGACCATGAATAAGAACTATCAGAGCATCATCAAGCAATTAGCCGACCTGGTTCCTCCCGCGCCGGTTCTTCCGAAGGTTCAGGAAAAGGACGAATTCGAGAAGCTGCTCGCGAAGAAGAAGGAAGGCAATGGTTAATGTGCCGCCGTATATCTTTGCCTGGCATGATTATGTAAAGCGGGAACCGAAGAAGCACGGCAAAGATATCAAGGCGCTGAAGCGGCTGATTGAGAAGCTGCTGAAGAGTAAGACAGTGAAGTATGATCCGACGGATGTCGAAGCCTTCATAGATTTCTGTAAGCTGGTGAAGCACCGGGAAGGCCGATGGGCGGGGCAGCCGTTTGAACTTTCGATTGAGCAGAAGTATATGGCTGCCTGCATCTTCGGGTTCAAAATGTATGATGAAGAGCTGGACATGGTGGTCCGGTACTTCCGTGAATTCGTTCTGTTCGTTGCGCGTAAGTGGGGCAAGTCCACGTTCATTTCGGCGATTGCGGACTACCTGCTGATGGTGGACGGTGAACCGGCCGCGCAGGTCTGGTGCCTGGCCACAATGAAAACTCAGGCGGCCATCGTATACGAGAATGCCAAGGCTTTTCTTCAGTCCAGTGATGTGTTGACGCCGGAAGGGAACCCGCGCAAGCACTGGCGGACCAAGCGGGATAAAGATAACACGGAAATGCTGCTCTACCCGGCGACCGGCAGTTACATGAAAGCCGGCTCAAAGAACAGCGAGAACCAGGACGGACTTAACCCGCACGCTTATGTAATTGACGAGCTGCACGCCATTAAGAACCGGAATACCTATGATGTCTTTTCGTCGGCTCAGGGCGCTCGAGCGCAGCCCATGGGCGTTATCATTTCCACTTACGGATTTGTGCGCGAAGGAATATTTGATAGCGTGCTGGGGCGCTGCCGCAAGGTTCTTACTGGGAAGAGCACGGAGCGGCTATTCCCGATGATCTTCCGGATTGACGACGATGACGATCCGGCGGACCGGTCATGCTGGATAAAAGCGAACCCGGGACTGGGCAGTCATCCAACCATGAGTTACCTGGAAGGCGAATATCAGAAGGCGCTGGAAGATCCGGCACAGATGCCGTCCTTTCTGGCCAAGCATTTGAACCGTGCCAGCAGTTTGTCAGTCATTTATTTTGATCTGGCTAAGGTGGACGCCTGTGCAGTCGATATGACCGAAGAGATGTATGTCGGGAAATATGCGGTTGGAGGCGTAGACATGGCGGAGACAACCGACCTTTGCTGTGCTTCGGCGCTGATTCCGATTGGTGGTAAGCTGCGGCTCGTTCAGAAGTATTTCATTGCAAGCCAGCGGATCGAGCAGAACAGTAAAGCGGACAAGATGGCCTATGAAACCTTCTGCTCAACGAATGCCGAGGATACGCTGAACAAAGAACTGCTACATATCTGCGAGGGCAGTATGGTCCGCAAATCAGACGTCACCGCTTGGTATGTGGAGCTGGCTGAAAAATATGAGGTGACGTTCTGGAAGATCGGGTACGACCGCTGGCATGGCGGGGATTGGGTTGATGACATGGAGATGCACGGATTCCCTAAAGAGGATGCCAAGGAGCGCGGGGTAACCTTTCCGGTAGCCATGGGGGCAAAGTCCCTATCTGGTCCCATGAAGGAGACCCGTTCGCTGTTTGAAGATAAGGTTATCGAGTTTAGCCGGCACAACGGACTCTTTCGCTGGTGTACAACAAACACGGCAGCCAAGATTGATACGAACAACAATATTCAGCCGGACAAGGCGAAGAGCAAGGCGCGTATTGATGGATACGTGTCTTTTTTGATTGCCTATATTGCTTACATGAAAGTCAGGGATCAATTCGAAGAGTACCAAGCGTAAGGGGGTGAAACATTGAGCATTTTGGATTGGGGAAAACGATTAATAAATTCGATTCGACCAACAGAGCAGGTTACCGCATCTAAAGTCATTGACCTGCTTAACCGCGGAACACCACTAATCAGTTTCGGCCGGGAACTATACAACATTCCCGAAGTGCGCACGGCGATTAATTTCGTCGCTGAGAAAATTGGGAGCATTCCGTTTTACCATGTCCGGGCCGACCTTGAAGGAAATAGCGAGATGGTGAAAAGCGGCGTGCAGTATGTGCTGACTGTCCGGGCTAATCCCTACCAATCACCGCAGGTATTCTGGACCTATGCAATGACGAGGCTGCTGCTTGCGAATAACGCTTATATCATGCCGGACTGGAGTGAACGCGGCGAGCTACAGGCGATGTATGTGCTGCCCTTTAACCGGCACGAGTTTTATACAGCAGATGACGGGAAGCTGGCCATTAAGTTTCCGGCAGCGCCGGGATACGAATTTTATTATGACGATATTATTCACCTGCAGCGCTTTCCAACGGCAAACGGCGGGGCTATTAAACAGGCAACTGGCGGTTATGTCCAGATCGTTAACACGATGCAGCAGCAGGCTGTGAATGATTCAGAGAACAGCCAGCGAATTGCCGCACTCCTGCAGGCGAAGACACACCTAAAGGGCAGTGACATGAAGAAGAAGCTGGAGGAGTTCAAAGAGCTGTTCCTGACGGCCGAGAACACGACAGGGTTCGGGATGATTGGCGCGGAGTATGACGTCGTGAAGCTGGACATGAAGCTGAACCCTCTCAATAAAGATTTGATGGAATCGGTCATCGGTTACCTGTATCTGTATTTCGGAGTCAGTCGGGAGATTGTCAATAACAACGCTACAGAGCTGCAGTACGAGCAGTTCATCGACAACACAATCCGCCCGTTCACCTATCAAATCGAAGAGGAATGCACGTACAAGGTATTCACGGATACTGAGATCGGCCATAACAACAAGATTCTTGCAGAACTGGTGGACCTGGAGATCAGCACGTTGTCCGCGAAGACAACATTCTTCAAGGAAATGCTGTTCGGTTCCGTAATGACCCGCAATGAGATCCGGCGGCGCGTCGGTTTGCCGCGTGGTCCGGCTGAGCTGGACCGTTATATGGAGAGCAAGAATTTTCAGACGCTGGAGCCTGGCAATTACACAGTGAAAGGGGGTGAGACGAACGATGAAAACGGAGGAGGAGAAGAAGTCCCCGCTGGCGTCTCAGGCCCAGCGTAAAGTAGGATATGACGATGAACGTTCCCGGTTCCGGGCAGTGACTGAAGATGTTGACGGCAAACAAGTCCGCCGCCTTCGAGGCTACCCGATCCTGTTTGGCGTAGCGGGGCGGCCATGGCGCGGTAGTAAATGGGTGGAGAAGGTGGACAAGGATGCACTGAAGGATGTTGATTTCTCCAAGCTGGTGCTGCTGCTGGACCACAATACAAACTGGGTGCTGGGTCGCTCAGGCAAGAACCTTCGGGCCGTTGTCGATGACACCGGTCTTTTTATTGAAGCCACACTGGGCGACAACTGGATGGATGATTATGTGTTCGACCGGGTGGACCGGGAGATTATCGACGGCATGAGTTTCTGGTTTGACAGCGATTCAGTAATCGCAAGCGACTGGACCAATAAAGTCGATGTCATCCTGAAAATCAATGAGGTGTATGAAGTCAGCTTGGTTACGTTCCCTGCATATGACCAGACCGTCATCATTGCTGAGACCGGAGAACCCGATCCCGCACCTGATCCAGATCCTACACCTGTTCTGGAAGCTGATGACGAAGCCCGCAGACAAGCACTATTAAATCTGATTGACCAACTATAAGGAGGAATCAACCATGAAATTGACACAAAAACAGGCGGCGGAACTGCGCCGTGAGAAGAGTGAACTGGAACAGAAACGCCTTGCCCTGAAGGAGAAGGTGAAGAACCACCGGAGTGCATCGACCGAGGAGCTTGCCGATACGACCGAGCAACTGCGTACGATGTCGGAGCGGCTTGACGAGATTAATTCCGATCTGGCTGACGCGCCTGAAGATAAGAGAGGGGTAGTCCATGTGAAGGCAGCAGAAATCACTGAAGAAAATTATCGCAGTTCGGCGAAATACCGGGATGCGTTCTTCCGGAGCTTCATCAACCGCCGGGTGTCTGAGGACGACAGCACAATTCTGTCAATGGGTAAGCGTGTTATCACAGACATGAATGGCGGCAGCGTAACAAGCGGTGCGGAGTACCTTGTGCCGACCACGACGCTGGATGTAATCAAATCGGTGATTACAAAGTACGGCCAGGTGTATGCGGCCATTACAAAGTATGGCTTCGAAGGTAATGTATCGATTCCAATCGGTACGGCCGGCACACCGACAACGACCGACGGCATTACATCGCTCAACTTTACATTCACGGAGGTCAACCTGCAGCAGGAAGCGATTGTGGCCACAATCAAAATCAAGAATCTGCTGCTGAAGAACAGCATTGCTGCATTGGAAACCTATCTTGCCACGGAAATGGGTAAGTACCTCGGCACATATCTGGACAATGCTGTACTGAATGGGGACAGCGGGACGTTCACTGGTATCCTGCCGTCGATTGTAGCAGCACCTTCCGCGAAGAAAACCTACTCTGATATGGATTGGGGCCAGTTGATGGACATTGAAGCAGAAGTGGATAGCCCATACGGTGATGATGGGGTGTTCGTTATGCGCCGGAAAACATTCTTCAATCGTTTCCGTAAGATGACCGACGCTGCCGGCGCACCAATCACGACGACAATCCCGGTTATCACAGGTAACGGTAAGACGAAATTCTACCTGGATGGACATGAGGTCATCTTTACGACGGCCATGGAACTGGATGATATCCTGTTCGGTGATCTGGCTCAGTATGTGGTCAATGAATCCCAGGAGATTACCATCGAGTCTTCCGGCGTCGGTGATGATGTATTTGGTAAGGACCAGACCATGTGGCGCGGCAAGGTATACAGCGGCGGTAAACCGTTGTTCCCGAAACTGACGTTCACATACTGGGGCTACTCCGCGACCTAAGAGAGGAGAATGACGCATGGCTAAACGTAAAACGACGCCCAAAGCCGAACAGGTGGCGGGCGCTTCTCTTTCTGCTGGTAGCGTACTGCTTTGGCGGGCAACTCGTCCGTTGACGGTACAGGAACACGCTGATTTATCCGATAAGCTGCGGCATGAGGCCGAAGCAACCGGAATTAACATCGTGCTTGTTCCGTTCACTGTTGAGCCTGAAGCAGGTGATACTACCCAAGAGCCGGCCTCACCTCCGGATGGCGATTCGCCGCCAGCTGATCCGGATGTAAAGGCGGATGCTGCTGATGACGAATGATGAACTACTGGAAGAGGTAAAAGCGGGACTGACCGATGTGGGAACCCATAACAATGCAACGCTCATGCCGAAAGTGCTGGCTGCCAAAGCCTACATGCTGAACGCCGGTGTGAGCCTGGCACAACTTGAAAGTGATCTGGGTATCGCTACACTGACCATTGGGGTTTCGGATCTCTGGAATATTAATTCCGGAGAGGTCGCGTTCTCTCCTGCATTCACGGACATGCTGCTTCCGCAGCTGATGGCCGTCAGTATTGGAGAGTGATGGCATGCGATTAAATCATCTCATTACGCTAATCGGCACAACATCGGATTCTAATGCAATGGGTGATGCGATACTCAATCTAGCGCAGCGGGAGACACACGCAGCCCGTAATTCGGTTCGTCAATCGGAGATGTATCAGGCGGTGGGCAGCGGGCTGAAGCCGGAAATCATGTTCACGGTTCGCGAAACAGAATATGCCGGTGAAACGAAACTGAAATACGAAGGCAAGACCTATCAAATCATTCGTTCTTATCAGCGACCTGACCGCATGACGGAATTGATCTGCACAGGACTTGTGAACGGAGGGATCTAAGTGGCACGGATGACGCGCGGGGTGCGCTCCACAAGTAACCGTGTGGAGTTCGTCAGTAATATTGACCGCACTCAGTACACAATGAAGCGGCTGAAGGCAGCAGCACTGACGGAGATCGGCAGTTACATCCGTAAGAAGATGGTAGCCAAGGCCAAGCTGCAGCGGAATATGAAGCGAAATAAGCGGATTGCGGCCTCATTCCAGTATTGGCGCCGGAAGCGGGAGAACGATTTGCAGATCGGGATTAAGCATAACACCTGGTACGGGGTTGACCAGGAGCTCGGGACGCGGAACCACCGGAAGAAAGCCATCCTCATGAATACGGTCTTCGAAAATGTGGACGATATCCGGCGTATTGCCGGGGTTTATATTGCTGCTATCGAGGACGAGAACAAAGCAGCCGGCTTGATTAATGAGGATGGGAGCTGGTAAGTGTGAACAAGGTCATCAGCCTGCGCATAGCGCTCCGCACACTACTCGGAGCTGTTCATTCCCGGGTCTTCTACGAGATTGCTCCAGAGGATGCGGAGTATCCATTGGGTTCGTTCCTGCTGTCCAACTCCTATGATGACGGCACGATGGAGAACTTTGTGCTGGAGGTCGATGGCTGGGATTCTCCGGAAGACGGAGACACTACGGCGCTCGAAACACTGATGGATGCATTTGATAAAGCTATTCACAAACAGGTCATCCGCACGAATGGGATGGCCTTTATTATTTACCGTGAGAACCGGTTGCCCCTGGATGATCCTGATAAGCGGCTGCGGGGGCGGCGGATCATTTATCAAGTACGAACTTTTGGAGGAGGTTAACAAATGCCTGTATATTCTGGTTTTACAAGTACCACCGCCGATCATTTGGTGCTGGACTCAGGTGCATTCTATAAAAACTATGATTTGAGCACAGGAGTCGGCACGCTGTTGGGGGCGACGCGGGGCGGCGGGGAGTTTTCCGCGAAGCCGACCATCCGGGCGATTGAAGTAGACGGCGTAAAGGGCCGGGCCAAGGGGCTCAATGCCATTGATGCGTGGGAGGTTTATATCAAAGCCAGCCTGCTGGAGATCACACCGGACAGTTTAGCAGCGGCACTGAGCACAGGCAGCGTCGATTCCAGCACCAATGATCAATATCATGTCATCACAGCGGGCAACACGCTGCAGCTGACGGACTATATCGACAATATCACCTGGGTGGGCCGGCTCTCCGGCAGCAGCAACCCGGTAGTCATTCAGATTTACAATGCGCTGAGCACGGACGGCGTTACACTAACCACGGCGGATAAGTCGGAAAGTCTTCTGCCGGTCAACTTCGCCGCCCATTACGATGCGGCGGATCTGGACAAGGTTCCTTTCGCTGTCTACTATCCGAAATTGACCGTGGACACTACACCTCCTACCGTCACCGTAACGCCTGCGGACGGAGCGACGGCGATTCCGGTATCCGCTGATGTGGTTTGGACCTTCAGCGAGGCGATTAACCCTTCAACGGTCAATCCGGCCAACTTCCTGCTGTTCGAAGCGGAAGACGGCACACTGATTCCTGGATCGCTATCGCTCAATGTAGCGAAGACAGTAGTTACGCTGAATCCAACAGTAAACTTGGCAGCGGGTACGGCTTATGTCGCAATGGTCACGGCAAACGTGAAGGATCTCAAGGGGAATGCACTGGCGGCGAATACCGCAACTAGCTTCATAACGGCATAACAGCGAGGGGGCAGCGATGCCCTCTTTCTTTATGACCACAATTCACACTGGAGGAATGAACCATGCAAGTGCGTGCGCTGAAAACAAAGGATATTTTCCCAATGTCGCGGATTCTGAAAAAAATCGGCCTGAAAGATGTGATCCGCGAGGCGGCTGCAAATATGGCTGCGAATGCGAAAGCAGCAAACAAGCCAGAGGATAAGAAGAGTGCGGCGGCTTCCGCTCAAATGAAGCTTGGTGCGGATATTGTGGCCACTTTGTTTGAGAACCTGTACCTGGCTGAAGAGGAGACCAATGCATTCCTTGCAGATCTGGTCGGATTGAAGCCGGAGGAGTTTGCGGAGCTGGAGCTGACGGAAACGCTGGGGATCATTGACCAGTTGAAGGGTTCAAAAGTGTTTGCAAGTTTTTTGAAACAAGCAAGTCAATAGACGAGGTCGAGGTCATTGACTTGCTTCTGCACCGCTATGGCTCCATAGATTACATCCTGGAGATGGGCTATGAGGGCGGCGTGGAGCAGATCCTGAAGGCTTACGAGAAGGAGACAGAGCAAAAGCAGTGGGATCTTTACCTCATGCGCTATCAGCACATGACGAAGAATGATTTCGTGCCGTTTTCTGAATTTATGCAGAAGCCTGCTCAAAAGGCTTCTGCAAGCACCAAGACCAAAGAAGAAATTTTAGAGGATGCGGAAATGATCCTTGCATCCTTCCGGAAGGCGGGGTGAAGCCGTGGAAATCTTTCGTCTATTCGGCTCCATTTTTATCGACTCCGGCGGTGCGGATGACACGCTTGACCATATTGACGAGCGAGGGAAGTCTGCCGGAGCCAGGCTAAGCGATATCGCAAAGCTGGCCGGGGCTGCAGGGCTGGCGCTTGGCGCGATGGGTGTCGGTGTTGGTGTGGCAGCTGTAAGCTTCACGGATGACTTCCGCAAGTCTATGAACGGCCTGGCTGCCGAGACCGGAGCTACTACAGAAGAAATGAAAGGATTCGAGGAATCAGCGAAGCGCATGTATAACAATGGTATGGGCGAGAATTTTGAAGACATCGCTAAATCCATGGCGCTCGTGAAGCAGACTACGGGCCAGACAGGTGCTGAGCTGGAGAAACTGACCAACAATGCGCTGCTGCTCCGCGATACCTACGAATATGAAGTGAACGAGTCTGTCCGGTCCAGCGATAAGCTCATGAGGCAGTTTGGCCTTTCTGGCGAGGAGGCTATGGGCCTAATCGCGGAAGCCTCACAAAAAGGTTTGAATTATGCGGACGATTTGCTGCCTACCATCGATGAATATTCCGTTTACTTTGCACAAGCGGGATTCTCCGCAAGTGAAATGTTCGGCGTGTTTGAAAATGCGAAGAATGCCGGGGTATTCAACCTGGACTATGCAGCCGATGCGGTCAAGGAATTCGGTATCAAGATGACGGAAAGCGGAGACGCGACCACACAGGTCCTGAATCAAATGGGCCTGGATGGAGCGGGGCTGCAGGCTCAATTTGCCAAAGGCGGCGACGGAGCACGGGAAGCCTTCAGTAAAGTGGCTGAAGCACTAAGCCAGGTTGATGACAAGCAGGAGCAAATCGCATTAGGAGTGTCGCTCTTTGGCACCAAGTTCGAGGATGTCGGCGCTGCTGGTGTACTGGCGATGACGGAGCTGAACACTTCGATTACCGGCACGAACGGGGCCCTGGAGAGCATCAATGCTGTGAAGTATAACACCTTTGGCGAGGCGATGAGTGGGATTAAGCGCCAGTTGGAGACCGGGATACTGCTGCCATTAGGCGAGAAGATCCTGCCGAAGCTAAACGAATTCGCTGACTGGATCAGCGGTCATATGCCTGAGATCCAGGCGGGGATCAATGCAGCCATTGAAGGAGCCGGGAAAGCATTCGATGGCTTGAGTGCTGCCATTGGCTGGGTGATCGACAACGGGAATATCCTCCTGCCGGTTGTCATAGGCCTCACGGCGGCAATTGCGGCTCAGTCCGTCATTAATACCGTGACCATGGCCTATAAGGCATGGAAGGCCGCCACAACCGCGCAGACTACCGTTCAATGGCTGCTGAACGCCGCAATGAATGCGAACCCTCTCGGACTGGTGGCAATCGCCATCGGAGCAGTGGCTGCAGGTGCGTATCTGCTCATCAAGAACTGGGAGCCTGTTTCAGAGTTCTTCGTCAATCTCTGGGCTTCCGTTACAGAGATCACTTCTGCAGCCTGGGAAGGGATTAAGTCATTTTTCACCGGACTATGGGACTGGATGGTTTCATTCCTGACGGAATGGGGACCGGCCATTCTTCTGGTGATTGCTCCGTTCTTGGGCATTCCTCTGATGATTATTCAGCACTGGGACACGATCAAAGCGTTCCTGCTGGAGTTGTGGGACGGTATCAAGGCCGCAGCCAGTGCGACATGGACCGCAATTAAGGAAACGACAGAAAGAGTCTGGAACGGGCTCAAGGCGTTTCTGGCGGGATTGTGGGATGGCATCAAGTCCACTGCTTCAGCTGCCTGGGATGGCATCAAATCGGCCATTTCGACGGTTATCAGCGCAACGGTATCGTGGATTAAGGACACCTGGAACGGTGTACTGAACTGGTTCCGGGAACTGCCGGGGAAATTGTACAACATCGGGACCGATATGTTCTACCGGATGCGGGATGCTGTTTCCACGGCGATTGTCACTGTGAAGACAGCGATTGTTACGGGTATGACTTCGGCAATGGATTATCTGAAGAAGCTCCCGGCACAAATGCTGCAGATGGGCAAAGACATCATCCAGGGGCTGATTGATGGAATTAAGGATATGATTGGCGGGGTAGGCAAGGCCATTTCCAGTATCGCTAACAAGGTAACCGGGGGGCTTCGAGAGGCACTAGATATGCATTCTCCTTCCCGGGTTCTACGATCAATGGGTAACGATACTGGTGAAGGGTATGTAATCGGCCTGGAAGACAAAATATCTGACATTCAGGATCAAGCTGATGCCATGGCGGCAGCGGCACTCCCTTCCGTAGAGGATATGGACGCAGGAAGCTATACGGCAAGCATAGCAGGCGCTGGTGGCTATGGCAGCGCTGGGTCAGATCAAGAGAAATACATTGTTGTACAGATTAATGTGGATGGAAACAACGTAGCAACGGCCATCGCTAAGCCCATGAGCGCCGCGCTCGGGGCATTGACACGATCAGTTGGACGGAGCGGAGGGGTGGCGACGATTTGATAGATCTCATAACGTTAGACGGCAAAGGGTTGATTGAATTCGGGCTTACCCCTCAGCCGGGACATGAACATTCCATGCTGCCGGACAGCGTGAGCCGGACAAAGGCCATTGCTGGCCGTCACGGCCTGTATGACTTCGGCAGCACCTTGACCTCCCGGCGCTTCGTTTTTCCGCTGATCTTCGCCCAGGAGACGAGCAGATATGAGCTGCAGCAGCGGATCAGGGCATTTTCGGCATTTCTCTTGGACGCTTACGCCAGACCAAGAGAAATGAAGATGATCTTTAACTATGAACCGAATGTCTATTACCTGGTCAAATATGACGGATCGCTCACTCCGGACCGGCTGTTCGAGCGGGGTTCCTTCAAGCTGCCGCTGGTGGCACATGATCCCTTTGCCCGTTTCATCATCAATCCTGGAGATATTACGCTGGATTCGGACATCATCCTGGATTCAGACATTCGTCTGGACGACGAGTACGGCTTTACAGTAGCTGGTCCCGGGAATGTAGAGGTCAACAACTTCGGGACACTGGCTGCCCAGCCGGAGATTGTTGTCCAGGGAAGCTTCACAACGTTGTCTATCACCGCAAACGGGAAAACCTTCGGTTTCGGGTCCGCTATTTCCGGGCAGACGCTGGTTATAGATGGGGAGCAGATGAAAGTGAAGCTTGGTGGGGCAAACGCCTTATGGAGCATGTCGGGGCATTTTGTAGACCTGTTACCGGGAGTGAATCAAGTCACTATAGGAGGGACTGGGCTTAATTGCACGGTCTCTTTTAATTTCAAACCGAAATACGCTTAGGAGGTATGGGTCATGGCAGAGTTAGAAGATCTACAGGGATTACAAAAGTTGCGCGAGGCATGGCCGATCATAGAGCGTAACGAGCAGGCAATTAATAGTGATATTATCAATCATAAAGCTTCTGGCGCTGCCCATGCCGCCGAAAGCATTACCTATTCGGGATCCGTTTCGGGTGTGGCGAATATCCAAGAGGCTGTTGATTTTGTAGATGGCCGAGTTGATACAATTATCGCCGGTGGTGGCGAAGGAAAGGACCCCGAACTGACGGATATCCAAACACCTGACCCGGGATACACCCCTGGCCGGACAATTGTTGTTGCAGGTGATATGGTGCGGGATATGCAGAAGCAATTTAGTGAACAGTTGGCGGATATAGTGATTAACGTTAAATCTTTCGGGGCACTCGGCAACGGAACGTCAGACGATAATACTGCTATTCGAGCAGCAAATCTATATGGTTATAACAAGGCACAAGTGCCGAACGTTCAAACCATACCTACTAACTCCATGCAGATTTACATCCCAGCAGGTATTTACCGGGTTCGTGGTAATCATGTGTTTGGGTCTCCTATTCCTGAGGGACAACCAAGACCTAGCGAGTACCCAATAGCTTTTCGCTTAGTAGGGGATAACGCCACGATTTTATGGGAACTTGAAACTGAGAATGACGAACTTTTCTATTTCGATGGCTCGTTGACAATGCCCCAAGTATCGGGAATCACGATCATTCCGATATCTGAAAACCAAACAATTGCATTAGGTGGGACCATATTTAAGTACTTTCAAAATATAGCTCTTGGACAGACAGACGCTTCACGAGGCTATTTCGAGAATATAAGTGTATGGCCGGGAAGAGCCACAGCTAACCCGAGTCACTCAACACGCATAAACCGTGTTTTCCATAACGTAGGAAATGCGATGGGTGACCAGACAACTGTTAAGAACTGTAGATTTAATTATTTTCATACCTTTTATCGTGGAGAGAATGCTGAAGCGGTAAACTGGACAATTGAAAACTGCGGATTTTATGCGGCAGGGTTTACTGACTCGGTATATTTTGACTTCACCAAAATGCAGGATAATTTCAACGTTAGAAACTGTTCCTTTTCTGTTTCTGCCAATGAAACTATGCTCCGTACCCGATCAGAGTTATCCGCTGGGAAGTTTACCCAATCGGCGCTATTCAACTTTAATTTTGATGATAACCGTATTGAGCTATATGGAGCTGTAGGACAGACGTGGAAGCTTACGGACATGAACTTTGGTCGGATGAATATGAGGAATACCAATCTGAGACTCGCCTCTGGAGCATCCAATGTTAAAACCATTGTCGCGGCTTACGGGTTGGCAAATATTAATTTTGACAATGTTGCCTTTAACGAAGTTTTGTTTTTGTTGCCAATTGCAACGAACGAAGCGATAACGGGAGGACTTTCTGCTAATGGTGCACTTTTAAGGTATTGTGATCTTTTAGGTGGAAAGTATACGTTTAAATATTGGGACGGCGTCAACGAGTTTGCGCTTAAGGATATTCTGATTTCTACCACACAATTTTTCCGTAACCTCAAAGTAGAGGAATGCACTCTAGCGAACGGTAACGGCTTTCTTGATTTTGAGATAACCAACAATCAGGCGGCTTTAAGTTTAATTCGGAGAACAGAGAGGACGGTTAACTTTTCTCAAGAAGGTATAGCCCTTGGAAAAACTCTGGTTATTCCGCCGTATCAGACTATCAAAAACATAAAAGTTACAGGTCTCGGAAGCCTTCCAGCAACGTACAACCGGTTCCGGATATACTTTGGAGATAGAACCTTAGGCAACTATTTGGATGTAAATAATCCGGTTCCAGACATAGAAAGAAAAGATGAGTTTATGATTTGGGAAGGTATAGCGACCATATACAACGAAAACCTTTCTTTACAGTCTATAACAGTATTCGTTCTGAATGGTGGTGTTGAGACGGCTGCGCTTCGCTCTCAACTGTCTGTCACTTATGAGCCCCTAGACCCAAGAGTATTCGGAATCACGACAAACGCAGACAGCATTCAAATTAGAACAAAGGTGCAAAATCTATCCTATGGTACGACTGCAAACAGGCCAACGGTAGGGCTGTATATCAATAAACAATACTTTGACACCACACTAGGCAAGCCAATTTGGTATAACGGCACTGTGTGGAAAGATGCTACAGGCTCTACGGTATAAGTTGGTTAACAATCAACTACCAAATCATTGTAAAACTGGTCGAATGAACTTATAATTCTCTTTGTAAATATAAATGCAAGGGGAATAGGTTAAATGATTAGTAGCGGTAAAAAGATGACGAAAACCGAATTAGTTACGATTCTAGCCATTGTGTACTACTGTCTTAATGTAGGTAATAAAGGATACCTTGCTCTAGTTGTCCTTGGAGTAGTAGCGTTTTTCACTTTAGTAAAGCGGCGGTTTCGGTTAGATAAACTGCAAATTTTGCTCGCAGTCTTTAGCCTCGTCTTTGCTTACTATTTAAACAAGTACCATTTGCGGGAGAGCAGTGTTCTCTGGTTGAATGTAATATCTCCTCTTATTTTTTATCTTTGTGGATATAATCTTTTTAAATCACACAGTTCGGAAAAGATGGTCAAAATAATGCTGCTTGTTCCTGCATCGCTATCTGTATTCGCTTTTCTCGGTGTAGTCAGCACCGGCGATGTTTATATCGGGTGGCGCGGGATTGTCAGTATATGGGGCAGTAAGATATCTGCCACTGGTGTGAATACTTATCTGTCAATTGGTCTCTCTTTATTGCCCCTCGCTTTGTTAAGTAAAAATAAAAAAGTTAGACTAGTTAGCTTTCTTTTGTTTTTTATATCAGCCTACTCGACGTTTGTTTTAAGTAATCGTACAGGTATCCTTATTATAGTCATTTCGGTTATTGTATCTTTTCTGTTTACTGGCAAGATAAAAGGAAAAAAGATTCCCCTTGGAGCATTTCTTATACTATCGTCAGTTCTATTTTACCAGTATCTAGGTACAACAAACCTCGGTGATAGGATGTCTGAAGGCGGACTGTTGTCTGATCCGAGATATCTTGCTTGGGAAGCAGCGTTTAAAGGGTTGTTCATTAACCCTTTCGGGGGCAAACTCACAATCCTTCCATTGGGGTATGCTCACAATTTGTGGTTGGATGTTGGCTACGAAGCCGGGCTGCTCGCCGCGTTATTACTATTGACATTTACCATAATGGCACTTGATAAATTAGTACTTGTATTACGGAGTTCTGTCACGCAAGACACTAAGTTGCTATTTGCCTGCTATATCACTGCGTTTTTCGCAACGTTTATGTTGGAACCAATCATGGAAGGATGGTTTTATTACTTTAATGTCTTTTGTTTTGTATTCGGAGTACTGTCCCAAGAGGCTACAAAAGTAGTGCAACCAAACACGAGATTGCAGAAACGATTTAATACACGTAAATTTAAACTAATGAGAGTTGTTGTGATAACCTGGTCTACGGCTGTAGTAACTGTTCTTGCTTGGATTGTATTATAGAGCAGTAGGAGAATACTGCGCACTAACGATAACCGAAAATGGGCATTAAAAAAGAGCTGCCGGATCACTCCGACGGCTCTTTCTTGTATCGTAATATTTCGTTTGGTGTTACGTCCAGGTAATCACAAAGTTTTAGGATAAGTTCTTTTGGATAACGCTCAGTTTCATCGTTATACAGATTCCGGACGGAATCAAACCTATAGCCAATGTCCTTTGCTACTTGCCTAATGGAGAGACCACGCTCATCCATGATGCGCTTAAGATCAGAATTTAGAGTAGACATGAAATAGCCTCCTTTGGTCCTATATTACACTATATATTGACTCACAAAAAGGGTCAATAGTCCAATGACACAGTTAACGGGTCGTGATATTATTTAGACACGTTAAACGAGTCATTGGAGGTGCAACAGCATGATTAATGCAAGTGAGCAACTGCTGTCCGATGTCGTGGCCGTGATTTATGACGCGTTTCCTGATTTGAATGCGGAGCGGACGAAGTCCCTGCTTTCCGTAGTAGTATCAAAATACCATGTGCAGCGGGTGGAGGAAGATGAGCCACATCCAGACGGTACGGAGAAAATCCAGATGTTCCTGTCATCAAAGCGGCTGGAGGGGCTCAGCTCGTCCACGCTGGATGGATATGCACTGGACCTACACATATTCTTCCGGCATGTCCGCAAGCGAACAGACAACGTTACAGCGGCCGACATCCGGGCTTACCTGGGACAGTTTAATCACCTGAAAATGAGCACGATCGGCAAGAAGCTGTCTGTGTTGAAAAGCTTCTTTGGTTGGCTGACGGCTGAGGAAATTTTGCCCCGGGACCCTTCGGCCAAACTGAAAACCCCGAAACTAGAGAAGCGGCTGCCGAAGGCGCTGACGATCCCTGAGCTGGAGATGCTGCGGGAAGCTTGCAAGACTGTCCGGCAGCGGGCATTTATCGAGGTGATGTATGCAACCGGCTGCCGGCTGTCTGAAGTATACGGCATGGACCGTGATAGCATTAACCAGCAGTCTATGAGCTGCCGAGTGATCGGTAAGGGAAACAAGGAGCGGGAGGTTTACTTTAGCTTTAAGGCGATGTACCACTTGAATAAATATCTGAATAGCCGGACGGATGATTCTGAGGCATTGATGGTTACTGAACGCAAGCCGCACCGCCGCCTGACCAAGCGGGGCATTCAACGGGAAATTGCCGTGATTGCCCGGGCAGCCGGCCTGCAGGATAAGGTCAGCCCGCACGTACTGCGGCATACCTTCGCCACACTGACGCTTAATAACGGTGCGGAGTTGGTGGCTGTTCAGGAGCTTATGGGCCATTCCGATCCTCAAACCACCCTACGGTATGCCCGCATCACAGAGGACCGCAAGCGGGAGCAGCACAAGCGGTTCCTGGTTCAATAAAGATCATAGAGAGGTGACGATCACTTGATCAAGGTATATAACCAAAGCATGCAGCTGATGGCTTATCTGCAGAATGCTTTCGGTATTGGATATGAGGAGCGCCTGAACGAAGTTTGGAGCGCTTCTTTCTCTTTGCCGGCGGACGATGACAAGAATGCAGAGTGCCTGCCGCTGCGGTATGTGGAGATTTTTGACGGCGAGGAGCGGGTGGATCTCTTCCGGATCATGCCGACGAAAACGCAGCGGAGCTATGACGGGAAAACCATTACTTACAGCTGTGAGCATGTTCTGGCCACATTGATGGATGATATCATGTTCCAGTATCACCAGGTCGGCGGGGCCGGGTTCCCTATCAGCAGCGTAATCCAATACATTCTCTCTAAGCAGTCAACACCGCGCTGGGAGTTTGATGCCTGCGAGTTCGACGATGAATTTGAGTACAACTACGAGAATGATAACCTCATATCCGCCCTATTCGCTGTTACAGAGCCCCTGGAATCGGACTATATGTGGACATGGGATACATCCACAACACCTTGGACGCTTAATCTGGTACGGCCTGAGACGCAGCCGAGCGCATGGATTCGGTATGGGAAGAACCTGGAGGGAATCACGGTGGATGAGGACCCGACGCAGCTGATAACCCGGATATATCCTCTCGGATACGGCGAGGGCGTGAACCAGCTGAATATTGTGGATGTTAACCCTACCGGCTTGCCGTACATTGATGCGGACACCATCGGAGAGTATGGGGTTATTGCTTACCCTTATGTGGATCTGTCCATCGATAATGCAGCGACTCTATATGCCGCGGCTAAATCAGTACTTGAACAGATGAAGCGCCCGAGGCGGACGTATAGCGTAGAAGGACTGGAACTCTACCGGTTAACATCAGATCCTATTGATAAATTCCGGACCGGTGCAATGGTGCGGATCATTGATGAAGAATTAGGGATCGATATCATTGACCGGGTACAGGTCCGGGGCCGTCCCGATATCGAGGGAGCACCGGGAGATGTGAAGCTGGAGATTGCGAATAAAGCGGACAGTCAGGCGACGGACACTAATAAGCTGGCCAGCCGGCAGCGGATAAGCGAAACCTACGCTCAGGGTGCGACAAACATTGATACGCAGAATTTCGCTGATAACTGTGATCCGGATCATCCGGCTGTTCTGCAGGTGTATGTGCCGGAAGGGACGGCTAGGATTAATAAGCTGTCACTCATGTATGAAACGGAAGCGTTCAGAGCCTTCAGCAAGGCAATTGCAGCAGCTCCAGCAACTACTTCAGGCCCAAGTAGTATAGAGACAACCGAAAATGGTGGGGCGAGTATAAATACGAATACAGGCCAACAGTTATGGAATATTGATTATAATTACGGATTACCTGAAGTGTCTGAAAGGACTGGCGGTCATAATCATGGAATAGCTCCTGGAACGCAACTTTCTACACCTGGTGGAGGATATGTGACATTTGTTGGAGCTGACAACCATTCACACGGATTAGTCTCCCATCAACATGTATTTGATATTCCGGCCCATTATCATGAGATGGAACATACACATGAAATACCGGAACACACACATGAAATAGAATATGGGATATTTGAAGGACCTATTCCTTCAGCTCTCACCATTACAGTTGATGGTAATACAATGCCTGGCGGATCTACTAGTGGAGCTGATATCGACATTATTCCATATCTATCTAAGGATGCGAACGGAAGGGTACAAAGAGGTGTTTGGCACGAAATAAAAATAGCGCCCGATTCTCTCGGACGCATTGTGGCTAGTGTAGTGATGCAATTATTTGTGCAAAGTCGTGGCGGCGGTGATTATTGAATAATTCCGGCATCTTTCAAACTATCTAAATTAATTTTTGTTCCTTCTTCACTGAAATCTATTTCAATATCACCAGATGGTGTATTGGAAATGTAGATGCCGTTTTTTAAAGCTGGAAGCGGGATTTTCAATGTGTTTGAACCGTACACTAAAATCATTTCATCATTCAAATTTCCAGTAACGGTAATGCCATAATCCTTAAGATCCATTATTGATAACCAATTATCTGTGGATAGCATAGCTGAATTTCCTCCTTTAGAAAGATCAATTGATTTTGATGAATTATCAAATTCCAGTGTGTAGCCAAGCAGATTGCTCACTTCACGTACTGGTAGATATGTAGTGCCATTATAGATAAGCGGATCGCTTTTTAGGCTTTGTTTCTGTCCATTTATACTTATCGTGAATTTTGCAAAAGCAGCTTGCACCGTTTGAGTGGTAGCTGCTGCAGCCATTCCAGCCGATCCGATCAACATTCCGGCAGCAAGTCCTATTATTGCTTTTTTCAAGAATATCATCTCCTTCAGCATCATATTACCATATTTTACGGCAAATGATGGCAGAGGTTTTAGATTAAATGTGGGAGGTGACAGCCTAAATTCATAAATATGAAGAGCACGCTGAAGAGCGTGTTTTTATTTTGCCCTCGAATCCCCGGGGGCTATTATATATCAAATTGGAAGCGGGGTAGATAGTAAATGTTGGATCATCTTAGACAAATTGGAACTACAGTGATGACAGCAGCAGTTGGCTCGGGAGGAAAGGAGGTGGCCGTGGGCGGAGCGGTTTCAGCTGGCGGCTTGTTAGCAATGGCGGCAGGGTGGCTGGGTGGATACGACAAACCCTTGGAGTTGCTGATTGTGCTCATGTTGGCTGATTATGCCAGCGGTGTGGCAGGGGCATTCAAAACCAAGACGGTATCATCGGACATTATGTTTTGGGGCGGCATCCGGAAGATCACCGTGCTCTTTGTCATCGGCTTGGCTGCTTTGGTAGATGGCTGGGTGCAGCCTGGAGCGCCAGTATTCCGGATGGCGGCAATCCTGTTTTATGCCGGCCGGGAAGGGTTATCAGTGATCGAGAATTTTGGTGTTCTGGGAGTTCCGATGCCCGACAAACTCAAAGAATACCTGCTGCAGCTTAGTGAGGACAAAGCCAAGAATAACCCGGCAAAGCCGGAACATCCCGATAACAATCAATCAGCATAGGGGGAATGGAAGTGAGTCGTAAAATATCAGAATCGGGCATTAAGCTGATTAAAAAGTATGAAGGCTGCCGCCTCACGGCATATAAGCCGGTGCCGACAGAACAATATTGGACAATTGGCTGGGGGCACTACGGTAAAGATGTTACGTCAGGAATGACCATCACGCAGGCTAAGGCTGACAGTATGTTGGTAACAGATCTCGCCAAGTATGAGGTCTATGTTAATAGTTCGGCTTATGTGCCTGTGACGGCGCAGCTCACGCAGAATCAATTTGATGCGCTGGTGAGCTTTTGCTACAACTGCGGAGCGGGTAATCTTCAGATCCTTTGCAAAGGTCGGACTATCACGCAGATTGCGGATAATATCATCAAGTATGATAAGTCCAGCGGTACGGTATTGGCAGGGTTGACGAAACGGCGCAAGGAAGAACAGGAGCTTTTCAATAAAACTATTACGGCCGAGACGGTCAAGGGGGACGACAAATTGGAACTGACAACTTATCAATGGACAACGCTGCGGAATGGAGTTAAGGCTCTGCTGGATGCCGGGGTGATCAAGGATGAATCCTGGTTGGATAAGATCGACAAAAAAACGCTGACGACTTCAGAACTTGCGTGGCTGACGTTTGTTGTTGCTAAAAAGTAAAATCCCAAACGCTTGGGAATTTGGTTTACAAAATTCCGTGAGAATGTTAATCTGACGTTACACGAACGGAAGCGCCGTAGCGTGCAGTCCGAAAGAATCGGCAAAGCCCGTCAACCTCAACTGGTCGGCGGGCTTTTTTGTTAGTTAATACTTTGAAAATAGAGAAACATCGGCTGCAGCAATATAAAAGTGATTAACATCTATGCGTCCCCCTGGCCAATATCGAATCTCGAAAACGATGCCTCTCTTGCCGACGAGTGCAACGGCAATTTTCTGATCTCTGCCTTTTGTGGTGAATGTATGATCATAAGTAACTCTTATATCTGCTATAGATGATTCGTCAAATATTTCAGTTACCCGCTTAACATCCGCAACCACTTCAGCGCAACTTACTCCAAATAACCATTCATAATCAATTTTCATCGATAAGTGCCTCCTTTGTATTTTATTAAGTACAAAGTAGGAGACGACTCCCCTCGGCTCCATATGGAGTATGAGAGAGTACCTTAATTGGTACTCTTTTTTCATGTTTTCGGGAGATAAGCAGGGGTGTATTGTGGTCATGAATAGGCGAGAGAAAGGGGGGCAGAAACACAGTGGTTAATGCCCCGCAAACAGTGGCTATGGCTTCTGAAAGGCCTCTGTGTCACGAGTCAGGAAGCCGATCACTTTTGAATCGACAATTGCTTTCTTACTGCTTATTAATAGGCCTATTGTTCCTAATCCTCCCGGCCGGTTGCGCGTTGTACCTTTTCTGTTTCGGTTCTATGCTTTTTCCGGTACTGGGCCGGAGTCATTCCGTATACCTTTTTGAAGCTGGAATAAAATGTGTTGAGCGACGTGAATCCGAAATGCTGGACGATGGGCTCAATGGGTGAGTCGGAGGCGATTAACTCCTGACAGATGAAGCTTAGACGCTTCTCCGAGATTTTGTCCGTAATGGACTGGGTTGTCTCTGCTTTATATAAACTGCGGAAATAATTTACAGATAACCCCAATTGATCAGCGACCATTTTTGCGGATAGGTTAGGATCGGTTAGTTGCTCTTCAATGAACCGGTCCGCCTGCTCGATCAGAGCCGTGTTTTTGGACAGACTGCGGGCGGCGACGATGTCTTCAAGCGTCTTGGTCACCAGTGCTTCCATCCATGGCACCACATTCTCCATCGTCTCCTGCTGGTTGATCTGTTTCTCGATGGAGGTTAGCCCCCATGAGCTGGTCAACGGCTGAACGGAGTGCTCCTGCATGAGCCGGCGTATATCCATAAACAAGGTAATCAGCGACATTTTACATTCAAAATAAGGCATTTCACGCAGCTTGACTACGGCTGAGCGTATCACCTCCAGAACCGTATCTGCATTCCCCTTGGGAAGGGCCTGAGCGATCTGCCGCTCTTTGTTCACAGGCAAGTGGTACAGTTCTCCGGGTGCATCCGGCAGCCATGCCTTCACAATAAGCGCTCTGTGTCCGAACCGGAACCGTTCCTGCGTCAGTTCATACGTCTCCATATATACCTCATGCATGTCGGTCAGGCCGGGCAGCGTTCTACCCCAGGCAACAGTCGTTCCAACGGACAAATACTGCTCTATTAACTGCTGGGATACTTGCAGCTTCTTCACATATTCTTCGGACAACGGGACGGACAGGACAACGGCTACGTGATCGTCCCCCATGTCCACCGTTTGCAGCTTGTGCCTGGACGATTGCAGCGACTCTTGAATAATATTGGACATGGCGAACCGGAGCAGACGCCGGTCCTTCTCCGGGTAGGTCTCCGAGAATTCTGAGAAGTGGTCAATCCGGAAGATAACCACCGACAGCTGATCCATCGGCAGGTCAATGCCCCACTCCTGAAATTGAGCACCTATTTCCTGTGCGGAATGGTAGGTCTCCCCGAGAAAATCCCGTAAAAACCTCTCTCTGCCCAAAAACTTGTTAAGCCGCCATTGCTCGGTCAGCTCATTGATCTGATTATGCTGGGCTGTAAACACATTGGATAAGTAGTCCAGTTCATTGGTGTTGTATCCCAGACCAGGCTTTTCTGCCTGATGCTGCCGCATGACTCTAGTAATCAGCTCTTGAATGGGCGAGTATACCCGTTTGGAAATGAGCACGATGACGGTCAAGGAAGCGATGAACAGGGCGATGAACAAGATCAGGCTGGTGTTGCGAAGAACCGTAATTTTCCTCAGAATGACAGACTTCGGTACCGTTTCGATAAAGGTCCAATCCTGGATTCCCTTGATGGAGATGGCGGTGTAAACCATTAGCTGCTCTCCCTGAGTCCGGGGATGAAAGAGCTTCCATCCGCTTCCACCCTTAATCACGTGGCTCCTCAGCTCCGCAATCTGTTCCTGCTGCAAAGAAGTGCTGCTAAACACGTTCTCATCCCGGTCATTCAGCACGGCAACGGACCGGTTAGGATAATTGGAATTGTTCTGAATCAGGGTCATGAGGTTCTCTGTATCTACATTCATCACGAAAGCGGAGATCGAACTGCCTCTTTCGTAAAATCTTATAATGGTCATCACCTCTTTGGGCGTATTCCCGGTAAGAGGGAGAGACAGGGTTCTTGGAATGAGCACGCTGTGATTCGCAGTAACCGGGTCCCGCAGACGCTTAATGATGTCCTGATCGTAGAAAGTTCCCGCATCATTCAATCCAAGTCGGGAATCGACTACCGTATTCGTGTAATCGTTGATGAGGTAGACCGAGTCAATAGACGGATTGGAGTTCTTAATGTCCATAAGCCGGCTCCATACCTCGAAAGTTTCAAAATCGCTGTATTGATCCGACAAGGCATATACCTTAAGGGTGCTGTCATCGCTAGAGGAGAAGCTGAATTCCAGTGCCCATTCCATCAGCCGCGCGGTGTTCTGGGCGCTGTTCACCAGCAGGGATTCGGAATGATCGCCGATCTCTTCCAGAAGCGTCTTGGAGGACTGCCAATAGAGCAGCGCAAAGGATATACCCAGCACCAGAACGTTTGCACTGACAAAATAAAAAATAAGCCTCATATAGGTAGGATGCTGCTTCAAGGATGCGAGGAGTGGACGTCTGAATTTCATGCTGGAACCTCCGTAATCATAACTTCCGAGCTCATAAATTGTAGATTTATTATAGCATACCGGACATTTTCGTCTTCAGAATCGTTTATTTCCGAAGTAGTGTTGTTTTTGGGAATTTCGTAAATCTGCGCTTGCAGGATAAATTGGAGCTTTTCTGAATTGCCGTTGCCGCAGGGGCTTGATAAGGTAACGGCAGAGATAACGGGACGCGGATGCGTTTGCCGGTCTTGATGAGAGGGGGGATGTAACAAGATGCAATACCAACTTAATGCAAATAAGGGGTCCAAGCTGAAGCATATTATCCGGAATCCATTTCTATATGCTATGGCTGTACCGGGGCTGTTATTTTTTCTCGTGTTCAGTTATTTTCCTATCTACGGGATTATAATCGCCTTCAAAGACTATAATTTTGCCAAAGGCATTACGGGAAGCGATTGGGTCGGTTTTAGGAACTTCGATTACTTTTTTACTTCAGATGATTTCTGGGTCATTCTGCGTAATACGCTGGTGCTGAACATCCTGTTTATTGTGTTTACTACGGTGGCTGCGGTGATGATTGCTCTTATGTTCAATGAAATCCGCAATAAGTATTTCAAACGAATTTCACAGTCGCTCATTTTCCTTCCTTACTTTATGTCCTGGATTGTGGTAGGAATGATCGTCCAATCCTTATTTGGCGGAGAAGAGCCGATGATTAATGCCTGGCTGATGAATCTCGGGATGGAACCGGTCAACTGGATGTTTGAGTCCAAGCTTTGGCCCTACATTCTGACGGTAATCCGTGTATGGCAAGGAGCCGGTTATCTTTCGATTATTTTCCTGGCAGCGATTACTGGCATATCGGAGGATTTGTATGAGGCTGCCCGGATTGACGGGGCGTCCAAAATTCAGATTGTGCTGCGCATTACGCTGCCGCTGCTCGTTCCTACAATTATGGTTATGACTTTGCTGGCCGTAGGCAAGATTTTCAATGGTGACTTTGCCATGATCTATGCCATCATTGGAGACAATTCATCGCTCTATCCGACTACCGATGTCATTGACACCTTCGTCTTCCGCTCGATGAGACAGCTGCATGACTTCGGCATGTCCTCGGCGGTTGGCCTCTTCCAGTCGATAATGGGTCTAATCTTCGTCATTACCGCCAACTGGATAACCCGAAGAGTGTCTAAAGAATCTGCTTTATTCTAGGAGAAGAACTATGAGACAGAAACAGAGCGCTGCGGATCGAACTTTTACGGGATTTGCCCATACGTTCATTTTGTTGTTTACCTTATTTTGTGTGTTTCCTTTTCTGCTGATGATTATCGGCTCTTTTACGGACGAAGAGGAACTGATTGCCCACGGTTACACTTTATTTCCGCAAACCTTATCGCTGGATGCGTATAAGGCGGTTTTACAATCGGATGTGCTGTTCAACGGCTATGCAGTCACGATCTTTATCACTGTCGTAGGCGCATTAACCGCGTTATGCATCTCGGCAATGCTCGGCTATTCGCTGGCTAACAAACGGAATGTCCTGCAGACACCGTTTCTGTTTTTTGCTACCTGCCTATGCTTTTTTCCGGAGGCATCATTCCATTTTATATTGTGGTCAGCCAGTGGCTGCATTTGCAGAATACCGTCTGGGTGCTCATTCTGACGATGTTATGCCAGCCGTTCCTCGTCTTTTTGCTGGTCAGTTTCTTCCGTACCATTCCTGAGGAATTGGAGGAGGCCGCAAGAATAGACGGAGCGAATGAAATGAGGATTTTCTTTCAAATTATGATTCCGATCTCGAAGCCGATTCTGGCTTCCGTCGGCCTCTTCTATGCCTTGAACTACTGGAATGACTGGTTTATGGGACTGATGTTCGTGGATAATGAGAAGTTGTTCCCGCTGCAGCTGATTCTGCGCCGGATGGTCTCCAATATGGAAGCGGCCAAAAATCTGATTCCCTCCGGCGCAGCCATTGCCGTGACGCCACCTACCTATGGCGTACGGATGGCGACGACCGTATTGACGATCGGTCCGATTGTCCTGCTGTATCCCTTACTTCAAAAGTATTTTGTCAAAGGTCTAACGGTAGGAGCGGTAAAAGGTTAACGAAGCATTTCCGGCATTAACCGGATTAGTCCGGGTGAATCATAGATTGTTTTCATAGACAGGGGAGGATTACAGAATGAGGTTAAAAAAATGGGTTGGCACAACGACGACAGCGGTATTGGTATCCTCACTGATGCTGGCGGGCTGCGGCGGCAATACGAAGACGGACGGCAATGAGGGAAGTTCTGGAGCGAATACGCAAAGCACTGCACCCCAAGCGAAGGAAACGGTGACGTTGAAGGCCTATTTTCCAGGGGATAAACCGGCCGGATTTGATGCTGTGCTGCAGGCGGTCAACGACAAATTGAAAGCGGATAACGTCGGAGCGGCCTTGAATGTTAATTTCTTGCCTTGGTCCGATTACGGGAATGCGGTCTCCGTGAAGATGTCTGCCGGCGAAGACTTCGATATGTATCTGGATGCCCCATGGTTATCCATGAATCAGATGATCGAGAGCAATTCGTTAATGGAACTGGATGCCGGAGTGGAGCAGCGTCCGGAGCTCAAAGCATCCATTCCCGAGGAAATGTGGAATTATAACAAATTCGGCGACAAAATTATGGGGATTCCGCTGGGCACTACCCAAGGTCAGCTCTACGGCCTTCTAATCCGCAAAGACCTGCGCGAGAAATACGGACTTCCCGAGCTAAAAACCCTTGGCGATCTGGAGAAATTCTTGTATACGGTCAAGGAAAAAGAGAAGGATGTGAAGCCCTTCGTCATTAACGGCATCAAAGCCGATAAACTCCCGTTTATCCTGAGCGAATCCGCGAATCTGGCGCTGAATGAAGTGCTTGAAATTGGTGTCAACATGTTCGCATATTCCATTAAGGACAAGAAGGTAACCGGCCAATGGGCAAGCCCGATGATTGCCGATGGTTATGATCGCGTCACCAAATACTATAAGGACGGCATCATCTCCAAAAATATCGCGCAGGAACAAAATGCAGAAACACTGTTCAAGCAGGGTAAATATGCAGCTACCTATTATGCGGCGGATGGTGTAGAAGGATTGAAATATTCGGAAATGCTGCAAGACGGCAGCGACAAGCTGGAGATTTTCATTCCGAACGGGGATAAGGCCAAACCGTATACCGCTTTCCAGCAATGGAATTTCCTGTGCATTCCGGCTTCCTCCAAGCATGCTGATCTGGCTCTGGATGTAGCCAATTGGTTGTCGATTAAGGAAAACCACGATTTGATGGAATACGGCATTCAAGGTAAAGACTGGGAACCGGTCGGCGATTCAAGCTATAAGGTGCTGTCCAGCTATTCCTTCCCGGGCTTTGTGTTGACCTGGCGGCCAACGCTGAACCGCACGCCGGACACGATGATGAAGGATGACAAGAAGTGGTTCGACTTCTCAACCAACCCGGACAATTTCACGCTCAGTCCAACGGCAGGCTTCAACTTTAACGCTGAAAAGGTGAAGACGGAATATGCCAAAATCACTCCGCTTCACGATTCCACCTTCCTGCCGCTTAGCCAGGGCTTGGTGCCTGCTGAAGAAGGCAAGAAGATAATGGACAAAAAAATGGAGAGCCTCGGCGGACAAAAAGTAATGGATGAAATTCAGGCGCAAATCGACGTTGTCACATCCGGTAAATAACAGCGTTAAAAATACTGAAAGAGGTATTTCACATGAACATAACACGCAGCGCGCAAAATCCTGTTATACGGGTCCGGGACGTTGTCCCCTCCCGCCCCGACTTTCGGGTGCTGGGTGCGTTTAATGCAGGCGTTGCGCAGTTAGGGGATGAAACGATCCTTTTACTGCGCATTGCGGAAGCGCCGATATCGGACCGGGCGGACGAGGTGCTCGTCCCCCGGCTGAATGAGGCAGGTACAGATGTACGGGTGGAGCGCTACGACAAAAACGATCCCGCCTATGACTTCTCCGACTCGCGCTTCATCGCAAGGAACGGACGAACAGTCATGCTCACTTCCTTATCCCATCTGCGGGTGGCGCGAAGCATAGACGGCATACATTTCGAAATTGAGCCGCAGCCGGCCCTGTTCCCGGAACACGCTCTGGAAGCGTGGGGAATTGAAGATCCGCGTGTGACCCAAATCGGAGACATCTATTATATTACTTACAGCTCCGCCTCGGCTCACGGCGTTGGCGCCGGACTGGCTGAGACCCGGGATTCCGGACATTCAAGCGCCGCGGATTGATGCTGGCTCCTGAAAATAAGGATGTCATCTTATTCCCGGAAAGAATTAACGGCAAATACTATGCGCTGCACCGTCCGGTGCCGAACTCGTTCGGCTCTCCCGAGATGTGGATCGCCGAATCGCCCGATCTTGACCATTGGGGGAACCACCGTTTCCTGATGGGGCTTAGTGAACAAGGCTGGGATTCAGCCCGTATGGGGGCGGGGCGGTTCCGATTCGAACCGAATGCGGCTGGCTGGCGCTGTACCACGGAGCGGACAGCAAGCACCGCTACTGCATGGGCGCGGTGCTGCTTGATCTGGAGGACCCGTCCAAGGTAATTGCGAGATCCCGCTTACCGATATTGGAGCCGGAGGCTGCCTATGAGGTGAATGGATTCTTCGGCAAAGTCGTGTTCTCGTGCGGTGCCCTGCTGTTGGATCAGACGGTACGCATGTATTACGGAGCTGCGGACGAAGTGATGGCAGTGGCGGATATCCCCTTGGAGGATATATTAAGTACGCTATGGTAACAAGCTGGAGGCAGTGCAAGCTGCCTTCTTTCGTCCGCACAAAGGAAAGCGCTATCATTTACGGTTTTAATTTTAGAGGGACAAAGGAGTGAATGTGCATGGCTGACAAAAAGCAGAGGTATGTAATGAGGTGGACATGTCTTGTTATGGTTTGTTCGATGATATCGTCCATATGGTTCTATTCGCCAGCATCGGCAAGCGCATCCGGGCCGGTGAGCGCTTCTCAAGAGACCGCTGAAATGAAATTAATGAAAAAGCGGATGGTCGATTTTTACGTATCCAAGGATATCATCAACGACGGTACGAACGGCCGGGTCGAATGGACCTTCAAATCACAGGCTGGCACTTACTTATCCAATCAAAACGCTAATGGAAGCTGGGGGGATGTAGATTACGCGAATACGACCTCCAGTGCCAACGGGCGGGCGTGGTCGCCTTATCTCGCCCTAGACCGGATGCAGTCGATGGCCCAGGCGTTTGCTGACCCGAAGGGTCCCTACTATCATAATGAAACCCTGCTGGGAGGTATTCAAAAGGGGCTCGACTATTGGTTTACGGTAAAACCGACTTCAACCAACTGGTGGGAGACCGGCATCGGCAAGCAATTAAGACTGGCAAAAATTGCGGTTTTATGTGAAGGCTATTTAACTGCAGAACAAGCTTCCAATATTATCGGCACACTGGACAGCAGTCCTAACACTGTCGATGGAGCCAATTCGTCCTGGTACAATCAGAATTATATGATCCGCGGCCTATTGCTGGAGGATGCCCAGAACGTCCGGAACGCTGTGGAAGCGTTCAACGTGCTGTCGAATGTGACGGCGACCGTGACCGGCATCCAGTCGGATATGTCGTTTTTCATGCATGGCAAAACGAATTATACGACAGGCTATGGAAGAAGCTTTGCCAGAGATATGTCATTCTGGGCGTATGTCACCTCGGATACCTCATTCTCGTACAGCAAGGCGGCGATTGATTCGTTATCATCCTACCTGCTGGATGGCACCCGGTATCTCGTGAGAGGCGATGTTGCCGATCTGGGGATGGGGATGAACGGACCGGAATGGCCGGGTTATGAGAGTTCGGCTCTAACCTTCTATGAAGATCCGCTTCAGTGGATGCAGGCGGCCAATCCGAAGCGGGCTGGGGAATTCGCGAGTTTCCTGGCCAATATCCGCAGCTTCGGCACCAGCACGGGCAACGGAATGGATGCGAACAACATGACGCAATGGCAGACGCTCGTCTCTTCCCATATGCGGAAGGATTATGGAATTACGGTTAAGATGGCTTCCAAAACGGTCAAGGGCGGCGAATGGAGAACTATTAACCCCGGCGGATATAACCTGCTCTACTGGACACCGCAGGGAGCCACGGCCATTCAGAGAACCGGCGATGAATACAGACCCGTATACCCGCTGATGGACTGGGCGCATGTTCCCGGCACGACGGCCCCCTACGTACTCACGAAGGATACGAACTTCAACAATCCCAAAACGTTTGTAGGCGGCGTAACCAATGAGCGTTATGGAGCCACCGCGTTTGACTTTAACAAGCTGAGCACAAGCGGTAAAAAAGGCTACTTTTTCTTCGATGATGAAATGGTCGCGCTGGGCGCAGGTATCACCTCTACGAATACCGCGCCGGTGCACACGACACTGAACCAAAGTCTGGCAGTAGGCGATGTGCTCGTAGACGGCGCTGTCATCCCGGACGGTACGAAGAAGGCCAACGGACGCTGGGCGTATAATGATAAGATCGGTTATGTTTTTCCAGACCCGACAGATTTTCAAGTGAAGCATGAGACGAAGACCGGTCAATGGAGCGACGTCATCACAGGAAGCTCAACAGAGCCGATCACCAAACCGGTTTTCTCCCTATGGCTCGATCATGGCGTGAAGCCGGTTGATGCTTCCTATGAGTATATCGTATTGCCGGATAAAACCCCCGAAGAGGTCGGCAGCTACGCAGCCGTGAACCCGATTAGTATTCTGTCCAATACGCCTTCGGTTCAGGCGGTGCGGCATAATGCTCTTGGCATTGCGGAATTGCTGTTCTATCAGCCTGGGACAGTGAAGGTAAAAGACGGCTTGACGGTCACAGTGGACCAGCCGTCCATGGTGATCCTTGACGAATCCGTGACACCGGTCCGCATCTCGGCTGCTAATCCGGAAACACCGGGGATTACAGTGAACGTGACGCTGAACCGGGACGGAGAAAAAACCACAACCACCTACAGACTCGGCAAGGATACGTTTGCCGGCCGTAGCGTGACCCTGAACGAGGGAGCCTCGCTCGACGACAGGGGCTTCGATCTTGCTTACAGTAAAGGAGCGACGGCTTCCTCCAGCGAAGGCAAGCAATTTGCCTCGAATGCTACAGATCTATACAGAAGCTCCTATTGGAGCTCCAGTGCTTCGGACAACGAGTGGATCTATGTCGATCTGCAGGACTCTTATATGATCAATAAAGTTAGGCTAAACTGGCATAAGGCCTATGGGAAAAGCTATAAAATTCAAGTGTCGGAGGATGCGGTCACCTGGAAGGATGTTTATACAACCTCGATGGGTGACGGCGGAATCGACGATATTTCCTTCGGTAAGGTTCGTGCCAGGTTCGTGTGGATGCAGGGCGTTCAGCAGGGGACCGGAGACGGCTACTCGCTGGCTGAATTTAACGTATTTGAAGCGGTGGCGCCTAATCTCGCCGAAGGCATGCAGGCAAAAGCAAGCTCATCCAAAGCTGCCGACGTGTCTCCCGGAAATGCAGTTGACGGGTCAATGACAAGCCGCTGGGGATCTAACTATTCTGATCCGCAGTGGATCTACGTCGATCTGGGCTCCAGCCAGTCCATCGCGAAGGTCATGCTGCATTGGGAAAGTGCATATGGGAAGGAGTACGAAATCCGGGTCTCCGACAACACACAGGACTGGAAGACCGTATACAGCACCGCGACCGGAGACGGTGAAACGGACGAGATCTCCTTCGATCCGGTGAATGCAAGATACGTTCAGATGTATGGCCTGAAAAGAGCAACCACGTACGGCTACTCGCTCTGGGAGTTTAAAGTGTATGGTCCAGAGAACGTAGAAAGGGTTCCCGCCCGGCTTGAACTGGAGGCAACCCCATCTTCGGTGGCGGCTGGAGGCCAAGTATCGGTTACGGGAGCCGTCTACGACAGCGGTGATCTTCCGCTATCCGGCGTAGAGGTCGAAATCACGGCCGCACCCGGCAGCATCGAAGCTGCGAAAGCCGTAACAGACGCGAACGGCCAGTTCAAGGCGGTCTATACGGCGCCATCCGCAGCCGGTGATGTGAGGATCACAGCCGTTCTTCCGGCAAGTCCGGCCGTGACAGATACGATAACCGTATCTGTGAACCCGAATGTACAAGTGCCCGCCCGGATTGAGCTTCAGGCAGCGCCGTCTTCCGTGGCGGCTGGAGGCGAAGTATCGGTTACGGGAGCCGTCTACGACAGCGGCGATCTCCCGGTCTCCGGCGTAGAGGTCGAGATCACGGCTGCACCCGGCAGTATTGAGCCGGTTATAGCAGTCACGGACGCGAACGGGCGGTTCAGCACAGTCTTTACTGCGCCGCCTGCTGCCGGAGAAGCGACAATTACGGCAGCGGTGACCGCGAATCCGTTCGTGAGAGGGACGGCCACCGTACACGTAGACGGCGTAGTACAAGTGCCTGCCCGGATTGAACTCCAGGCAGCAGCCTCTTCCGTGACGGCAGGAGGCGACCTATCCGTTACCGGAGCCGTCTACGACACCGCTAATCTTCCGGTCCCGGGTGCGGAGGTTGAAATATTGGCTTCGTCCGGCAGCCTCAAGACGGTAAAAGCCGTCACGGATGCGAACGGGCGGTTCAGCACAGTCTTTACAGCACCGCCTTCTGCGGGAGATGTGATTATTACAGCCAGCTTGACCGCGAGTCCGGCAGTGACGGATACGATAACCGTCTCCGTAATTAAGGCCGCACCAGTACCCGTTCTTATCGAACTCCAGGCGACGCCGTCAGCTGTGACGGTCGGTGGCGATGTATCCATTGCGGGAATCGTCTACGATGGTGACAATCTTCCGGTCTCCGGCGTGGAGGCTGAAGTCATAGCTTCAGCCGGCAGCTTCAATACGGCTAAAGTGCTCACGGATGCGAATGGCCGGTTCAGCATGGTCTTTACCGCACCATCTGCCGCCGGAGAAGTGACGATTACGGCGGTCTTGACCGCGAGTCCGTCCGTTACGGGGAAAATAAATGTATCCGTTAACGAGCGTTCAAACGGCGAAAGCGGAGGTCCTCCGGGAGGTGGAGCGCCCGTGATCCCGCCAGTAACTCCAAATCATCCGAAGGATGATCCACAAGAAGGCACCGATACGCCGGATGTTCCGGTACCCGGTCATGCTTTGGCGGATATTGGCGGACATTGGGCCGAAGCCAATATCCTGGAGGCCGCACAGAAGGGAATCATCACAGGTTACCCGGATGGTTCGTTCCGTCCCGACCGCACGGTGACGCGCGCTGAATTCGCGGTAATGCTGGCGAAGGCGCTGAAGCTTCAGAACGAAGAAGCCGTCCTGTCCTTCAAGGACGCGGACCGGATCGGGCAGTGGGCCCGGTCAGCTATTGCGCGGGCCGTAAGCCTGGGTCTTATCCAGGGCGATGCGAGCGGCAACTTCCGTCCGGATGCGCTACTCAGCAGATCGGAAATGGCCGTAATGCTGGCGAGAGCCTTGAATCTCGTGCCTGAAGCCCGCTCAGCCGGATTCGCAGATGACCGCGACATCCCGGCCTGGGCTGCAGGAGCGGCAGCCGAGATGAAGAAGCTGGGCATTATGCAGGGTAAAGGCAACAACAGCTTCTTTCCGAACAATGCCGCGACGAGGGCGGAGACAGTCACAGTTCTGCTCAGGATGCTGGCAGCCAAGGAGCAGAAGTAAAAATAAGCAGGGGGGAATGTCCCCCCCTTCTCTGCTCAGATTCCCGATATTCAACCTGTTCCAAGGGGGATTATGATGCAGTCCCCTCTCTCCGGCCAACATAGTGCCGTCATTTTCATTCGTCGGGGATAAGTTGGGGAAGGCGGAGGAGGCGGTTTCCTTCTATTTATCTGTATTCAGTCATTCCCGGTTATTTATACATTTTCAGCAGCAACCCCGCCGGACTGTGGCTCTGCATGTCCACGACTCAGCTCCATATGGAGTAAACTAAAGACACCTTAACCGGTGTCTTTTTTCATGTTTTCAGCAGTTAATAGCAGTTAGTCAGGGGGTTATTTTGATTAGAAAACCAGTGAAAAAATACGTGCATATGTTCGTAAAAATCGTTTATTTTCCTAAAATTTTGTGTATAATAAAGCTGACTGGCCAACTTGTTCCAAAGGGGATGAAGCATGATGTCAATCGGTTTGAACCCGTATTTTGTTTTTAACGGAAACACAAGAGAAGCTCTGCATTTTTATGAAAAAGCGCTGCGCGGGAGTGTGGTCGGGATTATGACGTTTGGGGATTTGCCGGACAATCCGGATCATCCGCTGACTGAAGAGATGAAGTCCCTCATTATGCATGCACATTTGAAGGTCGGTAGTGCAGATCTCATGTTCTCGGATACGTTTCCGGGTACTGCGCATCAGGCGGACGGGGATACGGTTCAGATTGCGATTCATCCTACAGAGGAGACAGAGGCGCGGGAGATTTTTGCTGCGCTGGGAGACGGCGGTCAGGTGGTCATGCCTCTGCAGAAGACGGATTGGAGTCCGTTGTATGGTATTGTTAAGGACAGGTTCGGCGTTACTTTTCAGGTAAATGTAACTGAGGAGGAATGATTTGTGATCAACGCAAAACAAACAATCGTGCCGCACATATGGTATGACAAAGAAGCGGTAGAAGCCGCTCATTTTTACGCCTCTGTTTTCCCCGAATCCAAAGTGACCAGTGTTACGCAACTTCACGACACACCGTCAGGTGACTGTGATCAGGTTTCTTTTGAGATATGGGGACAGAAGTTTATGGCGATTAGCGCAGGGCCGTACTTCAAGTTAAACCCCTCCGTGTCTTTCTTCGTTAATTTTGATCCGTCACGCGATGAGGATGCAGCTGAGAAAATAGATGAGGTCTGGAACAAGTTATCTGAGGGTGGACAAGCACTGATGCCGCTTGATAAATATCCGTTCAGCGAGCGGTATGGCTGGATTCAGGATAAATTCGGCGTGTCCTGGCAGCTGATGCTTACGAATCCGGAGGGCGAGGAGCGTCCGGCGATCATTCCGTCCTTTTTGTTTGTGGGTGATCAGTGCGGCAAGGCGGAAGAAGCGATGTCTCTCTATTTATCCGTATTTGGCAACTCGCGGCAGGGAACGATTGCCCGCTATCCCAAAGGTTTGGAGCCTGACCAGGAAGGAACCATTATGTTCGCTGACTTCATGCTGGAGAATCAGTGGTTTACCGCGATGGACAGCGCACATGAGCATAAATTCAGTTTCAACGAGGCCATCTCCTTTATGGTGAAATGCGATTCGCAAGAGGAAATTGATCATTACTGGGAGAAGCTGTCTGCCGTTCCCGAGGCTGAACAGTGCGGCTGGCTGAAAGATAAGTTTGGCGTGTCCTGGCAGATTGTTCCTTCTGCGCTGGATGAGCTGCTGGGAAATGGAACACCTGAGCAAATGGAGCGGGTTACGAAGGCTTTTTTGCAGATGAAGAAATTTGATATTGCAGCATTGCATAAGGCTTATAATGGCGGGTAGGTGCTCCTGGGGATTAGCTGGAAGGAGATAATCAGGCAGACCCAACGTATAGCCCCTCGGCTCCATAGGGATTTAAAGTAAAAGACATCTTGATAGGTGTCTTTTTGCTTTGCTCCGGCAGAATCCTACCATCGCTTCTTAAAAACGAATCTTCGCACTACTGCCGTAAGGAGCAGCATGATAGGCAAAACATACTGGAGCGGGATCCAGAAATAAGGCGAAAGGATGGTCATATGGACACCCATAATATGCTCCATCAGGTTATCCGTCATGGTCATGCTCATAAACAGAGCAAACAGGCTGGCTGGAATGACAAGGGGGCGGATGGATGGAAGGTTGGCGAGCAGCTGGATCGACCGGATGGCTGCAAATAAATAAAGGACTGTTTTAAAAAAAACGGTAATCACAAAGTATAGCACTGCCAGCACATCCAGGTTGTCGAGCAGTTCACCCACTTCAATCTGGCGAAGAAGGATGTACATCGGGTAATACGCACGCTTAAATATCGGCTCACCTATGACGACCAGGGCGAGAATATCGGTTGCGGCAATTAACAGCCCGGTTCCGAGGGTGGAGAGCAGGGCGGTCCGGATCGCGCCTTTTCGGCTTTTGGCCAGCGGCCAAAGGATAGTCATCGCACTCATTTCCCCGAACGATTGCGTAATTCCCGCAGGCCAAACCGCTTTGAGGATGGGAGCCCATCCCTTGCCGGCGATCGGAAGCAATTCCCTTAAATTAATGGTCCCTGACACCAGCAGAAATACAATTTCAAGCATAAGCAGGAGAAGGATAAAAGGAAGCAAAATACCAGCCAGGCGTCCAAGGACCTCAATTCCCTTATACAGGCCATAGATCAGGAGCAGTACTAATAAACCCACAGAGAACAGCGGAGGAGTCTGCGGCAGCAGGGTATCCGGGATTAAAAAGCTCATATCGGCCAGTCCTCTCCCGGCATTGTATATAAAAAGGAGCGGATACAGCCAACCGAGGAATGACCCGGGCCATTTACCGAACTGTTTCGGGAACCATTCCACCAGGGTGAGGCCTGGATGCATGATCAGAAGTATCGCATACACTCCTGTTATTACAATTCCGACTGCTGCAGAGAGGAGAACGGAAATCCATGCATCTCTGCCGGCGCCGGACCCAAATCCGAAAATGATGGTAGTGCCGATTTGAAATAGCATCATCAATGTAAATAGTTGATAGTTCGATATTCTCTGCATGCCAATCTCCATTCTCCGGTAAAATCTGCAGGTGCTTTTTCCAGTATTCCGAAAAGGAGGGTTCTATATCCGCATAATTTCATCATTTAAATGAGAAAGTATGACTAGTTGAAGTTCAATTTCGGGAGCCTTGGAGGTCTGTATATGCTGTTTGGACAAAAGACTAGGAAAAGCACTCCCCAAAAAAAGAAGCAGGACCGCCTGCCGTTTACCCTTTCAGATGTGCCTTCGGAAGTAAGCAGCGACTTGAAGGAAAATGAACAGAATATTAAGCGCGTCTTTGAACAATGCTCGGATTTCATTCTCCGTCCCTTTCGGATCAACGGGGAGACTCAGGCCTTGCTGATCTGCATAGATGGATTGGTCAACCAGCAGCTTGTGGATGAGCTTGTATTAAAACCGCCTATGTATGACGCAGCCCCTAAAGGGGAAGGAGGTGCCGAGGGGCTCAGACAGGAAACAGTTCCGGCGGCGCAGACACAGATTACTGGAGATTTTAAGAAAGTGATTGAAGCGGTGCTTTACGGCGAAGCGGCGATTTTTGTTGAGGGCCGGACCGATGTATTTCTTGCGGATGCCAAAGGTTGGACCATGCGGGCCATTGAAGAACCCGAGACGCAGACAGTTATCCGGGGTCCCAGGGAGGGCTTCAACGAGAATATCCGAACCGGAACCGCCATGCTCCGCAAAAGACTGCGTACGCCCCGGCTTAAAATGGAATCGCTTAATATCGGCGACGTCTCCCATACTTCCGTTGTCATTACCTACATTGACGGCATTGTTCAAGATTCGCTGGTGCAGGAAGTACGCGACCGTCTAAAGCGAATTGCGATCGACGGAGTGATGGACAGCGGTTATATAGAGGAAATGATCGAAGACGCGCCCTTTTCGCCTTTTCCGACAGTATACAACACGGAGCGGCCCGATATCGTAGCGGCCAATTTATTGGAAGGCAGGGTGGCAGTACTTGTGGACAACACCCCTTTTGCGTTGGTTATGCCGGCAAACTTCTGGAACTCAGTCAGCGTTAATGAGGATTACTATGAACGGTTCTGGGTGGGCACCGTTGTGCGCTGGATTCGATATTTGGGTGTTGCGACAACCCTTTTTTTGCCGGGGTTATATGTAAGCATCGTTACCTTTCACCAGGAAATGCTTCCCACCTCTCTGCTGTTCAGCATCGCTTCGGCCCGGGAAGGTGTACCTTTTCCAGTCATTATAGAGGTCCTTCTGATGGAGATTACGTTTGAAGGACTGCGTGAAGCGGGGCTCAGGCTGCCCAGACAGGTTGGACAGGCCGTAAGTATTGTTGGAGCATTGGTCATAGGCCAGGCGGCGGTACAGGCAGGAATAGTGTCAGCACCGCTAGTTATCGTCGTCTCCATAACAGGCATTGCTTCCTTCACCATCCCGGATTACAGCGCTGGCCTGGCCGTGCGTTTCTTGAGGTTTCCCTTAATTTTTGCCGCTGGCACTGCAGGACTGTACGGGCTGACGCTGGGTGTGCTGTTTATATTGCTCCATGTGTGCGGATTGCGGTCGTTCGGCGCTCCATATTTCTCGCCTGTCGCTCCGCTGACGGTATCCAATCTGAAAGATGTATTGATTCGTGTTCCCTGGTGGAGCATGCGCAGAAGGCCAACCCAGCCCGGGAGCAATGAACCGGTCCGGATTCCGGCTGGACAGATGCCGAAACCTCCTAAGAAGCCGGGGGGGGAATCATGAAGCCAAGATTTACATGGGGTCTGATTATTCTGGCCATGCTCAGCACCGGCCTCACGGGATGCTGGGACAGCCGCAGCATTGACCAGCTTGCTGTAGTTATGGCCACAGCCCTGGACTATACGGAAGAAGGAAATATCATGGCCTCCTCGCAAATCGCCGTGCCCAGCAGCGTTCAAACCGAGGGGGGTGCGACACAGTCCGGAGCGGGGGCCAGAGGATTCACCGTTGTATCCGCCGTCGGGAAGAATGTACACGACGCGATGGATGAGCTGCAGCGGAAGCTCTCCCGCAAGCTTTTCATTGAACACCGGAAGGTGCTGCTTATTGGAGAAGCGCTGGCTAGGAATGGCTTAAAGGATACGCTGGATCATTTCAGCCGCGATCCGGACAGCAGGCTGCAGACTTATCTGTTGATCGCGAAGAATGCCCGGGCGGTTGAGCTTTTACTGCAGCCTGTCCCCTTTGAGAAGGTTCCGACAAGGGCAGTCCGTTCGCTACAGGAAATCAATGCTGAAATTACAACAACGCTGCGGGAATTATTTACGGCTATGTCCGGAGATGAAATCGTTCCGACCGTAGGCGCATTGGAGTTAATAGAGGGAACCGCAGGCGCAGGAGTCAGCACCGGGAAAGATGAGGAAAGCAAGATGATGACCTTCCGCCTGGCCGGCTCCGCCGTTATTAAAGATTATAAGCTGGCAGGCTATCTGGATATGGAGCAGACCCGGGGGTTGCTGTGGGTGCTAAACGAGAACAAGCGGGTCAGCATTACGGGGGATATCCCGGGCAAAGGGAATGTAGTCATGGAGCTCGACAAGACAGGCAAAAAGCTCAAGACCCGTATCCGGGACGGAAAGATACAGGTGTATATTACTGTGAAGACCAGCGGACCGGTTCACGAGAATAATACGGATCTGGATCTTAGCGATCCCAAAAATATTGTGCAGGTCGAAGAAGCCCTCAGTAATAGTATTGAGAGTAGCATACGTCAAGTTTCCGGAATATCCCAAAGCCTGCTGAAGGCGGATATCTTTGGAGTAGGCCAGGAAATTTCCCGCCATAACCCCAAGGAGTGGAGGAAGCTTAAGGACCGGTGGGTCGATGCTTATCCGGAAGCGGAAATTACGGTCAATAGCTCCGTTATCATTACCCGGACGGGGATGTATGGCAAGCCGCTACATCTAAAAGAAGAAAAGGAATAGGGGGATAAGAAGCATGCATTTTCCCTGGCATTCTAAGGTAATGATGGAAAGCCCGTGGGTCATGCAGCTTGTGTTCGTGGGCTGGGGCCTCGTTGGAATGATCATATCAGGCGTCAGGCAGAGAAACGGCGGGAAGAAATCTAAACCGCAGGCGCCGGAATCAAGGCCGTCCGAAAACCGCGAATAGAAGTAATTAAAGGTTTATGGCCGGTTTATTGTTGCTATAGATGAAGCACCCTGAAGGGTGCTTTTTTCCTGTGGTTGCACATTTTTGAAAGCGATTACGTTTTCTGACCCTGCTGGTCACTTTTGATACAAAATCAAAAGTGACCAGAGAAATCAGTAGCCATGATTTACAGGGAAATCAGCGATAGCTTACAATCCTGACATATCCCTGCCAATATAAGAACATCTATATTCGGTTTAATATCCCCTGCAAAAGCGAGGTGAAAGCAGAAAAGGAGGCGTTTCCACATTTTGTTGAAAGCGCTTAATTATTATAAAACCGGAGAGTATGCTTTTTAGGGCGGGACTGGAACTTAACGAATAGACGAGGAGTGAGTAAATGAAGAGAAGGCTCAAGAAGTACGTGTCTGTAGTTCTCACCGTTTCTATGGCATTTATGCTTATGCCCTCGATGGTTTTGGGTGCGCCTGAAGGCGGCGGAACTGCATCTGCCGCTTTGACACAAGTGGGCGATGTACTCGATTTTGAAGATGGCGAGTTACTAGGGACAGTAACCGGCGCTCCGGCAATCACAGGACCCGGGTCCGTTACGGTAGCAGTTTATGAATCTAATAAGGCACTCCGCGTTCAGCCTCCATCCGATACCGATTCCAGTGCGGCCAAACAGGCAAGCTATTGGTGGACGCTTCCGCTGGATAGCGGTAAATACGATCTTACCGGCAAGGATCAGGTTGAAGTATCCTTTGACTGGTGGGTGGATATTACCCGTCCAAGTGCAAATTCGCTTGATGTCCGTCTTAATGACGGAACGGATCAGGTTGTAACGCTGCGAACCGCCGGGGGCGGGACAAATGCAGACTCACCGGCGAACATATCCTATTACACTGGCAATATGACAGCGGGTAACGCTCCTGAAATAGGAACGGCTACTATTGCGTTATCAGGTGTCCCGCGCCTGACAAAGCTATCGGCTACCATAAAGGTTGATCTCCTGGCTCAAGTAGCATCAATCAGCGTTACTGACGGCGGTTCAAGGGTGTATACCACGCCTCAGCCGATAGCCATAGGCTCCGATAAACTGACCAGCATGAGCATCGGTGCAAGCCGGGCAAGCGGACAGAACTGGGCAAGGTTTAACGCGGTTACGGGTGTGGACTGGAATGAAGACTCTTACGGTATGCGTGTTGATAATATCATCTTCAAGGCCGCAGCATCCGGCGGAGTGAAGCCGGTCATTAACCCTAGTGAACTAACGATCTCTCCAGCTTCTGCTGCCAATCTGGAATACGGGGAAGGTTCGCTTGCGGACAAGCATTCGGCCACATTCAGCGCGGTTGTAATGCCTATTAATGCAACGGACCGGACGTTTACATGGTCGATCAGCGACGAGAAGATTGCTGCGATAACGGTAAAAGAGGATAAGAGTGTAACGGTAACCGCGGTCGGTGCAGGCGAGGCAACCCTTACAGCTGTATCTACTATGGACAGTTCGATTAGGAACAGCGTGCCAATCAAAGTAAAATATGTTCCTTCGGTAACTGAACCGGCACCGGACTTTTCTGCCCTGCTAGCAGAAGGGTATACACAGGAGTTCGGGAGCAATTTTGCCAGCGGCGGGGCAGCTCCGCTATGGATCTTTGCCGGCGGCTCTTACCATACGCTTGCCAGAGAAGAAACACCTCAGGTTAACAATTATTTCCGGTTTGACGCCTCCGGTTCAGGTAATCGGGGTGGTAAGGGAGACTTACCTCACGCCGTTTCCGGAAGCAAGGTATATGTTAACCTGGACTGGAAGGTTCCGGCAGTTACCACACTGCAGAATACGTTTAACCTGAGCTTCCAGGACGGGTCTAACGTTCTGCTTAGTTTAAGAACAGGCACTTATAACGGATCAAGAACCATAGGCGCGTTTGCAGGGGCATTACCGGGGCCAACCGGACCTAACCCTGCTAATTTCTGGAGCAGTGACCGTTATCATGCGTTTACTTATAACGACGTGAATACATGGTATAAGGTAGGCGTAGAGTTTGATTTTGATACGATGCTTGCTACGGTTTCCCTTGTACCAAGAGATACTGCCGGCGCTGTGCCGTCTGTACTTACGATTCCTTTTGAGGGTAGCCAGATCAGCTCGTTCGTTCTTACAGGTGAGCGCGCCGGCGGTAATAACGTAGGTGTAGTTGATAATGGCGTAGATAATTTGTATTTCTTTACTAAGCAGCTTTCAGCGGACACGATAGTCGAAGTGCTGCCGTATGAATTTTTGCTTGAACTTCCGGAAACAGCGGACAGCAATACATTGCAGAGCTGGTTCAAGACCGTATACATCGGGGATGTGCCTGACGAGGCAGGGCTTGATCTGCCGGCAACGGTTAAGGTTAAGCTTGCGGACGGTACTATTGCCGAGGTAGGCGTAACCTGGGCTTTAACAGAAGCCCCATGGTCTACAGCAGCTGCAGATCTGGTATATAAAGCAGATAAGCAGGGTGTATTTTCCTATGCCGGGACGCTTACTAGTATTCCTGACGTAGCAGTTAACAGAATGGGGTTAAAGGCGAAGCTGTACATCGAGAACCGGCATAAAGACAAGGTTACTGCGGAGCCGATCTCAATGGAGTGGCTCGACAGAGGCGTGGTAGCCGTTCCGGTGAACAGCGGCGATGGTGTGCTTGTAACATGGCGTCTGCTGTCTTCAGAATACAATAAAGGCCTAACCTTTAATGTCTACAGAAATGGCGACAAGATTAACACGTCACCGGTTACTGTGCTGGATTATGTGGATGCAGGCGGCAAAACCGGAGACAGATACGAAGTAGAGACTATAAACACTGGCGCGATGAGCAAGCCTGCAACGGCATGGGCCAATAATTATGTTGATATTCCGCTGCAGAGACCGGCAGATCGTCCAAACCCGGCACTTGCTTATGGCGCGACGACCAATGCTGATCCGATTACCTACACGGCTAACGATACCTCAGTAGCTGACATTAACGGTGATGGGCAATATGAGATTCTTGTAAAATGGTATCCGTCCGGGGCTACAGACCCGGGGCTTGCCAACAGACATACCGGGGAAACGATATTTGATGCTTATACGCTGGAAGGCAAGCTGCTGTGGAGAATCAATCTGGGTATCAATATCGTGTCCAGTGCCCATCACAGCGCGTTTAACTTCTATGATCTGGATCAGGACGGAAAAGCGGAGTTTACAGTTAAGACAGCCGACGGAACCAGGGGGTATCTTCCTAAAGAGGACGGTACGATCAATGATCTGACCGATACTCCGGCTTGGGTATTGGGCGATCCTGAAGCGGTATGGGTAGGCGGTCTGCAGAACCCGGCAAAAGATAACCAGGTCAACAATACGGCGCTGGGCAGAGTTGCCTCCGGGCCGGAAACCTTTACGGTATTCAACGGGGAAACCGGCAGACCGGTTGATACGGTTGATTATTTTGCACCGTACAGCATTAGCCCGAACTGGGGCGATAACAACAATAACCGCAGCGACCGCTTCAACGGAGCCGTTGCCTATATGCCGAAGAATGGCGAATATGGCGCAGAGCCTTATCCTACCGTTATTGAGGTACGCGCTCACTACGGCCCGCAGTATGTAGCAGCTTATCAGTTTATTGACGGAAAAATTGTGGAAATCTGGACGTTTACACTGGCTGACTGGAACGCCGGCAGCAATCAGGGTAATCACAATGTTAAGGTTGCCGATGTGGATTTTGACGGCTATAACGAGGTTGTGCTTGGCGGCATCACGATCGATCAGGACGGAACGATTGTGTGGAGCACCAACGGAACGAGAGGTACAGTAGCCGGAGGTCACGGTGACGCGCTGCATGTAGCCGCAATGGTACCTAACAGCAATGAAATCTATGTTTTCCAGCCGCATGAAGCCAGTCCGCCAAACAATGTAACTCTGGTTCGCGGTTCCACAGGGGAGGCAGTGTGGACCTATTCAGCGAACTTAGGCGATGTTGGACGCGGCGTTGCAGCCAATGTAACTCCTTTACCGGGCTTTGAGGTGTGGGCGATAGGGACGCCTATGTACAATATTATGAACGGCAAAGTTATTACTGCTGATGTCGGCGGAATCGGCGTTGCCAACAAGGCACCTGTTAACTTCATCCTGTATTGGGATGGAGATCTGCTGAGCGAATTCTTTGACGGGCCTGATAACAACAACTCAACAGCCGCTCCATCGATCACGAAGTTTAATTATGATGTAGCAACGGAGCAAAGTGAGCTTATAACGCTACAGACCTTGACCGGAACCTATTCCAACAACGGAACCAAGGCCAATCCAAGCCTGATTGCCGATATTTTCGGTGACTGGCGTGATGAGGTTCTTGTCCGCACCGATGATAATAATGCGCTGAGAATCTATACGACGGATATTCCGACGGATAATGTCATTTACACGCTGATGCATGATCCGCAGTACCGCCTGGCTGCTAACTCTCAGAACGCTATGTACAACCAGCCGGCGCATTTGAGCTATTACCTGGGTGAAGACATCCGTGATGAAGTTCAGAACATGCAGCTTCCGGTGTCTAACATCTACTACACTGCAGAAGTTGACGTTACCCCGGCGGAGAATTCGGTTCTCTCTGTAACAGAGGCAACGTACTATACGAACGCGGGGGCTGACCTCACGGTAACGGTAACATTAAACGGCAACACGCTTATTGGGATCAAAAAAGGGGATATTGCACTTGCTGACACCGATTACAGCCTGGGTGCTGTAACGCCGGATGGCAGGCAGACGGTTACAATCAAGCGAAGCTATTTGGCAACACTGTCTAATGGTGATGTCCTGAGCTTCGTGTTCAGTGCAGGGAAGTCTGCGAAGCTGAAGATTTCGGTGACGATACAAGAGGTCTCTATTCCGGGATCAAATCCGGGTTCAAACCCGGTTACTCCGACGCCAACCCCGGGTCCTACAGCGGGCTCCGGAACAGGTTCCGGTTCTGCAGTGCAGACACCAACTCCGGAGAAGCCGATTTTAAAGAGCACCCTTGTAAACGCAGAGCAAATTAAGGATAAGTTGCAGCAAGCACTGCAAGCGAACCAGCCGGTCAGCTTCTCTGACGTACCACAAACGCATTGGGCTGCAAAAGCAATCCGGTTAGCTTCACAGCTTGGCATCGTCGAAGGTACACTTAACGGCGAGTTCAAGGGTTCAAATCATGTAACCCGGGCTGAATTTGCTGCAATGATCGTCCGGACGTTGGGCATTGATACGACAGGAGCAGCAGGCTACTTCTCCGACACTAATGGTCATTGGGCAGATGCCTATATCAGAGCGTTGCATCGCGCGGGGATTGTAAACGGCGCAGGTAATGGTAATTTCATTCCCAATCAGCAGATCACCCGCGCCGAGATGTCTGCCATCCTGGCCCGTGTTCTGGATATGAGCCCGCCTGCCAGCGCAGCGCAATTCTCGGATCTTAGCAATCATTGGGCTGCAGACAGCATCGAGCAACTAAGCAGAGCAGGTATCGTATCCGGTATGGGCAACGGTAAGTTTGCCCCGAACGATACAGCTACCCGTGATCAGTCGGCAACGATTATCATGCGGATGCTAAATATTGTGCTTGATCTGGGTCTGGAGCTGTAGGATAGCTGATTTTAGAATCTCCACTTTATATGCTGTTTGTGTCAGGTGAACTGAAGCGTTGACAGCAGAAATGAGGGGGCACCGATAAGCGGTGCTCCCTTTTTTGCTTATCCAGGATAACTAAAATAACGGGATATCTAAACTGTGACCTCATTCGTAGATATATAGGCAACGTTGCTCATATAGTGGAGTTGCAGTCATTTTCTTAGTTAATTCAAATAAGAACGGAGAGGAGCTTTACTATGATATTGCATAAAAAGACTCTGCTGACAGCCATCTTATCCTTATTTTTTGTAGTCCTTGTTCCCCATTCAACTCCCGTAATCTATGCAGATCAGGCTTCAAAAGTAATTTCAATATCAGTAGCAGGTCCGGCAAAAGCATTAAAACCGAAACAGACCTATCAGTTAAAGCCGGACGTAGTCACCGTACCACAAGACAGTAATGTAAAGATTTCATACTCCTCGGCCAATACTCAGGTAGCGACAGTAAATAAGAGCGGTCTTGTAACGGCTGTCAGCCCGGGGAAAGCCATTATATATGCCAGCTCCGGCGGAAAAAGTACATATGCAGTAATCAAGGTGGATTCAAGTGCGGTAGAATTCACTACAGGGCTGTGGGTGGAAAAGAAAAATATTAAAAAGCCAAAAGAGCAGCTGTTAACAGAGGGTGCCGTTTATTTTAAACTTAAGGGTTTCGATAATAATGTGCTGACCGGACATTTTTTTGCCGTTAGTGCTCCCCCATCCAATCGTATAGCTGATATTGACATTAAAATAAGAATCAAGAACGGCAAGGGAAGTTTCTCCTATACGGATGACGGCTGGGGGAACAGCGGGGAAGGAACTGTAGAAATGAAGGGCAGTACTCTTGAATTCATCTTCAAAGAAACCCAGTCAGACAGCGGAGCAATGTGGCGGCTTGGAACGCATAGTTTTACATTGTACAAATCTGAAAGTTAAATCCCGAGTTTTGCGTAACCCCAAATACTCCTTTATAATGATAGGCCAGTGCTCGAAGACAGGAGGAAGCTATGAATTTTATTAAAAACAAGCTGGCGGAGTTTGGTGTGGGCGGGGTGATGCTGGATTATCTTTCGAATATAATCATGGTTGCTTTTATAGCGCTGCTCTGTGTACTGGCTAACTTTGTAGTCAAAAAGCTTGTGCTGCGGGTCATCATTCATATCATCAATAACAACCGGTATACGTGGGATAACATTATTTTGGAGAAAAAGGTGTTCCACAAGCTGTCCCATCTTGCGCCGGCCTTCATTATCTACTACTCGGCTTCTATTTTTCCGTTATATCAGTCTTTGATTGAAAAAGCGGCAATGACCTATCTGATTATCGTAACAATCACAGTGCTGAATGCGCTGCTGGATGCGGTTGATGCGATTTACCGTACCTTTGATGTTTCCAGGATCAGACCGATAAAGGGCTACATCCAGGTTGCCAAAATCATTCTGTTCATCATTGGCGCCATTGTGGTAATCGCAAATCTGATTGGGCAGAATCCGTTGATCATTCTCAGCGGGCTGGGGGCTTTATCTGCAGTGCTGATGCTGATCTTTAAAGACTCCATACTGGGCCTGGTGGCAGGTGTCCAGCTGTCCTCCAATGATATGGTGCGGGTAGGCGACTGGATTGAAATGCCCAAATATAATGCGGACGGTGAGGTCATCGACATTACCCTGAACACCGTAAAGGTCATGAATTTTGATAAAACGATTACGATGATTCCCAGCTATGCGCTCATTTCGGACTCGTTCAGGAACTGGAGAGGCATGCAGGTGTCCGGCGGGAGACGGATCAAACGGAGCGTGTATATTGATACGAGCAGTGTGTGCTTTTGCACAAGGGAAATGATTGATGAGTTTCAGAAAATCCATTATCTCAGTGATTATGTAACAGCGAAATTAAGCGAGATCAAGGCCTATAATATTGAACATCAGGTCAATATGGAGAGCAATGTGAACGGAAGGCAGCTCACAAATATCGGCGTATTCAGGGCTTACATTCAGGAATACCTGCGGAATCATCCGAAAATTCATAAGGATATGACCCTGCTCGTCCGCCAGCTGGCGCCGGGAGATAACGGGCTGCCCCTGGAGATCTACGCATTCAGCAATGACACCACCTGGGGCGTGTATGAGTCAGTGCAGGCGGATATATTTGATCATATTTTTGCGGTTATCCCTACCTTCGGGCTGCGGGTGTTCCAGAATCCGAGCGGCCATGATATTGTTCATTTAAAAGAGAAAGCAGAATACTCGCGGAGCTATTGAGAAAAGAGTTGAAAGCAGCCCTAACCGGCTGCTTTTTTTTGTAGAGGATCCACTTTGTGGGTTTATTCTGCTGTGGCCCCCGTCCGCCCGCAGCCCGTCCCTGGAGGGTGAAACGATCATCCCCCTGTCAAATAATCATTAACCCAGAATTCTGCATAGCAGATTCCGATATGAGTAAATGATTGTTTCGCAACCGCTTACACGGGGATATGCTGAGGTTGTTTCAGGACCTAATTTATGGGAGGGAATGAATTGAAGAAGAGATCGGCAAGGGTAACGGGGATTTTGCTCTTATTCTCAATGGCATTATCTTTGGTTGCGGGAAACTGGGTAAATCCTACGGCGCACGCAGCAGGAGTGTCAATTACGGGAAGCGGGGGCTGGAATGAAACGTCTTATGCGGAGTGGTCGCCGGTAAGCGGTGCAACGGGTTATAACGTATATGTGAAGCAGGCAAGTGCAGCGGACTCGCAGTATCAGCAGCTGGATAATCAGTTAATCCGCAAGTATCCCTCCTACTGGAGAGCGGATGCAGTCGGGCTGGCTGCCGGGAGCTATGTAATGAAGGTAGAGGCTGTACTGTCAGGAGGAGGAACCGCGAGCAGCATAACAGGTACGCTGAATGTGGCGGCGCATGACCGGTCTGGGTTTGCTTTTTCACCAAGCTCTCCATTCGGCACGGGTTCCGGTGCTTATAATGCCAACGGTACGCTAAAAACCGGCGCTCAAGTCCTTTATATTACCTCACAAACGGCTCAAACGGTAACCCTCCCTGTCAAAACCAGCAGCTCGGGTGCAGTGCAGACCGGCGTTGGCCTGGGCGAGATTTTGAATCTGAGACAAAAGGGTTATGATACGACCCCGCTGGCTATCCGGATTATCGGCAAGGTAACGGCTTCCGATCTGAGCGGGCAGCTCAACAGCAGCGGCTACCTGCAGGTCAAAGGCAAAAATAACTACTCGGAAATGAACATCACCATCGAAGGGATCGGCCAGGATGCCTATGCGTACGGCTGGGGACTGCTCCTCCGCTATGTAGGTAACGTGGAAGTAAGAAACCTGGGGCTAATGCTGTTCCCGGACGACGGCGTCTCGATGGATAGCGGCAACGCGAATGTGTGGGTGCATAATAATGATCTTTTCTACGGGGCGGCAGGCGGGGATGCGGATCAGGCCAAGGGTGACGGCTCAACCGACCTCAAGAACGGTTCATCCTACATCACCATCTCCTATAATCATTACTGGGATTCGGGAAAATCTTCGCTGGTCGGCCTGACCGAACCGTCGGAGTTCTATGCTACCTTCCATCATAACTGGTTCGACCACTCGGATTCCCGCCATCCGCGGATCCGCGTAGCGTCGGTTCATATTTATAACAACTATTTTGACGGGATCTCCAAATATGGTGTGGGGATGACAAGCGGAGGGTCCGCTTTTGTAGAATCAAACGTCTTCCGCAATGCCAAATATCCGATGATGATCTCTCTGCAGGGCACGGATGCACTCGGGGAAGGCACCTTCTCCGGCGAAAACGGCGGGATGATCAAGGCGTACAACAATCAGGTGACAGATGCAGCCAGCCTGATCTATGCCAACTCCGGCACGGGGACGGCTGCGGCTAATGCAACCTCTTTTGACGCTTATCTTGCATCCTCAAGAAGTGAGACCGTCCCAAGCTCGTTTAAGGCTTTAGTAGGCGGAACGGCCTACAATAACTTTGATACGACCGTTAATACAGGGGTAAGCGCCTCTGCGGTTGATGCCGTCAGTTCGGTTGAGCAGAATGTAAAAGCAAAAGCCGGACGCCTGGGAGGCGGCGACTTTAGCTGGACCTTCAACAATGCTGTGGATGACGCGTCGTATGCGCTCAATACCGCGCTGATGTCGGCGATCCGGGGTTATACTACCCAGCTTGTCTCTGTAGGTGGCAATTCCGGTGCCACTCCAACACCGACGCCGACAGCAACGGCTACACCTGCACCAACTGCGACTCCAGTGCCAACGGCAACGCCTGTGCCAACGGCAACGCCTGTGCCAACCGCCACGCCTGTGCCAACAGCGACTCCGGTACCGACAGCCACCCCGGCTACGGGTGTGTATGTCCACGACTTTACGGCATCCGGGAAAACAAGCAGCTTTTTTAACATCCAGGGCAATCTCTCTACCAGCAAGGGGACGGTAGTTTACAATGGCCTGACCCTGACCCAATGCCTGAAAATCGAGAGCTCGACCAGCATCCAGTTCACAGCGGCCCAAGCCACGACGTTAACCCTGGTGTTCAACGCCGAAGGAACGCAGATTAAGGTGGACGGAACAAGCTATCCGATCACGAACCGGATTGCAACGATTCCGCTTGCGGCAGGGGTGCATACGATTACGAAGGATAGTACGGCGAATTTGTATTATATGAAGCTGGAGTAGAGCAGACGGGCGGCCCTTTGGGGCCGCTTTTTCTATTTCCTCAGGTGACCCATTGACTTAAACCATGGTTTAAGTCGTATGCTAGGGGTGTCGACAGGGAAAGATCACATTTGGAGGCCTTCAATATGAAAACAATCTCGATCGGTGAGGCTGCGGCTGCGCTTCATATTCCGGAATCCACGTTACGATATTATGAAAGACAGGGGCTGCTCCCGCTAATAGAACGTGACGGGGCGGGCAGACGGCTATTTTCGGAACATCAGATGGAGCTGCTGGAAACAACACTCCGGTTGAAGCATACCCATATGCCTATTCAAGATATCAGGCAGTATATCGCCTGGGTCATTGAAGGGGAGAGTACAACGGAGCTGCGGCTTGAAATGATGACCAGGCATAAGCAGACAGTGCTTAATGAAATGGCGGTCATGGAGGAAGCTCTCAGAGGAATTGATATCAAGATTAACCGGTATACAGAACGTTTGCGTAAAAAAACAGAACAAGGAAAAGAGGAGAACCTGTGAAGCTATCAGGAAACACCATACTTATTACTGGCGGAAGCACTGGAATCGGGCTGGCTTTTGCAGAGCGGTTTATTGCGGCGGATAACCGGGTGATTGTCTGCGGACGGCGGGAGGAAGTGCTTCAGAGTGCTCAGGACAAGCTGCCCGGCCTGATTACCCGTGTCTGTGATCTGAATCTGGAAGCGGAGCGTGTAGCTTTATACGATTGGGTAACTGAGAGCTATCCGGAGGTTAACGTGCTGGTCAACAACGCCGGAACCCAGCAGCGGTTCAATGTTCTTAAAGCAGATGCCAGGGACAACTGGAGCTACTTTAATCAGGAAATTAATACGAATCTGGATGCGCCTTTTCAGCTCTCTCTGCTGTTTGCCCCATTTTTTGCGCAAAAAGAAGCAGCAGCGATTATCAACGTGACCTCCGGGCTCGCTTTTACCCCGTTTGCGATTGCTCCGATCTACTCCGCCACCAAGGCGGCGCTGCATTCGTTCACAGTCAGCCTGCGGCACCAGCTGTCCGCGACCTCTGTTGAGGTTATCGAGGTAGCGCCCCCGGCTGTGAACACAGATCTGGGAGGTTCCGGACTGCATGTGCACGGGGAGCCGCTGGAGGCTTTTGCGGACGGGATTTTCAAAGGGTTGGAAGAAGGAAAAGCAGAGATCGGCTACGGAACCTCGATAGACCGCCTGCGCATGTCCCGCGATCAGGTGGACGAGTATACGGCGAAGATGTATGAGGCTAGTAGGGGGATGGTTGAGTAACGAACAGGGTAATTCAGGTTTCACCTCCCGGATTTTGGTTTAGGAAGAGGTTGAGTGGTAAAGTTAAACCAGTCCAGCCAAGGAGGTAACACAAAGTGAACCAGCATATTTCGGAGAAAGTTTTGAACGACGGTCTGAAAATTCCAGCTATAGGCTTTGGTACAGCCTTTCTGAAAGGCGCAGATGGAGCGAAAGCAATTACAGGAGCCATTGAAGCCGGATACCGGCTGATTGACTCGGCCTTTAATTATGAGAATGAAGGGGCGGTCGGAGAAGCAGTCCGCAAAAGCGGATTACCGAGAGAAGAGCTGCGGATTACTTCGAAGCTTCCGGGGCGACACCATGCCTATAAAGAGGCATTGGAGACGATTGAGGAATCATTATATAGAGCGGGCCTTGATTATTACGATCTGTATCTGATCCACTGGCCTAATCCGAAGACCGATAAATATGTGGAAGCCTGGCAGGCGATGATTGAGGCGAAGAAGCGCGGCTACGTCCGTTCCATCGGGGTCTGCAATTTCCTGCCGGAGCATAACGAGCGTATCATAAAAGAGACCGGTGTAGCGCCGAGCATCAACCAGGTGGAGCTGCATCCGCTGTTTAATCAGGAGCGCCAGCGCACGAAGGATGCCGAGCATGGCATTGTAACAGAGTCTTGGAGTCCGCTTGGACGCGGCCACAGCATGCTGAAGAATGAGCAGATTGCAGCTATTGCGGCTGCCCACGGCAAAACACCGACCCAGGCTATTTTGCGCTGGCACATTCAGCTGGGAGCGGTTCCGATTCCGCGGACCAGCTCTGTGGAGCATCAGAAGGAGAATCTTGAAATCTTTGACTTTGAGCTGTCGGAGGATGAAATGAAGATTATTTCAGGTATGAGCCAACCGGACGGACGGCTCTGGGAGCAGAACCCGGCGGAGTATGAAGAAATGTAAATGCTGCATCATAGTTGAATCAGGGCACCCGTGGGGTGCTCTTTTTGTTGCCGGGCGTACTAATACAATAAAACAGCAAATTTATGCAATCAGGCACTTTTTACTGCAGCTCACGCGGCCGCCGCGAAGGCGGCTGCTTCCGGGCGGTACGCACCGGCCGGTCTGCCTGCTTGCCGGTCATCTCCGGGAGATGCTTCCAGTAGCGCTTCGGCATCATGGAGGCGCGCTGCCGGTCGTTCTTGCGCTCTTTGATACCGATAGCGTGATAAAAGCTCTGCCACAGGCTGCGGTAAGCAGCTTCTGTCTCATCCGGCTGCGGCGGAATCCATTCCTCAAGCGGAATAATGGCCCGCCGGCCCGGCTGATGGATCAGCGCTACCCTGTGGGTGCGGTCGTAGATCATGAAGCTCTCACTCTGGAACCGGTCGCAGAAATGGTCCTCAATAACAGGCAGAACGTAGCCCTGAGGTTCAATAACCGCTGCCATGACAGGTCCGTATACGGTGAACCGGACGAAGCCCAGATAGTGATGGCTCTCCCGCCGGAGCAGACGGACGGCCTTGTTCAGGGCGCAGACCGTATCGTCGGTCAGCATGTTCATTACCGCAGGGCCGTGAGTAAAGCCAAGATACAGAAAATTCAGCAGCAGTATCTCCTTGTCCGGTACGGCAGACCAGAAGCCGAGCTGGACAAGCTCCTGCGCTTCGCGGGAAATCTTCAGCGGAATAGAGCGCAGTACGCGGTCTGCCTTAATCTTGTCGGTCTCGATCCATTTGGCCTCCAGCAGCAGTCCTTGTCCGCTGCCCTCTGAATGGATGGCCAGCGGCGTTTCCTTCCACTGGTAGCTCTCGAACACACAGCATAGCAGGCCCTCAAAGCTGCCGTCATAGGAGTAGGCTAAAGAGGTGGTTGCAAACATGGCCTAACCCCCGTAACGGAAAGACGCGGCCCGCCCCGCTTCCGGCAGGGCAGCTAAATAGCTGTCGTCGAAGAAGGAGAGCTGCTCAATTTCCGGCTGCTGGAACTTGGCCAGCTCCTGCCCGGACATCAGCGAGCGGAGCAGAGTGTGCTCGCCTACCTTGAGGCCTTCCAGCGGCGGCCTTTGCAGGTGATGAAGAACTGGGCGCGCTTGAGCACAACGCCAAGCTTCTTCAGCGCATGGAAATCGAGCGTTCCGGCCCGGCGGGCCTTGATGATCCGCTGGGCGCTTCTTACGCCGATGCCTGGGACTCGCAGCAGCATCTCATACGGTGCGCGGTTCACCTCCACCGGGAACTGCTCCCGGTGATTGATGGCCCAGCTGCATTTCGGATCGAGCAGCGGGTTGAAGTTGGGCGCTGCCTCGTCGAGCAGCTCCTTGGCCTCGAAGCCGTAGAAGCGCAGCAGCCAGTCGGCCTGATACAGCCGGTGCTCGCGCAGCAGCGGAGGCTTGGTGTCCAGGGAGGGGAGCAGCGAATCCTCGACCACCGGAGTATAAGCGGAGTAAAAGATCCGCTTGAGCTTATATTTCTTATACAATCCCTCTGTTAGGTTCATAATCTGGTAGTCGGTATCCGGTGTGGCGCCGACGATCATCTGGGTGCTCTGTCCCGCCGGTGCGAAGCGGGGCGCATGCTTATATTTAACGAGTTCCGTACTGTTCTCGGTAATCTTGTTCGTAATAAGGCCCATCGGCTGAAGAATGGACTGCTTGCTCTTGTCCGGAGCCAGCTTGCGCAGGCTATCCTGGGAGGGCAGCTCGATGTTGACGCTCATCCGGTCAGCCAGCATCCCCAGCCGGGACAGCAGGGCATCGTCTGCGCCGGGAATAGCTTTTACATGAATGTAGCCGCGGAAGTGATATTCGTTGCGAAGCAGCTCAAGGGCGGCAATCAGCTGCTCGGTTGTATAATCGGGACTGCGCATAATGCCGGAGCTGAGGAACAGCCCCTCTATATAGTTACGGCGGTAGAATTGCATCGTAATGTCAGCAATCTCCTGCGGGGTAAACGCGGCCCGGCGTACCGGATTGGACTTGCGGTTGATGCAATAAGCACAGTCATAGATGCAGCCGTTGGTCATCAGCACCTTGAGCAGCGAAATGCAGCGTCCGTCTGCGGCAAAGCTGTGGCAGATTCCAAAGCTGACTGCGTTGCCCAGGCTTCCGGCCTGGCCGGAGCGCTGTGAACCGCTTGAGGTGCAGGCGACATCATACTTGGCCGATTCCGTCAAAATTTCTAGCTTCTCCATCATATCCATCGTTACACACTCCTCATCAGCAAAATTATATACCGAACAAATGTTCCTGTCAAAATTCAGATAGCAAATTATGCCCAGCCAAAAGAAGGCAGCAGTCCCCCCAAAGGAGAACTGCTGCCTTCTGATATCTTCGGACATACCGGATATTCAGCCAGACAATCAGCCGTACACGCGTACTTCAATAATCTCTGCAAACGGAGACCCGTTAGTAGCTGTCACTGTTATCCTGATGGCCCGGGTTTCAAGCGCAGCCTCGAGCAAATGAATCCGCTTGCGCTTCCTGTTATCGAGCTCACTAAGTATACTCGCCCAGTTCCCTCCATCGTCCATATACTCAAGCCGGTAGCTTCGTACCAGCTCAGGAATCACCTCGAATGGAGTGCGGTGATGATGCAGATTGATCAGATCCTCCTGGACATCATCATTAAAAATAAGCTGAATCTCGCGGATCTTCTGCTTCCCGGTCCACTCCAGGGCCAGCCATGGCTCCGCGTCCTGCTCAAGGGCTTGCGAGAGCCAGAGATGCGGGCCGCCATACGGCCTGCGGAATCCGTCTATAACATGACCGGGCATGTAGGCGCTTGTAGAGAATGAAGTGCGCAGGCAGAAGACTTTACGGTTCAGACGCTTGGTGCTCCACTCGACAACAGGCTGGCTGCTGTCGTGATCCTCCAGATTGGCGGAGACTGCTGGCGCCGCCCCCCGCTCCAGGGCAAGCATTCCGCTCAGCGGGCGATCTGCTAAATACAGCTTGATCGAAGGATTACGCCGCACGATGATAAAGGCGTTCTGGGCTTGCGCGGGAGCCCAGTCCACCGGGACAGGCACCCATTGCCTGCCGCCGGCTTCGACTGAAACGGTGGTCTCGTATTCCAGCGCAGCCGGCACGTAATTCTCGGCCCGGCCGGTGCTCCAGATCTCCACCTTCAGCTCCGTGTGCTGCGCCGCATCCAGCAGCCACTCGATCGTACCGCTGATTTCCGGATCTGCAGGGAGCAGCACGGCAATGTCACGGTCCAGCTCGTACCCTTCCCCGGCCGCTTCCACAGCGATCCGGGATAGGTATGAGGAGGCGCTAACCTTAGCCTGACGGGCCAGATCGGCAGCATCGGTATTGGCCACGCCGAGAACAGAGGCATCCTGCTTCAGGAGCGTCTGCTGCAGCAGCGGCGTGTGCTCCCGTGACAGCTCACGGGGAGTGATGCCCTGCTCTGCGCAGAGGGCGGCAGCTGTTCCCGCAGCCTCACCCATGATGGCGCAGGTCGCCATGACTCTTGTAGTCCCGAAGGCCACATGGGTCGCGCTGATATTCCGCCCGGCAAAGAGCAGATTGGACACGTTGGCCGAGTACAGGCTGCGGTAAGGTATGTGGTAATTGCCGTCGGCATGCATATGCTTTGACCCGCTGGCCTCAGCATACATACCCTGCGGCGGATGCAGATCAATGGACCAGCCGCCGAAGGCAACCCGGTCAGCGAACGGCTCCTGGCTGATAATATCGTTCTGGTTCAGCGTGTAATCACCGATAAATCGGCGGTATTCACGCTTGCCCGGCTGGGAGCCGACCCATTCCAGCGTCATGCTGTCCGCATCAAACTTTCCGGAATTTTTAATATAATCCCAGATTCCATAGATGACCGCCCAGAGCTCATCACGGATTCGTTCATTGTCATGCACGATATCCAGTTCTCCGCCCCACTCAATCCACCAGTAATGGCAGCCGGAATCGCCGCTGCGGATCACCCGCTTCAGCGGAATGCTGGTCTGCGAGATATCCTTGGCGAAGGAAGGCGGGATGAATCTGACAGGATGACCGGCATCTTTAGTATAAAAGAGCAGCGTGCTGCCGAGTGTAACATCGTCGGCGATCTCAGGCGCCCATTCTTCGTTATACTCATGCCGCGCTTCCCGGCCGATCCGGAATTTGGCTCCGGCCAGGAAGCCGATCAGACCGTCTCCGGTACAATCAAGATAGACCGGGCTTTCAAAGACGATTCTGCGCTCGGAGCCCATCATCCAGCCGGTAACCGATGTGATCTGACGGGCATCCTCTTCGCCGGAGGCATCGACCTCATGCACATCGGTATTCAGATACAGTGTGATGTTCGGCTCGGCAAGAACAGTCTCAAGAATAACCAGATCCCATAAATAAGGATTGCCATCCGGATTGCGGTACTGGTTCTCCACGAACAGCTCGCCCATAATCCCGGTCTCCCGGGCATAGCGGTTCGTACCGTGGGCGGTTGCGCCGCACACCCATACGCGCACCTCGCTGCTGGAGTTGCCGCCCAGTACCGGGCGGTTCTGGACCAGCGCCACCTTCCTTCCTAAACGTGCGGCTGCAACCGCAGCGCATACCCCGGCCAGTCCCCCGCCGACGACAGTAACATCACTTTTTACATGCTCCATTTTCATAAAGCTTCATTACTCCTTTCATCCGTAGGGGTCAGCCCTTCACGGCAGAGCTGGCGACACCTTCAATGATATATTTCTGGCCGATCAGGAATACGGCAATCATCGGGATAATGCCGGCGGTCGCAGCCGCCATCATGCCGTTATAGTCCACGGTATTCTCAAGAATGAAATTCTGCAGGCCAAGCGGCACGGTGAACAGATCATGGTCGATCAGAAAAACCAGCGCATTCTCATAATCATTCCAGTGCCAGGAGAAGTCGATGATCGCCAGCGTTGCCAGCGACGGCTTAGCCATCGGCAGGATAATGCGCGTGAAGATGCGGAAATGCCCTGCCCCGTCGATAAACGCCGCCTCCGAAATTTCATGGGGCACCGAGAGGAAAAACTGCCGCATCATGAATACTCCGAAGATTGTGAACATTCCGGGCAGAATCAGCGCCCAATGCGTATTGTAGATGCCGGCCCAGTCAAACATGATGAATTTGGGCACGAACAGCACCTGCGGCGGAATCATCATCATGGACAGGTAGATCATAAACATTGTGTTCCGGCCCTTGAATTCAATCCGGGCAAAGCCGTAGGCGGCCAGGGCGGACAGGCAGACTGCGCCTGCCGTACTCAGCACAGCTACTTTAAGTGAGTTCAGATAATACAGCACAAAGCTGTTTTCCCCCGTCCAGACCTTTACATGATGGCTCCAGTTAAAATGGCCTGGAATCCACTGCACCGGATACTCAAAGACCTCAGCCGGTGTTTTGAAGGAGGTGCTGATCATCCAGATAAAGGGGACAATCATCACGATGCTGAAAAACAGCATGATCAGTGTGGCAATGCTTTTGTTAACGGCGGCTTTGTTCAATGTTCTCAGCTCCTTAGTAGTGAACCCAGCGTTTCTGGCCCAGCCATTGAATGACAGTGAAGATCATAATAATCAGGAACAGGGCCCAGGAGATTGCGGACGCATAGCCCATCTCGTAATAGCGGAAGGCATTCTGATAAATGAACAGCGACAATACTGTTGTACTGTTGCCCGGCCCTCCCTGGGTGATCGCCTGAATGATACCGAACTGCTTGATGGACATAATGAGTCCGGTAATCAGCAGCAGGAAGGTCGTCGGACTGACCAGCGGCCACAGAATGCTGCGGACCGTCTGCCAGGTGCGTGCCCCGTCAATCCGGGCGGCTTCCAGCAGCTCCGAGGATACCTCCTGCAGCGCAGCGAGATAGATGATCATGTTATAGCCGAGCATGAACCAGACCCAGATGATATCAATGGCATAGATTGAGGACTCCATGGTGGACAGCCAGCCGGGCGGGTTCGCAATACCGACAGAGCGCAGGATGCCGTTAATCGGCCCGTTGTTGGGCTGGAACAGCAGCATCCAGACGAATGCTACAGCGACCCCGCTTGTGATATAAGGCATGAAATAGAGGGCGCGGAGCAGCTTTTTTAGATACACCGAACGGTTCAGGACAACGGCGACAATGAAAGCAAGCCCAATGGAAATCGGCACAGAGAGCAGGAACAGCAGCGTGTTCTTGATCGCCGTATAGAAGATTTCATCACCCAGCATTCTCTGAATATTGGCGAGTCCGATAAACCGGGTGTCCGGACTCATAAATTTGTAATCGGTGAACATCAGATAGAACGAATAGACAGCAGGTATGATAAAAAACAGAATCACGCCAACCATATTCGGCCCGATAAACAGATAGCCCAGAAACGACTGTCTTTTCATCCAGGATGCCTTCACAATAGCCCCACTCCTTCGAGTCTTTTATTTGCACCTCAAGCATAACAAGCAGCGGGGGAACCATTAAGGAACAAAACCAACGAGTTCATGCTACAGAAATATACATTTCACCGGGGGAAGAGGCGGGGATTCCTTAGTTTTGTTCTATACAAAAAAGAAATGCCCCAACGGCCGCGGCGGCCTGTGGGACATTCCCTTCAAACGGTAAAATATTCAGTTATATGCTGAGCGGCTGCGGCTTCTCCTTGTTACTCTGCCTGTATTGGCTGGGGGTTTGGGCCGTCAGGCGCTTGAAGATTTTGATGAAATAATTGTCGTTCACGAACCCGACCCGGTTTCCAATCTCATAGACAGGCAGGTCGGAGTGGATCAGATATTCGATAGCCTGAGTTACGCGGACCTGATGCAGGTAATGGATCAGCGTCTGCCCGGTCTTCTTTTTGAAGAGCGTGCTGACATAATTCTCGGCCATCATGACATACTGCGACATCGATTTAACGGTAATGTCCTGGCTGTAATGGGCATGCAGATACTGCAGAATCTTTTGAATTTCCGGATGGGTGGTCAGCTCTTCGTGAGCTGGCACCTGTTCTACGGCTGTTGATGCATGGCTCCGGCGGGCAGCCTCATCATGCTTCACCAGCTCCTGGCTGATCTTCTGCAGCGTCTCGCGCAGCGAGTTGACGCTCATCGACAGCTTGAGGATATAATTGGAGGCGCCGTATTCCATCGCCTGGCGGACATACTCGAATTCATTCATGCAGGTCAGCATTACAAAACGTGAGGTGAAGCCCTCTTCCCGGGCTCTTCTAAGCAGCTCGACACCGTCCATCTCCGGCATAATAATGTCGCTGATGACCAGATCAGGCACCTCTCGCCGGATCATGTCCAGCGCCTCTGCGCCGTTGCCCGCTTCTCCGCTCACGGTGAAGCCGAGCTCCTCCCAGGCGATGATCTCCCGTACAGACTCCCGCACGAACACCTCATCCTCAACAAGCAATACTTTCCACATCCTTGATAACCTCCCCTGATGGTAGTGGGTGCTAAACCGGCTGTCTATGCTCATATGGGGTAGACAACAGAAACGGAATGGTGAACCGGACAATCACGCCTGCGGGGGAGGAGAGGACCTCAAGCGTACCTTCTTCCCGGAACAGCAGCCGCAGCCGGTCTCTTATATTGCTTAATCCGATGCCCGGCCGTTTGCGCGGCTGCCTGTTCACCGCGGCCTGCTCCATGCCGACACCGTTGTCCCTGATCTCCACAATCAGCCGGTGTCCTTCGCGGCTTATGAAGATCCCGATTAACCCGCTGCCAGGCAGCGCGGTAATTCCGTGGACAATGGCATTCTCCACCAGCGGCTGGAGGCTCAGCTTGGGTACAAGCGCAAACAGAATATCGTCGTCATACGCATAAGTGACCTCGAATTTGTGACGGTACCTGAACTGCTGGATATGCACATAGGCCTGCACCAGCTCGATTTCGTCTTTTAGATGAATCAGATCATTGTCGGTGTTCAGACTGGCCTCCAGCAGCCTGCCGAGGGAAAGGGTCATGTTCGTGATCTCTTCATTGTTTTCACGGATTGCCATCCATTTGATCGTATTCAGCGTGTTGAGCAGAAAGTGCGGGTTCGTCTGGGCCAGCAGCATCTGAAAATGCACCGCCTCCTTCTGGCGCTCCTCCGCTTTGAGCTTCTGTATCAGAAGATGGGTATCGTCCAGCATGGTGTTGAAGGTCCGGGTCAGATCAAGAATTTCACCGCTGAATTTATGCTCCGGCAGGCGGATCTTCAGGTTTTTGTGTACTGCCGCCTTCATCTTGTTCTGCAGATGGGACAAGGGCCGGGTAATAGTAGTGGAGATCACAAAGGTCATCATCAGAAAAATACCCATCAGCGCAAAAAACGTAATAAAATACTGCTGCTTCAGCCCCTCAATCTCAACAAACAGTACCGATAAGGGAATACGGTTGACGATATACCAGTCCAGAGATTCTACATAAATATAATTAATGAGCGAATTAGAGGATTTGTCGATAAAATACTGCTGCCCGGGATGTCCGGCAATTCCTGCCCTGACCTCCTCCGGAAGCTCGCTGTCGGGATCAGACTGGGAAATATTCTCTCCTGAGCGGGTAATCAGGAAATACTGCTGCTGCAGATCGGACTGCTTATGAATGGAGCGGAGCCAATAGGAATAGTCAATGCTGATGCGTGCCATTCCGTAGGCTGTATTCTGCGTATCCTCCAGATAGGCATACAGGGACAGCAGATATGCGCTGGTAGAGATGTCCCTAAGTACATAATTGCTGTCATTCGGTACCCAGCGGTATGAGCTGTTATTCATTAGCATCCGGTCGAATCCGGAATTGCTGCGGAGCTCACTATAGACAAGCGGTTTTTTAGGCGGATAAGAGGTGTATGCGCTTTCAGTTAAATCCAGAATCATAAAATAAACCGAAGGATTATACAGGAAAAAGCTGTTGTTCAGATTCTTGAAAATATTCTCCATCAGCCGTTTATTCTCCAGCTCATTGCGCTGCTCCGGATGAAGCAGCACCGATCTCACGGTATCATCCTGCTGCAGAAAAATCAGAGTTTTGAAGGCGATGCTGATCTGATCCTCCAGCGTACGGTACATCTGCTCCAGCTGGTAGTGGCTCTGCTGGCTGATTTTTTTCTGGACCAGCGTTTCGATACGCTGGTAATTATACAGGTTGAGGGCACAGAAGGGCAGAAGAATCAGGCATACAAAGGCGGTAAACAGACGGTACTTCAATTTCTGCGGAACCAGATAGCGGATTAGCATAAGCACCCGGATGCCCTCCCCGAACACTGTTGATAGTAAGCGCTTTAATTATAACCTTTGCTTTAGATTATAGCATATCCGCAAGTCCGTATACGGCTCCGCCGGAATTGCAGGGTTTTGTTGCAGAAATGCGCGGTCCCGCCCGGAAAAAGCATAGATTTGTTCTATCGCAGGCAGTTGACAGCGTAAAAATAGAGCGGGCAGGGCCCGCTCTATCCTCTCTAACGCTCTGCAGCTAGTTGTTTCCGTGCCCGTGATCAGCTAACAGGGGGCGCATGAAGGCGGCCAGCCGTTCACCGATCTGAATCATGCCGTGATTAGCCGGATGCAGCAGGTCGTGCGACAAGCCCCGCCAGTCATCGAGCAGCTCCCGGCCGTCTATATAATGGACATTCGGAAAGCCGGATTCGTTTGCCGCTTCCTCCAGTGCTTGCCTGTATTCATGGCTTGCTGCCTGCACCTCACGATCCGGCCAGGACCAGCCGAGGTCGGCGAAGCTAGGGAACAGGCTGATGCAGACGAGCGGTTTATCCGGCCGGGCAGAGGCGATGGTCCGGAGCATGGACCCCGCCTTGGCGGCGAATGCTCCGGCGGGAACACCCTGATTAAGCATATTGATGGACAGGCATAACGAAGCGATATCCCAGTCGCTGCGGGCTGCAATGTGGCCGGCAATGGCCTGCTCGCAATAGGCGGTGCCGGGCATTCCGAGATTCAGCACATCCAGTCCCAGCCTCCAGGCGGCCTGGCTGGTATAGGAGAGGTCCGGGGAGGAAGAGGAGATGCCGAAGGTAATGGAGGTACCGTAAGCCAAATACCGGCCCTGCGGCTTCTCATGCTTCAGCGGAAGTCGGGGGCAATCCAGGTCTGCCTCCACCAGATGCACCTCATGCCCCTGGACTACTATCCGCCAGACGGGGCCGAAAACGCTTCTAGGAACCTGTCCGCTCCAGGGCGCAGCGAACTGGAACATCGGCTCCGGCCGGGTAATGCAGATTCTCTGGGGCGTTTCGTGAATCTCATAATCCTCCATCCAATAGTCCCCGTAGAACACCTGGACTTTGCTTGGGCCGCCGTAGCTGGCCAGGGTGACAGAGTCCCTGTCTCCCTCTGAGGCGAAACGGAGCTCGATAGCGGCAGCCCGGCGGATCTGGGCCTGCCCCTTCTCCGTCAGGCCGGTCCGGACCGTTTCCGGCACGCGCTGCAGCAGCAGGCCAGGCCGGCCTGCTACGCTTACCAGCTCCTCTACATTGTGCAGCTCGATCTGGCCGTAAATCATTTCATTCCTCCTTGGGCTGTCTGAACAGCTCTTCCTGGCAGCAAAAAGAGGAGGACTGCAGCTTTCATGGCAATCCTCCTCTTCCCGTCTGAGGAAAGTCCTTTATTTATTCTGCTTCAGATATTCATTGTGCCGCTTCACCATTGCACTGATAGTCTGATCAATGGTCTGCGAGCCGAGGAAATATTTCTCATACTCCTGGGAACGCATATCCATAACCTCCTGTGCCAGACTGCGCACATAGGTCGGGGTAGTATTGTCGAACATAACGTACATCAGGGAGTCGAGATCGTAAGTGTCACTTTTATCGCCGAGCAGGCTTTTGAGCGCGTCATCCTGGTTGGCATCCCTGGATGCCGGAAGTCTTCCGCCTGCGGCCATAGGCGCCATGCCGCCGTCGGAGTACCATTTCAGGAATTCCCATGCGGCTTCCTGCTTTTTGGACTTGGCATTGATCGATATATAGTCACCCAGACCTCCGCGGGTCACATAGCTGTCAGCGCTATCGGCGAGGCGGGGGACAGGCGCGAAGGCGATTTTGAAATCACGCGGGAAGTCGGTAAAATTGTTGGAGCTGCGCAGCAGCCAGGCCCCGATGTTGAGCATAGGAACCTCTCCGCTGAGAAAGACCTGTTCCACCGGCATTTTGGAGGTCAGCTGCTCACCGAGCGGCGGCGTGGTTTTATCCTCTTTCATCATGGTGTTTAGTGTTTCCAGCCATTTGGTAACGAGCGGATGATCGAGATTAGAGCTGCCGTCCGCTTTGGTATAGCCCTCCTGTGACAGCACCGAGTCAATCGGATCGACAAAAGGCTCCATATTCTGGATGAATCCGTAGCCGGAGCCTGTTTTGAGCTTTTTCGCATATTCGCGCAGCTCATCCCAGGTCCATTCCTTCGGAACCGGCAGTCCGGCAGCATCCAGAGCATCCTTATTCAGGGCGATGAAGAACGGGCTTTTGGTAGTCGGGACACCGTAATATTTGCCGTCGATTTTCCAGCTGGCCGCATCTGCGCCCATCTTTTCATCAATATTGTAGTCAGTGAACGGGCTGAGATCGAGTGCCAGACCCGATTCGACCCGTTTGGCGGCATGGGAAACCGTATAGCTGACGAAAAGATCGACATCCTGGCCGGTAATCATCGCCGTATCAAGCTTGAGGTTTCCGTCATCATCATTGACAAAGCGGACGTATTCCACCTGAATCTCCGGATGCTCCTTGTTCCATTGGTCGATGACCTGCTGCGGGCCGGACTCCGGCGGCACTCCGCCCCACATTTTAAGTGTAACCGGAGCTGATGACTGGGCGGGTGTATTGCTGGTGCCAGCGCTTTCAGTTGCAGCCGTTGAATTATTGCCGTTACCTGAGCATCCCGCAAGCAGCCCTGCAGTCAGAACAAGCGATGTGAATCCGGTGAGCCATCTTTTCTTTTTCAAAAGCGACAACCTCCCTGTGTAAACCCTAATATTATGTTTGCATTTCAAGAATACCAGATCGGCAAAAACGCCTGAAGGAACAAAAACAAGGAGAATATGGAACATAACTTTTGAATTAACCGAAACAATTGCTGCAGATTGCATCAATATGTTCTATTTCAGGGCTAATTCTGCACATAGAGCGGAGGGAAGAAATGTAACCGCATTCCTGCTTATGCTATAATAGCAACTAACAGAGATAGAAAGAGCTTTGCCAAAATTACAATGGGAGTGTTGCGGGAATGAGGAAGTATAATATTTGGCGGCCGATCATGCTGATTCTGGTTGTCCTGGTGACGAGATCGCTGGTAACGACAATCTGTCTGCTGTTCGGCATGTCAGAGGAGTCAGCCAGCAGCATCGCTATGATCGGGATGGTTATTGCTGCACTGATTATGTATAACCGGATGATGAAAACGACCAGGCGAAAATAAGCCCTGCAGTATTTCAGGTTAACAGGCAGGTTATTTCACACATCCGAACAAGGCGGATGAACGAACTTATCAAGGATCATCGGCAAGTAAACCTCTCCTTACAAAAGACTGGCGGCAGACTGGCCGGCTTCCGGGTTGCCAAAGAGGGGTTTCTTTTTTTTGCATTTTTGTCTGGTGGCCGGACACGTAAAGAGCAGATAAGGGCTTTAGTCTTAATAGAATAAAAAAAGGGCGCCCCAAGCAGCCGTCTTAAGACTGGCTTGAGGGCGTCCTTTTTGCTGTGCAGCGGGTCATGCGGATTACTGATACCTGGAGTAGAGCAGCCAGATGAGCTCCCGGCGGCTGCTGACCCCGGCCTTGCTGAAGACCGATTTCAGATGATCCTGCACGGTATAGGCAGAGATGTGAAGGAGCTGGGCCAGCTCCTTGGTTGAGTGTCCCCTGGACAGATGATGGACGATTTCTTTTTCCCGTTCCGTGAAGCCAAAGGCTTCGGTAATCATAGGCAGCAGGTCGCCAGACTTGGCCGCTGTGAAGGAAACGGCCAGCTGGACAAGACCGGATGGGCCGTCCAGCCTGCTGGCGGTGATGTTGATGAAGCGCCCGTTAGGGACGCGGAGGCAAACCCTTGCCGCTGCGGATTCGCCGGAAGCGGGCACTCCGCTCCGACCCCGCCCGTCCGCCGTCAGCGCCCGCAGGCTGACGACCCTGACCGGCCCGGGCAGCGCGGGCCGGGACTGCTGCTCCATGCGCTGCAGCTGCTCCAGCAATAGCTCCCTCCCGGGTTGAGGCTCACCGGCTCCAGCCCGTCATCCAGAATGATAATCCCTTCCTCCGGCTGCCCGCCGGAATCAGCAGGAGCGGCCTGGCTCAGCGCCTTGGCCTTCAGGCGGCCCGCAATCAGCGGGGCAATATCACGGATGAACTGCAGCTCCTCCTGCTGAAACGGTCCCTGTTCCTCTTTGCGGAACAGGATCAGGAATCCCCAGCAGGCTTCGCCTATCCTGAGCGCAGCCCTGAGCTCGTCCGCGAAGCCCGCGGGCTGCAGCACCTCACGGTAACGCCGGCTTAGCTTCGGCCGGCCGCCTGTGGCTTCCCATAGCGAGGAAACTGCTGCGTTAGAGCGGGCCAGCTCTGTGAACTTATTATAGTCGTCATGCAAGTATTCATTGTCAGCAGGGCGCCATGGATGCGTTCAAGTCCCTGCTCGGTAATAGCGCCTGTAGTAAGCAGAGTCTGCGGATCGACGGTCGTACAGCAGGCTGCGTCAAAGCTAAGGCCTGTTCTGATCCGGGTCAGCATAATCTCCCTGTACATCAGGGAGGACAGCTGCTGCTGCTGATCCAGCTCCTGCAAAAGTCTAGCCATTGCGGCAGTTGCTTCTTTCATACTCCGGCCCTTTCGCGGTACATGGATTGGTTGTGTCTGCCCGGGGGCTGTGATAAATCCCAGTTATGTGGGATGGTGCGCAGCCGGTACAGCTCTGATAATTATTAGTAGTTATTATTATAGCTTACCGCAGCAGATCATCAAACGGAGGGATTCTATGAACAAGGCTACGAATGGGACAGCTAACCCCTGGGAACAGGCGGATGGCGATCGGTATACAAGCAATATCAGCCGCAAAATACCAGGCTATCAGCTGCAGTATGAGCTGATGGATACTCTGCTGACGGCGCAGCTGGACCAGCGGGAGCAGCCCGGGCTGCTGGTCGCGGGTGCAGGCGGCGGCCAGGAGATTGTTACGCTCGGACGGAGCCATCCGGACTGGCATTTCTGCGGTCTGGATCTTTCAGCTTCCATGCTGGAGACGGCCCGGCAGCGGATTGCTGCAGCCGGGCTGGCCGATCAGGCGGAGCTGCATCAGGGCGATCTCCGCTCTTGGAGCGGCGGCGGAGAGTATGATGCTGCAACCTGCATGCTGGTGCTGCATTTTGTACAGGGGCGGGAGAACAAGCTGGCATTGCTGCAAGCCATTTCAGCCCGGCTGAAAACGAATGCGCCGCTGTTTATCTCGGCCATAAACGGCGACCCCGCTTCAGAGGCCTGGCGTGTGCAGATGGCTGGCTGGAGGCTGCATATGCTGCGTAACGGGGTAGGGCATGAGCAATGGGAGGCCTTCGCTTCTTCCTTCGGAGTGACTTCCCATCCGCTTCCGGCGGAGGAAATGGAGCTGCTGCTGGAGCAGGCCGGATTCATGCTTTTAACGAAATATTTCGGCTCCTATCTGATCGACGGATGGATGGCGCTCAAGCGGTAAGCTTCCGGAAGAACAGCTGCAGAATGAATAGGGCAAACCCATCAACAATCCATTACCAGATAAGCTAAGGAGCAAATGCAATGAGGACAGAAATTGTTGTAATAGGCGGATACGGACATGTGGGCGGGCAAATCTGTACGCTGCTGGATAGCAGATTTCCGGGTGTTGTCTATGCCGCAGGCCGCAATTCAGAGCGTGCAGAAAGGTTCAGCAGAAGCACCGGAGGCCGGATCAGGCCCATGCGGATTGACGCGGCTGAGGCCTTCCCTGCGCAGCAGCTGCAGAAGGTGAAGCTGGTCGTGATGTGTCTGGATCAGCAGGACACCTCCTTTGCAGAGGCTTGTCTGAGAGAGGGAATTCATTATATAGATGTCACGGCAAGCCTCGAATTCTTTAGCCGGATGGAGCAGCTGGCCAGCTCCGGACATGATTATACAGCGGCTGCAGTGCTAAGCGTCGGGCTGGCTCCCGGGCTGACCAACCTGCTGGCGGGTGAAGCCGTCCGCTCATTAGATGAGGTGCGGCAGCTGGACATCGGCATTCTGCTGGGACTCGGCGACAGCCATGGCCAGGCGGCAATTGAATGGACTGTAGATAACCTGTCGGCACAGTTTGAGGTGTTGCAGGAGGGCAGCAGGGTGCGGGTAAACAGCTTTACGGACGGCCTGCTGACAGACTGGGGGACAGGACTCGGCAGACGCCGGGCCTACCGCTTTCCGTTCGCAGACCAGCGGACGCTGGCCCGGACACTGCGCGTCCCGACGGTATCAACCAGACTGTGCTTTGATTCAAGGACGGCCACGGCAGGCATTGCGCTGCTGCAGAAGCTCGGGCTGCTCCGGCTCCTGAAGGGCAGATGGCTGCGGCGGGCGGCTGTAGCCGGTTTTGGCCGCGTCCGCTGGGGCAGTGAGCAATATGCCGTCAAGGTAGAGGGCTCCGGCTTGAAGAACGGGGCTCCGGCCCGCTCCGAATATGTAATTCACGGATTGAAGGAAGCAGAAATCACTGCCCGGGTGGCTGCAATTGTGGCCGGAACGATCTATCAGGAAGGGAATAACAAGCCGGGGATTCATCATCTGGAGCAGCTGTTTCAGGTGAAGCTGGAACAAAGCTCTCTTTCGCTGCAGCTGCAGGATCAGCAGTCTGACAGCGGCGGTTATAACACGGTCAGCGGGGTCAGCTGCTGGTCCCGGCATACCTGAAACAAGAGGGCTTCGGCCCTCTTTTTCAGAAAAATGGCTGTAAATCCAATCAAACCTTTGATTCTTGTAAGGGTATTCTTTATAGTAAGGGGAGAACCTGCAAAGGATAGGGATCTTACAACCGGGAGGAAACAAATTGAGCACTGATAAAATCGGAATTCCGTTGGAAGGCTTTGCTGAATTCAGCAGAATAGTAGCTGCAGAGGGCGCCGTCCTGCTGCGTAATGAAGGAAATGTACTGCCGCTTCGTGATAACGAAACCGCTTCAGTTTTCGGCAGAATCCAAGTGAATTACTACCGCAGCGGTACAGGATCGGGCGGAAGCGTGAATGTAGCATATACAACGAACCTGCTGGACGGGCTGCGCAGCAAGGAGAATATTAAGGTCAATGAAGAGCTGGCTGCAGTCTATGAGGAATGGATTCAGGAGCATCCGTTTGACAACGGCGGCGGCGGCTGGGCTGCTGAACCGTGGCACCAGAAGGAAATGCCGCTGACGGATGAACTGGTGAAGCAGGCCAGAAGCGTGTCGGATAAGGCGATCATCGTCATCGGACGCACTGCCGGCGAAGACCAGGATAATGCCGATGCGGCGGGAAGCTACCAGCTGACTGTGGATGAGAAGACGATGCTGAAGCAGGTGACGGCCTATTTCGAGCAAACCATCGTCGTGCTGAACGTATCGAACATTATTGATATGAGCTGGCTGAACGATGAAAGCTATACCAATCCGATCTCTTCAGTGATCTACTCCTGGCAGGGCGGAATGGAAGGCGGCAATGCGATTGCCGACGTGCTGGCCGGAGACGTTACGCCAAGCGGCAAGCTGACGGACACCATTGCTTATTCAATCAATGATTATCCGTCGACGGTCAATTACGGCAACGAATTCAAGAACCTGTACCAGGAAGATATTTATGTGGGCTACCGGTATTTTGAGACGTTTTGTCCGGATAAGGTCCAGTTTGAATTCGGCTACGGGCTCTCCTATACCACATTCAGTGTAGAACCGAAAGAAGCCAAGCTGTTCACCAAGGATGAGAAAACCTATGCATGGATCGACGTAACCGTAACCAATACTGGCAGTACTTATGCCGGAAAAGAAGTCGTACAGGCTTACTACGAAGCCCCGCAGGGCAAGCTGGGTAAACCGGCAAGGGTTCTGGCGGCCTTCGGCAAGACCGGGGTGCTGTATCCGGGTGAATCCGAGACGATTGCTCTCAGCTTCGAGCTACGGACTATGGCGTCCTATGATGATGCCGGAGTGACAGGCCATCCTTCGGCCTTTGTGCTGGAAGCCGGAACCTACCGGCTGTACGCAGGGACAAGTGTAAAGCAGGCTGTGCCTGTCGGCTTTGAAGGCAAAGAGGGATATGTGCAGGAGGAACTCGAGGTAGTGGAGCAGCTGCAGGAGGCGCTGGCGCCTTCGGAGAGCTTCACCAGAATGATGCCGGGTGCCCGCCGGGCGGACGGCTCCTATGAGCTTGTCTATGTGGAAGCGCCCAAGCAGAAGATTTCGCTGGCCGAGCGCATTGAGCGTAACCTGCCGCAGAGTCTGGAGCAGACCGGTGACCAGGGCTACAAGCTGCGCGATGTGCAGGAGGGCAAGGTCAGCCTGGCAGCGTTCGTTGCCCAGCTGAGCGATGAGGACCTGGCTGCGCTGGTCAGAGGCGAAGGCATGAGCAGCCCGCTGGTTACACCGGGAACAGCTTCAGCCTTCGGAGGCGTAACCGATTCGCTGTACAGCTATGGCATCCCGGTGGCCTGTACATCTGACGGCCCGTCCGGTATCCGGATGGACAGCGGACAGAAGGCGACCCAGGTCTCGATCGGGACGCTGCTTGCGGCAACGTGGAACGCGGATCTGGTCGAAGAGCTGTATGTGATGGAGGGACAGGAGCTGCTGCGCAACAACATTGACACGCTGCTCGGACCTGGACTTAACATCCGCCGCAGCCCGCTGAACGGGCGCAACTTCGAATATTTCTCCGAGGATCCGCTGGTCTCCGGCGTATTCGCCGCAGCCTGCACCCGCGGGATCCGCAAAGGCGGATCAAGTGCAACGCTGAAGCACTTCGCCTGCAACAATCAGGAGAAATACCGCAGTAAGGTGGATGCTGTTGTATCGGAACGCGCCCTGCGCGAGCTTTACCTGAAGGGCTTTGAGATTGCGGTTAAAGAGGGCGGAGCAAATTCAATCATGACCTCTTATAATCCGGTTAACGGACACTGGGCGGCATCCAACTACGACCTTAATACAACCATTCTCCGCGGCGAATGGGGCTTCAAGGGTATCGTGATGACCGACTGGTGGGCAGTAATGAACGACTGTGCCGAGGGAGGCCCGGCTGACCGGAAGTACACAAACTGGATGGTCCGTGCCCAGAATGACCTGTATATGGTTGTCAGCAACTACGGTGCGGAAACCAACGCTTACGGCGATAACACCATTGAGGCGCTGGCGAATGGTACGCTGACCCGCGGAGAGCTGCAGCGCAGCGCGGTTAACATTCTGGAGTTCATCCTTCAGGCGCCGGTCTCCTCCAGAGAGCAAGTGATCGAAGAGACGGTTGAGTCCTTTACAGCTGCGCCGGCCTTGGCGGCAGAACAGGCACAGACGCTGTCCGCCCAGGGACAGGTTACACTGACTGCAGAAGGCACGGCCGTCCTGAAGGTGGAGCAGGCCGGAGTATACCGGCTGTTTGCCCGCGTCATGTCCCCGGATACCGAGCTGGCGCAGAGCGCATGCAACCTGAACCTGAACGGCCGGACGGTGACAACCGTTCAGACGAACGGTACTGAAGGCCGCTGGATTCAGCTGAAGCTGGTGAAGGCACAGCTGGAAGCCGGCCTGTATGAGCTGACCCTGGAGCATGTGAAGCCTGGAATGCAGGTGGAAGCTATCGAATTTAAACTGGTGTAGGATAAGGCTCTAAGCGCCGTTTCCAACCCTGAAGCAAAAGGCACTCCGGCCCCGGCCGAGTGCCTTTTGCTTTTTTTGGTTATATAACAGGTAAGCAACTATCCGGCTCCCGGTTCCGTCTTAAAGATACAGCCGCTTAGGATTTGACAACCTGACTACTACTTCAAGGGAGATGAGTGCGACATGAAAAAAGCTATACTGCTAACAACGATAATGTGCAGCCTGGCCTTGGCCGGCTGCGGGAATAACGCTCAGCAGAATACCAATTCGGCCGGATCAGACCCGGCCGTACAGGAGACGGCTGCGCCGGCAGCAACGGCTCCGGCTACCGCTGCGCCGGAAGAAACGGCAGCCGCGGCAACGGCAACAACGGCCCCGGCGGCAACAGCGGCTACTGAGCAGACGCCGGCAGCTTCCGCCGTCAAGCAGAAGTACCTGGATAAGCTGGATGCTGTGGAAGCCGGGCTCAGCGATCTGCAGGAGCAATATGATTCCGGGGTAACCGCCTCCATGACCGAGGCTGCAACCAAGGAATATGAGCGCTGGGATAAGGCTCTGAACGAAGTATACACTGCGCTCAAGAGCCTGCTCTCCGAGAGTGAAATGGCTGAGCTCAAGGAGAAGCAGCTGGAGTGGATCACCTACCGGGATAAAACAGCGGAGGAAGCGGCAGCTAAATATGAAGGCGGCACGATGCAGCCGCTGGAATATGTGTCTGTGCTGGCAAGCACCACGAAAGAGAGAAGCTATGAGCTTGTGAATATGTACATGAAATAAGCCTGCCGGGCACTTTAAGGCCGGGCAGTGGTTTTCCTGATTCCAGGAGACCGCTGTCCGGCCTTTTTACCGTTTTACAAGCTAAGACTGCTATTCCTTATTCATAAGTCCCTTCAGCCCGGTCATAAACGGCCGGATCTGCTTAATCATGCCATAGCCCATCTTCATGACCGGTATCGCCGGCGGATCAGTCCGAAGAAGCGCAGCCCGCCGCCCATCAGCCCGCCCAGCCCGCCGAGTCCGGCTCCGGCGCCGCCCGCTCCGCCCAGGCCGCCGAGCAGCGGCCCCAGGAGCGGCATAAAAGCGGACACCTCCGCCTGCTTGGCGCGGTCCGTGGAGGCTCTTCCCGCTTTTTTGCGGGCGCGCGGTTGGGCGGAGAGGACCACCGCCTCTTTTTCACAGCCGGTTATCCATCCCACATACGTCCGTCCGTCATGCAGCGTAACGCAGACCTTGCGGCCCTTCAGCTGCTTGGCCTGACTGCGGACTTTTGCTGAATTTCCCATCAAGGATCACCTCGCTTCCTATTTACTTTATAGTACACAGGGATGCGGATACGGCTTGTGCTGATGTGTATGTGCCTGCAAGCTTTTTTACAGGGAGATGGTAATGGGGCATATGACCTTAAGCGTAAATAACAGTTGAGAAATGGGCGCCGGATAGAGTAGTATAGCAGTATCATATTTATTTATATGAATTAATTTATATTTATATTAAATAAAAGATTGGGAGAGTCCATAATGACAAATTTTCGTGATCAGCTTATTGCCCATTACAAGTTCGATGACGCCGCAAATGCCGGCAAAGACAGCTCGGGACAGGGACAGGACGGCACGGTATCCGGCACAACAGTACCAGTGGTAACCGAGATAGGCGGGAGAACGGCTGCCAGGTTCGCAGGAGGACCCAGCGGCACTTCCTATATTCAGCTGCCTGCCGGCCTGCTTACAAATGTAAGCGACAACAATGGCTTAACGGTGGCTGCCTGGGTCAACTTCAGCAAGGGTACGAATGTCTGGGAGCGCATTTTTGATTTCGGCAAAAGCGAAGCCGGACCCTATCTGTTCCTGACCCGCGGGCTGCGCGGTACGCTGACGGCGGGAGGCGACCTGTCGGCTGATCCGGGACGTGGTTATGCTACGGGGGAGTGGATTCATTTTGCGCTGTCTGTCACGGGGACGCAGGGCGGAACGCTGAGCAGCGCCGGTCCGGTGGTCTATATCAATGGTGAGGCAGCGGCCGACGGCTCCATCAGCCAGACTTCAAGCGGCAATTATGCCCAGCTGCGCAGATGGTTTGCTACTTTCGCCGACCCGGATAACTACAGCCGCAATTTTATCGGGCGTTCGCAGTATGAGGTGGATGCTGATTTTGCCGGGGCATTGTCGGATCTGCGGATTTACAAGGCCGGATTGTCGGAGGACGAGGTCATTGAGGTGATGTGCGAGTCGCTGAGCGACCAGGAGATTGTGAAGCTGGCCAGGGACAAGTATCTGCCTGTCCTGAATTCGATTGTAACCAGCAATTTGTCCCTGCCGTCGTCGCTGATGGGCGGAAAAGTACAGGTAGCCTGGACATCAAGCCAGCCAGCTGTGCTATCGGATCACGGAGTCATTCAGCAGATTAGCGGAGCCGAGGCGCTGACCCTTACTGCGGTGCTGAGCAGGGGCGCTGTTTCTGCTGAGAAAAGCTTCAGCCTCTCCGTGCTTCCCGCACACTTGCCGCCCTACACACTGACGGTACACGGGGACCGTGAGGTGCTGGATGTCAGTGAAGTGATGTACGGCTTATTCTATGAGGATATTAACAATGCGGCTGACGGGGGGATTTATGCCGAGCTGGTGCAGAACCGTTCGTTTGAGTCCTTTGCCTTTGATACATACTCGCAGGTCTCCGGCGAATGCGGCTGCTCTACCGGACGAAACCGGGAGCCGCTGTTTGCCTGGTCGGGAGATACGGAGCTGATGAGTCCGCAGCATCACGGCGGCCTGAATGATTTTTTTGGAATTGAGGATAAGGAGGTCAATGCCGTTTATGTAACGGTGGCGGACGGAGCAACGATCCGAAACCGCGGGTTCGCGGATTCGAACGGACACTGTGCAATGTCAGTCGTTAAGGGGGCCAAATACGATTTCACAATCTGGGCCAAGGCAGTGACCGGCGGGACGATTACGCTGCAGCTGCAGGATGCTGACGGTACGGCTGTCAGTGACGAGGCTATTGTAAAAGTGGAGGGCGGGGACAATTGGAAGAAATACGGCGTGTTGCCGGAGAAGGAAATTACATTGACAGGTACGTCTAAAGTGCTCGGTCAGCTTGTGCTCGCTTTTAAAGGTGAAATCTCTATTGATATGGTGTCACTTATGCCGCGCGATGTGTGGGGAGCAGGTGAGGAGGCGGGCTCGCAGACCGCCCATGCCAATTATCTCGGCAACCCTAACTACCGGCTGAGAAAAGATCTGGTGCAGGCGCTCGCCGATATGCATCCTAAATTCCTGCGTTTCCCGGGCGGCTGTATCTCCGAAGGCTCCTTCATCTGGGAGAATGTCTACGACTGGAAGGATTCGGTCGGTGCCGTGGAGCTGCGGAAGGAGAATTTTAACGTCTGGGGCTACATGATGACTATGGGCCTTGGCTATATGGAGTATTTCCAGCTGGCAGAGGACCTGAATGCAACCCCGCTTCCGGTAATGGCCTGCGGTGTGCTGTGCCAGGCCCGTTCGGACTATGCCCATCCGGCAGGCGGGGCGCTGCGGGACTATTTTATAAAAAACTTTACCGATCTGATCGACTTTGCGCTCAGCACTGATTTTGAGAGCAATGAATGGGCTGCGATGCGCAAAACAATGGGCCACGAAGAGCCGTTCGACCTGCGTTATTTGGGCGTCGGTAATGAGAACTGGGGCACGGAGTTTTTTGCCAACTTTGAAGTATTCAAGGCAGCGATTGATGAGTATATGGAGCACCATTATCCAGGGTATGAACTGCACATTATCTCCACGGTCGGCGCACAGGCGGATGATGATGCCTACCAGCAGGGCTGGAAGTCCTGAGCGGAAATCTGCAGGGAACGGCAGAGGTGGCTTTTGCCGACGGCCATAATGTTATAGAAGAAACAGTGACCTGGTACCGGAATCAGCCGGACTACATGGACACCATTGCCGATGAGCATTACTACCGCTCCAATGAATATCTGCTCAAGAACGCGGACCGTTACAATTACTACCACCGGGCGTATCAGGCGGACGGAAGCTTAGACTGGAGGGCAACCTCCAAGGTATTTGTCGGGGAATATGCATCCACGGATAAAAATACACTGGCCGGTGCAGTCGCCGAAGCCGCAATAATGACCGGGTTTGAAAATAACGCTGACGTTGTGCGGCTGGCCGCCTATGCGCCGCTGTTCAACAAAGTGCTGACCGACGGAACCTACCGCTGGACCCCGGATTGCATCTGGTTTGACGACGAGACTGTCTGGTTCACGCCCAACTATTATGTGCAGCAGCTGTATGCCAAGTATCTGGGCAACAAGGTGCTCGCCACCTCCTTCTCGGCCTATGCCAAAGGCAAACCGGCTGCAATCGTTCCGCATGGCGGGATTGAGATTGCCGCAGGCAGCGCGGATCTCCTGGTAAAGCGGGTCACCGTTACCTCGAATAAGGACGGCAGTGTGCTGCTGGATCAGGACTTCACCGGGGAGCTTCATCCCGGCTGGCAGGTTATCCCGGGCTCGGCGGAGTCCTTCGTGCGGGACAGCGAAGGCATAGTGCTTAAAGGGCAGAGCAGCGGCCGCAGCGGGCTCTATTTCCTTAACGACAGCTGGTCTGATTATACCGTGGAGGTGTTGGCCTCCCGGAGACAGGGCGCGGACGGCTTCTATGTCGGCGTGGGATTAACAGAGATTGCTGCAGAGAACAAAAATGTTCTCGAATATGCTGTAGGCTACGGTGGAAATGCCACGGGCCTGAAGGTGTTCAAGCAGGGCGTGGAGGCATACACACTCGGGGATTATTCCTCCAGCACAGCGGCCGGCAATCTGCGGGCGGCATGCTATGAGGGGATAGAGGATAATACCGATTATACCATTACGGTTAACTATGGCGGCGCGGACGGCAGCAGGCTGCTCTGTTCTTACGCAGACGGGCAGACGGCCGGCAGGGTGCTGGATTATAAGCTGGAGGCTTACAACAGCGAGGTGTTTAACTCGGTAACCAGAGACGCAGAGCATGTGTATGTGAAGCTGGTTAATCCCGATGATGTGGCAAAAGCGACCGAGCTGAAGCTGCTGGATTTGAACGTTTCCGGTACTGCGAAGCTGATTACCCTCAGCGGCGATGCTTCGCTGGTTCATGTGCCTAATGTGAACCAGAAGCTGAACGAGCGGATCGTACCGCTGGAGCAGCAGATTACGGTGGACAGTGGCCCGCTGGTGCTGAATCTGCAGGCTAACTCGGTCAATGTGCTGGTGTTTGATCTGGAAGGGTAAGGTACAAGTCTTCCTCAGCTTTATTTTGGTATAGCCTATGAAATCCTGGCGGTATCGTCGATATTAATAAGGAGAGCTATTACGTTGAGTGTCAGGTTTACACGAAGTGAAAACCCCTGAATGTTAAGCCTTTAAGGATATGAGAAGACGCGCAGACCTGCTTGGTTAGCCGTGTTATTATACATACTGGACTTATCACTTTCTGACATTTTAACGTAGCTGTTTAGAATACGACTTCCGGGGAGATTATCATGAAGCTGCGTACCAAGATTACATTGTTTATTATAACCGTTTCTCTGCTCACCTTGGCCTCTACCTATCTGACTTCACAGGAGATTTTTCTCGACCAGTTCACAGAGCTGGACCAGGAAGCGCTGGAAGGCCGCATGTCGGATATCATCCAGACCTACGATCTGGAGCTTCAGGGTATGCACGAGACGATGCTTAATTACTCAGTTTGGGACGAGACTTATGAATATGTCTCCTCCCAAACGTTCGAGGATCTGCAGAACCCTTACATCCTTAGTAACTATGACGAGGAGACCTTTAAGGGCAACCGGTTTGATCTCATGGCATTGACCAACGGGAGAGGGAATCTGGTCTATAGCGGCTTATATGATTCCAGTGAGGAGACTGTAACACCTGTGACGCCGGAAATCGTCAATCTTTTTGGGGATATCCGGGAGAGGCTGGACATTTTTACCGAATCGGAGAATTCCTACACCGGACTTGTCATCCTCGATAACGGTCCTATGCTGATGACTTTTCAGCCGGTTATTCACAACGACATGACAGGTCCGTCGCCGGGATGGCGGTGGCCGGCCGGATGCTGGATGATACGGAAATAGCCCGGATCGGGGTGCTGAGCCCGTCCGGAATAACCGTGCAGAAAGTCTCTGACAGCCTGCTGAAGGAGAGCAGGGGACAGAAGATATGGGTGAGCCAATTGCCGGGAGACCGGCTGGCGGGTCATGCCGTAATCGACGATCTGTTCGGCAATCCGGGAATCGTAATTTCCATGGAGCAGCCCCGCCATATTTATGAAATCGGCAAAAATGCGATGGCCAATTTCACGCTGTTCTTCATTATCTCTACCTTTGGTATATGCTTGCTCAGCCTGCTGTTCGTTAAACATACCATTCTGTCCCGGATGACAGCGCTGGTCCGCAGTATCCGGATTATCGGCAAAAGCCGGGACCTGTCGATCCGCCTCGACATCAAGGGCCAGGATGAACTGAGTGAGGTAGAGGGGGAGTTCAACCGGATGATTTCCTCGCTTGAAACCGCGCAGGAAGAGCTGCACCGGCAGGCTATGGTCGACCCGTTGACCCAGCTGCCGAACCGCGCCCTTTTTTTTCAGACGCTAAACCGGACCATCCGCAGAGCCGACCGGCAGGGCCTGCAGATTGTGCTGCTGTTCATCGACCTCGACCATTTCAAGGCGGTCAACGACACCTGGGGGCATGACTTCGGGGATGCAGTCCTCAAACAGATCGCGGACCGTCTCACCGGCGCTGTCGGGCCGGATGATCTGGTGTCCCGGCTCGGCGGGGATGAATTTACCATTCTCCTCTCCCGTTTTTCCGGTGTGGAGGATATTCAGGCCCGGATTTCTACAATTCAGCGGGCGCTGGCTGAACCGCACACACTGAACGGCCAGTTGTTTCATAGCACGGCAAGTATCGGGGTCAGCATCTATCCGCAGAACGGAGAGGACGCTGAGCTTCTTGTCAAGGCTGCCGACCTGGCGATGTTTCAGGTCAAGGAGAACGGACGGAACAACATCTGCCGTTATTCGGAGAAGCTTGAAGAGGCCTTCAGCCGCAAAAAGGTAATCGGCAGACAGCTTCTTTCCGCTGTGGATAATGGCGAGCTGGAGCTGCATTACCAGCCGATTCTCTCGGCATCAAATCTTGATGTCGTCAAGGTTGAAGCGCTGCTGCGCTGGACAAGTCCGACATTCGGGCCGGTGTCACCTGCCGAGTTCATTCCGCTGGCGGAAGCCGGCGGCTCCATTTCCGGTATCGGTAACTGGGTGCTCCGCAAGGTCTGTGCGGACCTCCGCAGCTTCCGGGACCAAGGCATCCGGCTAAAGGCCGCTGTCAATATCTCGGGGGTGCAGCTCATGCAGCCCGGTCTGCCGGAGCAGCTGACGGAGGCGCTGGCAGACAACGGGCTTACGGCGGATAGTCTGGAGCTGGAAATCACAGAGACGGTGCTGATGTCGGACGAGGACATTATCTCCTCGCTCATAAATCTTCGCAGCATGGGATTTTGCATCTCGCTTGACGACTTTGGCACAGGCTTCTCGTCACTGAGCTATCTGCGGACCTTCCCGGTAGATCTTATCAAGATTGACCGGTCTTTTGTTTCCGGCATTCAGCCGGGGGCTTCCGACGATACACTCGTCCGCGCAATCATTGAACTCAGCCACAATCTTGGCCTGCGGGTCGTTTCCGAAGGGGTGGAGCTGAGAGAGCAGTTTGACCTGCTGCGTGCTCTTGGAAGCGATCAGCTTCAGGGTTATTTCATCAGCAGACCGCTGCCTGCTTCGGCTTTGAAGGAGTTTATTTCAGGCTATGCCTCTGCTGCCTCCACAAGGGAGTCCTCCGTAAACCTACTGTAGGGCACTGCAAATGAGATCAAATCGGCAATTTCCTTTTTTGCTATGATCCATAGTGAAAGGAGAGAGGCTTCAATGTACGAATGGAATGAGATGGTCCAGCGGATGATTGACTGGATTGACGGTGATCTTACGGACGCGCCAACCCTGCTGCGGATGTCAGAGCAGCTTGGCTACTCGCCGTACTACTGCACCAGGCAGTTTCATGCCCTGACCGGAATGACGGTGCGGGACTATATCCGGCTGCGGCGGATCAGCCGTGCCGCCCTGGAGCTCCGCGATACGGATGACCGTATTCTGGATATAGCCGTAAAGTACGGATTTTCATCGCAGGAGGCGTTCTCGCGGGCGTTTGTGAAGGCTTTTAAGCTGACGCCCGGAGCGTACCGTACAGCCCGCAGCCCCATTCCGCTGGCCATTCGTGCCGAGGTATTCTCCCCTTATCACTACTTGATGAAGGAGCGGGAAAAAATGCGGGAGGTTCATCTGCAGGCAGCGGAGATTAAGCTGGAGTTCATACCGGCCCATAAATTTATCGGGATCTGGGACCCGGATTCGGTCAACTACGGCGGATTTTGGAACAACGGTCATAACTGTGACGAGGTGTCAGGAACACTGGAGAGCATGTCCCATCATACGCTGGAGGGGCAGCTGGGCCAGACGGCCGGATGGTTCTACGTGAACGGGCACAAGGGCTATCTGTACGGAATCCCGGTGCCGGCTGATTATACCGGGGAGATTCCGGAGGGAATGGAGTGCCGGGACATCCCGGCTTCGGAGTACCTGGTCTTTTTTCATCCGCCGTTTGATTACCTTCAGGATAACGGGGCGGTAATGCGCACAGTGGAGGAAGTGGCCTGGAATTATGATCCTTCACAGATGGGCTACGTCTGGGACGAGGAAGTGAAGCAGGATTACCAGCGCCATTTTCCGGAGGGTTACGGCTACGCCGTGCTGCGGCCGGTGAAGAAGGCCGGCTCGGAGTAAGAACGGATATATGAAATGAAGAATGAAGCCGCCTGTCTGGGCGGCTTTTTGTTGTTGGCTTCCGGGTGCTGGAACGGCGGATGGACGAAATGAGAGGCAAAAATGCCTCTGATTCCGCCGAAAGTGGGCGGATAGATGAAATGAGAGGCAAAAATGCCTCTGAATCCGCCGAAAGCAGGCGGATAGATGAAATGAGAGGCAAAAATGCCTCTCATTTCGCCGAAAGTGGGCGGACGGGCCAAGACCATTAGGCCCAGTACCGCTCCTTTAACCATTAGCAGCAGCCTACTGTAACTGGGCCTGCTCCAGTATCGCTGCTGCCAGCTCATCGCCGCGCTGGTCAAGCCCGGCGATTGTTTGCAGCAGCTCTGCCTGCCGCCTGCGGCTCTCCCGGTTCCAGAGCTGCTTAGGGGAGGCCTGCGCTTCAAGGACGGCCGGCAAAGGCATATTGTTGTAATAAGAGCTGAGCAGTGTATCCATCTGTTCATAATCGGCGGCCATCTCGCTCATAAGCGCAGATGCTGAGGGGTGCTGCATCAGACCCAGTGAGGCCTTCAGATAGACGGCTGCACTTCTCCGGGCATCAGCCAGCGCCATCATGCAGAAATGATTGACACTATACCGGCGAATGAAGGTTCTGGCATCTGCAGCTGTATACCACTCCTCATCAAGCAGGCCTTCCTGCCAGGAAGCCAGCGCCTTATATCCCGTATGATAGCCCGGCTGATCGTTCGTCTGCATCGCCTCGAGCTTGATCCGGAGTGAAGCGTACAGGCTGTCCAGTGCTTGCGGAATATCACCATGCCTTTCCAGATAGAGCAGCTTATACGGCCAGTGGTCTACGTACAGATAACCCTTGCTGCTCTTCATGGCCTCCTGAAACTCGGGATCATCCTTCAGCTCCGTAAAGGTCTCCTCATCGAAATAGCTGCGGCACAGCAGCGTGTTTCCGTTATCTAGATAGCCGGTAATGACTCCCCACTCGGGAGCTACCCTCAGGTTTAGGGCCACCGGCAGGCGCTGATGATGGAGGCTCTCCATGATGGTGAGCTTTTCCTGTTTCCGTTCCTCGGATGTCAGCCGGTTTGCCCAGCTGGCTTTGAGGCCGTATGCCTGGATGACTGGCGTGGTAAAGTCATAGGCGGCGAGGGCGTCGGCTGCGCTATAATCCCATACCGGGGCAAAAGCGGCTCTCCAGCAAGCCCCGGAAACGCCCATCACTGCTTCGTAGCTGGTTTCGATTCCCATGACAGACAAGGAGGTGTAGAGCGCCCCCGCCCATGAGCAGTCCATTCCTCTGCCGAAGCCGAGCTGGTTTACCTTTTCGATAATGCGATGCCGGCGGCCTGATTCCGCTGCAAACAGCCGGGACCGGTCAGGGGTGTAATGAATCCGTTCCCCCTCGGCGCAGCTTACTGCATGAATCCCGTCCGCATTCAGATAGACGAGCAGCAGATATTCACTGCCCTCATGTCCCATTGTGCTTGGAAAAAGCTCCTGATCGACAGTAAATTGCGTCCATTCAAAATAAGCATAGTGCTTCATCTTTTGCAATACATCCCGCCCGGACCGTTCATTGCCGTATGCGGCATGAACAAAGGTAAGACCGCTTTTGCCCAAAGGATAATCTTGTGAATGTACATCAATCTGCAAAAGCTGCCCCTTGAGTACAAACGTTAAATAAATCCCGGAGGGGGTCCCGTATTTGACAAGGAGCAGCTTAGCCCGGTCACTGTGCAGTAATCCCTGGAAAAACTGGTCACCGAGACTTAATGTGAGCGTATTTCCGGTTATGAGCTGGTTTACCCAATGAGTGACGTTCTGCTGTTCATTACCGTCGGTATAGACGGCGGAGAGCACAGCAAGCTCCTGCGGCAGCAGAAGGCTGTCAATGGAATGCCCCAGAACAGCAGAAAGGAGCGGAAGGGTAGAGGTGTCAGGCAGGGATCTGCCGGTCTCCCATTTGGATACGGCCTGGGCGCTGACATGCAGCTGTTCAGCCAGCTGCTCCTGGGACAGCTGTTTTTCTCTCCGCAGTATGGCGATTCGTCTGCCGACCTGTTCACTATTGATCATTATTTTTTCTCCCGGATTCAAATTCGACGTCGTACTTCCATTATAATTCCATCCGGTGTAATGAACAGCGATTAGAGCAGGGGGAGCGCCGCAGAAAATCAACTGCCGGTTGACCGCTAGGTGGACTTCAGCTCGCCTTGAAGCTGATTAAGGATAGAGGCATGCCAGGGATACAGCTCGCCGGGGGAAATAGAGAAGAATTTGAGTTTATCCACTGTGATCCGGTCTCCGGCAACCGAGGTAAAACGGATAAAAGGCTCTGCCGACAGCAGAGACATGCCCGCCCTGACCGTCCAATCTTCTACAGGGAGGGTGTCATGTGACAGCAGGAGCTTCAGCAGATCATAAAAGGTTTTGTGCATCACATTAAGCGGATATCCCGGACATTCCAGACTGATGAGATAAGTATCGATTTCGTGCCAGTAATGGTCTATGGCCGCCTGCCGGTTCTTCAGGCTTTCCGGAGAAAAGTCACCGGTATCCATAATCCGCATCAGGCCTGTTCCCCAGCCTGCCGGTGTCCACGGAAGTGTGCGGCTCAGATGAAACAGCCATTTCGGATGCGGCACATACTCACCGTTGGCGGTGAATAAGGCTTCGATTAGCTGAGCGGCTGCTGTATTCAGCATGGCATGCCCCTGCACGGTGTCTCCCCGGTGCAGCCAGATATCGCCGGCCAGCCGGTAATGCCACCAGCAGTTGAACATCACGCCTTCAGCCTGCAGCCGCCCCGGACGTTCGGCCAGCTTCGTGCGGATGAGTCCGGCGATATGCCCCTCGGGATCATGCAGTATCCCTGCATAGGACAGATCCCACAGGGCTGTACTGTCCCAAATCTTCTCCAGCTCTTCTTCCAGGCTTACAGCCTTGATATCATAGAGGTAGCCGCCAATTCTGGTTATGCCGAGCGGCAGCGGGGAACACCCGCCGGTCCACAGTGCATACTGCCTTGCCTCCAGATAAAAAACCAGATCAATCTCCGATAACTCATCGGCATATCCCCGTGAGCATCCGCCGTTCAGGGTTATTCCGCAGACTCCCTCCAGGGCAGTAAAACCGGGCAGCCGTTCATCCAGCTCCTTCAGCATGCCGGCAAGCAGATTTGGGCTGGTTACTGTTACATACGGTCTATTCATATTCATCACCTCACTCTCAATATATAGCAGGCCGCAGGAAGAAGCATTGGAGTTTTTTTATGAAATTTAAAAAATAGCTTGCGCGATTCTGAAATCCATGGTATATTCATTCTTGTGCCGCGATAAATGATTTGCGGTCGTGGCGGAATTGGCAGACGCGCACGGTTCAGGTCCGTGTGGTAGCAATACCGTGGAGGTTCGAGTCCTCTCGACCGCATAACAGCAAAGAAGCTTCCGAATTGCCCTTGGGCAGTGCGGAAGCTTTTTTCATTATATCGGTTTGGATGCATGGCGAGTGAGGCTGTGGTGTCGGTACATAGTTTAGGTTACAGGGTTCGGAGTTTGGAGTGTGGACTGCCGAGTGCTAGTGCTGAGTGTCGCGAGCTGGTGGTAGCTGAAACTTGGGCTAACGGACACCAGAGGTCTTATTTTCCCGGAAAAGCACCTTCCGCTCGGCTAACGGACCGTAATGATTTTATTTACCCTCAAACTGCGGTTGCTGAGGCTAGAATTGGTAGATAAGGTTACTGGAGTCCGTTAGCATGTCCCAAAAGCGACTTTGGCTTAATTAACGTCATCTGAGTCCGTTAGCGCAGAAAGGGCGGGGTGTGTGGAGCGGACAGCCGAACTCCCCAGCCTCCGCATCAGGCAGCGTAGAAATAGTTAGTCGCTGCCATCCAGCTGGTCCATAGTCAGCCCGGAGCCGAGCCCGTCTAACTAGCCTACGTCAGCCCGGAGCTGCCCCGCCCAATCAGCATGCGTCACCTCGAAACAGCCGCGCCCGCCCAGCAGGCGCATATGCCAGCCCCACAACAGCCCTCGCCACCTAGCCGTCGCTTAGCTTCACTCTCCCATCAATAGGACAACAAGGCCGAGCCGGCTCCCGGTGCCGCCTGCTGCTGCTTGCGGAAGGCAGACGGCGACATGCCGGCCAGCTTGTTGAAGATCCGGTTGAACTGCGAGAAGCTGGTGAATCCGCACTGCTCGGCAATGCCGGATATTTTGAGACGGCTATGGATCAGCAGATGCTGGGCTTTGCGGACCCGGGTGGTCTGGATGTACTCGGTCAGAGTGGAGCCGGTAACTCTTTTGAACTGATGCGATAAATAATAAGGACTGGTGTAGAACTCCGTAGCAATAGAATCCAGCGACAGCTCGCTGCTGTAATTGCTGTTAATGTAGGCGGTGATGGAGTATATTTTCTGCGCTGCGCTACTACCGGCTTCCTCCAGCACATAGCTGTTCTTATCCTGCTGCTGGCATAAGGCGCACAAAAACTGCTGGAACAGTGTATGAACCAGTACCGGGTTCAGCGGAGAATCACTGTGTGACAGGGTGAAAATGGCGTTAAGCGGATCGAATACGGTACTGCGCGGCTCACCCGTCAGCCGGTAGATCGGCACCTCTTCCGAAAAGGGAAGCAGCATGTTTTTGTAAGCGTTCTCCAAACCGGGTATGCCGGCAGGTATGGCGAAGTTGATGATCAGCCGCTTATGCGGAGGGCCTTCCGGATACTGGGTCATATGCAGCAGATAAGGACGGAGCAGGACGATGTCGTACTTGCGCAGAGCGTGGATTTTACCGTCAATGACGTGGGTGGCCCGGGAATCCATCAGAATATGAATCTCATAAAAATCATGCTCATGCTGGAACTCCATATTGATATTGTGCGAACGTTCATCGTAGTCAAAATAATAAAAAAGCGGATCGCCTGGCGTGTTAATGTTAACGCTATATCCCTGCTCATATAATAAGCCGTTTTCAAGCATATCCTCTCACCGCCTTACTCCGTTATTTTCTCCATTATAGGTTTGAAAAAGCAAAATATGCAATAAATACTCCCCATTCCCGCAAATAAAGCATAGTTTTTGAGCTGGAGGATTTGTTATATTGGCGGTATGAAAACGGATACAAGGAGTGAGAGAATGTTTTTGACGGAGGAAAAGCTGATCCGGCGGCAGGCCGAGGTCGGCAAATACAGATATGTCAGAGTGAGTGAGCTTGCCGAGCTGGAGTTCGCGGAGGATGAGGACGGCAGAAATGGTGTTTATCCGGAGGAGGTCTCCTTTAACGGGACAATCCGGCTGAATGAGCAGTGGAGCGGGCGGGACCGCTATGTCTGGCTGCGTGCAGTGGCAGTGCTGCCTGAGAAGAAGGAAGGCTTTAAGATCGCAGGCCTGTTTGATTTCGGCAAGTCGGGGAGCTTCAATAACTCCGGGTTTGAATCGCTGCTGTTTGTGAACGGTTCGCCTTATCAGGGGGTTGATAACAACCACAGGGAAGTTATTTTCGATGATAAGCTTGGCGGCAGGGCGGTCGAGCTTGTCTTCCGGCTGTGGTCCGGTCTTGAGGGCGGCGGAGCGCCGAGGGTGCAGGAGCACAAGATCAGCGAGGCGATGATCGGATATCTGGATGAGCGGATCGATGATCTGTTCTATATGTCCCAGGCAGCGCTGGACACCTTCCGTTACCTGGGCCGGGACCAGCCGGAGAAGCAGTGGCTGAAGCAGGCGCTGGACGCTGCGTTCCGCGAGATTGACTGGTCCGAGCCGGGCTCTGAAGAGCACGTCAGCTCCATGTACCGGGCAGGCGCCAGCCTGAACGGGGCGGTGGAGGCGATGCCCCAGACCTTTGATGTCACGCTTACGGCACTGGGACATACCCATATTGATGTCGCCTGGCTCTGGCAGCTGAAGCATACCCGGGAAAAAGCGGCCCGTTCCTTCTCGACCGTCCTGCGGCTGATGCAGGAATACCCCGAATACCAGTTCATGCAGTCGCAGCCGCAGCTGTATGCCTATCTGGAGCAGGATTACCCCGAGCTGTTCGGGCAGATCAAGGAGCGTATTAAGGAAGGGCGCTGGGAGCCGGAAGGAGCCATGTGGCTGGAATCGGACTGCAATATTCCGTCCGGTGAGTCGCTGGTGCGCCAGATTCTGGCGGGCAAGCGATATTTCCGCGAACAGTTCGGCATCGATAGCAAGTATCTGTGGCTGCCTGATGTGTTCGGCTACAGCTGGGCGCTGCCGCAGATTTTGCGCAAGTCAGGTATTGATACTTTTATGACGACCAAGATCAGCTGGAACCAGTTCAACCGGATGCCGCATGATACGTTCTGGTGGCGCGGGATGGACGGCTCAGAAATATTGACTCATTTTATTACTACCTCGGAAAAAGACGGCGATGCCTACACCTACAACGGCCGGATGACCGCAGGGCTGCTGCGCGGCATCTGGAATTCATATCAGGATAAGGAAATTAATGACCACCTGATGTTTGCCTACGGCTGGGGCGACGGGGGCGGCGGGCCGACACGGGACATGCTGGAGCTGCGGCGGCGGTTCGACAAGCTTCCGGGTATGCCCAGGATTAAACCAGGCAGTGCGGGGGGCTACTTCAAAGGGCTGCATGAACGGATTGAAAAAACGGACGGATACGTGCATACCTGGAACGGCGAGCTGTACTTCGAGTGCCACCGGGGAACCTATACTTCACAGGCCAGCAATAAAAAATATAACCGCCGTCTTGAGCTCCTGCTGCGCGATGCGGAATGGCTGTATACGCTTGCCGGCGTGAGCCGCGGCGATCTGGCAGAGTCTTACCCTGCCGAGGAGCTGCGCGGCATCTGGGAGATTCTGCTGCGCAACCAGTTCCACGACATTATCCCGGGCTCCTCAATCAAAGAGGTCTATCAGGACAGTGACCTGGAATATGCCGAAGGGGAAGCCCGTTCACTTGCTCTGATCAACGGTGCAGGGGAACCGGCTGGCGGAGATGAAAAAGACTCAGACGGGCGACGGTTCCTTACTGTGCTTGGAAGCTCGAATTGGGAGGGCCCGCGTTATCTGGAGCTGCCGGGCGATATTTCGGATGCTGCTGTTATTCAGTTTTCTGACGGCAGGCAGCCGGTACAGCAGCGCACTGCGGACGGCGGCTGGCTGGTGCATATCTCTTCCATGCCGGCTCTGGGTACAGAGGTCCTGGAAGCGGTGGCTCAACAGGCTGAAAGCTCACCGGAGGGAGAACAGCTGCTTGCTGATGCTGCTGAAGGCCGGCTAACCACTCCGCTGATTGAAGCGGTCTGGAACAAGCAGGGGCACTTCACCTCGCTGCGCGACCGCCGCAGCGGCCGGGAGATTCTGGCGCCGGGCCAGCGCGGCAATGTGCTTCAGGTGTTTGAAGATAAGCCGCTGGATTTCGAGGCATGGGATATTGATATTTTTTATCAGGAAAAAATGACCGAAATCTCGCAGCTTACAGAATGCAGACTCACCGAGAATGGCCCGCTGCGGGCGGTGCTGCGCATGGGCTGGACGTATAACCGTACAACCATTACCCAGGACATTATCTTCTACCGGGATACAGCGCGGATTGATTTCCGCACAGAAATGGACTGGCACGGGCATAACCAGCTGCTTAAGGTGGCCTTCCCCGTTGATGTTCATGCCACTGAAGCAACCTATGACATCCAGTTCGGCAATGTCAGACGGCCGACCCACTGGAATACAAGCTGGGATTATGCCGGTTTGAAACCGTGGGCCACCAGTGGGCGGATGTCAGCGAGCAGGGGTACGGCGTGGCGCTGCTCAACGACTGTAAATACGGCTACGACATCAAGGACAGCGTGCTGCGGCTGACGCTGCTGAAATCAGCTGTTCATCCGAATCCGGAGCAGGATCAGGGGCATCATGCTTTTACGTATGCGCTGTATCCGCATGAGGGTGATTTTGTCCTGGGCGGAGTGGTCCGGGAAGCCTGGGAGCTGAACAATCCGCTGCGTGCCGTGCCGGGCCGGCTGCCACTTAAACCGCTTTTCTCCATTGACGGGGGATATGTGCTGCTTGATGCGGTAAAGCGTTCCGAAGAAGGCGCTGATGTAGTGCTGCGTCTGCATGAGTATGCCGGTGCGCGCAGTCAGGTGCGGATTGAAAGCGGATACGTTATTACTGCCTGGCAGGAGTGCAATCTGATGGAGGTGCCGGAAGGCGAGTGGCAGGCAGGAGAACTGAATTTTCAGATCAGACCTTATGAAATCAGAACGTTCAGAATCAGGCTGGGCCTGGAGCAGACAGGAGAGGGGAACTAATGATGAATGTAAAAGAAACACAGCTGGATCAGGCGGAAATCATCAGCAAGCTGAACAAGGTATCAGATAAGCTGCTGAATCTGGACCGGCCGGATAACGAAGCAGAGCTGCAAACCTTAGGCGAGGATGCCGGGCGGCGGGGCTATTTTGCCCGTGATTTCGGGATGGAGGAGTGGGACTGGCCGCAGGGCGTCGGGCTGTACGGCCTGCAGAAGCTGGACCGGCATTTTGCCGACGGGCGTTATTCTGCCTACGCCAAGCCGTGGATGGCCCGGCAGATGGACAAGGGGCTGCCTAGCCGGAATATCAATACGACCGCCCCGCTGTTGTCGCTGATGGAGCTGGATGAGGCGGAGGAGCTGAGCCTGGAGTGGGTGGAATGGCTGATGAACGGGCTGCCGCGCACTGTAGAGCAGGGTTACCAGCATGTCACAACCGGAGCCGACAAGAGTGAGGTTACACTCAATCAGAATGAAATCTGGATCGATACGCTGTTCATGGCCATTCTGTTCACGGCCAAGATGGGTGTGAAGTACGATAAGCCTGAGTGGCGGCAGACTTCGCTGCATCAGCTGCTGCTGCATATCAAATATCTGTATGACAAAAAGACCGGGCTGTTCTATCACGGCTGGCATTTCACCGGCCGCCATAATTTCAGCGAAGCCTTCTGGTGCCGCGGCAACGGCTGGTTCAGCCTGGGGCTGCCGGAATATCTGGAGCTGATGCGCCCGTATCTGGAGGACGGCGTGTTCACGTATCTACAGCAGGTGCTGCAGGCACAGGCCGAAGCGCTGCTGGACTGCCAGAGCGCAGACGGGCTATGGCATACGCTGCTGGATGATCCAGACAGCTACACCGAGACTTCCGGCTCGGCAGCCATCGCTGCAGGTATTCTGCATGGCGTGCGCAGAGGGCTGCTGCCCGGGGAGTATGCGCAGCCGGCACTGAAGGCGATTCAGGCGGTGCTGGACCGGATCGACGCTGAAGGAACGGTGCTTGGTGTATCCGGCGGTACGCCGATCGGCAAAACCAGGGACGATTACAAGGGGATTATTATTGCCCCGATGGCTTATGGCCAGGCGATGACGCTGGTTGCGCTCGGGGAAGCGCTGCATTATTGCTAACGTGCGGCCGTGACCAGACAGGCTTCTGTTATCGTCCGCGGATTTAGCGTGGCGGTAGTAGGAGGTAATGCAAGAGGATTTAAAGCAGACGTCAGCCGCCGGGGAAGCTCGGCGGCTATGGGTCTTTACTGTGCGTTCTTAAGAAAGGATGGCCAGTAATGACAGGCAAACCTTCTGTTGCCGTATCAACTCGCCTTGACTGGAATTTTAAGATGCGTCGGCTGGTAACGACCGAGGAGCCCTTATTTCGGCAAAAGGGACCCTATCCATAATCTAACGGACTCCAGAGGCGTTATTATCGGATTTTATTCCTGTTTGCGGCTGCCGGTAAAGGAATAAGGGCGCTGTGGTCCGTTAGCCAGGATTAGGATGCCTTTTTTGATGAATAACGGCGCTACGGTCCGTTAGCTGGGGGGGGGTTCTTTTGGGGAAATAATAGCCTTACGTTAGCCCGGTGGAACGGATCTTTAGAGTGAAATCAGTACCGCGATCCGTTAGAGCAAATGCAAAGGCCGGATAAGAATCAAAATCAAAAAATACTTGTAGCTTGCGGCGGCTTGAAGTATACTGATCTCGGAAAGGTTAAGCGCTTACCTTGAGGGAGGATAAGCGAGTATGGTCAATCAAGTAACAGTAGGCATTATCGGCGCCGGAAGAATCGGACGTCTGCATGCCGATAATCTGCGTGTGATGCCGTCTTATAAATTGAAATCTATTTCAGAGGCTTATATGACCGAGGAACTGGTTGCCTGGGCGGAGAGCCGGGGGCTCGGAGCTGTTTTTACGGATGGGGAAGCCATTCTGAATGATCCGGAGATCGACGCCGTGTTCATCTGCACACCGACAGACACTCATGCCTCGTGGATTGAGCGGGCGGCGCGGGCCGGAAAGCATATTTTCTGCGAGAAGCCGATCAGCATGTCCTCGGCCGAAACAAGCCGGGCCCTGCAGATTGCCAAAGAAGCCGGCGTGCTGCTCCAGGTTGGCTTCAACCGCCGCATGGACCCTAATTTCCGCAAGCTCAAGCAGCTGGTACAGGCGGGTGAGCTGGGCAGACCGCATATTGTGAAGATTACCTCGCGTGATCCGCAGCCGCCCGGCGAAGCCTATGTTCTCTCCTCCGGCGGAATGTTTATGGATATGACCATTCACGATTTTGATATGGCCCGTTATCTGATGGGCGAGGAAGTGGCAGAGGTCTATACCAGGGGTGCCAATCTGATTGACCCGATGTTCGGACGCTGCAGCGATGTGGATACAGCAGTCATTACGCTGACCTTCACCAGCGGCGCTATCTGTGTGATTGATAACAGCCGGCAGGCCGTCTACGGCTATGACCAGCGGGTTGAGGTATTCGGCTCACAGGGAGCGGCAGTGGCCGATAACTGCCGCCAGACCACAGTCGAGGTGTCTACAGCCACGGCGGTTACCCGTGATCAGCCGTTGCACTTTTTCCTGGAGCGTTACAACCAGGCGTTCACCGATGAGGTTGCCGCATTCGCCCAGTCTATCATTTTGCAGGAACCGGCTGTCTGCAGCGGTTATGACGGACAGCAGGCCCAGCTCATTGCTGAGGCGGCTCTGGAATCGCACCGGACCGGGCTTCCGGTTAAGCTGAAGGTCTGTGCCGGCGAGGAACGCCCGGAGATAGAAGCCATGTAAGCAGAGGCTTATCTTGAACACGGAGGGAGCTGTGAGAATGTCTGATTATTTGATCAAGGCTGGCGCGCCCGGCAAGGACGGGCTTGTTGCAGCAGTCAGCAAGGAGAGCGCCGGCTGGCAGTATGTCGGGTTTGAAGTGTACCAGCTGCAGAAGGGCGATACACTGAGCCGCGATACCGGAGACAATGAGATCTGCCTGGTACTGCTCTCGGGCAAGGCGGATGTGAAGGCGGACGACCAGCTGTTTACGGGTATAGGAGAACGCATGTCGGTCTTTGAAGATCTGCCGCCGTATGCGGTCTATGTTCCTGCAGGAGGACGCTATGAGGTGACGGCCCTGACGGAATTAGAGCTCGCTGTCTGTCTCGCCCCGGGTTCCGGTAAATATCCGCCCCGGCTGATTGCGCCGTCCGATATGGCAGCTGAAGCCCGCGGTTACGGCAGCATGTCGCGCCGCGTAGTCAATATCCTGCCGGAGAGCAGTGAGGCTGAGAGCCTGCTGGTGGTGGAGGTGCGCACGGACGGCGGCAACTGGTCCAGCTATCCGCCGCATAAGCACGACCAGGATAACCTGCCGGCAGAGTCTTACCTGGAGGAGACGTATTACCACCGGGTAAACCCGGCGCACGGCTTCGTGGTGCAGCGGGTGTACAACGACGACCGCAGCCTCGATGAGACGATGGCCGTGCCGGACCGCAGCGTGGTGCTTGTTCCGGAAGGCTACCATCCGGTATCAGCACCGCCGGGCTATGATTCCTATTATCTCAATGTGATGGCAGGACCGGTCCGTACCTGGGTATTCCATAACGACCCCGATCACGAATGGCTGTTCAGACCGGCCGGGCATACTCCCGGAGGCCAGGAGGAATAGGCCCACAGTATAGAGTTGGTTTCAAGGGGCTTCCGCAAGGCGGAGGCTCCCTTTTTGCATCTGATGATGCTGGCAAGGCGAAGCATTGCTGAGTGGCATCGAAGCGGCCGGCGGGCCGGTGCCGCAGCAGCAGCGGGTGAAACGACAATACCAGCGAATAGACACTTCAGGACGAGTTCCCTATAATCGAGGTATAAGACGGCAAGAACGTAAAGGCGGTTTTCAAAACAATGAAACCTACAATTTATGATGTGGCGCGGGAAGCCGGAGTCTCTATTGCTACGGTGTCCAAGGTGCTCAATAATAACGGCAGGATCAGCGACAAGACACGGGATAAGGTAAATCAGGTCATGGAGGAGCTTAATTACCAGCCGAGTCTGGTAGCTTCTGCGTTGACGAGCCGCCGGACGGGGACGATCGGGCTGATGATTCCCGATATTGCTAACCCCTTTTTTGCAGAGACGGCGCGTGGGATCGAAGATTATGCCCAGCAGCAGGGCAGTGACCTGATTGTCTGCAGTACAGACCGTGATGATGAAAAAGCGGCCAGATACACCTCGCTGCTGCTGCGCAAAAGAGTGGACGGCCTGATCATCGCCTCCCACACGGGCAAAACGGATATGATCCGCCGCCTGCTGGCAGACCGGGTACCGCTGGTGCTTTTCTCGGCGGAAATCCGCAGTCTGGAGAGCAGCAGCGTTACCGTGGATGATTACAAGGGCGGGTATCAGGCGACGGAGTACCTCTTGTCCCTGGGCCACCGGAAGCTGGGCATCATCTCCGACAATCTGCCGGGGAGCAAGCTGCGGGCCGAAGGTTTTCTTGATGCCCTGAAGGATGCGGGTGTCCCGTTTGACAATCCGGCCAATATTACGCATACGTCAGCTACCCTGGAAAATGGACGTCGGGCAGCTGCGGCTATGCTTGGGCAGGCAGAGGAGCAGCGGCCGACAGCTATATTCGCCTGTAACGACCTGCTGGCGATCGGTGTCCTGAAGGAAGCGCGCAGCGCAGGCCTGTCCATTCCCCGCGACTTGTCTGTTGTGGGCTTCGATAATACGGTGCTGGCAGAAATCTGCCACCCTACGCTGACCAGCATCGCCCAGCCGCTGCGTGAGATGACCGAGCAGGCGATGATTCTGCTGAACGAATCCATAGATAATCCGGACAGCCCCAGACGCAAAATCATGCTGATGCCGGAGCTGGTCATCCGCCATTCAACCGGGCCGGCACCGGAGTAAAGCCGGATTTGTCAGGTACGGTTGGCGGAACAACCTTCCAGAGCCCAGTGCCAGTGGATTGCTCGGAGACCTGCGCTAGAGATCTGCGCTAGATTGCTGCAGCCAGCTCCGTTTTTCGAGAGCAAATGATCCAAGACCAAAAACTTCAGGACCCGGTCCCCCAAGACGGTGGAGACGGGTCTTTTTTTAATGCGAAAACGTTATTGATCCATGTCTTTTGCGTGAGGTAACAGAAAATTTGAGATCGCTTTCAAATTTAGGATTGCCAAACCGGATATTCTCGCCTATACTATTTATAAAATTAGGTTAAGCGCTTACCCTTTCCCTCCCTGTCAGACCGGTATTTTAAGAACACCAACGTTCCTAATGAACCCATAACATTCTGTTCCGCTCACCCTGCTCCCGTTGTATCCCGGCAATTATCATTCATTTCTTCTCAAGCTTTTTCAAGGAGGCATCACTATGAACGATCTGCAGTTCGATCCCGCCCGTCCGCTCGATTTAGTCGCCGTCGGCCGGCTCTGTATTGACCTCAATGCCAATGAAACCGGAAGACCTATGGAGGAGACCATGACATTCACCAAGTATGTCGGCGGCTCTCCGGCCAATATCATAATCGGAACGGCGCGGCTGGGCATGCGCACCGGCTTCATCGGTAAGCTGGCCGATGATCAGATGGGCCGGTTTATCCGGAGCTATCTGCAGAAGGACGGCATTGATGACAGCCAGGTGTGCGTTGATCATACCGGTGCTGTGACGGGTCTTGCTTTTACAGAAATTAAAAGTCCGCAGGAATGCAGCATTCTGATGTACCGCGATAACGTGGCTGACCTGCTGCTGAATACAGACGAAATTTCGGAGGATTACATTCGCCAGTCCAAAGCGCTATTGATCTCCGGCACCGCACTGGCACAGAGCCCTTCCCGCGAAGCGGTGTTTCTGGCGCTGGAATTTGCCCGCAGACATGATGTGACTGTATTTTTTGATCTCGATTACCGCCCTTATACCTGGAAATCTGCCGCTGAAACGGCTGTCTACTATAACCTGGCCGCTGAGAAATGTGACTGCATCATCGGCACCCGCGAGGAATTCAACATGATGGAGAATCTGTACAATGTGACAGATGCGGATGACGAAGCGACGGCAGCCCGCTGGTTCTCGCAGCAGGCGAAGCTGGTTGTAATCAAGCACGGCGGAAGCGGCTCGATTGCCTATACGGCAGACGGATTGAATCACCGGAGCGGGATTTTCCCGGCCAAGGTGCTGAAGACCTTCGGTGCAGGCGACTCCTACGCCTCGGCCTTCATCCACAGTCTGATGCAGGGCGACAGTGTCAGTGAAGCTATGCGGCGCGGCAGCGCATCGGCTTCGATTGTAATCTCGCGGCACAGCTGTTCGGATGCCATGCCGACCCTGGAAGAGCTGGAAGCCTTCCTGCAGTCCAATGAAGAAGTGGTCTCCGGTGCTTAGTCAGCCTTAAAAGGAGATATGCAGCGGTTTTTATATAGTATTTGATTAGTATCAAACATCAACAGAGATGAAGGAGTGGACAGTAATGGCACAGCAAAACGTAGAAGTGCTGAAAAACTATATTGGCGGAGAGTGGGTTGAGGCAAAAAGCGAGCAGACAGAACCGGTGTTCAATCCGGCCTCAGGCGAAGAGCTGGCCAGAGTTCCGCTGTCCGGCAGAGAGGATGTTGACCGGGCTGTGGCTGCGGCCGAGGAGGCTTTTGCCGGCTGGTCGAAGACCCCGGTGCCGCGGCGGGCCCGGATTCTTTTTAAATATCAGCAGCTGCTGGTTGAAAATTGGGAGGACCTTGCGAGAACCATTACGCTTGAGAACGGAAAAAGCTATAAAGAAGCCTACGGCGAGGTACAGCGCGGCATCGAGTGTGTCGAATTTGCAGCCGGCGCTCCGACGCTGATGATGGGCCGGCAGCTGCCGGATATTGCGACCGGGATTGAATCGGGAATGTACCGCTATCCGATCGGAGTCATCGGCGGAATCACTCCGTTTAATTTTCCGATGATGGTTCCCTGCTGGATGTTCCCGCTGGCGATTGCCTGCGGCAATACCTTTGTGCTGAAGCCGTCCGAGCGTACACCGCTGCTGGCTGCACGTCTAGTGGAGCTGATGGAGCAAGCCGGGCTGCCTAAAGGTGTGCTTAATGTGGTCAACGGTGCGCATGATGTCGTTAACGGCCTGCTGGAGCACCCTGGCGTTAAGGCGATTTCTTTTGTCGGATCACAGCCTGTTGCTGAATATGTCTATAAAAAAGGTACGGAGCACCTGAAACGGGTTCAGGCGCTGGCCGGGGCCAAAAACCACTCCATCGTACTGGCAGATGCCGACCTTGAGGCTTCCGCTACACAGATTATCAACGCTGCCTTCGGCTCTGCCGGAGAGCGCTGCATGGCCTGTTCCGTAGTCACTGTACAAGAAGATGTAGCTGACGAGCTGATCTCCATCCTGCTGCGCGAATGTGGAAAGATGACGATCGGCAATGGGCTGGAGGAAGACACCTTCCTGGGACCGGTTATCCGTCAGGGGCATAAGGACAAAACGGTTGCTTACATCGAGCAGGGCGTTGCCGAAGGCGCGAAGCTGCTCAGGGACGGACGGGAGGATGCTGCGGCTGCGGGTCAGGGCTATTTTGTCGGACCTACGGTATTTGACGGAGTGACTAAGGAGATGAAGATCTGGCAGGAAGAAATCTTCGCGCCTGTCCTCTCGGTTGTCCGGGTCAAGGGTGTGGAGGATGCAGTCGAGCTGGCCAACGCTTCGCGTTTTGCAAACGGGGCTTGTATCTTTACAAATGACGGTGGAAAAGTCCGCTATTTCCGTGAACATATCGAGTCAGGCATGCTGGGTGTCAATGTAGGCGTACCGGCTCCGATGGCCTTCTTCCCGTTCTCCGGCTGGAAGGATTCCTTCTACGGCGATCTGCATGCAAACGGCACTGACGGAGTTGAATTCTATACGCGTAAAAAGGTTGTCACTGCCCGCTGGCAGTAACGATACAGGAGGGTGGAACTCAAGTGGAACGGATCAGATTAACAACGGCGCAGGCGCTGGTGAAGTTTCTGAATGAGCAGTATGTCGATTTCGGCGACGGGCCGGAGCGCTTTGTAGAGGGTGTGTTTACTGTTTTCGGCCACGGCAACGTGCTTGGTCTTGGGCAGGCGCTTCAGGAGAACCCGGGTGAATTGAAGGTGTATCAGGGCCGTAATGAGCAGGGGATGGTGCATGCGGCGACTGCCTTTGCCAAACAGAGCCGGCGGCGGCGGATTATGGCCTGTACGGCCTCCGTTGGTCCGGGGTCGGCCAATATGCTGACGGCTGCCGCGACAGCGACGGCGAATCAGATTCCCGTCCTGCTGCTGCCGGGAGATACCTTCGCTACCCGCCAGCCCGATCCGGTGCTGCAGCAGATGGAGCATACGTATAATCTGTCGATTACAGTCAACGATGCCTTCAAGGCAGTAAGCAAGTACTGGGACCGGATCTACCGGCCGGAGCAGCTGATGTCGGCCTTGCTGAACGCGATGCGGGTGCTCACCGATCAGGCTGACACCGGGGCGGTGACGATCGCGCTGCCGCAGGATATTCAGGGTGAGGCCTGGGATTATCCGGCTGACTTCTTCCGCAGACGCGTTCATAAGATTGCCCGCCGACTGCCGCATCCGGAGGAGATTGCGGCGGCAGCCGAGCTGATTGCCGGTAAGCAGCGTCCGCTATTGGTGTGCGGCGGCGGTGTGCGCTACAGCGATGCCGGAGCTGCGCTTCGCGATTTCGCGGAGAAATTCGCCATTCCGTTCGGCGAAACGCAAGCCGGCAAAAGCGCTGTCGCCAGCGACTTCGCCTATAACCTGGGCGGCCTGGGCGTTACCGGCAACGGCTGCGCCAATACGCTGGCTGCGGAAGCCGATCTGGTTATCGGCGCCGGCACCCGGTTCACCGATTTCACCACAGGCTCAAAGAGCCTGTTCGCCCATCCCGGCGTGCAGTTTGTGACCCTTAACGCGTCGCCTTACCATGCGGCCAAGCTGGATGCGCTGGCGGTGGTGTGCGATGCTGCCGAAGGGCTGAAAGCGTTATCCGATGCGCTGGAGGAACGCGGCTATCGTTCCGCCTATACGGATGAGATCACGGAAGCGAAGCAGGCCTGGGCTGCGGAAAGAGCGCGGCTGGCGAGTGTTGAATACCTGGCAGGCGATGCGGCTGCGGGTGTAGCCGGAGGGCCCGGTGCTTCCGGTGCGGCTGAAGCTGTGCAGGGAGATGAACCGGCACCGTTTGTGCCTGAAATTGCCGGTCACCTTGACGACAAGCTGCCTGAGTATGCCGGGGTGCTGAACACCTCGCTTACACAGACGCAGGTGCTTGCCATTATCAATGAGCTTATTCCGCAGGATGCCATTGCTATTGGAGCGGCAGGCAGTCTGCCGGGAGATATGCAGCGGATGTGGGAATCTTCCGTGCCGGATACTTACCATATGGAATACGGCTTTTCCTGCATGGGTTATGAAATCGCCGGTGCACTCGGCATCAAGCTGGCTGAGCCGGAGCGCGAGGTATACGCCCTTGTCGGAGACGGGAGCTATCAGATGATGCATTCCGAGCTGGTGACCAGCCTGCAGGAGAACAAGAAGATCAACGTCCTTCTGCTGGATAATGCAGGCTTCGGCTGCATCAACAATCTGCAGATGGAGCAGGGCCTGGACAGCATGGCGACGGAATTCCGCCGCCGGGGAGCAGACGGCCAGCTGAGCGGCGAGCTGATGCTGATCGACTATGCAGCGAGCGCAGCCGGTTATGGGGTGGAGACCTTCCGGGCGGCGACAGCCGAGCAGCTGCGCAGCGCGCTGGAGGCGGCGAAGAAGAGTGAGAAATCCACGCTGATCGACATCAAGGTGCTGCCGAAGACGATGACCCACGGCTACGGTGCCTGGTGGCATGTCGGTGTGGCGGAAGTATCCGGCAAGGAGAGCGTGCAGGCGGCATATAGTCAGCGATTGATCGGTCTCGATAAAGCGCGCAGCTACTGAGGCTGCCGGAACTGCAACGGGCTGCAACGGCCGGCCGAGCCGGACATACCTGTCATAAATGGAAGGGGAAGAACATTGATGTTCAAAGAAGAGGCGGTCCGGCTGGCGATTGCACCCATTGCCTGGACCAATGATGATATGCCTGAGCTGGGCGGGAACAACACCTTCGAGCAGTGCATCAGCGAGATGGCACTGGCCGGGTTTCAGGGCAGCGAGGTCGGCAACAAGTATCCGCGTTCTCCAGAGGTGCTGCACCGGGCGCTCGGGCTGCGCGGCCTGCAGATTGCCAGCGCCTGGTTCAGCGCGCATCTGACGGTGCGGCCGTACGAGGAGACGGCCGAAGCCTTTGTGGCGCACCGCGATTTTCTGCATGCCATGGGAGCCAAGGTCATTGTCGTCTCCGAACAGGGCCGGAGCATTCAGGGGCAGATGGATACGCCGCTGTTTGATGCCAAGCCTGTCTTTACAGAGGGCGAGTGGGCGCTGCTGGCCGAAGGCTTGGGCAAGCTGGGCCGCCTGGCCGCCGAAAAAGGGATGGCAATCGTCTATCATCACCATATGGGCACTGGTGTGCAGACGGCTGCGGAAATCGACCGGCTGATGGAGCTCACGGATCCGGCTGAAGTTTCCCTGCTGTTTGATACCGGACACCTGGCCTTTTCCGGTGAAAATCCGCTTGAGGTGCTGCGCGCCCATCTGCCGCGGATCAGGCATGTTCATTTAAAGGACATCCGCCCGGAAGTAGTCCGGCGTGTTATTGCCGAGAAGCTAAGTTTCCTGCAGGCGGTAAAAGCGGGTGCGTTCACTGTGCCAGGTGACGGATGCATCGAGTTCGCTGATATATTTGCTGAACTGGCCGGTTCTTCCTATACCGGCTGGTTCGTAGTTGAGGCAGAGCAGGACCCGGCTCTGGCCGACCCGCTGGAATATGCGATTAAAGCGCGGAAGTATATCCGGGAAACGAGCGGGCTGTAAGTTAGCGATTGCTGCCGAAGCCGGCGGGAGATAGGCGCTCCCAGCCGGCCTTCCGGCTGGTTTTTCTGGCGGAGGTGTAATAACAAGGTGCAAAGGGGAAAGGAAGCGCGCCGGATACAGGGTGATGTGAGCCAGTGTAAAGGGGTGCCAGAACCAGGGATATAGCAGCTGACAGGTGCAGAATGAATGTAGAGTCTGAGATACGCGAGGTGTGGATGTTGGTAGGTAGGGCTACATGGTGTAAAGTGCAGGGGTCAGGTAAGGGCAACTGAAAGTGCGAACTGGAAAGCACCCTAATATGCCCGTTATCCAGTACCAGAATCAAGTCGGCGTGCTCGACGGCAGAGAGGCGTTGGGTGGATATCTGCGTACGGGCTACAGGTTGGTGTGCAGCTTTAAACATCATTCCGAATGAGGTGGGTGGCGGGAGTACTCCAATAGCTGGTGAGAATAGCTGCGGTTAGACAGATTGGCCTCAGAGTGCGCCCGAACGGGAAAAATCTTCGAAACGGCACCTAAACTTGAGCGGTGTAGCCCCATTAAGGGGAAAAATCCCCTTAACGGCGCCAACCCTGGGAACCAGCACTGAATTAGCGAGCACCTGTCTCGACACCGCATCCATCAAGAGCGGGGCGGCCCAAAGCTCACTCTCTCGGCTGCCAGTACAGAGCCAATGTTGCGCTCGAATGGAATAGTTTCAAACCTATCACCCGTCAGGGTGATTTTCTGCTGTACGGGAACTGACCGGAAACAGTGGGAATCCCGCTTTTCTGTGTTTTCACGTGCTTTTCCCATTTATCCGTCCTGATCAATACCATGCTACCTCCATCTATCCCGAATCTATCCCTATTATCCCGTCCCGCACTGATTCCGCCATCCTAACCGGCTCTCCTCCACAGCGGAATCATGCGGCTGTATCAGGTTTCTTCCTATAGTGTCTGTCATACAGAGAGGGGAAGAAATTATGTCCAGGAAATGCCAATTTTACCCGTTGGCCGGGTCCGGGGAGCATGTGCTATAATGGCAGAAATCCGAACATAGGCTCGTCTGTGATTCATAAGCCTTTATATTGATTAACCTTATTAATGTTTTAGCTTTTTCCTGCAGAAACGGGGCTTGTCCCTGAAAGCACGCAGCCCTAATTATAAACAGCTGCCTTCCAGGCAGCATATGCACCTGAACGGCCGGACCGCGGCCTGGTATCCTAACGGTTGTGGAGGAGGTTGTCTATTGTTTCGTACCTGGTATCGCCGATTACTGCTTTCTTATTTTCCTATTTTCCTGCTCACCGTAACGATCCTGATTTTTGCCTCGTTTGTATTTATTAATGATATCTCCCGGATGGAAACGAAAAAGGCAGACCGGATCTCAGCCAGCTATCTCATAGATAATATTGATAAGACGATCAGGGAAGTGGAGCTGTCCGTGCTGGATTCAGTGGAGCGCAGCGATGTCTACAAGCAGTATTTCAATAACGCCGGCAAGCCGGATACCGGATCTGTCTATGCGGTTGCCCAGAGTCTGCGCAGCCTCATTCATGAATCCTCCTACATTCAGTCTGTTTATCTGTATGACAAAATTAATGAAAGCGTTTTAACAGAAACTGGATTAAAAGAGCTCTCCGGCTTTATAGACGAGGACTGGATCAGACAGGTCACCTCCGGCCCGCTGCCGGAAGACTGGCAGCCTGTCCGCAGCTATAAGACTGAACTTGTACAGCGTACACCGATACGTGTGCTTACTATTAATAAAGCGATGCCGCTGCCCTTCGGCTCTGAGGGAGTGCTTGTCATCAATGTCAAAATGAGCGGGATTGAGCAGCTTGTTGACAGTATGGTCAATCAGCAGCTTTCTTTTGTGACGATCCTGGACGGCGACGGCAAAACAGTCTACCAGGCACATTCCGACCATGAGGGGGCGTCAAGCGGCAAGCAGCTGAATACACTGCACCTTAAGCGGCTCGGCTGGACCTTCGCAAGTGGAATTAAGGCAGGGAACCTGTTCGGCTGGGTGTCGGTCATTTCCTATCTGTGGGTGGCTATTGCCATCGGCACAGTGATTTGCGCAATTTTTTACCTGGTCTATGTAACCCGGCGCAACTATAAACCGATTCAGGTCATTATGAACCGCATAGAAGGCCATCAGATCCGGCAGATGGATCAGTCGAAAGACAAACCCGACGAAATGATGCTCATTGACGGGGTGCTGGAGGATCTGATCAACCACATGACCGACTATGACCGCAAAAGCCGGGAAAATCTGCTGCTTCAGCGCAGCAAGCTGTTCACCGATCTGCTGCACAGCGAGCGGCTGGATGATGTCATAGGGCGGATGGAGGAGCTGTCCCCGCTTACGGGTGCTGACTCCTCCTCGCGTTTTACAGTCGTGCTCAGTGAAATTAACCGCTATGAGCGTGTTTTTGAGGAACGTTATACCAGAGGAGATCAGAATACGCTCAAGTTTGCCCTGATGAATGTGTTTCAGGAGCTTGCACGTAACGCCGAGCTGCAGGGCTGGGCGGAGTGGGTCGGAACGCGGCGGGTAGCGATATTGTTCCTGGGTACCGGCAGCGATGAGGAAATGACCGAGCGGATCCGTGTCTTTGCGGAAGATTGCCGCTTCTGGGTGGAGCAGAACCTGCGGATCTCGCTCAGCTTCGGCATCGGCCCTGCTGTAAAAGGACCCGGTACGATCCGTGAATCCTATGCGGGGGCCGAATATGTCATGCAGCATAAGCTGCTCCGCAGCGGGGATATCGCCTTGGCAGAATACGGGGAAGCACGCCAGCCGCTCCTGGAGACCTATACCTATCTGCAGATGATCGCAGAGTTCGTTAAGCAGTTCCGGATGTCGAGCGGTCTGTGGCGTGAGCAGCTGGAGCGGATTTTCGAGGCTTTTGAGCAAAATTTCCTTCAGGATGATGATATCCGTTCCCTGATTCAGGCGATGCTGCAGATGCTGAGCCGTGAGGTAGCCGTGATGTCAGAGGAGCTGCAGGATGAGCTGTCCGCGGAAACGGCCTCTATCCGGTTAAAAGGGCTTGAAGAAGCCGAGTCGCTGGATGAGATGAAAAATATTCTGCTGGAGTATCTGACCGATCTGTTCCGTACCTATGTTTCGGCCAGTGAAACCAAGAGCTACCGGGCGATGGTCACCGAGATGAAAAATTATATCGAAGAGAATTTTACTAATCCTGATCTCTCATTGAAGCATCTGAGCGACCGGTTTCAGGTGTCAGGCAAATATGCCAGCTATCTGTTCAAAACTGAATTTAAAATGAAGTTCGTGGATTTCGTAACTGAGCTGCGGATGAAAGAGGCCGAGCAGCTGCTGGCGGAAACCGATTCTCCGCTGCAGGATATCGCGCTTCAGGTAGGCTATGCCAATGCAATTACTTTCGGCAGAGTATTCAAACGGGTTGCCGGCATTACACCGGGGGATTACCGCCAGCTCAAACGCCGGGAATCGGGCAAAGCCTGATTAGGCAGAAGCAGTTCACGCTGAACAATAACGCAAGTCTTGCCTCCTAAAAAATCAGCTGAATATATCCATCCGCAATCAGCCGTGTGATCTGTCCGAATGTCTCTGAAAAGGGGCGTCCAGACAGGGATACGGCCTTTATTTTGCTTATTTGAAAGCGGTTTATCATACGAAAATGGTTGGTCGGATAAACCGGAAGTCCGAATTTCAGGCGTTTTTGCAATCCGAAACAGGTTTATTGTCAGAGCTCCGGAAAGTGTGGAATACTGTGGTCATCCCGGAACCTTAGGCGGCAGGAAGTAAAGGCGGCGTAAGCGTAAAAAGCATTCTTTTCTAAAGAAGGGCGGTACGGGAGCTCGGATGTGAGGTTGGGGGATTCATAAAGTCACCATTATAGCCGCAGAGGCGAAGGAGATGGCACAATGACAGTGAATGCAAACCAGAAAGTTCTGAAGAAGGCATTGGGAATCGGGTTAAGCGCAGTAATGGGGATGTCCCTGCTGGCCGGGTGTTCCTCTAATGCAAACGGAAACGCGAATACGGCATCAAACGGAGGAACAGCAACCGACGGGGGCAGTAAAGAGCGCGTTACGCTTAAGGTGGAAATCTTCGACCGTGGTAACAGCCCTGCGCCTTATACCATTACCAACAACTATCTCTCCAATATGGTGCAGGAACGGTTCGGTGATCCGAACAACATTGATGTCGAATATGTTCCGGTTCAGCGCTCCGAGGAAGTTACGAAACTGAACGTACTGATGGCCAGCAACACTGATGTGCCTGATATTGTGTTCACTTATGATTCCAGCGTGTTCTACCGTTACGCCCAGCAGGGCGGTCTGACGGATGTCGGAGCGCTGATTGATGAGCACGGGCCGAATCTGAAAAAATTCCTCGGTGAGGATACACTGGCATTCGGGCAGCTTGACGGGAAGCAGATGTCCATTCCGGGTAAGCGGGCAATCACTGGCCGTTACAGCTCCTACATCCGCCAGGATTGGCTGGATAAGCTGGGCCTTCCGGTGCCGACCACAACGGATGAGCTATACACGACTTTGAAAGCGTTTAAAGATAAAGATCCGGGCGGCCTCGGCAGCAAAAATATCCCGATGGGCATGGCGCTCGCTCCGGCCCAGTTCGAGACACTGATCTATTCCTTCATCAAACCGATAAAGGGCGATCTCACTTACGGCCAGCGCTATGAGCTGCCGCTGCATGACGGCTTCAAGGATGCGATGCAGTTCCTGAACAAGCTCTACAATGAAGGGCTGGTCAGCCAGGACTTCAGTCTGGATGAAGATAAAACGCAGCTGGCAAAGGATATCCAGAACGGCAATGTCGGCTACTGGTCTGAAGATGTGGACAATATCTTCTACGCTGAAGGTACACTGGATAATCTCTACAAAAATGTACCGGGCAGCAAAGTGACGGCGGCAGATGTTCTGACCAACGCCAATGAGGGCAACAAGCACATTAAATCGCGTTATGCGTCTAACGGGATGTACATCATGATTCCGAAGAGCAGCAAACGTGCCGTGGAGGCCATTAAATATCTGGACTGGATGGCTTCGGACAACAATCTGATCGATATTTACAGCGGGGTTGAAGGCGAAAACTATGATCTGGTTGACGGTATCCCGGTAGTTAAAGCGGATGTTGCCCAGGAGTTCGCTGACCGTCTGTTCAATGCAGGCGACATGGCGATCATCTCTAACGGCAAGAACATCGGCGACCAGGCAACGAATGAAAAAGCATGGATCAGCGGCTTCCCGGAACGTAACCAGGAAATGCTGAAGCAATCCATTGATATTGCCAATACCGATACCGTTGGTCCAATTGTCTTCGGTAAACCGATTGAAGCGGAATCCAAATACGGGACTACGCTCAATGACAAGCTGGCCGTAATTATCGTTAAGACTGCGATGGCTAAACCGGAGCAATTCGATGCGGTTTACGAGCAGGAAATGAAGGACTTCATGTCCCTTGGCGGAACCCAGCTTAAAGAAGAACTGGAAGCAGCACTGAAGGAACTGTAAACACAATAAATATAAAAAGAAGAACCGGAGGGAGCAGGTACGCCGCTTCGTCCGGTTTTTCTTCCCAAGGAGGGAACCGGCTTGAGTAAAGTCAGCTACTTGAAGCGGTATTGGCAAATGTACGCGCTGCTTTCACTGCCACTCATTTACTTCTTTATCTTCCGTTACGGGCCGATGTACGGTGTGCAGATTGCCTTTAAGGACTTTAATCTGTTCCAGGGAATCGGCGGCAGTGAGTGGATCGGGTTCGATGCATTCCGTGAAGTTTTTAACATGAGAGAGTTTTACACCGCGCTGCGCAACACCTTTATGCTTAACTTTCTGGATTTGATAGTTTCTTTCCCGGCCCCTATTATTCTGGCAATCATGCTGTATGAAATTAAGAGTGCCTGGTTCAAAAAGATTTCGCAGACCATTCTTTACATCCCTCATTTCATCTCCTGGGTTATTATCGGGGGGATTGTCTATCAATTGTTCGGCAACCAGTCCGGTATGATTAACGAGGTACTGCAAGGCCTGGGGCTGAACCCGATTCCTTTCCTGACTGAAAAAGGCCCGTGGCTCATCACCTACCTGTTTACAGGGGTCTGGCAGAGTGCCGGCTGGGGAACGATTCTCTATCTGGCAGCACTCACCGGCGTAAACAGAGAGCTGTTTGAAGCAGCTGAGGTTGACGGAGCAACGCGGATGAAGAAGATCTGGTATATTACGCTGCCAAGCATCAAGCCGACAATCGTCACTCTGCTTATTCTTAATCTCGGCAAAATGGTAAGCATCGGCTTCGACCGCCCATATGTTATCGGAAATACGGCGGTACGTGAATATTCCGATGTGCTGAGTACCTTTGTCTACCGGATCGGTCTTGAATCCGGCCAGTACACCCTGGCTACCGTAGTCGGATTGTTCCAGGCTGTGGTCGGTCTTGTATTCATTCTTGGCTCCAACTATATTTCGAAAAAAATGACCGGCGACGGTATTATCTGATAAAGAGGAAGGAGGCGGAGTACTATGAGTGAACGTACTTCAAACCGGATATTCGAAATTGTCGTTGTTACCTGTGTGGCCTTGTTCGTTCTGTTCTGCCTGGCTCCGTTCTTGCATGTTATTGCAGTATCACTCAGCTCCAACCGGGCCATTACCTCCGGCGAAGTTACAATTTTTCCGATTGAATTGAACTGGAATGCCTATGTGCAGGTGTTCTCGGATAATGCAATGATCCGTTCCCTCGGTTATACGGTGCTGCTGACAGCGGCGACAACCGGGCTGTGCATGCTCTTCACCATTGCCGCAGCCTATCCGCTTACTAAGGGTTACCTGAAGGGTCGCAAAACGTTTATGGTTATTATCATTATTACCATGTTCTTCAGCGGCGGGATTATTCCTGAATATCTGCTGATGCGCGACCTGCGCCTGCTTGATTCCACCTGGGCGCTTATTCTGCCCGGTCTGGTCAGTCCGTTCAATCTGATTATCCTGATCTCCTTCTTTAACAACATTCCCCAGAGTCTGGAAGAGTCGGCCGAGATCGACGGCAGCTCCTTCTTCCGTACGCTGGTTAGCATCGTTCTGCCGCTGTCCATGCCTGTGCTGGCAACGCTGGCCCTCTTCTATGCAGTCGGCAGATGGAACGGTTTCCAGGATGCGCTGATGTATATCAACAGCCCGGAACTGTATCCGCTGCAGCTCAAGCTATTCCAGATGGTACAGAACAACATGGTCTCCGAGCTAACACAAATGGAGGGTGCGAACCGCACTGCGCTGACTCCGGAAAGCCTGAAGGCAGCAACGGTTATCTTCGCTACAGTGCCGATTCTGCTCGTCTATCCGTGGCTGCAGAAGTATTTTGTCAGCGGTGTTATGCTGGGTGCCGTTAAGGGTTAACGGATAAGGGTATATTCGTGGGATCAGGAAAGGAGAACGCAATTTTGGAAGACAAAGGGGCATTTTCATTCTCAACCTGCTGGAATATGAAGCGCCACACGACAGGAGACGGGCTGCTAAGGGAAATTCTCGGGCTAGGCTTCCGCAGGGTGGAGCTGAACTATAATGTGACTGAAGAGATGCTGGGGACGATTGAGCCGATGATTGAGCGGGGGGAGATCGGCATTTCCAGTGTTCATAACACCTTCCCTCATGTTCCGGACCCTGATTACGGTACGGATTCCGTGCTGCTCGGTTTCGAGGATAAAGAGAAGCGGCAGCGGGCCATCCAACTGCTGATCCGCTCTGCCGAGTATGCACAGCGCTACGGCGGTGAGGCAGTAGTTGTCCATCCCGGTGAAGTTCCCTTCCCGAATGATATCGCCAAGGAGCTGGAACAGCTCTACAGCGGGGAGGGCAAGGATTCCGACGCCTTCCGCAGCAAGTGGGCGGAGCTGCTGGAGCGGCGGGAGACGTACAGTGCCGGATATGTGCGGACTATTACCGAGAGCCTGTACGAAGTATGCGATAAGGCGGCTGCCAAGGGGCTGAGCGGCATCCGCTTCGGCATCGAGACACGCTCCCGGCCGCAGCAGATACCGACGCTCGCCGAAGCCAAAAGAATCATCCGGGCGCTGAAGGGCGCGCCGGTCGGTATCTGGTACGATACCGGTCATGCCATTATGATGGACCGTCTGGGGCTGTACGACAGTGTGGGGGAGATGGACGGGCTGATGAATGATATTGTCGGCGTCCATATTCACGAGACCATCGGGCTCTCGGATCACTGGTGCCCCTACGTAAACAGCGGAGATATGCATTTCTATGATGCTTATCTGCCGATGATTGAGCGGGCACAGGTGAAAGTATATGAGCTGAAGGCGGCCTGCCTGCCGGAGGATATTCATGAGAGCCACCGTCTGCTTACGGCCAAGCTGGCGGCACGGGGGGCGCTCTGATGCCTAGTGCAAAGGACAGATTAAGCGGTGAAGAGCGCAGACTGGCGGCCGCCTATGCTCCCGGTCTGCTGTTTGACCGGAACGAGCCTTTTTACCCCGTTCGTTTCGGCGTAACGGTACTGCGGGAGGACGGGGCTTCGCCTTCCTTCCCGCGCAGGCTTAAGGTGAGCCGGCCGGATGTTGCGGCTGTCGTGGAATACGCTATTTATTACGATTACGATATTCAGCATCTGTACGATCTGGAGCATGTATGGGTTTATATCGGCAGTAACGGTGAAGTCGCAGACGTCGAAGCCAGCTTTCACGGCAAATATCTGAAAGGCCTGCTGCGCGGCCGTACCAATCTGAGCAATACCCGCACCAGCCTGTATGTGCAGCCCGGCAAGCATGCGCTCTCACCCTTGCCTGAGGTGTTTGAGCTGCTGCCGGGCTTTGCCGCCTGTACGCAGGAGGCAGCGGGGGCGGACGGGCTGATCTACGGTGACTGCTTCCGCGGGCTGCTGGCTTCGGATGAAGCCACAGATCAGAAGGTGCGCCGTTATCTGCAGACCTGCCGGTTTACTCCTTCGGGAGTCTATAGGATCTGGGAGTATGCGCACCGGGACGACTTATTCGTTTCGTGGAACGAGCTGTTTGCTGAAATACCGGTGCGTGTGCGGAAAGAGCTGGAGCGGCTGTAATGAAACTGACGGCGGTGCCGGGTGTTAAATGCTAACATGGAGGAATGACAATGTATAAGCAACTGGTGGACAGCAACGACAGAGCAGTGGAAGAAGGCTTAGCCCGGCAGGTGCTCGATCCGGAGAGCCGCTATTACGGCGGAACGATTGATCCTTTCACCGGCGTTGCCTGGGTCAATCATACGACCGGTACGCCAACCGAGATGTGCTACTGGGGAGCCGCGCTGGTGAACCCCGATTCGAAATACTACCATGATGAACAGCTGCTGGGGAGGCTTGAGCTGGCTGCTGAGTTCGTGCTGCGCGGCCAGCATGCGGACGGTACAATCTCCCCGGGCTGGACGAACTTCCACTCTCCGCCGGATACAGCCTTTGTGATCGTCGGTTATGCCCAGCTGTATCAGCTGCTGTCCCGGCAGGACTGGGCGCCGCTTGCGCCTGTGCTTGGCAGGATGCGGCTGTTTCTGGAACGCACCATTCCGGCTATGCTTACAGGCGGCGGCCATACGCCGAATCACCGCTGGGTGATCAGTGCGGCTCTGGCATATCTGCATGAGCTGTTCGGACTGCCGGAAGCCGTCCTGCGGGCAGAGCAGTGGCTGGCCGAAGGCATGGATATTACGCCGGACGGGGAATGGACCGAGCGCAGCAACGGCATATACAGCGCAGTCAGCGATATTATGCTGATCCACACCGCCCGCCTGCTGAACCGCCCGCAGCTGCTGGAACCCGTCCGCCTGAACCTGCGGATGATGGTCTATCTCGTCCATCCGTCGGGTGAGGTCGTGACCGACTATTCCGGGCGGCAGGATTTGGGGCATGTGCATGACCTGTCCCCTTATTATTTACCGTATGCCATCCTGGCCCGGCTGGATAACGATCCTGTATTCGCCGGGATGGCCGAATGGGCCGGCCGGTCGCTCAGTAATCCAGGCTTCTGCTCGGTGAACGCGCTGGTGCGGATGCTGCTGGAGCCAGAGCTGCAGCAGCGCCAGCGGCGGAGGCTGTCCTCCCTGAGCGGTACGAGACAATCCTGAACGGTGAGTTTCTGCGGCACGGCTATCTTGCAGGCATGGAGGCAGCAGGCCATCAGGGGCGGATTTCCCACAGCCGGATGCATACCGATTTCGGGGCTCCGGTGGCCCGCTACCGGGACGGGGATACCAGCGTAACACTGATGACAGAGACTCCATCCTTCTTCGCACTGCGGCATGGCGGGGTACGGCTGCTGGCTGTACAGCTGGCTTCCTATTTCAATCCGGGATTTGTGCCGATGCAGGATATGAGCAGGCTGCCGGAAGGTTACCGGCTGGCGGGAGAACAGAAGAAGGGATACTACGGACCCGTGGAAACGGAGCGGCTGCCTGAAACGGCCGGCGCGCCGGTCAGTCCATGGTATCTGCTTCCGCACCATATCCGTCCGCTTACCCATGAGCAGACATTCCGCGCAGAGGCAGAGGCCGTCCGTACCGCTACCGGCTGGGCGATCCGCCTTCAGTGTGAGGAGCCGGGTGAGGTAATGACCCAGCTGTCCTTTGTTTTCGGTAAGGAGGGCAGCTTCACCTCAGGCGAACTGGAGGCTGTAGAAGAGGATTGTTATCTCTGGAGCGGCGGAACGCTCCGTTATGAATGCGGGGAGGACTGGATCGAGCTGACTGGGGGTGAGGCTGCGCATCTGGCGGCTTCGGTACGTGAGGCCAAGCTGCAGAGTAACTGCAAGACAGTACTGGTGAATCTGATGACCCCGTTCAATAAGGAAATAACACTCACCCTGTCTCCATCTATGACCAAAGAGCAAAACCTGTAAAAATAGTGAACAGCCTTGACTCCTGAGCCTCGTATGTTAGAATGACAAGATTCAAAATTCTAATATAAAGAAGTGAACGGTTATGCCAGAGCCTGGAGTAAAGGGTAAGGTAAAAGTGAAGCGGGGCAGCCTGCTGCTCGATAAGTATTTTTCCGGAGATACGATGGATTACCGCCAGATGATCTCATTATTTATTCCGATTTTGGTCGATCAGGCCTTTGTAGTCGGCCTGAATCTGGTGAACACAGCGATGATCAGCTCGTCCGGTGTGGCGGCAGTCAGCGCGGTCAATATGATAGACTCTCTTAATATTTTCCTGATCAGTGTGTTCATTGCGGTATCCACCGGGGGGACAGTTGTAGTTGCCCAGTACAAGGGGAGCGGCAATGACCTGATGGTTTCCAAGGCCACAGCGGGGGCGGTGTCGTCCGTCTCCCTGATGGCTTTATTTATTGGCCTGTTCGGCATTGTTTTCCACGGCCCGCTGCTAAATCTGCTGTTCGGTGCGGCGTCACCGGACGTAATGGCCAATGCCCGGACGTATCTGATCGGCAGCAGCCTGTCCTATCTTGGGATTGCGGTTGTGGAGGCGGTCTGCGGTGCGCTTCGCGGGATCGGCAGGGCGAGGGCTTCACTGGTGCTCTCTCTGATTATGAACCTGATCTACGTGCTGCTGAACTTTGTGTTTATTAACGGCCTGCACATGGGCGTGTTCGGTATGACCATTGCTGTCAACGCATCCAGGTACCTTGCGGCCATCTGTGCCTTAATCTATCTGTTCCGGATGGACAGCACGCTGCATGTGAGATTCCGGGACCTGCTGGCGATGAACTGGTCGATGCTCAAACGGATCATGAATATCGGCCTGCCGTTTGCTGCGGAGCAGATGTTTTTCAATGGCGGTAAAATTCTGACCCAGATCTTCATCGTCAGTCTGGGCACCTATGCCATCGCGACCAACGCGATAACCTCCACATTGGCCGGAGTTATGCAGATTCCCGCCAATGCGTTGTCCCTAACGCTGATCACGGTCGTGGGCCAATGCATGGGCAATCGTAACGTCAAGGACGCGCGGAAGTTCGTCAAATCGTTCCTTGTGCTGTCTTCCGCTTCCTATGTACTGATGGCTCTGCTGATTTTCCCGGTCTTTCATCCGCTGGTTTCGCTGTTCCATCCGCCGGCTGAAATTATCGACGATATCTTTCTGGTCTTTATGATCAATTCCATTGCCCAGATCCCGCTATGGTCGGTCAGCTTCATTACTCCATCGGCGCTCCGGGCGGCGGGCGACTCCAAATTCACCTCGATGGTCTCCATGCTGTCGATGTGGCTGTTTCGCGTCGTGCTCGGCTACCTGCTGGGCATCCAGTTCGGCATGGGCATTGTCGGTGTCTGGCTGGCGATGAACTGTGAGTGGGGGGTTCGCGGCTTCATTTTCATGCGGCGTTTCCTCGGAGACAAGTGGCTGCAGCATAAGGTGATCTAATTCAGATTAAGGCAAGATGTTATATATATGAATTCTGTACAGCCTCATTTGGGGTAAACAGAGCAGGTAAGGCAGCCGCTTTCAGCAGAAAGCGGTCTTTTTTTTTGTCTTTTTGCCGGTGAAAGTCCTGTTTTATCCGAATATATGACAGCAATTTAACGGATATTCCCTTATTTACTATGAGTTGAAACATGAAATTACCCCAATTTACAGCAAAAATCCTACCGATTATATTAAGTTAAAAAATTGGATTAACATCTTTTTTACATTTGTTAAATATGAATTATGGAGGGTTTAAATGAAGCGCAGAACAATGAACCGCTTGTTATCCGGTACAGTTGCAGGAGGACTTCTAATTTCCACTTTGCTGGCTCCTGCTGCTTTTGCGGCGCCGTCCGCCGGAGGCACTGTCACACCGGAACAGGCTGCAGCCATCCTTAAGGGCCTGACCCTGGCCCAAAGACAGGCACTGGAGCAGCTCAGTGTCAGTTCCGGACCGGTAATCTCGCCCGGAGTCAACACGGAGAGCACAGAGCTTGTTAACGTCATCGTCCAGTTTATCCCTGAACCAGCGGCAGTAGCCGGTCTGACAGGCTCCGGCAAAGCCAAGAAATTTTCACTAACCTCCGCGGAGGACCAGGTGGAGCAGTCCCATAAGGACTTCCGGACTTTTATCAATCAGCTGAAAGTCAACAAACGGGATAGCAGCCGCAGCGCGTACGCTTATAACCCGTCAGAAATTTCGGTCTATCAGGAATACCGCGAGGCCTTCAACGGTGTGGCAGTGACCTTGCCTGGTACTGCAGTGGAGGATTTGGCGGGTTCCGGTCTGGTCAAAAAGATCTGGAATGATACTACCGTTCAATTGCCGGAAGATACAGTTGTACCTACCGACCTTACAGGGGAAGACACCGCCGCTGATGAGACTGCAGGGGAAGAGACTCCAGCCACTAGACTGATGATGGAAAGCTTTCCGGTTATCGGGGTGGACAAGCTACATAACGAGAGCATTACCGGTAAAGGGATTAAGGTAGGGGTTCTGGATACGGGGATTGATTATAATCATCCCGATTTGACCACCGTCTACCAGGGATACCGTAAGACCGCGGGTGAAGATCCGGCGGCTGTCGATCCGGCTGCCGTCAAGGGCTGGGACTTTATCGACAACGATGCCGATCCGATGGAGACAACCTATAATGATTGGATTGCAGCCGGTCAGCCGGAATCCGAGTCAGAGGAGTATTTCACTGCCCACGGAACACATGTAGCAGGGACTATTGCCGGCCAGCAGGTCAATGCTGTCGATTATGCTGTCGAAGGCGTTGCACCGGATGTTGAGCTATACTCCTACCGTGTCCTTGGTCCTTATGGATCGGGTGCGAACAGCGGGATTATCGCCGCAATCGACAAAGCGGTTCAGGATGGAATGGATGTCATCAATCTGTCGCTCGGCTCGAAATTAAACGATCCGCTGGATCCCACCTCCATCGCCATTAATAACGCGATGCTTGCCGGTGTAGTCAGCGTGATCGCTGCCGGCAATGATGGTCCCGCGGCCGGTACGCTCGGAACGCCGGGGGCCAGCGCACTTGGAATTACCATCGGGGCCTCCAGTGTGCCGATCACGATTCCTTCTGTTACGGCTTCCGTATATGATGCGGCGGTTCCTGCAGCTGCAGAGGGAGAGCCTGCTGCGGTTACGGATACTGTCTACCAGCCGCTGACCATGAAGCTGTTCGGTGAAGAGTTTAACTATGAGCCTGCCAGCATCGTTGGTACAGAGCTGGAAATCGTATATGCAGGTCTTGGTAAGACTGCAGATTTCACCGGTCTTGATATTGCAGGTAAGGTAGCCCTTATCGAACGCGGGGAAATCGGCCTGAATGCCAAAATCAAAAATGCTGCCAAAGCAGGTGCGGCAGCGGCCCTTATCTATAATAATACAACCGGATATATCGACAATTATCTGGGTGAGGCGGCAGGGTTTATCCCGACCTTCCAAATCCTGCAGTCCGAAGGCAAAAGCCTCAAGCAAATGGATAAACCGTTTATCCGCTTTACGGCTGCAGAGGATGTATTGTCGCCGGGCGATACGCTGGCTGACTTCAGCTCGCGCGGACCTGTATCGGGAACAGACGATATTAAGCCTGACCTGGTAGCTCCGGGTGTGGCGGTATTCTCTACCTATCCGGTCTACATGAATGATCCGGTGAACCAGAGCAATTATAATATCGCTTATACGCGAATGTCGGGTACATCCATGGCGACTCCGCATGTGGCCGGCATCGCAGCACTTATCCTGCAGGCTCACCCGGAATATACGCCTTTTGATGTCAAAGCTGCGCTTATGAATACTAGCGTTGACTTGAATGCGGACTATTCGGTGTATGAAGTCGGTGCAGGACGGGTAGATGCGTACCGCGCTGTTCACGCAGCAACGGCCGTTAAGGTGCTGGATACAACCATCAGCACTAATGCTGACAATCAATATATTGAGATTGCCGACATTACCGGTTCCCTGAACTTCGGAAGCGTATATACCGAGGGAGGGGAGACCGCTTCGGTCAGCAAGCCACTGGAACTGGATAACCGGGGAGAAGCCGGAAAGACCTACCGCCTGGAGCTGGAGCTGCCTTCGAACGCCCCGATTACTCTCGCCAGCGATGAGGTAACCGTTCCCGCACAATCCGCCGCAACGTTCAATGCCGAGCTGCTGGTCAACGCTTCGGTGCCGAACGGAACCTATGAAGGCTATATTCATGTAATCAATGAAGCAGATGCTGCGGACGTTTACCAGCTGCCCCTGCTCATCCGGGTATCGGACAAAGGTCTCGGTTACCTGGAAATGGATCCGCCGGCAATTTCGAATAACTATGTGACACATACCTACTCCAATTGGGTTACAACCGCCTTTTTCTCACTGAAGAGCCCGATGGAGACAATGGATATCTATCTCAAGGATTACAAAACCGGAGAGGTGCTGGGTTTCCTGGGCACTGTAGATACTGAAGGCATTGCTGTAGGCAAAGAAGTCATGCTGTTCAATTTGTTCAAAGGTTATGTCTATCCGTTTACGGAAGACGGCGGCATCTCTAAAGTCTCCCGTTTTGTTCCGGAGGGTGAATACGCACTGGAGGCACTCTCTACAGATGCAGACGGTGAAGCTTATCAGGTGGAATCTCCAATGACACTGGTAGATAATACATCACCGGAGCTTTCGCTAAAGACTACAAATGCTGCCGGAGATACAGCTTCTCTGACCCCGCAGATCATTGAAGTGGCCGATGATTCGCTGTTCACGACAGAAACCTTTGAGGGCAAAGACATTTCAGCCATTTGGGTACACGGGAACATTACAGACGACAGCATTAAGCAGCTGCAGGAGGCCGGCTATGCCTATGATCAAAGCAACAATACAGTAAGCTATTATGAATATGGAAGCCCGTTCATGTCCGGATACTTTAAGGCTGATGAGAACGGGGATTTCCGTTACGGGATCACAAAGGAAGATTTTGCATCGGAGCCTTATGAGCTGCGGCTCTTCGGCTGGGACCCTGCAACGGTAGGGACAACCTGGCTGGGCAATAAATATGTCTATGTGACCCCGGAAACCACATATGCGCAAGCTGAGCTTAGCCGGGAATCGGTGCAGGCAGGCGATACCTTTACAGCAACGATTAATATGAATAATTTGAAGGCTTTTACGGGAGCTGAATTTACCCTCGAGGATGTCACCGGAGTCTTCGAACTGGAGTCGATCGGGGCTACAGACGAGCTTAAAGCGCTCGCGGCGAAACAGGGAGCTACGGTAGAGGTTCAGCGGGATGCACGCAATGAATTCTACAGCAGCGTAAAAGTAGATCTTGAAGGCGAGAACCTTACAGGAATCGACGGTGATGTGCCGCTCCTGACCCTTAAATACAAGGTAGCCGGAGATGCTTATTATAATAAGGTGGCTACCATCCGGATGATCGACCTTTTCGTGACGGAGGCCGGAGCGGAAGAAGCTGTATATACGCCAGCGTACACAATGGATTATATGGATCTCGTATCCCACACTTCGCGCCTTTATGGATATTTGGGTCCTGAAGCCTTTATGGTAAACGGCGAATACCTGCAATTCGGCAAGGATTACACTAAGATGAATTTTGAAGTATATGCGGAGACTGCATCCGGTAAAAAATACACGGCAGCCATTGACAGGAATGCCCAGTATAACATTAGAACCATTCCTGTTTCCGATGAGGTAATCAAAGTAACCTTTAAAGCTCCAGGACATACTTCACTCAGTTATTCAACGGCTGTTTATAAGATTGAGAACGGCAAGCTGATCGGTGCGCAGCAGCTGCTGTCACTGAACGGTGCACTGGCTGGAGATGTTAACGGAGATGAAGTCATCGACATTCTGGATTTGAAGCAGGCCGGATTGGCTTACAAGACGAGTGATTCCAAATCGGATATCAACCAGGACGGAATCGTTGACGATACGGATATTCAGTTCATCGTGAACAACTTCCTGAAGCTTGGCCAGAATGCCGGAGCTGATGCGGTTGCCAAGGACAGCATCGGAGGTATCGGCCTGGATGGAATGCTGGAACAGATCAAGAATGGCACGCTGACGGAAGGAAATACTGGCGGCGGTACAGACAGTGGCGGCGGTACCGACAACGGGGGAGGTACCGATAACGGAAGCGGTACGGACAATGGCGGCGGCACCGATAACGGAGGCGGCAGCAATAACGGCGGCGGTACAGACAATGGCGGCGGCAGCAATACAGGTAATACTGCTGTGGTCACAGAGCAGACGGTATTAGCCTCTGATTTAGCGGCTGTATCTGACGGCGTTGCAACTATTGACGCTAAGGCGGGCGTTCCCGTGAAGCTGCCGGCCAATACAGGCGAATTGCTCAAGGGCAGCAGCCTGGCGGTGCGGACTGATGCCGGATCGGTAACTATCCCGGCTGAAGTGCTGTCGGCATTGGCGGCACAAGCGAATGACAGTAACCAGGGCAGTATCTATCTGAATATTGCAGTCAAGACGGTGACACCAGTATCCGCAGAAGCAGGTGTAACGCTGATTTCAGGGGGAGCTTACGACTTCAATCTGTCCTATAAAAAAGCGGGCGGAGAAGAAATCCGGCTTGCAGCCTTCCCTAAAGACGTACAGCTGACGCTGTCTTACAGCAGCAGTCTGAATGCTGAGCTGGCGGGTGTCTACTATCTGAATGAGAAGACTTCTGCTTGGGAATATGCAGGCGGCAAGGTTGATGCAGCACAGCATACGATCACCACAAACGTAGGCCACTTCAGCACATACGGTGTACTGGCTTATGAGAAGAGCTTTGCGGATCTTTCCGCTTCCCACTGGGCGGCCGGAGCCGTTAAGGCATTGTCAGCGAAGCATATCGTTACCGGCCAGTCCGATACGCTGTTCGCTCCGGATACCAAGACAACACGTGCCGAATTCGTAGCAATGATTGTGCGGGGACTGGGACTGAAGACAGAAGCGGCTGCTTCGGGTCAGTTCAGCGATGTTGCGGCAGATGCCTGGTACGCGGATGAGGTTGCTGCAGCACATGCAGCCGGACTGGTGAACGGACTTACGGAGACAACCTTCGCTCCGAACCGGAGCATTACCCGTGAAGAGATGGCTGTTATCGCTGTGAAGGCTTATGAATATGCGGCCGCCAAGCAGGCGGATGTTCAGGGCGGCACTCCATCGTACAAAGATCAATCGGCGATTTCTTCCTGGGCTGCAGAGAGCATTAATGAGGCGGCCAGCCTGGGGATTATGTCCGGGCATGCCAGCGGCCTGTTCGCTCCGAAAGCGGCAGCAAGCCGTGCAGAAACAGCGCAGACAATATATAACCTGTTGAATGCAGCACAAAATTAAAAGGTAAACTGATTTAAGAGATAGCCGGGGATTAGCGCTGCAAGGGCGGTAATCCCCGGCTTTTTTTGATGGATGAATCATCGGTCAGTCTTTTCCCTGTATAATAAAGAGAGCTTACTGCTGTACTTTAACGGAAAAGAGGACTTGGGAATGACTGAGGGAAAAATCATCAAGCATTACCGGGAGAAGCAGCATTTAACTCAGGGGGAGCTTGGCCAGGGCATTTGCTCAGTAACTCATTTAAGCAAAATCGAACGGGGCATCACCGAGTATTCACCGGAAATTATTGATTTATTATGCGAACGCCTGCAGATTAAAATGGCTGCAGAAGTGGAACGCTTCATTCAGACCCAACGCAAATTAAATGAATGGCATGACGCTATGGTCATGCAGCGGACAGAGGAAGCAGAAGTCCTGAAAGCACAAATAGAGCAGGAGACGCTAAGGGATCTGCCCGATTATAAAATCCCTTATCCACTACTGTTAATACGATACCACCTTTACAGGAATGAGTTGAAGCCGGCCTCCCGGCTAATCAGGGAGATTCAAAAGGCTGAACTTCCTTCGCCCCATATGCGTAACTATTTTAGACATCTGCAGGGCATATATTATTTTTTGTCAGGACAATTTCTGGATTGTATCGGTGTTTTGACAGAGATCGACGAGTCGGAATATACCGAGCAGGAGTATTATTATCATCTTGCGCTCGCCTATCACTCTATTCACTCCAGTATCATCGCTTATTATTATGCTGAGAAAGCGCTGCAATATTTTCGTAAGACGCTTAATCTGATCCGGATCATTGATACAGAGACGCTCATGCTGATTCAGCTTAGTGTGAACGATCCGCATTATTTTACGATAGCCAAGCAGTCCTATGAGAATCTGATCAAAGCTTGTGAGCTGTGCGGTTCTGCCGACCGTAAGTACAAGCTGCTCCATAACCTGGCCTATGAGCATATGCGCCGGGGGTTATATGACGAAGCGGCCGAAGGATTCCAGCAGGTGATGGAGCTGGTTGGCGGGCCGGAGCATCCGTTCTACCTGAGCGTACTCGACTGCTATATTACCTCCTGTGTGGGGGCAAAGCGCCTTCCGGTTTCCGGACTGCTGGCGTTAACATATCAGGGTCTGACACTGGCGCGGGAGCGCAAGGACAGCCGGGAGATTAACTTTAATCTGCTGATACTGTCACTGAAAGAGGACTGGCAGCCGTATTACCGTTATATAGAGGAGGAGGCCCTGCCGCATTTCCGCAGCAACGGAGACACCTACACCATTGAACGTTACGAGCGCAAGCTGCTGTCTTATTATCTCAAGAGCGGGGAACGCGATAAGGCACTGGAGCTTTCGCTCTCTATGATCAGCGGGATGAGCAGCGGCCTGGAGGAATATTGATCCATCTGATGGAAAAAACAAAAAAACAGAGGCCGTGATCGCTCACAGCCTCTGCCTTCTGCCCTCTTAACGTGCGCTTCCGTTCCACTGCTGATCACCTGACAGGTATTTGGCAGTCAGTACCGACAGCAGCTCGATGCCGACTTCGTTCTGTCCGCCTTCAGGAATGATAAGGTCGGCGTATTTCTTGGACGGTTCGATGAACGCCTCATGCATCGGCTTCACGGTCGTCAAATACTGGGTATGGATCGAACGGATAGTCCGGCCGCGTTCTTCAATGTCACGCAGCACCCGGCGCATAATCCGTACATCCGGGTCGGTATCAACAAATACCTTGATGTTCAGCTGCTCGCGCAGCTTCTCGTCGGACAGCACATGCAGTCCTTCAACAATAACGATGTTGTTCGGCATAAGCTCAACGGTCTTGTCCGTAAAACGGGCATGGACCGTGAAATCATACACCGGGGCATAAGCAATTTGTCCGGACTTCAGACAATGAAGATGCTCAATCAGCAGCTCCGTATCAAAAGCCAGCGGATGATCATAATTAATCGCTCCGCGTTCCTCGAAGCTGAGAGAGGAATGGTCTTTATAGTAGTTATCCTGGGATATGAACGTTACTTTGTCTGTTCCAAGACGGTCAATAACGGAGCGGGCTACCGTTGTTTTGCCGGAACCGGTCCCGCCGGCGATACCAATAATAAGCATGGTGTTGTAATAAACCTCCCTAAGCAATTGCCTTTGCAATTCCAATATTGTAGCACAGCATAGGACATATTTCATCTTGGAACCCGGGAATAAATCGTGAATTTTTGAAAAAAATCAGGTTTTCTGCCGGAAACTGCTATAATTTATGAACATTGCTTAATAAGAGTATACCCGAAAGGAGCAACAGCACTTTATGTATGAACAGAAAACATTACTGGAGGCCTATAATGCTGCTTCCATCCAGCTGGCCGGACACGGGAAACGGGATGTGGAAGTGCTCAAACAGGCATTTGCCGGTATAGAGGGCAATATTTCCAGCGATATGTACGGCAGCGGCGCAGTCATCGAGGATTTTCAGGTTGAAATGGCAGAGGTGCTCGGCAAGGAAGCAGCGGTGTTTTTTCCAAGCGGAACGATGGCGCAGCAGATTGCCCTCCGGATCTGGTCTGACCGCAAGGGGCTGAAGACGGTAGCTTATCACCCGCTGTGCCACCTGGAAATCCATGAGCAGGACGGGCTGAAGGAGCTGCATCACATCAGGCCGGTTCTGCTGGCGGACAAGGACCGCCTGATTACACTGGACGATGTCCGCAGCATCGGAGAGGATATCGCCTGTCTGCTTCTTGAGCTGCCGCAGCGTGAAATCGGCGGACAGTTGCCCGAATACGCTGAGCTTGAGGCGATCTCCGCCTATTGCCGGGAGCAGGGAATTATATTGCATCTGGACGGGGCGCGCCTGTTCGAGGTGCTGCCGTACTACGGCAAGACAGCTGCTGAGGTGTGCGCGCTATTCGACAGCGTGTACGTCTCGCTCTACAAGGGCATCGGCGGCATCGCCGGGGCAATCCTTGCAGGCAGCGAAGACTTCACGGAGGAGTCAAAGATCTGGAAGCGGCGGCACGGCGGGGATCTGATCAGCCTGTATCCGTATATTCTTCCGGCACAGGTTTATTTCCGGCAGCGTGCCGGCAAAATGGGGCAGTATTACGAAGAGGCCAAAGAACTTGCAGCGTTGTTCAACGGTTGCGATAGAACTGCTACTCTGCCTGAAATCCCGGTCTCGAACATGTTTCATGTCCATTTCTCCTTATCCAAGGCACAGGTAGAGCCGGTCCTGATCCGGATAAGTGAACAGACCGGTGTAGGCCTAGCCGCACGGCTGAAGGAAACCGGCCCGGACTCCTGCTCCTATGAGCTGAGCATCGGGGACCTGTACAGCGGCATCCCCAAAGCCAAACTGAAAGAGGCGTTTGAGCTGCTGGACCGGCTGCTGCAGGAAGCGTAAGAGTTAGGAAGTGCGATTTTCAAACGGATAGGCCGGATAACTGCACAATGTACAACTAAAACCAGCAGATAGCTGCCCTAGCAGCATATAACTGCAGTCTGTGCAACTAAATCTGCCTGTTTCAGCCCAAATAGTCGTTTCGAGCCCGTTTAGTTGTACAAAGTACAATTAAGCGGGCTTTTTGTTGAAAATCAGCCGTTTAAGTTGTACAAAGTGCAGTTAAGCACATAAAAAAGACACCCCTAAAGGGTGTCCATTGTCTGTTGTCTGTTGTCTGTTACGCTGACTGTTGTCTGTTACGCTATCTGTTGTCTGTTATCCGCACCTTATCCGCTATACCATTCTAAGCCTGACTCCGCAGCGCAACTTTCCGCATCGGACCTGTAACAATCTGCTTCTCATCTGCATTCATGCTGAAGGTCCACATGGTGGCTGCGTACAGCACGGAGTACAGGATGACATACAGGCCGAGCTGGAGATAGGAGCTGATGCTTACAAAAGTCAGCAGGTATCCGCACACGCCGCCGAGCAGCACCACCGGAATGAAGACTTTAATAATTTCCTTCCAGAAGTAGAAGATGTCAAATTTCAATTTATACTTGTAATAGATGTTGTTCAGGATGACATTGACGATCATGCCTGCAGCCGTTGCAATCGCACAGCCGGTGATGCCCCAGACCCGGATGAACACCAGCGTCAGGATGATTTTCAGAATGGCGATGGAAAAATAGATCAAGGCTTTAACCTTGTGCCGGTTCATCGCCTCCAGCATCGTGGCAAACAGCGACTGGACGATCGAAGTAATCTGCGGAATGATAATGATCAGCGCAATCGTGTACGCATACCGGTAGCCTTCGCCCAGCCAGATCAGAATGAACACCTGCCCGAACAGCACAAACCCTGACACAATGTAGCCGACGATGAGGGCCTGGATTCTGCCTATCTTGACCAGCTCGACCATCAGCCGTGCCTGATCCGCGCCTTTGACAATCATTTTGGTAAGCTTGGGCAGATAGAAGCTGGACAGCACATTGGAAAAATTCATAATGTACGTGTTCAGCTGGGTGGAGATGGCATAAATCGCAATCGGCGTAGCACCAAGGAACATACCGATAATCAGAGGATCGGCATTTGTATAGAGCTGGAAGGCAATGGATGACAGCAATATGTAGGAAGAGTAGCTGAATACTTCCTTGAACAGCTTGGTGTCAAAGGTACTGAATTTTACGATCAGCTTCATTTTATATCTGCAGACAAAGTAGTTGGCCAGCCCGATCGCAATGTTCAGTCCAAGAGCGACGGAAACCATCCCGACCGATCTCAGGCCCATGAACAGCACCAGCACCATCATCGCCGGGGAAATAACCACTCGCAGCAGATTGATGATTTTGAGATAAACAAACCGTTCATAAGCGGTAATAATAGAGCTGTAAATATTCATCGGGAATGAGATTGCTACATTGACTGCTGCGATAATGAATATGGTTTTGAGAATACTGAGCTCAGATTCATTGAGGCTGCTAAAAATCGAATTGAAATTAAACACCAGAATCAGACTGGCCAGCAGGGCAAGGAGGCCGATTCCCGAGAAGAGCACCAGAAACATCCCGTTGATGTTCCGCTGCCCGTTCGTATCATTTTCCGAGATGAATTTGGAGTTGAACCGTATAACCGCACTGCCGAAGCCGAGGTCCAGCAGCACGATATAGGCGATAATGGAATTCACCAGTGAATACAGCCCGTATTCCGATTTTCCCAGAGTTGAAACGATGTAAGGCGTCGAGCCCAGGGAAATGATCACACCCAAAAAGACAGAGAGATAGGTAATAATCGCAGCAAGTTTTATATTGGTTTTCAAGAGTACATCGCTTCCTCGCTACAGGGAATGTCGTGGTGGATGCTCTAAGCCGTCACGATGGATGAAGGGTTGAATGCGTCTGTATTATCTGACATGGCCTCTATGATCTGGTTGTAGTGCTTGGTTGAGAAATCATTGTTGTACCGCGGAGCCGGAATCTTGCTTAGTTCGTCCATTAATTCAGGAATCTGGCCGATATCGTTAGTAAACTTGATATAGCCGAGATGCTTGATCCATTCGTAGCTGCCTACGACCTTGTAGTTATAATTACCGAGTGCAATACACGGAGTGGAGGTAATTGCCGCAAAAATCATCCCGTGCAGCCGGTCCGTAATCACAAGCTCCGCCTCCTTGAACTGGTTCCACAAGCTATACAGCTCATGCTCCCGTTCCTCAACAGAAACATAACGTATAATGCAGGTATCCGAATAGGTAATCTGGTCAAAAGCTTTTGAGACACTGTCATTGATGATTTTCTTCTGCGCTTCGTTAAAAATGCTCTCCTTATCCGCTCTGATGCACATCAGAACTCCGCTGCGCTCACGGGGAGGATCCGTAATATCCAGCGACATTACGATATCGGGGGTCAGGAGAACCTTATTATGCTTAAAGCCTTCTTTCATCAGCTCATAGGAGGTTTTTTCCCGGGCTACCAGTGTCAGGTCTCTGTGGGCGCTGTATATGCTCTGAGTTTTCTTGAACTCCTTGCGGCCTAATTCGGTATCGCCAAAGTAGATGGTCTGGGGGAAGAGGATGATTTTGTTATTGGGGAAATTGCTGATGATCTTTCTGCGGACTTCTTCCTCCCTGAAATATTCAATGCCGAAATTTCCGCCGCCCTGGAGCGCGAAGATGTCATCAGGGGTAGAATACTCCATTAGGCATTTCCAGTTAGATGTCAGCCGGTCGGCAACAATCTCAATCAGGGTATAATCGGGGAACGCTTTTTTCAAAAAGTTCATTTGAGCCATCGTAATGGCATGATCACCGAGATTATCGTGTTCCGGGGAACCGACTACGAAGATGGCCTTCGATTTATTCCTGTACAGGTCTCTGTTGGCCATATACCCTCGGAAGTACCGGTAAAATTCATTATTGCTTACATAATTCCGGAAAGAGAGCGGGAGCATCTTATGAATAAGGTTAGTCATGTCAGGTTACTTCCCTTCACACGAAGTTTGGATTGATACAGGACTCTATATGTGTTTGAGCTTGTCAGGATAAGCAAAGTGGCTATCTTCATTTGCTTGCTGATGCTTTTGTTGCGCATGACCTCTTTAAGATGTTTGCTGAAAAAGCTGCCCAGCTCCGCGATATATTCCTTATTGGCACTGTTTTCTCCGGCGATCATCTGAAGATTGCACAGCTCAATGCCCTCGGTCACGTTTCTGGCCAGGGACTTTTCAATCGCTTCAGGGTAGTTTTTATGCTTAATATCCTCATACAGTTCACGCCAGGCACAGATCCGGTCATAATATTTCCGGTTATTCATCTTGCCTGTAATGCTGTCGCCTCTCCTCAGATACAGATATTTGGGCGAATCCAGGGAAACGACCTTCTCCGCCTGCATGAACAGCTTGTAGGTTGCGAACATATCCTCGAAGTATCTGCCGACCGGGTACCTTACCTTTGCGAACAGCTCCGCCTTATACAGCTTATCCCAGGCCAGATTCTTGATCTCGGTATCTTCCAGCAGCTTTTTGAATGCTTCTTCATTATTATAGACACGGACCTCATGGGAGAACTCCTTATCCACATATACACCGTCTTCGACCTCAACATGGCCGCACACTGCAATATCTGCACCATGGGCAGTGATTAGTCCATGCAGAGCTTCAAACATATCAGGCTCAATCCAGTCATCGCTGTCTACAAAGCCGATATATTTGCCTGCGGCAATATCAATGCCGTAATTGCGGGCGTCGGACAGGCCGCCGTTCTGCTTGTGAATGACCTTTACCCGGGGGTCCAGCTCTTTATAATGCTCGCAGATTTCGCCGCAATTGTCGGGAGAGCCATCGTTTACAAGAATCAGTTCGAAGTCTCTGAAGGTCTGTGCCAGGATGGAGTCGACACATTTTCTTAAATACATTTCAACTTTATAGATAGGCACAATAATGCTTATCTCCGGTTTCATGCAACAATCACTTCCTTTCAAAATAACGGATGACTGGGCCAGAGACGGAAGCATCGACACACGTGTGATGTACGTACATTGTTGAATGGACGCAATGATTTGTAATTATATTACTATCACAGTTAAAAGATTGTATATACTACTTTAGTTTACTTATAACTGCTTAGTTTCACGCAAAATAAGGCGCCCCAGTGCCGAAACCGGCTGCCTGAAGCGCCATATGGCCCTGTGAAAAACGGGCAAAATCAGTTGATTTCCAGGGTCAGTGAGCTGTTGAATTGACCACCTTCCGGCAGGGTGATAATGCCGGTTTTGTCCTTCAGCTCCCCGCTGAAATCTTCCCCGTCCGCGATGCCCTGCCATGGCTCAATGCAGACAAAGGGGGCATTTTTCGGCTGCCAGAGGCCGAGGTCCGGGAAGCCCTTGGAGGTGACAGTCACGCTTCTGTCAGTAAGCTTGCTTTTAAGAGCAATTGTACCGGACTTCACATTCCGGAAGACCAGCGCTCCGTCCAGAAACAGTTCATGGGAGAGAGGCAGAAGCTGCTCATTATTCAGTACAGGCGTGCTTTTTCCGCTGATGACGAGGCCGGCATCATTCAGGAACAGCCGCTCCAGACGCTCCTGCTCGGAGAATTCCAGGTAATAATCGGTGATCGCGCCCTGTCCGTCCAGCGGGCAGTTAAAGGCAGGATGTGTACCCAGCTGGAAATGAATTTCCTGCTCATCGGCATTCTCCACACGGTAGCTGATCTCAAGTCTGCTTCCGCTCAGAATGTAGGTAAGGAACAGATTAAACGAATACGGATAGCTGGCCAGTGTCTGCCCGCTCTGCGAAAGCTGGAAGACAGCCTGAGTATCTGTGGCCTCAACAAGTGTGAATTCGCTGCGTCTGGCAAAGCCGTGATTGCCGATGGTGTAGGTGCTTCCGCCAGTCCGGATCTCTCCGCCGCGGGCTGCCCCGATGATCGGGAACAGTACCGGGGAACGGCCTGTCCAGAATTCCGCATCGCCGCTCCAGATATATTCAGTGCCGGTTGCCAGCAGCTTGAAGCTGACCAGCTCAGCTCCCAGCGAATTGATGACTGCTTCGGCGGAGCTGCTGCGCAGTGTAGTGTTCATGTGTTAAATCCCCTTCCATTCATTATTATAGAATTCATCCTGCATTCACGTTATAGCAGCACATATTCTACCAAACTCTTCCGCCATGTTCTAACAGAACGTGAATATTTACCAAAAAACATTATTACAGACTGTACAGTGATTATAATTGGCATTGGTATAACATATAGAGAAAGCATTAATCACATGATCGTCCGAAGCGGAGGGGATTATAACATGCAAATGCAGCAGTTATTGGTGAACGGCGGGAGGCTGAAGAATACAATTGAGGCTTTTGCCGATTTTGGACGTACGGATCACAATGGTGTGACCAGACTGTCGCTGTCGGAGCAGGATGTGCTGGTGCGGGGTTACTTCCGTTCCTGCTGTGAAGAGCTTGGTATGACGGTCAAAGTGGATGATATGGGCAATATGTATGCTACGCTTGCCGGCAGGGAGAAGGGGCCGCCCGTAGTCATCGGCTCCCACCTGGATACGGTGAAGAAGGGCGGCCGATTTGACGGGGTGCTCGGCGTAATTGCCGGGCTTGAAGTCGTTAGAACACTGGTTGACCATGGTATAACGCCACGTCTTCCGGTAACCGTGATGAACTTCACCAATGAGGAAGGGGCACGCTTCGAGCCTTCGATGATGGCTTCAGGCGTATTGTCGGGCAAGTTCGACAAGGCAGCCATGCTGCAGAAGAAGGACCCGGAAGGAACGACCTTCGAAGAGGCACTGCTGGCCAGCGGCTACGCCGGAGAGGCAGAGAACCGGATTAAGGAAGCAACGGCTTATCTGGAGCTGCATATTGAACAGGGACCGGTGCTGGAGCGCGAGCAGCTTACGATCGGCCTGGTGGACTGCGTAGTCGGCATGGCCTGTTATGAAATTGAAGTGACCGGCGAATCGGACCATGCCGGAACAACGCCGATGAATATGCGCAAGGACGCGCTATTCGCAGCCGCAGACCTTATCACTGAGCTGCGGGCCAGGCTGGGCGGGCTTGATTCCGGGCTTGTATACACCATGGGCCGGATGAACGTGCTGCCGAATATTCACACGGTCATTCCGAACAAGGTGATTTTTACGGTGGAAGCCAGACATAAGGATATGGACATTGTCCGCGAGGTGGAAGAGATTATAAGCGGTCTGCCGGAAGAACTGCTGGGCTGTACTGTTCAAAAAAGCAAGCTGTGGGGCCGCGACACGGTCTGGTTTGACCCTCACCTCTGCAGTCTTGTGGAGCAGGCAGCTGTCACACTTGGATATTCTCACCGTAAAATAGCCAGCGGGGCGGGCCATGATGCCCAATTCGTTGCCGGATTCCTGCCGTCGGCGATGATCTTTGTGCCCAGTGTGAACGGTAAAAGCCATTGCGAGGAAGAGCTAACCTCCTACGAAGATTGCGAAAAGGGCGTCAATGTCGTGCTGGAGACAGTGCTTGCGGTGCTCAGGGGCTAATGTGTTAATAACGTAAAGGACACCGTGGGCGGTGTCCTTTTTTATGTTTTGTCTTGCGGTAAAAAGCCGCCGCCCCATTGTGTAAAAACACAATCATGGCAGATAATGTTTTTCTTTTTACCCAAAATGTAATAGAAAACAGTATGTTATGATTCTTCACATAAGAGAATTACACAAGACGGGAGCGATTAACAATGATTATTGGCGTACCTAAAGAGATCAAGAATAACGAAAACCGTGTTGCGATTACACCTGCAGGTGTTGTCAGCCTGGTAGCTGAAGGCCATAAAGTACTGGTGGAAGCCGGAGCCGGAACGGGCAGCGGATTCCTGAACGAAGAATATGCTGCAGCCGGTGCCGAGCTGATTGCAGACGCAGCTGCGGTATGGGCTGCCGCTGAAATGGTAATGAAGGTTAAAGAACCGCTGGAAAGCGAATATGGCTACTTCCGTCCGGGCCTGATCCTGTTCACCTATCTCCACCTGGCTCCGGAGCCGGCGCTTGCCGCTGCACTGAAAGACAAGGGCGTATTTGCAATCGGCTATGAAACGGTAGTGGACGGCCGCACGCTGCCGCTGCTTACACCAATGAGCGAAGTGGCTGGCCGGATGTCCGTGCAGCTGGGGGCACAGTTCCTGCAAAAGAACTACGGCGGACAAGGCATTCTGCTATCCGGTGTTCCCGGCGTCAGCAGAGGCAAGGTCAGCATTATCGGCGGCGGTGTAGTCGGAACAAATGCCGCGAAAATGGCGATCGGCCTCGGCGCCGAAGTAACGATTATTGACCTGAGTGCTGACAGACTGCGTCAGCTGGACGATATTTTCGGCTCGCAGATCAGCACGCTGATCTCCAACCCTTACAACATTGCCAAAGCCGTAGCTGAAGCCGACCTCCTGGTAGGTGCAGTGCTGATTCCGGGCGCCAAAGCACCGAAGCTGGTTACTGAAGAAATGGTCAAAGCGATGAAGCCGGGCTCGGTTATCGTCGACGTAGCCATCGACCAGGGCGGAATCGTCGAAACGATTGACCGCGTAACAACCCATGACAATCCGGTATTCGAGAAGCATGGCGTGCTGCACTATTCCGTAGCCAATATGCCGGGAGCTGTAGCCAAAACATCGACCATTGCATTAACCAACGTAACCGTTCCGTATGCACTGCAAATAGCAAATAAAGGTGTATTCCAGGCGATCGAAGACAATGCCGGCCTGAAGAGCGGCGTCAACGTAGCTAACGGCAAAATCACCTGTCAGGCCGTAGCGGAAGCTCTTGGGGAAGAGTACTTCACGGTAGAGAAAGCAGTAGAGCAGGAGTTCACTCTGATCTAGCATTGTGTTCAGCCTGAGCATAGAGAGAAGAAAGGCATACAGGAACCTATAGAGAGCAGAGGGGTATACTTTTGTGGGCCGGCGGCATCCGCCGGTTTTTTTTGTTGCTGTAAACCCTGAGTACAGGGCAGGAAGGCGGGATACATGATCTTATTTTCCCGAAAGAAGCCATTCGGCTGAGCTAACGGACCCCAGAGCTCTTATTTTCTCCCCAAGCCCCCTTTATACTCCGAATTTCGGTATATAAGGTCGCTGGTGTCCGTTAGGATAGATAAAAAGCGGTTTTTCCATAAATAAGCGCATCTGAATCCGTTAAAGCAGACAGTATGCTAACAAGTTAACTTGTAGGTTGAAGGGCTATTATACCAGGAAATGTTTTTACAAATAAACCCTTTACGTGTAAGGTTTTCTTTCATAAACCTATAGCCAGCTGCCAATCTGAGTAATATAATGTAAACACCTATACGTACAAGATCCGGTATTCTTCAGGCTGGGGTGGGAACATTGACAGAAACAGAGGCAGGGCTAACATTTGACCGTTTTTTTGACAGTATGGAATCCTTGGCGGATACCATCAGCGAATCGCTGCAGTCCCAGGTAACAATAGAGGATAGTAACCACCATGTCATTGGTTATAGCTCCCATCAGTTTGAGAGTGATCCGGCGCGTATCTCCACCATTATCGGCAAACGTGTGCCCAACACTGTTATCATCGGACTCCGCAAAAAAGGCGTTATGCATCAGCTTGAAAATACCGCGCATCCCATCCGCATTCCGGCCGTAATGGAGGTTGGCCTTGGTCCGCGCCTGGCCATGTGCATCAAGCATCAGCAGGAGATTCTGGGTTACATCTGGGTCGTTGACCGCGGAAACCTCGCTGAAGGGTATGCCGAGGGGGTAGTGGAGAAGGCGGCGGGTATCGCCGGACGTTATCTGCTTAAACAGCGTGGCTGGAAAAACAGGCAGGACAAGGCGTTCGAGGACTTTTTCTGGAAGCTTCTGACCTCGCATTATGACAGTGAGCCGCGTATCCGCCAGGAGGCGGAGAGCTGGTCCATTCTGCTGCCGGAGAGCTATTACATCGGGGTAATCGAGAGCGACAGAGTGATTGGTGAGTCCTTTCTGCTGCGTCTGCGGCAGACGATGGATGCTTACGCCGGGCAGCGACTGCTGTTTGTGACGGCTGAGCATAACCGGCTGATTCTGTTATTTTCTTTTGTTTTCCCGGTGGATGAAACGGCGGTTCTGTCCTCGTTCGTGCACAAGCTGCTTGCGGACATGAGCCGCAGTGAAGGCTGCAGGCTTGCAGCCGGATGCAGTCCCGGTTACCGGGAATATACCTCAGCCGCAACGGCCTACCGTGAAGCCCTGGCGGTGCTGGAGATCAAAAAGCTGCTCCCTTACCATGCCCGCAGTCTGCTGCTCTACGATGAAATCGGCTTTTGGGCCTATGTTCCGGCGATGATTGAACAGAAGCGCAGCCGGCCCCGCCGCAGTGCGTTGCTGGAGCCGGTTAAGGCGCATGACCGTGAGCACAAAAGCGATTTTCTTAAAACCATTGCGGTCTACCTCACCCTGGACGGGAACCTGAAGGAGGCTGCCGCATTTTTGCATATCCATACCAACACCCTGATGTACCGGCTGAACCGGATCGCCGAAATTACCGGCAGAAGCCTGAAGGAGACGGATTACCGGACTTCGGTCTATCTGGATCTGCTTACGGAGGAGACGGCGCAGGTGAACGGGTGGTTTCCGTTTATTAGTTGAAGGTTTAACTGCTCCATATCTACTCAGCTCAAAGAACGTAAATAACCAAAGTAGCAAGCACCAATGGACGCCCTGACACGTACAATAACCTATATTCTGTGAAGGAATCAGGAAAGGGGCTGACAGAATGGGGTTAGGCTATGGCTCACCCGGCGGTTCGAGCTTTGAGCAGCAGATGCGGGCAGAGATAATAGAGGCGGCAATTTTAATGAGTGTAGGCAAAACGGATTTCTCCAATTTTAAAAACTCCCGCTGCAATCCACAGTATTGGAACCGTACGGCTGGCGGCGGATTTGAATTGAAGCCGGGAGTGCGCCCTTCAGCGGCGATTAACGATATTTTTGTGAATGGTCAGCTGTATGCGTTTGAATGTGCAATGGCGATGGTGATGATTCTTTACAAAGCGACCATTGCTTCAATCGGGGCAGAGGCGTTTGACCGCTATTTTACGGACCTTTATCTCTGGGACTGGAATTATGACAGCAATCTGCAGATGATCACTACCTTCAACAAGTATGAGATGCAGGCGGGGGATGTTGTGTATTTCAAAAATCCTGACCATGACCCGGAGCTGCCGGAGTGGCAGGGTGAAAATGCCATTATGCTTGGTGCGGACCGCTACTACGGGCATGGACTGGGCATCAAGAGTGCTGAGGAAATGATCACTTCTCTTAACAGGAAAAGAGTGCCGGGCAGCCGGACGTCTGCTTATTTGACGGATGAGGCGCTGCACCCGAATTTCGACTATATCAGCGGACTTGCGGCGAGAAGCGGTGTGCCGGCGGTAAAGGGGAACAGCGGGAAAAATACAGTATATTCGAGAATCGGTGTCCGGACTTATATTTATAAGTAGCCTATCCGGCAATGGCCGGGGATTAAATCAATATGATGCTAAACAAGGACTGTTCTTAAGCTGCGGCTGGAACAGTTTTTTTGTGCGCTTCAGCCTGATTTGCTGTGAGTGCCGCTGATAAGTCCACACCGAACAAACCAGCCGGAATATTACTATATAAATCACTCAGCCGGCCGCCGCCGGTTAAGTCGTCCAAGCTGTGGAACGGGTGGCTTATAAGCGGCAGGGAGGCTGAGAGAGGGAGGAATGGCCGTAAGCTGGCGCGGCAGTATGCCCGTTCTGCGTACAAAAGCCATTCTATTGCTGTGCAGTGAACAGTGCAGATTCATAATCTAAAACGGGGAAGTGGTGTTGGAATGAGCTTTTTATCAACCGGGCCGATAGAAAATAATCCGGTCGGCGGGGTAAGACCAACTCAGATGGTGACCGTAAGAGTAGACAACCGGAGCGATACCAATGCATCCACAGTGTCAATTCAGGGTTATTACATGAGCGGTGGAACACGGGTCCTCTATGTTAGTCAGGCGCTTAATATTGCTGCAAATCAGGTAGTCACTGTCAATTATTTTGCCGATCTGGATGCGTTTGAATTTACCTTTACTACGCCTACCGCACCTCCGGCAAGCGATCCCGTGCAGATTTCACTGTGGGGAAAAAGCAGCACCGGACAGCTGGTAACTGCACACCGTCTGGTATCTGCCGAGCTGCTCGGTGAAACCGCAGGAATTACCGGGCCTGCCGGTGCAACCGGAGCGACAGGTGCGCCAGGTGCAACAGGTGCAACGGGAGCTGGTGTGACCGGGGAGACCGGGGCAACCGGGGTAACCGGGGCAACTGGAGCGACTGGGGAGACGGGTGCGACAGGAGCAAC
>NZ_LRAC01000088.1 GCF_001517085.1 Paenibacillus sp. DMB5
CGGGAGTGGCTGGGGGGACGATGGGCCGGAGTTCGCGGGTGTGCGGGAGTGGCTGGGGGCTGGTAGTGTAGCGGAAGTCGCGGGTTGACGGGTGTGGTGGTGGGCCGGAGTTCGCGGGGTAGGCTGGAGTGAGGGGATTCGCGTGAGGCGGCAAACGGTTCAGCTGGATTGATTAATAGTGTTAATTGAGTTAAACCGGACATACTGGTGTCATTGCTGTATGGTATAACGGAGTTAAATATATACGGAGGGATATGGATAGCATGGCAAGCTATGAATATAGCTCTAGGCAGGAGCTGCTGGATACGATCCATACTAACTACATATTGTTTGATGCCGAGTTTACAGGAATCGACGACCGTTACAGGAACACGCGAATATCTGAAGTAGACAAAACACCGGGCGAAATTATCGCCTATCAGCTTGGCTGGCTACATCTCGTTATGGGCTGGGATAAAGCGGAGCTTGCAGGCCAGAGTGTGACGATGCCGTCTGCGGACTATAAATGGAACCAGCTGGGCGGACTGTACCAGTCATTCTATCAAAAGTACGAGGAATACACACTCACCGAACTCCGGGAGCTGCTTCGGCAGGCCGAGCAGGAGTGGCTGGCCTGGATAGGCGGCTTGACGGAGGAAGAGCTGTTTTCTCAAGGGGCTCGCTCGTGGACAGGCAGCAAGGACAACTGGCCGATGGCCCGCTGGATTCACATCAACTCGGCCGCCCCCTTCAAAACCTTCCGGGCAAAGATCCGGAAGTGGAAAAAGCATGCTCCGGCGGAGTGAGGCTCCTGGCTGGCACATGTCTGGGAGCTTGCGGGTTAGCGGCGACCCGTGCACAATGCCTTTCCGCTCACGCGAGCGAAATCAGAGGCATTTTTCCCTTTCATTTGGCCGATTTGCCCCATGCGGGCGGAATCAGAGGCATTTCTGCCTTTGATTTTGCCGTTTCGCCTCACGCAGGCGAAATCAAAGGCATTTTTCCCTTTCATTTCGCCATTTCGCCTCATATGGGTGAAATCAGAGGCATTTTTCCCTTTCATTTCGCAGTTTCGCCTCACGCAGGCGAAATCAAAGGCATTTTTGCCCTTCATTTCGTCATTTCGCCTCATGCTGGCGGAATCAGAGGCATTTTTGCCCTTCATTTCGCCACTTTGCCTCAGACAAGCGAAATCAAAGGCATTTTTGCCCTTCATTTGGCCGTTTCGCCTCACACAGGCGGAATCAGAGGCATTTTTGCCTTTGATTTTGCCAACTCGCACCCGTTGTGCGCAAACAACGGGATTTCCCCTTTTTCCACACTCTAGCCGACCGCACCCTATCCGCCAACCCTAACACTCAAACTTCCAGTACCAGCTCTTTATACTTCTCTGCCTCACGCCGCAACATCCAGGCACCCGGTAAGGAATCGCAAACCTGGTATTCCCCTCTTCTACCAAATGCTCATAGAACCCCACTGCCGCCGCGTTGCAGAGGTCAAAGCAGCGTTTCCGCTGATTGAAGCACCACTCCACGTTTCCGTAAATCTTGTCCAGCTCCTCCGTATCCTTTTTCAGAGGGGCATCCTCTACCCGGCTTCGCAGCTGGACCATCAGGGTATATATCGTATCCTCTTTACCGGTAAATGTATGTCTAAAATCATAGAATAGCTCCAAGCCCTTCCTTCTCCACACACTCATGCCGTCTCTCTCCACAGATTGTTCATTATAGTAAGCATACTCCTCGCAAGTAACATGGTAGAATATTGAAAAATAATACGGATGGAGCTGTGAGCGCTAGAGCATGAAGGCTTATCCCAAACCACTCCTTATGTTGATGAACGCTTTTGCCAGAGGTATCTTAACAGGGAACCCTTCTTATTGAACTATAAAAGGAGCTGATACTCATGCTTGTTACGCCCACTCTGCATTTTTACGGACAATGTGAAGAAGCAATCGGTTTATATCAAAAAGCGTTTGGTCTGCAAATGAATTTCCTCCTGTATTATGCAGACGCAGATCCACAGGACTGGAATTTCAGCTTAACTTCTGAGCAGCGGAACTACGTGTATCATGCAGAGGCTGTTATCGGCAAACAGCGCATAATGCTGGCGGATGAAATTGGACCCGGGGTGCCCGGAAACACCGCTCTTTTTCTGACCATTACCTTTGAAACGGACGATCAGGTGAAACAGGCTTACGAAACGTTAAAGGAAAGCGGCAGCATCATTCACCCGTTGCGCAGCACAACGTACAGCTCCTGTATGGCTACAGTGGTTGACAAGTTCGGCTTCCGCTGGGGGCTGATGACGGAGCAATCGACAGAATGACAGGAGGGGCGTTAATATGCCCCCTCAATCAAAGCTTAGACAGCTCGTCCAACAAAGCCGGCCGGTTATAATATTTCTCATGCACCTCCTGAATAATGGCGTTCTGACTGGACTTGCCGGCCAGCTTTCCGTAGCGTTTAAGCATTTGACAGACATTCCAATACTTTTTCCTGTTTGAAGCGGCAGCGGCGGTATCGTAAATATACTGGAGGTATACTTCTTCCACTTCCGTTTTGTAGGCTGCTGACAACCGGGCAGCATACTCCTCAATCGCACCGTGATTAGCTTTTACATAAGCCAGTATCTCTGCAAGATCATTTTTATCTGAGATCAGCTTCGTATAGAGCGCATCGGCAGACCATGTATCCGATTGTTTGAGTTCTGCAAGAATGCCACGGTAAAACTCCTCCTTATCCCCTTCAGACAATGCTTCAAGCTCAGCGTAATATTCGTAGTCCCCATCCAGCAAAAGCTCTTTAGCCAGCTGCTTCTGCTCTTCCTTTAGCGACAGCGCCTTATACGCTTCGTATTTCGCTTTTTTAAAGTCGGCTCTGTCTCCCCGTCCCCCTTGCTCCGCCAGCTGGATTACCCGCCGGTAGTCACCAGCCTCCATGCTTTTCTTTATGGCCAATTTCCTAAATGAATTCAGATGAAGATGTTCCTGCATATACTTATCAGCTTCTTCTGCGGAGCTATATTTATCGATAAGCTCAAACTGAATTCCTTGCAACGCCTCATTTGAATACTCTACATACTCCTTACCGGCATTGGCTGCAAGCTGCGCTCCGATAGCTGCCAGCAATTGTTCTCTGAGCTTCTTCTCATCAGCAAATACAGTACATATCCGCAGCAGAGTAACCGGATAATCATCCCAACCGTCGAACACAGCATTTTGGCTCATTTTGATCAGGCGTGTTAAAAAATGCTTCCGCACGGACTCATCTGCCGTCTGCTGACTTTCAGCAAGCCCGTCGATCTGATCCAAAACCTCATCCACCAGTCCCCCGATCTCGCCGTCCGAGTCATCAGCATACTGAAAGGCCTCTACTCCTTCTTCCAGCACCATTAAAGCCATTTCCAGCTTCAGCTTATCATCGCTTACACTCCTCTTACTCTCCAGCAAAGCAATTAGGTCTGCTGCGAAGCTTCTTGTTTGCCGGTAAGGGATGAATCCTTCCCTGCCTGTGTACTGCTTCACAATCGTTTTTATAAGCTTTTGGAAGGTTTTCAGCAGACGCGGCTGATCCCCTGAACCATATTTTAATAGGAGTGTATTCTTAAACACCTCATCCTGCCCGGCAACCTCAGCAATAATTGCAATTAATTCTTCTTTGGACAATTCCTTCAACACTTCTTCTATCTTGCGTTGTTTCGCCATAGCTGTTTATCCTCCTTGAGGTATCTTCTTCACAATTTAAAAACATCACTAAGCACCGTTATTACATTCTCTTTCTCGTTTTTATTTATGGTGACCTTCTTGCTATTAAGCCGATCGCGTTTCAGTTTAAACCTGACTGTTACAGAATTGCCCTCTTCTTTTATAAAAACCTTCTCTGTCTGCTCCCATCTCCACATGCTATCTCTTGTTAGGATGCCTTGTTCATAAATCTCAATTTTACTAAACGCTCTTACAAAATAAACAGGTGCCAAAAGGATTAAGTACATCGGCCAAAATAGAAACAATAGCTCTATGCCGCCCTCTGCTCCATAGAACCGGATCACTTGAAATAATCCGATGCCTAAAAATACCACTCCAAAAATGACGTCAAAAATAAATTTTGCATCTCTGACGATCAGCAGCTGATCACCCAGTGTTTTCCGGATTGCTTTTCTCCGTATAATTACAGTTGTACACCAGATTAATATAATAAGAGCAACTACAATAGGAACTGCCACAAGTACTTCAAAAGTCATGATTCATTCTCCCTCAGCCTGCATAAGGCGCATAATCACGCTCATAAGACACCTTAGTCTCCTCGTACGTCGGCATCTCCAGAAACTCTACTTTTTCAACCTCCATACGCAAAAAATCATCAGCAAGGATCTTTACCGCCCGTTCAATCTCATGCATATCCCAAAAATTCTCGACCATGGACAGCACCCAGCTCAACATCATATTTAGCGCCATTATACACCATACATACAGATTCCCTTCCCAGCCGAAAAAACCCTTCCCGCCGGGAAGGGCCTCTTCACTCACCTTTCATCTTGCTTCATCTTGCATCTCACCACCTCACATAATCAACGGAACAAACACCGAAGCCGCATTAGCCTGCCGGAACCGGGCGATGACCTGTCTGCTCCAGTCGCGCTGATACTCGGGATGCCCGGACAGATACAGCTCCTCCAGATGATTAAACGCAGCATCATAAGGAATACCGGGATTGTCGCCGTTCACCTCAAGCTGGCTGATGTGCAGATAGAGGCCGCCCGGAAGAGTCAGCTTTTCTACGCAATCCGGAAGTCCGGCGAACGAGCTGACCCTTGTTCCGAAGCAGGAATTATATTCCCCCTCCTGGCCGCTGGCCACCGGAAACCCGTAGTAATCATGCAGATAATATTTGGCTGCTTCCGTGGCAAACACCTGATCCTGCACGCCAAAATACTTCGTAATCACAAACTCCTCACTGTCCGGCACGGTCATGCTGCAGGCGATCTTCATCTCAGGCAGAGTAACTGCCTTAAAGCGCAGGGAGGCGTAGCGTTCAGCTACCGTCTGTGCCGTCATAACCGGTTCATATTTGGTAAGAATCTCTCCCGTGCCGTCATATGTATTGAACCCGATGCCGGTTGGATTATACACATAGCTGGTATCCTTGCGGAAATCATTCACAAAATACTCATCCGCATGCATACGCTCCCCGTAACCCGGCTGTCCTTCCCGCCCGTTCTCATTAATCAGCACCTTGGCATACCGGCAGGCCGGTACTGTAAGCGTCTCCGTATATTCCGGCAAATATTCGGGCAAGCCCTCCAGACTGTCTACCTCATAGCCCACAATCACCTTGTAGTTACCGTCACCCTTAACCTCAGTCCGCACGGTAACAACCTCTGCTCCGCCCTTGAGTCTGCTGCTGATGATGCCGGAGAGCAGGGCCATATCGCCTTCCGCAATCAGCTTTTTCGTATAAAAGTAATCATTCAAAATACAGCTGGCATGCTCAAATCCATAAAATCCCCCGTATCCTCGGCTTTCGAACGTTACCGTCAGCGCGATTCCGACAATTTTCATCTCCGGCCGATCCACAATCGTACATAATTCAGTAACCTGCTCTACGAACACTTCATTTGGAAGCACCATCTGGCTCATCTCCTCCACCATTCTCAGGATTGCCGGCTTTACCCGGGGGCTGTAACCTTCCGAAACCTGCTCCGGCAGGTCCGTTTTCCTCAAGCTCATTTGCAGTCCAGCTCCTTTCATATCTCAACTTTATATACATTCAGGCCTGTGGTATTATCGGTTTTTAACATTTTCCAGCCTGATCCATACCCTCATCTGAATTCTCTCCGGGTCATGACTGCCGTTAATCTCATATGTAGTAAAAGTGGGCCCTTTCCCCTATTCCATCCATTTTCTCTGATCCAGCTGTCCAGCCATTCCCCGAACACCCTGCCGTCACTGCAGCAGCTGCTCTCCAATACGGCATAATGGCCTGCGGTAAGCTGCAAAAGCTCAAGTCCGCAATCTGCCGGCAGTACCGGAGCTGATTCCAACCTCACGCCACACGTACAACCCGGACCAATCTGAGACACGTAGAATTCCCCGTCTTCTTTTATCGCACCGGGATTATGCAAGGATAAGTATGAGATTACTGCTGCTGCCGCCTGTTCCTCGGCGTCCTCTCCTGAGCGGCTTGCCGTCAGAAACAAACGGTCATCACAATACGCTACGCGGATACGGCTATAATCCGGCCGCTTGACCACCGGCAGGTACAAAACCAGCTTGTTCACTGCACTCCCCTTGCAAATATACTCTTCGAAATAGCCGCCCTCAGCCTGCTTGAACATACTCAATCTCAGCCAATCCCCGTAAAGATAGTTCCAGGCCTCAGTAATCTCAGCCTCCTTATGAGCAACTGTTGTTTTGGCAAAGGTTCGGGTGACCTCCGGCTGCATAACAGCTTCCTGAAAAACACTTCCAGCAAAGCTGTCCATTAACTCATAGTCATATTCTACAGTGAGCTTATAACAGAACTCCCCGCTGCGCGGCTGCCCGCCCCTGCCAAAGATTCTTCCTTTATATCCCGGCAAAAGAGCGCTCAGCGCTTGCAATGCCCGGTGTTCAATGCCGTCTGGTTCAGGGTAATAAAAAGCGGTCTGCAGTGTCTTGGGGATAGTGTCCGTAGTAACCGTTACCTGCCTTACAGGCTGGCTGTCATATGCGGGGAAGTAGTAGCAGGCATCATTCTTCTGGTATTCCAGCGGGGTCATGGCTGTGGCGGATTTCACATATTTGCATAGAGCCTGCTGGGAGCTGTAGCCGCAAGCATAGGCAATCTCAGCCAGCGGCAGCTCTGCTGCTCTGATCCGGGAAAGAGCAACCGACAGCCGGCGTTTGCGGATATATTCCTTTACCGAATGCCCGGTGTAGGTGTAGCAGTCCCGGTATAGCTGCATCAGGGAGGTGTATCCGGCCTGTGCCGCCAGCTCAAGGCTAATCTCGCCGTGCAGATGTTCTTCTATGTAAAGGATGGACTTCTTGAAACGGGCAGATTTGTCCATTATGATCCTCCGTGAAGAATAGATTATAGGAGATCAAGTACATCAATGTATTATCCTAATATTTCCACAAGGGCTTTGGTAATTCCTCCACAGGCATAGATGTTTAAATAGAGTATAATAATATGTATTAAGACCTTATATTGGAGCGTGATACTGATGCAGTGGCAAGAAGTGCGTACAATATATCCTAATCAATATGTCTTACTTGAAATACTAGATTCACATACTAAAGATAACATTCAATTTGTAGACGACGTTGCTCTGGTACGGGCAATAGAAGATCCTAATGAAGCTACCAGGTTACTACTTAGCTGTAAAAACAATAATGTTGTATATCATACCGGACAAGAGAAAATAGCCATTGAGCTTAGACATCATCCTTTGTACAGGACTAAAAAATATGCAGATTAACTATATTAATGGTTTACTTCAAACATCTATGGTGATTTATTACAAAGGCCGCTCTCTGACTATCGAAAACCTAGTAATCGATACGGGAGCAGCCCACTCACTTCTGTCCTCTGATGTTGTAAATGAAATTGGAATCAAGTTCGAAAACGGAGATAAGCTTATACGTAACTTTGGTATTGGCGGGGATGAATACACTTTTCAAAAACATGTTGATCAAATTAAAATAGGCGATTTATTCTTGAAAAATATTCCTATTGATTTTGGCATTTTTCATGAAGACATTAACTATATTAACGGTCTCATTGGTTTGGATATTCTTAAAGGCTGCAATATGATTATCGACCTACAGCATATGATAATGTACGCCGGGGACTCCGAAAAAAATAAATAAGGGACATGGGGTCATCCTGCCCCGTACTATCACTTATCGCATTATTCTTCCACTACCCCTGCAAAAACACATAAGTCCCTTCATCAGACAGCTCATCCGAGTAAGCGAAGTTCAGCCCCTTATACTCCTTAATCTCCTCCACGCGGCTGATTTGCCGCTCGGCCATGAAGCGGACCATTTCGCCCCGGGCCATTTTGGCGAAGGTGGCTTTTTCGGTGATTTTCCCTTTGACCTCTTGTCCGAACACGCAGGTAACCATACGAACGTTCCCGCCCAGGTACGGAGAGATACACTTGCTGTACTCCTTGGAGGCCAGGTTCACGATGCAGTCGGTTTCGGCAAACAGCTGGTCCGCCAGCTTCCGGTTCCAGAACTTGTACAGCGAGCTGAAGCCGGGTCCGGCCAGCTTGGCCTGCATTTCCAGCCGGTAAGGCACCACTCCGTCGAACGGCCGGAGCATCCCGTAGAACCCGGAGAGAATCCGCAGATGCTCCTGCAGATACTCCAGCTCCTCACTCTGCAGCACACCCGGCGCCATGTACTGGTATTGCAGGCCTTCATAGGCGAATACCGCCGGCGTCAGATTCCGCTCCAGATTCATATGGGTAATCCGCTCCACATTCTGTGCAGCGATGTCGTCATTGCATTTCCAAATCTTTTTTAACTCATCATAATTCAGCTTTTGCAGGGCCGCCAGCAGCGATTCTGTTTCGCTGATAAACTGCGGCAGCTGCCGCTCCGTAAATACATCGGTGTCGATCTTCATCTTCTTGGCAGGTGAAATAATGATTCTCATGCTTCTCTCTTTTCTAGCCCCATGGCGGTAATAATGTACTCCTATCCTATCATATTTTTAGCCCAGCGGCTCCTGCTCCCCTCACACATCTATCAACAGCAAAAAGCTCAAGCACCCGGCAGACCGCCGCGGGCTTGAGCTTTTTTACCAAACAAATCAATTAGCCGATCGTCTTAATCACAGTATCGTATGGAGCAAGCTCCAGCGTCTGCACGCCGAACTCCGTCTCAACCGAGGTCTTCTGGGTCTCCGAGCTGTTGTTGATCACAACGAGAATCTTGCTCTCCGGATAGTAAGCGCACTCTGTGTAGAGGTTATCCGTGATGTACTTGCTGTCATTCAGCTCGCCGCCCGCATAACGGATCAGGTTGAGCAGCAGTCTCGTATTCTCCAGGTTGAACTCGAAGGAAGGCAGGTAGATCCCTTTTCCTTTGCCAAAAGCGTTCGAGGACAGTGTGATTCTACCGCCCGACTGCTGCACGACCGAAGCTGCTCCATCTGTCAGATAGATGCCCTGCTTCGCTTCGATGCTTGCGCCTTCCGGCAGAAGGCCCAGCTCATCGTTGGCTTCAAACGCCCATCTGCCATGTACAACTCTGGCTCCAGTATCCTCATCCAGGCCAAGTACATGCGCCATTCTGAAGTACGTGTCATAGCCTTCTACTGCGGAAGGCTGGTTCACCCCGATGAACGTACCGCCTTCGTATACCCACTTGGTCAGAAGATCGACCACTTTGCTGTCATTCCAGTGCTTGCCGCCGCTCCAGGCGGAACCGGCCAGACCGGCATTGATCACAACGTCAACATTCTGCAGTACGCCCTGACGGATGTCCTCGAAGTCGATGAATTGCACTTCCACCGGTGAACCGGACAATGCTTCATTGATATGAATCAGATCATGCATAAAGGTTTCGTGGAAGTGGCCGGACAGCGTCCAGGATCTCAGCTTGCCCCAGCTGTGCAGCACCGCTACCTTGGTTTTCACCTGGTAAGGCTTGCCCTTGCTGTGCAGCTCTTTGATCTCTCTGAATTCGTCGGCAATTTTCTCGATGTAGTCACAGAAATCCGGGTATGGCTCAACCAGATGCAGATAGCCGCCAAGTCCAATCCGGTCAATCGGCTCGCGCAGCAGGGCGCGGCGGATATTGATCCAGTACTTCTTGGCATCCAGTGTAGGGTCTCCGCCTTCCATGAAGGTAGGGGCACCGCCCAGTCCAACCGGGAACAGGTAAGGATGCAGACGGATTTCGTGCGTATCCACTTTGACGCCGGAGCACATCCGGGCTTCATAACCGGAGAATACGCATTTGATCATGCCGTCGAAGCCAAATTCTTCGAAGCGGTCATTGTAAGGCTCCATGCCGACCCAGCTGTCATCATAGAAGACATAAGCCAGCTTACCGTGACTGTGCACGATATCAATGAGCTGCTTGGCGAAGCCGATGACAAAATCATTGATAAACTCCATCCAGTCCAGCTTTCGCTGCTCGGCCGGAATGTGGCTGACACGGTATTTGCCGCCGTTAACGAAATCTTCAGCGGTGAGGGAATAGCCGTATTTTTTGGCAAAGAGATCAAGCGCTCTTGCACTCACGGTAAAATCATATGAACCCCAGTCGGAGAACAGGTGGCGGTTGCGCTCACTGCTGCCCCAGATCCAGGCGAAGTTATAGAACAGCGAAGTAAAGCGGACTACCGTTGTCTCTTTATGCTCCACGCACCATTGTTCCATCCAGTCCAGCATATACTCCTGAGTCTCAGTGTACATCGGATCAATCTGCATCAGATGATCTTTGGTCCAGTTGTTCGTGGTGTGGTTGTACATGGAGATTTCTTCCCAGATCCGGTAAGCCATGAAGCTGACGGTGTATTTATGCCAAGGCGTAATCCCGGTCAGCACGACATTTCCCGATTCACGGTCATAGTTCCACTGCTCGCGCGGGAGCTCTTCCCCGGTCGTCCGGTCGGTAACCTGCCAGTATTTGAACGCTTCTTTGGAGTCATTCACTCTGAACTGGTCAGCGAAGAAATCCTCCATTACATAGATAGACAAGTAATCCTGTACGGCAACCTTCGGATTGGTGATCAGGAAGCACTGCTGCAGCTTATCCTGGTTCTGCGCCGCCCATGCATTATGATCACGGATGATACAGATCGTAGAATAGATGCCGTACCCTGCGTTGATAATTTCATCAGACAGCTTGGTGCCGTCACTGTCACGGATCACATCCGCGCCCCAGCGTTCAGCCAGCTCCAGTGTCAGCTTCTCATAACCGGATTCGCCCGGCAGGGTAAAAGAGCCTTTTGTATGTTTGGTCAAGTTGCTTACCTCCTATTGAATCATGTCGGACAGGAAGGCAAGCGCTAAGCCTTGGCCCCAGCCCTGGATCCAGTCTTTTGGAATGTTGCAGTAGCCTTCACGGTCCTTCATGACAGCAGTGCCGCCGGATACATTAAGTACACGTCCGTCTTCGCTGATGTTCTCAAGAATGCCCTTAAGTGCCTTTTGTACATATTTGGTGTGCAGCGGATTGCCATTGTTAACCATTGCCGCAGCAATACCTGCAGATGCAGACACTTCCTCATAGGACCCCTCATCATTCAGCACGGTGCGCCAGAGGCCGTTCTCAGTCTGTACAAGCTTCAGTGCAGCCAGCTGGTCGCGCAGCGAACACTCGATATCCATACACTGCGGGTAGAGGTACCAGTCGTGCAACAGCGGCTTAACCTGCGACATGGTGTAAGCACCCCAAGCGTTCGCTCTGCCCCAGTAGAACCCGGACATATGATCCTTCTTCACATTGTTATAGCCGTGGTACCAGAAGCCGGTGCTTGGATTTTGCAGATATTTGATATGCCAGTAGTAATTGTTCAGGGCATCGTTAATCAAAGTCTGGTCTTTCAGCTTGCTGCCGACACGCAGCAGGAAGAATGCTGCCATGAACAGCGTATCCGCCCAAGCCTGCTCAGGAAAATCATTGTTCGCCGATACGGTGTGCTGCAGCACGTTGTCTCCGAAGCGGAGTGCGCTATTTTGCAGATAGTCGACCTTGCTCATTACAATATCCCAGTACTTCTGGTTGCCTGTCTCTTCGTAGAGCGTAATCAGCATGTGTCCCATCGCACAGGTGTTAACCGTCCAGGTTGGCAGGCCCAGCTCAATATATTCATCTGCCCAGCGGATCAGCGTGTCGAGGTACTCCTTGTTTCCAGTAACCTTGTAGGCTCTCGATACCCCGTAATAAGCTACGCCGCAAGGCCAGTCCCATGTTAAGTCCATAGCAAGCGTCTTCTTGGTAACCTTGTCGATAACGCTCAAAATCAGTTCCTTCTCATAATCCAGTTGAAGCATATTGAAATTCCCCTCTCCTTCGCACACGGTCCCCCAATGGCGATTGAGAGCCGTCTGACAGTTTGTAAACGCTTTATGAATTCTATTGTAAGGTGTATAATAGTCATATTCTAAGCATATTCATAGCAAACCTGCGCAATTTCGATCATTTATAATTAATTTCGCAAAAAGTTGGGATTTCTCTCCCATTCTCTTAACGCCGGCACAATGCTATCATTCTAGCTACCATAATGTACCTTCAACTAATAATCTATATATGGGAACGGGGGCCTTTCGGATATGCCCAGAAAAAAGAAGCCCGTCATCGAGTACCGCCACTACAGTCTGCCGATTCAGTTTCCAGTCCTGCTGCTGAGCGGGGACCGCTGGAGAATCTCCGACATCAAATCGGAGCATCTGCATTTTCACAACCATCTGGAAATCGGCATCTGCTATTCGGATAGCGGGATCATGGAGATTAAAGGGGAAGCCGTTCCTTTTAAGGCCGGGGATATCACCTTTCTGCCGCGCTTCCTGCCCCATACCACCTATAGCTCGAAGGATTCGGCCAGCTTGTGGTCCTATCTTTTTTTCTCACCGGAGGAGCTGTTCCAGCATTCCTTCAAAAGCGCTTACAGCAGCGTCGAGCCTAATCTGTGGAGGGTTCAGGGCCGCAATTGCGTGCTGAGCAAGGAGCAGCATCCCAAAGTCTATTATCTGGCCACCTCCATAGTGGAGGAGCTGAAGCAGCAGCGGCCCTATTACCAGGAGAGTGCCTACGGTTTACTGCAATCCCTCTATATTGAGCTGCTGAGAATCTATTCTGCGAATGAACTTCTGCCTGAGCCGGAGAGTGACCAGAGCCTGAAAGGGGAATTTGTAATTTCTCCGGCGCTGGAGTACATTACGAAACACTACATGACGCCGATCACGATTGATTTTCTGGCCGAGCTATGCCACCTGAGCACCACCCATTTCCGCAGAAAATTCCATGAAATCATGGGCACCGCCCCGCTCGATTTCCTGACCAGTACACGGATTGAAGAAGCCTGCAAGCAGCTAAAAAGCACGGATGATTCCATCCTCTCCATCTCCGAGCAGGTCGGCTTTCATTCCATCTCCAGCTTTAACCGCTGCTTCTCCCGGCTGATGGGCGCTTCGCCCAAAGAGTGGCGCAAGGGTGCACAGTCCGAGGCGCAGTCGGCAAAGGCGTCGATATTGGAGTTTACAGGCTGGGTGTAGTGAGGGATAGTGTAGAACAAGCTGATTGCTGATATGCAAGAGGAGATTGCTATCCGGGAGGCAGCGGCAAAATTCTTTGGTGAGTCCAAAAAAGGAGGGGCTCTCACTGATGTTCATGTTCGGCATGTTCATTGTTGACCTGCTGAACGACCTCCAAAAGAAATAGACCGCCCTGACCAAAGGTAGCGGTCTATCTCTGCCCTATCCTGTTTTAAGCCTCCGCCCTTATAGGCGGCTGTTGCTACGGAGAGTCGTGTTCGCGCACGGCTCTCTTTGCATTGTATATATTACATTCCTGAAAAAATAGAATCAACATCTCAGATCAGTCAAATGTAATTACAAAACCTCCGTACTAAGCGTAAACCCTTCAATCACAACATCCTCATCAACCTCAATCATAATGCAGCGTTTGCCCTGATAATTAACCTGCTTAACATACCGCAGATCCTGCGGGCTGACGGAGATGGTGGCTACCTTGGTCTCGATTTTGATTGATTTGGTGGTGAATTTCGGGATTACACTAGCGGCCTTCATCTCGTAGTTCCGGTCGTCGATGATCGTTTCGAAGGCCCGCTCCACCTTCTCAGCCGTAACGTCCTCTACCCCGCTTACCTTCAGGACCCGTTCCACATCCTTGAAATCCAGCGTAGCCGGCTCTTCCTCACCCTGGCCATCCTCAATAACCTGCTGGATCTGCTCATATACCTGGGCGATAGTGGTCGTATCCAGATGCTCGCCGGCAATCTCTTTTACGATGTCCTCGAAATAGGCTCTCTCTTCCATCGCTGTCACAGAAGTCTCCGCGTTCAGCACCTGCTCAATGAACTTCGGGTCCGGATAATTCGATTTGCCCGTACAGTACAGCACGCGGTTAATATCCGAATAATTGTCCGTCACACTCGGATAAAAGAACCCCTGCTCCGGCGAGCTAAGCTTCACAATCGGATCCACGATGACGTTATACTTGAACTCCCGTTCGACATAGTCGAACATGAGATTTTTACGCTGCTGCTCTGTGGAGTTCACGCTGCACAGAATGAACTGGTGGGCAAACGTCTCGTTCTTCTCGCTCTCTTCGCTTTCTTCATTTCTGGCTTTGGTCGGCCGGTGGTATTGTCCGCGTACGAAGGTGATTACGGTGTCTTTTTCATACTTGGTATCTGCCAGCATCCGGTCCACCAGCATCAGCATCAGGTCCTGCCACTCTTCCGGATCACCTGTGATCAGCCCCTGGTGCAGCATGACCTTGGCCGGCTCCTCCGCCTCCTCCTGAAACTTCAGCTCGAACAGCTTGTGGTCCAGCTCACCGGACAGCAGTTTTTTGAAATTGCCCATGTACAGCTCCTGCTTCTCCCGGTCCACAAGCCCGAACGGCAGGCGCTCCCAGTGGTAAATCTCGTTGGTCTCCTTCATAACATATACGTTCAGAATATCGTACAGGCTTAGCAAATCATGGTCCAGCTTAAACTGCTTGCGGATATGCGCTACTTCTTTTTTATTCATAATGGATTCGGGGCTCCTTCGATAAAATGTCACTTTACCCAGTATAAATGATCACACCGGAATTTTCTAAGGCCTTCCCGATAAAAAATACCCGCAGCCTATAGCCACAGGTATTCTTTAACTTTCATTCAGCCTATAACCGCTCCACATACTGCTTCGCCTCACCCAGTGACAGGCTGCTATGCTGACGGACAAGCTTGATTGCCTGAATGAGCTTCCCGTCCTTCTTCATCTGGCGCACCGTATCCAGAATATCATCAGGAGGAAGATGCGGCGCATTCCCGGCTTCCGCTCTGCGCTTCATTTCAGCGGCGGCCCGCTGCTCCTGTTCTGCTGTCAGAGGCTGATCGCCCGCGGCCTGAATCAATGCCATCTCCCGCTGCGGTCTCCTTCCGGCAATGGCGCCAAGCAGCGTCCCGACGATCGAGTACAGGACCATATACTGCACAAACCGGTACAAATACAGCCAGATCGTACTAAGCTCGAGTACCTCACCACTATGCTTCAAAATCGTGATATTATCCGTAATAGCATATTCGCCGGGCGCATAATTATTGATATCCCGCATGACCTGCAGCTCCCCTACAGGCGACACCATCCACTCCAGCGGTTTGTTAAAAACAGGATTGCCTGCCGTGTCGATCATCATGCTGAACAGTGTGAATACAGCGATGAGATATACAATGTTGTTTTTCCAGGTAAACCGTTTGGCAAGCACCACAATACTGAAAATCAGCAGCAGGGTTATTCCTCTTATGTATGTATTGTGGAGATAGTACTGAAAAACCACAGGCAGGACCCAGCCGAACAACATGATCATTACAACGGCAAACAAAAAGACAAAGAACAGAATTTTGGCATTTTTCTTCATCTGGTACAGCCTCCTTTCCAGGGCTCTACTCATCATTTACCCAATCGCTTTGGCGATGGCCCTGATTATTGCTACATCAGCCTTACATTTGTGGCAAAATTATGCAAAGTCTGGTCTTGACCTTATATAGAGGCAGGAGGGTTCTTTATACGTGAGCTTTTTAAGGAAGTGATCAAACATGACATCAGAGCGCTCGGGGTTACGCCAAGAATAATCTGCGCTTTTACAGAGAGTGCCCAGATCATTATCCACAAAAAGAAATAGACCGCCCTGGTCAAATGAAGTGACCCCTGTCAAGTAGACAGTAATTAAAAAGCAATATTTAAGCAGCCTGAGTTCGGTATTCATAAGGACTCAGGTTGTTTAATTTCGTTTGGAAACGTGCATGGTTGTAAAAGCGGATATATTGCTGCACAGCATGCCTCACCTGCTTAGCAGAGTGAAAGGAGTGGAGATAGAAACACTCGGATTTAAAATGACCGAAGAAGTTCTCCATACAGGCATTGTCCCAGCAGTTACCCTTTCTGGACATGCTTGCCTTTATCTCATATCGCTCCAGTAGTTTACTGTATTGGCGGCTAGTGTATTGAAATCCTTGGTCGCTGTGCAAAAGAACACCTTTGGTGTCCCGCCGTTTTCTCGCCTTTTTGACTGTATCCAACACCAGCTTTAGATCATTCCGCGAGCTAATCTGGTACGCTACAATTTCATTGTTAAACAGATCTTTAATCGCAGACAAGTACAGCCTTTGTCCACCGAAGATAAGGTACGTAATATCCGTGACCCACTTCTGGTTCGGCTGCTCTGCTGTAAACTCTCTATTCAGGTGGTTGTCAGAGATCACGTAAGCCTCTTTCTTGCCATAGTAAGGTCTTTTCCTCCGAATAACTGCTCGAAGTCCCAGCTCGCCCATGAGTCGCTGTACACGCTTGTGATTCATATGAATGGCGTAGGTACGCTTTAGCCATACCTTCACTCTGCGGTATCCATAAATGCCTTTAAGCTTCTCGTGGCATTCGACGATTTTAAGCTTCAACGCTTCG
>NZ_LRAC01000089.1 GCF_001517085.1 Paenibacillus sp. DMB5
AAAGGATTCGGTACTACGTATTTGCTATATAATTCCATTAAATGTAGATTGGGTCTGATAGGCTTGCCAATAAATACTGATCGTTTGACGTGCACGACTAAGTAGCTCACCTATGTCCTCAAAAGTATGGCCTTCGAGGCGAAGGCGAACCGCTAAATATCTTTCGTAAAGTCGTTTATCTGAAGTTTGTTTCATCGCTGTATTCAATTGCTCAATCTCTTTGTTACTCATTTTCATCGCCGCCTCGAGTTTATTTACTAGGTATTACCCGATTTGGCGACGAGAAAATTATGTTAGTTTATTAAATGCGTTCTATATAGATGCCTTTTTTCCAACTAATAGCTGTAGATATCGGAAAATACCGGATTTAAGTGTCGAAAATCCAACTAGCATGGTTGAGAACTCAAAAACGGACCTGCTGCAATGGCAAAATCCTTGAGGTATAAGTTCAGCTTACAAAAGACTGAAAGCAAACGATTGAAAACAATACAATCGGCAAGAACCATCAGCGGCAAAAAACGCCGGCTTATTTAAAAAGGCTGATGAGAATCAAAACCAAGACGATCAGAGGGATGCCATACACCACAGCATAGCCGATGTAACGGATTGGAGCAGGGAAGCTGCTTAAGCTCACCCGCTGTGGCGGCCCGCCGGCCTCAATCCGCTGCTGGGGCAGCAGTTGTTCATCAATATAAGCTTCGGTATGACGCTGCATCACAGGAAGGGAGGCCAGTTGCCAGGTGGGTACAGCACCGTCATTCTCGGACTCTTTTGAAGCTGAATGATTCACGCACATCACTCCTCCGGTTGACATTGGACAGGCTCAACTTGTACTTACCCAATCCTCGGTCCTTTTACCATTAAGTCTAATATTTTCCAGTTTTAATCAGCCCTGCGCACAGGATGCCGCACGATTGTCTTCAGCTTCGCTATATCCGATTTGCGCGGGTCGGACAGATAAATTTCATGATGCTTCCGGATGTCTGACAAATCACACAGCAGGCCCTGCTCTGCTATATAGTTATTCATTTTCTCAACGGTCGCCGGTTCTTCATTATAGCTGCCGATATGCATACACTGGACACACAGCCCCTCCGTAAAGGTTACGAGCCGGGCTTTGGCAACATCGATCTGCGGTTTTTTGCGGGCAACTGTCTCCACAGCAGCAGCATACACCTGCGAGTCCACGAACTCAGGCTGTCGGATCATCGCGGTCCAGCAGAACTTGTCCTTTCGGGTGTAATCCACTCCGTGAATCCCCTCCTGCCACCACTGACCCTCCAGCGGAGGCACGACGTACTCGAAGTATCCTTCTGGTGCCGGACCGTTTTTGGGGGCCATTTTGATCGCATAGGACAGCGCATAGAGTATTTCTACAGCCCGCTGGTATTCGCCCTCCGGCTCATTCGGGTCACCCTGTCCGTCCACCTGGATAAAGGTCATTTCAGGCACATCAACCACACCAGGTAGTGTCTTGGGCTGGTAAAGTTCTTTGAATGCTTTTTTATAATCCAGTTTTTCCATATGTACACCTCTTTATTTGGGCTTATGCTATCATTCTACCCGATTGAAATAGACACCTGTATGTCATATTACAGCCAGCCTGCAAAAGATAACCCGTTCTATACCGCTACAGCACCATTTTTTACTATGCCCCGCCCGGTCTGTTATGATAAATCCGGAGGCGACTTGAGGATGAACATGGAGCTAATAACTATTGCAGAGTGGGACGATGAGCTATGGAGGTCCGTGGAGCCGGTGTACCGCGAAGCTTTTCCCAGCGGGGCCAAGCCGGAAAAAATCCTGCACAGTATGCTGGACCTTGGAATCGGTTATCTGCACGCCGGAATGTTAAATGGACAGGCAGCCGGGATGGCTGTTACAGGTGTTATCGACGGCAAAGAGGGCCGGCGGCTCATCATTGATTATCTGGCAGTCAGCCGGGAGCTGCGCGGGCGGGGAACCGGTACGCTGCTGCTGAACTCCGTCGTGGAGTGGGCACAGAAGGAACATAGCGTGCAGGGAGTCATTATCGAGGCGGAATCCGGAAGGTCGGAGGAGCATACAGAGCGGATTCATTTCTGGGAAAAGAACGGCTTCATCCTTACCCCTTACGTGCATCAGTATATCTGGGTTCCGGAGCCGTATCAGGCCATGCTGAAGCCGCTTGCGGCGGGAGTTGCAGTAACGGATAACGGGGAGTCCCTGTTTAAGTACATCAATGCTTTTCATAAAAAGGCATACCGCCCGCCGGCAAAATAATACGTACCCATCACCGTAATCCCCCATTTCCACCACGCATAAAAAAGCCGCCGCAGTCTGTTAAGACCGCGGCGGCTTTATCATTAAAATTCGAATTCAACGTCGGAGAGACGTCTTTGAATTTCGGAGATTACACGTTTTTCTTCTTCCTCGCCTTTGGCTACAAAGGTTACGGAGAAACGGACGAACGGGCCGGCATCATCCCAAGGCACAGTGGAGATCAGCTTTTCGCGGATCAGGAATTGGGAGAAGTCTTCACCGGATTCGAAGCGGCGTCCGCCTTTGACACCTTTAGGTGCAGCTACATACAGGAAGAACGAGCCCTTCGGTTTCTCGGCTTTGAAGCCCAGGCTGTTCAGCGCGTCCACCAGCATGTTGTGGCGGCGGGAGTACTTGGCGGCAATCGCTTCGGTGATCTGCGGGTTAGCCAGACCGTAAGCGGCAGCCTTCTGGATTGCGATGAACTGACCGGAGTCGTTGTTGTCCTTAACGTCGCTGAATGCTTTTACGATCAGCGGGTTGCCGGCAACAAAGCCGATTCTCCAGCCGGTCATGTTATAGGACTTGGACAGGGAGTGCAGTTCTACGCCGACATCCTTCGCGCCAGGTACGGACAGGAAGCTCAGCGGCTTCACGCCGTCATAAGTCAAGGCTGCGTAAGGAGCATCGTGGACAACTACAACATTGTATTTTTTAGCCCAGACTACAACCTCAGCGAAGAACTCAGGAGTTGCACTTGCGCCTGTAGGGTTGTTCGGATAGTTCAGGTAGAGCAGCTTCGCTTTGTAGGCGATGTCCTCCGGAATGGAGTTCAGGTCAGGCAGGAAGTTGTTCTCCTTCTTGAGTTCTACAGTATAGACTTGTCCGCCCAGATACTTGGTGTGTGTGCCCAGTACAGGATAACCCGGAATTGTCATGATCGTGATGTCTCCCGGATTGATGAAGGCGGATGGCAGCATGGCCAGGGCCGGCTTCGAACCGATGGAGTGAACCACTTCTGTAACCGGATCAATGCCTTCAACCTGGAATACTTCCTTCAGGTAAGCAGCAGCTGCTGCTTTGAATTCTGGAATTCCGTTATCGGAATAACCGCGGTTTTCTTCCTTCGCAGCTTCCATAGCCAGCTTGGCAACAATGCCTTCGTCAGCCATTTCGTCCGGTTCACCTACGCCCATGTCGATCAGCTCGATATCAGGGAAATCCTGCTTCGCCGATGCTTTGGCGCGTTTGATTTTTTCAAATTTATAAATGTTGGTATCCTTGCCGTAGTTAGCGCCGCCGATGCGGTCAGCAAAATTCGTCTGAATAAAAGTGCTCTGATATTGTTCGATACTCATATTCTTGTTCTCATCTCCTGGCATTATTTATAACTATGCAACCCATGCAGGACGATTTTACATCCCATAATCTAAATATGAAGCAAAACCGCCTGCAAAACCATGGATTTATCATCACTTCATTTGTACTTATCTGCTCCGCAGCTGGAACAGCAAATCTTCCATATCCTCAGGAATCGGCCGGCTGAACTCCATATATTCTCCGGTCGAAGGATGCACAAAGCCGAGTATAGCGGCATGCAGTGCTTGTCCGTTCATGGTGATGCCCTTGCTGCGCCCGTACACCGGATCTCCGACCAGCGGATGCCCGATGAACTTCATATGCACACGGATCTGGTGGGTACGGCCTGTCTCCAGCTGCAGCTCCAGCAGGGTACAATCCCCCAAGCGCTCCAGCACGGTAAAATGGGTCACCGACCTCTTGCTGTTCTTCTCGGTTACGGTGTATAGCTTGCGGTCGTGGGGATCACGGCCGATCGGCGCATCCACTGTTCCCTTGTCATGTGATACGTTACCGTGAACAACCGCAATATAACGCCGGGTTACGCTGTGCTCTTTCAGCTGGGCTGCGAGCGAGGCGTGGCTGGCGTCGTTTTTGGCGGCCATAATCAGGCCGGAGGTGTCTTTGTCAATGCGGTGCACAATGCCCGGGCGGATCTCGCCGTTAATACCGGACAAGTCCTTGCAGTGATACATCAGCGCATTGACCAAGGTACCTGACGGATGCCCTACAGCCGGATGCACAACCATGCCCCGCGGCTTGTTGATCACAATAACATCGCTGTCTTCATAAGCCACATCAAGCGGAATATCTTCGGGTACCAGGTCAGTTACTTCCGGTTCCGGTACGGTTACAGCAACAACATCGCCTGCAGACAGCTTATAATTCGCTTTTACAGGAGCCCCGTTTACCGTAACATGCCCGTTTGAAATCAATAGCTGTACCTGCGAACGGGAAATTTCCTCTTCCCAGGCTTCAGTGATGTATTTATCAATCCGTTCCTTGGCGTTTTCTAATGCAACCGTCCACGCAGTGACGTCCTTGTCCTCCTCTGAGGCGCCCTCAGCCACCAATTCGCCAAAGTCCTTGTTCAACTCATTCATTCCCTTCTCTGACTTCCTTTGCTTCCTTAACTTCGGTGATTTCCTCTCCGCCCTTCACATCACGCAGCGTATCCAGAATAATCAGCGCTACCCCGATTACAATACAGGAGTCGGCCACGTTGAAGATCGGGAAGGTGTAGCTGCCGAAATTGAACATGAGAAAATCTACAACCTCTCCGTTCAGCAGACGGTCCAAAAAATTGCCGATCGCTCCGCCGAGCACCAGAGCCAGCGCCGTAGGCAGCAGCTTGCGGGTCTTCCGGGCTTTGTTCAGGTACCAGATGATACCGATCACAACCACGGTTGTAATCATAATGAAGAACCACTGCTGTCCCTGAAGGATGCCGAAAGCGGCTCCACGATTGCGGTGTGAGGTAATAATGAAGAAATCATTAATAACCGGAATCTGCTCTCCGAGCTCAAGCCGGGTAGCAATCACATATTTGGTACCCTGGTCAATCAAAAATACAATTAGCGCAATCAGAAAGTACACCACAGAAGTTGTCACTCCGTTCTTATTTTTCCCGCGGATGCGGTACGAATACTGAATAAAGACTTGTATATTGTAGCACAGGCCTCAAGAACCCGTCTATTCATGGCTTGGGCAAAAAGCCTCAGGCTAAAAACATTTTCCAGCGGTAAAACCGTGCCTCTCCGGCCAAGCTATCCTTGAAGGAACCGTTTCGATAAAAAGCACCTGAGAGGAGCATCGTCCATGAGTCACCTGACATCAGAGCAGCTGGCCCGCCTGCATCAAGCACTGCTTCAGCAGCAGGAGGACATACGCCACCGTCTGCAAAATAATGAGCACTACGGGCTGCAGGAATCGCTGCGTGATAATACCGGCGAGCTGTCCGTCATCGACAATCACCCCGGGGATGCGGCAACAGAGCTGTACCACCGCTCGATGGATATCTCCCTCGTAGAACGCGATGAGCATGAGCTTGAGGAAATCGATGATGCCCTGACCGCAATGGAAGAAGGCAGTTACGGCAGCTGTGCCGTCTGCGGCGGGGATATCCCGTATGAACGTTTGTCCGTTGTCCCCTCAACCCGTTACTGTAAAGAGCATAATCCGCGCCAGTTCTCGCCTTTTACACGGCCTGCAGAGGAAGAGTTTCTGTCTCCGCCGTTCGGCCGGACAAGCCTGGACGAACGCGAAGAGCAGAACGGGATCGACGGGGAGGATGCCTGGCAGATTGTTGAAAGCTGGGGCAGCTCGAATTCCCCGGCCATGGCCGAAGACAATGAAATCCGCTCCTATAATGATATGGAGATTGAGGCGGACGAAACCGAGGGTTTCGTGGAGCCGTGGGAAAATTTTGTCGCGACCGACATTGCCGGCAATCATCTTACCATCATCAGAGGCAACAGCTACCGTCATTATATGGACAGTGAGGAAGGCGATTATCTGCTTGACCCGAATGGAAAAAGATCACGGGAGTAGCTGCGGCTGCTCCTTTTTTCTAAATTAAAAATCCACGCTAAAACGTCTTCAGCTCCAGCTGATGCTGTACGATCCGCACAATGTCGGCGATATAGTCCCCGATGATCGGCAGATTGAGCGCACCCAGCACCTGCAGAACATAAATAATTGTCGCCGCAAAAAAGGTAAAGCCGAGCGCAATCCCCACTCCGCGTGCCGTTCCTGAAAGAATGTTCAGCCAGATCAGGCGGAAGGGGCTGTGCAAAAGCTCGGTATACTCGGCAATCCGCGCCTTCTCCATCTGCTGGGCCAGTCCGGTAGTCAGCCGGTAGACGGCATTCAGCTTTTCCTCCTGGCTAATTGGCTGATCCTGCCCTGTACTTTGCAGCTCACCGCCTGCATTCCACTGCTTCTCCCCGGACTGTCCGCCACTCTCCCCGGAGGTTTTAACCGTGATTCTGCTTCCCTGTACAGACCGCCCGTGTTCCTCCTGCCTGTCCGCCATCCTTATCAGCTCCTTGTCCCAGCATAACTGCATTACCTGCACGTTCCAACTCTGTTGGGCACATAAAAAGCCCGCCCCCCGGAGAAAAGCTCTCCAGGGACACGGACTGCTCATGCGGCGCATACCCAAGAAAGTACATGCCCCTGCAATCAGGGCCATCTGGACGTTTCTTCTTATGCCGCTAGTATATGCCAATTCGGGACAGGTAATGCACTTGCTGGCAGGGCTTTAACCCTTGATAAAGATGCCGATCGATTTACCGCTGACATCCACTGCTTCAAAGCTGTGTTCACCGTCAAAAGCAAGCTCAGCAACCAGTACGTTGTCACGCAGCACATGTTCAAAAGCAGTTACTGCCGCTTTCAGCTCATCATCCAGCTGCAGGGTCAGGTCGATCCGCTTTTCGATCGCCAGATCAAGCCGTTTACGGTAATCCTGCACCGCACGGATGATCTCACGCACCCAGCCCTCCTGCTCCAGCTCAGGCGTGATTTCGGTGTTCAGCGCTACGGTCAGCCCGTAGCCGGAAGCTGCGGCAAAGCCGGATTTGGCCTGCTTCTCTACAAGCAGCTCCTCTGCTGTAATTTGCAGCTCTTCGCCATCAGGGGAGACAACAGCTACTACGCCCTCATTAACTGCCTTGCGGGTAGCATCGCTATCCATGCCTTTGAGGAAGCCCTGGATGAAGCCGACGTTTTTGCCGTATTTTTTACCGGCTACTTTGAGGTTCAGCTTCAGGGTAAAGTCTACAAAGCCGCTGTCGCTGTTCTCCAGGACAATTGATTTTACATTGATCTCATCCTTGATGATCTCTTCGTAATCGGCGATATCAAAGTCACGGTCCAGCGACACGATCAGCTCGGACAGCGGCTGACGGTTCTTGATGCCGGTCTCGTTGCGCACGTTGCGGGCCAGCTCGACAATGCCTCTGGCGCTTTCCATGTCGCGTTCAAGCGTAAGGTCGATCAGGCTTTCGTCTGCTTTCGGATAGTCAGCAAGATGCACGCTTTCCCCGCCGCCCAGGTTCGTGAAGATATCCTCGGACAGCATCGGTGTGAACGGAGCCATCAGCGTAGCTGTCTTAAGCAGAACATGAGTCAGTGTGCGGTAAGCGTCCAGCTTCTCCTCGCCAAGCCCGCTGCCCCAGAAACGGTCACGGGAACGGCGGATGTACCAGTTGCTCAGCTCATCGACGAAGTTCTCAACCGCTTTGGAGGTGTTAACAAAGTCGTTAACGGCCAGGCCTTTATCCACCAGCAGGATCAGGCTGTTCAGGCGGGAGAGAATCCAGCGGTCCAGCTTGTGCTCTGACACCTTGAACGGATGCTCGGCAGGATCATAGCCGTCGATGCCGGCATACAGCGTCAGGAACGCATGGGTATTAACGAGCGTATCCACTACCTTCGATTTGGTCTCACCAACGAGACCGCGCGAAAAGCGTTTGTTATTCCAAGGCGCACTGTCAGACAGGATCGCCCAGCGGAATGCGTCGGTGCCGTATTCGTTCATGATTTCCCACGGGTCGATTACGTTGCCTTTGGATTTGGACATTTTTTGGCCGTTCTCATCGAAGATGTGGCCGTGGGCGATAACCGCCTTGTATGGCGCTTTGCCCTTGAACAGCGTCGATACCGCCAGCAGACTGTAGAACCAGCCGCGGGTCTGGTCGATCCCTTCGCAGATCATATCCGCCGGATACTGGTCTTCAAAGGTCTCATTGTTCTCGAACGGATAGTGGCTCTGTGCGAACGGCATCGAGCCGCTGTCGAACCATACGTCGATTACTTCCGGGGTACGCACCATCACGCCGCCCTCACTGAACGGGCTGCGCAGTTTAATGTTGTCCACATACGGCTTGTGCAGCTCGATGTCTTCCGGCACATCGCCGATCGCCATCGAACGCAGCTCAGCGATGCTGTGCGGCGCAAATTCCTTGCCCGTATCCTGGCAGACCCAGACGTTCAGCGGAGTTCCCCAGTAGCGGTTACGGCTGATGTTCCAGTCCACAAGCTCTTCCAGGAACTTGCCGAAGCGGCCTTCACGTACATGGTCCGGGTACCAGTCTACTGTATTATTGTTGGCAATCAGCTGATCCTTGATCGCTGTTGTCTGGATGAACCAGCTGTCTGTTGCATAATAGAGCAGCGGGGTATCGCAGCGCCAGCAGAACGGGTAGCTGTGCTCGTATTTCTCTTTATTGTAGAGCAGTCCTTTTTCGGACAGCACCTTGATGATATCCAGATCGACGTCCTTCACGAACCGTCCGGCAAAATCACTTACCACAGCGGTATACTTACCGGAAGTATCCACAACGTTCACGAAGCTGATGCCGTTCTCGCGGCAGCTCTTGTAGTCATCCTCACCATGCGCCGGAGCCATGTGTACGATCCCCGTACCGCTGGAATCCGTAACAAAGGATGCGCCCACGATCACATTGTGCTTCTCAGCCTGGATATAGCTGAACGGCGGGGTGTAGCTCTGGCCGATAAAGTCCGCACCTGTGTGAGTGGACAGGATCGTGTATTCGCCCTTCAGCACTTCATCCACCAGGTTCTTCGCCAGGATGTACACGCCGTCTTCCTGCTGGGCACGCACATATTCCATCTCAGGGTTCATGGCGAGCGCCATATGCGCCGGAAGCGTCCAAGGTGTAGTCGTCCAAGCCAGCACATAGTCGCCGCTGCCTTCAAGCTTGAACTTAGCTGTCGCACTCAGATCCTTAACGGTCTTGTAGCCCTGCGCCACTTCATGGGAGCTCAGCGTCGTCTGGCAGCTAGGGCAATACGGGCTTACGCGGTGTCCACGGTACATCAGGCCTTTGTCATGAACCGTAGCCAGGATGTTCCATACACTCTCGATATATGTGTTATCGAGCGTTACGTACGGATTATCCAGGTCCGTCCAGTAGCCGATTGCTTCCGTAAATTCACGCCACTGCTTCTCGTATCCGAAGACACTTTCCTTACATTCCTTGATGAACTTCTCAACGCCGTACTCTTCAATCTCCTGTTTGCCGGAGATGCCAAGTTTCTTCTGCACGCCAAGCTCAACCGGCAGACCGTGGGTATCCCAGCCCGCTTTGCGCACGACGCGGAAGCCCTTCATCGTCTGGTAACGGCCGATAAAGTCCTTGATTACGCGGCCCAGCACGTGCCCGATATGCGGCACCCCGTTCGCTGTCGGCGGTCCTTCATAGAACACATAGTTCGGACGGCCAGCCCGGTTCTCCATCGATTTACGGAACGTATCCTCGTCGCTCCATTTCTTCAGGATGCGGACATCTCTTGCCCGCGCCTTCTCTTTGACATCTACTTTTTGCATTTGAGGGTCAATCCTTTCAATGATGTAATCTTAAAACCAAGCTTAAAAAGCTTTTTCGATCCCCCTAAATCCCCCTTAGCCAAGGGGGACCCCGAGGGCCCCGGCCCTCTGGACACCCGGAAAGTTGTCTAGCTCCGGGACAGAGGCGGTATGGTTGTTAATTTGGTTGTAATCCGCGCTTACCGCCGCAAGCGGCCCGCTTTACCTCAGGCACGCTAGCCGCGCCGCCCGCTTGCCCTTGCTTTTGTGGCCCTTGCTCTTGTGGGGCACCCGCCCCGCGATCCCGTTAGGGCAGCGCTGGGCGGGACGCCCCCAGCGGCGGGCCGCAGCCGCCGCTTGCTTGTGCCTTTGCTCTTGTAGGGGCACCCGCCCCGCGATCCCGTAGGGCAGCGCTGGGCGGGAC
>NZ_LRAC01000090.1 GCF_001517085.1 Paenibacillus sp. DMB5
ACGTTTTTCCAACTAAAAGACGTAACTATCGGAAAATGCCCAAACTAAATGGCAAAAATCCAACTAGTTGTATTGAACCAGCACCAGCACCAGCACCAGCAACCAGCACCAGCACCAGCACCCGCACCAGCACCAGCACCAGCACCAGCACCAGCATCAGAACCAGCATCAGCACCAGCACCAGAACGACACCGCCAGCACCAGAAAGCATCCAAGTAGTGACAGCAGCAGAGGGAAAGCATCTGCTCAATCTACATAGATACGTTGGAGGGGACTCATGAAGCCTATTAAATGGTTATTGATATCAGCGGCAGCTCTAGCTGCTCTAATGGTAACTTCCTGCAGCAGCGGATACTCCGAATCCGAAAAAAAGCAAAAGGCCTCCGAAATGAAAGAGTACCTGGAAGAGAAGTATTCTGAAGCTTTTATGATAGAAAATGTTGAGGAGCTGCGTTATCACCGGGTAGGCGCTCTTACAAGCGGAGAGGTTGCCGGAGTCCAGGCGGTCGCTTACCCTGCCGGGAATCCGGAGACGGAGTTCAGGGTGGAGTATTGGGAGAAAGAAAATGTCATTGAAGACGGCTATATCAATCTGATCATGTCCGATAAGCTCGCTGAGCTGGTCCAACAAAAAGTTCAGTCAATCTGGAAGGCGCCGGCCAAGCTGGATGTCGTCTATTTTGAAGGACCGTTCGGCTCGCTCCCGGACAGCAGCTATACACCCGGCTCGGAAGTGAAGGATTACCCGTATGCAGCAGGCATCAATGTATTCATGTCGCATGAAGGCGAACTGGATAAGCAAGTACAGGCCGCGCGGATCAAGCAGCTGAATCAGGAGCTGAAGGAATATGGCATAGCGGATTTCCTCAGCGCTGTCTTTTTTATGAACAACGGGGACTTTAGCAATATAGAGGCGACACTTCAGGATATAGACGAGAAGAAAGATAATGAGTATAACCTCTACAGCTTTTGCAGGCCTAAAGCGGATTGCTGGGTTTCCGGGGGGCAGGGGGACGAGACGGTAGAGGAACTGATCGGGGATTTTTCGCTTGGAAAAGAGTAATGTAGACGCGGCTGCTGTCTCCACCTGTGGAGGCGCAGCCTTTTTTGTCATCTTGATTGACAATTCACAGCAATGTGTATACATTTGTATACAATAGTGTTGTTAATGAATCGTAAAAGGAGTGGCCAAAGAATGAAAGAACAGTGGGAACACGGCGGGCATGGTGACCGGGGCTGTGAAGGCCGGCATAAAGGCAGGCATCATTACGGAGCCAAGACGTTCCGCCGCGGGCGGGCGCTGGAGTTTTTGAATGTGCTTGAGGTAAAAAGGGCAACGCTGAAGCAGCAGGTGGAAGCGCCGGAGTACCAGGAGATCAAGCCGGTGCTGCTCGGTGAGCTTAAGGCGGTCGAAATGGTGATTGACGAGTATACCCGGCATTTTGAGCTGCGCCGCAAGGAAGCGGATGAGCCTCAGACGCCAGAAGGGGATCAATGATGTGGGAATTGAGACGTTATTTGAAGCCGTATGTAAAATTTATGATTCTGGCTCCGCTGTTCATGATGATGGAGGTCTTTTTTGATCTGCTTCAGCCTACGCTGGCTGCACATATCGTTGATAACGGCATTGTGAGCCGCAACTTTAGCGTTATTGAGCAGACCGGTTTTCTGATGCTGGGCGTTGCTCTGCTGGGGCTGGCTACCGGCGTACTGTGCAACTTTTTTGCCAGCCGGGCCTCGCAGAATTTTGGCGCCGATATCCGTGAAGCGCTGTTCACGAAGGTGCAGACCTTTTCCTTTGAAAATGTCGATGCCTTCAAGTCCGGCTCGCTGATGACCCGGATGACCAGCGATGTCGTGCAGGTGCAGAATCTGGTGCAGATGGGCTTGCAGGGTCTCGTCCGCTCCCCCAGCCTGCTGATCGGCAGTGTGGTTATGGCGCTGATTATCAACCGTCAGCTCGGGCTTATTCTGCTGGGCACGCTGATTGTCCTGATTGCTGTAGTCGCGCTGCTGATCCGTTTTTCTACTCCGATCTTCTCGGCGGTGCAGGGGAAGCTGGATGCCGTTAATACACGGATTCAGGAAAATCTGGCGGGGATCCGGGTCGTCAAAGCTTTTGTACGCGCCGGCTATGAAACAGGGCGGTTCCGCGAGGTCAACGGAGAGTATACCCGGGTATCGATCCGGGCGGCCCGCTTTATTGCACTGAATTCGCCGATCGTCACGCTGATTATGAACGCCTGCCTTGTAACCGTGCTGCTATATGGCGGGAACCAGGTATCGTTCGGCTCGGTGAAGGCAGGCGATCTGGTCGCTTTTGTCAACTATGTAGTCCAGGTATTATCGTCCCTGCTCATGGTCAGCAGTCTGCTGATGAATGTATCACAGGCCAAGGTGTCCGCTGACCGGATCCAGGAGGTGCTTGCTGCGCAGCCGCATATCCGGGATGCTGAAGCAAAAAGCGGATTGTCTCTGCCGGGCCGCAAGGTCAAGCTGGAGAATGTATCGTTCTCCTATAACGGCTCTTCCGATCCGAAGGATCTGGTACTGCAAGGGATCAATATCGAAGCTGAGCGCGGCGAGACCGTGGCCATAATCGGGGCAACCGGCTCCGGCAAAACCACGCTCGTCCAGCTGATTCCCCGGCTGTATGACGTTACGTCAGGTTCCATTCAGCTGGACGGACAGGATATCCGTGAGCTTCCGCTGCTGGAGCTGCGTCGGCGGATCGGGATGATCCTGCAGGAATCCTTCCTGTTCACCGGCACGATCCGCGACAATATCGCCTTCGGCAAGCCCGGTGCAGCCCAGGCCGAAGTGGAAGCTGCGGCACGAATCGCCCAGGCGCATGATTTTATCAGCAGGCTGCCGGAAGGCTATGATACGAAGCTCGGACAGAAGGGGGTCAATCTGTCCGGCGGGCAAAAGCAGCGGCTGTCCATTGCCCGGGCGCTGCTCGTTAAGCCGCCGGTGCTGATCATGGATGACAGCATGAGCGCCCTGGATGCCCGGACGGAGCGGCAGCTGCGGGATGCGCTGAAGGATATTACGGCAGAGGCCGTGACCTTCCTGATCGCCCAGAAAATATCGTCCGTCACGGAAGCGGACACGATCATCGTACTCGATGACGGGGAGATCGCAGGCAGCGGCTCCCATGAGGAATTATTGCAGAACTGCAAGGTATATCAGGAGATTTACCGGTCGCAGTTCGGCTCAGAGGAGGTGCCTTATGTCAGCGAACCCGCCGTCCAGTCCGTCTAACCAGGGCAAAATACCGCAAAAATTCGACCAGATGGGCTTCCGCCAGGGTCCGGGACATATGCACGGAGGCGTACCCAAAATAAGATCTAAGGATACCTTAGGCACACTCCGGCGGATATGGGGCTACCTGAAGCAGGAGAGCCGGGCGCTCACCTGGGTTATTATGAGTACCGTACTGATTACTGCTCTTTCGCTTGCGGGTCCCTATCTGATCGGCAAGCTGTTCGATAACTATATCGTGCCCGGCCGGTTTGAAGGAATGTTCCGCATGGGCATGATCCTTCTGGGCGTATATGCCCTGAGCGCGTTCTTCACCTGGGTTCAGCAATATACGGCCTCGAGCCTGTCCCAGAACACGGTCCGCAATATGCGGCAGGATCTGTTCGAGCAGTATCAGCGGCTGCCGGTATCGTTCTTCGACCAGCGCACCCACGGCGAGCTGATGAGCCGGGCCGTCAACGATATTGCCAACGTCTCCAATACGCTGAATCAGACCGTTGTCCAGCTGATTGCCAGCGTGCTGATGCTGGCCGGCTGTCTGGTTATGATGCTCAGTCTGAGCGTGTGGATGACGCTGATTACCATTCTGACCGTCCCGCTTATTACGTTTATTGTTAAAAAAATCTCCGTCCATACCCGCCGCTACTTCTCGGAGCAGCAGCAGCATCTCGGAGAGGTGAACGGCTTCGTCCAGGAGAATATCTCCGGCCTGAAGGTCGTCAAGGTGTTCGGCCGTGAGGAGGAGGCGGTCCGCGAATTCCGGCAGATCAATGAACGGCTGCGGGCCGTCGGAGTGAAGGCGCAGACCCTCTCCGGCTCCATGGGCCCGATGATGAACGCTATGCGCAACCTGACCTTCCTTGTTATCGCGGTGTCGGGCGGTATTTTTGCTTACCATGAAATGATCACGATCGGTATTATTGTCAGCTTCCTCAATTATTCCAACCAGTTCAGCCAGCCGCTGAACCAGCTCGCCAACCAGTACAATCTGTTCCAGTCGGCGGTTGCCGGGGCAGAGCGCGTGTTTGAGGTGCTGGACCTGGAGCCGGAAATGGCCCGGGAGCAGGAAGACACAGCAACCCGGCGTATCAGGGGAGAGGTGGTATTCGAGCAGGTGGGCTTCAGTTACAAGCCTGAGGTACCGGTGCTGAAAAACCTTTCCCTGCACGCCGAGCCCGGCCAGATGCTGGCGCTGGTTGGCCCGACCGGAGCAGGCAAAACAACCATTATCAATCTGCTGACCCGCTTCTATAAAATCCAGTCCGGCCGGATTCTGATAGACGGTGAGAATATCAGTGATCTGGATAACCCAACCCTCCGGTCACAGATCGGTCTTGTGCTGCAGGATGCCTATGTCTTCTCGGGGACGATCCGGGACAACATCCGCTACGGCCGGATGGAAGCTACGGATCAGGAGGTAGAGGAAGCTGCCAGGCTCGCAAATGCCGATGTCTTCATCCGGAAGCTGCCCGCCGGCTACGATACGTATCTGAACGCCGAAGGCGGCAACCTGAGCCAGGGGCAGCGGCAGCTGCTGACCATTGCCCGTGCCGTGCTGTCCAATCCGTCCATCCTGATACTGGATGAGGCGACCAGCAACGTGGATACGCGCACAGAGCTGCATATCCAGGAGGCGATGCGGAAGCTGATGCAGGGCCGGACCAGCTTTGTCATTGCCCACCGGCTGAGCACGATCCGTGAGGCCGACGCCATTCTGGTGATCCAGGACGGACGGATCAGCGAGCGCGGAACCCATGAGGAGCTGATGGACCGCCGGGGCTTTTATTATGAGATGTACCAGAACCAGTTTGTGTCGGGGACGGCAAGCTAAAGACGGCTCTATAGTGAGCAGCCATTCTTCTTCAGGGAGGAGGGGCTGCTCTTTTTCTAAATAAAATCTTAGCTCAACCGGCATAGTAAAATAACAAGATTTCTGGTAATTTTGCAGGTCGTTACAGACCGCAGCTAATTAATGTGCTTATACATAAATAAATTGTAGTACACTAGAATTGCTATACAAGCGCTTACAAGATTCACTTGAAATTCTCGGGTTAAGGAGCACATTCCGATGCGGATGCTAATTGCAGATGATGATGATTATACAAGAGAAGGCCTGATGGATGCGGTGGAATGGAGCCAGTACGGCATTGAGGAGATTATCGAAGCCAGAGACGGGGCACAGGCGCTGCGGCTGGCTGCACAGCATAAGCCGGAAATCGTGCTGACGGATATCCGGATGCCGAAGCTGAACGGAATTGCTTTTGCCGAAAAGCTGGGGGAGCAGTGTCCGGATTGCAAGCTGCTGTTCATGAGCGGGTATCTGGATGTGGAATATCTGAAAAGCGCCATCCGGCTGGCCGCAGTCGATTATATAGAGAAGCCGGTCAAAATTCCTGACCTGAAGGAGGCCATCGCAAAAACAGTCGAGTCCGTGCAGAAGAGCAGGCGGCTGACCGATGAGCTTAGCATCAAAAAGAACCTGCAGCAGCAAAAGCTGGCACAGCTGCTGATTGAAGGGACAGCCGGCCGCGAAGCGGTTCAGAAGCAATGTGAGGAGGCCGGATTTCCGGTGAACGCCGGATATGTATGTGTGATTGTGTCTAGTGGCGGGCAGGCTGGCGGTGAGCCGGAGCTGCTGGAGGAGCTGCATGCCTTCTGGCACAGGCAGGGGGTGCAGGCCGTCGGTAATGTTACCGGCAGAGGAGAGCTTGGATTCGTGCTTCCGCTGAACCGGGTGAAGCTGGAGCGGGTCCATGCGCTGGCGAAGCAGCTGCTTGTAAGCCATAATAGCCTCCGTATTGCAACAGGCAGCAAGGTGCTGGATATGTTTGAGGTAAGCCAGAGCTATGTCGATGCCCATACAGCGCTGAACTGCTTTTTCTATGAGCCGGAGTCCCGTTTCAGTCTGTATTCGGAACCTGCGGTTATATCAGCCGGGATCAGCCCGCAGCTGTTTGTGGACTTCTATATGCTGATGAAAAGCCAGCCGCGCGAGCTGACCGGATGGATTGAAGCGCTATGTGACCGTCTGATGTCGGAGGACCGTCCTCCGCGTGAGCAGGTCTATTCGTTATTCTCCTCTATGGGGAAGGCGATGCTGCAGGAGAAAGGGGCGCTGCTTGCCGGGCTGGACGGGATCTATGAGATGAAGGATATTGACACCCGGTTATCTGCGTTCTATACGTTAATAGAGCTTAAGGAGTATATATTGACCATCTGTAGCAGCTATTGTGCCGAAAAAGCCAAGGAAGCCGAGTACTCGCATACGGTAATCAGCGTGATGGATTATGTAGCTGCCCATGTGAGCAAGGCGGAGCTGGATCTGCCGGAAATCGGACAGCATATGTTTATGTCCTCCGCTCATCTGAATGTGCTGTTCAAGCAGGAGACAGGGATGACGATTACCCAATATATCAGGGATTACCGGATTGAGCTGGCCAAGAAGCTGATCATGAATGAGCATTATAAAATGAACGCAATTTCCGAGCTGTGCGGCTTTGCCAGCCCGAGCTATTTTGCCAAGGTATTCAGGCTCTGTACCTCCGTCACGCCGGTTGAATACAGGAAGCTCAAGCTGCGATGAGGATCACTGTGCCGTTCCGCAATCTGTCCATCCGCAAAAAGCTGATCCTGCTGTTCATCATGGTCGGGATTATCCCGCTGATCATTACCTTTTTTGTATCCCAGCATGAAATCCGCAAATACGCGCTGGACCGGCAGAGCTATGCCAACAATCAGACGTATGAGCAGACCCTGTCCGTGCTGACCAGCCGGATGTCGCATATTGAAGAGATATCCTCCATGATTGTGATCAATAAAAAGATTACGTCCATCTTCTCGCTGAAGCCCGAGAGGCTTGAAATCTGGCAGCAGCTCTCGATGTTCGAGGAAATTACCTCCTATACACAAATTTTGGAGTCGGACTCGCAGTTCAGCAATATTATGTATTTTATCAACGACGGATTCGTAACCGCCGGCAAAACCTCGCTGTACCGGCCGCTCAACCAGGTTCAGGGACAAAAGTGGACCGAGTCCTTTCTGGCTGCGAAGGGAAAGTCTACTTGGCTGATCTTCGAGGACAAATTCAACTTTTTGACCCCGAAGAAGTACCTGACGCTGGGCCGGGCGTTGTGGAATGAGAATGATTATATGGAATCCGTCGGTTTCGTGATGATCAACATTGACCTGGAGGAGATCACCGGAGCACTGCGGCAGTCGGTTCCCGGGCAGCTGGTCTACGTGGAAACGGCAGACGGGGAGCTTGTTGCCAGCAGCGGGACTGAGGAAGAGCTCGCGAAGATGCGCCTGCCGGGCAAGCTGAACAGCGGCCCAAGCTATTCAGAGATTCATCTGGAGAGCGGGACTTACCTGGCCCGCGGCAACCAGATTGATTCGACCGGCCTGTACCTGATATCGGTGATTCCGTCCAGTGCCGCCATGTCGATTATCCAGAAGATCCGTGTCCAGATGCTGGGCATCTATGCCGTGATCGGGCTGCTGATCTTTGTGTTTATTTTCCCGATTACAAGGTCGATTACACAGCGTATCTTCCTGCTGATGAACAAGATGAGCCAGGTGCGGCAGGGGAGGCTGAACACGCTGGACCTGGAGCCGCGCACGGATGAGCTGGGCCATCTTATCTCCAGTTACAACTATATGATCAACAGTGTGCAGGAGCTGATGGAGGAGCAGTTCAGGCTGGGGCAGGAGAAGAAGGGGGCAGAGCTGAAGGCGCTGCAGTCCCAGATCAATCCGCATTTTCTGTATAACACGCTGGATATGGTGAACTGGATGGCCCAGAAGGATGAGGTGGACAATATCCAGCGGGTAATTCACGCCCTGTCGGATTATTACAAACTTGTGCTGAATAAAGGCAAGGATTTTGTGAGCGTGGGTGACGAGGTCAGGCTGTGCAGCATCTATATGGACATCCAGAAGAACCGGTACAAAGACAGGATTAAGCTTGAGATCAGTGTAGAGGACGACGCGCTAAGCTGCATGCTGCCCAAGATTACCCTGCAGCCGCTGGTGGAAAATGCGATTGTGCACGGCATTATGGAAACGGAGGAGCGCAGGGGGACGATCCGGATTACAGGGCGGATTGAACAGGACAGGCTGCGGATTACCGTTGAAGACGACGGGGCCGGCCTAAGCGAACGGGAGGAGCGGCATTCGGGCTACCAGGGAAGCGGGTACGGGGTTGAGAATATCAGCAAGCGCCTTAGCCTGTTTTTTGGCGGTGAAGCCCGGGAGATAACGTTCATAAGTGCAGCGGGCAAAGGGACCAGTGTAATAATTGACGTTCCCGTTATGCGAGCTCTGTGAAATAGAGTAGTAGAGTTATCAATTTAACGAAGCAGCGGCATCTCAAGACTCAGTGACAAAATCTTAGGCTGCCGCTGTTGTTGTTCAACTAACTCCTGTTAATCAGTTTCTCAAACGTGTGTAAGGGCAATTCTAAAGCCAAGATCATCGATCTTGAAATCGGGCATGCTTTTCCTTCTACTCGTAGAACCGCAGTTGTTCTGGGCTTCAGCCCAGCTGCCTCCCCGGAAGACTCTATAGTTCCCATATCGTTCCTTATCATATAAATCCCAACACCATTCCCATACGTTCCCGATCATATCAAAAAGCCCCCATGGGTTAGGAAGCAGCTGACCCACTGGATGAACCGATCCACCGGAGTTTTCTTGATACCATGCAATTTGCTCAATTCGTTCATACCGGTATCCTGCGGTTCCCGCTTTGCAGGCATACTGCCATTCTGCGTCTGATAGTAATCGGAAGCCATTCGCTGTCTTTTTAAAAATCGTATTCTCACTCTCATTGGTGATTGTATAACATTCGGTTCTGCCAAGCATTCTGGACAACTGATTACAAAAGGAAATGGAATCTATCCACGAAACCTCCGCCATTGGCAGGTTATTCATAATCGGCTCTGTTTCTTTTTCATGCATGACAAAATGATACAACTGCTGTGTTACCGGATACTTCATTACATGGAAAGGTTCGATTGTTGCAGTCCATGTTACAGCCTTTTTATTGCTTCCAGGGTTTGATAGCGTGTAATCAGAACTTAACCATTTATCCGTGTTAACATAATCACGTAATTCTATGGTTCCTCCCTGTACGGGTACCATCAATTTCATTAACTCTTTTTCAAAAGCTGTTCTGTCACTTCCATACTTTTGATTTGTCATGATAACCCACTCTCGATACAGTTGTAAAATTTAACATGTGGTACTTATCGTTTCACTCTTTCGGAAATATTTTTACTTATTTCTTCAGGATTTTCAACACCTATGATCAACTTTGATATTTTGAACTTACCAACTTTAAAGCTATTCAAATCTAAATGAAGAGTTTCAAGCTCATTTTCAAAAAAGTGAAGTTGATACCGACCATTGGATCTAAATAGCCCATTTCTCATTTCTCCTAATAAAGCACCATATAGTTTAAAAGCATTTGGTATCGGTCTACCTGTTGTTATTCCTGTGATTGAAGAGTATGGAATTTGCAACCCTTTATCTAATTTTAAAAAGGGTGAGTTTTCAAAGTCGATATTTACGTAGGATTCCATTAGTTGAATTTTACGTTCCATATTTTAATTCCCCCATATTCAAATAATCCATTTATTTCATAACAAATAATTACATATAACACCACAAATACCTCCTTTCTTCATAAAAAATCTAAACTGCCCGTTAGATGAACAAAAGCAACCGATCGAAGTGATAGTTGCTTTCGTAATTACATTGGGCTATCGTTTCACGTTAGCTTAATAAGCACGCCTTCTTTTATTACACAATATCTTCGTACTGCACATCAGCATGTCATCTTCTGCCATAAATTTTATTGTGGAGTTTCGTTATTTTCTTCCGATCTTCATCTGAAATCCAAGTGCCATCGGAAGCTTCATCCGCATTTACGTACATGCCCCAAATCATGCTGAACGCATCTTTATCGTCTTGTGTAACGGTAATTCTCCGTTGCTTTGGCCTATGTCGTGCAATGATTTCGGACGCAATTCTGGACGCTTCCTCAATTTCTTCATGAGTCATACGCTTCCCCACTGTCTCACCCTTTCTTACGTCATATGCGTCAAATGCGACACATATCTTGTTCAACTAAACTGCCCGTTAGTTTAGTAAGCAAGACAAATAAGATTAGCGTAATGCTTCACCGAAGGTTATATGGAAATGAAGATGTTTTGAGTCTTGGTACTTCCCCAAATTAGTTGACACCCTGCAAGCTCCATACGCAGACTGCACTTGAGATGAAACCTTTTTAATAACGTCCATCAACTCAATTAAGAGCTCATTGTCACTTTGTTCCAGTGTAAGAAGAGATGAGATATGCTTCTTCGGAATCGTAACAATGTGGACGGGATAAAAAGGGCGAGTATGATGATATGCAAGAACGTTATCAGTCTCAAAGACTTTTTGTACATCAGTACGACCACTTAATACCTCATCGCAATAAAAATCCTCAGTCAATACTATCCCTCCAAAAAATAGTTATCAAAAATTGGAATTCGTTATATTTTGTCAGTATCCTGCCCGTTACCAGAACAAAGCGTTAATTATGTTATTGATTTGTTTGAGTAAACAACGAATCCGGTTCTTTTAACCATTGAATGTATGTTGATTCTACTTTTACGCGGGTATTAATAAGGAGCATTCCTTACAACTCATTAATAGATGAAAATCTCTCTTTCACATATTCATTTCTTCAAAAATGCCAATAAACAGGCTGTGCCCGTAAGATCCTTCTTTCAGATCTCACGGGCACAGCCTGTTTCTTATGCGGTTTTAGGTCGTGATCTTGGCATAGACGGCGAAGAACAGCGCCATTTCGCCCATCATCACTACATTAGGAACGTGGAACACCAGATTAACAATGTAAAAGCCGATCAAAATCCCCAGCAGCAGGGACAGATGCGTAATACCCAGCCGGTGCTGCTTGTGCCTGTAGACATGGAAGACGAGTGTCGTCGAGGCAAAGTAGAGTACGGCAGACCCGAAGAACAAATTCAGCATCATCCCGTAATGCAGTTCATTTAGGAACAGAAGCTGAATCGAGGCGGCAATCATAGACAGAGAGAGGAAGATGAACAAATGGCCATAGATGATCGTCTGTCCGGCGGTCTGTACATGCTTATTCACTTTCTTCTCCAGATTGTCGTAATACTGCCACCACATCGCGATAATGAGCACAAAAGTCAATGCTGCAAAGGTCACCGACTGCGGGGTCCAGGAGCTGGAATTCAGTACGGCGAGTATGCTGACCACAGATTCGCCGAGCAGGATCAGCGCGAAGAGCGAGAAGCGCTCCAGCAGATGATGAGTGTTCGTCGGGGTCTTGAGCAGGATCTTTCTGCCGGTCAGCGGAAGGATAATATCAAGGGCAATTCCGGCGTACAGCACGGCATAGCGCACCCAGGAATCAAAGAACAGGGAACAGGCGGAGATGGCCAGTCCGATCCAAAAGCGGGTCCCGAAATAATGGGCAGTGGCCCGCAAATGTCCTTCCTCCCTGGCATGCGCATAATGGTATTGCACGGCAGTCATCGCCCGCAGTCCGATGTAGCCGATCAGGAAGGAAAGATAGGTGGAATCGAAGTCAACGTTCAGGCTGGCTGTCATAATCAGTACAAAAAATAACTGGATAATCAGAAAAATCCGGTGAGGAACGCTATCCTGCCCAAAGCGGTTAACAAATAAGGTCTGTCCCACCCAGGCCCACCAGATCGGGATGAAGATCAGTACAAATTTGCCCAGCGTCTCCAGGGAAAGGGTCTCGTCCTCTACGTGCAGCAGCACATGGCTGGCTTTAGCCACCGCGGCGACAAAGAGCAGATCATAGAACAGCTCCAGCCAGGTTACTTTCTTCTCGGTCATGTGCATTAGGCCTCCTTAGCCGTCCGGATGATTTCCGGCTTGCCGTTTGTTTTTCCCTATCATAATGGCTTTCTCTTGGTTACCGCAAGACTGGCTGACAACAAGCCTGGTAATCAGTGTGTTAGATGAACCAAGGGATGGACCGAGCGGCCAAACTGCATCCTTTTTTGCAAGGAATCTTGGTTATTTGCGATATTTCCCGTGCCGGCGCGGCGGTAGAATTAGGGATGAAGGGAGAAGTGATTGCATGAACCAGGTATCACCGGCTGCTTCGAAAGTGCTTAATAAGAAAGCGCTTAAACGCAAAGCTAAGCCATTCGCGGACTTTCGAGCGCACAAAACCTATTATTTTATGCTCATCCCGCTGTTCGCCTATTTTATAGCCTTTAACTACCTGCCGCTTGCCGGGCTGTACAATGCTTTTACCAATTATGATTTCAGCAAAGGCCTCCTGAGCCCGTTCGTCGGCCTGCAGAATTTCGAGTTTCTGTTCAAGGGCGGGGCGGACTCGACCATCTGGAAGCTGACGCGCAATACCATCCTCTACAACGTAGCTTTTATTATCCTGAGTAATGTGTGCCAGATCGGGATGGCTGTGCTGCTCAAGGAGATTGCGTTCAAACGGTTCGTCAAAACCTCGCAGACGCTGATGTTCATGCCTTATTTTGTCTCGATGGTTATTATCGGGTCTATCATCTATAACCTGTTCAATTTCAACTATGGCGTACTCAACAATATGTTCACTTCGCTGGGCATGGAAAAATTTGATTTTTACCGCACCCCCTGGGTCTGGCCGATCATCATTGTTGTCGTTGAGATCTGGAAGAGCCTGGGCTATGGAACGGTCATTTATCTGGCTTCCATTATGGGGATCGACGAGAGCATTTATGAAGCGGCTTATGTGGATGGAGCTTCCAAATGGCAGCGCATCCGCTATGTGACCCTTCCGCTGCTCAAGCCTACTGTCATTATTCTGCTGCTGTTCGCGGTCGGCGGAATCCTGAAGGGACAATTCGACCTTTTCTGGAATATCGTCGGCAATAACGGGCTGCTGCTGAACGCAACGGACATCATCGATACTTATGTATACCGTTCACTGACCGTTAACTTCAGCATTAATCTGGGAACGGCTGCGGGCCTGTATCAATCCGTATTCGGGCTGCTGCTGATCCTGACTGTCAATGCCATTGTCCGGAAGGTCGACCGGGAGAATTCTCTATTTTAAAGAAAGGGTTGTGATAAAACGTGAGTTCTGCGGCAATTGGTAAAACCGGCAGTAAAATCCGCAAGGATACCGGTACAAAATTATTTGACGTTATTGCCATCTTCGTAGTATCCATCGGCGCATTGCTCTGCGTGATACCGTTTATTATAATGCTCTCCGGCTCCTTGAGCACTGAGTCTGAGGTTGTACGGAGCGGTTATTCGATTATACCCAAAGGCTTCACGCTGGAGGCCTACCGGGTTGTCTTCACTTCACTGGGCAATACGATCGGCAGAGCCTATATGGTTACGATCTATGTAACGGCGGTTGGGACCTTTCTCGGCCTGCTCTGTACCTCTATGGGGGGATATGTGCTTTCCCGCCCGGATTTTAAGCACAGGGATAAGGTGTCATTCTTCGTCTACTTCACGACGCTGTTCAGCGGCGGGCTGATTCCTACCTATCTCGTTGTAGCCAATGTGCTGCAGCTGAATCACTCACTCTGGTCTGTTATTCTCGGCGGCCTGATGTCCGCGTTCAACGTATTCCTGTTCCGTAACTTCATCAAGGGGATTCCCGATGCGCTGATGGAATCAGCGAGAATTGACGGAGCCGGGGATTTCCGGATCTACTGGCAGATCATCATTCCGCTCACCAAGCCGGCCATGGCGACCATCGGGCTGTTCACCGCACTGGGCTACTGGAATAACTGGTTTACCTACAGCCTCTATCTGATCACGGATAAGGATAAATGGGGGCTGCAGTACCTGCTCTACCGGATGCTGTCCAGAGTAACGGATGCGGTCAAGGGCTCAGATGTCCTGATTATCCAGCAGCTGCCCAGTGAAACGATGAAGCTGGCTACGGCGATGCTGGTTACCGGCCCGGTTCTGCTGTTCTATCCGTTTGTGCAGCGCTATTTTGTCAGCGGCCTGGTAGTGGGAAGTGTGAAGGGGTAAAAAAGGGCGGTCTAATCGGCTGCCAGATCCGGTTTGAAGCGGAGAGGACGTATTTACTGTTTTCTCCGCTGAACATATACTTGTTCTAATAATGGAGGGGTTAAGCTTGAAAAAAAAGCAAATCACAAAGACAATGCTCGTCACATCCATGGCCTTATTGCTGGGCCTGTCTACAGCTTGCTCAAATTCGAATTCGGGCAGCGGCAACAGCGGAAGCGAGCCTGCCAAGACCGGTAACACGGCAGCAACGGATGCACCGAAGGAAATCGTCGAATTGAAAGCGATTACGATGGGGAACGAGCCGAAAAGCGGGCTGGATAACTTTTATAAAGAGCTGGACGCTCTGACGGAAAAGGATCTCGGTATCCGGGTCCGGTTCGACTATATCCCGTGGGGCGATGAGAAGAACCAGATCAGCCGGGCGATTGCAGCCAAGGAATATGATCTTTACGTCGGCGGTGCGTGGTCTGATTTTGCCAACTTTGCCACCAAGAATGCTTTCGCCGATCTGACGCCGCTTCTGGAAGAAACGCCCGATCTGGTGGAGCACTACAAGGGTTCGCTCGACCGCGTAAAAATCGACGGTAAGGTATTTGGTATTCCGCAATATAACAAGCCGGGCGGGGGCGGGGAAGGCATGCTGTACCGTGAGGATCTGCGCCAGAAATGGGGTCTTCCGGAGATCAAAAACCTGGAAACAGCTGAGCAATATCTCTACAAAGCTAAGGAGGAATATCCGTCTACCCCGATGCTGAACGATAAACGTTTTGGCACTAATATTTACTCCCAGCTGATTGCGAGCAAGTACTACACGGTTGCCGCCGATTATGCTGTAGCTTCCTATGAGGATCCTTACAAAATTATCAGCATCTACGATACGCCTGAATATAAAGAGGCCGTAGCCAAGGCCAAGCAATGGTATGACGACGGGATCGTCGATCACGACGTGCTTGCCGCACAGGGCAATGCCACTGCCGAAACACTTGAACTGATGAAGGTGGACCAGAAGCCGCTTGAATTCAATAACCACCTTGGTGCAGTCAGTAACAACTATATTAACCAGCTTAAAGATGCGCTCCCGGATTCAACCTATGGCTGGTATGACTTTTTAATGGATAATGATGCTCCGGCCTTCTTGCCAAGAATGTCGCCAAGCACCATTACGATGATTTCTGTAGGCGCCAATACCCAATATGCCCTGCAGGCACTCAAATTTATTGAAAAAGGGCATACCGACCAGACTTACTACAATTTACTGGCTTATGGTGTAGAGGGCGAAAATTACAAGGTTGATGCTGACGGCTATATCCTGTATGAGGGCATTCCAACCGATAATATCAAGCCTGCCTGGACGGGGCTGTATGACGGTTATCAGGCGCTTCAGGTCAATTATCCGGGAGAATGGAAGGCCATCTTCGATAACATTCAGGCCGAAGGCGCCAAGCGTGCAGAAGCCGGCGGGACCGATCCGTACGAAGGCTTCAGCTTTGACACCAGCTCGCTTGCAACGGAGCTGTCCAATCTGGAGACGGTAAAAACCCAATATATCCAGCCGCTCAGCGTAGGGATGTCCAACGACATCGACGGCGATCTGGCTAAAGTGCAGAAGCAGCTGAAGGATGCCGGCTTCGATACTTATCTGGCTGAATTGCAGAAGCAGGTGGATGCGTTCAAGGCATCCAAATAACAAGCAGCGCAAGCCGCCCGGCAGGGAATCTCTGCCGGGCGGCTTTGGAAATAGAATCTGAACGAAACGAAAGATGGTGTGAACATGGATAAACTTGTTGTCTATACTGCCCCGCCGGGTGTACCCGGCAAGGAGGATTTCGCAGTGTATGTGCGGACTCCCGGGGAAGCCTGGCAGCAGCTGTTTGTGTATGAGGTCAAGGTGGATATGCACAATGTGCGCTGTGCTTCAATGGCCTATTTTGATATGAGCGGGAAAGTGGAGGTAAGGGTAGAAAGCCTGAGTCAGCCGATCCATGAGGCGGTAATCCGTCCGCTGTCAACGGACCTCCCAATCGGGCATACCGATCGGGAATTGACCTTTATGCTGGACCGGCCGCAGAAGCTGTCGATCGAAATCAACGGGGAACGGTTCAGCAATCTGCACCTGTTCGCGAACCCCTGTGAGTCGGATGCACCGGACCCGCAGCAGAATAACGTTCTCCTGCTGCAGCCGGCCATCCACCGGACAGAGGATATCTTCCGTTTGATGGCGGAAGCTGAGGGAACAGACGGGCGGGTGCGGGATACGCTGTATTTTGCACCGGGCATGCATTATATCGAGGAGACGCTGTTAAGGATTCCATCCGGGATAACCGTCTATATTGCCGGCGGCGCCGTTGTGGCAGGCTCCTTCGTCTGCGATCACGTCCGCGATGTGTCCATACGCGGCAGAGGGATCATCCGGCTGTCTGACTTTCACCGCTTCTCGGCTTTTCGCGGCATCCGGATCAGGTTCTCGGAGCAAATCTCGGTTGAAGGCATTATTACGCTGGACCCGCCTCATTACAGCATTTATCTGGGCAGGTCGCGGCAGGTGTCCGTCCGTAATTTCAAATCCTTCAGCACCCGGGGCTGGTCGGACGGGATTGATATGATGGCCTGCTCGGATATTACGATCGAGGATGTTTTTCTGCGTACCTCGGATGACTGCATCGCGATCTACGGCTCACGCTGGGACTATTACGGGAACAGCAGCGGCATCCGGGTGCGTAATTCCATCCTCTGGGCGGATGTCGCCCATCCGCTGATGATCGGTACCCACGGTGACCATCACGGGGACGGAGACATTATTGAAGATATCGTGTTCGAGAACATCGATATTCTGGAGCATCATGAGCCGCAGACGAATTACATGGGGGCCATGGCCATCAATGCCGGTGACATGAATATCGTGCGTAATGTGACTTACCGGAACATCCGGGTTGAGCCCTTTGAGCTTGGCCGTCTGATCGACCTGAGAGTGATGTGGAACAAGGACTATAATCCTGCCCCCGGACGCCGGATTGAGCATATCCGTTTTGAGGATGTTTCGTATAACGGAAGTAATGCGCGCCCGATCCAGATCTTCGGCTATGATGATGAACGGACCGTCCAGGATGTGAGCTTCAAGAGCCTTAAGGTAAACGGGCGGGTGCTTCTGCAGCCGGAGCAGGGAGTTCTTGAAGTGAATGAGTATGCGCGGGGGATTTCGTTTGAGGAGTAAGCGGCGGCTGTGTTTTACCGGTACCATCGGGCTGCATGCAAATGTCGTCCTGCAGGGCGGTGAGGCAGCTACGAAAGCCGCCGCTCCTCGGTTCAGGCCGCCCGGCTGGATGGCTTTCGAGCCGGACAAGCTCAACTACGCCAGACTTATTTGACGGATGAGGAGTATGCGGAACGAATCGTGCTGCTGCAACAATATTTATAACTTCAACCAATTAACCGTCAGCACCTCTACCCTGAGGCAGCTGGCGTTATTTTTGCTGTAATCCTTAGTTAGTTACTTGGATTAGTGTGAAATTAATCATATCACCTTATGTCAGCTCCGATATAAAATCACCCTAGTAAACTGATAACATTGGTTGTCATTTAGCTGTTAGATTGAGGGCTTTATTTTGGCAGACGGAAGGTTGTGCAGATGAATTTAGACTGGGAGTTTATTATGGAAAGCCTGCCCTTGTACGGGGATGCCATGTGGCTGACGGTGAAGCTGGCGTTAATCGCGATTGCGCTGTCGCTGGTGCTCGGGCTTGTGTTTAGTCTGGTGCTGTTTTATAAGGTTAAAGGGCTTAGAAGCATTATTCTGGCTTACATCGAATTGTCGAGAAATACGCCGCTGCTGGTGCAGCTGTTCTTCCTGTATTACGGCTTGCCGAAGGTGGGCATTCACATGAGCGAGTTCCAGTGTGCGGTGGTCGGGATGACTTTTCTCGGAGGCAGTTACATGACAGAAGCGTTCAGAAGCGGGATCGAGGCGGTCGGCCGGACACAGCTGGAATCGGGTCTCAGCATCGGACTGAGCAAGGTGCAGCTGGCAAGATACGTGATACTTCCACAGGCGCTGGCCATCAGCATTCCTTCTTTGGGAGCGAACGCGATTTTTCTGCTGAAGGAAACGTCCATTGTCGGGGCGATCGCCTGATGGACCTGATGAATGTCGCCAAGGATCTGATTGGCATGCATTACAAAACCGCCGAATCCCTGCTGCTGCTGGTGCTGGCTTACCTGATTCTGGTGCTGCCGCTGTCGCTTCTGCTCAGTTGGGTGGAAAGGAAGGTGCGGCATGCCGAATTCGGGAATTGAGGTGCTGTTTGAAGGCTCGAACTTCGAGCGTCTGCTCGGGGGACTGCTGGTTACGATTGAAATTTCGTTTGTGTCGATTATCGCCGGGAGTGTGCTGGGGGTGTTGATGGGCCTGCTGCGGACGGTAAATTCCAGGCCTTTGCGGCTTGTTCTGAGGCTGTATCTGGAAGCCTTCCGGATTATTCCGATCCTGGTCTGGCTGTATGTGGTGCATTTCAGCTTTTCGCCTATGCTGCACATTGATATCAGCGGAGAGGCTACTGCGATCCTGGTCTTCAGTCTCTGGGGGGCGGCGGAAATCGGCGATATTGTGCGCGGCGCGCTGGAATCGATGCCTAAGCATCAGGTGGAATCGGGGCAGGCGCTGGGCTTAAGCAGAGGACAGCTGTACCGGCATATTCTGATTCCGCAGGCGGTGCGGCGGATGCTGCCTGGCTCAATCAATCTGGCTACCCGGATGGTGAAGACAACGTCGCTGGTTGTGCTGATCGGTGTTATCGAGGTGGTAAAGATCGGACAGCAAATTATTGAGCTGGGCGTAATCAAAGCGCCGAACGCCTCTTTCTGGGTGTACGGGTTCATCTTTATCCTGTATTTCCTTGTCTGTTACCCGCTGTCCAGACTATCCAGGAGGTTTGAGCACAAATGGCAAAATTAGCGGAGAAAGGAATGGCGGATATGACGAAGACAGGTGAGCTGCTGCTGGAGGTACAGGGTGTCCGTAAGACATTCGGCGACCGGCAGGTGCTAAGCGGTATAAATCTGCAGGTGGAGCGCGGGGAGGTCATTGTCATTCTCGGGCCTTCCGGCTGCGGCAAAAGCACCCTGCTGCGCTGCCTCAACGGCCTTGAGCCGGTGCAGGGCGGACATATTCTGTACCGCGGCCAGGATCTGGCCGGAGGGGATGTCAATTGGCGCGAGCTGCGTCAGCATATCGGGATGGTATTTCAGAATTATGAGCTGTTTCCGCATATGACGGTGATGGAGAATATTCTGCTCGGTCCGCTGAAGGTGCAGCGGAGAGAGCGTGCGGAAGCGCAGCAGCAGGCGCAGGAGCTACTGGGGCGTCGGCCTGGCCGACCGGGCGGGCGATTATCCCCGTCAGCTGTCGGGGGGACAGAAGCAGCGGATCGCAATTGTGCGGGCGCTGTGCATGAATCCGGACATTATTTTATTCGATGAGGTAACGGCTTCGCTTGATCCCGAGATGGTGCGCGAGGTGCTCGATGTTATCCTGGGCCTGGCCAGGCAGGGCATGACGATGATTATCGTGACGCATGAAATGGGGTTTGCCAAATCCGTTGGTGACCGCATTGTCTTTATGGATCAAGGCACCGTATGTGAGGTTGCTCCGCCGGAGCAGTTCTTCACCAGTCCTGCGACAGAACGTGCACAGCACTTTCTTAATATTTTTGAGTACAATAAACTATAGAAACAGGGGATGAGAGAGATGGGTAAAGGCAAAAAATTAATAACGGGTATGATCGCGGCGGGGATGCTGCTGGTGGGACTGACTGCTTGCAGTAATTCGGATAACAACGCCGGAGCAAACTCATCTTCTTCCAAGTTTGATTCGATTGAACAGCTGAAGAAGAACGACAAGATCAGGATCGGGGTATTTGCCGACAAGCCGCCGTTTGGTTATGTGGATTCCGAAGGAAAGAATCAGGGCTTTGACGTCTATATTGCCAAAAGATTTGCCAAGGATCTGCTCGGCGATGAATCGAAGGCAGAATTTGTTCTGGTGGATGCGGCCAGCCGTGTAGCCTACCTCGAATCCAATAAAGTGGACATCATTATGGCCAACTTTACGGTTACGGATGAGCGGAAGGAGAAGGTTGATTTTGCCAGCCCGTACATGAAGCTGTCCTTCGGGATCGTTTCCCCGGACAGTGCGCCGATTACCTCCATCGACCAGCTGAAGGAGAAAGGCCAGAAGCTGATCGTCGCCAAGGGGACTACGGCTGAAACCTACTTCACCAAAGAATATCCGGACATTGAGCTGCTGAAATTTGACCAGTATACCGAGATCTTCTCTGCACTTAAGGACGGGCGCGGCGCCGCGATTTCCAATGACAACACCGAGCTGATTGCCTGGGCGAAGTCCAACCCCGGCTTCACCGTAAGCATCCCGGCCTTCGGCGGCCAGGATACGATTGCCCCGGCAGTAGCCAAAGGCAACACCGAGCTGCTGAACTGGCTTAACACCGAGCTGGAGACGCTGGGCAAGGAGCAGTTCATCCATGAGGCTTATAAAGCGACGCTGAATGAGGTTTACGGAGAAGGCTATACCGAAGAGCTGGTGGTTGAGGGCGGAAAGATCGAGTAGCAGCAGATTGTAAAAGAATACAGTAGCCAAATAAAGCTGCGCTGTGCGGATCATCCGCATGGCGCAGCTTTTGTAATAGGCGGGGACGCGAAAATAACGGTAAAAGTCCCGTTGTTAGGCCGAAAATTAGGCGGTAAGAGCGAATCAGGAAGAAGTGCCGGCGCGGCGATCCCCCGGATATACTCGATAAAGTCCCCGATATGACGCATAGACCGGCTCGTCGCGGTAGACAAGGCAGATGTACCGTCGGTTGACATAGCCGTCTCCCGGCAGGGGGCGCCGGATCAGCTCGCCGGCTGCCGTTTCTTTAAGGACGCTGCGCAGCGGCAGCACTCCGATGCCGGAGTTGAATTTAAGCGTCTCCTTGATCGTTTCGATGGCTCCCAGCTCCATGACGGACTGGAACTGGACGCCGGCATAAGCTGCCCACTCCTCGGCCAGCTGCCGCTCACTGCTGAAAACAACCTTCAGGGATTTCCCCCGAAGGTTGTTTTGCGCCGAAGCAGATTGGACTTGAAGCATTAAGTAGAGGTAGAAGCAGCTGGGCCGAATTTAGCTATAAGTGTATTTTATACAATTAAAATACCGGTTTTTCTCCGCATCTGCTGTATAGCTGCACTCTGTGCAGTTAAAAAACGGGATAATGCAGATTTTAGCTGTTTCGGGCTGATTTAGTTGTACAAACTGCAGTTATACAGTACAAAAGCGGATATCAGCTGGTTTTAGTTGTATAAAGTGCAGCTATACGGATAAGCCCGCTACAGAACCTCATCAGAAGGGAAGCATCCGGAAGCGATGCATTATCTGGATTCACGCCGGGGAGCTATGTCCCTTTAGGAAGCCATGCGCCCGGAACTTCAACCTCGCCCATTCTCCTGCACGCCCCGCTCAGACGCTGAGCCCGCCTCCGCCTGCTGCATATACTCCCGCGGTGACATGCCGGTTACCTTTTTGAACACCTTGCTGAAATAGAAAGCGCTCTCATAACCGAGCTTCTGTGAAATTTCATAGATCCGGCCTTCACCGCGCAGCATCATCTCTTTGGCAGCCGTTATTTTGGTCTCGGTGATATATTCTACATAGTTGACCTTGGCTGTTTTGGAGAACAGGTGGCTCAGATAGTTGGGGCTGAAATTGAAGACATCTGCCACCTGGTTGAGTGAAAGCTTGGAGCCGAGGTTTCGTTTGATGTACTCCTGGACATTCTTGACAATCTGCTCCTTATAGCTTTGCCTGCGGGTGGACAGCATTTCCGAGACGCCGTCGCGGAAGCAGACCAGCCAGCCGGCAATCTCTTCAATGGTATGCATCTGGTAGATCGCCCGGTACCCTTCCGGCTCATGCTCGAAGATATGCTCCACGATCTCCTCACCGTCGGCCAGAAGGGAGGTCGCCATGTACAGAATGTTACAGGCGGCATCAGTGGCGGGAACGAGCAGGTCAGACCGCCCGTCGAAGATTTCGATCATTCGGGAGATGATCGCATACAGCGCCTGGGTATCCATCTCCTCAAAAGCCCGGCGGATCTCGGAGCGCGACTCCGAGAAATCAAACAGCGGAAAGTCCTGCTCCGGCGGCTTGCTCTCGGCAAAAAACACAAACGACTCCGCCTTCACCGCAGCCGGAAGCGCCTTACGGGCAGCAAGATAGCTCTCCCGCAGCAGGTAAGGGTCCTCGACAGCAAAGCCGATTGCCCCGATAATCGTCACATTGAAATAGTTGTGAAGCACAGAGGCCATATCGGCCAGCAGCTTCCGGGTATCCGGCATCCACAGCTGCGGATCTGTCCCGCAGACCGGCAGGGTAACGGCAAAGTTGCGCAGGTCGAGGCTCGTCACATGGCAGGGCCTGATAGACGTAAGCGTATCCTTGGCCATCTGCACCGTGCTTGAGCAGAGGGCGACCAGCTTATCCCCGCGCGGCGGAACGGTGTCCGGGCCGAGGATCCGGCAGGTGCAGACCACATAAGCAGATTCGCTGAGGTCAAGATCGAGGTCCTCTTGCTGCAGCAGATACTGGTTCTTGTTCTCGAACAGATTGTTGAACAGCCGGACGAAGAATTTATCGCGCTCCGCCTGAAGGTTGCCGCGGTGTACCAGCTTGGGGTAGCTCTCGATCGTCTGATATTCCCCGAGCAGGGTAATCGCCCGCTGGATGGAGGCGGCCAGCGTCTCCGGCGTCAGCTCCAGCTTCACCAGATAATCGGCAGCCTGTACTTCAATGGCGCTGCGCGCATATTCGAACTCCTCGTAGCTGGTCAGGATGATGAACAGGGGGACGCGGCCGTATTTTTTGCGGACAGAATCAGCTACCTGCAGGCCGGTTTTGATCGGCATTTTGATATCGCTGATGACAATGTCCGGGCGGAGGGTGTCGATCATTTCCTCCTCCTGGGCCCCGTTATGGGCAATGCCGACAATCTCTATATTATACTGCTCCCATTTCAGCATGGATTGCAGGCCGATGCAGACAAGTGCCTCATCATCGGCAATCAGCAGCTTGATCAAGATTATCACTTCCTTGCTTTTAGTAGTGCAGACTATTCCTTCAGCTGGAACGGGATAAGAAGCTTCATCTGCGTATATTGTCCCGGCTTGCTCTCAATCGACAGCCCGTAAGGCTCCCCGAACGCCAGCTGCAGCCGCTCATTGACGCTGCGCAGCCCGATATTCTCGAACAGCCCCTTGGACCCTTCCTCCTGCTTGGACAGGATATGCGAAATCTGCTCCTCCTCCATGCCGATTCCATTATCCTCGACTGTAATCAGAATGTCGGCGAAGCCGCTTTTGGTCACCGTAATCAGGATGTCGCCTCTGCCCTTGGGCTCAATCCCGTGAAAAATCGCATTCTCCACCAGCGGCTGCAGGGTAAAGCGCGGAATCAGCCCGCCCAGCAGCTCCTCGTCCGCAATGCTTTGCACCATCGTTACCGTGCTTCCGTAGCGGTATTTCTGGATCAGAAAATAATCTTCCAGCAGATTCAGCTCATCGCGCAGCGGCAGCAGGCGGCGGTTGTCTTTGGCAATGCTGCGCAGCAGCCTCGACAGGGAGGTGGTCATTTCCGCAATGCCGGTGGCGTTCTGGATCGTAGCCATCCATTTGATCGAGTTCAGCGTGTTATAGAGAAAATGGGGATTGATCTGGTTCTGCAGCATCCGGTACTCCAGCTCCTGCTTCTGCTTCTCATCGGCCAGCCTGCTGTCCATCAGGGCAATGATGTCCTGGGACAGGCGGTTGATCCCCCGGCCGACATCCCCAAGCTCGCTGTTCCACTCAATGTTGCGGTCAAGGAGGAAATTACCCTGGGCGATTTTGTCGATCCGCTTCTTCAATTTCTCGACCGGCAGGCTGATCGTCCGGGTCAGATATAAGGTAATAATACCGCTGAGCAGCAGAACAAGCAGGCAGACACCGAACATAATCGGTATCCATACATTTGCTTTGGGCGCGAACTGGTTGCCGGCAATCGTCTGGGTCAGCTCAACGCCGTTTCTGACCACGTAGGAGACGGCAAGCGTGCGTTCTTCTCCTTCGAGGCTGATTTCGGACAGCCTGGTCATCGGGCCGACAGGCTCATCCTGCGTATAGGCGACCGGGTGGTATGGAGTTGTAACGGGCTGCATCTTGTCACCGATAATCTGATAATGATTGGTGCCGAGCGTCAGCAGCAGACGTGAATCCTCCGGCAGGGTGTAGCCCTTCAGCTTGTCGGTAATGACCGAGGTGTTGACCAGCAGGTAGACGGTTCCGATCCGGGAGGCGTGGTCGCCGTAAATCGGCAGAATAAACGGAATACCATAGGCGGTGGAGAGCGGGTCCTTGATCACCTGGTCATATTCCTCTGAAGCCTCGTTGTTCAGTCCGGTAATCTGGCCGATATTGTGAATCGTAAGCGGAGTGGATATACTGACTGAATTGTCGAGCTGCAGGAACTTTCCCTTATTGTCGGTTACGATCAGCCGGCGGACATAATTGTAGGAGCGGTTAATCTGGAAATCCTCCTGCATCGAGCTGAAAACATCCAGCGCATCCCTGGCTTTGGCATCCGGTGATTCGAAATAATCCGCCAGCAGCGTATTGGTTGGAGAATTAGTACTGCTCGTCATGGCCAGAACGGACAGGTTAAGCAGGTCTTGTTCTATAATATGGGATACAAGCTGCAGGTTGAACTCGGTTGCCTGGATTGTCGTTTTGCGCTGATAATAGGAAATGAGCTCATAGCTGAAAAAGGACAGCAGGGTGGCGATCAGCAGGGCAAACACAATCATGATCAGGATGATGCGGCTTTTAATAGTAGATCTTCTTATCGTGGTGACTCTCTCCTTTGGTACATAAAAAATGTAATGAAGCGGTTACAAGAGTTCCGGATGCTGCTGCAAAAAGTGTTATAACCACCATAGCATATTCCGGTATTGCAAAATAGAGGGGGAGGCAGGAAGCAGGAATTTTACAGGTTTTGAATAGAAAATTACAGGTCTTAAGCAATGAAAGCGGAAACAGAACACAAAAGTGAAGGAACTGCGCAGGAAAATGCATCCCACTTTTACGCTGAACCCGTTAATATTTGAGATAGCTTCAGAAGATGATCACTGGTCAACAAAACGAGAAGAAAAGGGGATAATTCAATGAATTACAAAAGATTGTATGGCATGACCTTCACTGCGGTGCTCTCCGTGGGCCTCTTGGCAGGCTGCTCCGGCAACAACAATAATACACAGAACAATGCCGCTGCAACAAACGCTCCTGCCGCCGGCACCAATGCAAGCGCTTCCTCCGAACCGAGCCAAGAGCCTGTTACGTTAAAATGGGCGCTGTGGGACTGGGAAGCAACCGCTTACTATAAACCGCTGATCGAGGCTTACCAGAAAGAGCATCCGAACGTGACCATCGAGTACGTTGACCTTGGTTCCACCGACTATATGACCATGCTCAGCACGCAGCTGTCCGGCGGTGCCGATCTCGATATCCTGACCATCAAGGACATTCCGGGCTACTCCAACCTGGTGAAGCAGAACCATCTTGAGCCGTTAAAAGGATTCATGAGCTCTAACAGCATTGATCCTGCGCTATATGGTGGTACTGTTGAGCAGATCGAAGTGAACGATGAGGTTTATGCGCTTCCTTTCCGCAGCGACTTCTGGATCGTGTACTACAACAAAGACCTGTTCGATAAAGCAGGGGTTGAATATCCGAGCAATGACATGACCTTCGAGCAGTACGATGAGCTGGCCAGAAAAATGACCTCCGGCAGCGGCGCAGAAAAGGTATACGGTGCACACTACCATACTTGGCGCAGTGCGGTTCAGCTGTTCGGCATCCTGGACGGCAAGAACACGGTGGTAGACGGAAACTATGACTTCCTGAAGCCTACCTATGAGCGCATCCTGAAAGAGCAGGAAGACGGCATTGTAATGGATTATGCGACACTGAAAACCTCCAGCACGCACTATTCCGGCGTATTCTACAACAACTCCGTTGCCATGATGAATATGGGCAGCTGGTTCATCGCCACCCAGATTGAAAAGGTGAAGAGCGGCGAGTCCCAGGCAAAGAACTGGGGTATCGTGAAATATCCGCATCCGGACGGCGTTGAAGCAGGAACTACACTGGGTACGATCACTTCCCTGGCTGTTAACCAGAAGTCAGAGCACAAGGAAGCCGCACTTGATTTCATGAAATTCGTGACCGGTGAAGAAGGCGCTTCTGTCATTGCTTCCACTGGTACCATTCCGGCGATCAAAAACGATGAGGTTATCAGCTCGATCACTTCCATCGAAGGCTTCCCTGCTGATGAGAACAGCAAGGCTGCCCTGACTACTGTGCAGACTTACCTGGAAATGCCTATGCATGAAAAGAGTGCCGACATCGAAGTGATCCTGAATGAAGCGCATGACAACATCATGACCAAAAATGCGTCGATTGACGAAGGCCTGAAGGATATGAACACCCGTGTGCAGGCACTTTTGAACAACTAAGCAGTGATTCTCAGGGGGCGGGCCATGCCCGCCCTTTGCATAGAAGGTAGAAGGTTTGGAGGAGAACGAATGCAAAATGAAACCGTACTTAGACCAAAAAAAGCCCCAAAAAGCATACTGTCCAAGGGCGTCCGGGATCATCTGGTAGCATACAGCTTTATCGCACCGAATTTTATCGGCTTCGCCATCTTTACGCTTGTCCCTATGTTCTTTGCCTTTGTCCTGGCATTTGTTAAATGGGACGGGGCCAATCCGATGGAATTCATCGGCCTTGATAACTTTACCCGGCTGATCAAGGATACCACCTTCCATAAAGCGCTGTGGAATACCATTGTCTATACCATCGGCGTTGTGCCGTTCACGATGGCTGTTGCCCTCGCGCTGGCGATTCTGCTGAACCAGAAGATTATTGCCCGCAACTTTATGCGTACTGTCTTTTTCTTCCCTTACGTTGCTTCACTTGTAGCGGTGGCGGCAGTGTGGAACTTTATTTTCAGCCCGACTATGGGCCCTGTCAACAACATCCTGCACCTGATCTCCGGCGTGCCGATTGAGGATCTTCCCCGCTGGGCGGCGGATAAGCAATGGGCGATGTTCACGGTTATCCTGTTTACTGTGTGGAAAAATATGGGCTACTACATGGTTATCTACCTTGCAGGCCTCCAGGGGATCAACCCGGAATTATATGAAGCCGCTGAGCTCGACGGCGCTAACGCCTGGAGCCGGTTCCGCAATGTGACGGTTCCGCAGCTGGCACCAACGACGTTCTTTGTCCTGATGATTCTGGTCATTAATTCGTTCAAGGTCTACGATATCTTCATCAACCTGTTTGCCGGCGCCGACAATCAGCTGAACGACTCAACAAGAGTAATGGTCTATCAAATCTACAACACGGCGTTCCGTTCGCTTGATTACGGCTATGCCAGCGCCATGGCTATTGTGCTGTTCCTGCTGGTGCTTGGTATTACCATCGTCCAGTTCCGCGGCGAGAAGAAGTACGGACAATAGGAGGATAAGAACGATATGGTAGGTTCAAATAAAATCATCAGAGTCAGCGTTAAAGTGTTGGTGTATGCTTTGCTCGCTGCAGCAGTCTTCTGTATGCTGATCCCTTATGTATGGATGCTGTCCTCATCACTCAAGATGAACAAGGATGTCTTTTCCTTCCCGATGCAGTGGATCCCGGATGTGCCGCGCTGGCAAAATTTCGTGGACATCTGGACCCGGATTCCGCTCGGTAAGTTCATTTACAATACGGCAAAGCTGTCCGTTGTCGTTACGATTCTGCAGCTGCTGACCTCAAGCTTTGCAGCCTATGCATTTTCCAAGCTGCAGTTCAAGGGCAAAAATATCCTGTTCCTGGGTTATATCGCTACCATCGCTATTCCTTGGCAGGCTTACATGGTGCCGCAGTTCATCATGATGCGTTCGCTCGGGCTGAACAATACCCATCTGGCGATTATCCTGCTGCAGGCCTTCTCCGCTTTCGGGGTGTTCCTGATGCGCCAGTTCTATCAGGGTGTACCGGATGAGCTGTGTGAGGCGGCGCGGATCGATGGCCTCAGCGAATACGGAATCTGGGCCAGAATTATGCTTCCGCTATCCAAGCCGGCCCTGTCCACACTGACGATCTTCACCTTCGTCAACACCTGGAACGACTTCCTCGGGCCAATGATCTACCTGACCAAAACCGAGCTGAAGACGATTCAAATCGGACTTCGCATGTTCATATCCCAGTATTCCGCTGAGTACGGGCTGATTATGGCAGCCAGCGTAGTCTCTATTATTCCGGTTGTTATTGTCTTCCTCGCACTGCAGAAGTATTTCGTGCAGGGGGTTGCAGCATCGGGGATTAAAGGGTAGTGAGAACAACGTTTTAGCAGTTAAGCCTGGCAATTGCCTTACCCGCAAGCTGCCAGGTTTGTTTGTCTATGCCTTAAACAGCTGTTCGAAGCCTTCTCAGGTTACACAACTTGTGCGGTAGCTGTCCAAGGCATGCTTTTTACAGTGGTATGTATACGCTTTCTTTTGGTTTTGGTTTGCCCACTTTACATTTTGAAGGAGGACAAGTGAATGATCAGAAAGCCAGCATCCGGCAAAAAGCTTATATCCATCCTGACGACCGCCATGCTCGTGCTCGGGATGTTCCCGGGACCCGGCCAGCCGTCCGCATCTGCTGCAGCTGCGGATAATGTATACGCTGCTGCCTATATGGGGGCGAAAACTGCGGCGGAAACGAATTTGCCGTCCAGCATCAATATCGGAGGCAGCAGTACAGCTGTCAGCTGGAAGATCGGGGAAGACACCTTTGCTGTACCGTATGAAACAGTAACCGTGAGCGGAACAACAGCCAGCGGTCCGGTTACTGCGAGCGTTGAAGTTATTCCCGCTGCGGATTATCCGCTGGCCTATTTTGTGGACAGCGGCCGGGGCGGAGACTCGGTGGGGAACGGGCCTACGGCCTCCCCGCTGTATGAAGCGGTCAAAGCGCTCAGCGGTGGGAGCCTGATCAATCAGGCGCCGGACCAGCGCTATGTCAGCGGAACGACTGACTGGGGCTTCGACGATTCCGTGCAGAAGCTCAAAAATTCCAAGGACGGGGGACACACCGATCCGGCTACAGATCCATCTGTGTGGGTAGTCGGTGTACGCGCTGCTAACGATAATATCGTCTATCAGCTGAAGGCGCTGGAAGCCGGAACGTATACGCTGAGCAGCGGCTTCCACGACTGGTACGGCAGCCGTTCGCGGGTCATTCAGCCGCGCATTGAGTATCAGGATACCAGCGGCGGCAAGCATACGTTGTCACTGAGCCAGTTCAATGTCAATGCGTCCAAAATCAACTCCGGCGAATTTACAGTTCCCGCCGATGCGGACACCAGCGTTCCTATGACATTGACATATGCTTATATCTCCGGTGAAAAGCCGATTCTCAGCTGGTTCGGAATCGCTGAAGGCGGCATCAAATCCCTTCTTGACGATGCCCGCCAGAATGCAGCCTCCATGGTGCAGGTGCTGCTGAACGGCAACGACATTCAGGCGGACAATGAGAATGGCCTTACATTCAAGGGCTTCGGCGTGCTGAGCGCCAACAGCACCAGTGCGCTGCTGATGGATTACAAGGCGGAGCATCCGGATAAATATGCAGAGATGCTGCAGATCCTGTTCGGCGGAGAGTATCCGCTCATGAACCATGTCAAAATTGAGATGGGTAATGACCGCAACAACTCCACCGGACCTGATCCGGCTACGATGCGCACAGCGGATGAGAAGGTCAATGTCAAACGCCATCCGGGCTTCCAGCTGGCAGCGGATGCGAAGGCCGTTAATCCGGACCTGAAGGTCAGTATCCTGCGCTGGAGCGCTCGGCCTGGGCGGATAATAACGACAAAATCTATACCTGGTACAAAAATACGATTCTGGAGGCTTACCGCCAGTACGGCTACATGACCAACTACGTTAACCCGTACATTAACGAGCATGCTCCGGATATCGAGTGGACCAAGCAGTATGCGGAAAAGATAAAGACCGATAATGAGGGTTTTGCCAGTGCAGAGGAGCAGGCACTGTATAACCGGATTCAGGTGGTCATCTCGGATGAGGTAGGCATCGGCTCCTTCGGCAGTGCCATGGTAAGCGATGAATCGCTGCGTAATGCCGTGCCGGTTGCCGGATACCATTACAACACCGATGACGATGCTGCAGGCAATTTCAAAAAGCTTGCCGAGCAGTATGACATTGAAATCTGGAATAGTGAGGCACAGGCTACTTTCAGTAATTCGGCGTTCCGTCCCAATAACAATGTGAAGGACCCGACAGTTGCCGGAACGGGAATCGGCGGGGTAGGCGGTCCGCTGGAAATGAGTAATACGATCATTAAGGGATTTGTGAATTCGCGCCGTACACATTTTATATACCAGCCGGCGATCGGCTCCTTCTATGAAGGCGGACAGTATTCCTTCAAGGAGCTGGTCAGCGCACGCGACCCTTGGTCGGGCTGGATTCACTATGACGCAGGCCTGGTGATTTTGCAGCATTACAGCCGGTTCGCAGAGCTGGGCTGGGAAAATGATGACAACACAGCCGGCATTTGGAGAGCCGTTCCCAAGGCAAGCTCCACCGGTGCTACAGGAACAAATCCGGTCAACGGGCGCAACGGAACACCAAGCTATATTACGCTTGCAGCCCCTGACAAAACCGATTTCTCGACCGTCATTGTAAATGACAGCGAGTACACCAAAACCTACAAGCTGCAGGCCGTCAATATGGCTTACACCGGTAATCCTTCCCTGGAGGTATGGGAGACCCGTGCGGCTGAAGCCGGAGAAGTGTTCAACAGCAATTACATGCAGTATCTCGGCGATGTGGCCGCAGACGGCGGCGGTGTGTACACCGTTAAAGTGAAGCCGTATTCAACGGTAACGGTAACCACGCTGGATACCAAGGACAAAGCCGAATATAATACCCCGCTGCCTGTGGAAGGCGAACGGACGGTGCTGAATACGGATGCAACAGGAGCGGTGCAGGATACCGGAGACAAGTTCCTGTATGCCGATGATTTTGATTATTCGGACCGGACAGTCATTAAAATCGGGGCAGACGGAAAAGCAGCAGGCACCGAGAGTTATATCGACTCCCGTGGCGGATCAAAAGGCGCCATTCCGCGTTATACCCATGACCGCAACGGAGCATTTGAAGCTTACCTGCCGGACGGATCGGATAATTATGTTCTCCGCCAGCAGCTTGACCGCAGCATTATGGGCCTTGGCGGCACCTGGAACGGCGGCGATCCGGTGACTGCGATCGGTGACAACCGCTGGACGAACTACAAAGCCAGCGTGGACGTTTCGTTTGAGCATAACAGTACTGAGGGAAGCGGCAATTACGCGGCAATCGGCGCCCGCTATCAGGGCGGCGGCAGCTCGCATAGCATTGGCGGTACCCCATATGTGCTGAAATTCTGGTTCGACGGCGGCTGGCAGCTGCTGGTGAACGGCGGGGCCGTGGCCAGCGGAAATGCGGCTACAGGTACCGGCGGTGTGAAGATCGAAGGCTTTAACACAGCTTATGATGCCTGGCATAACATTGCTATACAGGTTGCCGGAGCCACCGTTACCGCCTATCTGGACGGGGTGAAGCTGGCTGCCCATACCGATCCGGTTCCTGAATTGTCCGGCCGGGTTGATCTGGCCAGCGGCTACTATCATGTCCGGTTCGATAACCTGAAGGTAGAGACGGTGGACGGCTATACACCTTACTATTCCGAGCTGCTGGATAACCTGGAAATGTTCGATCTGGCTGCCGTTCCAAATCCCAAGCTGTCCTACAGCGGGAACTGGAATCATGCCAACGGTGCCGGCATGTTCATCTATCAGCGCTCCACTTCCACCAGCCAGGGGGCAGGTGCAGCGCTTGCCTATACGTTTGAAGGAACCGGGCTGGATATTCTGGGGCCGAATGACGGATCAGCGAAGCTTGAAGTAACAGTGGACGGTAAGACTGCTGTGCAGTCGGCGGAAACCATGGCCTCAAAAGAGCTGTATCAGACCTATGCGCTGCGTGGGCTGAAATACGGCCAGCATACGGTGCAGATTAAAGTATTGAGCGGCACGCTGGTTGTAGATGCCGTGGCGGTTGTTTCCGGGGAAGTACAGGGACTTCCAGATACGGCAGCACTTGTTGAAGTGGTAGGTGCAGCGAAAGAAATCGTAAAGCTGGACGAATATGCCGAGGCAGACTGGCAGCTGTTTACGGCTGCACTGGACAGTGCCGAGGCTGCGCTGGCTGATACTGCCGCTTACCGGCTGGATCAGGAAGGTGCGGCACAGCTGGCTGCGCGTCTAACCTCTGCGCAGAATCAGCTGACCACAGGCGATCTACGAGAGCTGGCTGTTCTGCCGGATATGGCAACTTATGCCGGTCAGCTGCCTGTTCTGCCGCAGCAGGTGGAGGCGACCCGGGCAGACGGCAGCAAGCTGCCTGTCACCGTGAAATGGAATACGGCAGAAGTAAGCTTTGATACGCCGTATGACAGGGTGGCGGTTACCGGTACTTACGGCAACCTCAAGACGGTTGTTTATGTAGAGGTAGTGCCGCAGGGTCTGGTTTATTTTGTAGATCCGGGTGTAGCAGCGGAAGGTGTTACTCCGCCGTATAACGTCATTAAGAATTTTGTAGGTGCCAGTCTGCTGAATGAGCAGGCAGATCAGCTATCAACGGGAGACGCGGTATGGGGACACACCAATACCGGAGCAAATTACGGGATGAAAGGGCTCGGAGGTGCGGTGGTTACCACGGATAAGTCGCAGACCGGGGTTTACGGCTCCAACACCAGAAACAATCCGCTCGTGTACCTGTTCCCGCTGGAGGCCGGTAAATATACCATTACTTCCTTCCATAGAGACTGGTGGAGCAATGCAAACCGTACGATGGATATTACCGTCAGTTATAACGATCCTGAGGGCAAGCCTGTAACGGAGACTGTCCGGACAGGAGTGGTTGCGGGACCAAACGGCGTCATGCTTAACCATGATTTCACGCTGCCGGTGAGCGGAACCGTGAAGTTTACGATCAACAATACGTATTCGGGCAATCAGGCTGCGCTGGTCAGCTACGTGGCTATAGCCAAAGATAAGACCAGTGTTGCCAATGAATTGGCCGTGAATGAGGCCAAGAGTATTATTGAGGGAGCGGCCTTTAATGTGAAGAAGGCGGTTGCCAACAGTGAAGAGGCTGTGCAGGTCTGGCTGCAGCAAACGATTTCCGGGCTGGAAGGCTTGAGTGAAACAGATGTAACGATTGGCGAGGTAACCTTCACTGCCTTCCAGGAAGCAACTGATGATGCCGCAGGCAGCTTTAGCTTTACTGTAGCGTTAAGCAAAGGTGAGGCGCTCGCTACGGGTACGGCCAGCGGTACGATTACACTGCCGGAGCCGGATGTAACGCCGCCGGTTATTACACTTAACGGTGATCGGGTGGTTAATGTTAAGCTCGGCTCTGACTATACAGATGCCGGAGCGACAGCTTCCGATGAGGTGGACGGCGATCTGACTGACCGGATTGTCACCACGGTCAGCAGTGAAGTCTATGGGCTGACTGAGATCGATACAGCTAGAGCGGATGTGTACACCTTCCACTACAACGTCAGTGATGTCGCAGGAAACAAGGCGCTGGAAGTAACGAGAAAAGTAGTTGTGGCCGAAGATCCGGATACGGTCAAACCGGTCATTACCCTGCTTGGTGAGCCAACTGTAGAGCTGGCGAACGGAGCAGCCTATACGGATGCCGGCGCGACAGCGGCGGATGACCGGGATGGGGATCTTACCGGTCAGATTATAGCGACCATTACGAAGGGCGGCCAGCCGTTAGCTGCGCTTGATACCACGCAAGCCGGCACTTATCTCTATCATTATAATGTGAGTGATGCGGCCGGTAATGCGGCGGTTGAAGTTATCCGAACCGTAATTGTTGCTGAGAAAGAGCCGCCGGTAACGGAGCCGACGCCAACTCCGACTCAGACGCCTTCGCCTACACCTGCACCGACGGATGCGCCTGTGCAGACTGCACCACCGGTGGCGGCTACGCCAACACCAACTCCAGCAGTGCAGACTGTGCGGACCCTGGAGCAGAAGGACATTCCTGCGGCAACAGACGGAGCCGTTACAGTTCAGCTGGCTGAAGGTACGGAATCTGTTGTGCTTCCGGCAGGTATTCAGGGATTGACGGGCAGCAATACACTGCGCCTTGCCTGGGGTAATGCTGCTGTGGAATTCACTCCTGATGCGCTGAAGAGCATTGTTGAGAAGGCCGCAGCAGGGCAGGCACAGGCCGATCAGGTGCGCATCAGACTGACCGGTCTGAAGATGCCGGCGGCTGCAGCGGAGCAGCTGATCAACAATCAGGCTGCGGACAGCTCGCTCCGCTTGTCTGCGGCAGGTGAGGTAATCAGCTTCAGTCTGGAGACAGTTGCTGCAGACGGCACCGCAACAAAGGTAACGGCGTTTGAGGTGCCGCTGATTTTGACCTTTAACGTTAATCCGTCTGCCAATCCTGATCTGCTGGGCGTCTACTATATTGCCGGGGACGGAAGCCTGGAGTATGTTGGCGGCACCCTCAAGGACGGGAAAATGACAGCAGCGGTCAGTCACTTCAGCCAGTATGCGGTACTGCAGTACGACAAGAGCTTCGCGGATGTCAGCAGCAGCATGTGGGCTAACAGCGTAATCAAGTCGCTGGCCGCCAGACATATTATTGAAGGCATTTCCGCTGCGGAGTTTGCGCCGCAGGGGCAAGTGACAAGAGCGCAGTTCGCGGCGATGATCGCCAGGGCGCTCGGCCTGGAGGCTGCGGATGGAAGCACTCCGGTATTCCGGGATGTTAAGGCTGGAGCCTGGTATGCGGACAGCATTGCAGCCGTTAATCAGGCAGGCATTGTGCTTGGACGCACGGCAGATACCTTCGTTCCAGACAGCAGCATTACCCGTGAGGAAATGGCTGTGATGGTCGTGCGGGCATACGAGTATCTGCAGGGAGACAAAGCGCAGGCAGCTTCTGACGGAGCCTTCAGTGATCAGCCGCAAATCAGCGGCTGGGCAGAGGAGGCAGTCAGCATCGCTGTAGAGGCAGGACTTCTGCAGGGACGCGGCAGCAAGCAATTTGCTCCGCAGGCACTGATGACCCGTGCCGAAAGCGCACAGGTGATCTACAACCTGCTGAAGCAGCTGTAAGAAGGTATTAAAGAACCCGTGAGCCTGCAATAGCGCAGGCTCACGGGTTTATTTTAACGCCGCTGTTTACTTGGGCTAATGGAGCAAAGTGCAGGAGTGTATCTCTGCTATAGGATGAAAATGTCGGAGGACTGTCTTGGCTGAGCTGCTGGGATGGTGAGTTGGTGATTTGGTGAGTTATTGAGTTGGAGAGTTGATGAGTCGGTGAGTTGGAGAGTTTGAGTTATTGAGTTGGAGAGTTTGAGCTATTGAGTTGGTGAGTTGCTGGGTTGTTGAGCTGATGATTTGCTAATTTGCTGACTATTCCGACTGATGGGCTTATTACGACCATTAACTGCACTTTGTACAACTAAAACAGCCTTTTTTCCTCCGAAACTTGGTTTAACTGTAGTTTGTACACTTAAAAGAGCGAAAAAATGAGGAAATTGCCCTGCAGGCCAGTTTTAGTTGCACGAACTACACCTAAAGTGTGTATGAGCGGAATTTCGGCGGTTTTAGTTGCACGAAATACAGTTAAGCTGCCGGACGTGGCAACGTTGGGTGTAAGCAAACAAACGCTGGGTGTAAGTCAACGTCGGGTGTAAGCAAATGCCAGGTGTAAATGAACACTGGAAGTAAGTCAATGCAGATGTAAATAAACGCCTGTGTAAGTAAACGCCCGGTCCAAGTAAACACAGATTATAAGTAAACACCGATTATAAGTAAACTGCACGCCAGAGCACTGAACCTTCTATCTTTCTCTCAGTCAGCCCGTTCCGACAGCTTGCCGTATTTGCCCGGCGGGATGCCGGTGATGTTCTTGAAGGTGCGGATAAAGTTGGCATAATCGTTGAAGCCGGTCAGATAGCAGGTGTCAGAGACAGAGGTGCCGGCGGACAGAAGCTGCTTGGCCAGGGTGATTTTTTGAGCAGGACATAGCGGTAGAGGGTTCCTCCGGTCTGCTGCTTGAACATGTGGCTGAGATAATATTTATCCAGACCGAGCTCGCCGGCAATCTGCTCAAGTGTCAAATTCAGCTGCAGATGGCCGTCAATATAGCTCATGGCTGCCTGGATATGCGGTGAGATGACGCTGGTAACAACAGCAGAGCGGGTGCGGGTGTATAGCTCATTCACAAGCACGAGCAGCTGGATCAGATAAGTCAGCGCGAGCACCTCGCTGCCGTATTTCGGCTTCTCCACCGTTTCAATCAGGTGCATGGACAGCTCCAGATACTCGCTAAGCAGCGTCTCCTCCATATGCGCAAGATTATGCTCACCGGTCTGGCGGTTCTGGAAGCAGGCAAGCAGGTTGGTTGCCGGAGTGCAGAAGGGATAGATCTGCGGAGCCCGGAAATGGATCGTTAACCGTTCATACGGCTCCTGGGTCAGATTAATGATTTTATGGATTTCATGGTTGTTAAAAATCAGCACATCGCCGCGCTGCAACGGGTAGCTGTACTGCTCCACGAATCCGTTCACCCTGCCGCCCAGAAACAGAAAAATCTCATAGTGGTCATGGATATGAAAATCCCTTGTCGGGGAGATCGGCGAATTGCCGATTCCGGCCAGAATATCCCCCTGAAACGGCTGATAGTACTCCGAATGCTTCATTCCTGCTGCCCCTTCCGATTCATCACAATAAACGCAATAAAACCTCATTAATCGCAAAGACATTGCAATAACTCAACAGTAAACTATAAAGAGAGATTGTGCAAATGAAAGGAAGAGCGCTTACATGAATACTACGGAGCAGCGTAAATATTGGCTGGATACCTTACTGCTGATCGGCCATCCGGTACTCGATGCCTTGAGCCGCAGACGTTTGAAAGAAGAGCTTCCTACGGAATTTCACGCTGACCGGAGCACGTTTGCTCACCTGGAGGCTTTTGCCCGGCTGGCCTGCGGGATGGCTCCATGGCTGGAGCTTGAGGGACTGGAAGGTGAGGAGGAACAGCTTAGAGCCCGCTATGCCGGCCTGATGCTGGAAGCGATAGATGCCGGTACCGATCCGGCTTCCCCGGATTATATGAATTTCAAGACAGAAGGCCAGCCGCTGGTAGATGCCGCTTTTCTGGCCCATGCGCTGGTACGGGCACCCAAACAGCTCGCCGGACGGCTCGACGTCCGGGTCAAAGCTAATGTAATTACCGCGTTAAAAGAAACCCGGCGCACCGCGCCCAGCGGCAGCAACTGGATTCTGTTCAGCGCCATGGTAGAAGCGGCCCTGTACATTCTGGGTGATCCCGAATATGACCGGATGCGTGTAGGCTATGCCGTGCACATGTTCATGGAATGGTACAAGGGCGACGGTGTCTATGGTGACGGCAAGGACTTCCACTGGGATTACTATAACAGCTTTGTCATTCAGCCGATGCTGGCGGATGTAGTTGCGGTATTTGAGCAGGACTCCGCACAGTATGCGGCGCTGAAGCCGGTTATTATGGAGCGGGCCCGGAGGTATGCCACCGTGCTGGAGCGGATGATTGCCCCGGACGGAACCTATCCGTTCACCGGGCGGTCGATTGTGTACCGCTTCGGCGCTTTTCAGCTGCTGTCGCAGGCGGCGCTGCAGCATTTCCTGGAGGATGCGCTGCCGCCGCAGCAGGTACGCTGCGCGCTGACGGCTGTTATCAGACGGACAATGGATTTCCCGGGAAATTTGGACGAAAAAGGCTGGCTGCGGCCGGGTGTGTACGGCTATCAGCCGGATCTTGCCGAAAGCTACATTAATACAGGCAGCCTCTACCTGTGCGCCTCTGTATTTCTGCCGCTCGGCCTGCTGCCCTCCGATCCTTTCTGGGCGGAGGAAGATATGAAATGGACCTCGGCGCGGATTGCCGCCGGTGAGAATGTATTGAGGGATCAGGCAATCGGCAAATAAGACATCCCGGCGTATAGTGTTACGTTTGCGATAGGAGAATGGAAGATGACGGAGCAAACTTTTTGGAAAAGTGTACAGGAACTGCAGCCTGTTAGTGCAAGTCTGTATATTCCCGATGGCAATCCGGACGCCTTCTGGAGATCGGCGGCATCGGCCGGGTATCTTCAGCAGGACATAGCCGAGATCCGGGCGGAGGGAGAAAGGCTGGCAGGGCAGCCGGTTCCGGAGCTGACCCCGGAGCTGTTCTCGGTCTTTGCGCGTACCGGCTCCCGCCTTGAATATGAACGGGTGTATTTTGAACGGAGAAGAAGGCTTAACACTTTTGTATTCCTGGCACTGCTGGAGCCGGACAATGCACAGCATCTGCAGTATGCGGAAGAAATGCTTCTGGCCGTGTGCGGAGAATATACGTGGTGCCTGCCGGCCCATGTTCCCGCCGGGCATGAAGCCGCAGAGGTTAACCGCTATATTGACCTCTTCTCGGCCGAGACCGGCTTTACGCTGAGTGAAATTTCGCTGCTGCTGGGGGAACGGCTTCAGCTCCCGCTCCGGCTGCGGATCAGACAGGAAACGGAAGACAGGCTGTTCCGGCCTTTTCTGGAACAGGGACCCTATGAATGGGAGACTGCCCGGCACAACTGGGCAGCAGTCTGCGCCGGCTCCATCGGTGCCGCCGCCCTGCTCTCTGTGGAAGATCCACAGGCTCTGGCGGATATTCTGCAGAAGACAGAAAGGAGCATGCACTTTTATCTGGAAGGCTTCGGGGATGACGGTGCCTGTCTTGAGGGGCTGGGCTACTGGAATTACGGGTTCGGCTATTTCACTTACTACAGTGATCTGCTCCGATCCCGCAGCGCAGGAAGCCTTGACTGGTTCAAGGTACCTAAGGTGCAGCGGATCGCCCGCTTCCAGCAGCAGTGCTTCATTGACGGCAGCCTTACCGCCAATTTTTCCGATTCACTGCCCCGGGTGCGTGTGCACATGGGGTTGTCCCATTACCTCGCCGGAGTATATCCCGGAGATGTTGAATGCCCTCCGGCAGAGCTGCGGGCTCCGTATACCGAGGATCATTGCAGCCGGTTCGCTCCGGCGCTGCGCAATCTGATCTGGAAGCAGTCCGGCACCGGGCAGCAGGACTGGCCGGCAGCCAGTGCCTACCTTCCCGATGCGGCCTGGCTGCTGTCGCGGCATGTCTCGCCGGCCGGGACCTTTGGCTTCGCGGCCAAAGGCGGCCATAATGACGAGCCGCACAACCATAACGACCTGGGCCAGTTCATTCTGACCGGCTGCGGGGAGGTGTACGCTGCCGATCTGGGCAGCGGGGAATATACGGCCGGCTATTTCGGCGCCGGCGTTACGGGTATGACTGCAACGGCTCCCAGGGTCACTCGGTGCCGGTCATTAACGGCCGGTATCAGCAGGCCGGCCGGGCGTTCAGTGCCGCTGTAGTGCACGCGGCAACGGACGAGACTGCGGATAAGCTGACGCTGGACCTGACAGCCGCGTATGAGGCAGAGGGGCTGCAGTCACTCACCCGCACGCTTGTCTGGCATAAGGAGCAGCTGCCCCGCCTGGAGCTGAAGGATGAATACCGTTATGAAGGTGTACCGGAGAGCTGGACAGAACGCTTCATTACATGGAGAAAGCCGGAGGCGTTATCCTCCGGTGCGGTGCTGCTGCCGGGACACGAAAGCGGCGGAGTAAAGGTAACGTATGATCCGGCTGTGGTTAAGCCGCAGATTAATGAGCATGTATACCGCGATCATTTCGGGCAGGAGAAGGTGTGGCACAGTCTGGATTTTCAGTCTGTCCGGCCGGGCAGCGAAGGCAGCTATGCTTTTAGCTTTCAATTTATATAGAAGAAACACAACCATTCAAGCGAAGGCGGGAACTTAAAATGAACATGACAGCACAGCATACATGGGTGGAAGAGGCCTGGACCAAGGCACTGGAGAAGACCGTTATCAACAGCCGGAGCATCGGCTCTGAATTTCCTCATGCCAGCCACGGCGGAAAATACGATCTGGCGGCACCGCACTGGTGGACAGCCGGCTTCTGGCCGGGCATGCTCTGGCAGCTCTATGCCGGGGGCGGAGACGAGAGCCTCAAGGCGGTTGCTGTGGAATGTGAGCAGCGGCTGGATGAGGTGCTTGACGGCTACCTTAGACTGGATCATGATCTGGGCTTCATGTGGATATTGACCAGTGTAGCGAACTTCAAGCTGACCGGGTCGGAAGACTCTCGCATCCGGGCTTTGAAGGCGGCCAATTACCTGGCGGCACGCTTCAATCTGAAAGGCCGCTACATCCGGGCCTGGAACCCGTGGCGTGAAGGCGAAGACAACAGCGGGGTAGCCATCATCGACTGCTGCATGAACATGAGCCTGCTGTTCTGGGCATCCGAGACGACCGGTGATCCGCGCTACAGACATATCGCAGAAGCGCATATGGATACAGTGCTTGAGCATTTTATCCGGCCGGACGGCTCGGTCTATCATATTGTTGACTTTAACCCTCACACAGGTGAGGTTACGGAAAAACGCGGCGGCCAGGGCTATGCGCCGGAATCGGCCTGGTCGCGCGGCACAGCCTGGGCGATCTATGGCCTGGCGCTGGCTTATCACCATACCGGCTATGAGCGTTATCTGCATGCAGCCCAGCAGGTGGCGAATTTCTTCATTACCCGGCTGCCGGAGGATCATGTGCCTCACTGGGATTTCCGGGCTGCAGGTGTAGCCGGAGACCTCCGCGATACCTCAGCCGGTTCGTGTGCAGCGAGCGGGATGCTGCTGCTGGCCGGGCAGGTAACGGCTGCAGAATCACATGTGTACCGGAATGCCGCAATGAAAATACTGGAGTCCCTTTACAGCAACTACGGCACCTGGGATAATCCGGAGGAGCAGGGACTGCTGCTGCATGGCACAGGCAACTACCCGGAGAACGGGAACATCGATGTCCCGCTCATTTACGGTGACTTCTTCTACGTAGAGGCGCTGGCCAGGGTGAGGGAAGCCGGACCATTCTACTGGGAATAGGAGAGAACAGGATGAATAGCGAGCAAAGAGCTGCAATTCAGGACAATCCGCTTGTAACCCGCCAGAATCTGGCGCTGGCCCTTGAGCAGCTTACCGCTCCTCTCGGCCCGTTGTACAGTCCGGGCGGAGCACGGCTCAGAGCCGGAAAGACAGGGGCCAGCTATCCGTCAGCCGTAGCGGAGATGGAGGGCTTTTCCCGCGTATTGTGGGGCCTGGTGCCGCTCCTGATGGGCGGCGGAAGCAGCCCGCTTCTGGATACCGTGCTGGATGGAATCCGGCATGGCACCGATCCTGCACATGACGAATACTGGGGCGATGTGGCTGATTACGACCAGCGGCTGGTAGAGATGGCTGTCTTCGGCTTCGCTCTGGCAGCGGTACCGGAGCAGATCTGGACACCGCTTGCTCCGCAGGAGCAAAGCCGCCTGTACAGCTGGCTCAATCAGATTAACGCCCATCCCTGCTATGACTGCAACTGGCTGTTCTTCAATGTGCTGGTCAATGCCGGCTTCAAAAAGCTCGGGCTTGCCTATGACGCAGGGCAGCTGGAGACGAACCTGCAGCGGATGGACGCGTTCTATCTGGGCGAAGGCTGGTACAGTGACGGGGTCAACGGGCACAGCGATTATTACGTGCCGTTTGCCATCCATTATTATGGGCTGCTGTATGCGAAGCTGATGGAGCAGGAGGACCCGGAGCGTTCAGCGCTGTTCAAGGAAAGAGCAAGACTGTTCGCACCGGAATTTATCAGCTGGTTCGCCCCAGACGGCTCCGCGCTGCCATACGGCCGCAGTCTGGCATACCGTTTTGCCCAATCGGCCTTCTGGAGCGCATATGCGTATGCAGATATAGAGGGAGGCTACCCGGCAGGGATGGTTAAAGGGCTGGTGCTGCGCAATTTGCGCTGGTGGTTCAGCCAGGAGATTTTTGACCGGGACGGCGTGCTGACGATCGGCTACACCTATCCTAACCTGGTAATGGCGGAGAATTACAATGCGCCCGGATCACCGTACTGGGCGCTGAAGACCTTCCTGCCGCTGGCCTTCAGCGACGAGCATCCATTCTGGAAGGCGGACGAGCTTCCGTTGCCGGAGCTTCCGGCGGTGTCAGTCCAGCAGCCGGCGCATCTCGTAATGGTGCGTGATGCCGGACATGTGGCCGCCTTCAACAGCGGGCATTTGTACACCAATGAGCATACCCATACCTCGGCCAAGTACGAGAAATTCGTGTACTCGACCGGCTTCGGCTTCAGTGTGCCCCGTGCGGAATGGGGATTGTCCCAGGGAGCTTTTGATTCCATGCTTGCCCTGAGCGAGGGAGGGGATAACCTGTACCGGGTGAGAAGGCGGAACCTGAAATCGGAGATCACGGACAATGTGCTTCATTCCGTATGGATGCCGTGGTCTGATGTTGAAGTCCGCACCTGGATTATTGCCGGACTTCCGTGGCACATCCGGGTGCACCGGATTGAAACCGGGCGGGCATTGGATGCCGCGGAGGGCGGGTTTGCCCTCGGTCAGGAAGTAGAGCGCGGGCAGTTTATCAGCCCCGCAGGCGCAGCTGCATGTACAGCCTGGGGAGCTGCGGCAATCAAGGGACTGCTCGGATACGGCAAGGCAGAGCTGATCATGCCGAATGCCAACACGAACCTGCTCCGGCCGCGGACGGTGCTGCCTACCCTGACGGCATCTCTTGAGCCGGGGGTGCACTGGCTGGTATCTGCGGTCTACGGGGATCCGGCCGGGAATCCGGCTAAGGATAGCTGGAGCCGCCGGGCAGCAGGTATTCTGGAGCAGCAGCCGGAGCAGCTGCTTCATGTAGTCATTGGACAGCAGTCGGTTAAAGTGCTTACGTCCGGCGGCGGTGAGGTTAACATTTCAATGGATTAGGAACGGAATCCCCCGTTCCTGAGTCCCCAAAAACAAAGCCCCTATGTCACTTCAATGACATAAGGGGCTTTGTGCTTTTCATCCGCCGGAAAACGTCAACCTGCTGCCCGTGCTCCGACCTAGTCTGTCTTTTTAAAATGCTGTTTCAGAATCCCCGCAATTACCTGCCTATAACCCTCGCTGTCAAAAGCGGAATTATCCACCTTATACTTGGCGATGGTCAGGGAGTTGTAAATCTCATCCTCCAGTTCCTTGCGTGCCTCCAGCACCTGCAAGGCTCCTTCTATGCCCGAGTATTGCCGCTGCTCGCCGTATCCCTGGTTCGTGTAATACTCGATGAATCCCTGAGACCATTCCAGCGGACGTTCACGGACGGCCTTTTTAAAAGAGTGGTCGAGATCTTTCTGTGTGATGTAGATCAGCAGCGGATTGAGGGGCTCTATAGCGGCAGCGAGTTCAGATACGTAGCTTTTAACGGTCATTCTGTCAGCGCCATATTTAACCATTCCCACCGTTACGGGATTTTGGATGAAGGAGCAGTCAAAAATGAATGTGTCCTGTCCATCCGCAGCATCCGCTGTGAACTTTCTCCACTTTTCAGTGATAAGCTTTCTGTTGTCCTCCAGCGGCAGCTCGTAAATATCTTTTTGGCTAATAGCATGCAGCAGCTCATCCGGGAATTCCGGCCCATATTTTTGTTGCAGTTTGCGGTATTCCAAAAAGCAGCGGTTATCCTGCTGTATAACGTGTTCGTTTAACAAGTCTCTATGTCGATCGAAGCTGCCCAGCAGCTCTGCAAATTCATGCTCCTCAAAACAGGCAACCCCGTCGTAATCTGCGGGATGCTCCAGATTCCCTTCGGTGTACAGCCGGGCGTCAGTGTTCATTGTCGCAAGCAGCTCATGAACAAGTCCGGCAGCGGTTGTTTTCCCTGACCCGGGCAGCCCTTCAATCAGAATCAGCTTTGGTGTGGTTGTCATATTTGTTCCTCCATTCGGGATTAGAGGATATGCTTATCGGGGGAGTGCCTGAGATGCTGTTTTCCGCAACAATAAAGCGGATACCGTCAGGTATCCGCAGAAGGGATCAGAAGCGTACCTTCCTGTGCATATCCTGTAAGATTTAGATGCGGGCAAGCCGAATAGAACAGCGTAGACACTGTTTTCGGGCAAGCTTGTGCATAGTAATCGTTACAGAGTAATCCACATGATCGGCGAAGGCTCCTTTGTATGCATCTCTGGATTTCAGCTTACCATCTGGCCAGGCTGAATACAATCAGCAAATGAAGAGGGAGGCCTGTCTGACATTTAGTTATGCAGCCAGATCCGTTTGCGCATCAGGCTTTACTGTGAAGGGTAATCAGATAACCGTCCGGGTCGGCAAATGTAAAGGTCCGCCCGAAGGGTCCGTCAATGGGGGCGGATGTAATCTTTACACCTGCTGCCATAAGCTTGTCGTGGATTTCCTGCGTATCAGGAGCATGGAGCCACAGAGCGACACCCAGTCCAGGCTGGGTACCGGAAGCGAGTTCTGTTCCCGGCAACAGGTCACGCAGGGCAAATGCGATAGGCTTGGTTTCAAAAACCACAGCATGAGGGGGGCCCGCCTGTGACCGGACCAGTCCGAGATAGTTTTGATAGAATTCTGCAGAGCCTTCGAGATTGCTTACCTGAAGTGAAATGAAGTCGGGTCCAATTGCTGACATAATAATATTCTCCTTTGTATGTGGGGTTGTTAACCTACTTTTATTCGGTATGTCTTAATTATATAAGCCCCCTGTTGCCAACAGTATGTCAGTAGCGTTCTTTCATTTTTTCGATTTCTGCTTTTATCCGGTTTTTGAAGGATTCGGGCTCTGTGACTACCACATCTGCACCCCACCCAAGGATCCAACTCAGCAGCTCTTCCGGTTGACGGACCCGAAAAGTGACATGGTAACCGTCCTCTTTAGCTTCGGCAGTCTCCATATAATAGTTGTTCGCTTCTTCAACTTTATCGGCGATTTCCGGATTGAAAATTGCGCAGACCCGTATACTGCGGGTATCCTTCGGCCGATAGGATTGAAGGTTGAAGTTAGCGGGAAGCTGAAAGGTTTCATCGGTCACGGTAAGGTCATCCATTCGGGAAACCCGAAAATGGCGGATATCCTCCCGCAGGTCGCAGGAAGCAAGCAACAGCCAGCCATTCTGCTCATCATGTGCCAATCCGAATGGCGATACCGTTCGCTCAGTTACCCTGCTCCCATCGGCTTCAGCAACCCGTTTGTGATAGGTGAAATGAATTTTCCTGCCATCCAGCATGGCTTGACGAATGATTCCCAAGTTTACTTTTTCCCGGATCATGATGTCCATTTCATCTTTTTGGAGCAGACGGATGCTCCCCTGGATCCGGTTTGTCTCCTCGCGGATGGGCCCTGAAAGAATGGCTTCTATTTTTCTGCGGGAAGAACGGGCACTATTGCGAAAAGCGGGATCAAAACGCTTTTCTATGAATTCAGCGCCAAGTAGAAGGGACACTGCCTCTTCTACTGTGAAACTGACGGGGGGAAGAAAATAGCCTTCCATTAAAGAATATCCCGACCCTGTCTCACCAACGACAGGAACACCTGCTTCACTCAAAGCCTGCATATCCCGGTAAATCGTTCTTGCGCTGACCCCCAGAACCTCCGCTAATTCATCAGCTGTCAGCAATCTGCTTCGCTGTAATTCCATCACAATCGCTAAAAGACGCTCTGTTTTATTCAATTGAAGCAGCACTCCCTTGTTAGAATTCACCACACAATGGTTTAGTTAATATCAGCTTAGGTATTCTTATACTTAAATTATAATAGAACACTGCTGACAACTGAATGTCAGTAGCCCCATGTGTATGTTAGAGAAGCGCTGGAGCCAGGTCCGGTCGGGTCAGATTACTCCGGAGTAACGGCTTGTTGCCCTGCTGCTCTTGCCGGGATGCCGTTTGAAAATAGCCGTGCCGGGTATTAAGGGGTATCAGGAAGGAAGGAGGTGTGAAGCCATGTATAAGGATTTGCCGCCCGAGCTTCCCCCCAATGTTGTTCCCGAGGTCGACTCTGAGCGCATACCGGAGCCGAAGCCGGCTGATATTCCGCCTGAGGTTATCCCGCGTGAGCAGCCGGAGATTCCGCCGCCGGTCCCGCCGGAGGTTCCGCCTAAGCAGCCGCTGTAACAGCAGTCAGGTTCCATCAGCCTACCGCAATTTTGCAGAAAAGACCAGTTGCAGTACCGCATACGGACTCCTCATCAGTATTTGTCTGGCGACCAATGCTGGAGAGGAGTTATTCTTTGATTTAGGACAGTTTTGTCACAAAATCTAATTGGATTTTTGACACTTAAATCGAATAAATTTGCCGCCTCGCAGGATTTAGTTGGAAAAATGCAGCTTATTTCTGCTAATATAGCTCACCAAGGAGGAAAATGGTGTTTTTAAGTGTGCTTTTTCCAACTAATCTAGTATTAAGTGGGTATGATTAAGAATTAGATGGCAAAAATCCACTTAGTTTAAAGGAAGCAGCGCCGATAAAAAATATAAGGCAAGTTTACATTCCGTTTTCATTGTTTGTTTACACTAAGCCTGACTAAAGAGACGGAGGTAGAAAGCTTTTGGAATTGTTTGAATACATACTGCTGATGCTGGCGGCGCTTGCCGTATCCAATCTGGTGAACCGGTTTATACCGTCGGTCTCGGTGCCGATTATACAGATTGCGCTGGGGGTGGCGATTACGCTGCTGCCCCTGCATTTTGAATTAACGCTTAATCCGGAGCTGTTCCTGCTGCTGTTTATCGCACCGCTGCTGTTCAATGACGGGCGGCATGCCGATAAGGAGGCGCTTTGGAGCCTGCGGAAGCCGATCCTTCTGCTGGCGCTGGGACTTGTCTTTGTAACGGTTGGCATCGTCGGTTATTTCGTGAACTGGCTGCTGCCGGTCATTCCGCTGGCGGCGTCTTTTGCCCTGGCGGCGGCCTTGGCCCCGACTGATGCGATTGCGGTGGGCGCTCTGGAGCAGAAAGTGAAGATTCCCCACCGCACGATGCAGCTACTGGAGGGAGAATCCCTGATCAATGATGCCTCCGGTCTGGTCTCCTTCCAGTTTGCGGCAGCCGCAATGGCCACGGGGATGTTCTCGTTCAGATCCGCCGGCCTCAGCTTTCTGGGCATTTCGCTCGGCGGAATTGTTCTTGGTCTGCTGCTTACCCTGATCAAATACGGTATCGTCAAATGGCTGCGCAGACTGGGGATGGAGAACGTTACCCTGCACATGCTGATTGAGATTTTGACGCCTTTTCTGATCTTTATGGCGGCCGAGGAGCTGGGGGTAAACGGCATTCTGGCTGTAGTCGCGGCCGGGATCGCCCATTCCTTCAATTATAAAAAGATGAATCCCGAAGTCGCCAAGCTGCGGGTAGTCTCCAAAAGCACCTGGTCGGTAATCATCTTTGTGCTGAACGGCCTGGTTTTCCTGCTGCTCGGCACTCAGCTGCCGGAGATCATTCAGACGATCTGGAACAGCCCGGAGATCGGCAATGTGCGGGTAATCCTGTACACGCTGCTGCTTACATTAGCAGTCCTTGGCCTGCGGCTGATCTGGGTGCTGCTGATGAAGGTGCCGGGAGACGGCGAAACACACCCCAGCCCGCGCAAAAGCAGATTCAGAACCGCACTGATCCTTTCGCTGTCCGGCGTACGGGGCACAATTACACTTGCAAGTACATTGTCGCTGCCTCTTTTCCTGGATGACGGTACCGTCTTTCCGTCCAGGGATCTGATTATCTTCCTGGCCTCCGGCGTCATCTTGTGGACACTGCTGGCCTCTAATTATCTGCTGCCGCTATTGCTCGGGGCGGAGGCAGTATCAGTACAGGATGAGGAGGAGACTCAGGCCAAAATCGAGATTCTGCGCAATGTGGTCGCCGGGTTAAACGACCTGTCCACAGAGCAGAACCGGATGGCTTCGGCCCGGATCATCAGTACGTACACTTCAAGAATCCGGATGCTCCGCAAGGATGACAGCCGGGATGAGCTGCAGCGCTCCCTGGGCCTGTCGGTGCTGAAATGGGAGCGGGAGAGCACACTGCTGGCGCTGGAGCGCAGAGAGGTTGATCCCTATACCGGTTACAGATATCTCAACCGGATTAACCGGATGCTGTTCATGCATACCCGCGATCCCCTGTATAAACGGGAGTTGTTCCCGGTCAAGCATTGGGATGAGGTGGTAGGCATTCTGCAGCAGGCACGGCTCAGCAGGCGTGAAAGACGCGCCGAACGGGTCCGGCTGAGAATTCAGAATTGCACTTATGTACTGGAACAGCTGAATGCGCTGCTGGCGCAGGGCGGACCCGATCTCGAACCGGTCACCATGTTTCTCCTGCAGTATGAACGGGTGCTGCTGCGGTTAAACAGGAGCGGAGATGCCGGCTCCCGGGAGGAGTACGAGCAGTCCATGCGGGAGCTGGGCCGGATTGGTATTCAGCTGGAACGCGACAACCTGCAGGTTATGTTCGAGAGCGGCAGGATATCCCGCCAGGGAATGAAGGAGATGAAGCGGGACATTCTGTTTATGGAGCATGATCTGCGCGAAGAAACGGTCTGATAGCAGTCCAAGATAGCGGGCCAATCTGTATCATTTTTCCGGGCCCAAGCAGTCCAAGACACGCACTTCAAGAACTGAAAAGTATACGCAGGCGATATTGGACGGCAAGGGCATCAATGACAAAACGGCTATTACGTGTAGATTGACTCCGCATCACCTTCACAAAGCATCCGGATCTCAATCAGCTCCATCGCGGTATGGGCTCTGATTCCGTGCTGCTCCTCCCGGCTGATGGTGAAAGAATCGCCGGTGCGCGCCGCGGTGTACAACCCGTTCCGCAGGATTTCTCCATGCCCGGATATAACGAGCCAATGCTTGCGGGTATGCAGGGAGGCCGTCTCGGATAGCTCATGATCCGGCAGGATGGACAATTTAATGGTTAGAATCCGCTCCGGACCGCTTGCCGTCCGGTCCAGAATAGTGTAACTCCCCCAGCTGCTTTCTCCGTATCCCGGTCCGGCCGCGTTCTGCTGTACAATCTCTTTGACCGCATTTGCTTCATGCTTGCTAGCAACCAGAATGCCCTCGGGGCTTGCTGCGGCGACGATGCCGGGCACTCCAATCACATGCAGCGGAATGTTCAACTCGTTGATGATTACGGAATCCGGGGATGCTCCCCAGATTCCGCCTGCGCCGGTTACCGGCTGCTGCAGCTCCGCGCTCAGGGCCGCCCAGCTTCCAAGATCGCGCCACTCCCCCTCATGGCGGAGTACAACTGCCTTGCTGCTGCGTTCAGCAATTTCTTTGTCAAAGCTGAGCACCGGCAGGCCGGGATAGCTGTCTGTAAAAGCTGCCAAGTCGGCAGGCAGTCCCATGCGCTCCAGTTGGGACAGCATGAAGCTGAGCCGGAAGGCGAACACCCCGCAGTTCCAGAGCGCAGATGCCTGCAGCAGCTCTTCCGCCCGGCCGCGTCCGGGCTTTTCTTCAAAGGAAATAACCGGAGCGAAGCCGCCGGATACTTGCTCACCGGGGACTATATAGCCGTACTGGTCGGAAGGGTGGTCAGGCCTTGTCCCGAGTAAGGCAAGCTCGGCCCCTGAGGCTGCCAGGACCTCAGTGAACCGGTGGAATAATTGAAAAAATGCATCATCAGCGAACATATCAGCCGGAGCCACGCATATCGTGTCCTCCGGCTTTGCTGTTCCTGCCGTATACAAATGAAGCACTCCCAGGGCAGCGGCAGTAAAGGTGCCGCGTTTATGCGGCTCCCCGATGACCGGATAGCGATTCCCGGTGTAGCGCCGGACAAGGGCGGTCTGATCCTTATGCGTTACAAATAAGGCAGCTTCACCAAGTCCCGCCCGGCCGAGCTGGCGGCATACCCGGCCGATCATGGATTCGGTCCCGCCATCCGGTGCGGGGAGCAGACTCAGGAACATTTTGGATCGGATAACGCCGGACAGCGGCCACAGCCGCTGCCCGGAACCGCCGCAGAGCAGGATGGTATGATGCATGGGGTAAGCCTCCTTAATGCCTTCCGGGAATGGAATATCCTTTGCGCTGATGAAAAGACAGGGAGCGGTAGGTACGGGCCAGCTTGCGGATCTGTTTATCATTCAGACTGGCTGCCGGACTGTGCAGGGATTTGTTGTTTGCGTTTCTCAGCAGCACGGAGTTGCGGCTCCGGCTGTATACATAGTTGGCATACGTTTCATATTCGGAGAAGCCAAACTGTCTTTTCTTGTTGATGCTGCGGATAATTGCCGTATGCCAGGGCAAGCTGTGGCGCGCTTCAATCGTTCTTTTCAAGGCGGCCAGCTTCTTTTTTTCAAACAGCATATAGTGGGTCACAAAGGACTTGGGCGAAGGCGCAGCAGTCCCCAGCAGCTTCCGGTAGGTCCGGAAATATTCCGGCTGGCTCCAGTTCCGGCAATAAAATACGGTCTTCCCTGATGTGCGGAACCGGTGAGGGCGGATCAGCACCGTGTCTGCATCAATAACGAGAAAAAAGGGCTCGCGGCAGATCTGATCACCGTTCATTTTCAGCAGCTGCTGATACAGCCAGCCGGACCGGTTCCAGCGGGAGGAGGAGTAATGGATATCTTGTTTGGTGAACGGCAGAACAGTGGTTTCATCGACGAAGATACAGCTTTTGCGTGTGCACAGCTCTCTGATTCTGCTGCTGGCCGGCGAGACAATAAAAATATGGCTGATCGGATGGCGCACATGGCGGCGGAGGCTGTCGATCACAAAAGGTAAGGTTGCCAGATCCTTGTCAATGGCCGGGATCAGGACGTCGATAGCGGGACCGCTAACAGCGCTCCTTGCGGAAATTTCTGACATTCGGTTCATCTCAGTACATGAATTGACATCTTAGCGTCTGCACTAGATTATTCCTTGCAGGCAGAATATGACCGGGCCAAATTTACTGTAAAGATATTCTCCCAGCCACGGGACAGATGGTTTATTCAGCTGCCGGTACTGCGGCATAGGATGCACTGTGATGTAATTTAGGGGGAGGTTAACCGCCTCGCCCGGACAGGAGAGTGCAGATGTGAAGGCAATCAAGGCTGATCACCTACAGAGTAAATGGGTTAAGACCAAACTGCTGCTTCAGAGCGGTTCTGTCAGACGCTACATTCCGGACACCCGGAAATTCACCAGACGCAATCTGGAGCAGATGATTTACAGCTATGGAATGATTTACGTCAAGCCGGAGAGGGGAACCTACGGGAACGGGGTGATCCGCGCTGAACGGGGAGAACGGGGGGCTTTACCTACCAGTATGAGGAGACAGTCCGCCGGTTTGATACGTTTGAAGCTTTTTATACAAGTCTGGCGAAGAAAACAGGCCGCAAAAGATACCTGATTCAAAAAGGGATTCATCTGCTCAAGCACAACAGCCGCCGCTTTGACATCCGGGTGATGGTGCAGGTAAGCCCCAAAGGAGCCTGGGAAGCTACCGGCATCATCGGCCGGCTGGGACACCCGCGCAAAATTGTGACGAACTACCACAGCGGCGGCAAGCCGACGGCAATTGAAACGCTGCTCCAGAGCCATTTGTCCCCGCACCGGCTGGCACAGCTGACTGAGGAGCTGAACACGCTTGGTGTGCGCATAGCAGCCCACATGCAAAAGACGTATCCCAAAATTCAGCAGATCGGCGTAGATGTCGGGCTGGACCGGTCGCTGACTCCGTGGATTATTGAAGTGAACATGCGGCCTGACCCATATATATTTAATCAGCTCAAGGACAAGACGATGTATAAAAAAGTAATGCGGTACCGCCGGTTCCAGATGAAAAAATAATAATCGGATGGCAAAAGAGCTCAGCGGGATTTCTCCGCTGAGCTCTTTTGAATGTCACTATGCGCCGGGTTGAGGCAGCGCCATAATCACGGCCTCAGGCATTCTCGGTAACAGCCTGCTTGATCGGCTGGCCGGCTTCTTTGCCTGCGGCCGCCCGACCTTCTTGATAAAGAAGGAGAGCAGCAGGCCGAGGACACCGATGCCGACAATGACCAGATAGGCATCGTTGATTCCCTGGATGGAGGCTTCCATAATCATGTGCTCCTTCGTGCCGCCTTGGGCACGCCTGCAGCCATCATCTCTTTCATGTGTGCGGTTGTACGGCTGGTCATTACCGTAACCAGCAGAGAGGTTCCGACAGCGCCGGCCACCTGTCTGGTGGTATTGGAGATAGCCGTTCCGTGCGCATTCAGCTTCGACGGCAGCTGATTCAGGCCCAGGGTCTGAATCGGCATCAGGAGAAGCGCCATCCCGATCCGCCGGCCTGTGGACATCAGGACCAGGTAAGTGAAGCTGGTCGAATCGGTCAGGTTCACGAAGCCGAGTGTCGTGACGATCATGATCAGCAGGCCGGTGACAGCCAGCCATTTTGCGCCGAACCGGTCGAACAGCTTGCCGGTAACCGGCATGAGCAGTCCCATGATCAGTGCACCGGGCAACAGCAGGAGGCCGGACTCCAGCGCCGTGTAGCCGCGGGCGTTCTGCAGATACAGCGGCAGGAGCATCATATCCGCATACATTACGATTGTAACTGCAACGCTGATCAGTGTAGTCAGGCTGAACATGTTGTATTTGAAGGCATGCAGATCAAGCAGGGGATTCTGCGAAGCAAGCTGCCGCCATACAAACAGACCCAGGGCGACAATTCCCGTACCCAGTGTCAGCAGAACCTCCATACTTGACCATCCGCTGCTGGCAGCCTGGCTGAAGCCGTACAGCAGCATGCCGAACCCGATGGTGGACAGGACCACGCTGATCAGGTCAATTTTGGGATAGGTACGCTCTGATACATTGCGCAGATAAATAAATCCGCAGACGATGACAATGAGCGTCAAAGGAATCATACCGTAGAACATTGTCTCCCAGCTGTAATGCTCGAGAATATATCCGGCCAGTGTCGGCCCGATCGCCGGCGCAAAAATAATCGCCAGCCCGACCATCCCCATGGCCGCCCCGCGCTTTTCCCGGGGGAACAGGGCCAGAATAACGTTGGTAAGCAGCGGCATAATAATGCCTGCCCCGGCTGCCTGAATCATCCGTCCGGTTAGCAGCACAGGGAAGCTGGCGGCAAGCGCCGACACGACCGTCCCTGCCAGAAATACAAACATGGACGTCTGGAACAGCTCACGGGTAGTGAAGCGCTGCATCAGGAAGGCTGTAATCGGGATCAGCACCCCGTTAACCAGCATATAACCGGTGGTCAGCCATTGGGCAGTTGCCGCCGCAATGCCGAAATCCTTCATCAGTCCCGGCACAGCAACGCTCATCACCGTCTGGTTCAGTGTTGCCAGAAAGGCACCCAGAATCATGATGAACAAGATGGGGCCCTTTTTTATGGAATTGTCTGTTACTGTTGCTGTACTCATATCACTCCATCCTTTCCGCTCGTCAATGTTACATGGACTTAATTTACAATGTGTTGTATAGTTTACAAGGCATAAAACAAATTATAGTTGAAAATTTCATGTAATCAAGCAACGTTTTCAGAAAAAGTGTAAAGTAATTGACGGTCTGCAGCGGACTGTAGCCTAACTTGATCATAAGAGACATTTTAACGAAAATTGTAGTATACCTTTTTAAGCTGAAGGAGTGGAGAGAACGGGATGGATAATGAAACGCAGCGGACAGACCCGCGGGTAGTGCGTACGCGCCAGCTGTTGAAGAATGCGCTGATTGAGCTGCTTGAGGAAATGGATATCGAAAAAATCTCGGTGAACCGGATTGCAGAACGGGCGGGGATCAACCGGGTAACCTTTTATCTGCATTACCGGGACCTGCCCGATATGCTGGAAAGAATGGCTGATGAGATGGTGGAGGATATTCATAAGGTGGTCAGCAGTCATCCCGAGCAGGCTATCGGGGAGGAGTGGCCGCTGCTGGAGAGTCTCTTAAAGCATATTGAGGCAAATGCGCGGCTGTACAAGGTAACGCTGACGTTCAGGCATAGCACGATTTTTACGGACAGGCTGGTAAAATTAATTGAGGATATGATTACGTCACGGCTTGCGCGTCAAGGGGGGAATCCGGAGTCTGAGGTACAGCGGGATATTGCGCTCTGGTACGGCTCTGCGGCGCTGATCGGTACGATTGTCAAGTGGCTCCGCAGGGACATGCCATATACCCCTGCGTATATGGCCAGACAAATTACGCTGCTGCGTTCACGATGAATGTGGCAGACCGGACCAGGGGGCGGCTCAGGCCGCCGAGGTCCGGTCTGCCGGATGGCTGACTCTGGAACGCCGGCCGAGGATAAATCCGGCGAGTGAAGCAAGCAGCTGCTGGAATACCATGCCAAGGACAACGGGGACAGCAACCGGAGCAGGGAAATAAGATACGGCAAGCACGGCACCGGCGCTGATGTTACGCATCCCGCCGTTAAAGATCAGTGCAACCTCATCCGCCTCATTCCAGCGCAGAATCTTTGCGGTCAGGAAGCAGAGAACATAGCCGGTGGAGGCCATGAACACGATTACGGCCGCCAGACCAACCAGCTTGAGGTCAATGTTGGCCAGGTACGGCGAAATGACCGAACCGTTAATCATAATGACAACAGCCATGAACACCTTGGAGAAGGGATTCAGCCGCGGGCTCCAGACCGGCGCGACCGCTCCCTTGCTCCATTCATTAAGCATCATTCCAAGCAGTGAAGGGACGACAATCATCCAGAACAGGCTGCTCATCATCGCCCATGTATCCAGCTCCACATTCGTTCCGATCAGCACGGACAACACTCCCGGGACGACAAAAGGCGCCAGGAGGGTATCAATCAGAATGATAGACAGCGTAAGGGCGGTATTGCCCTTATAGATGCTCACCCATATAAAGCTGCTGACCCCGGTCGGGATGACTGCCGCCAGCACCAGGCCGGTAATGGTGAACTGATCGGTATAATACAGCAGATTTCCTAGTCCGAAAGCGACCAGCGGCATCGCAATGTGAAGGATAAACAGACAGACGAACAAGGGCAGCGGTTTTTTGATAACATTCACAAAATCCCTGACGCCAAGGCTAATGCTCCCGGCAAACGTCATAAAGGCAAACAGCCAGGGGGACAAGTAAGTATAAGGGGTAAGCGCACTGCCGCAGAGCACGCCGGTAAGCACACTCAGCGGGGTAATCAGCGGCATCATCCGGTTAAGCACACGGTTCAGCTTGAGAAGCATGTCATGACATCCTTTTTCAGTAGGTTCCCCCTATTATACACCTTTTGCCGGATGATGCATGTGACACTATGCTTTTGAGGACCTCTGCCGGCCTATGGTATACTAGTTTACAACTTATAACAGTTAATACATAGCAAGCAGGAGGAAGGGAATGGAGCAACGGAGCAAGAGAAGGAAAGCGCAGCTCGGCAAAGCCCGCAAACGCAATGCGCTGATCACCACGACTGCAATACTGGGCACATGCCTGATTGCCGGTGCTGTATATGCCGGAACACTGTATTTCAAGGCAGAGCGGGCATTGGACTGGATTTCCGCTTCGGGCACAGCCCCGGTTGAAACGGCCGGTCCGGCATCACCTGCTCCGGAGGCTTCGGCTGCTGCAGATGCAGCTGCCGAGGAAGAGAAGAACAAGCCGCTTACGTTCCTGCTGGCAGGGGTCGATAACAGAAGCGGCAGCGGCGGGACGTTGAATACGGATGTCATTATGCCGGTTGTCTATGAGCCTGCTACCAGACGTCTGTCCATCTTATCTATTCCCCGGGATATGAAGCTTGCCAGCAGCGAGCTTGGTACGCATAAGGCGAACTATTACTATGCCTATTATTATGCCCACAACAAGGGCGAGGATTTGCAGAAGACGAGAGAGTTCTACGGCAACCTGCTGCAGATGGACATTGATCATATGATCCTGGTTAATTTTGCGGCCTTCAGCAGTATTGTTGATGAGCTGGGCGGGCTGGATATTGATGTACCGATGGATATGCGGTATGTGGATAATGCGGACGGCACCAATATCAATCTCAAAAAAGGGATGCAGCATCTAAACGGCAAGGAAGTGCTTGATTTCGTCCGCTACCGCAAATCGAACCGCGGTACGGCAGAGTCCTCCGATTTCTCCCGCAATGAACGGCAGCAGGAGGTGCTTAACCTGATCCTGGACAAGCTGGATTCGGTAAGCGGCATTACCAAGTGGGGCGAGATCATTGATATTCTGGGCGATAATATCCGCACGGATATTGATAAGGACCAGCTGGTCAGCTGGATTATGAACTACAAGACGATGAAGCCTGCAACCAGTGAGCTGATCACGCTCGAATCGGAATGGAAGAGCCCGTATGTTTACGCGAATGAAGAGGATCTGCTGGAGAAGCTGGAGAAGCTGCGCAGCCCGCTCGGTCTGCCTGCACTGGATAACAGCCGGCTGCTTCATGATTTTGGGCTTTAATAATAGTGGTTTTTCATGAGGAAATACAAGATAAGGGAGCTATTCTCCATTAAGCGGAGAGTAGCTCCCTCATTTTAAAATACAGATTTAAATGCGCAGGTTAACCCCTTTTCCGGTGGTACCTGACAATGGTTGCAGCTGTTACTATCCCGATTACCACTAAGCCTCCGATGGTCCAGGCATCAATAGGGGTATTGTCTGCCAAAGAGCTGTTATCATCTGCGGGCTGCTGCGGGGCAGGCAGCAGTGCAATTTCCTTATTCTGCAAATACTCCGGCCCGGCAGAATTATTGCTGATTACGGCAGAAGGTGAACATAACGGATTTTCCCACTCACCGTCCGTCTGCTTAAGATAGAACAGGTAGTCTTTGCCCGTCTCGCTCGGGCCGTTAAGCGCACCCCAGGTGATGTTTTCCTTCAGGATGAGCGAATGCTCCGTTATTGTTTTGAAGCTTCGCTTAACCGTGATATGGAGCTCGTTTGAGGAACCGTCATCGCTTGGAGACACCTTATCGACATGTCCGATGACGATGCCGTCGTAATGATCATACGCTTGTTCAACCGTCGGCAATTCGGCGCAGGATAAGGCAAAGGAGCTGCCGGCAGGCAGAAGGAGCATTATTAAAAGAGCAAGCAGGGCTGCTCTGAGCATATATATTCACCTCCGTGATACATATCTGACGGTTGCTGGATGAGAAAGGTTGCAGCGGGGAAAGACTGTTTGAAGCAGGCGTAACAGCGCATACGCCGTGGACAACGTGAACACATCAATCCCGTAACCCCGTAACCCGTAACCCGTAACCCGTAACCCCGTAACCC
>NZ_LRAC01000091.1 GCF_001517085.1 Paenibacillus sp. DMB5
AATGAAGCATACATTACAGTCAGTAGCATCTACTCTAAAATTTTAACTCAACTTTCGCAGCTCAAATCTCCAAACAAACCCTTGATATAGCTGGGTAAACCGGAGATCCATTCCTGTAGTTGACAAAAAATAGCTGTTGTATTCTTCTTGGTTTTCGCCTGGGACATTTCGAGAAATAAACTCATAAGCTGCTGAAGCGCGGTCTGGTAGTCCAAGTCGCGGACTTCGTCGGCAAAGAGAAAGAAGAGTCCTCCAAGTGTCCGGTCGTCACTTGATTGACGCCGTTCGTATTCCATCGCTAAATATCGGCTAAATACAATCGTCGTATGGCTAATCAGCCCGTCAAACGAACGGCCCTGAAATTCAGTGCCCAATTTCAAATAACTTTTGGTGACTTTGAAAAAGGTCTCTATACTCCAGCGCATGCCGTAAATCCGTACGATTTCAGCTGCATCCAGCGTCACATCGGTACTTAAAATAGCCAGCCACTCCCGTTTTTTATTCCGGTTGCGGACAAACACAAGCTTCACCTGCAGACCGCAGGCGGTATGCACGATGAGCGAGCCTTTAATGTCTTTGGCATTCGATGCGGGCAGGCTTTGAAAGACCTCGCGGAGTGTCATTCGCTTACCGTGAACTAGGTAGCGTTGTTTCATTTCCTTTACCATACCAATCACAGGAAGCCCTTTAGCGGCAAGCTCACGAAGGAGTGGAGCTTGCGTAAACCAGCTGTCCATAAGCACGTAGTCGGCGGTGAATCCTGCACGTAAAGCCCGTTCTAGCAAGGCTACGACAGCATCCGGCTTCCGGGAAAAGGCCTCCAACCGGCGCTTGTAGCCGTGACTTCGTTTGGACAGATTCGAAGCCATTTCACACAACCGATTGGTGATTTTGGCAGAAGAGAGCATGACAAAATCAAGCGGAGCAAAGCTAAAACCGTCCGACCAACCTAGGGTTAGCATCGTGTAGCCTTTGGTGAATTTGCCGGTGGAATGGTCAAAAACCCGTGCTAACAACTCTGCTTTTTTGCTCCGGTTTCGACTCAAAACGGAATCGTCGATAATGAACACACGTACGCGCTGAGTAGAAATGAGCGATTCGAAATGGCGCACGTTCCGAAGACTTAAGGCTTGTAAAAAGCGACGCCACGCAAAAGAAGCTTGATTCAAAAACCGATAAATAACATCTTTGCCGGGAAGATCTGCAGCACGGTCACTTTCCAGAAGGCGAAACCAATTCTTCCCTTCGAAGACCAGGGAGAACACGATTTGAAAAATTGCTAGGCTCGAAAGACCGAACGATTTGGAAATACCTGCTTGTCGTAAGGTTTTCCCGATTTGAAGATTGGCAAAAAGTTTGGAAAAGCGAGACTGTTCAGACAGGGAATGTTGTTGTAACATAGGGTTGCGCACCTTTCTTGTTGGCATGTGAGCTCGACACTTCCATGATACCAAACAAGCGAGGTGTTTTTTGTCAACTTGGCTAAATATAGCGAATTCTTCTTACAGCCTCAAGGGTTTAAGCCGATTTTCTAGCTGCGAA
>NZ_LRAC01000092.1 GCF_001517085.1 Paenibacillus sp. DMB5
TGCGCGCGGCTGCACCCGTGCACGACGCAGACGTCGAGCCGGCCGTCGCCGCTCTCCGCCTGCGGGCAGATCAGCAGCCCGCCGCCATAGCTTGGCAGGTTGCAGACCGAGACGAGCCAGGCCTGGTCAAAGGCCTGCTCTTTGCGTCGAGGTCACGCTCACGCGGCAAGGCCTGAAGGTGATCAGCGTATGCAATATGCCGATGATATAAGCTAGCTGCCCGGCGCCGACGGCGTTGCACAGCCGCTTGTAGCGGCTGTTATTCACGTTCACGGCGACCTGGGCATCGAAGCCGCTGGCGACGGCGGTCAGCGTCAGGCCGCCCGTGCCGGCGAGCAGATCCGCTTCCAGGCAGCGGTCCTGCAGCGCGGCGTCCAGCGCGGCCTCCGTGTCCAGCGGGATTCCGAAGCCGCGCGCCGTGTCATTGCCCGAGCCGGCGGGAATCACGCCCAGCGGGACGCCCCGGCGCCGCAGTGCGCCAAGCACGCTGTGGATCGTGCCGTCCCCGCCGATCAGGATGGCGGCACGCCAGTCCTCGCGGCGGGTGAGGGCGTGCAGCACCTGCGCCTCTGCCTGTTCGGCGCTCTTGGTAAATAGCGCTTCATAGGCAATACCGCGAGCTTTCAACATCGCTTCGATGCTCAGCCAGGTCCGCTGGCCGGCACCGCCGCCGGAACGGGGATTTATAATTAATAAGTACATGGATGTTCCTCCAGCCTGCAGATTCCTGTATGTCCTGATTCCATTGTACGGAGTAGGCAGGCAAAAGGGAATCACTATTACACTGTCTGCAGCGGGAGTAGCCGGCTACAGCTGGCGGAGCTGGCTCTCCGCAAGATCACCGGCCCAGGGCAGCTTATACCACCTGCCGCCAAGAGAATGGAACAGCATTAGCAGCCAGACAGAAAAGGCGAGCAGCGAGAGGATCGCTCCGATAAACCCGCCGATTAGCGGGATGAATCCGCTGATCACATGGGCGACCATCAGCACGCCGAACGCAATCAGCGACTGCAGCGTATGGAAGAGCACGAAACGGCTGCGCTTCTCCAGCGCCAGGAATACGACAGGGCCAACAAAGGGAAAAAAATAACAGACAGCAGCAGCGATATTCTCGGGCAGTCCGGTCGAAGATTTGAAAGGGGACATAGCGCTCACTCCTTATACTTGGAGAAGAAGGCGGAGAGCAGGCGTCCTGAGGATTTTCGGGGACGCTTTCACTGCACCTTCCTTATTAGGAGACTATGATTTGCCGGTACAAAGTATGTGAAGGAAGCATCAGGGATTCATCGCCGGAATGATATACTGCTCAACCAAACGGCGAGGATTCCTCCACCGGCTTACTGCACTTTCGGCGGTAAAGATCACTGCAGCATCCAGCTCCGGCAGCAGCCAGAGCTGCTGGCCTCCGTGCCCGTGGGCAAGCCGGTAGGGCTGGCTGCTCATGCATCCGTTCCAGAACTGGTAGCCATAGTTCCCGTAGGCAGGGTAACCGTCAGTATGGGGCTGGAAGGACGCCTCCAGCCAGTCCTGCGGGACAACCTGCCGACCGCCATAGCTTCCTCTGCAGAGCAAACAGATGCCGACCCTGGCCATATCCCTAGAGGTCAGGTACAGCCCGATGTGGCCCATGCTGTGTCCTTCAGGGCTGGGGAGCCAGGCTGCATGGGTAATGTCCAGCGGACCGAAAAGATGCTCCTTGGCATAGCTGAAGGCATCCAGCCCTGTGCATTCGCTTAGTATGGCAGAGAGCAGATGGGAGTCGCTGCTGCGGTACTGGAAACGGCCGATATTAGCGGCATCCACCGGAAGATTCAATATATAAGGCACCCAGCGGCGGCTGCGCTGCATGTTGCGCACCAGCGGTTCGCCAAGCTTATTGCCGGTAATCCAGCTGAACCCTGAGGTCATAGTCAGCAGATGATGCAGCGTCAGCCGGTTAAGCTGCGGATCTGAACGGGCAGAAAGGTAGCGCCGGAGTGTATCTGCAACTGGAAGGTCCGTGCCGGAAATCTCGCCCCTGCCGATGGCGATCCCGGTGAGCAGCGACACGAAGCTTTTGGTCGCGGACCGCAGGTCACCCAGCATGCCGGCATGGTGGTTCCCGTAATACCGTTCAAATATCAGTTTCCCGTGGCGCACGACAAGCATACTATGCATTTTAGGATATGCTTTGAGAATCGTCTCATGAGCCTGCTCCAGCAGTCCGCCGGCGGTTCCGGTCTCCTCCGGATCAGCGGACGAAATCGGGGGAGCAGCCGCATAGGGGGTGCTCAGCAGGGACAGCTGTTTGTCCATAACGTCTCCTTTCCTTTCAGCAGGTATTTTTTAGGGGCATATAGTGTATTTTAACCAGAAGGCCCCTATCTCACCTGCCGGAGAGACATAAATATTTGCAAAATTCCATACGCATATTTTACAAGGAAAGGTGGAACTTGGCCTTGAATATGATACAATAAGACGATAAGGCCCGAAAGGAGTGATTCAGCAAGTGGCTCTTCGGGTAAGTAAAGTGTCAAGATGTCTTTACCTTAAGGCGTCTTACTCTCAGCCCAAATCACGACGAACCTGCTTCACCGGCAAGGCGGACCTCCAGAACTCTGGAATGATAGTCTAGGCGGATAATGCAAGCTACGTATGTGTTACGGTTCTTATCTTGCATTTCGAGGTTACGGCGGACTTTTCATCATGCATTCTCTACAACGGAGCATTCATTTTCAATGTTTTGGGAGGGAACTGATCATGGCAAGTAAAGGTCATAACGAAGTCAAGGAAAGTCTACGGGAAATGACACGCATTTTCCGGCCCAAAGATCCCAAGAAATTTGTAAAGGAGTACGTCCGGAAGTATCGGATCACAGGAGGCTATGAAGAAGAGCTGACTATGGTCGTGGAGCATGAGATGGGCAGAATTAACTCATCTGTCTCCTGATTTACACACAAGGATAGTGTTCTGAATTGATGACATGAAATGTGCAATAACATCCATGAGGATTCTCATAAACCGTGCCCGGCTGACCTATAATGCTGGATACGGTTTTTTTGCTTGTTTTCCGGCGGGAGAGAGGTCATGCATTTCAAAATAAGTCAAGAGGTGCGGACCGAACGGGATAATATGAAATCGCTTACCAGGTATTATACTCTACTTCTATCAAAAATGTAAGCGCTATAAAATGGCGGATTGACAAGCTTTTTTGAGTTTAAAAAAGTATTTGTGAACTTGCTGTGAACGATTGACAAAACACCCCCTTGAACTTATATTAATAGTGATTGTTATAATTGACAGGAAAATCCTCTAATCTACGAAATCGGGAAAAGCGGGGTTGATCAATGATGAAAACGTGGCAGGCCGGAAAGCGGCTTCTTCCCATGACTGCAGCGCTTGGATTATTTCTGGCCGGCTGCGGACGGGAGGACCTGTCGGTACTGAGACCGCAGGGACCTGCAGCTGAAAGCTCGTTCGATCTGATGAAGCTGGCGATTACGATTATGATTGTCGTACTGCTGATCGTTTTTTCTATTGCGGCCTATGTGCTTATCCGGTTCCGCAGAAAGCCGGGCCAGCGTGAAATCCCCGAGCAGGTGGAGGGTAACTTCAAGCTCGAGGTCATCTGGACGGTCATCCCCCTGATTCTGGTAGTGATACTTGCCGTACCTACAGTCAGGGAAGTATTTGCCGCCGGCAATGACCATTCCAACGATAAAAATGCAGTCAAGGTCAAAGTGATCGGACACCAATACTGGTGGGAATTCGAATATACGGATTATGGCGTGAAAACGGCCCAGGATCTGGTGATCCCCGCCGGCAAGGATATTGCTTTTGAGCTGAGAACGGCGGATGTGCTGCACTCCTTCTGGGTTCCTTCCCTGTCCGGCAAAATAGATACCAACCCTGACGGTACGGTGAACCGCTTCAGCTTCAGTGCGCCAAATGAAGGCGTTTACCGCGGAAAATGCGCGGAGCTGTGCGGACCCTCCCACGGGTTCATGGAGTTTAAGGTAAAGTCAGTCAGCGAGGCGGAGTTTGAGCAGTGGCTGGCTTCGATGAAGGCTCCGGCCGTGCTGCCGGAAGATCCGCAGCTAGCCGAGAAGTTTAAATCGGCCTGCCTTACCTGCCATGCTGTCGGCGATCAGGGCACTGCGGTCGGCCCGAATCTGACCGGGATCGGCTCCCGGGAATCGGTGGCAGGCATTCTGCTGAATGATGATACAGGCGTGGATGGTGCGCCGATCCTCGATAACCTCAAAACCTGGCTGCATGATCCGAAGAGCGTCAAGCCGGGCAATACGATGCCTGATCCCAAAAAGGACCTGGGTCTGACCGATGAAGAGGTCGATGGCATTGCCGAATATCTGGCCGGCTACACGCTGGAATAGAGCCAGGCATCTCATAGCGGAAGCAGCAATTTTGAAAAGGGGGTACGAACCTTGGCTCAAACAGCGCAATCCCTGAATCCCGCCCGGCCGCCGGAGGCCGCCACAGTGTTAAGCGTTATACCGGGCTGATGGACTGGATCACTACCGTAGACCACAAAAAAATCGCCATCCTCTACCTGTGGGCCGGAGGTTTCTTTTTCGGAATCGGCGGGCTTGAGGCCATCCTGATCCGCATCCAGCTGATCAAGCCGATGAACACCTTTCTGGACGCCCAGACGTTCAACGAATTAATCACGATGCACGGGACGACGATGATTTTTCTCGGGGTCATGCCCGTTATCTTCGCGCTGATGAATGCGGTCATTCCGCTGCAGATCGGCGCGCGCGATGTGGCCTTCCCTTTTCTCAATGCGCTCGGCTTCTGGACCTTTTTGTTCGGCGGCCTGCTGCTCAATCTCAGCTGGGTTATGGGCGGAGCACCCGATGCCGGCTGGACCTCTTACACTCCGTTATCCAGTACAACTTACAGTGCCACCCACGGGGTGGACTTTTATACGATCGGGCTGCAGATTGCCGGACTGGGTACGCTGATCGGCGGCATTAACTTTCTGGCTACAATCATCACGATGCGTGCGCCGGGAATGTCCTATATGCGGATGCCGATGTTCGCCTGGACTACCTTTATCACCTCCGCTATTATTCTGTTCGCTTTTCCTGCTATCACTGTCGGGCTTGTATTGCTTACCTTTGACCGGATTCTTGAAGCTAATTTCTTCAATCCTCTTACGGGCGGCAATCCGGTGCTCTGGCAGCATATATTCTGGATTTTCGGGCATCCCGAAGTATACATTCTCATTCTGCCGGCGTTCGGCATCATCTCTGAGGTCATTCCAACCTTTTCTCGCAAAAGATTATTCGGCTACAGCTCGATGGTCTTCGCTACCATTCTGATCGCCTTTTTGGGCTTCATGGTCTGGGCGCATCATATGTTTACAACCGGCCTCGGTCCGGTGGCGAATGCTTTATTCTCGGTGTCCACGATGCTGATTGCCGTTCCAACCGGGATCAAAATCTTCAACTGGCTGTTTACGATGTGGGGCGGGCAGGTGCGTTTTACTACTCCGAATCTGTTCGCTGTCGGCTTCATTCCAACGTTCACCATGGGCGGGGTAACGGGCGTTATGCTCGCTTCGGCTCCGGCGGACTTCCAGTTTCATGACACTTATTTTGTCGTAGCCCATTTCCATTATGTTATCGTCGGCGGTCTGGTGCTGGGGCTGTTTGCCGGGCTGCACTACTGGTGGCCAAAAATGTTCGGGCGGATGCTAAGTGAAAAGCTGGGAAAATGGACGTTCTGGACCTTTATTATCGGCTTCCATCTGACCTTCTTCGTCCAGCACTTCCTGGGACTCATGGGGATGCAGCGCCGCGTGTTTACGTACCTGCCGAACCAGCAGTTTGATACGCTGAATCTGGTCAGTACAATCGGTGCCGGGCTGATGGGTGTCGGAATGCTGATCTTCCTGTGGAATATCTTCATCACTTCCCGCAAACCGGCTGATGCCGCGGATGATCCGTGGGAAGACGGGCGGACGCTGGAGTGGACGATTCCTTCGCCGCCGCCGGAATACAATTTCAAGCAGACGCCCCTGGTACGCGGAATAGATGCCTTCTGGAAGGAAAAGCTGGCCGGCCACAAAAGCATGACGCCGGCCGAGCCGGTCGGTTCCATCCACATGCCGTCTGCGACGATTCTGCCGTTCCTGATGTCGGTGGGGATTTTTATCGCCGGGCTTGGCTTCATGTTCAGCCGTGATACATTTGGCAGCGAGGTGCTAAGCTTCCTGTTCAACAACTATATCGTGACCGGTCTTGGTCTGGTGATTACGTTCGGGTCGATGCTGATGCGTTCCTTGTTTGACGACCATGGCTGGCATATCGAGCCTGAAGAGCTGGAAGGAAGGTGAGTAGGGGATGACGACTGTACATGCTGAAGCCGGAAAAGGCACTCTCCCGCATGAGCCTGAAAAAGCGACGCTGGAGGGCCGTAACAAGGTGCTCGCCTTCTGGCTGTTCCTCGGCGGGGAGGCCGTACTCTTCGGAACGCTGTTCGCCACCTTTCTGGCGCTGCGTAACTCGACGAACGACGGCCCCTCTGCGGCTGAGCTGTTCCACCTGCCGCTGGTAGCGGCAGCAACGTTTCTGCTGCTGGCCAGCAGCCTCACCAGCGTATTCGCCATTCAGGCGATGCACCGCAACAAGCCGAAAGAGCTGCGCGGCTGGCTGCTCATCACTGTGGTGCTTGGAGCGGCATTTCTTGCGCTGGAGATATACGAGTTCAGTGTATATGTGAGGCATGAGGAATTCGGGATGACTACGAGCGCCTTCAGTTCTGCATTCTACACGCTGGTCGGCTTCCACGGTGCACATGTTGCGTTCGGTATTGTGTGGATCGCTATCCTGATCGGGCAGCTCGTCCGCAAAGGACTGACCGTAGTAACGGCGCCCAAAATCTACGTATCTGCGATGTACTGGCATTTCATCGATGTCGTGTGGGTATTCATTTTTACGGTAGTTTACCTGCTTGGAAAGGTGGGCTGAGCCATGGCGACGGAACAGCATTCGCAGGAGGGCGGCGGCGTGAAGCACCGTCACCGGCACGAGGGGCCGCAGCGCCATATCGTAGTGTTTGTTTTTTCGGTGCTGCTGACGCTGCTTGCCTTCGCGGCTGTAGCCGCCGGAGGGGTTAACGCCACCTTTGCCGTCATTTTGCTGCTGGTAATGGCTGCGCTGCAGGTGGTGCTGCAGATGGGCTTCTGGATGCATTTGAAGGACAAAGGGCATCTGCTGCCAATTATTTTCATGCTGGGCGGTTTTTTTATCGCCGGAACCTGTATTGTTATGGCTCTTTACTGGGTCTGGTGGGATTAGCATTATATTCAGGAGGCCGGCGGGAGCTGCTGCCTCTTTTTGCTGTCGGGGGATTGCCATGGTTAAAAGACAGAGGACAAGGCGGAAGGCCGCTGCCTGCAGTTGCTGTCCGTAACAGACGCGAATGCCGCGGTCTCTAATATTTTTGATGGAGGAGGACTGTCCGATGCTTGGCTTGCAATACTTCAGCTTTGCCGATCTGTGGAGCCCGCTGCTGCTGGCGGCAACGCTGCTGCTGGCTGCGGGGTATCTCGTGCTGATCGGGCCGCTGGCTCAGCGGTTCCCTGGCTCAGCGGAGGTTCCGCTCCGGCAGAGGTCGATGTTTCTGGGCGGGCTGCTGGTGCTCTATCTGGCCCAGGGCGGTCCGGTCAGTCTGCTGGGACATATCCTGTTTTCTTTTCATATGGTCAGTATGGCGCTGTCTTATCTGATTGCGGTGCCGCTGATGATGCTGGGGATTCCGGATTGGTGCTGGCGTGCTCTGGTGAGGGTCAATCCGCTGCGGAGGCTCTCCTTTCTGGCTCATCCGGTGGTGGCTGCGCTGCTGTTCAACGGACTGTTCTCGCTGTATCATATCCCGGTAATTCACGACTATGTAATGCTGCACTTTACGGTGCACCGGCTGTATTATGCTGTGCTTTTTGTGACCTCGGCGCTGATGTGGTGGACGCTGATCAATCCGCTGCCGGAGCATCGGCGGGCCGGAGGGCCTGTCAAAATCGGCTTTATTTTTCTGAATATGGTGCTGCTCACACCGGCTTGCGGGCTGATTATTTTTGCAAGCGCTCCGCTCTATGCTACCTATAGTGATCCGGCTGTCTGGGCGCGGGCGATGGGCTATTGTGTGTCCGGTGATCCGGCTGTGCTGCTGCAGGCTTTTGGCGGACCGGGATTCTTTGGAGGGCTGTCACCCAAGGTGGATCAGCAGGTCGGCGGAATCGTGATGAAGTTCATTCAGGAATTTATTTTTGCCTCGATGCTTGCTTATGTGTTCTATCATTGGTATAAAAAAGAGAACGGGCAAGACGATCCGGATCTTTCCGGACCCTCCGGCGAGCTGGGGGATGGCGCATTGACCCGGGTATAGCTGGCAAGCACCGAGGAGGATAAGCATGGATATCTTTACAGTGTTTCCAACGATCAGTACATCGTTCATCGTAATCAGTGCGGTGCTGGTGGCTATCGGCTGGAGACAGATCATCATTGGCAAACGTGAAGCGCACAAGAAGACAATGATCGCCGCCGCCGTGGCTGCAACTCTGTTTTTCATTGTGTACATGTCAAGAACGGTATTTGTAGGAAATACATCGTGGGGCGGACCGGATCATCTGTCGACGCTGTATCATATTTTTCTGATCTTCCATATCGTACTTGCCACCGTCGCCGCCGTGTTCGGGATCACGACACTGGTGTGGGGCTTTCAGGCCAAGTACGCGAAGCACCGCAAGCTGGGCAGAATCACGGCTGTGACCTGGTTCATTACAGCTATCACAGGAGTCGCGGTATATGTGCTGCTGTACATATTTTATCCGGGCGGCCACACCAAGCCGGTCTGGGATGCCATCTGGGGCTTCTAACCTTATATGCATGTAGGCGAATCGGCCTGCGTACAGCTTTATCCACTATGGAGCGGGCTGCTGCGCAGGCCTTTTTATGTGTATGGGAGGGTGGATGGGGGAAATAACCGGATGTCCTTTGCGGGGTGGACAGATAGTGGACTGATATATGAAGGCCGGCTACCCCGCGTTACGTGGTTGGGCAGCAGGCCGTGTGGCTTAATGGGAAAAATCCCTTTAATGGTGCCCGATAGAGGTTGAAAAGGGTGGATTAAAGGGAAAAATCCCATTAATGGTGCTCAGATGAGGGTGGTTAGCCATTGGCCCCCCCGCAACCTTTATAACCTCTGCCCCCATCTAACACAGCCGCCAGCGCAGATCCTGAATAGTCCGCTTCCCTTAAACCACATGCCTATGTATTGCATCATCCATCAACGTGGAAATCCGGGCAGACGATGCCGGCTAACCTCTACCCCTGTCAAAACACATTCTCCAATGCAGGTACCTAGTAGCTCGCCCTCTTTAAACCCAATCTCTAAGCACCGAATCAGCCAACCCAGCAGTCCGAGCAGACAGACAATGCACTTTATCCAAATCTTTATCTAGCACATTCACCACCGCTGATTCCGAATAGTCCGCTTCCTTTAAACCACATCCCTAATTATTGCGTTCACAAGCGCAGGAGTCCGATTAGCCAGCAGCACCAGATCCCCCTCCGCTAACCCCTGCCTCTATCAAGTCATGGCCTTCAACCCAGATTTCCAATAGGCTCCCTTTTAAAACACATCCTTAAGTATCGTTCGCCATCCTAGCAATCCAACTAACCAGCGTACGATAACTTGCAACATCCACCAATCCGGATTCGGAAAAAGCCCCTTACTCCACGAGTCTAGAACCGCACACTAAACCCGTTAAAGGAATGCGTACCCGTGCCGAAGGAGGCCAGATTTTTCTCTCTCAGTGTCTTGGCGGCGAGTTTTACCTCAACCAGGATCTCCCGGTCCAGTCCCAGCGTATTGTGAGAGCCGAAGATCTTAGTGACACCGGGAATGTCTGCGATTCGCTCCCACGAACGGACCAGGTCTGCAGGACTTGTCGAAGGATAAAAGGCATAGACTGGCGTCTCATCATACAGCAAGTCCCCTGTAAACAGATAACCGGAGGCTCCCTCGAAAAAGCACGCATGTCCCGGTGAATGCCCCGGCGTATGATATACCTCAAGGCATCTCCCGCCCAGATCAATGATCTGGCCATCCTCTAGCAGCCCGGCCGGTCTGCCACAGTATGGTGTATAGGTATCTGCATTAAAGCCCTCCGGCAGCGGCTGACTCAGATCACGCACAAGATCCGCCCTGATGTGCTCAATTGATAAGCCCTGGATACCATGGATTAGCCAATCACAATCGCCTTCATGTACATAAATTTCGCTGAACAGCCCGTGGCCACCGATATGGTCGGTATGGACGTGGGTGGTGAGGACGCAAACCGGGAGTGTTGTCAGCCGGCTGGTTACCTCACGGATATTACCGATACCGAGTCCGGTATCAATCAGGGCAGCCTTCTGATGCCCGAGCAGCAGGAAGGAATGGACCTTCTCCCAGTGCCCGTATTCACTAATGGCAAAAGTGGAATCATCTATGCGCTGCACCGTAAACCAAGGATTATTCATCATATTGCCTCCCCTGAATAATGTTTGTCCTAAGCCGCATCTTCACAGTAGCATAACCGGCCGCGCTAAAAAATTCCAAGAATTTCTTATAAAACTATTGACGGTGGAAAAAACAGGGCATATACTGTGTATATAGATATACACAGTAAGCACACAGTAATCACAGTAATCACAGTGAGCACAGTAAGTAATTACACAGAGCACACGAAGCTTTTTTAAAGTGTTCCGGGTGATCTGCCTGATGCACTGTGCCGTATATCTGCTGAACTAAAGAGAGGTTAAAGCAAAATGACAAATTTAAAACAGGCGTTGATCATTGTAAGATGTGACTTCAACGGCGACAGGCTGAAGTTATTATGGATGCTGCTATGGGCGCTGCTGTTCATGGGTTACATGGGCGGGCTGACCAGTATGATCATTCAGGATACGCTGGATAACGGTGACGGGAAGATTCTTGCTGACATCATGTTCATGACAGTCATACCGATGCTCGGCTTCACCTTTTCCAAGCGGACGATGAAGTACCTGACGGAGGATTCCTACACCCGGATGCTGGCCTATATGCGCACCTTGCCTATTCCAACTGCTGTGATTCTCTGCAAAAGAAAGCTGAATGCACTCTTTTCCATCGGATTGAACGGAGTGGTCTTTTTCGGACTTATCTATGCAATCAGCAGTAACCTGCGGCAGGAGCTGCCGCTTCCGGATTACCTGGCGTTTGCGTTAACCTGGATCGGGCTGGGGCTGCTCATTTCAGGGCTTTACATTTTTATCGAGCTGCTGGCAAGCGGGAGGGCTTACTTTTTCTACGTGCTGCTCTTTACGGTCATTTACATCGGGACGGCACTATTGACCTGGCTGGCTGGGGGAAATCTTATTTTGTTCACTGTCAGCTATTCCAGTGAGTGGGGGCTGCTCTCCCCGCTGATGTGGGGAACGCTGATACTCGGAACCCTGTCGGTTCAGCTCTTCTCCGCTTGGACGATACACCGGCTTAAGAGCCGCGATCTCGTATGAGAGGGCGGGGGTAAGGATGTGGATACCCATTCAAATTAATGAAAACAGCGCCGAACCGCTATACTCGCAGATTGAGACGCAGCTGCGGTCACTCATTATAGGCGGCAGTATTACTGAAGGAACGCTGCTTCCTTCCATCCGTGAATTTGCGGGTGAGCTGAAGTGCAGCGTCATTACAGTCCGCCGGGTCTATCAGGATCTGGAGAATGAAGGGCTGCTGCGGACGAGGCAGGGCACAGGCACATTCGTCTCTCATGTCGGAGCAGGTGCGATGGAGGAATATAAGCGGGAAGCTATCCGCAAAGCGCTTGAAGGTGCGGTCGATGTAGGATTGTCTGTTCAATGCACTGCAGAAGAGCTGACCCGGATGTTCACAGAAATTGTAGAGAGCAAATACAACACACAGTCATGAAAGGTGGGGGCGTTTCATGGTACAGCAGGCCATAGAACTGCGGAATGTAAGCAAGAAGCGGCATAAGCGGACGGTCGGGCCGCTTAATCTCAGCCTTCCGCAAGGCTATATTACCGCGCTGGTCGGACAGAATGGCTCCGGCAAAAGCACACTGCTGCATATGCTGCTGCAGCTGAGCTTTCCTGAGAAGGGGGAAATCCGCTGGTTCGAACAGCCGCATGCCGGAGGGCTGCCGCTTGCGCTCCGTCAGGGAATGGCTTATGTGCCGGAGACTTCTCAGCCGGAAGAGAATTACTGGACAGCAGAGGAGGCGGCGGACTTCCGCCGGCAGTGGTATCCTTCATGGGACCAGAAGTACTTTGAAGAGCTGGTCCGGAAATTTGAAATTCCGCAGGATGCCCGGCTGGGTAAAATGTCCAAGGGGGAACGGCGCAAATTCGAAATCGCTGCAGCGCTGGCCGCACGGCCCCGCCTGCTGCTGCTGGATGAGCCATCTTCCGGTCTTGATCCGTTTGCCTGGAAGATCATGATTGAAACGCTGCGCAAGTTTATGGATGATACAGACGCAACTGTGCTGATCTGTACTCATATTGTTGAAGAAGTGCGCCGGCTCGCCGATTATATTGTGCTTATGCATCAGGGACAGCTGCTCGGCATGGCAGAGAAAGACAGCCTGTTCGGCTTATGGAATGAGGTATGGGTGAATGCGGCGGATGAAGCGGAGCTGCAGGAGCTGGCGGCAGAACTGCCGGAAGCATTACATTTCGGCTGGGAGCAGCCCGGGCTCGCTTCATTTATAATCCGGGAATTTTCCAGAAATGAGAAACGTATCATGGACATGGGCGTAAAGGTAATCAAGAGCCGGGCACTCGAGCTGGATGAAATTCTTAGCCTATGGACACAAGGACACAGTCCGAACCTGATAGACCAGAAGAGAGGGGATTAACCAATGGAAGCTTTAAAGCTGGAGCGGGTAGTGAAGCAGTACGGCGATAAAACAGCGGTTAACGGTATTAATCTGAAGGTGGAGCAAGGCGAGATTTACGGGCTGCTCGGTGCGAACGGAGCCGGCAAAACAACAACAATGCGTATGGTGCTTGGCCTGATCTATCCCGATGAAGGGAAGATTCTCTACAACGGCAAGGAGTTCAGCAACGAGCTGCAGCATCTGATGGGCTATCTGCCCGAGGAACGCGGGTTGTATCCGAAGGTGAAGGTCAGCGATCAGATTATCTATCTTGCCCGGCTGCGCGGCATGGCTGCCGGTGATGCGGAGAAGAGCCTGCGTTACTGGCTGGACCGTTTCGAGGTTCCGGAGTACTACAACAAAAAGATTGAAGAGCTGTCCAAGGGTAATCAGCAGAAAATGGGCTTCATTGCCGCCGTTGTCCACAAGCCGAAGATTCTCGTGCTTGATGAAGCATTCAGCGGACTGGATCCGGTCAATGTGGAGCTGCTGAAAGATACAGTCAAAGAGCTGCGCGACCAGGGAACAAGCATCCTGTTCTCCACCCACCGGATGGAGCATGTGGAGGAGCTGTGCCGGCACATCACGATTCTCGACCGTTCCAATACAGTGGTTCAGGGCGATATCCGCGAGATCAAGAAGGGTTATCCGCGGGAGGAAGTCATTCTGCGGACGGCCGGAGAAGTTGCAGGGCTTGAGGGAATTGCCGGTGTTACTGCAGTCCAGCGGCAGGAGCGGGGTTATGCAATATCAATCAGTGAAATCGGAGCAGCACAGCGCATTCTGCAGCAGGCCGTTCTTGCCGGCGAAGTTGAGCATTTCGAGATAAAAGAACCGACGCTAAACCAAATCTTTATCAGAGCGGTGGGTGAATCGAATGAATAAGATGGGAACGATTATCGGATTTACATTTAAGAACAAGGTGAAGACCAAAGCCTTTCTTGTAACAACGCTGATTCTTGTTATTCTGCTCAGCATCGGGATGAACATTCCTTATTTCATTAAAGTGTTCAAGGGTGAGGATAAGGCTGATGGCGGAAACCGCAGCCAAATCGCGGTAATAGCAGAAACGGGTAATCCTGCGGCTGAGCTGCTCCTGTCCTCTTCTGCACCTCCAGTACCAGCTGATCAGGAGGAAGACGCCTTTGCTGTAACGTTCGTGTCTTATACTTCTGCTGATGATGCGGCACTGAAGGAAGGCCTGGATAAAGGCGACATCGAAGGTTACCTGACCTTCGGGGAGGCAAGCGGTGAAGGCCTGCCGCCGGTAACCTATCACAATGAAGACGGCGAGCTTGACGGAGAACTGCAGACCTATCTGCAGAGCGCCCTGCAGGCGGTAAATACACAGCTGATTGTCGGTGACAAGCTGACGGACAGCCAGGTTGCCGCTATGTATGCCCCGGTAACGATCGATACGCAGGAGCTTAGCGCCAGCGGAGCCCAAGGCGGGGAAGAGGCTGAACAGACGGCCGCAACGATCAACTATGTAGTGGTGTATGTGCTTCTGATTCTGTTCTTCATGTCGATTATGATGACAGGCAATATGATTTCGGCGGAAGTAACCTCGGAGAAAAGCTCGCGTATCATGGAGATTCTCATTACGAGTGCTTCCCCGCTGACGCAGATGTTCGGCAAGGTGATTGGTATCTTCCTGGTCGGACTGATGCAGATTGCAATTATTGCGCTCAGTGTGACCGCCAATCTGATGCTGCCGCATAACTCCGGTATCTTGGCTGATTTTGAACTGGATCTGAGCCAGCTGAACATCGGGCTATTGGTTTACGGACTTATCCTGTATATCCTGGGCTACTTCCTGTATGCCCTGATCTACGCGGCGGTCGGATCGATTGTCAGCCGTACTGAGGACCTCGGCCAGGCGGTAACGCCGATTATGATGATCGGCTTCGTGAACTTCTACGTTCCTTTATTCAGTATCTGGGCTCCTAATACAACCCTGGTCAAGGTAGCCAGCTTTATCCCGTTCACCTCACCGCTCAGCATGCTGTTGCGCATTGGAGTCGGCCAGGTCGCTTTCTGGGAGATCATCGTTTCACTGGTTATCCTGCTGGCAACTACCTTTGCATTCGGCTGGCTGGCGGCGAAGATTTACCGCACAGGCGTCCTGATGTACGGCAAACGCCCGAGCATTAAGGAAATCAGAAAAGCTATGAAGGCTTACAAAATCTAATAATACAAAAATTTAAAATAAGAGGAGCAACCCAATATGATGAGTAAAAAAAATCAGAACCTTCTTTTTCTTGCAGTATGTGCTTTGAACATGATTATGTTTGGTCTTGTAATCGATACAGGCGGTTCTCCGGTGCGTGACTTCATCCAGGGACTGACAGTAGGCCTAAGCGGTGCAGCAGTCTTGGTTATGCTGTGGGGTCTGGCAAAAGAACGCAGAAGCAGAGCGTAACGGTCATCCTCTACTTGTCATAAAAACTTTATAGTGAAGTGTCTCAAACCTCCTGATTGTGCTTAATTATATTGTGTTCATTAGTTGACTATATGAAGCTGAAGGAGACAACGTTGATGAAGAATTGGAAGCAAATGCTATTCTCTCTTACTCTTTCCGCAGGACTGCTTACCGGGGCAGCAGCTCCGGCTCTGGCTGCTCCGCAGCAGCCAGCGGTAAAGGTGGATAACCAGACCGTAGAATACAAGACAGGATCACCGGTCAACAAACAGGGTACAATGCTTGTTCCGCTTAGGGCTACGCTCGAGGCGATGGATGCGAAGCTGCAGAATGCGGCTGGAGACACCATCTATGCAATCATTGACGGCAAAGCCGTAACATTAAAAAGCAAGCTGACGGTAATCAACGGTGTAACGTATGCACCGGTCCGGATCCTCGGTGATGCTGCAGGTTACGAGGTCAGCTGGGATGCGCAGACCCGTACTGTTATTCTGCAGACTAAGACTGCGTCTGGAGGCAGCCAGACAGCAGTAAATACTGCAGGCGGCCGCGGCTTCATGTGGGAAGTCGAAAGCAACGGCAATACCGTGTATCTGGTCGGCTCCATGCATATTGCCGATGACAGCTTCTATCCGCTGAGCCCGGAGTTTGAAGAGGCTTTTGCCGAAGCCGATTATCTTGGTGTAGAAATCGACATCAGCAAAGCAGCCGATGAAGCACAGCAGAAGCTGGTTCTGGAAATGGGAATGTACCAGGATGGCACTACACTGAAGGATCATATCTCCGGTGAGACGTATGCCAAGCTGGGCGTGGTGCTGAAGCAGGCAGGGCTTCAGGCAAATGCGCTGGATAAATTCAAGCCTTGGGTAGCGGAAACGACCCTCAGCAGCCTGAAATCAGCGACGGCCGGCTACGAGGCTTCCTCCGGCATCGACTTGTATTTTATACAGAAGGCCATTGAGCGCAAGCTTCCGATTGTAGAGCTGGAATCCTACGAATCCCAGCTGGGCATGTTCAACAATTTCTCAAAAGAGCTGCAGGAGGCTAATCTGTTAGCCGCGATAGAAAACTACGATGAGATTGATGAGAGCATTGATGTGATGGCCGAAATCTGGAAATCAGGTGATGATGAGCTGCTGCTTCAGCTGACCAACAGCTTTGCAGGGGATGCAGAATACTACAAGGCAATGCTGGTTGACCGCAATATCGGTATGGCCGACAAGATTGACGGATATCTCAAAAACGGCAAAAACGAGGAATATTTCATCGTGGTCGGCGCGGCCCATTATCTGGGTGAGCATGGCATTGTGAAGCTGCTGCAGGATAAGGGATATACAGTAGTCCGGAAATAGATGCAAGAATAGAAACGGGTGTCGTCCTAGACAGGACGGAGACCCGTTTTTATTTGGTGTAAATGGCTTAATCTGCCGGGGACTGGTGATCCGGCCGGCAATAGTGTACCTTTGTACTAAGGAGTGGTAATCTTGAACATTAATCTGAAAACACCTGTACTGGTCGCCGTTTCCGTCCTGCTGATTATAGCCAGCAGCCTGCTGCAGCCGGAAGGGAGCACACTGCTGGGAGCGCTGCAGACACTACTGCTGGGCCTGGGCATCCTTGGCTGTCTGATGGCTTTTCTGCGGTTTGCCAAGAGCAGTAAAAATAGCAGCGGCAAAGGAAAGGAATCGAAGCAATTTAAAGAACTGAAGAGAAAAAGATGAAAGAAAGCGTTATTCAGGAGGTTTCTTCCCTTCCCGGAGGTTATTCCGCCCGGTTTGGCGATTTACAAGCAGATGCTCTTAAAGGTATGATACATCTGTTTAACCCCAATTAAATAGAATATCCGCTTAATTTCCGTCTACGGAAAGCGGGGGAACCAACAACCGGAGTCAGGGTGCAAGCAGGCCGGCCGGTTATGGGGTGAATCCTGGCAGCTGCGTGAAGTGCGAAATCTCAATGCAGCGGACAGGTAGGGCGACTCTCAACGCCCGAATCCGGCAGCTAACCTCGTAAGCGTATTGCAGAGAGGATCAGCGCATTGTGACCGTTAACTGGACCACAAAGGGAATCCTTTGTGGTTTTTTGCTGTGCTTGTATAGATTCATTCAGATAGAGATGAGGGGAAAGGGGAGACGGAAATGGACGTTCAGGAGGAATACGTACTCATTTGTGCGCCGACAAAGGCCGGAGAGCAATTTATCAAGCTGCTAAAAATGAAGGGCTGCAGATTTGCCGGGCTTGCCAATAATCCGGCTGAGAAGCAGCGGCTGGCGGAGCTGGGGGTTGAGAAGATTTTTGAGGTGGATACCCGGCATCTGAATACCTGGCTTAGACCTCCGTTTCCGGTAGGCCGGATCTATCTGTTCGAGAGCAGTGTCGCTTTATGCTGCCGTTATGTGCAGATGTGCCGCACGTGGACGAGCGGGCCGATTTCCGTAATTACAACTTCCATGAGACCAAGGTTAGTCTATAAAGGGCTGGGGGCGGACAATGTCATCTACAGCCACAGCGGGCAGGTCGGCCATCTGGCTGCAGAATGTGAATAAAGATACACCGGCAGGCAGAATAAAAAGAGGTATTCCCCGGGCTTCGGACCAGGGAATACCTCTTTATTTATACTGCGGCCAATATGCTGTTATCTGGCGGCGGCAATCAGTTCCTGAAGCTCAGGCAGGTTGAAGCCTTTGACAGCACGGTCGCCGGATACCGTTACAGGGATACCCATAAAGCCGAGCTTCTCCACTTCCTCCTGGTAAACTGCGCTGGCCATAACATCACGCACCTCAAAGGGAATGCCCTGATTGGTGAGCAGCTGCTTGACCTGATTGCAGTCACTGCAGCCTGCAGTGGAATAGACAATTACCGGCTGGCTCATTTCTCAACGGCCTCCTTGATGGCACTGCGGGTGATTTTCCAGTGGGAGGTGTTCCAGCTCACTTCGCTGCCGTCCAGCAGGAAAATCTGCGGGGATTCATGCTTGATGCCGAACTCTTCGGCAATCTGATTGGAGACCGGACGGTCCTCAATGACATGGACAATCGCTGCCGGTGTATCCGAGCTTTGGACATAAGCCTGGAACTCCTCATGCGCTTTGGCGCTGATCGGGCAGGTTGTGCTGTGCTTGAAAAGCAGTTTTTTGCCGGGTTGCCCGAAATATTGGTGCAATTCATCAGAAGTATGCAGCTGTTGAATAGACATCGAATATCGCCCTCCTGGGATACAAGATTAGTATGCGGTACTGCCGGTTAAGAATAGCTGTTAACCTGTAACTATGATTGTAGCATAGTTCAAAATTAAAGCAAAAAGGCTTTTCCCTGCAAGTACCCGGAACGTTGTAAAAACCCGGAGGCCATGCTAAGGTGAGTGAGAGCGGCTTAACGGCCTAAACAGTCCTGAAATGAAAGAGGTGTGATTTCTGATGCCAGAATTGAAAGCCCTTGCACTGGGCAGCTACAGCGAAGTGAAATATCATCCATTTGCCGGAGTGGACCAGGCGTTTCAAGAGATTTTGTCGCCTGCATTTACGGTTGAGCCTTCCGAGGATTTCGGACTGCTGAACCCGCGGACACTGGCTGACTATCCGCTGGTTGTGTCTTACGCTGAGTTTTCTGATCACAAAATTGCTCCGGCCCATAGCGGCGCATTGTTGTCATATGTCGCCGGAGGCGGCGGCCTGCTGGTGGTTCATAACGGTATTTCCATGCAGCGCAATCAGGAGCTGGGAGTGATGCTGGGCGGGCACTTTACCCATCACCCTGCCTATACAGCGCTTGGGATTAATGTACCTGCGGCTGTACGGGAGCATCCGATTGTCCAGGGGATCGAAGATTTTGTGATTGAGGACGAGCCGTATTATTTTGACATGCAGCCGTATTTCGAGACAACTGTTCTGGCAGAGTATCTGCACGGAGGAGCAATGCGGCAGGCGGCCTGGTGCCACGAATTCGGGCTTGGCCGGGTGGTCTACCTGATGCCGGGGCATCATCTGCCGTCCTTTTCCAGCGAACCGTTCCGCAGACTGATCAGCAGAAGCGCCTTATGGGCAGCCAGGCAGCTGTAATACGGCTGTTGTGGCCTATAGCAGCAGGGCTGCCGGGTAAAGAAAAAAGCGGGAAGAGGCATGTGAATCATGCGCTTCCCGCTTCTTTTATAATGGACGGATTATTAAGCTTCACCGGAATCAGCCCGGGGCTTCCCGGCAACCGGCACAACCTCGTTATGATATAGCGCTTCCAGCACTTCGTTCTTCAGGCTGTCGGTGAAGGCGCTCCAGGTTTTTTTGCCTACGCCCAGCTCGTCGCGCCCAATGGACTGCAGCGTATCCAGCCAAACCCGTTTATCGTTAATAATGCCAAGCTGCTCCTGGATGTTCTTGTAGTATTCCTCATGGGTATGAAATTTCTGATTGAGTGCAAAAGAGGCGGCATTAGCGGTGTAGCGCAGCTCCTTGGCGGCAATTCTCAGGTCATGCAGGGCTTCAAAGGCTTCGTCCGATACGGCATCCGGTCCCTTGAACAATGCTTTGCAGGTTTTTTTCTTCTGATCGAAGGCGACCTCAAGCTCGCGCATAACGACATTGGCATCCTTCTTCAAGACCAGAGACTCCAGCGGTCCAGCCAGAAAATCGTTCCACAAGCCGTCCAGCTCCTTCCCGGCCAGCTGCGGAAGCTCGGCTTCCAGCTTCTTGCGGTACTTTTTACGCTGATCCTTCTGGTGTTTGATGACCGCCTTCAGCAGTCCGGCAGTTTTGTCATCGCCGTCCTTCTTGGCCACCTTGCGCCGTTCCTTGAACGATTCGATCAGCACGTCGGCATCCCGGACCTTGCCGAGCCGCTTCTGGGCTTTTTTGAAGCTGAAATAGAGCTGTCCGGCGGCGGAATGGTCCGGGTCAAGGATGGACAGCAGGGTCAGCAGCTTACGGCTGTTTACTCTCGCCTGGTGAATATCCTCCTCGCCGAAGTCCTTGAGCGCATCCTTGCTGTAATCGCGGAAATTCACATACAGCTTGATCATCGCCTGTTCCCACTGACGGGTTTTATTCGTCTGCTTGTCCTTTGCCAGTTGGTCTACGGTCATGCGGCATCACTCCTATACGTTGTGTATTGCTGTTGCATGAGCTATGGCACAGCCTCGTTCTAATGCTGGGACCTTCTTCCTTGATATAAGGATAACGGTTGCCGGAGCGGAATTCAAATGACTTTACAGCTCTTTTATGGGCGCAGACGGGGCGATAGGGTACAATAGAGCAAACTTAACAGGAAAAGGGGAATTATCAGTGGGTTCATATAAAGAAGCAGGAGGACTTGGCAAACTGTTCGAAGGGCAGAAGCAGAGCACAACCAGTGAGCTTCCTCCCGAAATGGTATTGTTCGAGCATCCGGCGGAGGAACTGACAGCTGCTGAAGCCGGCGATATGCTGGTTCCGTTCGCGTTCGAAGAGGCGCTGTGCCGCGATGTCGGAGCCGGACTGGTCCCGCCGTGCCTCCATATCTGGAGCCATCCCGGCGGGGTGGTGCTCGGACTTCGGGACAGCAAGCTGCCCCATGCGGAGGCAGCGATGGCCGGGCTGGAGCAGGCCGGCTTCCGCACGGCTGTCCGCCATTCCGGCGGGGCGGCCGTGCCGCTCGACACAGGCATTGTGAATGTGTCGCTCATTCTGCCGAAAGCTCCGGGCAAGCTGGACTTTCACGATGATTTCCGGCTGCTGGCTTCGCTCATTGCCGAAGCCGCAGCTGCCAGCCATCCGCAGGCGGCTGCACAGATCAGGGCAGGCGAAATCGCCGGCTCGTATTGCCCCGGCGATTTCGACCTGGCCATCGGCGCCGCAAATTCTGCGGCATCGCCCAGCGCAGGCAGAGCGGCGCGTACTTCGTGCACGCGTTCGTGGTGATCTCCGGCTCCGGGCGGGAGCGCGGAGAGCTGATCCGCGGATTCTATGAGACTGCGTCCGGATGGGACGAGTCACTTGACTATCCGCGGGTCCGGCCGGAGACGATCGCCGCGCTGGGCGAGCTGGGCGGTCCGGCTGCGGCGGCCGTGTACGCCGCAGGCATCCGGCAGGCCGTAGGGCGCCGGGGTGTACAGCTGACTCCGGCCGGCAGGCTGCGGCAGGAGACCGGCTATGATCTCCAGTACAGCGATCCGCGTGTACTGGAGACGGCAGCGACGCTGCGGCAGCGCTATGCCCGCTGAGAATGCGGGCTTGCGGCTATGCCTGCTGAGGATATGTGCTTGCCTGTACCGGCCGCTTGCTGTCTGCAGGCGGCCGTCTGGACGCTGGAGGAGACTTTCCTTCTTTGCACAAGAAGCCCCTCGGGCGTCCGCGAATAATTTTGCAGAGCCTAGCCCATCCAATTGAGCTAAGTGGAAAAATGTCACCTAATTCACTGGTGAAAACTGCTACCCAGAAACTAGCAGGCTCTAGTAGTACAGCTCCGGCCGCCGGTCGGCGAAGACCGGGATCTGCTTCCGCACCTCACGGACTTTGTGCAGATCGATTTCGCCCGTTACAATCTCATCTCCCTCTCCGGCTTCACATATCACATCACCCCAGGGATCAATGATCATGGAATGGCCGGCGAACTGGTTCGCCGGATCGGCGCCAGCGCGGTTGCAGGCGATGACATAGCACTGGTTCTCGATGGCCCTGCTGATCAGCAGGCGCGCCAGTGGGCAAGCCGCGGTTTCGGCCATTCAGCGCTGACGAACAGGAGCTCAGCTCCCTCAGCGGTGTGGGCACGGACCCACTCCGGAAACCGGATATCATAGCAGATCAGCCCGGCACACCGGGCATTGTCCAATGTGAACAGCCCTTTGGCTTCACCGGCCTGAAGATACAGATGCTCATCCATCAGCCGGAACAGATGCAGCTTGCTGTATTCACCGGCCAGACCGCCACTTCGGTCAAAGACGTACATACTGTTAGTAATTCCGGCAGGACGGCTGCTGGCTACTGAACCCGCGACAATATGAACACCGAGCTCCTTCGCTAGGCCAGACATTAAGGCCTTCGTTTCCTGGCCGTCAGGATCAGCGATGCGCTCCAGCCGGGTCAGATCATAGCCGGTCGTCCAGAGCTCCGGCAGGATCAGACAATCGAGCCCTGCGGCGGCAGCTTCCCGGATGCGCTGTTCTGCAGCCGCATAATTTGCAGCGGGATTGCCGAATGCTATATCAAGCTGGATTAGGGATATTTTCATGCGTCAGCCTCCTCAGACAGAACGTGAGTGTATAGTTCGAAATTATAGTTGGATCTGCTGATAAAGCAACCTGCAGTTTGGAGGATCAAGGAAATTAAAGAATAATATTTGACGGGTCAATTAAATAGGTGTAAACTAATTTTCGTCAACAAGATTTTGCGCAATCTAATGTTTGGAGGAGGATGCGATTGACGGGATATCAGTCTGAGGATGATCAGATTCTTGAGCTGCTGCAGGCACTGAACAAGGGCGTCAGCCCGAAGTTTGAGCGGTGCGCAGGCATCAGTCCCACGCGGCTCCGTCTGCTTCACCAGCTATTCCAAGTAGAAGAGATCAGCCAGATATCGCTGCAGCGGGAGATTGATATTGACCCTGCCGCCATTACCCGGCACCTGAAGGGGCTGGAGGAGAGCGGAATGATCAGCCGCCGCAACAATCCAGCCGACAACAGGGTCACTCTGGTCTCGCTGACACCGCAGGGGCGGGAGCGGGTGCATTGCTACAAGGAAGAGAAGAAGCGTTTTATCAGCAGTCTGCTGGCCGGCTTTGATGAAGCCGAGCGGAAGACGCTTGAAGACATGCTTATCCGGCTGCAGCATAACATCAATGGAATGTAGCCTTACACCATACACTAACCAACCAAAGGAGCGTAATTTTCATGACTACAACAACAAGAACCAATGATTTCAACTCCATCATTACCGGCCGCCGTTCGGTGCGCCAGTACGATCCCAGCGTGAAGATCAGCAAAGAGGAAATGACCGAGATTCTTACCGAAGCTACGCTGGCTCCATCTTCTGTTAACATGCAGCCTTGGCGGTTCCTTGTTATCGAAAGTCCTGAGGCCAAATCCAAGCTGGCTACAATCGCCAAGTTCAACCAGGTGCAGGTGGAAACCTCCGCTGCCATGATCGCTGTGTTCGGAGATTTGAACAACTTTGACTATGCCGAAGAAATTTACGGTACTGCCGTAGAACGCGGACTTATGCCGCAGGAAGTCAAGGAAGGCCAATTATCCCGTCTGGCTGTACATTTTGCCAATCTTCCCGCAGATATTAACCGGGAGACTGTAATGATTGACGCGGGTCTCGTCTCGATGCAGCTGATGCTGGCTGCCCGTGCCCACGGTTACGATACCAATGCCATCGGCGGCTTCGAGAAAGACCAGATCGCTGAACTGTTCGGAATGGACAAACAACGCTATATTCCGGTTATGCTAATTTCCATCGGTAAAGCTGCAGCCGAAGGCTACCAGTCTGTACGCCTGCCAATCGACAAAATTGCCGAGTGGAAATAATAATATATACTCATATTCAGGAGGATGAACAATGATTATTATTCATGCTACACTTCAAGTTAATCCTGAGCGCGAAGCGCAGTTTCTGGCTGAAGCCGATGCACTGATTGCCGCTACACACCAGGAGGAAGGCAATGTTTCTTATGAGCTCTACAGACACACCTCCCGCAGTAACGTATTCATTATGGTTGAAGAATGGCGTGATGCCGAGGCTGTAGCCGGACATAACGCAAGCCCGCACTTTACCGGCTTTGCCGCCAAGGCAGGGGAATTCCTGACTGCACCGCTTGATGTCAAGGTATATCAGGGCGAGCCGGTGGGCAAGTAACACTAGCTGGCATCATCTGAATAGCTGATAGAGAAGGTCATCCTGCAAGGGATGGCCTTTTTTGGCATTCCTGTCTCTGAAATTATGCACTCTTAAATATAGCAGTTGCCCCGCTACCACCGAACCGCTAGAATAAATGCAATATGTAACAGGATAAAAGGAACAGCGGAGAGGATGAGCCGGGCAGTGACTACCTTTGAACCGTCACATTTGCTGAATGCTTTGCCTAAGCAGTTTTTTGCTGCACTGGTTGCCAGGGCTGCACAGGCGGCAGCAGAAGGGCATGATGTTATCAATCTGGGGCAGGGCAATCCCGATATGCCGACACCGGCACATATTGTTGAAGCATTGCAGGGAGCGGCGCTTAATCCGTCCAACCATAGATATCCGCCGTTCCGCGGGCATGACTATCTGAAGGAAGCGGCAGCTGCATTTTACAAAAGAGAGTACGGGGTGGAACTGGACCCGCAGCGTGAAATCGCCATTCTGCCCGGAGGCAAGACCGGTCTGGTTGAGGTGGTGCAATGCCTGCTGAATCCCGGCGATACCGCGCTTGTCCCGGACCCGGGATACCCGGACTACTGGTCGGGGATCGAGCTGGCCCGGGCGGTTATGGAGCTTATGCCGCTCACAGCGGCGCGCGGATTCCTGCCGGACTATGGCAATATGAGCCAGGAAGCCGCAGCCAGAGCGAAGCTGATGTTCCTCAATTATCCGAACAATCCTACCGGAGCTGTGGCTGACGAAGCATTCTTTGCGGAGACCGTCAGCTTTGCAGCAGCGAATAATATATGTGTGGTACATGATTTTGCATATGCGGGTATCGGTTACGAGGGTCTGAAGCCGGTAAGCTATCTGCAGACACCGGGAGCCAAGGATACCGGCATCGAAATTTACACGCTGTCGAAGACTTATAATATGGCCGGCTGGCGCGTGGCGTTTGCCGCAGGCAATGCCAGCGTAATTGAGAGTCTGAACCTGCTGCAGGATCATATGTATGTCAGCCTGTTCGGGGCGGTCCAGGAGGCAGCGGCAGCAGCCCTGCTCGGCCCGCAGGATGGTGTACGGGAGAATGTGGCGCGTTACGAAGCCAGGCGGGACATCCTGATCGGCGGGCTCCGGGAAGCCGGGTGGCAGGTGGAGGCCCCGCGCGGCTCCTTTTTCGCCTGGCTTCCTGTTCCGCCCGGTTACACCTCGCAGAGCTTCGCTGATTTGCTGCTGGACAAGGCGCATGTGGTCGTGGCTCCGGGGATCGGTTTTGGCGCTTACGGAGAAGGCTATGTTCGGATCGGCCTTGTCAGTGATGAGGCACGGCTGGCAGAGGCTGTGCAGCGGATTGCAAAGCTGAAGCTTTTTGATTAATATACCGAAACTAAAGAGATGGCGGGACTATAGAGATGAAGATAACAGTAACAAGACAAGGAATCCGGAAAAACGAGGTATACTTTACAGCAGACTGCGGAGAAGGCAAGGGAATCTGGTGCGGCAGTCCCCCTGTCCTCCCCGGAGAAGCACAAGAGGTAGAATTTGAGCTGCCTGCACTGTTTATGCGCTGGGTGGATATTGTTCCGGCTGCTGCAGGCGGCAACGTCATACGGGTGGAAGGGGAACAAATCCTGTTAACAGGTATTTTGGAGAATATTGAGGAGGATGGAACGGGGTATCTGCGTCTGGGGAACGAGCTGATTATGTTTGAATGCCTGGGGGAACCGATGGCGCTTGGCGGCTGCGTAGAGATCAGAACCCGGGAGCTGATGATTTATCCGGTAAATTTGTAGGCACAGGCTGCTCTCCCCGCAGGAATAGAAATGCTGCAAATGCTGTACGGCCATAGCCACCCCGCAATAAATAATGCTAAGATAAGCTTAGAATTGAAGTACAGCTATAAGGAGCAGAAGTCCAATGAACAGCGATATTCAGCAATTTAAGACGGAGTTTTTCAAGGCGCTGGCTCATCCGATGCGGATCCGCATCCTGGAACTGCTGAGTGATGGCGAGAAAAATGTGAATGAGCTGCAGGCGATTCTCGGATCGGAAGGCTCTGCAGTCTCCCAGCAGCTGGCTGTCCTGCGCGCCAAAAATGTGGTTGCCAGCGTCAAGGAGGGCACCACCGTAATCTACTCTCTCCGCGATCCCCTGATCAAGGATCTGCTGGCAGTAGCCAGGCAGATATTCGATAATCACCTCGTAAATGCAATTTCCATCCTTGAGGGCATCCGCAGTGAATAGAATCCGCCCCTGAGCGGGCGGATTTCCCGTTGACAAGAACGGCGGGCAGGAGTAATGTTGCTCATATATTCAAATAATCAGATATTCAAAGAAAAGAAGGTTAGATGATGACAGGGTGGGGCCGTTTTCAAGGCTATAACATTGCTTCGCTGCGCAGGGATATCATTTCAGGGACGATTGTCGGCGTTATTGCCATCCCGCTGGGGATGGCATTTGCTATTGCTTCCGGTGTCAAGCCAGAGTACGGGATTTATACAACAATTGTGGCGGGAATCCTGATTTCCCTGTTCGGCGGCTCGAAATTCCAGATCGGCGGTCCAACCGGCGCATTTATTCCAATTCTGTTCGCCATTGCGATGGAGTACGGATATGAGAATCTGCTGATCGCCGGGATGATGGCCGGGGTGATTCTGGTGCTGATGGGCCTCTTCAGGCTCGGGGTGCTGATCAAATTTATTCCGAGGCCGGTCACCATCGGGTTTACCGCAGGGATTGCCGTTATTATTTTTACCGGGCAGATCGGGAATTTCCTCGGGCTTCAGGGGGTTAAGCGCCATGAGGCCTTCATCGACAATATGAAGGAGCTGGGCCTGCATATCTCCACAGTCAATCTGTACAGTGTGCTGACGGCTGTGATCTGTCTTGCAGTTGTTATACTCGGCCTGCAGTTTGCCCCTAAGGTACCGGGTTCACTGATCGGGCTGCTGTGCGCTACACTGGTTGCGGCGCTGTTCTTTAGCGGCAAGGTTACAACCATCGGCTCTGCCTACGGCGATATTCCGAATACGCTGCCGAGCTTTCACTTTCCGGTAATCACCTGGGAGCGGATCAGGCTGCTGCTCCGTCCGGCGTTTGTCATCGCCATGCTGGGAGCAATTGAATCACTCCTGTCCGCGGTAGTGGCCGACGGAATGTCCGGCAGCCGGCATAACAGCAACCGTGAGCTGGTCGGCCAGGGCATTGCCAATATTGCCGCTCCGCTGTTCGGCGGAATTCCGGCTACGGGAGCGATTGCCAGAACGGCGACGAATATCCGCAGCGGGGCTACTTCTCCGCTGTCGGGCGTCATTCACGGTGTCGTGGTGTTCCTGATCCTGCTGCTCTTTGCACCGTATGCCTCCAGTATTCCGCTTGCAGCGATGGCACCCATCCTGATGGTCGTCGCCTGGAATATGAGTGAGCGCAAGCAGTTCCTGCAGTTGCTGAAGCTGAAGACGGGGGATTCCCTGGTCATGTTCATTACCTTTCTCCTGACCATATTTGCCGATCTGACAGTAGCTGTGGAGGCAGGGCTGGTCCTTGCCGTCATCCTGTTCGTGAAACGGATGGGCGAGACCCACCTGGTCGCCAAAGTGCTGCCTGATCCGGAGTCGGTGAAGGTAGCTGCGCATATGGTAACGGACAGCCATGACTGTCCGCAGATCGGAATCTATAACGTGGAGGGTCCGCTGTTCTTCGGCGCCGCCTACCGGTTTGGCGATACGATGCCGGAGCCGGGCCCCGGCAAGCCCAAGCTGATTATTCTGCGCATGGGCAAGGTGCCGTTCATGGATACGACGGGCGAGGCCAATCTGGCTGAGCTGGTGAAGCAATTGCAGGCTGACGGCGGGAAGCTGCTGATTTCCGGCATTGAGCCGCAGCCGCTGGAGCTGCTGAAACGTACCGGCCTGTACGACAAAATCGGAGTACAGCAGTTCTTCGGGCATACCGGGGATGCGATAAATGCCGCACTGGCCATGATTCAGACAGACCGCTGCGCAGGCTGCCGGCATGCCGCGTTCCGGGAGTGTGCGGCGCTGGCCGGTGTTCAGGAAGCGCCGGGCAGAACAGGCTTCAAGAGTCATAAGCCTGCTATCGCCGGCAAGCTCAGCAGCGGCATCTGACCGCCCGGCTTCCGTCACAGCAAATAAAATATATAACAGCCCGGGTGCATCCAGACGCCCGGGCTGTTATATTTATTATGGTTGTTCCATTCTAACGGATAAGGAGAATATTCCCTGATGAAGGAACTGAATTATACGAAAGTGTTTGTGCTGTTAGCCGGCCTGTCCCTGGCAACTTTAGGGGTGTACCGGGTAGTTTCGCTGCGGACCGATACATACTTTGATTTTTTACTGTGGAACCTCTTTCTGGCCTGGATCCCTTTTTTGTTCTCAAGCGCCGCATATGTACTGGATAAACAGAGATTCAGCAGCATGCTGCTGCTGCCGCTGGGGATCGCCTGGCTGCTGTTTTTTCCGAACGCGCCGTATCTGATGACAGACCTGCTGCATCTGACCGCACGCAAAAGCATCTATATCGTCAGCGGAGAAGTACAGAGCCGGTTCTGGTATGATCTGGTCACCCTGCTGCTGTTCACCTGGAGCGGCTGGCTGACGGGCTTCTTCTCGCTGTACCAGTTTCAGAGTGTCATTTCCCGCAAAAGCAATCTGTTCTTCTCCTGGATTTTTGTACTTGCCGCATGTGCGCTTGGCGGCTACGGGGTGCTTCTCGGCCGGGTCTACCGGCTGAACAGCTGGGATGTGCTAACAGACCGGCACCAGCTGATTCAGCTGGTTAATGACAGCTTAAACCGGCAGTCGCTGTTCTTCAGCCTGTTCGTTGCGGTTGTACTGCTTGTGATCTATGCCACGCTGTACTTTTTGCTGAACGGGCTGGTCAGCAGCGGTGGGAGAGGCTACTCCAGAGGAGGCAGGAAATAATCCTCCGGGTCAGCTTCCGGTACGTACAGGTACAGCTCCAGATTGATGGCCCCGTCCGGCTCAAACTCTACGCCCTCGCCAGACAGGTAGAGCCTCTGGACCGATCCGGATTCATCATCCAGGGCAATCCTGCCCTTGGCGTTAATGACCCTGTGCCACGGCAGCTTATACTTCCGGCTCATGGAATGCAGAATCCGCACGACCTGTCTGGCGGCCCTGGGGCTTCCGGCAGCCTTGGCCACGCCTCCGTAGGTCATAACCTTTCCCTCGGGGATGGCTTGGATGACGGCGATAACGTTTGCAGTAAATGGTGTCATAGGTTCTCCTTAAGCTTGGATAGGCTTTGTTCACAGAATGAGATCTAAACCAGATTATAACAGAGGATGTGCGTGCTTTGGGAACACTTATCCCCGGTAAAAAAGGAATGGGGCTGTCACCGGGCCATCCGAAAGGGCTTGGCGGCTGGCTGGTGCTGATCCAGATCGGTCTTTATATTACGTTTATCAGATCGTTTGTACTGGTCTACGATTTCTTTACTAACACCCTCGGAAGCGAGGGCTGGTATGCCCTGACTTCCCCTGCTTCGGCGGATTATCATGCATCATGGAAGCTGGTGCTGGTTTTTGAGGTGAGCGCCAATATTATTCTGCTGTTAGCTTCTGTTTATCTGCTCACTCTGCTGTACAGCAAACGGGCGGTTTTTCCGCGCTGGCTGATTTTTTACTATATCATCGGCCTGCTGCTGCAGCTCGTCATCATGGTACTGATTGCGGGTATCCCGCAGTCGTCGGAGCTGGCTGCAAGCGGCAATCTGCTGCAGAACATTGCACGGGGTCTGGTAAACGGCCTTATCTGGACTGCCTACGTTTTGCGTTCTAAGAGAGTGCGGAATACTTTTGTTAACTGAATCCATATGAAAGCCAGTATAAAGCCGCACTTGCGGCTTTTTTGCTGTTCCGACAAACGGATATACGAATAGGACTGCAGAAGGCGGGGGATAATCAGATTAAAAGAATAGACAGGAGTGACGGCTGTGACGAATGCGGGAATTACGGATAACAGCAAACATTCAACCCCGGAGATCGATTCCTCCCAGCCCCTAAGCTGTTCTATGGATGATACGCTGGCGCTGTTCCGGCGGATCTTTAATAATGACGGCACGCTGAGAATACGGGTGATCCAAAATGACTATGACAGGAACATCCGCTGTGCAGTGGTCTATGTTGACGGAATGATCGACCGTGAGCTGATTCAAAGCGGTGTAATGAGGCCGCTAATGGCCTATGAATTTACGGATGGGGACAGGGAGCATCCGGCCAGACTGATGGAAGTGATCCGTAGCCGGGTGATTTCGATCAGCGATTTGACCGTGTCGGAGCAGCTGGACGAGCTGATTGGTGCTGTGGTCAGCGGTAAAACCGTCTTTTTGCTGGACGGTTATGCCGGTTCACTGAATATCAATGCCCAAAGCTGGGAGACCCGGGCTATAGAAGAGCCTATGACCGAGAAGGCAGTGCGCGGGCCGCGGGACGGCTTTAATGAGTCGCTGCTGACCAACCTGACCCTGATCCGCCGCCGGGTGCAGAACTCTGACCTCAAGTTTGTTTTTACCGACATTGGCACCCGAACAAAGACCCAGACTTGTATCTGCTATATGGAAAGCCTCGCCTCGCCGGATATCCTGAAGGAGCTGCAGGGCCGGCTGGCCCGTGTGGAGATCGACCATCTGCTGGATACAGGGTACCTGGCCGAACTAATCCGCGATGAGCCGTATTCCCCCTTTGAAATGATCGGAAGCACAGAGCGCCCGGATTCCGTTGTCGGCAAAATTATGGAGGGACGCATTGCCGTTCTGATCGACGGAAGCCCGTTCGCCCTGACGCTGCCGTATGTTTTTGTGGAAAACTTCCAGGCCAGCGAGGATTACTATATCAGTTATTTTTTCGCCACGTTTAACCGGCTGCTCAGAGTTCTGGGCGCATTTCTGTCAATCAGTATTCCAGCCGTTTATCTGGCAATGGTTACTTATAGCCAGGAGATGGTACCGACCCTCCTGCTGCTGAGCATTGCGGCCGCACGTTTGTCTGTGCCGTTTCCCACTGTAGTTGAAGCGGTGCTCATGCTGACGATCTTCGAAATTCTCCGTGAGGCAGGAGCGAGAATTCCCAATTCCATCGGGCAGGCGGTCAGCATCGTAGGCGCACTGGTACTGGGCCAGGCTGCGGTGGATGCGCGCATCGTCAGCGCACCGATGGTTATTGTCGTAGGACTGACAGGAATCACTACCCTGCTCAATCCCCGGCTTACCGGACCTTTAATTATTGTGAGGATGATTCTGCTGATAAGCGCGTTTTTGTTCGGCATCTTCGGCTACTTTTTCGGGCTGCTCGGGCTGGTTATTCATCTGATGAGCCTGCGTTCCTTCGGTGTTCCCTATATGCTCGGGGTGGGCTCGATCCGGCCGCAGGATATCAAGGACACGGCAGTCCGGGCCCCCTGGTGGGACATGTACCTGCGTCCGGCAGTGATCGGAGCGCGCAACATGAAGCGGAAGGCTCCGCAGCGGAAGCGGGGGAGAAGATGAGCAGAACCGCCTCCAGTGCAACGGCTGTCCTGCTTGCCGCTGTGATAATCTTCAGCCTGACCGGCTGCTGGAACTATACGGAGATCGATGATATGTCCATTGTGGCCGGAGTAGCCCTTGATAAAAATAAACCGGATAACAACATCCAATTGACCGTAGAAATGGTCGATACTCAGGGCGGGCTGCAGGACAATCAGACGGGCTTCAAAATGATGAGCCTGACCGGCGATACCATTTTTAATATTGCCCGCAATATGATTTCGCTGACCGGGCGGAAGCTGTTCTGGAGCCATGCCAAGGTCATTATTATCAGCGAGGAGCTGGCCCGGGAGGGGCTGGTAAAGGTGATTGACTGGTACAGCAGGGATACGGAGACCCGTGCGGATGTGTTCATCTTTGTTTCAGGCGAGAAGAATGCGCGTGAGGTACTGAATCTGAACAGTTCCAAGAAAACGATTATGTCCTTTGAGCTGGCCCAGATGATGAAGGATGAGCTGTTTACGGGGACCGCGCCGGTTGTAGAAATCTGGGATTTTATCGACAAGCTGGAGACTCCGGGGAAAAATGCGATCGCACCGCTGATCAGCATCAGCGAGCTGAACGGGCAGAAGAACGAGCGTGTCAACGGGACTGCGGTGTTTGTAGAGGACCGGATGGTCGGCAAGCTGGACGGAAAAGAAACCCAGTATGCTCTTTTCGCCAAAAATGATGTTAAAGGGGGTGTGCTGACCGTAGACAATGAGCGCGGCAAGCCCACCTATTCACTGGAAATTTTATCAAACCGGACAAAAGTGAAGCCTGCATGGGTTGACGGCAAGCTGCAGATTCAGGTGCATACGCTCACCCATACCGGGCTTGACGAGGTGATGAGCACGGTCAGTCTGACCGGGAATGAGAGCCTTGAGGCCATAGAAAAACGGGCAGGCGCACAGCTGCAGGAACAAATTCTCTCCGTGATCCGTAAACTGCAGCGGGAATATCAGGCGGATATTTTCGGTTTCGGCAAGGTGGTGCATAATGAAATGCCGCAGAGCTGGAGCAAGCTGGAGGAGCGGTGGCCGGAGGAATTCAAGGATCTGGATGTCAAGGTTACTTCTAAGGTCATTATTCAAAGTACGGCGAAGTCATCGAGAACGATCAAGTTAGGAGATTAAGAACGTGCCCGTCTATATTGTGCTGATTTATGCGTTTATCGTATGGCTGGATCCCTACGGCCTGCTGAAGCAGGAAAAAAAACAGGATTTCTATATATGCTCGGCGCTATGCCTGGTTTCCTTCGTTCTGGCCTTCAGTCTGGCGATGCATTGGGAGATTCCCAGTCCGTCCCCGCTGATTATCAATTTCATTAAACAGTTCTATTAAAAGTGCAGGGAGGAGGGGGTGTGCATGGGCAAAGAAATTATACCGGGGGCCAATCGGCCAGCATCGTCATTTTGTTCATCATCGGCAGCTCGCTGTTTATGGGTGTTTCAGGCCAATCAGGCAACAGCAGCTGGATTGCACTCATCCTGGCGGTATTGCTGGCCATCCCTCTGATGCTGATTTATGCACGTCTTCATACGCTTTTTCCGGGAAAGAATCTGTATGATATGCTGATTAGCGTCTTCGGCGGCGTCATCGGGCGGGTGTTCTCCTGCCTCTACATCTGGTATAGCCTGCACCTTGGCTCACTGGTCCTGCGTAATTTCGGGGAATTCAGCAAAACGGTGGCCCTGACATCCACTCCGATGCTGGCTCCGATGCTGATTATCGGCCTGCTCTGTATCTGGGTGGTAAACGCAGGGATGGAGGTACTCGGGCGGAGCGCCAAATTTCTGACCATGTTTACTTTTGCCGTGATTATTGTCGTGCAGCTGCTCTCCATTCCCAAATACGATTATGAGCATTTGCGGCCTCTGTTGGACAGCGGCTGGGGACCTGTATTTGCGGATGTGGCAGGCTCGTTTACGTTTCCTTTTGCAGAAATTGTCGTATTCCTTGGCGCCTTTAACGTTCTTCCGCGAAAAGGTTCGGCAGTCCGGGTGATGGTCGGCGGTTTGGTAATTGCAGGTGTTATCATCATTGGCGTCTCCGTGCGGAATCTGCTCGTCCTTGGTCCGGAGATTCTGTCTTCGCTCTATTTCCCCTCTTTCGTGGCGGTGAGCCGGATTAACGTCGGTGATTTTCTGACCCGGATCGAAGGCTCGGCGGCCATTATTTTTGTAACCTCATTGTTTGTAAAAGTAAGCCTCTGCCTGTATGTGACCAGCCAGGGCATTGCCAGAGTCTTCAAGCTGGAAAGCTACCGCTCCGTAGTGCTGCAGATGGGGCTGATTATGGTTTACATGTCTGGTTTCATCTATAAAGATATTACGCAGATGCAGTATTTTGCCTACCATATTTATAAGCTTTACGCGCTTCCCTTCGAATTGTTCATTCCGCTGCTGCTGTGGATTACGGCCGAAATTATGGCGCAGCGTGCAGACACAGGGGAGGAGAGCGCAACATAATAGGAAAGGCAGAAGTCTGACTTCCCGTCATTACGGCGGGAGGTTTATTTGTTATTTCCAAGCGTTGCCGAAGATCGTTATAATGAGAGACATAGAAAACGCCTTAGCAGGCGGAGTGAGTTTTACGTTTAACAAGGAGGAAGCTTATGAGTGTTTCGAGTATCATGATGTCCTCCCATTGGGGCAGAGAGGTCAGACATAAGTATGCGGCCCAGGGCTCCAAGGCGCTGGCTGTTATTTTTCCGGGCCAGAACTATTCAGCCGAACGCTCCCTGCTGGACTATGCAGGTAAGGTGGCTGCTGAGCACGGCTGTGATCTGCTGATTCTGGAATACGGCTATCAGAGCGCCCGGGCGGGATTCAAGCGGGAAGAGCTGGATATTGTCGTAGAGGAATGCAAAGCGGCGCTGGGGGCGGTCGCCGAGTACGAGCAGCTGCTGTTCATCAGCAAAAGCATGGGGACCGTCATTGCCGGACGGGTGGCGGCGGAGCTGGGTCTGCAGCAGAAGACGGCTCACCTGTACCTGACTCCCCTCGCCGAAACGGTACCCTGGATCCGCAAAAGCCGGGGGAGTGTTATCTATGGCGGCAGCGACCCGATGTTCAGCGGGCAGCACCCTGCCGAAATCAGCGGACTGCCGAATATCAGGGTGTACCGGATTGACGATGCCAATCACGCGCTTGAAGTGGGTAGTGTCAATGAATCGCTGGCGGTGCTGCTGGTAATTATCAATTTTTATCATGAATTTTTCCGCGATGCGCTTGAAGCTTAAGGTTTGTTTTTAGTAAGGAATAAAAGGAGGAAGTCAGATGATATTGGAAGCGGCCATGCTGCAGATTAAACCGGGGCTTACCGCGGAGTTTGAAGCCAGCTTCACCAAGGCCTCTCCGCTGATTGCCTCCATTGATGGCTATTTGGGACATGAGCTCCAGCACTGTCTGGAGGATGACCATAAATATCTGCTGCTTGTAAAGTGGCGGGCACTTGAAGATCATACGGTAGGATTCAGGGAATCAGCCCAGTACCAGGAATGGAAGGCCCTGCTTCACAGATATTACGACCCGTTCCCGGCAGTAGAGCATTTCACCAGTGTGAATCTGGACTAAACGGGAGGAAAGGCTATGGAGTATAACCGGCGGGTAGGAGCAGGCCGGACTGCAGAAGTATTTGAGCACGGGGATAAGACGATTGTTAAGCTTTATCTGGAGGATTTTTCTCCGGCGGCAGTGGAGCAGGAATACAGGGTAAGCTCATATGTGTATAACCAGGGCAGTGTCCGCACTCCCAGGCCTGCCGGGCTGATTGAAGCAGAAGGGCGCAGGGGCATTGTCTTTCAGCAGATTCACGGGCGCTCCCTGCTGGGCCAGATCAGCGGACAGCCCTGGCGTGTGTCCGTGTATGCCAAGCAGCTCGCCGCCCTGCATTATCAGCTGCATCAGCTGGAGGGCAGCCCGGAGCTCGGCCAGCATAAGGAGCAGCTGCACAGTCAGATTGTAGCCGCACCCATGCTGACCATGGAGGAGAAAACGGCTGTTCTGGAACATCTGCAGCGGCTGCCTGAAGGCGGCAGGCTGTGTCACGGCGACTTCCACCCTGATAATGTGCTTATTGATGCCGACGGTGCCTGGATTATCGACTGGATGAACGGCATTTCCGGAAATCCTGCGGCGGATGCCGCAAGATCAGTGCTGCTGTTCAGCATGGGGGCGATGCCTCCGGGGAGCTCATTCACCGCGCGGGTGGTCACCGGCTTCATCAGGCAGAAGCTTACGAAGGTCTATATCCGCGAATACCTCCGCTTATCGGGCCGCAGCTATGCCGAGATCAATGCCTGGGTGCTGCCGGTAGCTGCAGCGAGGCTAATCGAAGGGGTTCCGGCCGCAGAGAAGGAGCAGCTGGCCAAAGAAATCCGCAGGCGTCTCAGATCCAGGCGGAAGTCCTAGCACTTTTCCAAGAGAAGTGTATTATACCGTACGACTGCAATTGTGTAAAGGGAATTATATGATGATCCGGTCAGCCAGAGCTTCTGGCTGACTTTTTTTTGTGTGAAATGATAAGTCATGAACCATGAACCGCTAACGGACTGAAATAACCTTATTTTCTCTAAAATGGTCATTTTGCTGATCGAACGGACCTCAGTGCTCTTATTTTCCCCCAAACACCCATTTTTGCTCTAAATACGAGCCTATAAGGTCGCTGGTGTCCGTTAGGAAAACTAAAGAACGATTTTGCTGAAAATAAGCGCATTTGAGTCCGTTACAGGATGAGGTGTGTCCGGCGCGTTAACCTGTCGGGCATCCGCTGTAGAAGGTGATTAAATTTATTGTGGGTGGCCCGCGAAGTGCCTGAGCCAGCATCCATAGTAAGGCCGCACTTTCTGCCCAGGGGATTGGCGGAAGCAGGCCCGTAAATGATCCTGCCTCCGCAAAAAAACGTTCAGCAAACTTTCAGCCAGGCCTCATTGACGATTAAGGTACGGATGCAATAATACGGCTATGCAATGCTTGACACTGGGGAGAGAGCGCTGCCGAATGAGGTTCTATTGGATGAATGGGAGTGGAACATGATGAAATTATTGAAAAAATGGGTTCTGATATAGTCCTGCTGTTTATTCTGCTGCTGGCTGCCTTTCTTTACGGATTCGGGATCTGGAATGATCATTATGTAAATACGTATTACACCACTGCAGTCGGAAGCATGCTGCAGAGCTTCCACAATTTCTTCTTTGCTTCACTGGACTCTGCAGGTTCCGTAACCGTGGATAAGCCGCCGGTGACGTTCTGGATTCAGACGCTCAGCGCCTGGATCTTCGGGCTGCACGGCTGGAGTGTTATCCTGCCTCAAGCCTTGGCCGGCGTAGGCTCGGTACTGCTGGTCTACCTGCTGGTTAAGCCAAGCTTCGGCAGAACAGCGGCCCGCCTTGCTGCGCTCGCGATGGCTACAACACCAGTAGCAGCGGCAGTCAGCCGCACGAACAATATTGATGCCATGCTGGTGTTTACCCTGCTGCTGGCGGCCTGGTTTTTGTTCAAAGGGACCAGACAGCATAAAACCGGCAGTCTTCTCACCGCCTTCGGACTGATCGGGGTGGCCTTCAACGAGAAGATGCTGCAGGCCTATATGGTTGTGCCGGCATTTTATCTGTTCTATATTCTGGCCGCCAAGGTCAACTGGAAGAAAAAAACCGGCGTGCTGGCCGCCTGCACCGCAGTGCTGCTGGTAGTTTCGCTCTCCTGGGCAGTTATCGTTGACTCGATTCCTGCGGATAAACGGCCGTATATGGGCAGCAGCGGCACCAACTCTGTGCTGAATCTGGCCTTCGGGTACAACGGGGTATCCCGTCTGACGGGTGACCGCAGCACAGGAGGCGGCAGCGGCATGCCGGGCGGCGGCTTCGGCGGCGAGATGCCGGGCATGAACGGTGAGATGCCGGCCTTTGGCGGCGGAATGCCGGACATGAATGGTGATATGCCCGCTATGGATGGGGCCGGCGGCCAGGGCAGCCCGGAGGGCCAGGGGCAGGGCAGTGATGGCGGTGTCCGCGGCCAGCAGGGTACGGGCGCGGAGGACGGCGGGATGCCGGCAACCCGGCCTGACGGCGGAAGCCGGCAGTTCGGGGGCGCTGACGGCGGCCAGGGCGGCAGGGACGGCATGAACGGCGGCGGTGGCGGTATGTTCAACACCGGCACCGCCGGTCCGCTGCGGCTGTTCCAGCAGGAGCTGTCCGGACAGGCCAGCTGGCTGCTGCCCTTTGTCTTATTCGGCGTAATCGGCATTTTTGCCAGTCTGCGCCGCAGGCATTTTACGATGCAGCACAAAGAAGCCCTGTTCTGGCTGGCCTGGCTGATTCCGGCGATGGGATTCTTCAGTATCGCCGGATTCTTCCACCAGTATTATCTGATCATGATGGCGCCGCCGGTTGCGGCGCTGGCCGGAGCAGGCTGGTTCAAGCTCTGGCACTACTATAAAGAGCGTTCCGGCTGGCTGTCCTGGCTGCTTCCGGCAGCAGTCCCGGCTACTGCAGCCTTCCAGTGGTACATTATTCGTCCTTATGACAGCACCATCGGCAGCGGCTGGTCAATCGGAGTGCTGGCTGCAGGGCTTGCAGCAGCCTTGCTTCTGATTGTGCTGCGGATTCTAAAAGGCCGGGGGAAGCCAGCCCTTGTCCATGCCGCAGCTGTAGCCGGGCTGCTGGTGCTGCTGATCGGCCCACTGTACTGGGCGTTTACACCGATCACCTACGGGCTTAACAGTATGACTCCGGCCGCAGGTCCTGACAGCAGTGACAGCGGCGGCTTCGGAGGAGGCGGCGGACGAAATACCGGCACCGGAGTGAACGGGGAGCTGCTTGCCTATCTGAAGGAGCATAATACCGGTGAAGAATATCTATTCGCAGCCATGGATTACGGGACAGCAGGCCCGTATATTATCGATGAAGGTGAAAAAGTAGTTATTCTGAACGGTTTCAACAACTCGGATGTACCTTACACGACTGAGACACTGCGGGCACTGGTAGAAAGCGGCAAAGTGAAATACTTCCTCGTCACCAGCGGTGGTATGGGCGGCGGACGGGGCGGCGGCAATTCGGAGATTACCAGCTGGATTACGGAAAATGGCACAGAGGTGCCTTCAGCCGATTGGCAGGGTACCGTAACAGGCGGAGCCGGCGGGACCCTGTATGAGATCCATTTAAACTAAGCACATTTAATTTAAGGAGGAGCTGCCCATGAATATCAGCGTGCGCTATTCCGTCATTATACCGATGTACAATGAAGAAGCCGTGATTCAGGAAACCTACCGGCGGATCAAAAAAGTAATGGGTACAACAGGCGAGTCCTATGAGCTGCTGTTCGTAAATGACGGCAGTACAGATCATTGTGCACAGATGGTGGAGGAATACAGCTACTGGGACGAGAGTGTGAAGCTGATCGACCTTTCGCGCAATTTCGGCCATCAGATTGCCATTACAGCCGGCATGGACTATTCGCTGGGCGATGCCGTCATCATTATTGATGCCGATTTGCAGGACCCGCCGGAACTGATTCTGAAGATGATCGAGGAATGGAAAAAGGGCTACGAGGTCGTATATGCCAAGCGGATCAAGCGCAAAGGCGAATCCTTATTCAAAAAATGGACGGCCAGCGCCTTTTACCGTATTCTCCGCTATTCTACCGACATCTCCATCCCGGTGGATACCGGTGATTTCCGGCTGATCGACCGCAAGGTGTGTGAAGAGCTGAAACGGCTGCCGGAGAAAAACCGGTTTGTCCGCGGCCTGGTCAGCTGGGTCGGCTTCCGGCAGAAGGCGATAGAATACGAGCGGGATGAGCGGCTGGCCGGAGAGACCAAATATCCGCTGAAGCGGATGATCAAGCTGTCGCTGGACGGCATGACCTCCTTTTCATACAAGCCGCTGAAGCTGGCAGGTTATCTCGGAGGGCTGCTCTCAGCCGGCGGATTTCTGTACCTTATGTATGTGCTGTACCTGGCGCTCTTTACGGATGAGGCCGTTAAAGGCTGGGCATCAATGATCGGCATTACCTTAACGTTTAACGGGTTCGTGCTGATCATGCTGGGTATTCTCGGCGAGTATGTAGGCCGGATTTATGATGAGACCAAGGGCCGTCCGCTGTATATTGTGCAGGATTTCTATGAGGGCAGGGCGCAGCAGGCTGTTCAGGAGCCCAGAGTAGCCCAGCTTAACAAGTGAATAGGGAGAGTGACCTCTCCGGTACGAAAAAAGCTATCCCGGCAGATTTGGCCTCAGGCCAATCCACCGGAATAGCTTATTGCTGCTCTGAATTACTGAGCTGTATAGGCTTGCCTCGTAATACTAAGCCTTCAGCAAATCGTGGTCCACATATCTTGCGCCGTTCAGCTCGCTGATGATGTTGATGGCTACTTTTGCACCGTCACCGGCAGTGATGATGGCGTGTACACTGACACCGGCAACCGTTCCGGCGGCCCAGATGCCGTTAACATTGGTTTTGCCCTCTGCGTTAACCGCCACTACGGTTTTGATTCTTGGCTCAGTGCCGTCCTTCGTTTCTACTCCTGCTTTGGCGGCAAGGTCAGTCAGCACTCCAGTTGCCAGGATAACATGCTTCGCTTCGTAAGTAGCACCGCTTTCGGTTTCAATCGTAATGCCTTCGCCGCCGGCTGTGAGGTTAACGGCCTGATCGGCAATCAGCTCTGCTCCAAATTTGACCGCCTGCTTATGGCCGGTTTCAACCAGGTCGGGACCGCCGATTTCGGCAATTCCATAATAGTTCTCATACCAGCCTCTGCGGGTCATGCCTTTGTCATTGTCAATCAACAGCGTTTTTTTGCCCGCCTTGGCAGTGAACAGGGCGGCGCTTGCACCGGCAGGGCCGGCTCCGATAACAGCAACTTCATACATAGCGTTAACCTCCTGGAAATTAAGTAAAGTTAAGTATGCTTACTATTATAACGTTAATTACGGCTTATAAGCTACCAGCCTGCCAGACAGGGCAGAGTGATGGTGAAGGTAGTCCCTTTACCGGGGGCGCTCTCCGCGCTGATCTCTCCGCCGTGCGCTTCAACAAGCGATTTGGTGATGGATAAGCCGAGGCCGGATCCGCCGTATTTGCGCGTGCGCGAAGAGTCGCTGCGGTAGAAGCGGTCGAAAACATGCGGCAGATGCTCGGCTGAAATCCCCGAGCCGTTGTCGCTCACAGCAAGCTCTGCTTCATGGTTTCGGGCATGCAGGGCAATGTGGATAGCCCCTTGTTCTTTATCCGTATGCTGCACGGCATTATGAAACAGATTGAGCACAACCTGCTTGATTTTGTCAGGGTCATACATTCCGCGGATGCCCCTTGAACAGTCGAAGGTGACCCGGCGGCTGCCTGCCAGGACCAGCAGCTGCGGCTGCATCTCCCCGATAATCTCATCCAGCTGCAGCTCTTTGGCCCTGAGCTGGGGCGCGCCGTCCATCCGGGCCAGCAGCAGGAGATCCTCGACCAGCTTGTTGATCCGCCTGGATTCCCCGTGCATGCTGTTCAGCGCATTATAGAGCTGCTCTTTATTGTCCGCAGCCCCGCGCAGCAGCACCTCCAGGAAGCCGTGGATTGAGGTGAGCGGGGTGCGCAGCTCATGCGAGGCGTCGGCTGCGAACCGCCGCATCTGCTCCTTGGCCTCGCGCTCACCCCGGAAGGAGATTTCCAGCCGCTCCAGCATTCCGTTGAAGGAATGGGAGAGCTTGTCGATTTCTGTCTGTCCCTGATTAACCGGGAAGCGGACATCCAGATTGCCGGCATCTATACTCTCTGCGGCATCCCCCATATTGGACAGCGGTACGAGCGTCTTGCGCAATGCGGGCAGGTAGAGGAAGAGGCCGGCCAGCAGAGCGGCCACGGCGAGTACAGCAAAAATCATCAGTTGCTGCAGGATCACATCCTTCAGCGGTCCTGTCTCCACACTCATCTGCAGCAGAATTTTGTTCCCGCCGGGCCGGCCCAGATCCATGAAGACAGCCAGATGCTGGCTGCCGTCCGAGGCCGTAATCAGCCTGTAGCTTCCGGTTGCCTTATCCGTCGTATGAATGAGCAATTCATTGTATTGCTGATCGTTCAGCCTCGGGGCGGCAGACTCGGACAGCGTATCCTTCTGCAGGTCCGTAAAGGTGCCGTCCGAGCTGTATGCGGCAATGGTCGTATGCGCATCGAGCAGAAGCGGGCGGCCTCCCTCGCCGTTGCGCTGGCCAGACGGGTTGTTGCCCGGCATGCTGCCCATGCTGCCGCCGCTGAAGGAATTAGAGAAATCCCCGTAAATGAGCCGGTAAAAAAAATCACGCGGCACAGACCGCAGCTGGGCCTCCATCGTTTCGGCCCGGTTGCTGTAAATAAAGTTGCGCATCAGCACATACTGCAGCACTCCGATGAGCAGCAGGAGGGCGGAAAGAATAAGCAGCGAGGTAGCCAGCAGCTGCTTGCGCAAGGACCTTGGAGCGTGCAGCCTGCGCAGAAAGCGGGGCAGACGCGTTATCATAACAGGTCCACCCGGTAACCGGCGCCGCGCAGTGTGCGGATAATCCGGTGCTCCTTATCGCCCAGCTTCTCGCGGAGGGAACGGATATAGACCTCGACGATATTTTCCTCACCGCCGAAGTCATAGCCCCATACCTTGTCCAGAATCATCGGTTTGCTGAGCACCAGGCCGTGGTTAATCACGAGGTACTGCAGCAGCTCATATTCAGTCGGGGAGAGCTCAAGCACCTCGTCCCTGAACCGGATTTCCTTACGTCTGCCGTCGATCCGGAACGGGCCGCAGCGGACCTCGCCGAGCAGGCCGGGGAATTGGTTGCGCAGCCGCGCCTGTATCCGTGCCAGCAGCTCATCGAAGCTGAACGGCTTAACCATGTAATCATCTGCGCCGATGGACAGGCCCTTAACCCGGTCATCGACCTCGTCTTTGGCCGTCAGCATAATGACGGCAATTTCCGTTTCCTCCGAACGGAGATAACGGCACACCTCAAACCCGTCCATCCCGGGCATCATCACATCAAGAATCGCCACATGCGGCTTGAAATCCGCAGCAATGGCGATGGCGCTTGCGCCGTCAGGTGCCGTTTTTACTTCAAAGCCTTCATTGCAGAGTCCCAGTTCCAGAAACTGGAGTATATGAGGCTCGTCGTCAACGAGCAGGAGGCGTACGCCCTGGGTTGCTTTCATCATCATTTCCTCCATTTACAATAAGAGATAGCTATAGTATGACACATTAGGTTGAACGTTTGCTGAATAACAATGCCAAGACGATTCGAAAATGTCGTTCATGGTTAATCATAATGGTTAATCTATGTATACAGGCTGTAAATGTAAATTTATGAAGGGAATTAGCGGAAATTTTAACTTTATCAGGGTGTAAAAAGGGTTTTGACGGCGGGCCTAGAACACTTTACAATAAGGATACCAAACCGGAGGATTAAAGAAATTTCCAGCGTTCCGGCAGCGTGATACATATCCTTTTGTTTTCCCCGTTCGTCATCTTATCAAATATCCTATCAGGCACCTTTCTTTTCATTTTACTTCTTTGGGTACACTTCTTTTTGGAATCAGATTCACTTAAACCTCATTTATTTCGTTTTTATTACCCATATGTCAAGGAGGCTCTTCCATGAAGAAAAAAGAAATGGTAGCTATGCTATTGGCGGGAGGCCAAGGGAAAAGGCTGAAGGGCTTGACCAAATCGCTTGCCAAGCCCGCTGTGTATTTTGGAGGAACCTACCGGATTATTGATTTCCCGCTGAGCAACTGCTCGAATTCAGGAATCGATACGGTTGGCGTGCTGACGCAATATGAGCCGCTGGTCCTGCATTCATACATTGGAGTAGGCGGTGACTGGGATTTGAACCGCAAGGACGGCGGTGTATTTGTATTGCCGCCGCATGAACGGGAGAACGGAAGCAGCTGGTACCGGGGTACGGCTGATGCGATTTACCGTAATCTGAAGTTTGTAGACCAGTTCGATCCGGAGCATGTGCTTATTCTGTCCGGCGACCATATCTACAAAATGGATTACAACGCCATGCTGCAGTATCACAAGTCAAGAAATGCGGACTGCACGATTTCCGTCATTGACGTTTCTCTGGAGGAGGCAAGCCGCTTCGGCATCCTCAATACGGATGAAGACCTGAAAATTTACGAATTTGAAGAAAAACCCGCCAAGCCTAAGAGCACACTGGCATCGATGGGTGTATATATTTTTAAATGGGAGGTTCTGCGCAAGCATCTGCTGGAGGATGGCGAGAAGCCGGATTCCTCTCATGATTTCGGGAAGGACATCATTCCGCTGATGCTGGCAGACAACAATTCCCTGTATGCTTATCCTTTTGAAGGCTACTGGAGAGACGTCGGTACGGTAACCAGCCTGTGGGAAGCCAACATGGATCTCTTGAGCGACCATCCGCCGCTGAATCTGAATGATCCGAACTGGCGGATTTTTACCCGCAACCCGAACCAGCCTGCACAATATGTGGCTCCGGAAGCCAAAGTATCGAGCTGCATCATTAATGAGGGCTGCATTGTGCGCGGGGAAGTGAAGCATTCGGTGCTGTTCTACGGCGTGGAAGTGGGCGAAGGCAGCGTTATTACCGACTCGGTCATTATGCCCAAGGTAAAGATCGGCAAGAATGTAAGAATTCATAAAGCCATCATAAGCGAAAATACAGTGATCGAAGATTATATGGAGATCGGCAATGACCGGGAGAATGAGGATGAGATTCTGCTGATCGACAATCGTAGCAAAAAACGCAAAACAGTTGCAGCCAAAACCATATAATTTTAGAGGACGGTGACCGCGATGAAAGAGCTTATGGGCGTAATTAATCTTGATCATGAACTGGACAAATTGAATGAATTAACCTATTTCCGCTGCGGTGCGGCCGTGCCTTTTGCCAGCCGTTACCGGCTGATCGATTTCGTATTATCCAATATGATGAGAGCGGAACTGGAGAGTGTCGGGCTGTTTGTCCGCCGCAAATACCGTTCGCTGATGGACCATCTGGGTGACGGAAAGTCCTGGGATATGAACCGCAAGCATGGCGGGCTGTTCATTCTGCCTCCGGACTGGAACGATCCGACCGATACGTCAATCGGTGATCTGCAGCACTATCATAACAACCTGGATTTTTTTAAAAGAGCCTCCGCCAAGTACATTGTATTCTCGGGCAGCCAGCATATTAATACTGTTGATCTGCAGGATGCCTTCCAGTACCATCTGGAAAAGGGTGCCGATGTCACGCTTGTCTACAAAGCGATTGACCAGCTTCAGCCCGAGCATGATCCGTGCTTGCGGCTTGAATTAAATGAGGACAATCTCGTTACCGAGATTCACCAGGAGAAGCATCATCCCAATGTCTACCTGGATATATTCATCATGGAAAAGAAATTGTTCCTGGAGCAGGTGGAGTACTGCATTGCGCATGGGGAGAGCTTTTTCTTCCGTGACGTGATTCAGAAGAACCGGGCCAATTTCAAAATTGCCGGCTATGAATACAAAGGCTATCATGCCGTAATCAATTCACTGGAGAGCTATTACAAGAATAGTCTGGAGCTTCTCAAACAGGAGAATTATCTGGGTCTGTTCAAGGAAAATCCGGTGCAGACCAAGATCAAATATGAAGCGCCGACCCGTTATCTGGACAGCGCAAGTGTCACCAATTCCCTGGTAGCCAACGGCTGCGTTATCGGCGGAACCGTCGAGAACAGCGTGATTTTCCGCGGGGTACAGATCCGTGAAGGCGCGAAAATCATCAATTCTGTCATCATGCAGAAATGTGTGATTGAAGAGAACGCTGTAATTGAGAATGTTATCATGGATAAGGACGTACACCTCAGCAAGGACAGGATACTCGTCGGGGATAGCAAGCGTCCGTTTGTCATCGCCAAGAGCAGCAAAATTTAATCCCAGGATCAGCCGGACTGTGTAAGCATGCAGTCCGGCTGGTCCTGACTTTCCATAGAGGCCCTGTATCTCACAAAAATACACATCCGACTGGAGGAACCTGCTGTTGTTTAACGACAAAGAAAGCTTCAAAAAAGTATTCCGCGAGACGCTTATCGGAAAATTGGGCAAGCCGCTGGAAGAAGCATCGAATGGTGACGTATATAAGATTCTGGGCAATATGATCCGTGAGAATGCGGGAAAGAACTGGGCAGATACGAACCAGAAGTTTAAGATCAGCCAGCAGAAACAGGTATACTACTTCTCAATGGAGTTTCTGATCGGCCGGCTGCTGGGCAATAACCTGCTGAATATGGGCGTGCTGGAAGTTGTGCGGGAGGGTCTTGAGGAACTGGGCTTTGATCTGCGTGCAGTAGAGGAAGAAGAGGCAGATGCGGGTCTGGGCAATGGCGGTCTGGGCCGGCTTGCAGCCTGTTTTCTGGATTCACTCGCCTCCCTGCAGTATGCGGGCCATGGAAGCGGCATCCGTTACAAATACGGCCTGTTTGAGCAGAAAATCGTAGACGGCTATCAGGTAGAACTGCCGGACTACTGGCTGCAGAACGATAATGTGTGGGAAGTGCGCCGGGAGGACAAACAAGTGGAGGTCCGCTTCTGGGGCCGGGTTGAGACCCGCGAAGAGAACGGTGAACTGGTCTTTGAACATAAGGATTATGAAGCGGTTCGTGCAGTGCCTTACGATGTGCCGGTGATCGGCGCCGACCGTAAGCATGTCAACACGCTGCGCAACTGGAGTGCCGAATCGATTACTCCGGCTTCCCGGATGTCAGGCTCGCTAACCGGTTCGGATTACCACAAGTTTCTGGAGTACAAACGCTCTGTGGAATCTATTTCGGAATTCCTGTATCCGGATGATTCGCAGTATGAGGGCAAGCTGCTCCGGCTTAAGCAGCAGTACTTCCTGTGCAGTGCGGGCGTGCAGAGTATTATGCGCACCTTCAGCAAGACCGGCGCGCCGATTGAAGCACTGCCGGACAAAGTAGCGCTGCATATTAATGATACGCATCCGACTCTGCTGATTCCCGAGCTGATGCGCATTCTGATGGATGTGCACGGCCTGGGCTGGGATAAGGCCTGGGATATGACAACCCGTATGGTCTCGTATACGAATCATACCATTCTCAGTGAAGCCCTTGAGAAATGGCCGATGAATATGGTCAAGGAGCTCCTGCCGCGGATTTTCCTGATTATTGAGGAGATTAATGCCCGGTTCTGCGGTGAGCTGATGAGCAAATATCCCGGTGACCAGAACCGGATTAACCAGATGGCAATCATTCATGACGATCAGGTACGCATGGCCAATCTGGCTATTGTGGCCAGCCACAGCGTCAATGGGGTAGCTGCGCTGCATACGGAGATTCTGCAGAAGCGTGAAATGCGGCTGTGGAATGAGATGTATCCGCACCGGTTCAATAACAAGACCAACGGAATTACCCACCGCCGCTGGCTGCTGCATGCCAATCCCGAGCTGGCCGGCCTCATCAACGATTCCATCGGCACACGCTGGATTCATCACCCGCAGGAAATGATCGGGCTGATCAAATACTGTGAGGATGCTTCCTTCCAGGAGCAGGTGGCAGCGATCAAACGGCGCAACAAGCTGCGGCTGGCTGATTATATCACCAAGAAGCACGGTGTTCAGGTCGATCCGGATTCGATCTTTGACGTCCAGGTCAAGCGGCTGCATGCCTATAAGCGCCAGCTGCTGAATATTCTGCATATCATGCACCTTTATAACCAGCTGAAGGATAACCCGTCCATGGATATGGTGCCGCGCACCTTTATTTTCGGGGCCAAGGCAGCGCCGAGCTATCACCTGGCCAAACGGATCATTAAGCTGATCAATACAGTAGCCGATGTAGTGAACAAGGACCCGGATATCAAGGGCAAGATCCGCATCTTTTTCCTGGAGAATTATTCGGTTTCCCTGGCGGAGAAGATTATTCCGGCGGCCGATGTGAGTGAGCAGATTTCTACAGCCAGCAAAGAAGCATCCGGTACCGGAAACATGAAATTTATGATGAACGGGGCGCTGACCATCGGAACGATGGACGGGGCGAACGTGGAGATGCATGAAATGGTCGGAGATAACAACATGTTCCTGTTCGGGCTGCGGGCGGAGCAGGTTATGGATTATTACCAGTTTGGCGGATACCGCTCCCGCGACATCTATTATGGCGACGGGCGTGTGAAGGAAGTGCTGGATCAGCTGGTTACGCCTGGACCAATCTGCTGCAATACCCAGGAATTTGATACGCTGTACCAGTCGCTGCTGGATAATAATGATGAGTTCTTCGTCCTTAAAGATTTTGCAAGCTATGTAGAGACACATGTCAAAATCGACCTGGCTTACCGCAACCAGCGGGAATGGCTGAAGAAGTCGATTGTCAACATCGGCCACTCCGGCAAGTTCTCCAGCGATAATACCATCAGCCGCTATGCGGCGGAAATCTGGAAGATCAATCCGGTCGGTTAAAATAAGCGAGCTGTCAGCAAAGAGGCCGCCGCAGATCCAGGTGACTCCTGGTCTGCGGCGGCCTTATGTGTGCCGGAGTGTCTACAGCACGGCAGCAATCATGGCTGCGAAGCGCTCCAGAAAACGCCGTTCTTCGTCATCGAAGCGGTGCTTGAGCGGGCTGTCAATATCGAGTACGCCAAGGAGCTGGTCGCCCTTGATGAGCGGAACCACGATCTCGCTATTCGATGCGGCATCGCAGGCGATGTGTCCGGGGAAGGCATGGACATCATCCACCACAAGCGTCCGGCGCTCTGCAGCGGAGGTTCCGCAGACCCCGCGGCCCATCGGAATACGGATGCATGCGGGCAGACCCTGGAACGGCCCGAGAACAAGCTCTTTGCCGTCGAATAAATAGAATCCGGTCCAGTTGGTATCCGGCATAGAGAATTTGAGCAGCGCCGAGGCATTTGCCAGATTGGCAATTGCACTTGGTTCACCGTCGATCAATGCTGCAAGCTGTGAAAGCACGGCCTCGAACCGTTCGCTGCGTGTCCCGTCATAGGGCATTGCCTGAAACATGAAGTATCACCTTCCTGTACCTTAAATCAGTAATGAAATATAACTGTAATTAACAACATAGTACAGCCGGACTCGGCTCGTCAAGCGTTACCGTAAATTTGCATAAATCACAATAGGAACCTTAACTGGAGTAATAACAGTGTTTCCGCTTCCGCCTGCCAGGGTAATGCTTAATATATCATAGGCTCTTGGCCGGAAGGAGTGGAATATGCGCGCCGATGTACAGAACTTGTTCATAGGAATCCATATGCTTTATATTGCACATGAGAGGGATTTAACTTTGTCGGATATGCTGCCTGAGCTTGAAAACCTGGGATACCGGGTTGCGGAACGCGAAGTGAAGCAGGAGCTGGAGCGGCTCACCCAGGAAAACTTTCTGACTGCCCATGGCGATGCGTTCAGCATCACCGGTACGGGATTGGAAGAGTTCAAACATATTCAGGAGAAGCTTCAGGTAGTATGCGCTGAGGTGCTTACTCCGGCTCAGGCGGCAGCCAAGGCTTAAGCTGATTCCGGCTCCAGGCAGGTACAGCTGCCGGGTTTATGCAGAGTGTGCCAACTTTTTATCAAGCAATGAACAGCGTCAGTATCAGGGCGGATTTCCGCCCGTGCGGCGCTTTTTGTCATGTACAGGCGGGCAGGAAGGATCAGGACGGCAGATTTGCTATTTCCTTCGGGAAATCCTTACATATGGTGTATACTTAATGAATTGGAAAGGGGACGGATAGGGTGTACATAAGCGGCGGGGTAACCCCGGAACTGCACGGAGCAAGAATAGCGCTGCAGTCCATAGCTGTTTCTCATGCACCGGCGCTGTATGAGATATGGACCCATCCGGCTGTGGGTCCCTGGCTGGATGCCCCGCCGCTGGAATCAGCCCATGATGCCGGGCAGCTGATTGAACTGCTGCTGCAAATGTCGCGGGAGGAAGAGAGCCTGCGCTGGAGTATTGCCCTGCCGGACGGGAAGATTATCGGGAGCTGCGGCTATAACCAGTGGCAGCTGGCCGGAGCTTACCGGGGTGAGATCGGCTGCGAACTGTCACCTGTTTATTGGGGGCAAGGTTATATGCGTGAGGCGCTGGAGCTTATGCTGGATTTCGGCTTCGGCACAATGGGGCTGAACCGGATCGAAGCATTATGCCATCCCGGCAATACCCGTGCGGCGGGATTGTTCCGGGCACTGGGCTTTTCACAGGAAGGGCTGCTGCGTCAATACCGGCATACCCGTGCCGGTTTTCAGGATGCGGCACTATTTGCGCTGCTGCGCAGTGACCGGCAGAAATAGCAGCTTTTAGAGCTGCCTGATATAACATGGAGAGGATCTGAATTTCATTGAGTACACCAGGAGCAACAGAGCGAAAGCTTATCTTAACCGGGGTTCTGCTGGCCACCTTTTTGGCAGCCATTGAAGGAACAGTTACGGGGCCGGCCGGGCCGGCAATCGTCGGCGATTTTCAGGGCATCCTATGGCTGAGCTGGATCTTTACCGCCTACCTGCTGACCATGGCGGTGACAACGCCGATCTTCGGCAAGCTGAGTGACCTGATCGGCCGCAAGCCGGTATTTATGGGGGGAGCGGTTGTCTTTCTGCTCGGCTCTCTGCTGTGCGGCATTTCGCAGAGCATGGGGCAGCTCATTCTGTTCCGGGCGATTCAGGGGATTGGGGCAGGAGCACTTATTCCAATGACTTTTACCATTATCGGGGATATTTACAGCATTAAAGAGCGGGCCAAGACGCAAGGGCTGCTGAGCTCCGTCTGGGGGATCTCCTCACTTGTAGGTCCGCTGCTCGGAGGCTATGTGGTGGATTACCTGAGCTGGCGCTGGGTATTTGTGTTTAACCTGCCCTTTGGCCTGCTGTCGATCCTGTTTATTGCCCGTTACCTGAAGGAAGAAAAGGTAAAACGCGTGGCGAAGAAGATGGATATAGCCGGAGTTCTGCTGTTTGCAGCAGGGGTAAGTGCGCTGCTGTTCGGCCTTACCGCCGGCGGGCAGAATCTGGCCTGGACTTCACCGCTGCTGCTTGGCCTGCTGGGGACGGCGGTTATTCTGCTGGTTATATTCCTGTTCGTGGAGCGGCGGGCGCCGGAGCCGATGCTTCCGCTGTCGCTGTTCTCCATCCGCAATATTGCGGTGTCGACCGGAGCCAACCTCCTGGTCAGCACCTTGATTATTGGACTGTCCACCTATGTACCGCTGTGGGTGCAGGGGGTATTCGGCGAAGTGCGGCTCTTTCCGGTCTGCTGCTGGCTCCGATGTCTGTGGGCTGGACGCTGGGCTCCATAGCCGGAGGCCGGATGATTCTGCGCGCCGGCTCCCGCCGCACAGGCATGCTTGGACTCTCCCTGATCGCCGCAGGAGCAGTAGGACTAACGTTTATGACTGCAGACTCCTCGCAGCTGCAGCTTCTGATTCTGATGCTGTTCTGCGGTGTAGGCTTCGGTTATGCGTCTACCGTATTTACGATTATCGCCCAGTCCTCTGTCGGGCATGACCAGCGCGGCGCTTCGACGGCGCTGAATACCTTCACCCGATCACTCGGCCAGACGGTCGGGGTGGCGGTATTCGGGTCCTGGCTGAATCTGAGCATCGACAGGCTGCTTGCAGACCAGCCCGGTGCGGCAGTTAGCGGAGCGGATATTAACAGCCTGCTGAACCCGCATGGCGGCAGCACCCTGACCGGCGATGCCTGGAACAGCCTGCATGGAGCGCTGGAAGGCGGCCTGCATTCCCTGTTTATTATGATGGCTGTACTGGCCGTTCTGTCGCTGATTATTTCCTCAGGCCTGCGCCAGGGGTTACCTTCGCTGGGTGAGGAGAAGGCGAAGCTGAAAGAAGCGTAGTATCTGGGACACAGGCCTCTGTAGATTAAACTAGTACAGCAGTTATAAGTCCGGGCATTCCCTGGAGTCAAATTCCCAGACTAAATAATCAGCATAGGGCTGCTTACATAGTACGTATACCTGTGCGTTCATCAGACTAAGTGGATTTTCTCCATCTATTTTTCGAGTATAAGGATGTTTTGAGAAATTAGGTGGAAAAACGCTACTTAATTTCTCCGGATTTGCTTCATAAGGCTGTTTTGCCCCGATATAAGTGACGTTTATCCACTTAGTTATCGTAAATGCTGCTAAAAGGGGAAATTAAGTGGCGAAAATCCACCTAAATGAATTGAGCTTGTGCGAAATCAGGAAATACGAAGATAAACGTGGCCGGAGGCTTAACCTTCCTTCCCTGGATCCGCGCCCTCACTTATACAGAAACGGCTGCACTGTCCAAAAGGACGCTGCAGCGTTTTTGTGTAGCGATATTTCTGTAAAAGACGTTTAAAGTGAAGACAGAGATAGTGAATGAATTCACTATCTCTGCTCTGCCTGTATTATTTGCGGGGCAGTGGCGAGAGCTTCTCGGCCTGAAGGCCCATCTTCTTGAGCAGGACAATCATCTGCTCCTTCTCTTCATCGTTCAATCCGCTGAAAGCCAGATGCAGGCGTTCTGAATATTTCGGATACATTTCGCTCATCAGCTGTTCGCCTTCGGCTGTCAATTCAGCAAAGATCACACGGCGGTCATTGGCACAAGGCTTGCGCTGCAGGTAGCCGCGTTCTTCAAGCTTATCAATGACGTAAGTGACGTTGCCGCTCTGCAGCAGCAGCTTGGCTCCGATCTGCTGAATCGGCTGAGGACCTTTGTAGTACAGGACCTCCATGACAGCAAAGGCAGTAGGGTTAAATCCTTCAATCTTGCTTCCGGTAACGGCATGCTCGTTAATACTCTTGAAAGACTTGGCAAAAACCCGGTACAAATGAAGTGTTAACTGAGTATCGCGTTCATAGGATTGTATCATGCTTCTCCACCCTCTATCGTTATCGTTAGTCGTACAGGTCGCCCTGTACGTAAGGAATCATGGACCCGGCGGCACCTTAAAAGTGCAGTTAAATTTGAGATACCCTTACAATACGGCAAACAATGGCTTCAAGAACATGTGATTTGTCACAATGAGCACACTTTTAATTATTAAAAATCAAACAATTTTTTGACGGTGACTCTGTTTTGGGCAAAAGAGTGTCAAATTTGCGGTCCGCCCCGCGCAGGAGAGGGGTCTCCGCTCCGGGAACCACCGATATTTACAGCCGGGGATTGATGAGGAACCCGGCAATTTTCCCGTACTATTAATTCAAATATGCAGATGCGGGAGGATTAAATAATGAATGAACCAAACAATGCAGCGCTTGCGGATGAAAAGCTGACCGCTAACCGGCCGTTTATGCTGCTGATTGCTGCACAGCTGATTTCGAATATAGGCGATTGGCTGCATTTCCTTGCCCTGCTGACCATGGTCGGGCTGAAGTGGCAGGCCAGTCCGTGGGAGATTACGGCAATTTCTCTGTGTATGGCTGTACCGATGCTGCTCGGGGGAGCACTGGGCGGGTATCTGAGCGATACCTTTGACCGCAAGTCTATTATGATCTGCTCGGATGTGGCCCGTGCCGGGATTGTAGCCTGTCTTGTATTTGCCGGCTCCCTATGGCAGGTTTACCTGCTGCTCATAGCCAAAGGCATGATGGATGTCCTGTTCTCTCCGGCGAAAAGCGGCAAGCTCAAGGAGCTTGTCCCCTCTGCCCAGATGGACCGGGCGGTTGCTTTAAGCTCATCCATTGAGCAGATCACCAAAATTATCGGTCCGGCATTCGGTGGTTTGCTCGTCGCGGCATTCGGAATTTCCGCCTGCTATCTGCTGGATTCGGCCACCTATATGCTCTCTGCCGCCATCCTGCTGGCAGTGCCGCGGGCAGGGAAGTACAAGACAGCCCGCGGGGCGGAAGCCGCGACGAAATTGCCGGGACGGGCATCCTTTCTCCGTGAGGCAGGCACCGGCCTGCGGCTGATTACCGGAATGCCGGCTGCACTGGGCGGGCTTGTCATGCTGGTGACAGTACTGCTGGTGCTGCAGATGGCCGATTCCCAGACGATAACGCTGTTCCGGGACATTCCCGGCATCAGCGGGGACATGCTGGGCTGGTGCCTGGCGGCGAGCGGTCTCGGCACACTGCTGCCAGCACTTGCCGCAAGCCGTACCGGCAGGCGTCCGCTGATCTTTATGAGTGCCGGGGCCATCCTTATGGGTTCTGTATTTGCCGCCGCTGCACTGGTAACAGCCTACGGGGAGGCAGGATTGTGGATGAACATTATACTGTTCGGCTCGTTTGCGGCGGCGGGAGCAGGGGCGGGCCTTGTGTTTATCCCATTCTATGCGATGCTGCAGCGGCGGACACCTGAAGCCTACACAGGGCGGGTATTCGGTACGGTGAACAGCCTGACCAGCGCTGCAGCCATTCTCGGGCCTGTAGCAGGCGGTGCACTTGTGACAGCATCCGGAGCAGTTCCCGCTTTTATCTTGTCCGGTGTGCTGTCAGCCCTGCTTGGCCTTGCCATGCTGCTGCTAAGCGGACGGATCGAGGCCAGGGACAGAACGGCCGGAACGGAGCCGCAAGTAATGTTTGAAGTCTCCCAGCCATAGTCCTTATAATGGTAAAAAGCCCGGATATACAGCCGGGACAAAGGGTATTCAACATTAGGAGATGGAAAGCGGAATGGAAGAGACAGAAGAGTTGGGGGAAGAACGGGAAATTGTTCTGGATGTCGATATTGAAGAGGCCGGGTATGAGGCGGGGGACAAACGGATTTCCGACATCTCCTTTCAGGTCCGGCGCGGAGAGCTGTTGGGACTGATCGGCCCGAACGGTGCCGGTAAAAGCACCACGATCAAGACACTGCTCGGCCTGCTAAAGCACGCCAAAGCTAAAGTAACGATTGGCGGAGCGAATAAATCGTATGCTTATGTACCGGAGCAGCCGGTATTCTATGAAGATCTGACACTCTGGGAGCACTTGGATCTGGCTGCTGCCGCATACGGCCTGCCATATGACCAGTTTGAGCCGGCAGCAGAGAAGCTGCTGGTGCAGTTCGGCATGGGTCATGTGCGCGACGATCTCCCGGCAGGCTTCTCCAAGGGCATGAAGCAGAAAATGATGCTGATGCTCGGCTTTCTCGTTCAACCTGACGTATACATCGTGGATGAGCCGTTTATCGGGCTGGACCCGCGTGCGACCAAGGATTTCCTGCGCTTGCTGGAAGCTGAGCGGAAGCGCGGGGCGGGCGTGCTCATGTCTACGCATGTCCTTGACACGGCGGAGAAAATCTGTGACAGCTTCGTGCTGATCTCCGGCGGTGAAATAGCAGCAACAGGCACGCTGGAAGAAATCCGTGACAGTGCCGATCTGCCGGAGGGGTCGTTGTTTGATTGCTTCGACGAATTGACATGAGGGGGCGCGAACATACGGCTGGAGATAACAGCCCCCGTCCAGCAGGAGCTGGCTATGCTTTCCCTACCGGACCGCGCCTGTTCCGGCGGCGGCTGTTCTCGCATTGGCGCGAGCAATCGGCCATCATCCGGACAGCTGCGGACTGGACGGTGCTGCTCTATATTGTAATTCCCGGCGGCCTGCTGGGCGGCCGGTTCTATTATGGCTTCTGGTCAGGCGAGGTCCCTGCCTGGACTACGGTTGTACCCTTCGTTACGCTTCTTCTGCTGCTTGCAGTCCTGCTGCTGACCGGCGGGATGGTACTGCTGCTGCAGGAAGGTGATCTGCTGTTTCTCAGACAGCGGCAGAACTGGATAAGAAGTATCCTGCTGCGCGGGATGATTTACAGCCTGACCGTAACTGCACTCAAAATAGCTGCGGTATACGCTGTTCTACTGCCCTTTATTATCCGCGGCTACGGGCTCAGTCCGGCAGCGGCCGGAGCGCTGCTGCTGCTGACGGTCACTGCCGGCTGGAGCATCAAGCTGCTGGGGCATATCGTCAGGGTGCAGCGTCAGGGCTTACGCCGCTGGCTGCTGCTGCTTCCCGCTGTTACAGTGCCCGCCGGGCTGTATGTCTGGCTGGCACTGCTCTGGCAGGACAGTCCGTTACTGCTCCTGGCTGCTGCCGCTGTATACGCAGCAGTTACCGTATGGGCACTGCGCTCCCGCCTCCGGCTGCAGGGAACCTTCCTCAGCGATGTGCGCGAGGACTACAAGCAGCGGATGCGAATTGCCGGCCTGCTGCTGCGGGGCGTGCTGGATAAGCCGCGTCCCACCCGGTACAAGCCGTGGATCTTCCGCAAATCGCAGCCGTTGCTGTCCTCCAGGCAGCCGGAGAGCCGCTTTACTGCTGCCGGAATCAAAGCACTGGTGCGCAATCCGGCTCACCTGAAGCTGTACTTATCGTTTACGGGAGTATCCATGAGTGCACTCCTTATTGCTCCGGCCTTCCTGAAATGGATCCTGCTTGCCGTGCTTGCTTTATTAATGTGCTACTGGCTGAGCTCCTTCTGGCTGCTCTTCGCCGGAGATGATTATATCGGCATCCTGCCGTTTACGAAGGAGCAGAAGGCCGCAGCCGGTTCTAAGGCTATGCTGATTCTTGCTATTCCGTATACTGTACTGTGCTCCGCGGTGGTCTGCATTCCGCTGTACGGCTGGTGGGGGCTGCTGCTGTTTGTCCCGCTGGGCTTCGGTATCGGAACCTTCATCGCCCGGATTTACAGCACGATCCGGCTGACAGAGCATTAAACGCTCTGAAACCCCAAAAAAGCGTTGCCCGCGCATAGGCCGCAGGCAACGCTTTTTGGCTCTTCCGAAGAAGAAGCTGCTCCTAACCAAGCCGGGAGGCGGCGTTTTCTCCGGCCATATAGCCTGTGGAGAAAGCAGCCGTAATGTTGTAGCCTCCGGTGTAGCCGTGAATATCAAGGATCTCACCGCAGAAATACAAGCCCTCCATTAGCTTGGACTGCATCGTTTTGGGATCAACCTCCTTGAGGTTTATGCCTCCGCCTGTTACAAAGGCTTCTTCAATCGACAGAGTGCCGTACACCCTGATCGGAAAACGCTTGACCAGCTGGGCAAGCTGCTGCCAGTCCTGCTTAGGGATATTGTCATAGGTAAGATTATCCGGCAGACCCGCCCTCTGCAGCAGAATCGGGATGATCCGCTCAGGCAGATAGCCCTTCAGCACATTTTTGACCGACTTTTTCGATTCCTGGGCGGCCAGCTTCAGCGTTTCGTTATATACATCTTCTTTACTCTTTTCGGGCAGAAAATCAATCGAGACCTCAATGTTTCCGCTGCCGTACTGCTTCAGGGCCTTGACGACAAACTGGCTGCAGCGCAGGGCAATCGGCCCGGAAATGCCGAAGTGGGTAAACAGCATATCCCCCTGGTGCTCAATAAGCTTTTTGCCTTTGGGATTCCATACGGACAGGGACACCTCTCTCAGAGAGAGGCCCTGAAGCTCCTTGCTCTGGATAAAAGGTTCATTCGAGGTAAGCGGAACCTCGGTCGGGAAAAGCTCCGTGATCGTATGCCCCGCCTGTTCAGCCCAGGCATAGCCGTCCCCTGTTGAGCCGGTCTGGGGTACGGATTTGCCGCCGGATGCGATAATGACACTGCGGGCCTCTAGAACCTCGCCGCTCTGCAGCTGGACGCCTTCAACCCGTCCTTCCTTGTAGAGAATCTCGCGTACGGGTGCGTGCAGCCGGATCTGCACCCCCTGTCCCCGCACCTGATTGACCAGTGTATCCACAACGGTTTTCGCTTTATCGCTTACCGGAAACATCCGCCCATTGTCCTCTTCCTTCAGCCGGATTCCCAGATTCTCGAAAAAGGCTATAATGTCTTTATTGCTGAACTGTGAAAAAGCGCTGTATAGAAACCGGCCGTTTCCCGGAATATACTTGATCAGCTCATCAATCTCTTTATTATTGGTGACATTGCAGCGGCCTCCGCCGGAGATGCCCAGCTTGCGCCCCAGCTTGTCCCCTTTTTCCAGCAGAAGCACCTTCCCGCCCTTGCCGCTTGCGGCAATTCCGGCCATCAGCCCGGCGGAGCCCCCGCCGATTATGATTACATCGTATCTCATATGTTTAACTCCCAAACTGTTTGTTTGCTTTAATTTTACCATGTCAGCCGTTTCAATGCAGCGCCAGGATCTGTGCGGGATTTCCGTTGTCAGAACTGCCTTGGCTATGCTTTAATCTTAATTGAAAAGGGTATTTTGTCTAACGCAGGGAGTGATTACAATTATTGAGCAAATTAAGGATATTCTATTGCAGATATCGGCAGCCGGTTCCTTTTTGTTTGTGTTTCAATGGTGGCTGGACCAGGGTCAGATGACCCGCAGGAACAGGCGTCTCCCTGATGATTTGTCCTTTCTGGTTATCGGCTGTGCGCTCAGCATTGCCGTCTGTTCGATCCTTTCCTCATCAATCGCTGGAGGGGTATATCTTAATCTGGCCGTTCTGCCGGCTTTTATCGGCATTCTGTATGCGCCTTTCCGTTCCGGGCTGAGCCTGGCTGTGTTCTTTCTCCTCTGTACCGCCCTGTTCTCTGAGCCGCCGGGTCTGAGCGCCATCATCATTAATTCAGGGGCATTGCTCTATCCGCTGCTCTTTGGGTTAGCGCATCCCTTCAAACAGGCTAAATGGTTAGAAAAGGTAGTCCTGCTGTGGGCTGTATTGTTCCCGTGCATGTTTTTCGTGGCCATGGTGCCCAATATGCAGAAAATCCATGAGGCACAGACGTTCAACTCTGATGTAATACTGGTTACAGCCTATCTGTTTGTTGCTGTGGTGACGGGAAGTCTGCTGATCTTTTGCATCGAAACCGCTTGGGATAAGGTTCTGGTAAAAGAGAAGATGGAGGGCCTTTCGGAACGGTTCATGTGGGAATCCAAAAAACTGGAGCAGGTCACAGATATTGTCCAGCTTAATATTATGTCGATGAATGAACTCGGCTATATAACAGAACTCAATGAGTACATGCTGAAGCTGATTCACAGGCATTATCCCGATTATACGAGAGAGATGCTTCTTTCCCGGCCGGCAGCACTGCTGTTCGCAGGCAGTGTGGACAAACAGACCTATATGCAGCTGAAGGCCATTTTTTTTAACAAACAGCGCTCCAATGCCAAAATAAACTGTGGAGACTACATCTATCAGATATATACAGCACCGGTTCATCAAGGTTCCGGTTATCCGGACGGCGTAGTGATGATTGTACAGGATGTGACGGAGGAAGAGAAAATCCGCACGGAGCTGGATCATGTCGAACGGCTGACGCTGGTAGGCCAGATGGCGGCCGGCATCACGCATGAGATCCGTAATCCCATGGCCGTAGTGCGCGGGTTCCTGCAGCTGATGCGGGAGAAAAGTCCGGGGGAGCTTGATTCCTATTATCAGATCGTAATGGATGAGCTGGACCGTGCCAACGGAATCATTGATGATTTTCTGTCATTGGCCCAGAGCAGGGTTTCAGACAAAGAACTGGTGCAGCTCCATCATATAATAGAAGAATTGTCTCCGCTGATCTGGGCGGATGCCAATCTGCGCGGCCAGAGCGTAGAGCTGAACACAGCGCCTGCCCTGCCGCTCCTCAGGCTGAATGTCCGGGAGGTCAAGCAGGTGATTCTGAATCTGGCCCGCAACGGAATGGAAGCCATGGAGGCCAAGGGAGTGCTGACTCTGGAAACCCGGGTGAACAACAGCAATATTGAACTGGTCATCAGGGATACCGGCAGCGGGATTGAACAAGATAAGCTTGCAAATTTGTTTACTCCCTTTTTTACGACGAAGAACCATGGAACGGGCCTCGGTCTGCCGTTGTGCCTGAGCATTGTTGAGCGTCATAACGGCACCATCAGGGTGGACTCTGCGGCAGGAGAAGGTACAGCAATCACGGTAGCCCTCCCTTATGAAGCGGCAGAAGAAAACCTTGCGGGATAAGGGGAACATCCGGCCCGCATTCCTTGCTTTCACAGGGTATGTATGTATAATAAAGTTAGTGATTGCTGCGGTAATGCAGCCTAACCTTACATTCAAGAGGCAAAGGAGAGTGCAGAAGAAATGTCCATGTCATTTAATCAATATATGCGGGATTCGATTCAGCCTATGCGTGATGACCTGACCAGTATCGGGTTCCAGGAATTGTTGACTCCGGAAGAGGTGGAAGCCGCTCTTCCAGCTGCAAAAGGAACAGCGCTTGTTGTTGTGAACTCTGTCTGCGGCTGTGCAGCCGGCCAATGCCGTCCAGGCGTAGCCCAGGCTCTGCAGAATGAGAATCTGCCGGATCACCTGTTTACGGTGTTCGCGGGCCAGGAGAAGGAAGCAACCGCCAAAGCGCGTGAATACTTCGCTCCGTATCCGCCTTCTTCACCTTCCATCGCGCTGATGAAGGATGGGGAGCTCGTTCATTTTATTGAGCGCCATGGTGTTGAGGACCGTTCGGCAAGCGAAATCGCTGCTGAACTGAAAGAGGTTTTCGACCGTTATTGCCAGTAAATTAAGGGTAATAAATCAGAGGAATCTCGCGGCGGCCGGAAGCCCGGCTCTGCGGGATTTTTTTTCAAATAAGGAGATGCAGAAACGGAGGAATGGTTATGAGCCTGCAAGAAGAGATTATTGCTGCCCTTGGCGTCAAGCCGGCCATTGATGTGGAAGCAGAGGTACAGAAACGTGTGGATTTCCTGAAATCTTATGTACGTCAAGCCGGTGCCCAAGGGCTGCTGATCGCGATCAGCGGGGGTGTCGACAGCGCAGTAGCTGCAGGATTGTGCAAACGGGCGACGGACGAGCTGACTGCCGAGGAAGGCAAGGAATATATAACGCTTGGCGTTTTCCAGCCTTACGGTGAGCAGGAGGATATTGAGCACAGCTATGCGGTGGCGGAGGCGTTTGGGCTTACCCGCAAAGTTGAAACCAATATTGAAGAAGCGGTTAATGAGATTGCGCTTGAAGTGGAGCACAGCCTCAAGGCGCTGGGGCAGCACCGTCATATTACGCATCAGGGCAAGGGGAATGTAAAAGCCAGAACGCGGATGGTGATGCAGTATGCGCTCGCTTTTGAGAATAATCTGCTGGTAGTGGGTACGGATCACGCTTCCGAGGCAATTACCGGTTTCTATACCAAGTGGGGCGACGGTGCGGTTGACATTACGCCGCTGAGTACGCTTAATAAGCGTCAGGTACGCCAGCTTGCGGTCTATCTGGGAGTGCCGGCCGAGGTTGTGACCAAAGCACCGACAGCGGGCCTGTGGCCGGGTCAAACGGATGAAACCGAGCTCGGCATTACGTATGATGAGAACAGCGACTATCTGGAGGGCAAGCCGGTTAGTCCGGAGGCAGCGGAGAAGCTTGAACGCTACTATAAGAGAACCGCTCATAAACGTAATGTCATACCGGGGATTTAACAGGGGCAGGCGCTAAAGATCCTAGCCCAAGATTCATAGGTCAAAAAAACCGCCGGAGTCAGCCTGTACCGCTATCCGGCGGTTTTGCTGTGCAGGTCAGAGAAGACTGCTGTTCTCCAGAGTGTGCCCGATAAAAGCTTCTGAAGCTGCAATCGCCTGCTCCAGTTGCGGTGTTGTTCCGGCAAAGGGATGAACGGTGCAGAAGGTATGGTTGCCTCCGGCAATCTGCACCCAGCTGATATCCGGACGGAGCCTGGTTAACTGCTCGGATCCCTGCCGCAGCCTTGCGCTGTCTTCGGTTCCCTGGATCAGGACGACCGGGAAAGAGGCCGATTTCATCCGCTCAAGAATATTGTAACGCTCAGCCTGGCGCTCCAGATCTTCAAGGATCACAGCATCCAGCGGCATTTGCTGGCCGGTACGGCCGTTAAGAACATGGCTGCGGCCTGATGTTCTCATTTCATGCTTCTGCTCCTCTGTGAACAGATCAAGGTCGGTGATCCCGTTCCAGGAGATGACTCCGGCAACCTCATCCGGATGGTCGAGCGCGTAGAGCAGACTGTCGCCGGCTCCCCGGCTGTGTCCCAGCAGAAACAGGGGCAGAGCACCGAATTTATGGTGCTGGCTGAGATAGGAGAGCAGGATCTTCATATCTTTGATCTCCCGGTTATAGGTGTTGCGGGCAAACTTCTCAAGCTCGGTGAAATGCTGCAAATCCTCGCCGATCCCGGCATGGGAAAAGTTGAAGGAGATCACTTCATGTTCATGGCTGAGTGCGGCTGCGGTGTAAGGGAACATCCCCCAATCCTTGAATCCTTTGTAGCCGTGTGCGATGACTATCAGGCTCTTGGCCTTACTGCGGGCAGGAAAATGGGAGCAGCGCAGGACTGCCTCCTCTCCGGCAGGTAACTCGAAATTACGGTTCATCGGGCGAATCCCCTCTCTTAATCAGAGATAATATGACAGAATCTAAAAGCCGGACTATAATCATTTCAGAATACCCAGAATGTATATGAAGATAATACCATTATTAAAGCGGTTAAAGAAAGATGGCAGATGAATGTGTTTAAGTGCGCCAAGCTCATAAGGAGTGTGAAATTGTGATTTATGGAATCGGCCATGATGTGCTGGAGATCGGCCGCATGCAGCGAATACTGGCCAACGAATCCGGCCCCAAATTTATCCGGCGCATTCTTACACCGGCCGAGCTGCAGCTGGCAGACGGGCGGACAGGCAGGCTGGCAGAATTCGTCTCCGGCCGGTTTGCTGCCAAAGAGGCGGTTGTGAAAGCGCTGGGCTGCGGAATCGGCAGCGAAGTGGGCTTTCAGGATATAGAAATACTGCCGGACGGCTCCGGCAAGCCGTCCGTGACGCTCTCGGAGGCTGCCTGGTCCAGGCTGGGCCTGAACGGGGCAGAGTATATTCTCCATCTGACCATCACACACAGCCAGGAATTGGCTTCGACCTTTGCGGTTATGGAGCGCAGGAACTAAAGCTTAATGGAGAAGTTAAGGACAGCCTTTTTATATAAATAGAATTTATAGGCAAGGAGATAAAGAATGACAACGCATGAACAGCAGGAGCAGGAGGTAAAACGGTTTTTCAGCACGAATCTGCTGGAATGGTATAAGGTTCAGAAGCGTGATTTGCCGTGGCGGCGTCACCGTAACCCGTATTATATCTGGATTTCGGAGATCATGCTGCAGCAGACGAGGGTGGATACGGTCATCCCCTATTTCAACCGGTTCATCGAACGGTTTCCTACGGTAGAGTCGCTGGCGGATGCGCCCGAGGAAGAGGTGCTGAAATGCTGGGAAGGCCTCGGCTACTATTCACGTGCCCGGAATCTGCAGCACGCTGCCCGGCAGGTTAAGGAGCTGTACGGCGGGGAGGTCCCGAATGACCGGGATGCCGTATTCGGACTGAAGGGCGTCGGGCCTTACACAGCCGGTGCGATCCTCAGCATCGCCTTCAACCGGCCTGAGCCGGCGGTGGACGGCAATGTCATGCGGGTGTTGTCCCGCTATTTCCTGCTGGAGGATGACATAGCCAAGGTACGACCCGGGTGAAAATGGAGCGCCTGGCAGCGGAGCTGATCCCTGAGGGGGAGGCGTCGCACTTCAATCAGGCGCTGATGGAGCTGGGCGCGCTGGTCTGCACGCCAAAATCACCGCGCTGCCTCATCTGCCCGGTGATGGAGCACTGCGCGGCGCGCCTGGCGGGCTGCGAGACCTCGCTGCCCGTCAAGACCAAGGCCAAGCCGCCGCGCCCGGAGGAGCGGCTGGCGGCCCTAGTCACCGGCAGCGGCGAGCACGCCGGCCGGGTGCTGATCCGGCAGCGGCCACAGAGCGGGCTGTTAGCCCGCATGTGGGAGCTGCCGCACTGGCCCGCGCCGCCTGCTGAGGGCGGCGGCCCCGGTGCGCTGCCGGAGGCGGCAGCGCTGGACCGGCTGCGCCGGTCCCTGCGTCAGGCCGGGATTCTCGCCCGGCCTGAAGGGCACTGGACGGCTGCGGAGCACACGTTCAGCCACATTGTTTGGACCCTGCAGGTGTACATCTGCAGGGAGGAGGACGCCCTGGCGCTGCCGCTGGCGGCAGAAGCGCGGGCGTCCTATGCGGCGGAGCCGTTCGCGGATGGAGGCCATCCGGAGGACGGCGGCGCCGTACGCTGGATCCGCCGTGAGGACATGGCGGACTATGCCTTTCCGAACGTTTTTCTCAAGCTGCTCAACAGCTACTTCGATGAGGTAGAGAAGGAGCAGCTGTAGGCGGCTGGTAGCCGGAGATGCTGCATATGTTAGCTGCAAGGAATGCGTTAATGCTGCTGACGAAGCTTAAAAAGCAATCATTGCTGCGGAGCGAATGTACAGTGGATGCCTCTTCATTATTGTAGCTATTGCAGCAGCCCCAACAAGATAAAGGCCTTGCCGTTTGCCCGGCAAGGCCTTTTTTGTATTATGGAGATGCGGCCTGGCAGTAGCCATACTAAAGCTGCCGGAGATGTTCCAGAGTATTCCCCAGGATACTTTAGGCTACCCCGGAATATCCCGCCTATTTGGGGAACAGTCAAAGGACTTCGCAGTTAAAAAGTATTTAAGTGGATTTCCGCCATCTAATTCTGTAATTTCTCTGAATTTCTGATCATTAGGTGTAAAAACGCCACTTATTTTAAGCGGAATGCCCCTTTAAGCAGACAAGCGGTATAATTAAGTGTCTTTTTTCAAATTAGAATCCCTTATCCCGGCAAATGCCGCCTTAATAGGTGATGATTTTCCACTTGGCGTGATTTGCCCTCACCTGCAGGCGCATGGCCATCATTAGATATTTAGAATAGATGCACTTTGTACACTTAAAACCGGCAGCTGAGGGGGGAAACCGGTATTTTAGCTGCACAAACTGCAATTAACTCTTAAGGTAACCCTCCCTTTTGAAGGTCTATAAGCATCCCTGACTTCAGGCAGTCGGAATTTATATGCAATCAGCCGGTACCTGCTCGAAGATTAATTTGTTGTACTACTTTCATGAACAGTTTAGCCCGCCTCACCCGAACATAAAAACGGATACCGCCCAAAGGGCAGTATCCGTTATGTGTACTCAAGCCGCTTCTGCGGTAAGAGTCTTATTTTGCGCTTTCGTAGCGTTTGCCGACTTCTTCCCAGTTTACTACGTTCCAGAACGCTTTGATGTAATCAGGGCGTTTGTTCTGGTAGTTCAGGTAGTAAGCATGCTCCCATACGTCCAGACCAAGGATTGGTGTAGCACCTTCGCTGATCGGGTTGTCCTGGTTAGGAGTGCTTGTTACAGCCAGCTTGCCGTCTTTAACAACGAGCCAAGCCCAGCCGCTGCCGAAACGGGTAGTTGCTGCAGTAGCGAAATCTTCTTTGAATTTATCGAAGCCGCCGAGCTCGCTGTCAATGGCTGCTGCAAGTGCACCAGTCGGAGCGCCGCCGCCGTTTGGCCCGATAACTTCCCAGAACAGGGTGTGGTTGGCGTGCCCGCCGCCGTTGTTGCGTACAGCAGTGCGGATGGCTTCAGGTACTGCGTTCAGGTCAGTGAGCAGCTCTTCGATGCTCTTGTCTTGCAGTTCAGGCGCCTTTTCCAGAGCGGCGTTCAGGTTCGTCACATAAGTGTTGTGATGTCTGTCATGGTGAATTTCCATCGTCAGAGCGTCGATGTGCGGTTCAAGTGCGTTGTTCGGGTAAGGAAGTGCCGGTAATTGAAATGCCATGGAAAAATCCCTCCTGAGTTTTATGAGAATTTGTATGATAAAGAATTTTGGCGGTCTTGACGTCAAAACCCCTTATTTCCAATACGTCTTATAGGGTATGTAACCACTACGTTATTATTATTAAACCGTATCTGGAAGAAGAATGCAACATTAAACAAACATAAATGTTTAAAAAGTGACAGCTGTGCCAACCTCACGGGAAGTGTAAACACTATGTTAAAGAAATAGATTAACCCGGGAAAATCCTTTTTATACACTGGATTTTACCTTTATCAAGAAAATGTGTAAATTGTTTTAATGAAAGCGCTTGATATAAAGCGCTTACTAAAGAAAAATGGTGATATCGCCAGAAAAGTGTGCTTTAATAGAGTCAAAAGCAGGTATTCCTCGTTTTTTGAACATTGAAGATGTGATCAGCCGTTTACATTCGGTTAATACTTCTTTGACCACGAGAAAAGCTTCTACGTCATGATGGATCCGGCAGCTTCTTCAGATAACATCCATTACTTTTTTTTCATGCTTTTTTTCTGTGTTTATTTTTTGCAGGAACTCCTTCTTTTTGTAACATCCAAGCCATAGAAAAGGGAGATTATAAAGAATGCACGTTCGTTCCTTTCAATTAAGCGACGTTACCCCTGTGACTGAATTGCTGCAGACCGCATTGTCGGAAGAATGTTTCGAGAGCACGATGGAGCCTTTTTCCAGGCAGCTTTCCTGGGATTCCGATCTCATTGTAGTAGCTGAAGAAGAAGGAGAAATTGTCGGTGCGCTGATTGGTACGATTGAAAAGAATCATGGCTGTTATTTCCGCATCGCCATTCATCCCGAATACCGCCGCAGAGGAATCGGCAGAAGTCTGGTTTCGGCGATGGAGAGCAGATTCCAGGCACGCAAGGTTAGCGGTATTTACGTGGCTGTTGATGAGCACAACTCGTTTGCTCTACCCCTGTATGAAGCTATGGGCTATAACGAGAATCAGATTTTCAAATCCGTCCGCAAGCTTAGCATTGTCGGATAAGAACCTTTGCCGTCCGGTATGACGTAAGCGGAAACATTTACTAGAATAGAGAACTTTAACGACTTATATGGTCTGTTCCATTATACTGAAGCATATCTCCCCGTTGTCCGTTGCAAATGGCCGGGAGATATGCTTTTCTATTGTTACGGGCCAAAGCTGCAGCGGCGGCAGTACCGTACCAATTACCGGAGCAAGAGGGTGGCATATGAACGGGGAAACCAAGGAAGAACTCATACGCAGCCGCAAGCAAAGATACCGCTCAGTTACCCATAACGGCTCCAGAAGAACTCCGGTGCAGAGATGGGCCCGCGAGATTCGGGACTGGATGGTCACTGCTGCAATTGTATTTGCAGTCATGTCGCTGCTTAATATATTCGTATTTAATGTCTCGACTGTTATCGGGCAGTCCATGCAGCCGACGCTGTATGAAGGGGAGAAGCTGATTATTAACAAAATCACCCTCAGCTTTGCGGATCCTGGACGGGGCGATATTGTCGTGCTTCATGATCCCAGTATCGGGCCGGACCGGAAGGAATATCTGGTCAAGCGCGTGATCGGGGTACCCGGAGATGTTATAGAAGTAAAGGAGCATCAGCTGTACGTCAATGGCGTATTGGCGGATGAGCCTTATATTGATACGGTTATTCAGGACTCCGATTTCCAGGCGGTGACGGTTGAAGCAGGGACCTATTTCGTAATGGGTGACAACCGCCATGCCGGAGCCAGCAAGGACAGCCGTTATTTTGGTGCTGTTCCGCAGTCCTTCATTGTCGGGAAGGCTGCTTATATCTGGTGGCCCCTGTCCAAGCTGAATGCACTGTAGGCAATACCGGAAAGACCGGCTGAATGATGACCCAAAAAGGAGAACGCGGAAATGAACATCAAGGCCCAATCAGCATATGCTCCGCCGGCTTCCCGGTGGGAACAGCTGAAGGCTGAAATTAAAGAGGCTGCCCCGCAGCTTGGAATTGACGATATCGGGTTCACTACGGCTGACCCCTTCTTATATTTGAAAGACATTCTTCAGGATCACCGGGACAAAGGCTATGAATCCGGCTTCGAGGAGCAGGATCTTGAGAAGCGGACAGTTCCGGCCCTGAAGGATGGCGTGCCTAAATCTATCATTGCAATTGCTGTAGCCTATCCGTCCAAAATGGAAAACCCGCCCAAGTCGGAGCCGGGGGCGCGGCGGGGAATTCTGGCCCGGGCCTCTTGGGGCCGGGACTATCATCAAGTGCTGCGTGAAGCGCTGGCGAAGCTTGAAGAATTCATCCGCGAGCGTGTCCCGGAAGCCGTGCTTGAGAGTATGGTCGATACGGGAGTGCTGGTTGACCGTGCGGTAGCTGAACGGGCCGGAATCGGCTTCAGCGGCAAAAATTGTGCGGTCATTTCACCCGAGTGGGGATCATGGATTTATCTGGGTGAGATGGTCACGAGTATTCCGTTCCCGCCGGATACACCTGTAGAGGACGGCTGCGGGGATTGCACCAAATGTATTGATGCGTGCCCTACAGGAGCACTTGTCGGACCCGGGCAGCTGAATGCCCAGGCTTGTATTTCCTTTCTGACACAAACCAAAGGCTTTCTGAGTGAGGAATATATGACGAAGATCGGCAACCGCCTGTACGGCTGCGATACGTGCCAGATTGTCTGCCCCAAGAACCGGGGGAAGAGCTGGAATCACCGCCCGGAGCTGCAGCCTGATCCGGAAATCGTCAAGCCGCTGCTGCTGCCGATCCTTGATCTCAGCAACCGGGAATTCAAGGAGAAATTTGGCATGAGCTCGGCAGCCTGGCGCGGCAAAAAGCCGATTCAGCGCAACGCGGTAATTGCGCTGGGGAACTTTAAGGAGACTGCTGCCGTGCCCAAGCTGGCGGAGATTGTTAAGCACGAATCGCGGCCGGAGATGCGCGGTACCGCTGCCTGGGCACTCGGTAAAATCGGCGGCAGTGAGGCATTGGCAGCGGTGGAGCAGGCACTGCAGCGTGAAGAGGATGGCACGGTGCGGGAAATGCTGGACCGCGCACACCGCAGACTGCTGGAGCAGAAGGAGACGGACAGTGAATAAGTACAGCGTGGCGGCAGCCGCAGGTGTAACAACGGTATTTTACAGTGAAATGCCATCATTGATCGGTGACTTGACTTTATGCACAACGGATAAGGGATTGTGTCTGGTCCGGTTCGGTCCGCTTGCCAGGACACGGCCGGATATGGAGAAATGGCTGGCTGCCCGGATGGGCAAGGTGGAACTGCTGCCCGGGGAAGATCAGCTTGCCGGGGCGAAGCACCAGCTTTCAGAGTATTTCAGCGGGCAGCGGCGGGAATTCTCGCTGCCGCTGGATATGCGCGGCACCCCGTTTCAGCTCCAGGTCTGGACAGCGCTGCGCACCATTCCTTACGGGGGGGCAGTTTCTTATAAGGATATGGCGATAGAGGTAGGGAACGCCAAGGCGGTACGGGCAGTCGGCGGAGCCAACAACCGTAATCCTGTGCCTGTAATTGTCCCCTGCCACCGGGTTATCGGTGCTGCTGGTGCCCTTGTCGGCTATGCCGGAGGTCTCGGAATTAAGAGCTGTCTGCTGGAGCTGGAGGCCGGACAGTCAGGAGCCAATCCGGACGGGAACTATCTTTTTTAACGATGGGATTTACCAATTGCTGTCCAGATGTTGAAATGCTATGATAGAATCGCGTGCCCAAGCCGGGCAATGCCGACAATTGAGTACAGAGGTGGACTTTAGATGAATATTGCGTTGCCTATTATTACGCTTGTCGTAGGTCTGATCGGCGGATTTGCCATTGGTGTTTTCTATCTGCGCAGACAAATGACAACGATGCAGAATGATCCGGAAATGCTCCAGAAGGTCGCGAAGCAAATGGGTTATAACCTGAACAACAAGCAGATGCAGCGTGCGCAGCAGATGCTGAAGAACAATAACCAGCCGGGACGGCCTGCACCTGCAGCCAGACAGAAGCAGGGCCGCAAAGGCAGATAAAGGGTTCTCGTAATAGATGATTACAGATACGGGGACGAAAGGGGGAGGCTCTATGGGGGGCATCAAGGAATATGTGAACGGCAAGGTATCTGCGAACCGTGAACAGATCGAGTACCACGTTGCCAGAATATTGGAATTAATCGGTGAAGACACCGGCCGTGAAGGCTTGCTGGATACGCCGGCACGCGTCACGCGGATGTATGAGGAGATCTTTGGCGGTTATTCAGTAGATCCCCGCGAGGCGCTCGGTGTAACATTCGATGAGTCTCATGAAGAGCTGGTCATCGTAAAAGATATTGTCTATTACAGCCAGTGTGAGCATCATATGGCCCCTTTCTTCGGCAAGGTCCATATCGGGTACGTGCCAAGCGGACGGATTGCCGGGCTTAGCAAGCTGGCCCGTCTTGTGGAGGCTGTTAGCCGCCGCCTGCAGGTGCAGGAACGTATTACAGCGCAGATCGCAGACATTATGGCCGAGGTGCTTAGTCCGCACGGCGTGATGGTTGTGGTGGAAGGCGAACATCTGTGCATGTGCGCCCGCGGGGTGAAGAAGCCCGGCAGCAAGACGGTGACTATGGCCACCAGAGGCACCTTCCGTGAAGATGCGGCTGCACGCGCGGAATTTCTGGCCCTGATCAAAGAATAGAACGGGACAGGCTGCAAGGTGCCCCGAATATATTGAAAGCCCGCCCGCACTTCTGTGCCGGACGGGCTTTTTGGTGTGCCTTGCCGGACCTTTTCTAAGGTAATAAGCCTGCTGCGAGCGGCGGGACCGGATTAAAAGGGTTGCCACATCAGCTTGCGGGCAGCGGCATAACGCTCCGAGACATATGGCCAGTTGACCACCTTCCACCAGTCCTTAATATAGTCGGCGCGGTTATTCTGGTGCTTGAGGTAATAGGCATGCTCCCAGACGTCCAGCGCCAGCAGCGGAACAACATCCCATTGTGACAGATTCTGATGCTTCTCCGCGGTCAGGATCTCCAGCCGGCGGCTGCGCGGACTCCAGACAAGCAGGGCCCAGCCGCCGCCCTCCACCTTATTTGCCGCCTCCGTGAACTGGTTCTTGAAGGCATCGTAGCTGCCGAAGCTGCGCTCGATCGCATCCAGCAAGGCACCAGTCGGCCGTCCTCCGCCCTGGGGCGACATAACGTTCCAGAAGATGGTGTGCAGATAATGCCCTGCCCCGTTAAAGGCAAGCTCCCGCTCCCAATGCTTGACCAGATCGAAATCGCCGCTCTTGCGGGCTTCCGCCAGCTTGAGCTCGGCTTTGTTCAGTCCGTCCACATAGCTCTGGTGGTGCTTGTCGTGGTGGATGATCATTGTTTTCTCATCGATGTAAGGCTCGAGCGCATTATAGGCATAGGGCAGCGGCGGGAGGGTGTGGCCGCCCACCGGTACGGTGCCCGGCTCGCGCAGCTCCGGCGGCGGAGCCCCCGGGAACGAAGGTGCAAAAGCATCTTCGGGCTCAGCCCTGAACTGTGGCTGATACAGCTCCGGTTGATCAATAGCGGCTTCCCGCATCAGCCCGGCGACCTGGCCAGGTGCACTCAGCGTTCCGAGTACCGCCAGGAAATACTCCGATTCGCGGATAATGTGCACAATCACAATTCCGGCAAGCGGCTGGGCATTTACCGCCGCACTCGCTTCACGCAAAGCGTACAGCTGGCGGATGAACTCGCGGGACTGGCCGCAGGCGGTGTGGACCAGCTGCTCCGTATCTGCAGCAAGCCCGGTGTGCCCGGCAGGGCCTGCTCCGAGTGAAACCTCCAGCAGGCGCCGCGCGGCCTGCTCTGCAGCGCCAAAAACAACAGCCCATTGATCCAGCAGCTTAACGTAAGGCTCCTCCAGGCGGGGGACAATGGCTTTTATAACCTCGGTGTGCTCCTTCTCCTGGTTTTTCCAGAAAATAATCTCTTCGAGAATACGTACAGGCAGCAGCGGCCCGTAAATATACAGCATGGCTGGCAGACCTCCTGTCTTTGGCTCAATAACGGTTCATTATATGAGCGCGGAAGAGAGAATATGAGGATTACCGGCGGGCCTGTACGCTCACGCAAAAACGTGCAGAGCTGTATAGATACAACTCTGCACGTTTTGTATAGGGGTCATGCCTGCTATTTGCTTGCTGTAGAGGTTTCGCTGCCTTCCATTGACCGGGCCAGCTGCACATTGCCGAGAAAGGCGGAGACACGGCGCAGATACTCGCGCGGATGCTCCCGGAAGAGCAGCTCATGGTGACTGTCCTCAATAATCCAGGAATCGGAGTAAGGATTACTCTGATTGGCTGCCAGCTCCTCGGCAATCGGATAGGGCGCCTTGTCATCCTTCGTGCCGTGCATGAACAGGATCGGAAACGGATAATCCTCTTTTTTTACCTTGGCGTAAGGAATCTGGTTGAGTCCGGTTCCATTCAGCACTGGGAACAGCATCTCCATGATCTCCAGGGAAGGCTGGCGCGGCAGATCAATGTTTTGCTTAATATTATGGTACAGCGTATCCGGCTCCAGCAGGAAGGTGCTGTCCAGTATCATAGCATCGACGTCCTTGGTGACAAGCCCGGCCTGAAGCGCAGTGCCTGCGCCCATCGAAAAGCCCCATACAACAATCTCCCTGGCTCCCCGCTCCTTGGCAAAGTTAATGGCGCCGAGCAGCTGCTGGGATTCTTTTTTGCCGCCGGTGGCAATATCCTTGTTAATCTGGGAAGCGAAGCCGTAATCGAACATGACGACGTTGAAGTTCAGGCTGTGCGCGTAGTGGGCCAAATCATACATTGGAACCCAGGTCTCCTCGCGGTTGGCGCCGTAGCCGTGACTGAACACTATCGTCTTGGTCGAGCCTTCTGAAGGAATGTACCAGCCCTGCATCGTCCGGCTGCCATCCTGTGCCGGGAAGTTAACATCCTCATATTCCAGTCCCTTGGCAATCATAGGTGTGGAATAGAGTGGGGCTACTGTGGGGTTGGACAACACCCAGGCAATATAGCCATGCAGTGCAATGAAGCAGAAGACAAAAAAGAAAAAGACAGATAACAGCAACGCCACAATAATATGTTTGACACGGATCATCCGCAGAGAAATCTGATGCGCTGCACCTGGCTTTTGTTTATCAGGCTTGTGTGAGACCGGCGGGCCGGTACGGAGGGTTGCCAGATCCATATTTTCAACTCCCAAAAAGAATAATTCATATATTTAATCGTAGGTTGATGCCCCTTTAAAGTCAATGAATTAGCCGCTTTTGTAATCTAAATGTAAACTGCGCCCCAGCCTTTTCCGGGGCTGTTATTATGCTGGACTTTCCCTGGAGTTTTGCTCTAAGATAGAGTTGACTATGTAGAATAATGTAACCGGGTTTCATTTAATGAAACAGGTAAGGGGAGAAGACCGTGGAGGACCGGAAACTGACTGTTCGCGCTGTTGAAAGGGCGCTGGATATATTACTTTGCTTTACCCAGGAGAGCGATTTAAGCCTGACGGAAATAGCCGGGAAAATCAGCCTGCACAAGAGTACAGTGCACCGGCTGCTGACAACACTTGAGGAAAAAGGGTTCCTGCTGCGCAATGAAGCGACGGATAAATATAGGCTTGGCATCCGGATCTGGGAACTGTCCACCCACCTGCCGACGCTTGATGAGCCTGCGGTGCTGCTGCTTCCGGCGATGGAGCGGCTGCGTGACCGGCTCGGTGAGACAGTCAGCCTCTATCTGCGCGATGACCTCGAGCGTGTGCGTATCCAGGCTGTCCAGAGCCATCAGGCTATCCGCCGTGTGGCGCAGATTGGAGCCCGGCTGCCGCTGTCTGTAGGCGCCTCCAGCAAGGTCCTTGCCGCCTACGCCCCATCGGAGGTCCAGGTGCGCCTGCTGGCGGACCCTGCCTGGCCGGAGAGCGTCGACCGCAGCCTCTATCTGGAGCAGCTCAGGGAGATCACCCGACGCGGGTATGCGACCAGCTTTGAAGAGCGGGAGCCCGGGGCGGCTGCAGTAGCGGTGCCAATTATAGGCCGCAGCGGCAAGGTGGTCGCGGCACTGTCCCTTTCGGGACCGGTCAGCCGGCTGTCGCGGGAGACGCTGGAGGAATATGCGGTCATTCTGGCAGAAAATGCTGCCGAAATGGGCTTAATGATCGGATAGCCGGGAATCGGCTCTGATCCCGGATTGCCGTTATGAAAGCGGTTAATTTGGTTAAATAAACAGTAAAGCTAAGGCAAAACCGGAGTGAAATGGCAACAGGGGCAACAGCATGCCGGCCTGATCATAAATAGAAAATGAAAAATTGTATCTCCGCCCAAAATGAACTATGATAAAAAGCTATATAGAAAGTAGGAAGTGGCGATAGTATTGCGTATTTATAAGTTCTTTGATAATTCCGGGCATGGGGTGATTCTATGAACACAGGAGTACCCGATTCTTTGATGGAAGAAATGCAGCAGCTGCAGGATATGTTCGCAGCTGCAATGGATCAGGCAATAATGCTCACCGATCAGGAGGGAGGCCTGATTACCCGTCCGGCAGCCGCCTGCGGGCATTACAGAGAAATGCTGGCTTCCCTGCAGGATTCATTCCGGACTAATGAACAGATGCTGCAGCAGCTGGAGGGATTGAGCGATCCCGCCGTTATGGAATGGGTTCCGGGGCTGAATGTTGTAGTTACCCCGCTGGCAGCGGGCTGCGGACAGGTGTATTATTTGTGGTCAGGGTTTTATATGGAGCAGGGCACACGGGAGCGGGTACTGGCGATATTCGACGACCGGATGCGGGAGCATCCTGCATATGAACAGCTGCGGGCCGGCCTTGGTGAACTGCCGGAACTTGGCCGGGAACGGATCGCAGAGCTCAGGAAGAGCAACGCAGCGCTCGGCAGCATCATGTGCAAGCTGCTGTGTCAGACACAGCTGGGCATGGAAGGGGCCCTGCGTCTAAAGGAAGCGGCAGCACAGCTGCAGCATGCCGGGTCGCTCCAGGAGCTGGGGACGCTGCTGCTTGATGTGGTGACGGGTCTGCCCGTCCTGGTGTCTTCGGTACTGGTGCATTTCCAGACCGGGGAGCATGCCGCTCATACATACTATGCGAGGGGCTGGGCACCGGAATCCGGAGAGGACTATGTAAGTGATCTGGAGGCCCGTTATACTCCTCAAGCGTTCCTGTCATCGGCGATAATCCGCGAGGCTGAGGCAAAACAGATTTTGCTCGAATGTCCATTGCTGTCCGGAAATGAATTCAAAGGAGTCCTCTCTGCCGGATTCAGGCAGCGCGGTGAGGCTGAACAGTGGATGATCCAGCTGGAAACCATTGCGGCGATGGCCGGCGCGGCTATCCGCCTGATCGAAAGGGACAGCAGATACTCCAGACAGTCTGAAGTGTTTCTTACTAATTTCCGCGAATTTCTCCAGAATAACAATGCACAGCTGTACTATCTTTCTCTTGATGCTTCGGAGCTGGCCCGTGATTTGTCACGCTATATGGGGCGCCCGGAAGCTGAGGCTGAATTGCTGAGGCGCGCGTGTCTGCTTGCCCCGTTCCGCAGCAATCTTTTGAGCGAGTATGGTTTCTTCCACAGGGAGATTGAGCTGATTGAGCTGGTGGGCCGGCTTCCTCTACAGCATCCGGCGAAAGATAAGCAGGTAATGCCGTTAACGGCTGAGCTGCTTCTGCTTGTTCTGCGGCACATAAGCGGACAGGCGGACCGCGAGCAGCTTGCCGGCCAGCCGCACAAGTGGATTGATCCGTCCCGGTTCGTTCTGGAGCCTGATGCGACAGATGCAGTTGAGGATGAACCGCTATCCTCGTTCCAGCAGTTTCTGCGAAGCCGCATCGATTCCCGGCCCAAGAAACGGGTTGTAAACGGGTCGAGGCTGCTGGACAGTGCGGCGCTTACGCTTTCCAAGGAGGAATGGGGCATATCCCCGCGCGAGGAAGAGGTGCTGGAGCTGATTGTGCACGGCAAAACGAACAAAGAGATTGCCAGCGCCCTGTTCATCAGTGAGCATACCGTCAAAAACCATCTGAGCCGGATTTTCAATAAAATGAATGTGACTGACCGCTCGCAGATCATTGCCCTTATCTATAAACGGATCCTGAATTCGGAACGGATTGAAATCTGACAGGTCGATAAATAAACAGCCCCCGCTGCTTCCAGATGAAGCAGGGGGGCTGTTTTATTTGGTCCGGCCGGCGGGCCGGATTATTCAAGCTGATTATTCTACAGGCAGAGCAGTTTCCGAAGCGGTAGCATCAGCCAGCATCTGGCGGAGTACCGTCTGCAGAATACCGCCATTGCGGTAGTAGTCGATATCCACAGTGCTGTCCAGGCGGGCAATAACCGGGAACTCGAACTGTGTGCCGTCTTCACGGGTAGCTGTAACAGTCAGCTCCTGCCCCGGAAGCACATAGTTGTCGAGGCCGGTGATATTGAAGGTCTCGCGTCCGGTCAGCCCCATGCTGCTCCAGCCGTGGCCTTCTTGGAACTGCAGCGGCAGTACGCCCATGCCGACCAGGTTGCTGCGGTGAATCCGCTCGAAGCTCTCGGCAATAACCGCTTTGACGCCCAGCAGCAGTGTGCCTTTGGCTGCCCAGTCACGCGAGCTGCCTGTGCCGTATTCTTTGCCGGCAATAACGACCAGATTCTGGCCGGCCGACTGGTACAGCATGGAAGCATCGTAGATGGACATGACTTCTTCGCTCGGGAGGAAGGTAGTCACGCCGCCCTCTGTGCCCGGAGCAACTGCGTTGCGGATACGGATGTTGGCGAACGTACCGCGCATCATCACTTCATGGTTCCCGCGGCGCGAGCCGTAGGAGTTGAAGTCAGCGCGTTCCACACCGTGGCTGCGCAGGTATTCCCCGGCAGGACCTGATGTAGAGATATTGCCGGCCGGCGAGATGTGGTCAGTAGTGACGGAATCGCCCAGCAATGCCAGAACGCGCGCATTGTTAATATCCTTGATATCGCCGATACCGTCTGCCAGATTCTCGAAGAACGGCGGATTCTGGATGTAGGTGGAGTTGTCATCCCACTCATACAGCTCGCCTTCCGGTACAGGAATTGCGTTCCAGCGCTCATTGGCGGTGAACACATTCTCATATTTACGGCGGAACATTTCCGGACTGAGCGATAATCCGATCGCCTCACGGATCTCGGCAGATGTCGGCCAGATGTCTTTCAGGAAGACAGGCTCGCCCTGCGGATCATAGCCAAGCGGCTCTGTCTGCAGATCGATATTAACCGTACCCGCCAGGGCATAAGCCACAACGAGCGGAGGTGAAGCCAGATAGTTGGCTTTGACCTGGGCGTGCACGCGGCCTTCAAAGTTACGGTTACCGGATATAACAGCGGCTACTGTCATATCATTGTCAGTGATGGCCTGGCTGACTTCATCCGGCAGCGGGCCGGAGTTGCCGATACAGGTTGCGCAGCCGTATCCGGCCAGATAGAAGCCCAGCGCTTCCAGCGGCTTCAGCAGATCGGCCTTCTCCAGGTATTCGGTAACAACGAGGGAGCCCGGGGTCAAGCTGCTTTTTACATAACCCGGTTTGGTCAGTCCCCGCTCTACAGCCTTCTTGGCGAGCAGCCCCGCACCGAGCATAACGCTTGGGTTGGAGGTGTTCGTACAGCTGGTAATTGCGGCAATAACCACGGCTCCTGTACCCATCTTGCTGGTGGTTCCGTTCTTGTGCTGCACTTCAACCACTTCGGCGATCTTCTCATCGCTGAGGCCGTAGCCGCCTTTATCGACAGGCGTACGGATGATGCCTTCGAAATTCTCTTTCATGTGCGACAGCTCTACACGGTCCTGCGGACGTTTAGGTCCGGCCAGGGACGGAACAACAGACGCCAGATCAAGCTCGATGACATCGCTGAACTGCGGATCAGGTGTATCGGCAGTACGGAACATGCCTTGGGCTTTATAGTAATCCCCGACCAGCTCAACCAGCTCATCCGGACGGCCGGTGCTGCGCAGATAGGCCAGCGTTTCGTCGTCTACAGGGAAGAAGCCGATGGTTGCCCCATATTCGGGAGCCATATTAGCGACAGTAGCACGGTCAGCGAGGCTGATGTTAGCCAGACCCGGGCCGTAGAATTCTACGAATTTGCCGACAACGCCCTTCTTGCGCAGCATCTGGGTAACAGTCAGCGCCAGGTCGGTTGCAGTAGCACCTTCCACCAGGCTGCCGGTAAGCTTGAAGCCTACAACCTCAGGTGTGACAAAATACAGCGGCTGTCCCAGCATCCCCGCCTCAGCCTCAATCCCGCCGACACCCCAGCCGACGACGCCGAGGCCGTTGATCATGGTTGTGTGGGAGTCGGTTCCGACAAGGGAATCCGGATAGACTACGGTTTCACCGTCAACGGTCTTGGTAGCTGCTACGGAAGCGAGATACTCCAGATTGACCTGATGCACAATTCCGGTTGCCGGAGGAACGGCACGGAAATTGTTGAATGCGGTCTGCGCCCAGCGCAGGAAGCGGTAACGCTCTTCATTCCGTTCAAATTCAACGTTCATATTATAATCAAGCGCATCGGCTGTGCCGAATGCATCAACCATGACGGAATGGTCAATAACAAGATCTACAGGAACCAGCGGATTGATCTTCTTAGGGTCTCCGCCAGCTTTCTTGACGGTATCGCGCATGGCTGCAAGGTCGACTACGACCGGTACGCCGGTGAAATCCTGCAGCACGATGCGTGCCGGAATAAACGGAATTTCCTTGTTGCGGTCGATGCCGCCGGACCAGCCGGCCAGCTGCTTCACATGCTCTTCAGTGATGGCACGCCCGTCATATTGGCGGACAGCAGCCTCCAGCAGCACTTTGATAGAAAAGGGCAGGGAGGAAATGTCGCCTACACCTTGTTGTTCGAGGGAATTCAGATCGAAGTAACGGTAAGTTTTGCCGCCTGATTCCAGGCTCTTGGACAGCGAAAAATGGTCCTTGCTTGGCATATATGCGCCTCCTTGTTTCATCTGGTGAAACTCCATTTCAAATTGCTTATATTTAAAGTATAACGGTTACATAGATGAGAGTAAAGTTTTTTTTGCTGTTATTTCTGCCCGGTTTTGTATGGGCTGCAGCTGGTTTTCCGGTGTTGCCGCATATGTTTTTTGTACACTATAACGGGATTTCGCCTGACATTGCAAACGGCCTGTGATAGCGCGAGGGTAAGCTGCCTGTCTGGCGGACCATTTTCCCCGCTCCCGCCTGTTTCCGCCTGTATAGCGGCTCCTTTTCGTTCATATACATAGGACAGCAGCCAAATAGGGAGAGGCGGGTATGAAATGGAGCACGAATGGAAAAAAAGTCTGTACGCTTATGTGGATCTGTTGAATAAAGGTAGGGTCGCTCCGGGATATGCGCAGGTTCAGGGCACCGTAAAGGATGCCCGTTTCCACAAAATGCAGGGTGAGCGTTCGCGCCGCATTGCGCAGTGGTATGAACGGCGCAGCATTACGCCGCTTCGCGGCGAGACCGGGGTGCGGACGCTGCGGACTGTGCGGCAGAACCCCGGTGAGCTTGTAGCCGATGTGGCTCTGCACAGTGCACTTTATTATGAAAAGGGCGGAATTACCCACCGCGAGGATAAAATTGAATCTGAACGGCTGACCTTTGTGCGCACAGGAAGCAGCTGGGAGATCGTGAACATTGAGCGAAGCGTGCCTGAGCGCAATTCCCTGCGGAGGGCAGCTGAGGCGGAACCTGTGGTCCGGCTGTCCAAATGGGGTGAGGTGCTGCGGGAGCCGCAGCCGTCGCAGCCGCTGCTTAACCGCAAGATTCTGCGCGGTACTCCCGGGGCCAGAGAGGTGAGGTACCGCCGGGAGGATGCGGTAGCTTATGCTGACCGGTGGTGGAAGGACGGCAATCCGGAGTTTGAAATTTTTGAGGTGGACTGCACCAATTATGTCTCCCAATGTCTCTTTGCAGGGGGAGCACCGATCAACTATACTGGTAAAAGAGAAACGGGCTGGTGGTACAAAGGCTACAACGGAACCCAGGAATGGTGGAGCTTCAGCTGGGCTGTGTCGGACAGTCTGGAACGGTATTTGAGCGCACAGCGCAGCAGCGGACTCCGTGCAGAAGCCGTGGACCGTCCGGAGCAGCTTAGCCTGGGTGACGTCATCCAGTATGACTGGGACGGCAATGGTCATTACCAGCACAGTACGATTGTTACCGCTTTTGATGCGGAAGGCATGCCGCTGGTGAATGCCCGGACGGTCTCAAGCCGCCACCGCTATTGGGATTACCGTGATTCCTATGCATGGACCGACAGAACAGCCTACCGTTTTTTTCATATTAATGACTACTTATAATTCAGAAAGAGGTTAGGGCATGGGGAACACAAAGTGTACCGTAGGACTGGTGTACGGGGGCAAATCCGGAGAGCATGAGGTATCGCTGCAGACGGCTTTTGCAGTCATGAACGCTTTTGACTACGATAAATATGAAATTATTCCATTTTACATTTCCAAGCAGGGGCTGTGGAAGGTCGGGGAGACGCTAGGTGCCCCATACAGCAGGATTGAGGAGCTGAAGCTGGAAGGACCGGCGGGAGACATGGGCATGGCGCTGAACACGGTTTTCAGCGGGCTGAACGGGGAAGAGAGCATAGTCGATGTCATGTTCCCGCTGCTGCATGGAACCAACGGGGAGGACGGCACCATTCAGGGGCTGTTCGAAATGGCTAATATTCCGTACATCGGAGCAGGAGTTTTGGCTTCCGCAGCTGGGATGGATAAGGTTGTAATGAAGAAGCTGTTTGGTGAAGCGGGACTTGACCAGTGCAAATACTGTTATTTCAGCGCCTCTGCATGGAAACGGAAAGGCCATGAGCTGATTGTCGGAGTAGAGGATAAACTGGGTTACCCGGTCTTTGTCAAACCGGCCAATCTGGGTTCAAGCGTAGGTATTTCCAAAGCATCGGATAAAGAGAGCCTGATCAAGGCTGTTGAATTCGCTCTCCGGTATGATACGAAGGTTATTATCGAGGAATTTGTGGATGCCCGTGAGGTTGAAGTAGCCGTACTGGGTAATGAAGAGCCTGAGGCATCGGTTCCGGGTGAAATCGTCTCTTCCGGTGAATATTATGACTATGCGGCCAAGTACATCGACGGCAAGTCGCAGATGCTGATTCCCGCCCCGCTTGATCCGGAAGTGGCCGACCGTCTGCGTGAAGCGGCGCTGCAGGCTTTCCGGGCCATTGAGGGGAGCGGCATTACCCGGGCAGACTTCTTCCTGCGGAAGTCCGACGGCAAAATTCTGATTAATGAAGTGAATACAATGCCGGGCTTCACCCCTTTCAGCATGTATCCGCTGCTGTGGCGGGAGACGGGCGTGTCTTACCAGACGCTCCTGGACCGTATGGTTGAGCTGGCGCTGGAACGGTATCAGTTCAGACAAGGCCTTAAATACGATAATGAATAATTAATATTAAGCGAAGCGGCGGAGGCAATCCGGCCGGGAAGGAGAATCGAATAGCAATGGGATTTCTATCGGAATTCAATTCAGTCTGCAAGTTCAAGAATGAGCAGGAGCTATACGAACTGCTGGAGTACGGGCGTACCAAGATGGTCAAGCAGGGCTTCCGCGTCTACCCGACCGGCCAGAAGGTGATCGCCTACACGCCTGAGAATGTGGCTGTGGCAATCGTGAAGATTTCCGCCTCGATCGCCGAGATCAATTTTCAGGGCAATGAGGTTACCGCAGTAGAGATGGATCTGGTGCGCAGGCTGAATGAGGAAGAATCACGGGTGCAGACTGCGCTCGCCTATGAGATGTTCTTCGGGGAAGAAAAATGATTGTCCGTTTCGGTTATGTGGCCATGTCGACTGTCATCAAAGACTGCTCACCCTCCAAGACCATGACTATGGCCAGCTTTAACAAGCTGGATGACCGGGAGGCCGGCCTGCGGCGCCTGGAGCAGATCGCCAGGATGAACCTGCATAACACACTGCGCCTCCTGAAGCATAACGTCGGCTCGGAGATCAAGGTGTACCGGCTTACCTCCAAGCTGATCCCGCTCTCGACCCATCCCGACTTGCAGGACTGGAACCCCTTTACGGCGCTCGCCGGGGAGTTTGCCGAAGTCGGGGAATATATTATTAAGCACGGACTCCGGGTATCGTTTCACCCGGATCACTTCACGGTGCTGAGCACGCCCCGCCCCGAGGTGCTGGCCAGCTCCGTCCGTGACCTGCAGTACCATACGGACATGCTGGATGCCCTCGGGCTTCCGGCAACGGCCAAGAACAACATCCATATCGGCGGAGCCTACGGGGACAAGCCTGCAGCGGCAGAGCGCTTCAAAACGCATTTCGCCGGCCTGCCCTCCAGGCTGCAGGAGCGGATGACGCTGGAGAATGACGATAAGACCTTCAATGCTCCGGAGACCTTAGCCGTCTGCCGCCAGCTTGGCCTGCCCATGGTGCTTGATATTCACCACCAGTGGGTGAACAACGAGGGCGAGCTGCCGTGGGAGATGTGGCCGGATATTCTGAGTACGTGGAAGAGCAGGCTTGCCCTGACGGATGTAGGACCTGGAGAGCAGCTCCCGCCGAAGATCCATGTCTCCAGCCCGCGCAGCCCGTCTGATCCGCGCAGCCATGCCGACGGGGTGGAGCCGGCGCCGCTGCTTGCTTTTCTGAAGCGGATTGCCGCGGATACGCCTGCTGTCGATGTAATGATTGAGGCCAAGCTGAAGGACGGGGCGCTGTTCAGCCTGATGGAGGCAATGAAGGAGCTGGCGGAGGCCGGCAACGGGATTACCGTCCTGAATGGAGCCAGCATCAATGTTGAGCCTTAAACAAGGTTAGACTTGATAAGTGCCCTGAAATAGGGTACGTTGAATGAAACTTAAGCGGCAGGGAGTGTGCTTGCTTAACTTGCAGTGTTTCACGGGAGAGCAATCAAGTTCAAGAAAGCGGAGTGAAGAGATGAATCCTTTGAATTCTGATAAACGGAATGAACGGGAGCCCTATGTGGTAACAAGCAAGGGTTATACGGCGGCGGCGATCAACGCTGCAGCCAAAGCGGGGGAATGGATCAAGAGCAGACAGGGACAAGTGAAGGAACTGGGCAGCAAGACGTCGGCACAGGATCTGGTTACTGAAGTTGATAAAGGTGTGGAGCAGATGATCCGGCGGCTGATCCTGACCCATTATCCCGACCATGCCATCCTCGGGGAAGAAGGGGTGACTCCCGGTGCAGATGCAGTCACTGCCGCCCTCGAAGAAGGACGCAAGCATGAATATCTGTGGATTGTTGATCCGATTGACGGGACAACCAATTTCGTGCACGGTTTTCCTTTCTACTGTGTATCGATTGCCCTGGCGATTAACGGGGAGCTGTCGGTTGGGGTTATTTATGATCCGATCCGCGACGAAATGTTCGTTGCCGAGAAGGGCAAAGGCGCTTATATGCATGGTATCCCAACCGCGGTATCCAAGGAGACGGAGCCTGGGTGCAGCCTGATTGCCATGGGCTTTCCGCCGGACCGCACCTTCGCCCAGCCGGCGAATATGGCCGGCCTGCAGCATATTCTGCCGCAGATCCGCGGCGTCCGTGCCGGAGGCTCGGCTGCTCTGCATCTGGCATATGTTGCAGCAGGCCGGGTGGACGGTTATTGGGAAGTCGGCCTGAGCCCTTGGGACTGCGCTGCAGGCGTGCTGCTGGTGCTTGAATCAGGCGGCCGGGTAACCGATACGCTTGGTAATCCTTATGACATCGGTACACGTCATATTGTGGCAAGCAACGGGAAGATCCATGAATTTCTGGTCTCCTCGCTGCAGGAAGCGGAAGCCACGGGATTCAAGCTTTAAGGAGGCAACTGAAGGATGGAAGATTACGATTTGGAGCGCAGGCTGAGTGAAATGCTGAGCGAAATGCTGCAGGAAGGTGAAATGGAGCAGAGCGACCGTACAGCCAAGGAGGTCCGCCAGATTTCGCCCAAATACGAAATCCGGATTCAGACTGCGCATGACCCGATTGTGGAAGAAACCCTGCGGTACCGCAAAATGGCCAGGGAGCTGGATGACCGTTACGACAAATATCTGAAGCGTTCCGGCATTATTGATCATCCGCAGGATAAAGACGGCAAGCCGGCTTCCGGTTCCGGAGGCGGGCAATAACAGAACAGAGCTATGGAGCGGGTTTCCGGTTAACGGGAACCCGCTCTTTTGCTGCAGGCCGTTCAGATGATAGAATGGAATTATAATAATGTAGAGGGGTACGATGCTGATGGCATGGAAAAAACTATGGGCCGCCGGAACAAGCGGCATGCTTCTGTTCACTCTGCTGCTGGGTGCAGGGGCGGAGCAGGCTGATGCTGCTGATACAGCGGCAAGTCAGGGAACAGGGCAGGATGTCTTTCGCATCGTGGCGTTGGGGGATTCAATCACAGCCGGTTATGAGCCGGGGATGACGGATCCGAATACGAAACCTTACGGATATGCAGAGCGGCTGCTGGAGCAGGGCTGGTATCACGGCAGAAGCGCTCTGAACAATTACGGGATTCTTGGTCTGACCTCGGCAGGTTTGCTTAACTATACCGGGGCTATCAAGAACGGCACCGTTATCCCGGCTGACGGCATTCAGGCAGGCCTGCCCGATCCGCGGATCAGCCAGTTTGCGCAGCTGACACCGCAGATCAAGACTGAGCTGGCAGATGCGGATCTGATTACCATTACAATCGGCGGCAATGATGTAAGCAGCCTGTTTCTGAAGGTGAAGGAGCTGCCCTCTGCCGATTTCGAGGCCCAGCTGGAGCAGCGGCTGACGGCATACACCACCAATGTAAAGGCAGCACTGGAGAATATACGGGCGGTCAATCCTGCTGCAACTATATTGCTTGCGGATCAATACCAGCCGGCTCCCAAAATCGCCCTCGGCGCCAATTATGCCACACTAATGGGTGCAGCGGAACGGTTTACGGCAGCTGCGGATAGCGTCACCGCCAGTCTGAATACGTCGGCAGCCCCGGTAGTTACAGCTCATGTTGCTGCCCGGTTTGCCGGAGTAGAGGCATCGCTCACTCATATTATTGGTGCAGGCGCAGCCGATTTTCATCCAACACAATTGGGCTATGAGAAGATCGCCAGAGTATTTGCCGAGCTGGAGTGGGGAGAATACCGTACACCTTCAGCTATAGCAATGACAGGTGCAGGAGCTGCGGCGGCTCCGATGTCGATCGTTGTAAGAGGCGTAGAGCTGAATACCCCAAATAAGCCTATATTGAAGAATGGCCAGAACTTCCTGGCCTTGAAGGATATTCTCAATGCGGTAGGCGCCACGGGTAAATGGGACAACAAAACGTCCAGCGCAACCATTGTATACGGCGGGCGCACGGTGGTCATAACGATCGGGTCCAAGTTTATCAAGGTTAACGGAGTGAACCAGGCGATTGATACCCCGGCATTTCTGCAAAAGGTGGGCAAAGAGGACAAAACGTATCTTCCACTCGCTGCACTCGCTACCGGACTTGGCTTTGATGTGAACTACAGCAGCAAGCTGCGCACGGCATTTATTAATCCATAACCGTAACATTACTTTAAGATAGTGGTTAACCAGCCAAAAGCAAAGGTGGATGAATTGCGTTGTCTAGTACAAAATTCAAGGCAGACTATATCATAACGATGGATGATATTATTCGTGAGGGCGATCCCGTGCTCCGCAGTGTAGCTGCGCCGGTGGAGCTTCCGCTTGGGGCGGAGGACCGTGAGGCGCTTGCATGCATGCTGCAGTTTCTCAAGAACAGTCAGGACCCCGAGCTGTCAGCCAAATATAAGCTGCGTTCCGGCGTAGGGCTGTCTGCGAATCAGATTGGCCTGAAGAAGCGGATGTTCGTAATGTACTCGAAGGATGAAAAAGGCAGAATCGTTGAGCATGCCTGGGTCAATCCGCGGATAATCAGCCATTCGGTCTCTATGGTCTATCTGCCTGAGAGTGAAGGCTGCTTGTCCGTAGACCGGCCGGTGCACGGCTTTGTACCCCGCTATGAAACAGTGAAGGTAAAGGGCTTTGACCTGGAGGGGAAGCCGGTTACCCTGAAATTCAAAGGCTACCAGGCCATCATTATCCAGCATGAAATGGATCATCTTGATGGCGTTATGTTCTATGACCGGATTAATCAGGAGAATCCGTTCAAGCTGCCGCAGGATGTGGAAATCCGCAGCCTGTATGACCTGAAATAGTCATATAAATAACCCGCTGCCTCCCCGGCAGCGGGTTATTTGCATGGAACCGGATATATTAACGGACAGGTTATTTGTTCTCTGCCGCCATAGCCTGGAAGGACGCTTCAGCCGCCTCCAAGGTAGCATCAATATCAGCATCCGTGTGCGCCGTAGTCAGGAACCAGGCCTCGTATTTAGACGGGGCGAGGTTGATGCCGCGGTTCAGCATATGGCGGAAAAAGCTGGCGAACAGCTCGCTGTCCGTATCCTGTGCTTCGTCATAGTTCGTAATCGGATGCTCGCAGAAATGGGTGGAGAACGCGCCGCGGATGCGGTTGATGGTCAGCGGGATGCCGTGGCGGCCGGCCGAGGCCTGCAGCCCTTCGGTCAGGCGGATGGCCAGACGTTCCATTTCATCGTAGACACCCTCTGCGCTAAGCACTTCCAGACAGGCGATCCCTGCCGAGATGGATGCCGGGTTGCCGGCCATCGTTCCGGCCTGATAGGCCGGTCCCAGCGGAGCGACCTGCTCCATAACATGCTTGCGGCCGCCGTAAGCGCCGATCGGCAGCCCGCCGCCGATGATTTTGCCCAGTGCGGTCAGGTCCGGTGTGATGTCCTCATGATTATCAAGACCGGCATAGGTCTGGGTGGAGCCGTAATGGAAGCGGAAAGCGGTAATAACCTCGTCATAAATGACGAGTGAGCCGTTATCGTGAGCCAGCTTGCACAGCCCTTCAAGAAAGCCGGGCTTCGGCATAACCATACCGAAATTGCCGACAATCGGCTCTACCATAACAGCAGCAACATCCTCGCCCCACTTCTCAAGAGCTTCGCGCAGCCCGTCCAGGTCATTGAATGGCACGGTGATGACTTCCTGGGCGATGCTGCCGGGGACACCGGCGCTGTCCGGAATGCCGAGCGTGGAAGGGCCGGAGCCGGCGGCAACCAGCACCAGATCGGAGTGGCCGTGATAGCAGCCGGCGAATTTAACGATTTTGCTGCGTTTGGTGTAGGCACGGGCAACGCGGATAGTAGTCATTACGGCTTCGGTACCGGAGTTGACGAAGCGGACCTTATCCATCGAAGGGATGGCTTCCTTGAGCATCTTGGCCAGCTTGATCTCAAGCTGGGTTGGCGTTCCGTACAATATGCCGTTCTGCGCGGCTTCCGTGATTGCTGCGGTAATATGCGGATGGGCATGGCCGGTAATGATCGGACCGTATGCCGCAAGATAATCAATGTATTCGTTGCCGTCCTCATCCCAGAAACGGGAGCCGTTGGCGCGCTTCATGAATACAGGGGCGCCGCCGCCGACAGCCTTGAAGGAACGGGACGGGCTGTTAACCCCGCCGACAATATGCTGGAGGGCTTCCTGGTATAATTGCTCTGAATTACTGCGGTTCATTAAAATCATCCTTTCATACTGGTTGTGGGGTGTCTTATGTAACCCTGGGCATGGGAACGGGCGAACAACGGGGAATTCCGCTGTCCGCCCGTCCTTTGGCCGAGTGGGAACTGCTTAGTGGGTTTCTGCTGTTGCAGAAGGGCTGCTCTCTGGAGATGCCTCCGGTGTTGCCGTAGGCTCCGGTTCAGCCATTGCATCCTGTACGAACTGCTTCAGCTCTTCTTCACTCTTGAATCCGATGACCGAAGCGCCGCCGCTGGTTCTCTCTTCGGTCAGCAGGTCCATAGGCGGAATCTGCTCGCTGCCGCCCATGGAGCTGTCATAACCGACGGAGCCCAGCTTCCACATATCGTTCATGTCCAGGTTCGTATCAATGAAAGGGGTAACCTGGGACAGGATGGACGGAAGCTTGATAATGGAGGTGGTGCTGATTACCTTGTCTGCTACGGCTTTCAGGAAGCTGCGCTGGCGCTCTGTCCGGGTGAAATCGGAGGTTGCGTCATGACGGAAGCGCACATATTGCAGCGCCATACTGCCGTCGAGATGCTGGAAGCCTTTTTTGAGATCGATGTCATATTCGGGTCCGTCAGCTATGGTCTTGTAGACCATGTCCTTCTCGACCTCATAATCCACACCGCCGACTGCATCAACCAGCGCTATGAAGCCCTGGAAATCTGTATATACATAATACTGAACCGGGATGCCCAGCAGATCGCTTACGGTCTGCATCGCTACCTCGGGACCATGTGTAATTGCTGTGTTAATGCGCTCCTTGCCAAAGCCGGGAATGTCGACATAGGTATCACGGAGAATGGAAAACACATAAAACTTCTTCTTAACCGGGTCAAGAGAGGCAACCAGCATGGTATCTGAGCGCGGAACTTCGCCTTTCTTCACTCCGCGTGCATCGACGCCCATAAGCAGGATGTTAACAGGCTCGGTGCCTTCCCATTCAGGAGGCTGCACAACTTCAGCTGAAGATGTAGGAACGGCTGCAAACGGTGAAGCCTCTCCGGTCTTATGCAGGTTGTCCAGCTGGGTGTAAAGACTGGTAAAGTAGTAAGCGGCGCCGCCGGCAATCAGGAGAAGTATAATGGCCAGAGTCCAGAGCAGCGGTTTCTTTTTTGACTTGCCGGCTTTTGCGTGCCGGTTCTTTCTTGGAGGCATTTCGTTCTTCCTTTCGCATTCACATTCTCTACATTATAATTTCTTTTAGGAATACAAGCAATTTCGGAATATTTCACCAAAATGTTTAGCACAATCGTAAGACAAAGCAACGGATTAGGAGTGGTATACATATGACGAAACCAATCGAAATCGGACAGAAGGTCCCTGACTTCACGCTTCCTGCATCCACAGGCGGCAACATCAGCCTGAGCCAGTATCTTGGGCGTAAGGTGCTGCTTTATTTTTATCCCAAAAATATGACCCCTGCCTGTACCCAGGAGGCCTGCGAATTCCGTGACGCCCATGATGAGATTTCCGCCCGGGGAGCGGTCCTGCTGGGGATCAGTCCGGACAGCCTGGCCTCACACGGCAAGTTCACAGAGAAGAACAGCCTGCCGTTTCCGCTATTGTCGGATGAAGAGCACCGGGTAAGTGAAATGTTCGGTGTGTGGCAGCTCAAAAAGCTGTACGGCAAGGAATTTATGGGGATTGTGCGCTCGACCTTCCTGATTGATGAACAGGGAAAACTGGCGGCAGAGTGGCGCAAAATCCGTGTTAAAGGCCATGTGGAAAAGACATTGGAAGAGCTTGCGAAATAATTAAGTATGCTGGTAATGATTTGAAACTGTCTGTAACATTTTTAACAGCCTCTATAAGGCGCTCTCATGATATAGTTGCCTCATATTACTTCAAATTTGGGGCAAGGCAAGGGGATGGCATGATGATGCGTATAGGGCTTGATGTCGGATCAACTACGGCCAAATTGGTTGTTATGGAACGGAATACCATTGTTTATCAAGACTATGTCAGACATTTCAGTGATATAAAAAAAGCCGCCCTGTCTCTCCTGTCCGATGTCCGGGACAGGTTTCCGGACAGGAAGGCGGCACTCGCTGTAAGCGGTTCCTCGGGAATGTCCCTATCCAAGCTTGGCGGAATCCCCTTTGTCCAGGAGGTCATTGCCTGCACCAAAGCGATCAGTGAGCTGATCCCGCAGTGCGACACGGCAATCGAACTTGGCGGGGAGGATGCCAAGATTATTTATTTAAACGGCGGGATCGAGCAGCGGATGAATACTGCCTGTGCAGGAGGCACAGGGGCGTTCATCGATCAGATGGCTGCGCTGCTGCAGACGGACCCGGGCGGCCTGAATACGCTCGCTGAGAAGCATGAGCGGATCTATCCGATTGCTTCCCGCTGCGGGGTGTTCGCCAAAAGTGATGTGCAGCCGCTGCTTAATGAAGGGGCGCGGCGCGAGGATATCGCCGCCTCGATCTTCCAGAGCATTGTGAACCAGACGATCAGCGGTCTGGCCTGCGGCCGTCCGATCCGCGGCCGGGTGGCTTTTTTGGGCGGTCCGCTGACCTTCCTGCCTGTGCTGCGGGAGCTGTTCGCGAAGACGCTGGAGCTTAGCAAGGGGGAGGTGCTGTTTCCGGAGCGCTCCCAGTATTTTGTGGCAATCGGCTCAGCGCTCTCGAAGGCGGAGCCGCTTGTTCTGCCGCTGGCAGACTGGATTTCCCGGATTGCCGCAGTTGATTTCAAGGCTGACCGCGCCGAGGATGCCGAGCTGCCGCCTTTGTTCGAGACGGCCGGAGATCTGGCGGAATTCCGGCAGCGCCACGGCAGGGCTGCGGTCAAGCGTGCTGAACTGGCGGATTACAGCGGACCCTGCTACTTGGGCATTGATGCAGGCTCGACAACCACCAAGCTGGTTATCACCGGCAGCGATGATCAGATCCTATACACCTCTTACGGAAGCAACAAGGGTAATCCGCTGCAGTCGGTCAGTGATGCACTGAAGGAAATCTACCGGCTGCTGCCGGAGGACTGTTATATCGCCGGCTCCTATGCGACCGGATACGGCGAAGGCCTGATTAAGGCTGCGCTGCGGACAGACGGCGGTGAGGTAGAGACGGTAGCCCATTACAAAGCAGCCTCTAAATTCATGCCTGAGGTTGATTTCATTCTCGATATCGGCGGACAGGATATGAAGTGCATCAAGATCCGCGGGGGAGCAATCGACAGTCTGATGCTGAACGAGGCCTGCTCGGCGGGCTGCGGCTCTTTCCTGGAGAGCTTCGCTTCCGCTCTGGAGCTGGGCATCGCCGAATTTGCCAAGGCTGCACTGGAATCAAGCAAGCCGGTTAACCTCGGCTCACGCTGTACCGTATTCATGAATTCCAAAGTGAAGCAGGTACAGAAGGAAGGCGCTTCGCTGGCCGATCTTTCAGCCGGCCTGGCTTACTCGGTGATTAAGAATGCCCTGCAAAAGGTCATTAAAATCCGGAATAGCGAAGATCTGGGGCGAAATATTATTGTGCAGGGCGGAACCTTCTATAATGAGGCTGTGCTGCGGGCATTCGAGCTGCTGACCGGCAGAACAGTGGTACGGCCGGACATTGCCGGAGTCATGGGTGCCTACGGCTGCGCCCTGCTGGCCAAGGAACAGGCCGTTCCCGGCGTAGTGAGCTCGCTGCTCGGGCCGGAGGAGCTTGAGGCCTTTGCCTATCAGGTTTCCCCGGGCCGCTGCGGATTGTGCGCCAACAACTGCGCACTGACCATCAGCCGCTTCCCGGATAAGAGCTTCCATGTGACCGGCAACCGCTGTGAACGCGGTGCAGGCGGCAAGAAGACCAAGAACACGCTACCCAATCTGATGCAGTATAAGTATGAACGGTTTTTTGATTATGAAGGGCTGCCTGAAGAGCAGGCAGAACGTGGTGTTGTAGGCCTACCAAGGACGATGAACATGTTCGAGAACTACCCGTTCTGGCATACCTTTTTCACAAGCTTGCGATACCGCACGGTCCTGTCCCCCAAATCCAGCAAAAAGCTCTTCGAAAGCGGAATGGATACCATTCCTTCCGAGTCAATCTGCTATCCGGCCAAAATGGCCCATGGTCATGTGCAGAGCCTGGTCGGCAAAGGAGTAGACTTTATCTTCTATCCGGCGGTTGTCTATGAGAAGAAGGAAGACGACGCGGCGACGAACCACTTCAATTGCCCGGTGGTCGCCTCCTATCCCGAGGTCATCCGCAACAATATGGACAGCCTGAAGGAAAAGGGTGTCCCGCTGGTCAGCCCGTTCCTGACCTTTGACGATATTAATGCCCTGACCAAAGGACTGATGAAGACCTTTACCGACATTCCGCGGGAAGAGATTGCAGCGGCTGTTCAGGCGGGGCTGGCTGAAGCGGAGCACGCCAAAAGGGATGTGCGTACCAAGGGCGAAGAGACGCTGGTATTCCTCAGTGAGACAGGGACCAAGGGCATTCTCCTGTGCGGGCATCCCTATCACGCTGATCCGGAGATCAACCACGGCATTGCCGATATGATCACAGGTATGGGGCTTGCTGTGCTTACCGAGGATTCGGTCTGCCACCTGGACCGCAGCGAAGGCGACGTGGCGGTGGTTAATCAATGGACCTATCATGCCCGGATGTACCGCGCTGCCCGGCTGGCCTCGGCCCGGAAGGATCTTGAGCTGGTCCAGCTGACCTCCTTCGGCTGCGGCATCGACGCCATAACCTGTGATGCCGTGCAGGAGATCATGGAGCGGCACAACAAGGTGTATACACTGATCAAGATCGATGAGATCAGCAACCTGGGGGCAGCCCGCATCCGGCTGCGCTCACTGCTGGCTGCTATGCGCGAACGCGAGAAGAGCGAAGTGCAGCCGCAGCTCATGTACAAAACCCAGGCCAATGTTACCTTTACCAAAGAAATGAAAGAGACCTACACCATTTTGTCGCCGCAGATGTCACCGGTGCATTTCGAATTGTTCGAACGTGTCTTCCGGGACGCCGGATACCGGCTCAAGATCCTGGAGACGACCGGACCGCAGGAGACGGAGGAAGGGCTCCGCTATGTGAACAATGACGCCTGCTATCCGGCCATTGTCACTATCGGGCAAATTCTGTCCGCGCTTAAAGGCGGTGATTATGACCTGAACCGCACAGCGGTCATCATGTCACAGACAGGCGGCGGCTGCCGGGCAACCAATTACATCTCGCTGCTGCGCAAGGCCCTGAAGGACTCCGGACTGGGGCATGTTCCGGTTATCTCGCTCAATGCTTCCGGCATGGAAAACCAGCCCGGCTTCAAGATCAGCCTCAAGCTGGCCAACCGGCTGGTGGCCGCAGCCTGCTACGGCGATCTGATGATGCGGCTGCTGCACCGGTTCCGTCCGTACGAGCAGATTCCGGGCAGCGCCGAAGCGCTATACCGCAAGGGAATGGAGCGCTGCAAGAGCAGCCTGTCGACCTTCTCCTTCCGGGAATACAAACGGCTGGTCCGGGAGATTGTCGCTGAGTTCTGCCGCCTGCCGGTGCATGATTACGAGAAGCCGAAGGTGGGTATTGTCGGCGAAATTCTGATCAAGTTCCATCCGGATGCCAATAACCGGATCATTGAGATGATTGAAGCGGAGGGCGGCGAAGCGGTGATGCCGGACTTCCTGGACTTTATTTTTTACTGCATCTACAATCCGATTTACAAGGCGGAGCAGTTCGGGAAGAGCAAGAAGCTCGGCTATATCAACCCGATGCTGATCTCTTATCTGGAGATTTACCGCAGACCGGTGAAGGTGGCGCTGGAGGAGGCGGGCCTGGCGAAGAGCCGCGAGAATATTTACGGGCTGGCCGAGAAGGCAAGCCGGCTTGTATCGGTCGGCAACCAGATGGGTGAGGGCTGGTTCCTGACGGCGGAGATGATGGACCTGCTGGACAACGGGGTGAACAATATCGTCTGCATCCAGCCGTTTGCCTGCCTCCCGAATCATATCACCGGCCGCGGCACCATCAAAGGGCTGAAGGAGCTGTACCCGGGAGCGAATATTGCGGCGATTGATTATGATGCCGGCGTCAGTGTAGTGAACCAGGCGAACCGGATCAAGCTGATGATGTCCATAGCAAGTGAGCTGGCCGGCGGTACGAAGGCCAGACAGGCGGCCACCCGCCTGGGCAAGCCCGTTAAGCTAGGGACCTTTAGCGGCGGGGTATGAACCAGTTCCTTGGGAAGCTATGAGCTCGACAAAATTACACAAAAAGCGGAGCAGGTAGATTCCCTGCCCCGCTTTTGTTGTAGTTTCCCCCTATGGGGAAACCGGCATCTTCTGCAGCTTCAGCTTAGCCTTCATCGCCTTGTTCAGATGCAGGAAGTTATGCCTGGTGGCCGGCATCAGCACCAGACCGGCTGCGCTTTTGCCGCCCCAGTAATCGAGCAGCCACTGCTCTGAAGCTTTGACTGCCTCCTGATCACTGATCTGTCTAAGCCGTGATACATCTACCTTGGCCTTCAGCTCAGCAGCGCTTAGTCCGGAAATAAGAGAACGGGTCCGCGCGGCAACGGCCAGCCTGTAGTCTTTTAATGCCTCAAAAGACAGATTCGCACTCAGTTCAGCGATCTCTGCCTCATCCATCCCGTTGCCCGAATGGATGAAACGCGTATTCATTTTCTCCGCAAATCCTCCGCTGTGCAGCACCTGCTCCCGGCCTGCGACAAGAATATTCATCGTGATGTCTTCAATCCGCGCAGCGTGCCACAGATGCCAGGCGATAGAGTTCCTGCTGGCTGTTGTATGTACCGGATAATTGCGGAAGGACTGCTCTGTGAGGGCGCTTAAAATTTCATCCTCATAAGTCCTTTGTCCGGAAGACTCAGCTCCCGAGGCATACAGCCAGCGGTGCTGTTCCAGAAATAACTCCACAGCCCCGGGGTGCTGATCAGGCCGGGCGAGCATTTCCGTTAGCGCCTTGTGCTTCACATTCCACATTTTCCGCTGCTCAAGATTCAACTTCACCACCTCTTTCCCAAAAGATCCTGCCAACCAGAATTATAAATAAAATCCAGTCATCAAGTCGATGAACTTGCCGGCTGTGAGGGGGAATTATAGACAGCGGCAATACCGGCGGCTATTTCGCCCAGTCTGTGCCGGATATGCTCCGGCTCCAGTACTTCGGCTAAGGGCCCAAAGCCGAGAAGGAAGCCGTAGAGCCAATTATCTTCAGGGTAATAGACGGTCACCGTATAGCCGCCGTCTCCGTCCGGATGCAGCTCGCTGCAGTCAAAATAGTCTTCCGCAAGATGCCTGCCTGCAGCCGTAAAATGCAGCACAACCGGCGTTGTGCCTGAAGGGTCAGCCCAGCCGCTGCTCCAGGGCAGCTCCTTTACAGGAATGTCCTGGCGGACATACCGGCGCTCCTCCTTGACCAGTGATTTCATGCGGAGCAGCTTGAACAGCCTGAAATCGCCGCGCTCTGTACAGAAGCCGTACAAATACCAGGACTGGCCTTTCAGCACCAGAGTGTAAGGCTCTACCGTGCGCCGGCTTACTGCTCCGCTGGCAGCAACATATTCGAAAGTAACAGCTGCAGATTCCTCCAGTGCCTCCTTGAGCAGCGCCAGCCGCTCCTCCAGCGGCCCCTGCATTCCCCAGGGGGAGAAGTCGACAACCAGCTGGGCGGTTTTGCTGCGGAAGGCGGCGGATTGGGAGGGAGGGATGACACTGCTGATTTTTTCCATGAGCAGCGAATGCTCGCCCCCGCCATAAGAGGACACGCTCTGCAGTGCGGTAAAAATATCAGCCAGCTCATGCTCGGTCAGCAGGTTGCGGTCCAGCCGATACCCTTCCATTAATCCGATTCCGCCGCCTGCACCCTGGTACGTAACAACCGGGATTCCGGCTCCGTTAATGCTTTCAATATCCCGGTAGATGGTGCGCACGGATACCTCGAACATATCGGCAAGCTCCTTGGCCTGGATCAGGGGACGGTTAATCAGAAGGATCACGATGGAAAGCAGGCGGTCTATTTTCACGGAAGGACACCTCTTTATCAATAAGTTAAATCCGGCATAGCGGTCAACAATCATTTTATATTTTGCGCAGGGTAAAGAAAAGAAGGCATTGCCATAACTATGATATTCGATTAGTATCTAATTAGATATTATATTAATTAGAATGTGGGGTTATTGCAATGAGTAGAAGGATTGCCGGTCCGGGCCTGCGGCAGCTGAAGGGCTACTCCAGATTATTTGCTGCCGGGCTGGTCAACGGAATCGGTGACCGTTTCAGCAGTGTAGCGATGCTGGCACTCGTCCTGCAGCTGACAGGATCGGGAATGGCTGTAGGGATCTCGCTTGGAGTCAGAGTGCTGCCTTATTTGTTTATGGCCCCCCTGGGGGGACTGCTGGCAGCCAGGCTGCCGCGCAAAGCAATCATGATTACCGTCGATCTGCTGCGTGTACCGGTCGCACTGTCCTTTCTGCTGGTGGACGGGGAAGATAGACTGTGGCTGCTGTATGCCGGCAGTTTTGTTATGGCTGCCGGAGAGGCTGTCTACAGCCCTGTACGCAAATCCTCCATTCCGCTGCTTGCCGATGCCTCCGCGCTGCTGAAGATAAACGGTCTGGAGCAGCTGATGAACGGCAGCGTACTGATAATAGGCGCTTTTATCGGCGGTGTGGTATCGCTGTGGTTCGGCCCCGATATGGCTTTTGTCATGAATGCCCTGTCCTTCCTGGCAGCGGCTGTGCTTCTGTGGGGGATTTCATTTCCGCAGACTGAGGCAGCGGGCAGGGCAGGACGGAAGAGGCTTGAGGCCTCCACAGCGTCTGCGGACGGAGAAAGAGGGAGGACAGGAGCGGCTGGTGAATCTGTGAAGGGAGAGCAGCCTGGCAAAGGCCGTCTGCAGACCCTTAAATTTGTGGCCCGGGGCAGTCTGGCACTGCAGATTGTAATCGCCTATGAGCTTCTGGTGCCGGTGATCAACGGGTGGGATAATGTGCTGATCAGTGTGTATGCGGTGCAGGAGTTTCATGCCGTGGATGCCGGGGTGGGTGCTTTCTATGCAGCGCTTGGAATTGGGCTGAGCCTCAGCTTTTTCGCGGGAAGGCTGCTGACCAAGCGGCTGCTGGCAGCAGCGCTCACCGGACTTCTGCTGGAAGGAATTCTGCTGATGGCCATCAGCAGCAGCGGGAGTTTTCTGCAGGCATTTTTCCTGTATATCCTGCTCGCTCTGGCCGGTGGCGCCGGAAATGCCTGTCTGGATACGTTAGTCATGCGCGAAACGCCGCCCCGGCTGCAGCCGGTTGTCTTTGGCATGCTGTCTGCCGTCAGCGGCACGCTGCTGGGACTGTCCATGTTCGGGGCAGGCTGGATGCTGGATTATGTGGAGCCAAGAATGCTCGGCTTTGCGGGCGGAGCCGGGTTCGCAGCCATCGCGCTGCTGCTGGCCGGATATGCCGCCTTGCGTGCAAGAATGGGCATTACCGTTAGCGGCACCAATAGAAGAGGGAGAGCAGGTGAAAGGTGAGAACGGTAACCTTTCAAAGAGGAACAGTGCGTGCAGGCCAACAGCCGCTGCGTATAACGGGATTTTTTCCGGCGCAGGGCTGTTTTTTTATACAAAATGTGATTTAGCGCTCCTTGGATGTTTCTTTCAGCTTGGTCTTCAGTTCAAGCTCAGTGCTGCGCCGCAGCACCCGGACAGTCAGGATACGCCTGTAGCGAATCAGGACAATCAGAGCGGCAAGGGCTGCAACACCGGAAACAATCCAGAGCGCGTACAGCTCAAACAGGTGGAAGATGCCCATCCATTGCGGGCCGAACACTTTTCCGATACCGAGAAACAGGATGACCCAGATTAGGGCCCCGCCGTAGGCGTACAAAGCGAATTTCCGGAAGGGCAGGGCGATAATGCCGGCAAAATAGCCGGTAAAGTGCCGGACGCCGGGAATAAAATATCCGATGGAAATCAGGAAGCTCCCGTAACGCTCGAACCAGCGCTGTGTTTTATCCAGTTTGGCCGGCGAGAACAGGAACCATTTACCGTAACGCTGGATGAAGGGAAGTCCTGCTTTTAGCCCGATGAAATAAGTAATCGTCATGCCTGCAGTCGTCCCTGCAAAAGCGACAACAACCAGAGTCAGAAAATCCAGCCTCCCGGTATAAGAGAGGAATCCGGCGAAGGCCATCGTGGTTTCCCCCGGAAAAGGCAAAGCTACAAATTCCAGCAAAAGCCCAAAGAACAGCACATTATAGCCATAATTGGCGAACAGTTCCTGAATCCACTTCAGCATTTCCATAATAAAGTCACTCTCCAAAGGCAGCGCGCCTAATTCTATTTCGATGCTTGTCTTCATACAATCTACCAACCAGGTGCTAAGCCAATAGAATGCTGGAGGTAGAGAAGATGAACGGTAGCAAAAGAACCCTGATCCGCCGGATGGTCATCCGCGGGTTGCTTGCTATGGCTGTTGTACTATTTGTTTTGACAGGTTGGGGCGTACATTCCTTCCCTGAGCGGAAGTCTGTCCCTATGCAGGCCGGTGTTGCCGTACCTGTTCTCTCTAAGAATAATCTTCCGGCTGCCGTGACGCAAGATTTGAGCGCTCCGGCTGTTATCCGTCAGAATCGTACAAATATGAATACAGACCGGACGGTACAAGCCTCAGGTATAGAGCCGGTTACTTCGGTACAGCAGAAAGGGACTGCCGCAGCCGCGGTACAGAAGGTCAATAAAAAGGCAGGGCAAAAAACGGTCTATCTCACCTTTGATGACGGTCCCAGCAATGTTACACCGGCTGTGCTGGAGATTCTGCGGAAGCAGGATGTCAAGGCGACATTTTTTGTACTGGGGCAGCAGGCCAAAAGCCATCCTGAACTGATCAACGCCATCTGGGAGCAGGGGCATGTCATCGGTAATCATACCTATAATCATAATTACCATGATTTATATAGCGGATTCACGGAATTCTGGAGCCAGATCAAACAGACTGAAGAGGTAGTGCGGGAAATTACAGGCATCCGGCCTCAGCTGGTACGTGCACCAGGCGGTACGTACGGGCATTTTGACGATACATATTTCGAACTGTTAAAAGAAGCGGGATACACCGTCATGGACTGGACTGTGGACAGCGGGGATTCCAAAAGAAAGGGTGTACCGGCGGCGGAAATCCTGCAGGAGTCAGTATCGCTGAAGAGCTCCCGGATAATTCTGCTGCTTCATGACGGGGCAGGCCATGCGGAGAGCGCCAAGGCTCTGCCGGACATTATTGCACGGTACAAGGCTGCAGGCTACAGCTTCGGTGTACTGGATGCGGATCAGGAGCCGGTACAGTTCAGAGTGTCAGCTGTTGCAGCAGCGGCAGGGCGGACCAAACCGTCTGCGGCCTGGATAGCCTCGAATATTGTACCGAATGCTGGACTGTTCGGGCCTGGGAAGCCGCTCATACTGGAAGTGGGCAAACTGGAAGCGAGGCTGGACCCGGGTGAATTCAGAATCAGCAACGGCCAATATATAGTTCCGCTAAGGGCGGTAATTGAGCGGCTGGGAGGGCGGGTCGGCTGGGATACGGTCAGCCGGAGCGGCAGCGTGTACTGGAACGGCCGTGAGGTGAATGCGGATGCCCGGAATAAGCGCCTTACCCTAACAACGGATGAGGGTACTCATATAAGCAGGAATTCGGATATAGAGCTGATTGGCTCTGCCCTCTGGCTCCCGCTGCGTGATCTGCTTGAGGAGGCGGGCCACCCGCTGCTGGAGGTTAACGTAACGGCAGAGGAACGGCGGGTAAAGGCACTTTGAGCATTTGGAAATAAAATAACAGCCCTTATTGTCGAAAAGACACCGGGGGTTTGGGCACTCTTTTACGTGGGAAGAATAGACAATAGTAGGCTCTGGTATGCTGCACTGCCGCATACACCGGAGCTAGTCTATGACCACAAAGGAAGGGTGCCGATTGTCCTCTTCATCACTAATGGAGCAAACGCCCGACAAGCGTTCATCTGACGTCCAGGGACTGTTGTTCCGCCGGAGCCGCAGCATTGCTGCGGAGTGGCTCCGGATGCTGGCAGTTGCCCTAGTTCTCGGAGTCTTATATGTTTGGCGGGGTGGGGCCTCGCTGCTGTTTCTGCTGATTGCCAGCGGACTGCTGATGGGCGGGGGCTCCTGCTGCAGGCCTTCGGACCGCGGCGGTTCAGAATTACGCGCAGCATCACCCCGGGCCGTCCGGTAGCCGGGGACAGCCTGCTTGTCGAAGTGCAGGTCAGCTTCGCGACCCGGCTTCCGGTTCCCTGGATGATCATAACTGATTATTGGGGAGGGGGCTGGCACCGGGAGCTGCTGTTCCCCGGCTTCCGGCGTTCCTTCCGGTATTCCTACAGGCTTAGTGAGGTCCCCCGGGGGATTCACCGGCTGTACGGCAGCCGGGTAAGCTGGGGAGATCCGGCAGGGCTGTTCACTGGGGAAAGCCGGCTTGAAGCCCGGGAGAGCCTGAAGGTACTTCCCAAACCGCTCTATACCGGGGCAGGTCTTCCGGAGAGCAGCCGCAAGAGCGGAGAAATGCTGCTGAAGCGGGGAAGCAGCGGCGGGGAAGCTGCGGATATCCGTCACTATATACCTGGTGATCCGATGAACCGGATCCACTGGAAGAGCAGCGCCAGCAAGGGTACGCTGCAGAGCCGGGTGCCGGAGAAGGAGGAGGGGCGGATGTCCTGCATCGTGCTGGCCAACTGTCCGGAGGACTATGAGATTCCCTTTAACGCTTTGTCGCCGCGCAGCCAGCGGGACAAGTCGAGTCCGGCCTTTGAGCGGGCGGTCTCGGCAGCGATGGGACTGCTGCTCTCCGCTGAGCGCAGCGGGGGCTATGTCCAGCTGTTCACCGGAGGCTGGCCTGAAGGGATGGCCAGGCATGAGGGGCTGGGCAAAATCCCCGGCAGGGTGCAGGATATGCTTACTGAAATTACGCCCGGTGGAACACGGAGTCTCAGCCGGCTGCTGGAGGATGCTTCGCAGCACTGGATTCCCGGCATGACGGTGGCTGTCATTACGGGACGGCTGGAGGAAGAAGCCGCCCGCACGCTTGCCCGGTTTCTGGTGCAGGGCGTGAAGGTGGAGCTGTACTATGTATGGGATCAGCCTGCCCCGCAGTCTGAAAGCGCAGCCTCGGGAGCTCTGAAGAACCAGGCCTCAGCGGGGCAGCTGGCAGGAGTCTACAGGCCGTATGCGGCAGGGACCATCAGCGGCAGCTTGGCCCGGCTGGGCGCAAGGCTGTACTGCCTGGATCAAACGGCTGTGCCTGAATGGAAGAAGGAGGGGGAGGCACATGAATTTCCGGGGAAACCCACACTGGGGTAGTCCGCTGCAGGGTGGTACCGGGATCACCACACCATCCCCTCCCGGCTTCAGCGGAGACGGGCAAAGCCTGAGGGCAGTGTCTGCCTCCGCATACCGCCCGGATATACAACCAACCGAGAACAGCCAGACCGGTAACGGAGACAGCAATCCTCTGTACTACCGTCTGCTGTTCTCTTTGGCTATTATGAGCATGTTCATCAGCTGGCTGATGCCGCTGCATCAGTACGTACCGGCGGCGGATACAGTGGAGCTGCTGGAGCTGCTGATGCTTGCAGCAGGAGTGCTGCTCCTGTGGGGCAGCTTCCGGGTTCCCGCCGTGCTGCAGTTTTCTGTACAATTTGTCCTGATTGCCCTGACCTGGTACATTGCCTGCGACAGAAATGAAGGTCCGCACTGGCTTGGAGCTTATGCTGCAGGGATTCCCGGGGATGCTGCACGGTTATTTACCGGCAGAGTGTCGGAGCTGAGCGAGGATAGCCGTCTGCTTATTCTGGTTCTGGGCTGGGGCCTGCTCGTTGCTTCCGTACAGCAGCTGGCGCTGTACAGAGGGACCACTACCCTGTTTACAGCCGTTACTGCAGGCTATCTCATTGTGCTTGATATTATTTTTGGTATTAATACAACAGGGTGTATAATAGCGGCCGCAGTGCTGACGCTCTGGATGCGGGGGCTGGCCGGGCTGCAGCAGCTCAAAGAGCAGACGGATCAGAGCAGGCTGCCTTATTACCGCTGGGCAGGCTTTACGCTGCTCGCGGCTATCCTGCTGACGGTAGCGGCCTGGACGGGCAGCCGGCTGTACGGGCCTCGTCCGGCTGCGCCTGTAACCCTGCAGCCGGTAATGGAGCAGCTGAGGCATTGGGCCGAAAGCGGAGTTTCGAGCCGGACAGGGAAGGAAGTGTCTTTTGCCGGTACTGCGGGAACCACAGGATATGGAACCGGTGAGGGTGAGCTTGGAGCGCCGCTGACTCCGGGCACTGCACCTGTTTTTACTGCAGCCGTCAGCCGTCCGGTATACTGGCGGGGGGAAAGCCTTGCCTATTACGACGGGCGCCGCTGGATCCGGGAGGGCATTATGTATGAGCCGCTTAATCTGACGGTTCTTCCCTCGGATGAAATGACTGCTGCCCTGGCTGCGGATTCCTCCGGCCGCCGGACACTGGCTCAGCGGATTGAGCTTGCCGCTCCTGTGTCCGGCGGCCAGCCGCTGTTCAGTGCAGGCACGGTAGCTGATGTCGGGAAGGTGGAACTGACGGATGGAACCAGGCTTGGATATGTGCTGACGAATCCGGAGAAGGACCGCTTCCGTCTGCCCGTAACTGCCGGCTCAGCCGCAATCACAGCCTATGAGGTTCAATCGCTGCTGCCGGAGAGTGATCCTGCATTGCTGCGCGGGCTGAATGACCAGGATCCGCAGGATATCGCCGGTCCATATCTGCAGCTGCCGGCAAATCTTCCCGGACGGGTCGCCGCACTTGCTGCAGAGCTTACGTCCGGGGCGGAGAACCGGTATGATGCCGCCGCAGCGGTCCGCAGCTACCTCAGCAGCAGATATCCGTATACGCTGGATACCCGTATTCCGCCGGAAGAGGCGGATTTCGTGGATGATTTCCTGTTCACTGCCAAGCAGGGCTACTGCGTCCATTTTGCTTCGGCGATGACGGTCCTGCTGCGCAGCAGCGGCATTCCGGCCCGCTATGTGCAGGGCTACGGGCCCGGCACTCCTGAGCGCGGGCGCTATCTTATCACCCAGGCGGATGCCCATGCCTGGGTGGAAGTGTACTTCCCCGGCGCGGGCTGGGTCCCCTTCGACCCTACGCCGGGGG
>NZ_LRAC01000093.1 GCF_001517085.1 Paenibacillus sp. DMB5
CCTGAATCGTCTCTGCAAACAGGTCTTTCAAGGCATTTTGTGCATCTTGTGCAGTGACAAGATTGTTCTCCTTAATGAACTCCCGAAGTTGCTGTTTTGACCAAAGTCCCATGTGTTCTCCCCAACCTTTCTCTTACTTTCATTTTAATGGGTTTGAGAGTTTACACAATATATTTTACAGACTCAAAATGTCTCATCCGCCATCCTAGCGCCATTTTTGGGCCGGTTTTTTGAAAACGTAATTTCCTTGTGAAAATAGACATTATGCGTTAGAAGAAACAATTGAATGATATTGCTTTCTTCGTTGCGTATATCTTCTATAAGTTTGGAAATCAAATTGCTTACGATAAACAATACGTTACTGTCCAAGCTTGAAATGGGGTCATCAATCACAACAACTTTATTCTCAGTAATTAAATCACTGTTATTGCTACCGTTTAATAAGTGCATAAAATAAAGAAAGGTAACAAACGTTTTCTCGCCTTCACTTAACGTTTGATTAACGTCCTCACCATTTGAGCGGATTAACCGATAATTCCCTTGACTTTGTGTATGAGCGAATTTGAAATTAGTAAAATGATAGGCCCTCAGTAACCGATTCATTTCGTTTACAGAGGGGATTACACTCGTAATCTGAGCCTCCAGCCTGTGAATTTCGGATTCCAATGCGACTCTTTCATTCTTCTTTTGGGCTAATGTTACAATAAGGTTGTCGATTGCTCGTCCTGTTCTATAATCTATACGAACATATTTCTCATGATTTGCTGATTCTCGCTCCAGATAAAATCCCAAATCTGGGTTATCAATTTATTCCCTTCATCCACTCGGTTCTCTATAAAAGTATTATGCTGCTGAATTTGTTCATTCGCTCGTACGATTTCTTCATTGATCACATCGACGAAAGCAGCAATAGTTAACAATTCGACTGGATGACTGGGATGAGTTTGCTTATGCTTGAACAAGTCCAAATTATGTGCATTTTTCGAAAGGATCAGTTCATATTGTTGCGAAATGAGATCGAGATTCAAATATGTATTTTTCTTGTCGGTCAATAATAACTCTTGCACTTGATTTTCAAGATAATGATAACACCGTTTATAGTGTTCAACTTGATCTTGTAGTTCAATCATCTCTTTTTCGTAATATTAAAGTAATCATTGAGTTTTTCGGTAAATCCCTCAGGAAGTTGTTGTTGGCAAAAGGGGCACACTCCTTCTGCTTCAGAAACATGTGTATGTCCTTGTTTAACCCAGTCACTAATCGCTAGCTTGGATATAAGAACAGCAATATCGACTTCCTGTTTACCGATAATAGGGGTCTGAAAAATCCGGTGATTGCATACCGCAGACAGATGCTCTATTTTAATCTTTCCAAGAAGGGGTAGCTTCTTATTTGAACCATTAAACAATTTCTGTACACGCGCTTGGAGGTCTGCTAGAGCACATATTAGTCCGCCTGTCGGTGCTTGCTTACATCTTTTCATAAAGTTTATTCTATTGTTTCTTAAACCCGAAAAGGCCACTGAAAAGATATCGTCATATTTCCGCTTTAATTTCCAACAATCGTCGGTAAACTCATCTTCGTTTTGTTTAGACTCTTTTTGTTTGACCTCTAGATTAGAACTTAACCGACGAATTTCCTCAACTACTTTATCAACTAAGTCTTTTTTGTCCCGGATGGTTTGTTTAATCTCTGTTGATTCTCTTCCCAAAGTAAAGATACCTTTGATATCTGATTCTTGGTGGAAATTTTCCTCGACAAACTTTTGGTTATACACCACTGTTTTCAATGGCTGGGAAACCCAGGATATCCTACTATCAGCATAAAGTTCAATTTGTTTAAGAACATTAGATAAGGTTGTTTTCCCGCTGCCATTCGAGCCGTAAAAATAGTTAATTTTTTTCAGGTCACTGTAAAGTACACCCTCACTACTATAGGTAGCCACATTTCTAACGGCAATCTCCCTAATCATACTTTGATCCCCCTTGTAATGATGTTCCCCTGTATTCCTCATGTCTTTTGCGGAAAATCTAATACTATTATATCATTCATCCATTGATTCCATCGGTAATTTACGTCAATTTTTGCAAGATTCCTCTATTTATTAAAAAAGAAAGCAGCCCCTGGAGGCTGCTTTTATCATCTTCGTTTACTTCGCCTTTAACTCATCACCGGTTACCCATTTGTGATTTCTCACTGGCTCTCCGCCTGTTGTCGGGGTATAGTCAACCATGTATACGGTTGTTTGCTCACCTGTATCTACAGTTGCGGTAGCCCCCTTCATACCAGGCATATGATCAACGTTAAGCACCACTTCTGTGCCAGGCGCATAAAGCTGGTCTCCTGCATCTTTTAAATCTTGCTGAATAACCCATTTATGATTGGTAACCGGATCTCCTCCGGTAGTGGGTGTATACGATACCGCGTAGACATTAGTGTCATAAGCCCCTACAATGGTTGCGGTAGCTCCCTTCATCCCGGCCATGTGTCCCTCGGTAATAATGACTTGATCGCCGACCTTATACTCCGGATTAGCGGCTTCTTTTAATCCTTCAGGCACTTCACTTGTCATATTCTCATGTTCCATCTCTGAATGATTCATGCTGGATGCAGCGTTATTGGGTGTATTGGACGCTTCATTTCCGTTATTTGCGGTATTTCCACAGCCACTGATGACGACCACCAGCGCTGTAGCTAAAATGAACAAACCTTTTTTCATATTAATAACACTCCTTCATAGGTGAATTGTGAAATTTATGCAGACTAACGCGTATGCATTATCGTCTCCAACGAAACAGATTTCATACCATTGACGTGGGAAGTCGGCTGATTACGGTCTCAAGAGCAATCGTCTTACAATGGTTGTACATAAAGGCTCGCTTTTTTGTATGATCAAGCCGGCAGATTCCACATTCTTTAACGTATACCGGTTAATGTTGGCCCCGCTGATACGAACTGTAAGGGGATTAAGCAGATCCATTAGCTTCCCAACCATTGGATGCTCACTCCTCATGTGTTCTAACAGCCTGATTTCCCCTTCTTTATTACACACTCGCTTCATTTCTCTCATGCCCTGAACCGGATCGGGGACAGAACAAAACACACAAGTCGCTACTATGTAGTCGAATGTCTGATCTTCAAAAGTTAAATTTTGAGCATCCATCTCCATTAAAGTAACGTCGATCTTCAGTTCCTTTGCACGTTGTTCGGCATATTGTAGCATCTTTGGGCTAAAATCAATCCCGGTTAAGCGAACAGCGGGTGGATAATAGGAAAGATTAGCACCTGTTCCTATGCCTACCTCAAGTACATTTCCACTTAGCCCGCTTAACAGTTCTTTGCGCCAACTCCTCATCATTTTTCCATCCACACGATGAAAAAACGGAGCTATTCGGTCATATCGTCTCTTAATCGTTTGAGTCTCCCTACCCATCCATACTCTCCTTATACCCTTTCCTGTCCTTTTGACATCAGATGAGCAAGGGAAACATAACAACCTTGCTCATCTGATTCATTTAAAGTCAAATGTTAAGTTAAGCGATCATCTTACGGCAAACCTCCGCACATCGGAAACAGGCCTCAGCACATTTCTGGCAATGAGCCGAATGATGGTGTTTACTGCATTCATTACCACAACGTTCACAAGCATCAGCACACAGTCTGCACAGCTCCGTGGAATAGGTGCTGTGTTGAGTCAAGGCCTGAGCAGTAAAGGCACAAATATCCGCACACTCTCGGTCGAGACGGATGCAATCCTTCATCATATCAACGGATTCTTCCTCCAAACAAGATTTGTAGCAGTAATTGCAAGCCTGCATACAACGTAGACATTCATCAATGCACTCCTGTAACTGTTCTTGTGTCATGAAATAAACTTCTCCTTTCAGTGTTTGAATGAGGTGTAGCTATCTTCAATTAACCTGAAAGTATGAAGATTTGATGTGGTTTTTGTGAAAAAATTGAGTTTTGCAATTTTGCGAATAAAAATTCTTTGTCTCAATGTTTTTTTCGAGCTTTATAAATCCTTAAAGAAACGAAACTCAATAACCCGATAAAAACAAAACATGTTACCAATTTTATGATCCCACTTGCTTGTATTATGGGACTTTGAAAGGATACCGCGGATATCGTCATGCAACTTATACCCATTCCGATCAAAAGAACAGCAATTAGCCATTCCACTTTTTTCATTAGCCTGCCTCCTAACGTCATGGCTACTGGTAAAACTGAATTTCAAACCGTGTGCCTTTGTCTACTTCACTTGTTACTGTAATTTGCCCGCCCTGCAGTTCAACCAGTTTTTTCACTATGGACAGTCCTAAGCCCGTTCCTCCATATTGGCGTGATCTAGACTTTTCTACACGATAAAAGCGTTCAAAAATGTATGGGATTTCGTCTTTTGGAATGCCAATCCCTGAATCCTCCACGACCAGGAGAAAAGCACTGCTGGTATATGAGAGAGAGACGTTAATTTCGCCTTTTTCGGTATAACGGACTGCATTCTCCAAAAGATTAAGGATTATTTGCTCCATCCGCTTTTTATCTCCGCGAATCTTTTTCATCATACCGTTTTCCTTGTATTTCAGGCTAAGGCTTTTTTCTCTTGCCTTGAGCTCCACTTTTCGCACCGCCTGCTGCGTTAAATCAGACATATTCACCCAGTCTAGCTCAAGATTAATCTTCCCTTCTTCCATTTTCGATAAATCAAAAAGGTCCTCAACTAAGTGCTGCAAACGTAACGCTTCGTCATGAATGATTCCCAGATACTTGTTTTTCTCCTCTACCGTTTCATAAAGTTCCTGTTGGAGAACCTGAGAGTAGCCTTCCAAATAGGTGATCGGTGTCCGGAGTTCATGAGAAATATTAGCGAAAAACTCTTGCCTTGTATCCCGATATCGCTGAAGATCCACAGCAAGATCGTTGATTGCATGCGCCAAGCTGCCCATTTCATCATTGCTGTTAATATCAAGACGTGTTTCCAAGTCCCCTGCAGCGATCTTCCGTGTGGCCTGTTGCATTTTAAGTAAAGGCCGGGATAAATACTGGGCTATTATCCATGTAATACCGAGAGCCAATAAAAAAGCGCCAATCCCTGACAAGATCAAAAGATTACGGACCGCAAGTAATGACTGTTCCATTTTCTCGGTGGAAGACATGACATAAAGGGCGGAGGCCGCTACGTCTTTCACATAGATTGGTTGTCCGGAAACAAAGTAACGAATTCCGGAAGGTTCGGTATATAAGAAATTGACTTTCTTTCCTGCAAAGATTCTTTCCAGATCCGAGCTTCGAATTATCTTTCGATCGGAAGAGTCATGCGTTCCTGAGTGTAGAATTACCTCACTATTGGCATTGACGTTAAAAATACTGACGTTCGAGAATTCTGCAAAAGTTTTCATCATTTCACCAGAAGTACTATCCGATTGGGCCATGACCGCAAAATGAGAACCCAATTCCTCATTCTCCGTACGCATCCGATCGATATAAAAACTTGTGAATAAACGGTCTATAGTAAAGCCCAGAAACACCAATACGATTAGAAACACCGTGATAATAACAAATCCTAATTTTAAGCCGATACGGTTATTTTTCATTGGCATCTCCCGGAACATAAAACTTATAGCCAACCCCCCATACCGTTTGGATCGGGTTATATTTCAAGCCGGCCAAATGCATCTTTTCTCTGATGTTTTTGATATGCGTATCGACGACTCTGAACTCACCTTCAAAATCATAGCCCCATAGCCGTTCCACTAATTCTTCTCTTGTAAATGCTTTTTGGATATTCTGCGCAAAAGACACCAATAAATCGAATTCCTTTTGAGTAAATTCTACATATTCATCACAAATCCGGACTTCACGGGCTTCAGGTATGATTACAAGATCTGGATAATGAAGCATGCGCGACGGTTGAGGAATTACCTCCTGGTTCATCACTGATCTACGAATCAGCGAGAAAATTCGAGCCAGTAATTCTTCTGAATCGAATGGCTTGGTCAAGTAATCATCCGCTCCGATACCCAAACCTTTTATCTTATCTTTAGTCTCAGTTCGCGCTGACAGGAATAATACCGGCGTTTTCACAAGTTCTCTGATACGCTTACAGATTTGCCAACCATCCATATCGGGCAACATAACATCTAGAATAATGACATCAAAGGAATGGGCTTGGACCAGCGCCAAGGCTTCTTGCCCCGTGGATGCTTCTTTAATCGCAAAACCTTCTTTCATTAAATAAATCCGCAGCAAATTTCTCATATTCCATTCATCATCTACAATTAATACCTGGAGTTTCGACACTGAACATTCACCTCAAATTTATCTGTTTTTTTAATATTACAAAATTAATGTGTTGAAAATGTGTAGATGTGTGAACGGTTCAACATTAGAATGCCGTAAGCGACACTCGCTTACGGCATATTCTGTCCATCTATTTTTTAAAACTCTGCAGTTCTTTGCTAATTCGCTCATTTTCAGCTTTCAGATCGACCAACTGGTCATGCAGGCTTTCAGCTGCAACACGATGATTTGGGGAGCCGTGAGAGTGTCCCCCTTTCATTGTAAACATCATAACAATCATCATGACAGGACATACCAGCACGAGTAATGTAGACCATTCCATTTGAAATCCTCCTATGAAAGTTCCTTTAATTTATATTTTTATTTTAAAGTTTGAGTATGTGGAATGTATGTTGAAAGCATGCGTGAATCGTGAACTTTTCTATTTTACAGAAAAAACGATAAGCAATTGAAGAAGTGAAATCTTCTTCATATCTACATCATTTCAACATATTTTTATGGCATAATTTACCTAAATCTGATAAAAACTTGTGCCAAAGGGAGTGAGTTGTATGCTGATGGTTAAACGGATCGTACTAAAGGAGATGGTCATTTGAACTTGAACGCCTTTTTTTCGGAACTCCTTCTTCTGTGTCTCCTTTTGCTCATTCTATTGACAGCTATTGTGGTATTCATGGGAATAGCCCGATTATTTACATTAACCGCTTTCTCCACAACTTCACCTATTTTAACTGAAGACCAGCCCCTTCAACCACAGCAACACTCCAATGAGGGACTAAAAGACAATCCTATTACTCAAGCGTATGTAAAGCGTCATTTTTTTAATGATCAAAACGATTTGAAAACCAATCGCTAAAGGTACATAAGGAGGAAAACAACGATGGTTATCCGGCAAGCAGCAGTGGATATCGGCAATGACTCATTAAAAGCTTACTTCGAAAAATTAGAGAACGAGCTCCTTATTCCCAACGTTATCGCCGAAATCGGTCTTTCCCGAAACATAGTGGAGCTTGAGAAACACCCATTGGATGGGCTTCATGTTGAGATCATTTCTGACGCATTGAAACGGGGACAAGGTGTTTATGCGGTAGGTCATCTCGCCGGCGGATATGATCATAACGACGAATTGACTACGATTAGTGATAAATCAGAAGCCGACCAGCCCATTGTAATGTTGTTAACCGCGTTAGCTTATGATGCTGCAATGGCTTCTCCAAATCAAAATGGCGTTACTGAAGTGACTTATTATTTATCCACGGGACTTCCACTAAGTGAAGCAAAACGTGGTAAACGCAAGCTTTTCAAACAAAAACTGAAATCGGGTACTCATGAGGTCCGTTTCCATATTACGCCGACCATTGGTGGTAGAACAATACGCATTCATTTTGAAGAAGTACTGGTCAATATTGAAGGACATGTTGCTTTGATTGATTTAACGACTCATGATGACGGTTCGGTTCGCAATGAAGAACTCACTCATATGAACGTATTAATTAACGATATTGGCGGACTATCGACTGATGCGGCAATCATTTTAGAGGATGGAGCAGTAGACAATATCCATTCGGACGGAATCAAAGAAGGAGTCTCTCCTTATTTGGATGAAATCATGGATCGCGTATACACAGAAACGGGGTACCGTTTCATAAATCGTCAGCAGCTCATTGAAGTCATAACCACTGAGAATGAAGAAGAACGGTATCACGTTTGGTTTCGAGGTAAACGTACCGGTATTCAGTCCATTGTCGATGAAGTGCTGATGAAAATCGCTCGTGAGGAGTATAAACTGATCCGGAGCACGTGGAACAAGGTCCCCAGTATTCGAGTTTCGTATCAAATTGGCGGTGGATCTTTGCTTTTAAGACCGTACATCGAGAGAATCAACGAGCTTGAGGAAGATTATCCGCTGCGGTTTGTCAGTACAAAAGATTCAATTTGGATGATCGCTAGAGCGTATTTCAAATTACTGAAAGTGTACCTGAAAGTTAAGAATGAGCAATACACCGCCAATTAGGGAACAAGACATGGAGATTTCCAGATCGCAGGCAGTGGAGCGCAAGCTAACGATTCATCTACCCGAACACACTTCCCAGAGAGTTATTGACTTTCTTGTTGACCTGGAGCATTTGGATAAGTCCCTTTTTCAAAGTAAAATCGCAGCTATATTCATCGAATCCATTGAACGATCCATAGCTGTGACAAAGCCGAGTGTGACGATTCCACTACCGGAGTATCTTGGAAAAGACCACCTGGAATGGATTCAACATCCCTTCACCAAGCAGCTATTAACCAGTTGGTTGCTACAGCTTATCAAAGATGTTCCTGATGCTGTAACTCGAAGTCATTCCAGCTGCAATATAACAAATGAAGTGACGGTAAACCAGGGTGCACACCCCCCATCCAGTGATTCTTCTGTACTAGAATGTGCAGAACTAGAATTTGCAGAAAAAACCGCCCCTGATAAAAGCGGCACGAATACACCCCCTTTTCAGATCACAAATCCGTATCATGCCAAGTTAGTGGGGTTCTTTTTAGATGGTGAATGAAGCAGAGGGTGCAAGAACTTACTAAAGTTCTTACACCCTCTTCACTTTTTATGGGGGAATATTTATGAATCACTCTTTTATTCAGGTTTATTCCCTTCAGAGGAACTCGGCGTGTAGGTGGACTTGTAATCCGTATAGATCAATTTCTGAACCATTCCTCCCGCTGCATGATGAAGCTCATGACAGTGAATCAACCAGTTACCAGGATTGTCTGCTTTGAAGATCAAAACAACCTTTTCCCCTGGTTTGACCAGCACGGTATCTTTCATAATCGTACCACTGACCAGTTCCCCATTTCGCTCGATCACTTGAGCAAAATGGCCATGGATATGAATGGGATGGTCTACTGTATCATCATTTTGAAGCGTCAATTTAACATAATCCCCCGTCTTGACCTGAAGCGCAGGAAGATCCTTGAACACCTGATCATTGATCGTGTACTGTTGTTCATTCCCATTCATTTTAGAATTTAAAATGGCGGTATACTCCACATCAAAAGAACTGACCGTTCGCAGATCCGTATTTACCTGTTTTCCATATTGAAGCAAATTGAAAACCGGTATATTTTCATGCTGGATCTTGCTGATTACTCCATTACTTCCGGCGACTTTTACCGGGATCACCAACTGATCGTTATACAAATTATTGTCATGTGCATCCAGCGTAAAGTCTTCGTTAGTCTTGATGGTCATTTCTATATCGTACCGTTCTCCTGGCGCCACCGTAACCATTTGGTTATTCAGTACTCCTGGTTCAGCTATATCCTGACCATCTGAGCTGACAACTTTAAATTCTCCGGGAATATGAATGGCGTGCGAGCGATACCCGGCATTTATCAAACGTAAGCGAACCGTATCCCCTACCTTGGTCGTCAAGGGATCGATGAAAGAACCCGATTTCCCATTAACCGTGTAAATGTTATACATCGTGGCCATCATCTCTTCTTCGCTCATCGCTTGAGATGAAGCGCCATGAGCGCTGTGGCTGGAGGTTTCCTGCTCTTCCATCCATTCGTCTAAGAGGAGAGTCACATCTTGATCCGGTTTAGGCTCTGATTTGGGTTCCACGATCAGTGCGCCGTAAAGTCCTTTGTCTACTTGCTTGGAGCTTTCCTGATGAGAATGATACCAGTAGGTTCCCGGTATATCGGCCGAGAAGCGGTATGTGAAGGTTTCTCCAGGGTTCACTGCCTCCTGTGTCACCCCGGGAACGCCATCCGCCTCTGAGGTGACCGGGTACCCGTGCCAGTGAATGGATACCGGCTCCTCCAGTTCATTCTTCAAGGTAACAACCACAAAATCCCCTTGTGTGACTCTAATTTCCTGCCCTGGAACGGTGCCATTAAATGTCCATAGAGGCAGCGTTATCCCTCCAGCAATGGTCACAGTACGGTTCATGGCTGTGAGAGAAAACCCTTTTACCGGCTGGCCCTCTTTTGGTTCCAGCGCCGTAGGCTCACTTGAAGGGGCAGTCGTGTTTTCTGGCCCTGGAGTAACGGGCGATGTCGGTGCAGGTACGATAGCAGTCGGAGTGGAACTTGGTACAGGTGTTTCCTCCTCCGTTACATTTGTAGATGTGCCATGCGCACTATGATCCATGGATGACATATCATCCGTAGCTTGGGGAGCCATGCCGGTTGAGCTCTGACCAGCTGCAGAGGTTCCATTCATATAAAGGCCGGCTGCCGTTCCACCAAGAATCAATGCAATGAAAAGCAACCATACCAAACTTCTGTTGCTCAATCTGTCTTCCTCCTATTCAAAGATAGATGATTTAAAAAAGCAGCGTTCGGTCAATAAAGACGAACGCTGCTCCGTTCCCGCTTAAATTACATCATGCCCATGCCGCCGCTGCTGCTGCTGCTTCCGCTACTGCCGCCCATGTTCATATCCATATCATCATCCATCATACCTCCAGAACCGCTCATACCGCCGGACGACCCCATATTCATGTTGGATTGTGACTGCATACCGTTCATATATTGCTGCTGCATCATCATCATATCTTGCTGAAGCTGATTCATGCGCTGCATCACTTCATTCATCTGGTCCATGTTGACCGTCCCGTTGACCGTTCCATTCACCGTCCCGCTCATATTCCCCATCGTACCTGTCGCGTTTGCAGTACCGTTTACGTGCAGACTATGTTGATCATTTGTAGAAGATGCTGCAGTCGGATTTGTTACATTGAGCAGTACTACAGAAATGATAAGTCCGAAAAACGAAAATACCGCCAATTTTAACCAACCACTACTTTTCATTATTGTCATTCCTCCAAATTTGCTAGAAGTTGTAGTTCCTTTTTGCCCCCGGCTCTCGCTGATATAGCCAACTGTTTTTTTTACCATCTCATAGACAGTAAAAATGAGCCCGGCTGAAAGCAAGATCAGTAAAACGGCCATGTACAGATTGCCAAATGAACCTAAAACATTCATTTCCTTTTCCTCCCGTTTAACGGCTTCGGCCATACGATCGCAAGAAATACTGCTCCGGCAATAATCATTGGCATTGTTAGAAGAAGCAACGCAGTGGTGACGATATGAATGGTATACAGTTTTCCCTGTTGATCATGGTGGCCCTCATGCTGGCTGTTCCCATTCCCCGCTCCTGCTGCCATCCCTTCGTATGCAAACAGATCAGGGATCGTAGCCTTGGATAAACTTTCGCTCTTCATCATATCGGCCATAGATGCGTCCATTTGAGCTGCATTCTCCGTGCGGTTTCCCCAGGATAGGGCAACCACGAGCACCGAAATGACAGCAAAAACGGCGGTGAGTTGCCAGAACGGCATTTTCTGCTTTTTAAACATGGTTTTACACCTTTCTTCTGCACCGTACGTACACTCCAGCCGCTATACTTATAGACAATAACGGAAAGGCAAAAGCGATGCTCTGGTTCATTAGACTGTGTATGTTTGTGTCCTCTTTTACTTGCATCGACAGCCCCATCAGAGAGGAATCCATGGCCTTCATCATGCCCATCATAAACTGCATCACCTCTTGTTCTGTCGGTCCAAACCTGAACATGGAAATGAGTATGGCGGCAAGAGCGAAGAAGAACGAGGTGGTTACAAACCAGATGAATAGCTTGAACCACTTTTTTTGCATCCACATGGTAAAGGCCCTCTCTCCCTTGAGCAATCATTATTTAGGTTTTGCAGCCCTTTTTTTAGGCCATGTTAGCGCATGGGTTTTCATGTAAATGTGCCAGATCACGCTTGCTACAGCCAGATAAGTCAGTTTTTCATGAATCCAAAGTGAAAACGCGGTAGCTGCATGATTGCTGTCCATAAAGAGCCAAATAATCGCACCGGTAATGATGAAGATGAGTGTTGTGATGAAGGTGAACAGTCCATACCCGGATGGTCCGAACACAAGCCAAGGCTTTTTGGTTTTATCCCGGCGAAGAATGCGGATGATCTCGTACATCATCACAATGAAAGTGAGCAGTACATACACGATAGCCGCTATCCGGTGTACGATATCCGCCATCGCGATATCATATTGCATCAACCAGCCATACTTGGCTCCAGCCATAGCGATTCCACTAAGGGCCAGTACCGAGAATACGAGCGCCCAGAGCCAATGGAGGATAAAATCAAACTTCATAAACGATCACCTGCGATTCATTTAGTCTCTTTTCGTTTCGCCATCCGGCGTTACATCTGTCCGATTCGTTTTTGGTTCCACACCTGCTGTGAGAACCGCACCATTCGTTGCATTGATTGTAGACTGGCTTACATTTTGCTTAACATAGTTATACAGGAAGGCAATCAAAGCGATCACAAACAGAATAGTCAGCAGTTTTACAAAAAACGTTAATATGCCGGCTACACTCCAAGAACCTACAATGCCCATTCCACCAGCGTTAAATCCGCCATTCAGTACGATGCCCAGCAGATACAGCACGACTATGACACCAATAAGCGTAGTTGCAAGAACGAAAATGGTCTTAAGCATAGGATCATTACCGACTACGGTCTTCGCTTTACTATAGGATTCCTTAAAGTACTTGTTTTTTAACCAAATGGCGAGACCAACCACCAGACTGAGAACCAGAGCCACTAAAAGCAGTTGGGTCACCGTTCCAAGAATGCCGGAAATGATGCTTCCCGTACTTGAAACGCCTTCCATTTCCATCCCTTGATAATTTCCGGTGTAGTTCAGTGTTCCTTGCGTTCCTCCGGACATATTCATATCCATCATTTTAGTTCCTCCTTAAGTTAAAGGTGATTTTCGGCACTGGCCGTTTCCGGACGGGGGGTTAGTATACTGCCGATCACGCCAACGAGAGCGACTACCAACAAAATTGTAAAGATACCCACGATTAGGATCATGAGACTTGGGGTTCCAAGTCCATTGAAGATACTGCTGTCTTGATTGGAGGTACTTGCGGCCAACACATTCTGGGCTTGTGAAACGGTTTGTTGAATCTGTTGCTCGACCCACTGATTCAGACTAGTTATACCCATCACCGTCTGGGCCATATCATAGATGGCTCTACTCGTTTCCTGCATATTATTGCTACCCATCATTCCTGTTCCGTTTAGGAGAATACCATTCTTAGCTTCATTGAGCTTTGTATTCACCTCGCTAAGCGTCTTTTGGCTTTGTAGCAGCAGGTTATAACGGAACTGATACGTCTCATACGTCGGGTTTGCCGATTCAGTAAACCCCATTCCGTTATCCAGGGTTTGCTCCAGCTGTGCTAATAAATACACACTTTCTGATAAGGAGTAAATGCCCTTTTGAACTTGAATTGATCCAGGCACCGCTTGTTGTGAGGCAGTTCCTCCTGTTTCACCGTCGTTAACAGAAGACCCATTTAATACGGCTTCTGACGGATACGCCATCATATTGTTAGCCATTTGTTTCATCGATTGCTGGGCTGCAGATACTCTTTCCCTCAGCGTGGTGACTGGGTTAGTGGATGTTCCTTCGGGCGCAACGGACGCCGAATGCTGACTATGGACATTCGAATTTGTTGTCGAGGTACTTAGACTGTTCCACGAGATTAATCCTTTATCGTTGGCATACCAACCGATATAACCTAAACTTGCTACAATGATGACAAGGAGAAGGAAGCCAATCGTGCTGCGTAATGCTTTCAACCTTTTTCACCTCCTTTAATATTAATGTTATTTGTTTTCGTTGATGTAGCCTAAGGATACCAACTGACTTTGGGGAAAGTATGTAGAATTGATGGGCATAACATGTTTTTATAACGAACAAATCGCACAGCAACTCTGTTAAATCGACATTATAATCCTAGATATGATTTGAATATGGGGGCGACTTCGACATGAACCGAGAGTTACAGCAGCTTATTTTAGATTATAAAACTGACCAGGAATCGGTATACCACACCTGGTTTTTAAACAACAGCGATCGGTTAAAGGCTTTTCGGACCATTAAAACCGGTGTGAACGATGTTATAAAAGCGATTGAGGCACGATTTTTTGGAAACGACTTTAAGGGCTCTCCACTGGAGGATGTTCTTGCGGCGATTTGTGAACAAAAACAAGTTTTTGAAGGTGCTGCACACGCGTTTTACTGGAAACCTAAACTGCGTATTCCCGACATTTATGAAAATGAAGAGAACCAGCTGGCTTTTGGCCGATTTTTGAAGGCCGTGTTACAAGCCTCTGACGAAAAACAATTGTTGACCGAGATTGTGAAACTGGATCAATACCATATCAAAGGCCTTGGTCCTGCGGTAGCTAATATCTTGTATTTTTTGCATCCTACACTTTTCCCCCCGTTCAACACAGCCATCGTGAATGGGTTTAACTCCCTGCTGGATCGTAAGATAAAGCTCGGCTCCTGGCCGGCTTACTTGGAGATGCGCGAGACATTGCTGGACATCAACACGGCTTACCGCTCATCCTTATCCAAGGACCTGGGCGCCATTTCCGGCTTATTGTTTGAAATAGGCACCGGGCGCTTGATTGTTAGCGGGAATGCTGAGGCGTTTCTTCAAGAGGAGGAAAAGAAACGGGAAAAGGGGCGGTATAAGCGGCATCTGGAGGTGCTGAATGATACTAACGAAGAAAGTGAACATTCCGAAATGCAGCTGTATTTGGCGAGACTGGGACGGTCCTTTGGGTACAACGTCTGGATCGCCCAGAACGATCATCAGAGACAATGGCAGGACGAGCCTCTAGGGCGGTATTCTCTTTCTGTATTTCCAGCCATGGATCTCCCTAAATCTATTGCGGATACAATCGCTTTTATCGATGTTCTTTGGCTCAATGAACATAATGAGATTGTATCGGGATTTGAAGTTGAAAAGAGCACCTCCATCTACTCCGGCATTCTCAGGCTGCATGACTTATCATTATCCGTAGGAAATGCAACGTCCAGGTTGTATCTGATTTGCCCGGATAAACGGGAAAAAGAAGTGCGTGCACAACTGCTTCGTCCTTCTTTGCAACAAACGCAGTGCGGCCCTATCTCATACATTCGTTTTTCGGATTTACGAAACGACTGTAACGCCATGTGCAAATACGGAAAATCGGTTGAAGCGCTCGACGCCATTTCGAACATCTGTACTTGTTAAAGCAAAAAGGAACTGATGGGATCAGTTCCTCAGGCTGTCGAGAAAGTCTCGACAGCCTTCTTTATGTGATCTTGGTTTCACACGACACCGCGTTAATGTTGTATAATATAGGTAACTATTTATAGAACGGATGGTGTGTCAAAGATGCTGCGTTCCAATCGAGAAAAACAACAAGCTTTCGAATTTGTTTCCATTGAAGATTTGGTTCCCCAAGACCACTTGCTTCGCAAGGTGGATAAATATATAGATTTTTCGTTTATTGATGAGAAGGTTAGACCCCTGTACTGCTCGGATAACGGGCGCCCTGCAATTGATCCAGTCGTGCTGTTCAAGATGATTTTCCTAGGGTACTTCTACGGCATTCGTTCCGAACGTCAGTTAGAACGTGAGGTCCAAACAAACTTAGCTTACCGTTGGTTTCTTGGACTGGGGTTAACCGACAAGGTTCCAGATCACTCCACGATTAGTTGGAATCGGCGAACCCGATTTAAAGATACGAACATTTTTCAAGATATTTTCGATGAGATTGTGCTTCAGGCCATTTCGCACAGGATGGTGGGGGGACGGGTTCTTGTCTCAGATTCTACTCACGTTAAAGCGAATGCGAATAAACACCAGTACACGAAACAACAGGTACTGCAAAACACCAAAGATTATGTGGATGAGCTCAACGCTGCCGTAGAGGCAGACCGGAAGAACCATGGAAAAAAGCCTTAAAACCTAGAGAGGAAGTGAAAGAAGAAAAAGAAATTAAAGTGAGCAAGACCGACCCCGACAGCGGATACATGATCCGCGACGGTAAACCGGAAGGCTTTTTTTATCTGGACCACCGGACGGTAGATCTGAAATACAATCTCATTACGGATGTCCATGTCACGCCCGGAAATGTCCATGATTCCGTGCCGTATTTGTCGCGTCTGGACCGCCAGCAGGAACGTTTTGGATTTGAAGTGGAGGCCATTGCACTAGATTCAGGTTATTTAACAACGCCGATTTGCCGCGGTCTGCAAGACCGAAAGATCTTTGCCGTTATTGCTCACCGGAGATTTCATTCCAAGCAAGGGCTGTTTCCCAAATGGAAGTTTACTTTTGACGCTGAGCAAGAGATGTACATCTGTCCGGCCGGCCAAGGACTGAAGTACCGCACAACGGACCGCAAAGGCTACCAGCAGTATGCGTCCGATCCGGAACAATGCAAAAGTTGTCCGTTTTTAAACCAGTGTACGCAGTCCAAAAACCACCGAAAAGTGGTAACCCGGCATGTCTGGGAGGACAGCAAGGATTGGGTCCGGAACAACCGGCTCAGCAAGTCAGGCAAGCAGTTGTATCGCAAACGAAAAGAAACCATTGAGCGAAGCTTCGCGGATGCTAAAGAGCTCCATGGGTTTCGCTATTGCCGGTTGCGCGGACTACCAAATGTCAGGGAACAAGCGCTGATGACGGCAGCTGTGCAGAACATGAAGAAGATGGCGATCCACCTGGATCACCGGGAAAAACGGGGTTAATCCCCTCATTTTCCCGTTTGCAGGTCGTTATTGAAATACAAAAGAAACCCATGTCATTTAAAGACCTGGGTTTCTCGACAATCTGAGGAACTGATGGGATCAGTTCCTTTTTCATAATGATCATTTTATAAAACTTAGCGTAAGCTGGAAAGTTCTCGTTTTAATTGTTCATTCTGTACCGCTGCCTCGAAATAGTCTGCGTGAATGGTCCAATCCGTTTCTATTTGTTTAGAGATTACTTTATTCACTGTCTTTTCCCCAAACAAAACCGATCCTATACTTAACGGCACTATATATACCCGATTCCATGACCATGCCATTGCCTTATTCCTCCTCTGAATTCTTAAATGTGTAATCTTTGATTGACTTTATTTTAAGAGATTAATATGT
>NZ_LRAC01000094.1 GCF_001517085.1 Paenibacillus sp. DMB5
ACCACTATATCCGTGAACTCCGCCACTCCCCTGCCCCCGTCACTCCACCACCTCACTAATCAGTCTAACCATCCCCGTTTGTTTATGTTCAGTTAATCCGGCTGGGGTATGGTATAGATATTATTTTTTGCGGGGGAGAGGCTTATGGGCATAAAGAACTGGCTGTTGAATGCTACTGTGAACTCCATTAAGTTTAAGCTGGTGCTGGCGATTGTAATTGTACAGATCCTGAGCACCAACATCGGGCAGGCTGTGAACTACGTGCTGGACAGAAGCGGAGAGGTGATTGAGATTGTCGGAGGGGATTCCAAATACATTGAGGGGAACGTCGGTTTCCTGGTCTCATCGGGACTCAGTATTCTGATCTCTGTTTTCATTATTGTGTTTGTATACGATAAGCTGGTCCTGAAGCGGCTGAAAAAGGTACTGGGGTACACCGAGCAGCTGGGAGAGGGCGTTCTGTCGGGGGAGCTTAAATTTGGCGGCAATGATGAGATCAGCAGACTCGGCCATTCGCTCGATAAAAGCACTGCCCATATCAAATCCCTGGTCTCCGGAATTGCAGATATTTCGGGCAACATCAACACGGCCAGCTATGAGCTAATGGAATCGGCCCGTAATTCTTCAGCCAGCATGAACACGATACATACGACTTCATCAACCCTCGCGGATGATGCGCTGAGTCTGCTTCATTCTACTCAGGAGGCAAACAGCTCCTTCGAGCAGATCCATGAGCAGAACCGGTTGCTGCTGGCGAATGCCGGATCGGCCTTGAGCTCAGCGGATGAAATGGAAAACCGTGCTGTACAGATGAGCCGGCAGGTAAAAGCTTCCCTTGAGCAGGCCGACCGGACCTACAGGGAAAAGCAGGACAATATTCTAAAAGCCATCGCAGCCGGAGCAATCGTTGAGGAAATCAGCGTCATCTCTCACAGCGTTAAGGCAATTGCCTCACAGACCCATCTGCTGGCCCTGAATGCATCTATTGAAGCAGCCAGAGCGGGTGAGCAGGGCAGGGGCTTTGAGGTAGTGGCAGGTGAGGTGAAAAAGCTGGCTGACCAGTCCACTCAGGCGATCTCCGGGATTGAGGAGCTTGTGACGCAGGTAAAAGAGGTATTCGATCATCTGTCGCGCAGCTCCCAGGATGTGCTGGAGTACATTGACCATAATGTAAAAGCGGACTATGAGCTTCTGCTCCAGACCGGCCGCCAATATGAGTCGGACGCGGCGCTGATCCAACGGATTTCGACGGAAGTGAACGGCGCGGCGGCCTAATGAATACTTCCATCAAGGAGATCAGCAAGGTGATCGATACGGTTGTTAATACCTCAGGGAACGCCTCTGCGTATACGGCCGAGATTAATGCCAGCTTGGCCGATATTAGCGCGGTGATGAATGAGGCGGCAGTATCGATGGAACAGCAGTCTGCGCTGGCATCCCAGTTAACCGAGTCAGTAAAAAGGTTCACCTTTTAATAGACAATAAGCAACTAATCCGGACACCTTCAAGAGATGCATTTCTGCCGCTGTGCAGAGCAACTTTTGGAGGTGTTTTTGTCTTACCGGAGCCTGCCGGACTCAGCCAGCGATCCCCGCAGCTTCATTTTCATCTAACGTTCAGTTTCAGTGTTTATAATGCGCTTATCACTACTCCGCAAGAGGAGGTTCTCATGGTCAAGGGTATTCACAAATCACTTTATATCATCCTTAGCTTGTTCATCGGCCTGTTCATTGCTTCCTCGTTTTTTATCAGGGCAAAGTACAGTTATTTCGTATACGGAGACACACCGGTACTGGAAAAGCAGCAGCCCGGCCTGTTCATTCTGGTCATCGTTCTGATGCTGGCAATAAGCGCCGCGCTCTATAAAATAAGCCTGAAGCTCAACCGGTTCAGCAGACGGATCGTTATTCCCGGCGTTCTCGCGGTCTCTTTAGCCCTTCAGCTGGCCATTATCTTTCTGTTCCCCCGTCTGCCGACGGATGATTCCGAGACGGTGCTTAATCTGGCGCTGGATATGCTCTACCGCAGCGATTATTCGTCCTTTGAGACAGGTGGGTATCTTCATATGTTTCCGTTCAACTTCTCGATAGTTCTTTACTTGAAGACGCTGCTGTACCTTTTTCCGGATAATTATCTGACGATTAAAATATTCAATATCCTGTTCACTCTATTAACCACGTTAATGATTTACCTGCTGTATAAAGAGCTTAACGACAAATCCCGGGAGCATGACTACGGGGTTCTGGTATTTGGGGCTACCTATTTGCCGGCCTTGTTCATGAGTAATTTTATTTATAATGATGGGATTGCTACTGCTTTTTTGACGAGCGGATTATATTTTGCCGTGAAATTTATGAAAAGAAAAGCACTAAAGGACATTCTGTTTGCAGCAATCCTGCTGGCCCTCGGGAACTATTTCCGGAGCGTTGGCGTTATTGTGCTGATTGCGGTGCTGATTAGCCTGCTGCTGGGAATCCGTAAGCTGGGTGTGCGTAAGACACTGGCGGCGTTATTTATTACGGGTGCGCTGTTTAATGTGCCGGGCTGGACCCAGAATGCGGCGCTTCAGGCAGCGGGTGTGGTGGATGAATCCGTTAATACCAATTCCGCACCGGTCTATATGTGGCTGAATATGGGCATCAATCTGGAGACATTCGGCTTCTGGGACAACAGGGAGAGCTATACGATCTACCAGCAGGATGCTGATTATAATAAGGCGGCAAGCACGGAGTTGTTCAAGGAAGAGATCAGTAATAAGCTGGCGGACGCAAGCGCAGGCGATCTGGTGAACATGTATTATAAAAAGCTGATCTGGACCTGGACGGAAGGCACCTACCAGATGGAGCGCTACGGTCTTGGCAATGACAGCTCCTCGGGAGACAGAGGGAGAATGGTTGGCATGGTCATGGACCGCTACAGCTACACGAATGCTGCTACTGATCTTTTTAAAGGAGATTCCGGCTACCGGAGCGGATTGCTGTGGATGATGTATGTGCTGAATCTGCTGATGTACGGCGGCATTATGGTCCGGCTGATCGGCAGTATCAGGGCTGGACGCTACGGGGAAACTCCGCTGGTGCTGATTATACTCGGGTTTATCGGATTTTATCTGCTGTGGGAGATTAAGGCACGGTATATTTTCCCGGTGTATCCGCTGCTGATCGTGTTCTCCTATATGGGATTTAAAGATGTATATGATTACTTTGCCGGAAGGAGGAGATGAAGAATGCGGACCAGACGATCTGCCGCCCTGATCATAGCCGTACTTAGCTGCTCTATGGTGTTGACTTCATGCGATGCCATTACATCTCAGAAAATCTCCAGTGACGGAAGCGGCTCAGGCTCGCGGATGAACGGGGGCCCAGGCTTTGGCGGCGGCCGCGGCACGGATGGCGGGTTCCCAGGGATGAACGGCGGGGTGAGACGTAACGGCGGGCAGGGTATGGATAGAGGCGTTGGGCAAGGCGGACAGAACTAAGCAATCCGCACCAGAAGTGCCGCATTTCCCCCGCAATACACAAATTGAACATGCAGGTTCAATTTGTACATCAACCCAGCGCAAGGATCGTGCTATCATTGGTAATGTACAAAAAGGGTAACTGTACAAAAAGAACAATGAGGCAGGGGATCAGTATTGGCTTGGATGCAGGGGAAATTCACGCGGAGTGTAGCTTACCGGCTGTTTGTTTCGTATGCTGTGATTCTATGTATACCGGTCATACTCAGTTTAATCATATACGGCCAGACCCGGGAGATCGTCAAGCGTGAGATCGTACTGGCCAGCGGCGCGATGCTGCAGCAGGTCAGATACATTGTAGACGGCGAGCTGCTGCAGACGGAGAGCCTGGCGGCCCAGCTGGCCATCCATTCGGATGTGCGCAAATTAATCTCATCAAAAACAGAAAGCGCTTACGGTGTGTATGAGATGAAGCAGGAGCTGAACAAGCTGCTGTCGGCGAATGATTTTATACAGGGCATTTATCTGTACTCGAAGCCGCTGCAGACTGTACTCTCAAGCGAAACCTATGTGAAGGAGCAGGACTTCTATGAAATGAAGCTGCAGACGGATACGTTCAGCTACGACAGCTGGCAAAAGCTGATCAACGGAGAACAGACGCGCGGCTACGTGATGCTGCCTGTGGAGAATCAGGGGACTGTCGTCTACACTCCGGCTTATGTCCGGTCGCTGACGAAGCAGGGTAGCTCAGAGACCTCGGGGACGCTCATTATTGCGCTCAACGCCGAGAAGATCATGACCATGCTGGGCAATATCGACTGGGTGGACCGCGGGCAGGTGTTCATTATGGATACGAACAATCAGGTGCTGATCCAGAATGCCGGCGGAAATACAATTGCTCCTCCACTGTACCGGGAGTGGAATGACCGCGGGACAGGGACATTTACGGGCTCCTTTCAGGAAGTGGAATCGATGATTACCATTGAGTCCTCAGATACAACGGGCTGGAAGTATATCAGTGTGTTTCCGACAAAAGTGTTCTGGGAGCGCGTCGGCACCATCCGTAACCTGAATCTGCTCGGGCTGCTGCTGTGCTTTGTGATCGGGGGAGCGGTAATCACTTATTTTGCCCGGAAAAATTATGACCCGATTAAGCAGCTGGTAAGTGTATTTGCCCGCAATACGATGCCGCGCAGCGGGGCGTATCTGGATGAGTATACCTTTATCCGCAGCAGCGTGCTGGAGACGATCCGCGAACGCGATGATATGAACAACAAGCAGGCCCAGCAGCTGCGGGTGCTGAAGGATTATTATCTGGTCAAGCTGCTGAAAGGGCAGACGGACCGCAATGTTCCGCTGACGGAGCTGGCGAAGGCCTACCATTTACCCTGGACGGGGGACACCTTTGCCGTAATGCTGTTTTATATTGAGAGCAGTGAGGGCGGAGTAACCGATCTGGCCTTATCACAGTTCATTGTCTCGAATATCGTTGCGGATACGGCAGGGGAAGGGGTAATGCTCCATTTTACAGATGTGGACGGTATGCTTGCTGCGGTGGTAAATGTACATCCGGAGTTCACGGAACAATGGAAGGAGCAGCTGGAACAGGAGCTGGCGCAGGCGGGCAAGTTCATTCTCGAACGGTACAAGCTCCGGTTCACCGCAGTAGGCAGTAATCTGCAGAGCGGACTGGATGGGATTCATCAGGCTTTTGTGCAGGCGCTGGAGGCCCAGGAGCACCGGATTATGCTCGGGGAGCGGGCGCTGATCTGGTATGGGGACATCAAGCCCGGCGAGAGCAGCTATTTCTTCACCGTGAATGATCAGATGATTCTGATCAACTTCCTGAAGGCAGAGGAATTCGGCAAAGCGCAGCAGATGATCAGCAACGTGATCGGGCAGGCGTTTCAGTGCGAAGCCTCCCACGAGATGGCCAAGTGTGTGTTGCTGGATCTGGCGACGACGATGATCAAAACCATTCCCGACTCGGAGCAGGCCGGTATCGCCTGGGAGGAATGGCGTCCGCTCAAGCGGCTTTTATCGTGTTCTACCAAGGCGGAGTTTGAGCAGGAGCTGATGGATATTTTCGGGCGGGTGTGCGGGCTGCTCAAGAGCAAGCAGAATAGCCAGGCCAGCACCGGCATCAGCGAGAAGATCATTGATTTTGTGCAGAAGAATTATAATGACAAGAACCTCAGCGTCGCCCTGATCGGGGATGAATTCCGGCTGACCCCGCAATACGTATCCCGCTTGTTCCGGGAGCAGACAGGAGAGATGGGGCTGCACGATTATATCAACCATACCCGGGTGGAAGCGGCCAAGTCGCTGCTCGTGGAGGGAGTCAGCATTGACGAGACGGCGGCCCGCGTTGGCTTCGCCAGCAGTCATGCGCTGATCCGGGTGTTCAAGAAGTACGAAGGCATCACTCCCGGCAAGTACAGAACGATTCAGGAGCAGGCATAAACTCTTTTATATAGAAGAAGGTGGTCTCCGAAGTACCTGGGGGCCATCTTTTTTTAGAATAAGAATTTATGTGTTTCCGGGGTCCCTACAAAGTACCTGAGTCAACTTCCATGTTAAGGCCCCGCTTTGTGGGGTTATTTTGCGTTCAGACAAGCCAAATTCGCCAAATCATCCATCATATTCAAAATATCAACTGCCTAATCGCGGGTTTCGTACATCATTTTCCTTATTGAACATTGATGCACAGGCGGAGGGCGGGGTACAGTCGGGATGTAAACGGATTCATGTTGGACAGGATGAATTTCAATTAAGGAAGTGATCGCATAATGGCAGCTCAGCCGCAAATCAGTGGGGCAGCCCGCAAGCAGCTTAAGACGAAGGACCAGGTACCGCTCTGGAAGCATGTTAAGCAGGAATGGAAGCTCTATTCGTTCCTTGTCATTCCCGTACTTTATTTCCTGATATTTAAGTACGCTCCGATGCTGGGGAATATTATTGCGTTCCGCAAGTACAGGGGCGGGCCGAATATTTTTGGAACGGAATGGGTCGGCTTTACTTACTTTGAAATGTTCATGAAAGACCCGACCTTCTGGCGGGCGTTCTTCAACGATCTGACACTGAGCGTGAGCTACCTGGTGGTTAAATTCCCGCTCACCCTGCTGTTCGCACTTCTGCTCAACGAAATCCGCAGGCTCAAATGGAAAAAATTCGTCCAGACCGTATCCTATCTGCCCCATTTTATCTCGATGGTTATTGTCGCGGGGATGATTAAAGAAATTCTCTCCTTAACCGGTCCGGTTAACAGCCTGCTGGCCACACTTGGACTTGAGAAAATCGCCTTTATCTCGCTGCCGGAATGGTTCACACCGATCTATGTTACGTCCGGGGTATGGCAGGGGCTGGGCTGGGGCACGATCCTCTATCTTGCGGCAATGACCAGCATTGATCCGGCACTGTATGAGGCAGCCAAAATGGACGGGGCCAACCGGATGCGTCTTGCTAAGCACGTTACGATTCCCGGCATTTTGCCGACGGTCATGGTGCTCCTGATTCTGGACATCGGCAGCATTCTGAGCTCCAACTTTGAAAAAATCCTGCTGCTCTACAATCCGCTCACCTATGAATCGGCAGATGTCGTCTCCACCTATGTGTACCGGATGGGGATCACCGGCGGTAACTTCAGCTATGCGACTGCGGTGGGGCTGTTCGAGGGCATTATCGGGCTGATTCTGGTGACGACGGCCAACGCTGTGTCCAAGCGGACTACGAAATCAAGCTTATGGTAGAAAGGAGCAGAGAACATGAAGAGCAGCAGAACCTTCAGCCTGTTTAACATCATTAACAGTATTTTTATGATCCTGATTGTACTGTTCACCCTGTATCCGTTCGTCTATCTCGTGGCCCAGTCCTTTAGCTCGGAGGCGGCCATTTATGCGGGAAAGGTCTCGATTTTTCCGGTGGAATTTACGACGAAGACGTATCAGGTCATTCTTAGCAAGCCGGACTTTTTCTTATATTACTGGAACACGATTGTGTATTCTGTTACCGGCACTTTTATCGCTGTAGCTGCAACCGCTGTCATGTCTTATCCGCTCTCCAAGGAGAAGCTGCGGCTGAATAAGTTTTTTATTCCCTTCGTGCTGTTTACGATGTATTTCGGCGGCGGACTGATCCCCAACTACATTCTGGTAGCCAAAACACTAGAGCTGCGGGATACCATCTGGGCCATTGTTATTCCGGGAGCAATCAGCGCGTTCAATGTCATTCTGATGAAGACGTTTTTCGCCGGTCTGCCGGGTGAGCTGGAGGAGGCGGGGCGTGTTGACGGACTGGGGGTATTCGGGATTTTTACACGGATCATTCTGCCTCTGTCGAAGCCGATTCTCGTCACCATTATGCTGTTCGTGATGGTCGGGATGTGGAATAACTGGTTCGGTCCTTCCCTGTATCTGCAGTCGAAGGAGAAATGGCCGGTTGCCCTGTATCTGAAACAGATTATTGATAACGCGATCAGTCCGACGGAAATCGGAGCTACCTCCGACCAGACGAGCCAGATTGCCGCAAGTGTAAAATCGACTGCCATGGTGCTAACGTCACTGCCGATTATCTGTATCTATCCTTTTGTCCAAAAGTATTTCGTGCAGGGCATGATGATCGGGGCTGTCAAAGGGTAACGGTATAACCGGAAGCGCCTGCCGCGCTCCGTTCTATACAAAGCTTGAACCATAAAGGGGAGGCAAAATATGAAATTCACAAAATCAGTTGGCCTGGGTATGATGGCGCTGCTGCTTGTTGTTTCAACAGCCTGTTCATCCGGTAACAACGGAGAATCGAGTTCGGAAAAGCCTGCGGGAACAAACGCTGCTAATGCAGGTAAGACGAATGCGGAAGCGGGTGCTGCGGAGGATTATACTTTTGGCGAGGGCCAGACATTCCATTCCAAAGAGCCGGTCAGCTACTCCATGATGTACAGCGACCATGAGAATTATCCGTATAAAGCGGACTGGAGACTCTGGAGCGCCATTCAGGAGAAAACCAATGTAACCTTCGACTTGTCCATTACAGCCAGAACCGAGTATGAAAACCAGAAATCCCTGCTGGTCAACAGCGGTGACGCTCCTTATATCATTCCCAAGACGTATGATGAATCTGCTTTTGTAGCATCCGGACAGATCGTTCCGGTCAGTGACTGGGTCCAGTACATGCCTAACTACTCCAAGGCAGTCAAAGACTGGGGCATGGAAGAGGATCTGAAGATGAAGCTGCGGGACGACGGCAAGTACTATCTGCTTCCGGGTATGTGGGAAATTGCGGGCGGCGGCTACTCGTATATCATCCGTAAGGATGTTTTTGAGGCGGCCGGAGTGGATGTAGAGGGTGAGCAGGGCAACTGGACGTATGAAGAATTTGCTGCAGCCCTGAAAAAGGTAAAAGATTTCACCGGTGCCCCATACGTTATCTCTGACCAGTTCAAAGGTGAATCTGCCCTGAATATCGCTGCTGTGCAGTATGGCGTGACCGCCGGATGGGGGATTTCCAACGGGCTGACGTTTGATCAAGATAAACAGCTGTTCTCTTTTGCAGATAACTCGGATGACTTCAAGAGCTTCGTGGGCTATTTCAATAAGCTTGTCACTGACGGCATCCTGGACCCGGAAACATTCACCCAGGAGGACGATGCGGCGCAGGCGAAGTTCTTCAAAGGCGATACTTACGCGATCAGCGGCGTATACCAGGTACTGGCTGACTTTAAGAGCAAGATGCAGGACCCGAACGCCGAATTGTATATGATTACCCAGCCGGGCGGTCCGAAAGGCAAGCTGCAGATCGAGAACTCACGGCTGGAGAACGGGATCATGATCAGCCAGAATGCGCTGGATGACCTGGGTGAGGAAGGCTTTATCAAAATGCTCCGCTTCATCGACTGGTTCTGGTACTCTAATGAAGGCCAGATGCTGAGCCTGTGGGGCGTGGAAGGCGAGACGTATACGCTTGATGCAGACGGTAATGTTGTGCTGAATCCGGATATTTACTATAACGGGATGAACGAAGGGGCCCCTAAGCAGCTAAACGTCGATTACGGCTTCGCCGGCGGGATGTTCGCTTACGGCGGTTCGGAGAAGCTCCGCCTGTCCAAAATGACCGAAGGCGAACGTGACTTCATGACCCGCATTCAGGAGACCCGTGAGACGCGTAAGCTGATTCCGCCGATCATGGCGACGGCCGAGGAGAGCGAGCAGATGAAGCTGATCTCGACTCCGCTCATGGACTACGTCAAGACAATGACCCTGAAATTCATCACCGGCCAGGAGAGTCTGGACAACTGGGATAACTATAAAGCCCAGGTAGAGGCTAACGGCAGCACGCGTTACACGGAGATGGCGAACGAGATTTTTGCGAAGACCAAGAGTTTGTTGGGATACTAGGTTTGTTGGGATACTAAACTGTTGGAATACTGGAGTTTTTAGGATACTAATGGTTGTAAAAAGTCAGGCGCTGCTTCCCATTGGGGAGGTGGCGTTTGGCTTTTTTATGACGTGATATGTGGGGAGTTAGGGGGATGGAGGAGTACAGGAATGGTTAAGAGGGGGACAGTGTGGGGATTGGCGTTTAGGTGGGGGATGCGCGAAGTGAGGGTGGGAGTAACCAGAGTAATAAGAGAAGTGGGCGCGGATGGCTGAAAGTGCGAAATGAGAGGCAAAAGTGCCTTTGATTTGGGCACTGG
>NZ_LRAC01000095.1 GCF_001517085.1 Paenibacillus sp. DMB5
CCTGGGTTTCTCGACAATCTGGAAATGCGCTTAGCGCATTTCTTTTTTTTGACTTATCCGGCAAGTACATATTAAATAGATTAAAAGGAATTCATGTGAAGGGGATGATTACGATGAAATTCAGTGAATTTACAGAGGAAAGCTGGAAAGAACACGGAAAATACTTTGATACCTGCCTGCTCCCGTTCACCGGACTGTCAGGTGCGGAAAGTCCGCCTGAGGCAGCAGCCGTGCTGGAGAAGCTCCGGGATCTGCTGGATCTGATCGAGCAGCCATTCCGGGGACGCGTAGTCGTATATCCGGCTATACAGTATGCAGCAGGTCAAAATATAGACAATTTGAATGAAGTGTGCCGGAAAGTCAAATCCAGTATCTTCCAGTATGTGATTGTTGCTTCAGCTGTTCCGGGAGTGTCGTTAGAAGATATTTATGAAAGCGATTTAGTCTTTGCTGTTACTGGGTTTGGAGTGGATTGTAAAGAGCCGGAAAAATCAGAAATAAATCAAAAAATTCATGCTTTATGGCAAAGCAAAACTTGAGTTAATTGTGACAAAAAATCAACAATTTATAAAAAGGGAGTACAGATGCCTGTCACAAAATAGACAAAATTCTTGACGGGTATTGGGGCCTAAGCTATGATAAGGGTGAATTGATATGACATGTGATTTATGTCATTGTAACCGGATTCTTTACATTAAATGACTGTGCATGACCTGCAGGTGCCTTCTCCATTTTTGAAAAGGGGGTTACACACCGTATGAGCAGTTACAATGAAGAGCCTGAAGTTAATCCGCCCAAACCGCCCAGCCGCAAGGAGATGTCCCGCAGGCAGTTTCTGACCTACACCCTCGGCGGAGCCACTGCATTTATGGGAGCCGGAGTCCTTCTCCCCATGACGCGGTTTGCTGTAGACCCTATTTTACATAAGCGGGGGGAAGGGGATTTCATCAAGGTTGCAGAAGTCTCGCAGATTACCGATGTTCCGCAGGAGTTCAACTTTGAGCTCAAGCAGCAGGACGGCTGGTATGCCAGTACAGCTACACTGACGGCGTGGATCCGAAAAGATGAGGGCGGAAATATTTATGCGCTTTCACCGATCTGCAAGCATCTCGGCTGTACGGTGGGCTGGAACAATGATAAGGCTTTTCCCGATGAATACCATTGTCCCTGCCATGGTGCACGTTACACAAAGCTGGGCAAGCAGCTGGCGGTTGCAGCGAAGCCGCTCGACCAGTACAAGACCAAGATTGAAGGCGGATGGGTGTATCTGGGGGATATCGTACCTAATACCGAAGCCAATAAGGAGGCGTAGCCCTGATGTTTAAAAATATCTATAACTGGATTGATGAACGTCTGGATATTACGCCGATCTGGAGAGATGTCGCCGATCATGAGGTTCCTGAGCATGTTAACCCGGCCCATCACTTCTCGGCATTCGTGTACTGCTTTGGCGGTCTTACTTTTTTTATCACTGTCATTCAGATTCTGTCAGGTATGTTCCTGACCATGTATTATGTACCGGATATTATTAATGCCTATGCCAGTGTGGAATATCTGCAAACCAAGGTTGCTTTTGGCCAGATCGTACGCGGCATGCACCACTGGGGGGCGAGTCTGGTCATTGTCATGATGTTCCTGCATACGATGCGCGTATTTTTTACAGGCTCGTATAAAGCGCCGCGCGAGATGAACTGGGTGGTGGGAATGCTGATCTTTTTTGTCATGCTGGGTCTGGGACTGACCGGATATCTGCTGCCTTGGGACAATAAAGCTTATTTCGCCACCAAGGTTACACTGGAGATTGCCAATTCCGTGCCGGTTATGGGTCCTGTATTAAAAGAGCTGATGCAGGGCGGAACGATTGTCGGTGCGGAGACGCTTACCCGCTTTTTCGCCCTTCATGTATTCTTTCTCCCGGCGGTCCTGCTTATACTTCTCGTCGGACACTTTATCATGATCCGCAGACAGGGAATATCCGGGCCGCTGTAGGCTAATCGACGAAAGGAGGGAGAACGGAATGGCACATAAGGGCAAGGACGGATCCGGGGAAAAGATAGTGTATGTCGGTGACTCCCGTGTAAGGAAGGGCAGCGGATTTATTACGCCGCCTGACTATACGGCTTACCCGGGGAAATCGGAGGCGTTCATTCCGAACTTTCTGCTCAAGGAATGGATGGTCGGGGTAGTTGTGCTGGTCGGCATACTTGTGCTCACTATTTCCGAGCCTGCGCCGCTGGGATTTCCGGCAGACGCCAGGGCTACTGTTATTCCGATTCCTGACTGGTATTTTCTGTTTCTCTATCAATACCTGAAGCTGCCTTATGCCTCGGGTGATTATATCGTACTGGGAACCCTGGGAGTCACAGGGGTGGCTTTCGGTGCACTGCTGCTTGCCCCGTTTCTGGACACCGGACGTGAACGGCGCTTCTACAAACGGCCGATTGCTTCCTCACTGATGCTCCTGTCACTGGCAGCGATCGTCTATTTAACCAATACGGCCTGGACTGAATATAAGCATGAAATGGCTGAAACCGGCCAGATCCCGGAAGATGTGCAGCGTGAGGAGAAGGCTGCGGAGAACAGGGCCAAAGGCTTGCCCACCACCAGTGCGGTACAGACTGAGGATATCGCAATCGTGGACAAGGATGATCCGGCGATGGCACTATTCAAGCAGGCGACCTGCGTTACCTGTCATGCCGTGGACTTGAAAGGCGGGGGCGGGCCTTCGCTGCGAGGGGTAGGAGATACCCACGATCAGGCGGCCATCCTGGCCATTATCAAAGAGGGTCAGGGCCAGATGCCGCCGATGTATGAAACGGCGCTTGGTGCCGGGCTTACCGACCAGGATATCGACTCGCTGGCGGCGTGGCTTGCCAAACAAAAAAGCGAACAGTAAAATAATGATAACGCGAACCTGATCGTATTCTTGCGGTCAGGTTTTTGTCTGTGTTTTGAATGTAAAATGTTCTGACTTGGGAGGGTGAAACTGTGTATGCCGGTTAACATGTTTGACAAGCTGTTCAAGCACCGGGGAATCATATGGCTGCTCTTTATCGTCAATGTCCTCGGCACGATTTACGGATACATATGGTATGGCAATCAACTGGAGTATACGGCGCAGAATTACCCGGCCTGGCTGCTGCCGTTCGTGCCGGACAGCCCGACAGCAAGCCTGTTTTTTACAATTGCACTCCTGCTGCTGCTGTATCCCCCAAAAGGCCTGAAGGGTACGCTAGTACGTGAGCTGATCGAAGCGCTGGCTGTAGTTACTTCAGTCAAGTACGGCATATGGGCGGTTGGCGTTATTTTTGCCGGGGGATATCAGGGAGATACAGTCAGCTGGAAGGATTGGATGCTGGTGGTGTCGCATACCGGAATGGCGGTAGAGGCCCTGATCTATGCCCGGTTCTTCGCGTTCCGGCGGATGCTGCCGGTGGCTCTGCTCTGGACTCTGGCTAATGATATGGTTGATTACTCAGCAGGAGTCTATCCTTGGCTGCCGTCAGTATTGGCCGACGATGTTAACCAGGTGCAGTATCTCACGATTCTTCTGACACTGCTGAGTGCTGCGGCAGCCTGGATAGCGGGTCCTAAGACAAGGCGGTACGAGCCCTTGCAGCGGAACCGAAACCGGCGCTGACAGGCTGTTCTAACTCTTGTCCTCCTGCCATAGATTAAGGGTAGGAGGGATGTCTCATGCCGCGCAAGTGTTATATAGTGCTGACTGGAGTAATATTGTGCTGGCTGCTTTCCGGCATGACCGGCGGGAGTGTATCTGCTGATGGCAGCGGTGCCGCCAAGGATAGCGGAGCCGGGCAGACGGCTGCTGCCGGGAGCGAAGCACCTGCCCTGACCGGCAGGAACGGCGCAGAAAAGCTGGAACAGGCGGCGGAAGCGTTGTACAGCTATGTGCTGGAAGGGGATGTAGTTAAGGCAAGGCAAAAGAGCGAGGAGATCTCCGAGATCTTTGTGTCTTCCTCTTTTGAAGGGCTGACTTCGGTTGAAGGAGTCAATGCGCTGTCCGGGGTTATTGTGGATCTCAAAGCGACCCTTGCAGCTGCTCAGATTGACCCCGGAAAGTGGGAAGCGGCTGCAGCCAGAATGAGGCTAGCCGTTAACAGTCTGAGCCATCCTCGACAGCCGATGTGGCAACAGTATTATAAGCTGATCCGTGAGGATCTGAATGATATGGAGCAAAGCGCTGCCGCCGGCAACCCGGAAGGCTGGAAAGCTGCGGTCTCCCGGCTGCAGAGCAGATATGACACGATCCGCCCGGCGGTTGTCATCTCAAGCCGGCCGGAAGCAGTAAGCGCCTTTGACTCCTGGCTGTCTTATGCAGCCGGGGTTACCGATTCCTCTCAGCCTCCCGGACGTTCGCGGCTGCTGGAGATCGTCTCCTACGGGCAGGACGCGGTGAGGGTGTTATTCGGCAAGGAACGCGATGAACCGGCGTTATCCCTGCCGCTTGCCCCTGCAGAATATGGAGCCTGGGGACTGCTGGCAGGTGTCTTCATCATCACCGCTCTCGCCTATGCCGCTTTCCGCAAATACCGGGGGGAGCGCGAGGATCTGAGGCCGGTATAGGCGCAGAGGAATATTGGACGAAGTGAGGAACTGAAGCTAGTGAACGCATAGACGTTATGCTTTCATGCTGGCTTGACTGCACAAGCTGGCAGGGTTGGTGCGGGTTATATGCCTGCTGATTCTAAAAAAAAGCTCTCCTTTCCATTAGACACGGGAAGGGGAGCTTTTGCCTGTGACTCTTTATAGTCATCTTGTGCGATGTATTGTAGAGTGCGAATGGGTTTGGCAGATTCTTTGAGGGTTTAGCCAACTGTGCAATTTTAGGAATAAGTGTATTTTATACAACTAAAAAGCACAAAAAGCCGCCCAATTCAGGAATAACTGCATTTCATGCAATTAAAATCGGCCGAAAATGCTATTTTACCTAAAAAGACCGGATATAGTTGCACGGAATACACTTAAAGTTACTGCAAGCCCATAATCATGGAATATAGTTGTACAAACTGCAGTTAGTCGGTTGAGGTGCTGATTTTGTAAAGGCAAAACAACTTATCTAACTCGCTTAACGCACTCACATAACTTACCAAACCCACCAAATCACCAAACACACAAAATACACTCTACTCAATCTAACTCTACACAACCAATTCTGCTCAATATGCTAATCATACTAAGTTTAATAAAGCTTAAATCAGACAAAAATTCAAACTCAACGAACCAATATCAACCTACCCTCAACCATCCACACTCAGGACTCCCGGAAGCCCTCGCCCATTACATCGTGCACATCGCTGATAATAACGAACGCCGCAGGATCGACGGATTTGACCAACTGGCTGAGCCGGCGGATCTCCTGGCGGGAGACGACGCAGTAGACCATATGCTTCGCCTGCTTGGAATACGCGCCGATCGCCGGAATCAGCGTTACACCGCGCTCCATCTCGGCAGTAATCAGGTCGGCAATCTGCGGAGCATCATCACTGATTATAGTGAAGGCTTTGGCGGCGTATGCCCCCTCCTGGATAAAGTCAATGACCCGCGATGCGATAAAGACGGCCACCAGGGTGTACAGAATCTTTTCACGGGGTATGTAGAGCAGGGATGCGCCGATAATGATTACATCGACAACGAGGATGATCTGGCCCATGCTCCAGCCAAATTTGCGCCCCAGGATGCGTGCCACGATATCAACCCCGCCGGTAGTCCCGCCGTAACGGAAAACGATGCCCAGGCCAAGGCCGAGTGTAACGCCTGCATATAATGAAGCAAGAATAAAATCATGCTCGGTTGTGAACGGGACGAGCCAGCCCCTGTCAATCGCCTGTTCAAACACCCAAAGGAAAAAAGTCAGGGAGCCGATGCCGAGTCCGGTATAGACAATCTGATTGGAGCCGAGCACTTTCCAGCCGAGCAGGAACAGCGGAAGGTTCAGCAGCAGAGTCGTCAGGAAGATTGGAATGCTGAAGGCATAATTGAGCAGGATAGTGATCCCGGTTACGCCGCCCTCCATCAGCTGGTTGGGTACAATAAAGTACAAAAGCCCGAACGCATAGACCGCTGTTCCCAGCATAATGGGCGCTATGGTTTTACCGATATTCATTACCTTTGATGAGTTCATTTAATCCCTCGCCTAAGCCCTTATACGGGCAGAATGTTCTAGCATGGCTTTCATGAGGTGAAGCAGTAAATATAAAAAAGATTTGTCTTCAAAACGTCTTTACGATAACATAGGGGCAAACATAAGGCAAGATCATACAGGGGGGCGCAGCTGCAAATTATGGAAAAAAGTCTAGCCGAGATTCAGCGTGAAGTTGATGCCTATATCTCACAGTTTAAGGAAGGTTACTTCAGCCCGCTGTCCATGCTGGCCCGGATGTCCGAGGAAGTCGGGGAGCTGGCGCGTGAAGTGAACCATCAGTTTGGTGAAAAGCCCAAAAAAGCGGATGAAGCAGACAACTCCATTGAACTGGAGCTGGGTGACATTCTGTTCATTACGGTTTGCTTTGCGAATTCACTGGGGATTGATCTGACCGAGGCTCATAATAAAGTGATGCACAAGTTCAATACCCGTGACGCCGGCCGCTGGACCCTTAAAAACACCGATTAGGCCCTTATATCATATGCTGTACCAAACGAACGGGATTTAGCCGTAAGGATGGTGAGTATATGGATCATAACGATTATGTCAAGGCCGCATACCGTTCCATTCTGCGCAGCGATTTCGCGCAGGCAATTGAATCTTTTGAGGCTGCAATTTCGGCCAGCCCGGACGATGCCGAAGTCAGATACCGGTGCTCCATTACCTATGCCCGCAGCGGGATGGTGGAGAAAGCGCTGGAGCATGCGGTCGCTGCGGTGAGGCTCGATGATACGAAGCCCGAATACCGGCTGCATCTCCAGCATCTGCAGGCGCTTCAGCTCGTGCAGGAGGCCAAACATCTGCTGGAGGATGACGCGGGCGGGACATCCAATCCGTATCATCCGGTTACACTTCTTAAAGAAGCAATTACGCTGGACCCCTTATACGGAGACGCCTATGTATGGCTGGCCATTGCGCACAGCCGGATGAATGAGCATGTACAGGCGATCGCCGCCATGAAAGAGGTTATTGCCCTTCATCCGGATGATACCGGATTGCGCCAGCTGATGAAAGACCTGCAAAGGTCATTGCAAAAATATATCCATTAATAAATGGAACCAGTAAAAGCGAGGAGGATTTAAAGGTGAGCGACAAGATCAGAGTTATTGTCTCCGGAGCAGGAGGCAAAATGGGTAAAGAGGTTGTTAAGCTGGTGCTGCAGGATGATGAGCTGGAGCTGGCAGCAGCAGTAGACCGTTCCGCAGTCGAACGTGATGCGGGCCGTATGGTGGGACTGGATGAGTGCGGAATAACTGTTACTTCCGATCTGGAAGCTGCCTTAGCAGGGAGCCGCGGAGATGTGATGGTTGATTTTACTATTCCGCAATCGGCTTATGCCAACACTTCGCTTGCAATCAAATACGGGGTGCGTCCGGTTATCGGGACAACCGGGTTCACTCCGGAGCAGATTGCCGAGCTGGACAAGCAATGTCAGGAGCAGGGAATCGGCGGGCTGATTGCCCCGAACTTCTCGATCGGAGCGATTCTGCTGATGAAATTTGCCGCACAGGCATCGAAATATTTCCCGCATCTGGAAATTATCGAGTATCATGGAGATCAGAAGCTGGATGCCCCTTCGGGTACAGCAATCAAGACGGCCGAGATGATCTCTGAAGCCAGAGAGGAGCTGCGCCAGGGCCATCCGCAGGAGGAAGAGCTTATTGAAGGCTCGCGCGGCGGCTATTATAACGGCTTCCGAATTCACAGCGTCCGTCTTCCGGGTGTATTTGCCCAGGAGGAGGTTGTGTTCGGCGGCTTCGGGCAATCGCTCAAAATCCGTCATGATTCGTACGAACGGGCAGGCTATATGCCGGGGGTTAAGCTGGGAGTCCAGAAGGTAATGGGGTATACCGGACTGATCTACGGCTTCGAGCATTTTATTGAATAGACAGGGGAGAAACCAACATGCTAAAGATTGCCTTTATCGCACATGACCGAAAAAAAGAAGAAATGGTCAATTTCGTTACCGCCTATGAAAATGTTTTTACGGGGCTTGAGCTGTTTTCGACGGGGACAACGGGCCAGCGCATTATGGAAGCAACCGGGCTGAAAATCAACCGGTTCATGTCCGGTCCGCTGGGCGGTGACCAGCAGATTGGCTCTCTGGTAGCACAGGATGAGCTGGATTTGATTATTTTCCTGCGTGATCCGCTGATGGCCCAGCCGCACGAGCCGGATATTACGGCGCTGCTCCGTTTGTGCGACGTGTACGGCATCCCGGTGGCGACCAATATCGCAACGGCGGAAATTCTGGTGAAGGCAATCGACCGTGGGGATTTCGGCTGGCGGGAGCTTGTACATAAATACAAACCGGGTGTGGACGAGTAATGAAGCTGGACATTCTTGTATTCGGGGCGCATGCCGATGATGCCGAGATCGGTATGGCCGGAACCATTGCCAAGCATACGGCTGCGGGGCTGAAGGTAGGCCTGTGTGACTTGACTGCTGCCGAGATGTCATCGAACGGGACAGTGGAGCGCCGCAAGCAGGAAGCGCAGCAGGCTGCCGATGTGCTGGGTGCTGCTGTGCGCAGTAATCTCGGGCTGCCTGACCGCGGCCTGTATATGACCGAGGAACATCTGGCGGCTGTAACTGCAGAAATCCGCCGGTTTGCTCCTGCTGTTGTATTCGCACCTTACTGGGAGGACAGGCATCCCGATCATATCGCCTGCAGCAAGCTGGTGGAGGAGGCTGTATTTAATGCCAAGCTGCGCAAATACATGCCGGACATGCCTGCGGTGCCTGCGCCGCTGCTGTATTTTTACTTCATCAACGACCTGGGCCGTACCGACCTGATTGTGGATGTAACGGAGCAATACGCTGTGAAGGAGCAGGCGCTGTCCTGTTACCGTTCCCAGTTTGAAAAAGCACCCGGCGAGGATGTGGTATCCACCCCGCTTAATGAGGGATACATCGAACGCGTCCGCTCACGGGATATGCTGCTTGGACAGCGCAGGCTCATTCCCTTTGCCGAAGGCTTTGCCACCAGGGTTCCCCATGCTGTTGACCTGTTCCTTAACGGGGGCAAGGCGGAATAAGCTTTATTTTGTTGTGCGATGCAACTATAATAAATCCATGACATTACTTAAAGTAAGAGATCAGTCTACGAAGGGGACGGAGCTATGAACCGGCTAAAAATAGGCATCACCTGTTATCCGTCTCTGGGCGGCTCGGGCGTAGTGGCGACTGAACTGGGCAAACTTCTGGCGGAAAAAGGCCATGAAGTCCATTTTATTACACACAGTATCCCGTTCCGGCTTGGAACGTTTCAGAAGAATATATTTTATCATGAGGTTGAGGTTAACGATTATTATGTGTTCCGTTATCCCCCTTATGATCTGGCGCTGGCGACCAAGATGGCCCAGGTAGCCAAAATGCAGGGGCTGGATCTGCTTCATGTCCATTATGCGGTACCGCATGCCGTCTGCGCATTTCTTGCCAAGCAGATGCTCGGCAATGATATGAAGGTTGTTACTACCCTGCACGCACCGACATCACGGTGCTGGGGCAGGATGAATCACTCAAGGACCTGATCCGGCTGGGTATTAATGAGAGCGATGCGGTTACCGCCGTTTCAATGGATCTGATCAACGAAACCCGGAAGGTTCTGGATATTACAAGGGATATCGACCTGACGTATAACTTTGTCGACAAGCGGGTCTATTATCCGCGGGATGTAACAGACCTCCGGGGCGATTATGCCGCCCCCGATGAGAAAATCCTGATGCATATCAGTAATTTCCGTCCGGTAAAACGGGTGGGCGATGTGGTTGATGTATTTGCCAAGGTGAGCCGGGAGATCAAAGCGAAGCTCCTGCTGGTAGGGGAAGGCCCTGAGCTGCCGAAGATTCAGGCTAAGATTAACGAAATGGGGCTTGAGAACAAGGTCCGCTTCCTCGGCAAGCAGGATGAAATCGCCCAGGTAATCTCTCTGGCTGACCTGCTGCTGCTGCCTTCGGAAAAGGAGAGCTTCGGTCTGGTGGCGCTGGAGGCAATGGCCTGCGGCGTTCCGACGATCGGTTCCCAGGCCGGAGGCATCCCGGAGCTGGTTCAGCACGGCAAGACCGGCTTCCTGGCGCCGATTGGCGATACGTCTGCTATGGCCAAATATGCTGTGAAGCTGCTGTCGGATGAGGCTTTGGCCGAACAGTTCCGCGAGGCCTGTCTGAAGCGTTCCTGCAATGACTTCAGCCGGGACAGCATTACGAACCAATATGAGGATATTTATTACCGTGTGCTGGGGCGCAAGGTGCTCGGAATGGATGCCATCCGGGGGTAAGGAGAACGATATGGAATGGACAATGGCACCGGACGGTATGGCAGCAGCAGCCCGCAAGGTGATAACAGGGCTGCTTGAGAGCGGCCGTGAGGCTTATTTCGTCGGAGGCTGTATCCGAGATGAGCTGCTGGGCCGTCCGGTTCATGATATCGACCTGACCACTTCGGCGCTGCCCGAGGAGGTTATGGCCGTCTTTCCGCGCTGTGTTCCGACAGGGCTTGCCCACGGGACGGTTACAGTGCTGCAGGACGGCTTCAGCTTTGAAGTGACAACTTACCGGACGGAGAGCGGCTATGCCGATCACCGCCGTCCGGAGCATGTCTCTTTTGTAAGCGATGTAAAAGAGGATCTGCGGCGGCGGGATTTCACCATCAATGCGATCTGCTGCGGACTGGACGGTGAGCTGGTTGATCCGTTTCTGGGCGCGCAGGATTTAAGCGCCCGGCTGATCCGCTGCGTAGGCAGTGCGGAGGAGCGCTTCGACGAGGACGCACTGCGCATGCTGCGCTGTGTGCGGTTCGCGTCGGTGCTGGATTTTGCCGTCGCCAAGAATACGTGGCGGGGGCTGCTTCGCCAGCGTGACAAGCTGGCGCATATCGCCGTCGAGCGCGTGCGCGCCGAGACGGAACGCATTGTCGAGGGGCCGCATCCTGTGCGCGGCCTCGGCCTGCTTGCGCGCAGCGGGCTGCTGGCGCGCGGAAAGGCCCGTTCCCCTGGACCGGCGAAGATATGCGGCAGCAGCCGCCATACTGGCCGGGATCGGGGAACTGGACAGCGCCCGCCTGCGGTGGGCGCTGCTCCTCCATGCCCTGGGGCAGTCGGCCGAAGCGGCCGACAAGCTCCTGCGGGCATGGACGTTCCCGGGGGCGGCGCGCAGCTCCGTCGCCGCCGTGCTCCG
>NZ_LRAC01000096.1 GCF_001517085.1 Paenibacillus sp. DMB5
CCAAAGGGAAAAATCCCTTTGAATAGCCTCATCCACCTCAGGTGGAACCAATCAAAGGAAAAAATCCCTTTGAATAGCCTCATCCATCCCTTTAATTTGGTCCACTGGGCAAGAAGCGCCGGCCCAGGCGTACGGACATCTCAGAGACATCCGAGGCCCGTACTTCCCCCGGCAACAGGTGTAAGAACACGCAAAAAAATGCTCCCGGACATTACGCCGGGAGCATTCTTTTAAACCTACCGCACCCCAACTTGCTTATTGGAAGCTGCGGCCCTGGTTCATGGATGAACCGTAGTTCTGGTTCTGGCTGCCCATGGAGCCGATTGCGCCAAGGGTTCCGATGCGGCCGATCGAACCGGATGGACTCATTGTGCTTCCTGAGCTGATGTGCGACGGAATAGAATGCATTGAGGCATCAGTCTGAGTATGCTGCATGTGCATAGGCTGCTGATTCATAGAAGAGCTGTAGGACGGAGTATATCCTGCTCCTGTATTGTAGCTGGCAGCACCGGTATTAAAGTGCGGGATGCCGGTATTGTAGCTTGTATTTGTATTATAGCTTGGGCTTGTATTGTAGCCGACTGTCTGTGCACTCTGCTCCAGTTGTCTCAAGGTTTGAGTAACCTGCTGCAGCTGCTGGACAGCGGTACTGTGACCCTGCAGTGCCTGCTGGATAACCTGGCTTGCTTTGTGTTCGCGCTGAGCCAGTTCCTCCAGTTTGGCTGCGTTTTGCTGCTCCTGCTGGAGAAGCTGCTGGTAGTTTTGGCTAGCCTGCTGGGTCTGGGCGACAAGCTGCTGGATAATCGATTCACACTGGTTGATCTGGCTGGAGAGATTTGGATTCAAAGTCGTTGCCTCCTTGGCAGTTTCGGTTTGGTATTGCAGGCTTATTATCTCTGGAGGCTGAACCCAATATTCATGATCTTTTATTATCCGGACTAGCCGAAGCAAATAGGTACAAGCCGGGCTGCAACTTCTTCGTAACAACACCGTCTATGTATAAAGAGTTTTCCAGAATAACCCATAATGTGGAGGTGGGGCAACATGAAAGGGCAAGAAACCGCTGGACGTAACAGAAGCAGAAGACTGCCGGGTATCAAGCTGCCGCTGGTATTTTTACTGTTGTTTACGGCCTGTTTTCCCGGATTGGCATCAGCTGCTGCAGGTTCGGCAATGTCCTCGGATCTGATAGTCGTCAACAAAAAAACGAACACTCTGGGCTTTTTTAGCGGCGGAAAGCTGGAAAAGGTATTTCCGGTCGCAACAGGCAAAACGAAGAATCTGACCCCGGAGGGAACGTTCCGGATCGTGCTAAAAGCCAAGAACAGGCCTTATTATAAGGAGAATATCCCCGGCGGCGATCCGGCTAATCCGCTCGGCGACCGCTGGCTGGGACTCGAAGTGAACGGGACGTATGGCACCACCTATGCCATTCACGGGAATAATAATGAATCTTCGATCGGCAAATATGTCAGCGCAGGCTGCATCCGGATGCATAATGACGACATCCACTGGTTATATCCGAAGGTGGCCAAGAACACAACGGTCATCATTACAACCTCCAGCCTCGATCTCAAAAGCATTGCCGCAAAACACGGCTATTCCGCCGGGCCGACTAAACTGGCAGGCGCTTTTATCATGGATGGAAAGACGGTTAAGGTAAAAGAATCCTTTGTGCTGGAGAATTCGCGGGTCTATATTCCTCTGCGGGAGTCGGTCGCACTTCTTGGGGGGAGTCTGAAGCAGGAGCCGGGCACCGGCTCGCTGATTATTACAATAGGCAGTTACACAGCAGTCCATAAGCCGCTAAGCAGCACGGCTAAGGTAAACGGCAAAGAGGTAGGCATCCTGGCCTCCCAAAACGTAAACGGCCGTCTCTATATTCCGCTCAGCAGCCTGACTCCGCTGTTTGGTCTATCCTTCACGTGGAACGCCAAGGAGGGGACAGTGAAGCTGTAAGAGCAGTGCTCACAGGCTCGGCTAGACTTAGAATGTCTGATATTTAGTTGTTTAATAAAAACGCCGCGTCTTTCGGAAGCTATCCGAAAAGGAAGCGGCGTTTTTCAATGGCTTTATAATTCCGCCTGATCAGGCTTGAGCTCCGTGTCCAAGCGCCTGCCGGAGCAGCGCGCCGCTAGGCTGCAGACGGCGGATGACCTCGTCTGTAACCGGCAGTCCGGCTTGCTCCAATGCATAGAGCACTGCTCCCGCCGCTGGAGGAAGCTGCGGAGTTACAACCGTATATTGCTTGTTCGATGCATTCTTCAGCTCCTCCCGCAGCTTTTCCTGAAAATAGCTGCTGCCCGCTACACTTCCGATAAATGCAACCGGTACAAGATGCTGCTTGAAAGAAGCGCCCAACAGTTCAATGCCGGTCTTTATTTGCTTAACCGCCCGGTTGCAGACCCGGATTGCGGCAGCGCTTCCGAGCGCTGCCTCTTCAGTAACTGCCGGCGCGAACCGGCCGAAGCACCTGTCCCTTACCTTGCGGTCAGCATCGAATCCGCCGGATGCCAAATGATACAGCTCAGTGACAGTAGCCGTGTTCCAATGCCCCAGCATTCTGGCAACAAGCCGTTCATCGCTGGCATCGGCATGACCGGCCAGCACCTCAAAAACCGCCTCATAGCCAAGCAGCCGGGCGGCACTGGCTGCGTAATGATGAAAATCATAATTGCGCAGATACCGTCCCTCCTCATTGATTGCGATCAGAATCGAACCGGTGCCTGCAATGGCAATAATGCCGGGCCGGGCAAGATGCGCACCGTAATGGGCGATAAGGGCATCATTCACATGCCATTTGGGACAAGCTAAGCCTGGAACCGCGGTAAGTGGAGTAATCCACTCCAGATCCTCCGGCGTATCAAAGCCGGCAATGCCGGCGGCGAGTCCGGCAACCCGGACGGCCTCAATTCCGCTACGTTCCATTACGTCCTTTATAGCTGATTGTACATTCATTTGAACAGAAGAATCCCTGTAAATTGAAGCGCTTCCTCTAATGCTGTGGGCAAGTATGTTTCCTTGGATATCTGCGGCAATGACCCGGGTATGCGTCCCTCCGCCATCTATTCCGATTACAACATCCTTCTGCTGCACTGCGGACATCCTCTCATTCTTTTTTAGAACAGCATACTATACTTAGCTGCAAATAAAATGTGCCAAGCTGCGCAAATTATGCCTGTATCACTCCTGTGATGCCCTTGGTGGAGAAGAGCCCGGCAGAAATGGTATAATTATCAGTATATGCGTTATGAAACTGGGAGGCCTGAAACGATGAGCGAGCAGCTTGTGGAACAGCTGGAATTATGGCACGAAGAGGACGAATTTGAGGAAATTGTGGATGCGGTGCTGGAAATACCCGGGGAAGACCGGGATTATACGCTGGTCAGCCATTTAGGCAGAGCGCTGCTTAACCTTGAGCGTTACGAAGAGGCGCTGGAGCAGCTGATGTCCGTTGAGGAGGAAGGCGAGGAAGATCCGCTCTGGCATTACCGTGTCGGATTTTCTTATTACTATTTGAAGCAGTATGACAAAGCCGTCAGCGCATTTGAAACAGCCGACCGGCTCGAGCCTGAAGACGAGGATACACTGGAGTTTCTGGCGCTGAGCCGGCGCAAAGCCGCCAAAAAAGCAGCCAGAGCAGCAGCAGCAGAAGCCTCCTCCAAAAAGACATCTGGTTTGCGTCCTCTGCCGAAGTTCGATGGTGCTAACTTCTGGGCGGACAACGCAGAGGAGCAGGAGGACTATGTGTCTGAGCCGCTTACGGACGAGCTGGTTGAATCAGTAGAGGAACAGCTGGTCTTCAAGCTGCCACCCTTCTACATCGCCATGATGAAGCAGCAGAACGGCGGCATTCCCCGGAATACGAAATACCCGTTAGGGAACCAGGCTGCAGAAGCCGGCAAAGACAACATTATGATCTCCGGAATTCGTGGCATCGGCCGGGATAATAAATACTCCCTTTGCGGTGAGCAGGGAAGCCTGGCTGTCATTGATAAATGGAACTATCCTGAATTCGGCGTGGTCATCTGTGATGCCCCGTCAGCCGATCAGGGGGTTGTCATGCTGGACTACCGGCCTGCCGGCAATGACGGGGAGCCGGAAGTGGTCTATGTGGATCTGGCGAATAATCGTAAGGTTACCTATCTGGCCAAGAATGTGGAGACCTTTATCCGCGGCTTAGTGAGTGCAGAATAGCCTGCAGATGTAAAGTTACGGAGGCATAATGTGCAGCCGGAAAAGGTAAAAAGACGGTGCCCGGGATCAATCCGGGAGCCGTCTTTTTTGCAATTATTGTTTGCCGGCTACTACGTTATCAAGAAACAGATCTGCATCGCTGTTGAATTTCCAGTTCACTCCGAATTTATCAACCAGCATACCGAAGCACGAAGACCAGGGAGTTTGGGATAACGGCATGATGACATTTCCGCCAAGGGATAAACGGTTGAAGTATTCCTCCAGCTTTTGCTTATCATCGATCACAAGACTAATCAGCATATTATTCCCTGTCACCAGTTCACCTGTTACTGCCTTCATGGAAGGTAAAATGTCCGACATCATGATTTTTCCGCCTTCGAATGCTATGGAAGACTCCATAATCATATTTAACTCGTTTTCCGGCATCAAGTAGTTGGGATCTTGCGGGATATCCCCAAACTTCGCCTTTTTTACTTCAATGGCGTTTAAAGCCTCCGAATAAAAATCAATCACTTGTTCTGTAATTCCATCAAAGTTCAGATAGACAATAGCAGACATAAATTCAACCTCCTTGTTGTTATAAAGGAAGTATAATAGATAATAGGTGACATCTTATTGTCGCTGTTCTACACTGATGCCAAAAAAGAGGTGAACGATGGACAAGGTTGAGAGACTAATCTCTATCATTATGATTTTACTGAAGAAAGATATCGTTTCCAGCACAGAACTCGCGCAATTATTCAATGTCTCCAAAAGAACGGTTCTACGCGATATGGAAACCTTGAGTTTATCAAACATCCCCATCTATTCGGTCAACGGAGTTTACGGGGGCTACGGTATTATGAATGAATACAAGGTCGATAAACGTCTTTTGACCAGCTCCGACTTAGAGAATATATTAGCTGCGCTCGGAGGACTGGAACAAATCCTGATGAGCGAAGAAATTGAAAGGACGATCCGAAAAATAGAAGCCATGGTTAGCCCGTTGTCCCGGAAAGATTCCATCCGGCTTTCTTTTTATAATTGGGAAGGGCGGTCTGAGCTTCATCCAATCTTGAAGACAGTGCAGGAATCCATATTAAAGAGACGTTTGGTTTCATTTGATTATACAGATAAAAATGGCATTGCAACGAAAAGAACCGTTGAGCCCTATCAGCTGCATTTTAGCGAATCAAGCTGGTACTTCAAAGGATTCTGCTTACAGCGTATGGGATATAGGAAATTTAAATTATCCCGGATTCATCATGTTCATATGAATGAACAAACGTATACTCCCAGAGCTGATCTGGCGGAACAAGAGCAGGAAGCAGGCTATCAGCCGGAACTAGTCGCAGTCAAGGCGTTGATTTCGCCTGGCATAAAGGATCAATTCATTGAAAGATACGGACAAAAGAGTATTGAATACCATAGCTCTGAGCTTTTCATGGCAACCATTTGGGTTCCTTATAATAATATTGGATTTGAATTTCTGGCAGGGTTCGGTACAAAACTGCAAATTGTAGAGCCTGAATCATATGTTGAAGCATTCCGGAATTATATCCTTGAGATATTTAATAAATACCAATAATCCAGGCACCCCCGCCGGGCAAAAACAATTATAATCTTTCTTAACCTTATCTTTGCCGTCCAGATTGTTTATATTATAAGTATTACTGATTTCGGACAATACGGAGGACACCGGCTGATGAATAACTAACACGTTTCCGATACAATGACCCATTTACTTGTGATGTGCATAAGCACATGCCACGGGACACCTGCTTAGGGTGTACGGTCAGGGATACGTGTGTCTGCCGGGACTCATGCGATACAGAAATTTGGCTGGCAAAAGATTGACGATGCGCCTTGAGTTATTACAGGGGGTATGTCTGTCCTGCCGCTTCTTTCCTGTACGCTGCTCCCTTCATACGTTTCCTGGACCGCAGCCTGCTGGCTGCGGTTTTTTGCTGCTGTTTCTGTAACGGATGCGGCAGCCAGCCTTGGAGCTAATAAGGAAGCGGAGGAATATATATGACTGCAATGACTATATTGAAAGCGAAGAATTTAAAAAAAGAATGGAACGGCACTCCCTTATTTGAAGGGGTATCGTTTGAAATCGCTGAAGGCGAGCGGGTCCTGCTGTTCGGCCGCAACGGCACCGGCAAAACAACACTGCTGCAGGGCCTGTTGGGCAGGCTTGCCTTTGAGGAAGGCAGCGTCTTCTACGGACTGGAGCGCGGGGAATGGGGCGTGCTGGACCAGCAGCTGGAGACGGATTCCGGCGCAAGTGTGCTTGAGTTTGTGCTGGCGGCATCGGAGCAGCTGGCGGCTCTTAAGCACCGGATGGAGCGGCTTGCCGGCAGGCTGGAAGTAACAGGCGGCACGGATGAGGCTGCAGTAGCTGAATACGGGGAGGCTTGCGACAGCTATATGCTGCTGGACGGATACGGCTGGGAAGCCAAGGCGGAGAAATGCCTCCGGCAGCTGAAGCTGGAGCCGTCCCTGTGGAACCACTCGTACCGCCAGCTCAGCGGAGGCCAGAAGACCCGGGTCCAGCTGGCCGCGCTGCTTGCCCGGCAGCCGAAGCTGCTGGTGCTGGATGAGCCGACCAACCATCTCGACGAGGAAACGATGGCCTGGCTGGAAGAGTGGGTGCGGTCTTATCCCGGCACGGTTCTATATGTGTCGCATGACCGCACATTCATCGACCGGACCGCAACAAGTGTGCTGGAGCTGAGCCCGACAGGCTGCCGCCGGTATCCCGGAGCCTATACGCAATACAGGGAACAGAAGGAGCTGGAGCTCAAAACGCTGGAGAGCCAGCACAAAAAGCAGGAGCTGGAAAAAGAAAAGCTGCTGGAGAGCATCCGCCGCTATTCCCTCTGGTTCCAGCAGGCGCATACTGCAGCCGGACAGAATGATTTCCTGCGGTCCAAATCGAAGAAGAATGTCTCGCGTCTTCATGCCAAGGAAGCCAGCCTGGAGCGGCTGGAAAAGAACCGGGTAGAGCTGCCGAAGGCAGCGCCCAAGCTGAATATGAAGCTGGAAGGTGAGGATTTTCAGGGGGACGCGCTGGTGGTGCTGGACGACATTAGCCTTGCTTATGATGGCGGTCCGCAGCTGCTGGAGCATTTTAATCTTACGCTTCGCCGGGGAGACCGGTTATCCGTACTCGGCCCGAACGGTGCGGGCAAATCCACGCTGCTGAAGCTGATTGCAGGTGCTGCACAACCCGCAGGCGGCAGGCTGCGGCTGCATCCCCGTACGAAGATTGCGTATTTTGCCCAGGAGCTTGAGCATTTGAATCCCGAGCTGACCATCCTGGACAGCCTGCTGGAGCTGCCGGGCATGACGCAGACAGAGGCGCGGACGATTCTCGGCTGCTTTCTGTTCCCGCGGGAGGATGTATTTAAACGAATCGGCGATCTCAGCCTGGGTGAGAAATGCCGGGTCGCCTTTCTCCGGCTGTATTTCGGCAAAGCGAATCTGCTGGTGCTCGATGAACCAACCAACTATCTGGATATCGACACCCGGGAGCGGGTAGAAGAGGCGCTTGCCGCTTATCCCGGCGGACTGGTCATCGTCTCGCATGACCGTTATCTGCATAGCAGAGTCGCTAACCGCCTGCTGCTGCTGGGCCGCGGGCAGAGCCCGCAGTTCTTTTCCGGCACGTTTGAGGAATATTATGCTAAGGAACGCAGCCGGGTGCTGACTCCGGAGGAGCAGGCCCGTGAGGGTGAAATGTCATTGCTGCAGCTCCGGCTGGCCAAACTGATGAGCAGCGAAGCTGCAGGAACAGAGGCGGAGGACCGTGAGCTGCTGGAGGAGATTCTGGAGGTACAGCAGGCGATCCAAAGCAAGATAAAGGAAATCTGACAGCTGCGGAGAAGTAAATAAAAGGGAAAAAGATGAAAAGATGGGGGAAGCACTCTCAAGAAGTTCAGACAACAGGAGGAATAATGAACACAAAACGTCTTGCAGCAATTATCGCGGTTGTGGCCGTTCTTACACTGGCGTATGTGTGGCTGCGTCCGCAATCTTTTGAGCGGGAATTCAGCAGTATGATTTATTCAGCGGATACCGGAGAGGCCAAAAGTACATTGCTCGCGCTAAAAGGTCAGATTTACAGAGGAATCCCGGGGGACCGTAAAATGACCGGCACGCTGCAGGCGGATGGGGATATTCATTATGAAGTTACTCTTAGGGAAAGAGGCGGCTATTATCTGGGCGTTATGTCTGAGGTAACCGGGGGTGGCAGTAAACAGACGACAGGCATAGTAACTGCGTCACTGGCACTGGATAAGATATGGGTCATGCTGAACGATGTAAACGAGCGCTATGATCTCAAGGATCAGGAAGGCTTTATTGCCGGTCCGGCGCACACGCTGGAGGAGGCGAAGCAGGTGGCGAAGGAGATTATCGGCTCCAAGTAGCGGAAGGGCGTGTCTGGCAATGCCTGTTTTGAACCATTTGACAGCAAGGAGGTCCTTCATGGAGCACAGTATAACGGAACGTTTGGTGGAAAGTGACTACGCAGGCTTTTGGAAAAGAGTGCTGATCAGCATTGTGGATTTTCTTATTCTGGCGCTCCCCGTCTATTTTATCAATGGCTGGGCGGTTTCGGCGGCTGAGCGGTACCAGTCGGGAATTCCACTGTGGATACAGTGGGGCCTGATCTCGCTGTTTAACATCGTGCTGGTTGCCAAATACGGAGGAACCCCGGGCAGGCTGATTCTGCGGACGAGAATTGTAAATGAACAGGGAAAGTACCCCAGCTTGAAGCAGGCGGTCATCCGGTACAGTTTCCTTTTGATCAACAGCCTTCTGGCCGTCATTGTTGCCGCCGGGGACGGTACTCTGTCCAAACTGCCTGAGGCTTATGCCAATTGGGCGCCCCTGGCCAGCGATCTGACGGGATTCCTGGCTCTGGTCATCATTATCGACTGTCTGTTTATAGTTTTTAGCATGCGTAACCGGGCGCTCCACGATATGATGGCCGGAACCTATGTGGTGAATCAGAGTGCGCTGCTGGATGAGGGTTACGGGGCGGGAAAAGATTACATGTGAAGCGGGCAAGTGTGTCAGAGTGAGAACAAGGTGGGCCGGATGTGCCGAATGAAGGGCAAAAATGCC
>NZ_LRAC01000097.1 GCF_001517085.1 Paenibacillus sp. DMB5
AAAATGCCTCTGATTTGCTCGTTCCGCCCGCCGAGACCGAAATCAAAGGCAAAAATGCCTCTGATTTGCTCGTTCCGCCCGCCGGAGACCGAAATCAAAGGCAAAAATGCCTTTGATTTGAGCTCGATGCTCTTTGCTCGATGCTCTTTGCTCGATGCTCTTTGCTCGATACTCTTTGCTCAATGCTCTTCGCTCAATTACTCATCGTTCAATTGCTCTTCACGCAAGTCATATCCACTTTCATCCGCAACCTGTCCATCCCGGCCAGCCTGCGTTGTCCAAATTTCAGGATAAGCTGTTGTTATTTTTTGCGAAGAGGGCTCGTATACATAGCAGTACAAACTGATCCTAGTAGTTGAAAGGGGCAATGATTAATGAAACATATGACAAAAGTCCGCGGGCTGTCTGCGGCTTGCCTGCTCACGGTTCCGATTCTGCTGTCCGGCTGCGGCCTGTTCGGCTCGGAGTCGGCAGCGGTTGATCCGCCGCCGGAGGAGATCGAAGCGCAGATGCTGGAGATCAGCGGCAGCACCACACTAGATACAGGAGTGTTCGGACCCGTTGCAGAGGATGCAGGAGCTGCAGCGGACACCGGACAGCAAGAAGCTATCGCTCCCGGAGAGCGGACGACAGTCTACCTTCAGGACAGTAACGGTCTCCTGGCCCCGGTAGCGCTGAAGCTTCCGGAGGGAGACAGCAACACAATGCTGAAGGACTCGCTCACCGCACTGGTCAGCAAGGGAGCCTATGCATCCACTGTACCGGAAGGCTTCAGCGGCATACTGCCCGCCGGAACCGAAGTGCAGAATGTCTCGATAGACAAGAACAAAATTGCTGTAGTTGAGTTCAACTCTGTATTTAATGAATACAAGCCGGCTGATGAACGGACGATTCTTGAAGCCATTACCTGGACCCTGACCGGACAGGAAGGCATTGAGGGCGTACAGCTGTGGGTAGACGGCAAAAAGCTGACCGAAATGCCGCTCCAAGGCACGCCTCTGGACCACCCGCTGTCCCGTTCCTTTGGAATCAATCTGCCGCGTAACGGACCGGTGCTGATGAACTCTACTGCAGTCACTGTTTATTTTTCCGCAGCAACACCAGACGGCACTCAACAGTATTATGTTCCGGTTACGCGCTTTGTACCCGCCGGAGAGGACCGGGTAAAAGCGGCGCTGAATGAGCTGATTGCCGGTCCGGAATCGGCAGGCGGCCTGGAAATGGTGATGACGGGAGGAACCGCAATCGATTCGGTGGAGGCCGGGCAGAACGGCGTAGTTACAGTATCGCTGACCGATGATATGTTTGAAGATGCGCAGAATGTTCCTGCGGAAATGCTGGAATCCGTGGTGCTTACTGTAGCTCAAAATGCGGATGATGCTCCGGTGCAGATCCGCCTGAACGGCCAGGAAACGGTCACCGGAACGGATAATGTCAACTATGGGCAGCCCGTGTCCGCACCGGAGTATGTGAACGCACTGGCGCTGTAAAAGAATTTGGTCTGGGCAAAAGATGCTTTTGTGCTTTCTCTTTGGTAGAATAAAGTTTGCTAAGCAAAAAACGGATAATGCCCTCCCGGGTGTTATCGTTTCGCGCGCAAAGTCCAGATATTGACTCCGCTTGGCGGACGCGTTAACTTTAGCTACTCAAGATGCAGGAGGCAGACTATGACAAGATCAAACGGGCGTAACAGCGACCAGCTCCGGCCGCTTACGATTACAACCCAAACTAATAAATATGCAGAGGGCTCTGTTCTGATTGAAATGGGCGACACAAAGGTTATTGTGACGGCTACAGTAGACGAGAAGGTTCCGCCGTTTCTGAAGGGACAGGGCAAAGGCTGGGTAACCGCCGAATACTCGATGCTGCCCCGGGCAACCCAGACACGCAACCAGCGTGAAGCCGCACGCGGCAAGCTGACAGGACGGACGATGGAGATCCAGAGGCTGATCGGGCGTGCGCTCCGCTCTGTGGTGAATTTGCAGGCACTCGGTGAGCGCAGCATTACGCTGGACTGCGACGTTATCCAGGCGGACGGCGGTACGCGGACAGCTTCGATTACTGGAGCTTTTGTGGCGATGGCCTTTGCCATTAACAAAATCGCTCTTCAGCACAAGCTGGCTGTATTCCCGATTACAGACTATCTGGCGGCCATCAGTGTCGGTGTTGTCGGGGACAAAGCGCTGCTTGACCTGAACTATGAGGAAGATTCCAAGGCGAAGGTCGATATGAATGTGGTGATGACCGGGGGCGGCGCTTTTGTGGAGCTGCAGGGTACCGGTGAAGAGCGGCCGTTCACCCGCCAGGAGCTGGACGAGCTACTCGGTCTCGGCGAGAAGGGTATTTATGAACTGATCGCCGTACAAAAGGAAGTGCTCGGCCCGATTGCACTCAAAATCCCTTCCGGCCAGCCCGGACAAGAGGTGTAGCATGAGTAACAGCGGCGGCATCCTGATTGTTGCGACAAAGAACAAAGGCAAGGTCCGCGAGTTCCAGCATGCTTTTGCACCACTCGGCCTGACTGTCAAGAGCATGTTCGACTACCCGGAGCTGCCGGATGTAGTGGAGGACGGCACCACCTTTGCCGAGAATGCGCTCAAAAATCAAGGGCAGTCGGCGAGGCCCTCGGCCTGCCCGTACTGTCGGATGATTCCGGCCTGTGTGTCGATGCGCTGGACGGCAAACCTGGAGTATACTCCGCCCGTTATGCCGGCGAGGGTGCACAGGATCAGGAGAACAATCTCAAGCTGCTGAGCGAGCTGGAGCGCATGAAGCAGGGCGAGGACACCGGCCAGCCGCTGCTTAGCACGGCCCGTTTTGTCTGTGCGTTATCGCTTTATGATCCGTCAGACGGATCTGAGCTGACTGCGGAGGGGACAGTCGAGGGCTGGATTACCTCGGAGCCTGCGGGCGCCGGGGGCTTCGGATATGATCCGCTTTTTTATCTTCCGGAGTATGAGAAGACGATGGCGGAGCTGACGCTCGAAGAGAAGCAGAAGATCAGCCACCGCGGAACGGCGCTCCGCCTGCTGACGGATAAGCTGGCCGCGAAGCAGGGCAATAACGGCTAGCCCTATACGATTGATAAATAAAGACTCTGTTTGCTGCATAGGCGGGCAGAGTCTTTTTGCGTTTTTATAAGGCGGCTCCCTCCAAAAAATAAACTCCACATGCAATACTTCGCAGTGGCTGTTTTAGAGCATAAGATGATTTTATCCCCTGATTACAGAAATTTCCCCCTGGCGGATTGCGCCGTGATGCCTGAAAATTAGAATTACCTTCATCTCTTAATGATGTCAGAAATATCCAAAATTCTGCTGCTTAACTTCCCCACGATTCCCCTACCTGACACCTTTTATCTCAACAACATTTTCATGAGCCCTCAGATTCATAGCTTTACAGGCAAAGGAACAGCCCGAAGGGCGGCTTTGTGCGCGCGTTTTTCCATTATCAGTCTATTAACAGACAGCCGTAACATTGCTAGAAACGCAGAGTGAGGGTGAATCCAGAACCGGGAAGCGGGGTGAGTGCTGGGCTTAACCGGACTTGCAGAGGGATTGCCGCTGGGGTCCGAATACTGTCGCTGATTCTTGGCTGGTGAAAAGCATTGCTGTGAGAATATACCGGGGAGGTAACACTTGCATGCTGAAAAAGAAATCGCGGAAGGCTGTTGCGCTGGGGCTGGCGGCTGCTTTGTTTATTACGCTGTTTGCTGCGCTCGGCGGCAGCGTCAAAACGGCAAATGCTGAAGGCAATAATTACAAGATAGTCGGTTATTACGCGTCCTGGGCCGCTTACGGACGGCTATTTAATGTAGCGGATATCGATGCCACCAAAATGAATGTAATCAACTACGCGTTTGCCGACATCTGCTGGAACGGGGTGCACGGCAATCCGGACCCCACCGGGCCGAATCCGGTCACCTGGACCTGTCAAAACGAGCAGGGTCAGGCCATCAGTGTGCCAAACGGCACAATCGTGCTCGGCGATCCGTGGATCGATGCCCAGAAAAGCTTCGGGGATGACAAATGGGACGACCCGATCAAAGGCAATCTGAAGCAGCTGTGGAAGCTCAAGGAGAAAAATCCGAACCTGAAGACCATGATCTCCATCGGCGGCTGGACCTGGTCGAACCGCTTCTCGGATGTGGCGGCAACAGCCGCTACCCGTGAGGTGTTCGCCAATTCTGCTGTAGATTTCATCCGTAAATACAAGATGGACGGCGTCGATCTGGACTGGGAATATCCGGTGAGCGGAGGATTGACCGGCAACAGCTACCGCCCGGAGGATAAACAGAATTATGTGCTGCTGCTGCAAAAAATACGCGAAAAGCTGAACGCGGCAGGTACTGCCGACGGCAAAACCTACCTGTTGACCATCGCCTCCGGCGCCAGCCCGGCTTACGTCCAGAACAATAACCTGAGCGGAATCGCAGCGGTCGTAGACTGGATCAACATTATGACCTATGATTTCAACGGAAGCTGGAATACGACAACTGGACATAATGCCCCACTGTATTATGATCCTGCCACCGCCTCCACCGGACTGACTGAGCCTGCGAATTATAATATCGACAAGGCAGTTACCAACTATCTGGGTGCAGGGGTTCCCGCAGGCAAGCTGGTGCTGGGAATGCCGTTCTACGGCCGCGGCTGGGGCGGAGCACCGGCTGCAGGCAACGGGCAGTACCAAGTGTCCGCCGGTATTTCCTCAACAGGCACCTGGGAAAAGGGCAATTATGATTTCTATGATCTGGAAGCCAACTATATCAATAAAAACGGCTATACCCGTTATTGGAACAATACCGCCAAGGTGCCTTATCTGTATAATCCGTCGACTCAGACCTATATCAGCTACGATGATGCAGAATCCCTGGGCTATAAAATCAGCTACCTGAAGTCTAAGGGACTGGCCGGAGCCATGTTCTGGGAGACGAGCGGCGACCGCAACCGGACACTGCAGACCAAGCTCAGTGCCGAGCTTGGGGGAGGAGTGATCCCGACGCCGGCTCCAACCGCGACAGTGTCGCCGACACCTGTACCAACCGTGACACCTACAGCAACGCCGAAACCAAGCACAACACCAGCTCCGACAGCTACAGCAACTCCGGCGCCAACTGCCACACCGAAACCAAGTGCTACTCCGGCGCCAACCGCCACGGTAGTACCTACGCCTACAGCAACACCTGGTCAATGTACTGCGCCTGCCTGGACTTCAACCGGGATATACACACAGGGCCAGCAGGTTTCTTATGGCGGTTACGTATACGAAGCCCAGTGGTGGACCCAAGGTGACCGTCCGGATCTGAGCGGCGCGTATGGCGTATGGAAGGTGACCGGTGTCTGCGGCAATGCGACAGCAACGCCAGCCCCGACGGCCACTGCCACCCCTGCCCCAACGGCTGTGCCAACGGCAACTCCTGCCGCTACGGCTACTCCGGGTGCTGGTACCTGGGCAGCGGGCATCGCTTATAAGGCAGGGGATACTGTGTCCTATAATGGACAGTCGTATATCTGCCAGCAGGCCCACACCTCGCTGGCCGGCTGGGAGCCGGCAACTACACCTGCCCTCTGGAAGCTGAAGTAACAGCAGCTTAAGCGGCAGTATTAAAAGCCTGCGGAGAAGAACAGCTTCTCTGCAGGCTTTTTGATATGGGCGGCAAGTGCTGTCAGGATGGGGAAGAGATTTATTCATAACCTTCCACCCGTTGAAATATACTAAAAATGCCTGCTTTTGTCCCGGTCAGGGAAATTGATGCAACGCACTGCCGTTTTATTCGTTTATAAGTAGTATATAGCGGAAGGTGGTGAGGTCACCTATGGTTGCATGGGTGCTATGGTTAGTCGCGGCCGGTGTTCTGCTTGTAATTGAAATGTTTACGCTTACTTTTTATTTGTTCTGGCTTACTATCGGGGCTGTGGCAGCGCTGCTCGTATCGCTTGTCTGGCCTGATGCTGTTCTGCTGCAGGTATTGGCCGGTGCGCTGGTAACGGTGCTGCTGACCGTGTTCTCAAAGCCGCTGGTTGCCCGGTTCAGGCACTCGCGCGGTTTCAAGGATATTGGAACCGAAATTATCGGGCGTCAGGGGATTGTGGCGGAGCCGGTGGAGCCGGGACGTTACGGGCAGGTTAAGGTCGGCGGCGATACCTGGAGTGCCGTATCCGGCCAGGTGCTGGCCAAAGATGAGTTAGTCAGAGTCATCCGCAGAAGCTCCACTATTATCGAAGTAGAACGATGGGAGGATTTTAGCTGATGGATTCATGGATCATTATCGGGATTATTGTTGCAGTCGTTGTTGTATTTGTTGCACTGACGATCAAAATCGTTCCTCAGCAGCGTGTAGGCGTGGTCGAACGGCTCGGGAAATTCAACCGCCTGCTTACGCCGGGGCTGAACATTCTGATCCCGGTCATTGATCAGGTGCGGACGTATCATGATCTGCGGATCCAGCAGGCCAATGTGCCGCCGCAGACCGTTATTACGAAGGATAACGTGCAGGTGCAGATTGATACGATTATCTTCTACCAGGTGGTCGGCCCGGAACAGGCAACTTATGGTATTTCCGATTATGTATACGGGGTACGCAATATCTCCACGGCAACGATGCGGCAGATTATCGGGAAGCTGGAGCTGGATGAAACCCTGTCCGGCCGGGAAAAAATCTCCGCCGATATCCGTCTGGCCCTGGACGAAGCGACCGAGAAATGGGGCGTACGGATCGAGCGCGTCGAGGTTATTGATATCAAGCCGCCGCTCGATATCCAGGAAGCGATGGATAAGCAGATGAAGGCGGAACGCAGCAAGCGTGCGATAGTGCTTGAAGCGGAAGCTGCCAAGCAGGATATGATCCTGCGTGCGGAAGGTGACAAGCAGAGTAAGATCCTCAAGGCTGAAGGGGATAAAGAAGCGCGTATCCGTCAGGCGGAAGGTCTGCGGCAGGCCCAGGAGCTGGAAGCGCTTGGTCAGGCCAAGGCCATCCAGGCTGTAGCCGAAGCCGAGAAGGCACGGATTCAGCTGATCAGCACTGCAGGGCTGGATGAACGGGTGCTGGCCTACCAGTCCTTTGATGCGCTGACCGAAATCTCCAAGGGGCCGGCCAACAAGGTGTTCCTGCCGAGCAGCACCGTTGAGGCGCTGGGCTCACTGGGTGCGATCGCCGAGGTGTTTAAGGCGGGCAAGGAAGGCAAATAAGCAGCGGCGGCAGGTTTTACAATTGCGGCACATTCCGTTAAAGTAAAAGCAAACCTAAATCTAAGTGGTTGCTTATTTATGCGGCGATACTTTAAGGAGAAGATACTGTGACGCAAAGAGAAATTTCCCCGCTGGTAGCAGCGCTGGGCCTGGAGCCCCACGTTGAAGGCGGATGGTACAAGAGACTATGGAACTCATCCTTTGAAATCCCCCAGGAAACACTCGGCAGCAACTATTCGGGAGCAAGAGCCTCGGCTTCCTCGATTTACTTCCTGCTTCATCCTGGTGAAACTTCGGAGTGGCATACGGTGCTGTCCGATGAAATCTGGCTGTGGCACTCCGGCAGTCCGATTGTCCTGAGCCTGGGCGGCAGCGGCGAGCAGCCTGAGAATGCAACGGAGGTCGTACTCGGCGCCGATGTATTGGCCGGACAGCAGCCTCAGGTCGTTATTCCGGCAGGCGTCTGGCAGGCGGCACGGAACCTCGGCGATGAGCCGGTACTGGTCTCCTGCATCGTATCCCCGGAATTCAGCTTTGATGATTTCAAGCTGATCGAGAAATAATAAGGAGCGTCTGCTGCGGGTGCGGCGGACGCTTTTTTTTGGTTGTGCTGTTACTGCCTGCCACACTGTAAACAGCAGGTTCCTGAACGCCCGGGGGCTGCACTTTTGGTAGCGCTACCGCAATCTGTTATAATCTTGTTGAATCCGGGCTGATTACTCAGCCATTTTTGAGGTTATAAGAAGCTTGATCACACCAATAGGCTTGGAGGGTTAACAATGAGCGAACTAAATGGACCATTCTCAGGCGGACCTACACTGAATGACGGGGCGACTATGCCGTGGCTGGGCCTCGGCGTATGGCAGACCAAGGATGGCGAGGAAGTCATCCGTGCGGTGAAAACGGCGGTTGAAACGGGATACCGCAGCATTGATACGGCTGCCGGATACAATAATGAAGAAGGCGTCGGACAAGCGATCCGCGAATGCGGAGTGCCGCGGGACGAGCTGTTCATCACGACCAAGGTGCGTAACCCTGACCAGGGATATGAATCGACGCTAAAGGCTTTTGAGGTAAGCCGCAAGAAGCTTGGGCTGGATGTTATTGACCTGTACCTGATCCACTGGCCGGTAGCCGGCAAATACCGGGATACCTGGAAGGCGCTGATCCACCTTCAGAAGGAGGGGCTTGTCAAATCCATCGGCGTCAGCAACTTCCAGGTGCATCACCTGCAGGATATCATTGACGATACCGGCGTGGTTCCTGCCGTTAACCAGATTGAATTCCATCCGCTGCTGACCCAGCGTGAGGTGCTGAAATTCGCCAAAGCGCATGACATTCAGGTGGAGGCCTGGAGCCCGCTGATGCAGGGTAACCTGGATATTCCGCTCCTGAAGGAAATTGCGGAAAGATACGGCAAGACGGTGGCACAGATTGTATTGCGCTGGGATCTGCAGCAGGGTGTCATTACAATTCCCAAGTCGGTGCATGCCGAGCGGATTGTAGAGAATGCCGGCTTCTTCGACTTCACTTTAAGTGACGATGATGTCAAGGCTATTGAGGACCTGAACCAGAATCACCGCTTCGGCCCGGATCCGGATAATTTCAATTTCTAGGATGGCCAGGGGCAATGAAGGATACAGTAGGATATAAAGCGCTGGAGTAACAGAAGGTTAACCGGCAAGTGAAGAGCAAGCCGCGCGTATGCAACGTACGCGGCTTGCTCTTTGTGCTGCACTTGTAAGGGATCCACCGCTGAGAGTAAACGGGACGCTGTGTCTGCGGGGGACAAAGAAGAAACCTTGCAGGCATCATGCAGCATGCCCTTGATTTGGCCCGCGCAGCCCGAATCGGGAGAATGAAGGGCAAAAATGCCCTTGAATTGGTGCGCGGCCCGAATGGACAGAATGAAGGGCAAAAATGCCCTTGATTTCGCCTGCGTAGCCCGAATCGGGAGAATGAAGGCAAAAA
>NZ_LRAC01000098.1 GCF_001517085.1 Paenibacillus sp. DMB5
TTATCTGGCTCCTTATCCCATCCCTCAATAACCCACTTACATTTGCACTCACGCCGTTGTCAGCAATACCCAAACCCAAGTATAGTAAAGCACTTGTCCTGATCACCACTGCCCATGGTGATTTCCACCGTATGCTCGCCGCTCGTCTCCTGCTGGTAGACAATGACTGCATTACAGTGGGTCCAGTTGTTCTCGTGCGGGTCGGCGGTGAGCACTTGTTTGCCGTCCACGCGGATTTCGGCTTTGCCGAAGCTTGCGCTGCCGGAATCCTTGAACACCAGAATGAGGATTTTACTGGTTATTGTCAGCTTAAATGGCACAGCTCCGGCTCCCTCCGGACGCATCCAGTTATAGGGGAACTGCGGCGTCCCGTGCGGATTGTCATCCAGCTCTACCATCTGCAGGTCCATGTCGGATTCTGTGAAGCTGCCCGGTTCGATCCGCACGTTACTTAAGGTATGTGAGCGGTCCAGCAGGCGTATCGCCGTAAAGTCATTCCCGATTGCCGGCGGCACGTTAAGGTCAATATCTTCAGTATCTGCCGGCGCTTCAGCGGCCCGTGTGAACAGATGGATCAGGCAATCCGCCATAACCCTGTGCCCGTCGCCGGTTGGATGATAGATATCGTAGAAAAACTGCCTTTTGGAGATTGTATTTCCACCGGCCTTGGTCAGCTTGAACTGCTCGGTCACAGCATCCTTTATACTGACCATCGGGAGGTTGTAGCGGAGTCCGACAGGGGAGAGCCGCTCCTGAAGGTTCCAGTCATTCACAAAAACGCTGAACAGCAGCACGACCGCAGGCTGGTTACCGGCGGACAGAATCTTCAGACACAGGCTTTCGTAGCAGTTGCCCCTTGTTTCATCCCCCGCGTCGTTGACGGCAAATTCGACAATAACGATATCCGGCTGGACAGCACCGTCCCTGAGCACATCGCGTTCATAGCGGATAATTCCAAGCTCGGACGGAGTTCCGCCAACCCCGGCTTTGATAAAATGAACATTCCCGCCTCCGTCTTTACCGTACAGCGCTTTAAATCCTAAATAAGACTGATAGGCATAACATTCACTATGGATCGGTTTGGCTCCCGCACCCTGCGTAATGGAGCCTCCGATATAGGCAATCGTTACATCTTCTCCGCGGGAGGCTTTGTCTATGGCGGCTTTCAGCCGCACATTATTCCCCGGATGCATCAGGGAGCGCGCTATCATCTCCCGGTACTGCTCCGAACCGAAGGCTACCGGCGTTTCCGGGGTCAGCTCAGGTGCCGTATACCCGTCATTCAGATAAAAAATAATACTCGCCACCGCCAGGCTGCCAGCCTCTTCAAACTCAAAAGCAAATTTGCCGGGGACGTCATCGTCTGCCGACCATTCAATCTGATCCAGCTGCAAAATAAGCTCAGTCCCGTCCGCCGGACAGGGGACCTGGAGACTGGTGCCGGATGTATATTTGTCTGTCTTTCCCCAGTTCTGCAGCAGAAATGAGACCCCGCCCCGGCTATCCTCCGCTTTTACAGATATTCCGATGCTATGGACGAGCTTGCGGAATCCCGCACAGGTTCCAAGCAGGGACAGTATGTGCTCATCCTCAACCCCGCCGATATATTTGGCCTTATCAATCAGATAGCTTCCCTCCAGATAAACCTCCTGTGAAGGCTTGCCCGAAGGGCGCGCGGTTGCTTCAATTTGCGTTTCAAACAGCACAAAAAATCCATTTCGGCGCTCAGCAGGGTCTTCAGGAGCTTTGGGGCCGCTGCCGGCGGTGATGCTATCTAGTGAGCTGATTGGATCTGACATATAGGATCATCCTTTTAGCTGATATTTTGAAGGCGCTTACTATTTATGGCGGGTATAAGGGAGCACGTGCGCCATACAATGCCTGAATTTTATCAGAATTCGGTCTTTCCTGAAATGCATTCCCGCTCCATTTGAGCCCTTTTATGAAATTCATATCGGTTAATTACAAGAAGTATCTGGTTTACACATGGCTGCTGTAACCGCTTAACTTATATAATGTGCCTGAATAGCCCAAAAAGCCGACACGGAAGGAAGAGGAATGAATGATCGTTGTGGAACGGGGAACAGCAGCAGGAATATATCTGGACGAAGCAGCAGAAGATGATGGCGGTTTGCGCAGAGTAGCGGAATCTTTTGCCGCAGATATAGAGTTGGTAACCGGCACAAGACCGGAAATAATCACTGAACCTAGGCAGCTGGGCAGTACCGTTATAGTTGTAGGAACCGCCGGCAGAAGCAGGCTGATCGATGAGTGGATTGCTGCGGGGAAGGTGGATGTATCCGCCATTCAAGGTAAACGGGAATGCTACAGAATTCAGCGGATTGAGCATCCGGGTGACGGGGTGCAGCAGGCACTGGTTATCGCGGGCAGCGACAAACGGGGGACCATCTACGGGATCTATGCTGTCTCTGAAATGATGGGAGTGAGCCCGTGGGTTTATTTTGCCGATGTCATACCTGAGAAAAGAACACTGCTGGATCTGCCGGACACTAAGCTTGATGTCAGCTCCAAAGAGCCTTCAGTCAAATACCGGGGTTTTTTTCTGAATGATGACTGGCCTTCTCTAGGTTCCTGGGTAACCGGGGCGTTCGGGGATTTCAACGAAGTTTTCTATGAAAAGATCTTTGAGCTGATTCTCAGGCTTAAGGGCAATTATCTCTGGCCGGCCATGTGGAGCGCTGAGTTCAGTGTGAACGGGAAGAGTCATCCGCTTGCGAATGCAGAGCTTGCCAAGGAATACGGAATCATCATGGGCACCTCGCATCACGAGCCCCTGTTCCGGGCCGGCAGTGAATGGCAGAGGGTGTATAAGGATTACGGGACAAGCAATCTGTGGGATTTTGCCCGGAACCGGGAGGCGATCACCGCTTTTTGGGAGGACGGCATCAGGAGGAATAAAGATTTTCCGAACCTGATTACGCTGGGCATGCGGGGCGAAAGCGATTCGGCGCTGGAAGGCAGCGACCAGGAAAACATTGAACTGCTGAAGGAGATCATCCTCACGCAAAAAGAACTGCTTAAGCGGTATGGGCTTGAGCAGGCACCGCAGGTTCTGGCCGTCTATAAAGAGGTGGAGAAATACTGGTACGGCACGGCTGAAGCGGAGGGGCTGAAGGACTGGGAGGTTCTGAATGATGTGACCATTTTGCTGTCGGATGATAATTTCGGCAACCTCCGCAAAATCCCGGCGGGGCAGGAGCAGCACCGCAGCGCCGGCTGGGGGATGTACTATCACCTGGATTATCACGGCGGTCCGCATTCCTACGAATGGGTGAATACGACTCCTCTGGAGAAGGTCTGGGAGCAGATGAGTATGGCTTATGATTACGGAATCCGGGATGTGTGGATTGTTAATGTCGGAGATTTGAAGCCGATGGAGCTGCCCGTATCTTACTTTCTGGATTTGGCTTATGATTTCGAAGCCTGGGGAACGGCTGCGATAAACAGGACAAAAGAATATACAGAGCGGTGGGTGCAGCAGCAGTTCGGCCATGCGGCAGATGAAGCGGCTGTGTGCGGAATTGCCGGGATACTGGCAGATTACACTAGGATGAACGGGCGGCGCAAGCCGGAAATTATCCGGCAGGATACCTTCAGTTTCGTGCATTACAATGAGGCGCAGCGGGTGCTGGAGCAGGCTGGCAAGCTTGTGGAGGCTGCTGATCATTATAGAAGGCTTATCCCGGAGCAACTGCAGGATGCTTATTTTCAGCTCGTCTATTTTCCCGCTGCGGCTTCGGCTAACGTCCTGCAAATGCAAGTGTATGCCGGGCTTAGCCGGCTCTATGCAGAGCGGGGGAGCGTTCTTGCAAATACGTATGCAGGGCTGACAGCAGAAGCCATCGAACGGGACAATCGGCTGGAGCAGACGTATAACAACGGAATCTCCGGCGGAAAATGGCGGGGCATGATGAGCTCGGCGCATGTCGGCTATGTCAACTGGGATGCGGCAGGGTGGAGTTATCCGCAGGCGGCAGCCGTGGTACCGGTAAAAGGACCGCTAATGATCATCGATGTGCAGGGCACGGAGCAAGGGTATACTTCAGGAACAGCGGCTCTGCCGGTGTTTACGAATCTGCAGAAGGAGACTTATACGGTTACCGTCAGCAATGGCGGGGACGCGGGCTTTGCCTATGAAGTAGCAGCCTATGCGGACTGGATCAGGCTGGACCCTCCCAGCGGCTGGACTGAGACAGCAGAGACAATCACTGTATCCGTTGACTGGGATAAGGTGCAAGGGGCATGCAGCGGCGATATTGTTATCAGCGGAGCCGAAGGCACGGTTACGGTCCGTGCAGAGATAGACTGGATTGACCTGAACGGGGTGCCGCCTAAGACTTTTGTTGAGACGCATGATGTTGTGTCCATTGAGGCAGAGCATACCGTTACGCGTGTTATGGCGGACAGTGTGGAATGGAAAACGGTCAACAGCTATGGAAGAACCTTATCCTCGGTCAAAATGTACCCGGACACTGTATCCTTTAGTGAACCGGCGCGATCGCCTTACCTGGAGTACCGGGTATCCATCCGGCAGAACGGCGAATACAGCCTGACGGCGTACGTTGCACCGACAAATCACCTCTCGCCGGTCTGCGGCTTGAAGTATGCAGCAGGCTTTGACGGTCACAATCCTGTCATCGCCGATGCTCTGCCTCCGGGCTTTGAGGGCGGCAATCATGATAACGGGGCCTGGTGCAGGGCGGTAATGGATAATATCCATGTTACAGCCACCACCCATACCCTATCAAAAGGTATCCATACTCTGCGTTTCTATGGACTGGATGCCGGGCTTGTGCTGCAAAAGCTGGTTTTGTCTGCCGGGCCGCTGCCGTATTCCTATCTTGGGCCGGAGGAAAGCTACATCACTTCAGCAGAGCTGACGGAGGATAGCCTTTGATCTGTTTGAATACAGTGCTGAAGTAGGCTGCATCCCGGTAGCCGCAATGAGCAGCAACTTCGGAAACATTGAAGCCGCCCGCCGACAGCAGCATCTCGGCATTATTGACCCGCACCCGGTTGATATATTCCTTCAAGGCCACTCCGGTGTTAATCTTGAACAGCTTGCCCATATATTCGGGGTTTAGCCCGGCCGGTGCGGCAAGCTCGCCGATCGTGATTTCATCACAATAGTGATCCATAATATAGGCGGTTGCCCTTTGAATCCGGGGATCAACGAACGGGGTCTGCTGATGATGTGCAATAACAAGCAAACGGTAGATGATCTGCTGAAAAAGAGCTCTGGCTTTCATCCGGTAGAGAGGCTGCTTGCCCATCCAGACATGGGAGAATTCGCGGATATCCTCCAGAACCTCCTTGGTCCGCCAGTTGCGGGTTACCGTCTGAAAGGGGAGCTGCACTTCATTGTGCCCGCCCAGCCAGAAGAAGTTAAATGCATAGGAATGCATCGGCGCTTCTTTGAAGGTATGGGCTTCACGGATGCTGCCCGCAGGAGCATACAGCAGATCACCGGCCTCAACGGTGAACTTGTCCCCGTTGATATAATAGTTAGCCTTACCTTCAACGATAAAGGTGAGATCATGAAAATCGATGGTGCTCTGGCCGATTCCCCAACCTTCAAAGCACTTCCGGTCAACAAACAGAAAAACATCCGGCACCAGCTGTTCGTACTGATTGATATCCATGCTTGACTGAGCCTCCTCGGTTCAATCATAGCGCCTCATGAACCCCGGGACAAGCGTTTCCGCACCTTAAAAACAATCAGCATAAATAACGGCAGTACGAATGAGTAAGTCATATTCCAGTCTACCCAGTAGGCTGGAATTTCTTTTATATAGAAGATAATATTTCTGGAGACCAGCTGGGAGAGCCCGTAGAGCAGGAAGGCTACAGGGAAAATCAGCGGACGGTAGCTTTTCAGCTTCAGGAACTGGGCTGAGCCTAATACAAAGGCATAGAAATACAGGACGGTTTTGAAGTAGGTGCTGATGATCCAGGCAGTTGCCATGAGTGCTTCTATCCGCTGCAGGAAGTTGGCGATATTGATTTTGCGGGCCAGTATGTAGGCAGCGTAGAAGTTATGCTCGGAGAAGTACACGCCCAGCACAGTGAGCGAAAGGATCAGAATCAGGTTAAGCGTCAGGGCCCCGACAAAAATGCAGGCAAAAATATCGCGGTTGATTGTACCCGACTTGCGTGCATAAGGATACACCATAAAGAATACACACATTTCCCCGAACGGATAAAAGACACCGTACATGACCGCATGCAGCATGTCGGGAAAAGGAGTAATCATAATGGGATAGATCCGTTCCACTTGGACCTGCGGAAAAAGCAGCACCATCAGGCAAATGAGGAAAATAACAAATAACGGAAGGAAGATCTGCGATGCCCGTCCTAGTGTCTCAAGCCCCAGCCGCATTCCGTACACGAGCAGAATGATACTCATACCCCTGATGACTCCGCCGGGAGTCCCCTCATAAATTTGCGTACACATAAAGTCCTCGATTTCACGGATATACATGGAGCCGGCGATCAGGTAGAAATACAGATAATAAAGGGCCACAGCTCCGCCAAGCCACTTCCCAAGAATCTGCCGGCTCAGCTCGATGATGGTTTTGTTAGGGTCAATATTAGCTACAGTCACCATCATAAAAATCATACCGATCCCCAGCGGCAGACTGATCAGACCGGCAATCCAGGCATCCTGATGGGCGTTAGCCGTCATAACGGAAGGATAGACCAGCGCCATATCCCCGATAAAAGCAAACAGGCCGAGTATAACCATCTGCGCTGTGCTAATCCTGTCCTTTTCTAGCATCATAATGTCTCCCCTGACCCCGCTGTGGGCGGATATCCTTGTCAATACTTGCTTAGTATGGCTTAGTAAGCCCAATTTATGTTAGCTCAGGAGGGTCTCATCCAAGGAATAATTATCATGATCTGAATTAAACTATGGAACAGATTGGTTTAACAGGAGGCAGCACAATGAAGGACAAGCATGATCAGGATCTGTCCAGCCGGCTGGATGACAATCACGAACAGATCAAACAGCTGCTCGGGTTAAGCACCGATCTGATAAGCAAGGAGCTCCTGCTAGGAGACAAAACGCGGCTTACCCTTTTTTACATAGACGGACTGGTGGATACGGGGATTTTGCACCAATCCATTCTGTACTCCCTGCAGGGAAACAGGGTACCGGAGATGCTGGAGGGGCTTAATCCGGAGCAGACTGTAGAGCTGCTTAGACAACGTATTCTGATAGCCGGCGATCTGACGCTTGTTAGCAAAATGGGGCAATTTGTCCATGACCTGATGTCAGGCAGTGTCATGCTTACAGTAGACGGAACCGCTAATGCGCTGCGGATTGGTCTGCCCGGCTGGGATGACAGGGCGGTAAGTGAGCCTAGCTCGCAATCCGTGGTACGCGGTCCGATGGAAGGCTTCACAGAGAACCTGCGGACCAATACGGCGCTGCTCCGCCGCAAAATCAAGGACAGCCAGCTGTGGCTGGAGACCCTTCAGATCGGCAGGGTAACCCAGACCAGCGTATCAATCATGTATTTAAGCAATGTTGCCAATGAGGAGCTGGTCAAGGAGGTGAAGCGGCGGCTGAACAAAATTGATACCGACAGTATTCTGGAGAGCGGCTATATCGAGGAGTTCATTCAGGATACAGCGAGGACGCCGTTTCCGACCATGTATAACAGTGACCGGCCGGATACGATCGCTGCGGGCATTCTTGAGGGTAAAGTGGCGATTCTGATTGACGGAACGCCGTTTGTCCTGCTGGCCCCGACCATTTTTGTCGCTTTTTTTCAATCAGCCGAGGACTATTACCAGCGTGCTGATATTTCAACTCTGCTGCGGTTCATCCGGTTTCTGGCGTTTTTTCTTACACTGCTGGCACCGGCCTTATATGTGGCCATTACGACGTATCATCAGGAGATGATTCCGACCAGCCTTGTAATAAGTCTCGCTGCCCAGCGGGAGAGTGTCCCGTTTCCGGCTTTTATTGAGGCGCTTATGATGGAGCTGACTTATGAAATCCTGCGGGAGGCGGGGGTCAGAATTCCGAAAAATGTCGGCCAGGCCATTTCGATTGTCGGGACGCTTGTCATTGGCCAGGCGGCGGTTGCAGCAGGCTTCGTCTCCTCCGCAATGGTCATTATCGTATCCATTACAGCAATCTCAAGCTTTGTTATTCCGGAGGTCGGCATGTCCATTGCCGCACGGATCATCCGGTTTGCCCTGATCGGCCTGGCCGGATTTATCGGCTTGTACGGAGTTCTGTGCGGGGTGTTTGTTATTGTACTGCATCTGGCGAGCCTCCGTTCCTTTGGAATTTCCTATATGAGCCCTATCGGGCCTTACCGGTCTGAAGATATGAAGGATACGATTTTCCGGTTTCCATGGCCGCATCTCCGGAAGAGGCCCACGGAAAGCCGGACCAAAAATATTTATCGTCAAGGACCGGCTGGACAGGGGGAGCAGGAATCATGAAAAGGGCTGTCCGCAGAGCAGTATTTGTGTTGCTTCCTTTGCTGCTGATGTCCACGCTGCTGAGCGGGTGCTGGGAGCGGCAGGAGCTGAATGAGCTGGCGTTTGTTCTTGCTCTGGGTCTGGACAAGGCGGAGGACGGATTTGAGGTGACGATGCAGGTAGTCATTCCTTCAGCAATCTCATCACAGACTGCCGGCGGGATGGGCAGTGGTATACCTGTAGTTACTTACAGCTTTCCTGCAGCGAGCATTTATGAAGCCTTTCGCAAATTCAATTTGACCAGCTCACGGTCGGGCTATATGGGACATATCCGGGTGGTAGTAATCGGAGAGGCGCTTGCCCGTGAAGGGCTGGGCCCGGTGCTGGACGTGCTGAAGCGGAGCCGTGAGCCGCGGATGGATTTTTATGCAATGGTAGCTAAGGAAGGGACGGCGAAGGAAGTACTGAATGTGCTGACTCCGCTGGATAAGCTGCCGGCTAATAAGCTGTTCAATGCTTTGGACAAATCCTACCAGGTGTCTGCCAAGACGGTTGCTGTTACGCTGGACAGGTTCATAGAGGACCTGCTTTATGAAGGGAAGAATCCGGTATTGACCGGAGTGGAGGTCCAAGGAGATCCTGAAGCAGGCGGGGAAAAAAGCAACACGGAGCGTACCAGCCCAAAAACCAGACTGCGTTATGAAGATGTGGCTGTGTTCAAAAAAGATAAAATGCTCGGCTGGCTGAATGACGGTGAAACCGTCGGTTATAATTTTGTCGTTGATAATGTCGTTAAGAATACAGGCCATGTAGAGGGTGATGACGGCAAGCTGATAGTGATCGAGGGGCTTGAATCTTCTACTAAGAGGAAAGTGAAAATAATCGGCGGAGAACCCCATATTTTTCTGGAGGTCAAGGCGATCTGCAATGTACAGGAGGTGCAAGGCACAGACCACCTTGAGACGGATCAGACTATTCACGAGCTGGAAAAGAAGACAGAGGAACGGATTATCGACCGGATGGAGGATGCTGTGTCTCAGATCAATAAGCGGTTTAATGTCGATATTTTCGGCTTTGGCCAATCCATTTACCGGACACATCCCAAGGTCTGGGCCAGACTGCAGGAGCAGAATAAAGACAACTACCTGAAGGAGCTGCCTATTCATTACAAGGCTGACGTTACGATTAACCGGATCGGCACCATCGACAGTTCTTTTGCAGATCAAATAAAGGAGTGAAGCGGATATGCTGCTTGTTTTGTTATGCCTGGCCCTCGCTGTTGTCTGCGTCGCTGTCGATCTTCCCTTAATGAAAGGGCGGCGTAAAGGCCGGGACCGCCTTGCCTTCGGGCTGTACTGGGCAGCCGGAATTGCTTCAGCAATCTGCGCCCTGCTGCGGGTGAACCTCCCGAGTCCGCTTCTGCTCGTTATTATGATTTACAAGCCGTTCAACACTATCGTCGGATCATGGTTTCAATGACTTTTCAATGATTGACCGGCGTACAGCAGCGTATTTCTTAAGCAAATGGGGCATCCGAGAGCTGGATGCACTGGGTCGGACAGCTGTCTATTGCATCCTGCAGCTCCTCCTGCAGCACTTCCGCGATAGCGGTAACTCCGCGGTTGTTGTCCCCTGCAAAAATGACTGAAGCAATTCCGCTGTCATCCAGATCAAAAATATCGGGAGCCGCCGAATTACAGGCACCGCAGGCGATGCATTCCTCCTGATTAACACTGGCGAATGTGAACATTTTCTCAAGCCTCCTTATGACTTGTAAAGGCAAATTAATGTTTTGCCTAGTGGGATGTATATGTAATAAAGCGCTTTATATGCCTGGATATACCGGGAACCAGCTGCTCTGACGTTTTTTTGTGACGTCTTTGTTGACGGATCGGATGCATTGCTATACATTTGCCTCAGCAGTAATTTAATTAATGGCCGGGGTGACAATGTCAGATGACAGACAGCAACAGTTTACGTTATGAGCTAAGACAGATGGAAGAGTACGATGCCAGGGAGATCAGCGGATGGAAATATGAGCCGCCGTATGACCTTTACAATATGGGGGATGATCCCGCGGGTCTTCAGGAACTGCTGGACGGCAGTTATTATGCTGTTACTATACCAGGGAACCAGCTGGCCGGTTTTTTCTGTTACGGGGGCAATGCGCGTGTTCCGGGAGGGGCAGAACAAGGCTTGTACAAAGGGGATAATGTGCTGGATATCGGCCTTGGGATGAAGCCGGAATATACCGGAGCCGGACAAGGAATGGATTTCCTGCGAGCCGGCATTAGTTTTGCAGAGCAGCAGTATGCACCCGGGAAGCTCAGGCTCACGGTAGCAGCCTTTAATCTGAGAGCAGCAGCCCTGTACCGTAAAGCCGGATTTGAGCTGACCGGGAGCTTTGAAAGAACCGGCGGAGATAACAGTATGGAATTCCTGGTCATGGAACGGCCTCTATTGTGAAGGGCAGCCCGGTATTGGCTGCTTTTTTTCGTGTATACCGAAGGAGGTTCATTAGAGAAGATACCAATCCGGAGGTAAACTGGAGTATTGGGGCCAATGTCTGCTAGAATAGGGTTATCTGCATTTATGAAGCTGGCATTATACATATTTAAAGGAGAAATGAATGTGAACGAGAAGCTGAAGCAGGCCTATGAACGGTTAGGTTTATCTGAAAACGTATCCAGGGAAGAGATCAATAAACGCTTCGACCTGCTGCTCAAACGGCGGAAATCGAAAGCTAAGGATGAGGAGCGCTCGGCGCCGGAGGAGGATTTCCAGGCGTTCAAGTTTATACTGGACACGCTGGACAAGCAGGAGATTGATGAAGCCGAGCAGCAGCGGCTGGCTAAATACGGGAAGTTCTCCGGTACGGCCAGCAAATGGGAACGGTTCTTCCGCCTGTACCGGACGCATGTCATTGTATCGGTGATCGCGGTCATTGTGCTTGCCGTTGCCGGAAATGCCATCTATAACAACTGGCAGCACCGGAAGTACCTGGCTTCCCTGCCGCCTCTGGATGCCAAGATTATGTTCCTGGGTAATTTCGGCGTGCAGGACCCTGACGGCCAGACGGCCGATCTGGATGCCGCTATTATTGCGCAGTATCCGGAGTGGAAACGGGTGGAGAGCAATATGATCTACTTGCCAAGAACCGGTGAGGGTGCGGACTCCTTCGATATGAACTATATGCAAAAAGCGGTAGTGGAGCTGGCGGCGAACCATCCTGATATCATTATTCTGGATGAAGCTACACTGGAATGGATCGGCGGGCAGGACGGCTTCCAGGATCTGAGCGCCATTGTAGAAAGCGGGAGTGTTGACAAGGATGATCCCCGCCTGAAGTGGGGAAAAAATCCGGAGAGCGGGCAGGAAGAGCTGTATGGCGTAGATATTACGGACTCCGCTTTTGTCGCCGCATTGCCGGTTAACAAGGCCGATGACGAGAATATGATCATCGGCGTTCTCGGTGTAGATGAAGCCAAGGATAAAGCCATTCCGTTCATAGAGCATATTGTCGGCGGAAAATAATAAGATGCTAAAAAACCGTGTCCCCATTAAGGGGTACACGGTTTTTTAGCAGAAAATCAAATTCTGTGCCGGTTGGGGCCTGTCCTATTTCTCCAGACGGTAACCGCCGTGGAATACAGGTCCTACATACTGGTTAAAAGCATATCCGCTCCGGATGGCGGCAGAGACGAAGTCTTTAGCCTTGGCTACAGCTTCATGTACCGTCAGACCGTTCGCCAGCCCGCCTGTGATCGCCGCAGCAAATGTGCAGCCGGCACCGTGGTTGTAAGCAGGCTCAATCTTCGTGGTTTCGAGCACGGTAAATTCCGAGCCGTCGAAGAAGACATCGATCGCCAGATCGCCGCCGAGGGCCTTACCGCCTTTTACGACGACATTCCTGGTCCCCAGTTTGTGTATCAGGCGGGCTGCTTCCTTCATATCCTCAAGGGTTGTGAGCTTGCCCAGTCCGGACAGCACCCCGGCTTCGAACAGGTTGGGAGTAGCTACTGTTGCCAGCGGCAGCAGCAGATCGCGGATTGCATTGGCGCTTTCAGGATTCAATACTTCATCTTCGCCTTTGCAGACCATAACAGGGTCAATGACTACATTTGTCTGCAGGTTGTCTTTAATCGCTTTTTCAGCGACGTGGACGATTTCGACACTGCCCAGCATGCCTGTCTTCATGGCATCGACCGGACCGCCGGCAAAGACCGTCTTGAGCTGCTCGGCTACGATTACAGCATCGACCGGGTAAACGTTGTGGTGCCATCCGTTATCCGGGTCCATTGTAACGATAGTGGTTAATGCGCTGAAGCCATAGGTACCATATTCCTCAAAGGTTTTGAGGTCAGCCTGGATGCCTGCGCCACCGCTGGAGTCACTACCGGCTATAGTTAGGGTTTTAACGATTTTTGACAAGGCGAACGTCTCCTTCTGTATATAAAGTTCTGAAGCACTGATTCTGGTGGAATCATTGTATATTTCCCGCAGAAACGGCTGCCGGCCAAATGGACGGTAGAGCCGTTTCTGCATGCACTACGATATTATAACAAAAAACACCGCTATCGTCGCCAAAAAAGCGCAGCACTATTTATCAGTACTGCGCAGCCTGTATATTGTTGTCTATTCCCTGCTGTTGAATCCGGCTAAGGCGGTTTTTATGGCCTTATCGTATTTGAAGCCGCCTTCCCCGCCAGGGCCCATCCAATACACAACCAGGAAGTTGCCGCCTCTGAAGGCGTGCGGATAAATCCTGGCTCCGCCGTCATAGGTTGTGCGGTTAATCTCCAGTTTCAGCGCTTCAAGCCCTTCAGCACAAGCTTCCACACTATCATAAGTATAGATGGACAGGCGGTCCGGAATACTCAGCGGACCCTCATAGTCGATAAGCTCTTCATCCGGCCACACGCCGGCCAGCTCTTTATTGAACATATGCTCATCTCCGGGGCCGACTGAAGTCAGCCGGAGGCCTTGCTGCTCAAGAACAGATAACAGGTCACTGGTTGAGTATGGATCAGGATCTGCTTCCTCTGATTGCAGCCCGGCCTCAGGGAGAATCAGCGCCCCGTTGCTGGCAGCGAAAAAGCCCAGTATGCTCTCCAGTGCTGCATTCTCCGGAATTCCGGAGGCATGGCGCAGCTCTATTCTTCGGATGAGATAACCCCAGTTTCCCTCCTCATAATAAGCCGCCCCGTCTGCCAGCAGGCCGTCCTTGTCCGGCTGCAGGGTATAGCGGACAGTACGTCCGTCATCCCCTCCGGTACCCAGCATCTCCCGGCTTTTGAAATCGAGCGGCACGTATACAGGAAAGCCCTGATCCTCTGCCCAGCCCGCTTTTTCCGGAAAATACAGGCCGATATCGCCGATTGCACAGCCCTGGCAGCTCCAGTTGGTATCGGTGTAGGCTAGTGTCTGCGCCGGATCGGCCGGGTCCGTGAAGGTTAAGCCATAGGAGCCGTTGGCTCCGATAACCGCAGAGGCCTCCCAGCCGGCAGGCGAGAGCAGCAGGTAGCTGTTTTTGCCGTCAGCTCCGTAGACCAGTGTCGCCTGCAGCTGGTCTGCCATTTCAGCAGAGAGCGGATAAGTCATGTCCGGCAGGGAAGGAACCGGATTCTTGACTGCCGGGTATCCGTCATCCACACTGGGGACGGCAAGCACTGTAACAAGCGGCAGCTGCACCTCTCCGCCGGAAATATCTGGCGAAGGGAAGGACAGTGCAGACGTCTGTGTGCCGGCTTCTCCGGGATCGGGAGAGTTTTCACCGTTGGAAACTACACCGTGATCCGGCCGGTCGGTGAGGCTGCTGAATCCCCCGCTGCTGTAGCCGATCACGAGCATCAGCGCCACTAAAGGCAGCATGGCTGCAGCATATGTCCAGCGGCGGAGCTTCCGCTGAGGCGGATTGTTTAGCCGCCCGTTCACGTTCCGCTGCAGTTCTTCAGTGAAATGCCTGTCTGCAAACGGCGATTCCTGCAGCCGCTTTTCCCAGTCGTGCGGTAATCTAGCCATTCCCGTTCAGCTCCTTTTCCCAGTATTCGCTTGCCTTTTGCCGTGCGCGGTGCAGCCTTGATTTGGCAGCCGACAGGCTGATATTCAGCGTATGGGCCAGCTCTTCCATCGTCATTTCATAGTGGGCATGCAGCATCAGAATCTCACGGTATTTCCGGGGTAGCCTTAATAACAGTTGCCAGATTTCACTGCTGAGTGATTCATCCATATAGGCATTTTCAGCCGAATGTTCTGTACGTGTGCTGTCCGGGGCTGCCTGCAGGGTTACCCTTTTCATAAAGCTGCTGCTGCGGTAGGTATACCAGCGGTTGCGGGTGATCCGCAGCAGCCATGTTTTGACGGATGCCTCCCCGCGGAAGGCGTGCATATATTTATATGCCCGGATGAAGGTCTCCTGGGCGATATCGTCGGCAGCACTGCTGCTGCGCGACAGGAAAAAGGCGTAATTCCATACATCCTCACCATAGGTTTCCATCAGTGTCTGTAATGCGCCAGCGCTCATCGTGGCGACGTTATTCCGCTCCATTGACATGCCTTGCCCCCCAGTCTCAATAACATTGACCCTCATGCATCAGGAAAAGTTGCTTTTTGAAGGAAATTTTTTTGCCTGGCCCATTCACCCGGTCCATTCAATAGAGGATACCGGCGGAATCCGGCAGCAGCATAGGTAGGAACAGGGTTGCAGAACGGGAGGGCTGCATATCCATATAGGAGCACCAATGTGGTTGACAGTACAACCGGTCAGGAGGACATGATGATAGAAATCAGCTTATGTATGATTGTCCGCAATGAAGAAAACAGCCTGCCCCGCTGCCTTTCTACAGTCTCCGCGATTGCCGACGAGATCATTATTGTGGATACAGGCTCTACCGACGGTACAAAGGCTGCCGCTTCGGCTTTCGGGGCGGTCCTTTATGATTTTACCTGGATTGACGATTTCTCCGCTGCCCGTAATTTTGCCTTCAGCAAAGCTACCAAAGAGTACATCCTCTGGCTTGACGCCGACGATTATCTTAAAGAAGAGGATCAGCAGCGGTTTATACGGCTGAAGAGCAATATGCCGGAGGGGATAGACAGCGTAAATATGCAATATAATCTGGGCTTTGATGCAGCCGGGAATGTTACCGCTTCGCTGCGCCGCAACCGTCTGGTCCGCCGCAGCTGCAATTTCAAATGGATCGGACCGGTGCATGAGTATCTGGAGGTGTACGGGCCATCGCTCAGCAGTGACGTCTGTATTACGCATGAAAAAGACAAAGCATACACCGACCGCAATCTGCGGATTTACCAGAAACGGGCGGCAGCCGGAGAACAGTTCACCCCGCGCGACCAGTACTATTTTGCTAATGAGCTGCGTGACCATGGAAGGTTTGAAGAGGCCTCCGGCTATTATGAGCAGTTTCTGGACGGAGGGAGAGGCTGGGTAGAGGATAATATTCAGGCCTGCCTGAAGCTGGCAGAATGCCGGGAACGGTTAGGAGAGCAGGGAGCCGCCTTCGCCGCACTCTGCAGGACGCTGCAGTATGACCAGCCGCGTGCGGAGTTCTGCTGCAGGCTTGGTGCCTGGCATCTGGATAAGGGCCAGCTGCAAACGGCGGCTTACTGGTATGAGCTGGCGGTCATGCTGCCCCGGAACAGGGAATCTATGGCTATCAGGAATGAAGCCTATTCGACCTGGCTGCCCCATCTCCAGCTGGCCTTGTGTTATGACCGGTTGGGACAGCATGAAAAAGCCAATCAATATAATGAAACAGCTCTGTTGTTCCATCCGACACATCCCAGCATGTTATATAACCGCAATTATTTTCAGAACCTGCTCGGAGACCGTTATATCCGGCTGCAGTCCCCGGAAGCAGCAGAAGATGGTCCTGCATCGCCGTAAGACTGATAAACAGGTGTGCCAGAATAACCTGCCGATTTCAAACAAAAGGACAGCAGCACACCGCCGGTTTCCGATGTGCTGCCGTCCTTTTATTATGCCAAAAAATTTAGAATGGTCTGTTCCAGCTTCCGGACGCTGTTCGCCCAGGTCCAGCTGTTCGAGTCTGCTTCACCCTGGGAGGCCAGCCTGACTCTGAGCACATGATCCTGCACCAGCCGGATCACGTCTCCGGCCAGCCGGTTTTCATAGCGGAAGGAGAGCAGGCAGTTTTGTTCATGTCTGGCATACTCCATATTTCCCCCGGAATACACGGTTGCCAGCGCCGCACCGCAGCGCATGGCTTCCAGCCCCGGCAGGGAGCCGCTGTCAAATATGCTGGAGCTGACAAAAATATCCGCACCGTTATAATGATAATTCAGCTCTTCATCGTTAAGCGGGGTGAAGAAGCGGTATTTGCCGCTGGCTTTCAGCTGCTGCAGGGACTCCGAGGTGTAGAATTCATCCGGCGGGCTGATGAAATTGACAGTAACATGCGGCAGATTCTGTTTGACGATATCTAACTGCTGAATGAGATAATCCTGCTCACGGTGCCAGGAAAATCCGTTCTCGACCTTGCGGAGAATGGCTGTAATATTCATGGGCTCCTGCAGCTTGTGGCGGATATGCTGGTTACGGAAAATAGTACTGATGCCGACCGGAACCATGCTTGCTGTTATCCCGTGGTTAAGTGCAATAATATCCCGTTGCCATTTCGACAGCACAATCAGCCTTGGCGTGGTATTATAACTGGGAAATGAGACATGATTTTCAGGCAGGAACAGAGGTTCATAGCATAACGACAGGCGGACATGAAGCCCTTTGCCGCTCTGGCTTGCCGCCTCGGAGACCGGCACCGTAGTATAAAAGTTGGATACGATAACATCGCTGAAGGGAAAGTCGGATTCCCGGAGCACAGTATGGTCGGTACGGTGCAGGGCCGAATGAATCTCGTATGAAACATCACCGTGGATAGGCATGACAATAACAACCTGGTGGCCCATCGCAGTCAGACCATTGGTGAGTTCCACCAGCATCCGTTGCGCTCCGCCATGGCATAAGGTAAGAATGGGGAATGTGAACCTCATCACTGATCTCTTCCCTTCCTGTGTAGCGCTGCATTGGCATTCATGCTATGTTATAGCATTTTATTCAGCAGGCAGGGAAAAGTACGTTATTTGGTCAGGTGTCTAAATGGAACGAAGGAAGGCTGGATCAATCTCATGGATATGTGGAGACGGCGGATCGAGAAATGGAAGGGTACAGCTGGAGTATTCAAAAAATCCTGATCGTGCGGCAGAGCATTACGCCTACCACACCGGTCAGATTGTGTACGCCTCAAGATGGCTGGTGGATGATGATGAGCACCTGCTGGCCTGGAAGCACTACACTTGAAGCTTACAGCACTAGCTGCGCAGGCTGTGCAGCAGGGCAACCGTTTCGTTAAATACCGGCAGTGTGATCTCCTCCAGTGACACATCAAGCATTGGCTTGCGTGCCTGAAGCTTCCGGAAGAAGTCAGCCGTGTGGAACAGCCCGCCGCCCGGAACGCCATGGCGGTACCCCTCGCTGCCCGCATAAATGTCCTTCAGATGAGCGAGAATGATCCGGTCACCGAACAGGTCGAGGGAGCTGTCCACAATCTCATCCTGACGGCTGACATCCTGTCCAATCAGATTGCAGGGGTCGAATACGACGCCGATGTTGCTGGAAGGCACTTCATCCAGAATGCGGCGCATGTGCTGCGGAGAAGCAAGGGTGTGCGTGCTGACGCCTTCGATACCGACGAATACACCCCATTTTTCCGCTTCTTCGGCCAGTTCCTCCAGAGTAGACCTAAACGTCTGCCAGCCGATTTCCTCATAGCGTTCCGGATCAGCCGCTGATAGGTGGTTAAGCCTCCGCTTTCGGTGGCTACCATGGGTGCCCCGAATTGCTTGGCGAAGCGCAGATGCTCCTTGAAGCGGTTAATCTCAGCCCTGCGTATTGCCGGGTCCGGGTTAATCGGGTCAATGTAGCAGCCGAGCACGCCGATTCGGATGCCCGCCTTGTCGAATTTTTCACCGATATAATTAGCCAGCGCGGGGCTGAACTTGCCCGGAGAAAGATCAATATCCTGTATAGCTTTGGTCAAGGCGAGCTGCACGAAGTCAATGTCATGAGCCTGCAGAGTGGAAACCAGTGTGTCTAGGGGCAGGCAACCTGCCGTATGGGCCAAAGTTCCGAAGCGAATGGGTAACATCTCCTTTTATTATAATTAATGCGTATACCTATTAATAATAATTACGCTTTCATATACTTGCAACTTCTAACCCGCGATAGATAGCACGGATTAGGGTAATTGACAGTAGGAGGGATTGATATGGAACTGGAAAATGATAAGCTGCCGGCAGTGCTGAAGGCCGAGGAATTTAAGTACAGCAAGGAGAATGAGCAGATCGTCAAAAAGGATTTCTGGCGCAAAATGAAAAAGTTCGCCGGTAAAATCCCCTTTACGAAGGACGCGGTTGCCATGTATTACTGTGCCATTGATGCCAAGACGCCGCTCTGGGCCAAGGGTATAGCTTTCGGTGCCCTGGCTTACTTCATCGCTCCTATTGATGCTATTCCGGATGCATTTATCGGACTCGGCCTGACTGATGATGCTGCAATCATTGCCGCCGGTGTCCGGGCGATTGCCGGTCAGGTGACCGAGGAGCACCGGGAGAAGTCCGAGCAGTTTTTTGATGATGAACCCAAAACAGAAGGGGCACGGCGTTAAGCCTGCCCCCTTGCACCGGCTTCCTGCCGGCTGCGGCTGTCCTTTTCGACGGAAAGCTGCTTGGTCTGGTAGGCCTCGCCCCAATCCCGCATTAAGTGGATGATCGGAACCAGTGTCCGACCAAATTCAGTCAGCGAGTATTCAACCTTTGGCGGAACTTGCTGGTAAACCTCACGGTGGACCACACCGTCTTCCTCCAGCTCGCGCAGCTGCAGCGTAAGCATACGCTGCGTAATGCCCGGGCAGATTCTCCGGAATTCATTAAAGCGTTTTGTTCCGTCCATCAAATGGTACAGGAGCACGCCCTTCCATTTTCCGCCGATTACATCAAGGGTAAATTCTACGGGACAGGCCTTAGCGCCATCGGGACATTCGCCAAAGCCGCCTTTTCGGTCACGCATGCCAGTTCACCTCACAGTATCATTTTGTATACTACATAACAAAAATGTGCGTACTTCAAACTTCGTTATATATATCTTAATATTAAGCATGCGAGCAGGATAACGTCAAAACAATATTTTAAATGGACTGAAAGGGTGTAACGGAGATGGAAACATTGGAAAAGAACGAAGCGTTAAAAGAGGATATTCTGGCAGCCTACGCTTTCAGGCATGCCACCAAGGAATTTGACAGCAGCCGCAAAATCAGCAGCGAGGATTTCGGCTTTATTCTGGAAACGGCACGCCTGTCGCCGAGCTCCTTCGGATTTGAGCCCTGGAAATTTGTCGTCGTCCAGAATCCGGAGCTGCGTGAGAAGCTGCGGGTGAATGCCTGGGGGGCGCAGAAGCAGCTGCCTACGGCCAGTCATTTTCTGCTGATTCTGTCAAGACAGCCGGCGGATCTCGCAGCAGATTCGGCCTTTATCGGCGGCATGATGCATGATGTGCAGCAGCTGCCGCCGGAAGTGGCTTCTGGCAAAGCCAAGGCTTTTGATACCTTTCTGAACGAGGACTTCGGATTAAAGGGCAACGACCGGGCCAAATTTGAGTGGGGGGCGCGCCAGACCTATCTGGCACTCGGGAATATGATGACCGCTGCGGCCATGATCGGCATCGATTCCTGCCCGATTGAAGGCTTCAACAAGGAGCTGATTGAGCAGACGCTGGAAGCGGAAGGCATTCTGGACCGTGAGCACTTCGGCCTGGCCTGCATGGTCGCCTTCGGATACCGGAAGGCTGAACCCCGCGCCAAAACAAGACAGACTGCCGGACAGGTCATTCAGTGGGTATAAGACTATAGCAAGACAAAAAACCTCTTTGCAAGAAGCCCGTGCTGTGTACGCCGGCTTTGCAGAGAGGTTTTTCTTATTTGTGAAAATATTGAGAAGGTGCGAAAAACAATTGAAAATTTGCTGAAAGGCCGCTAGTCTAAGAAGGTAACGATTACCGGTGAATTACTTAATTTAGACTGAAGGGATTCCTGCAACATGAAAATAATCCGTATCATTGCCGAGGTCGGAGTACTGTATGTGTTCTATCTGGCAGGCGATGTTCTGCAGAAGCTGCTGCATCTGCCCGTTCCCGGCAGCATCGTCGGCCTGTTGTTGCTCTTTGTACTCTTATTATTAAAAATTGTACCTGTTAAGCTGATTGAAAATGGCTCGTCATTTATCCTGGCCTACCTGCCCATGTTCTTCATTCCGGCAACCGCCGGGATTATGAACCACCTGGATATTTTCAGCGCCGCGGCCTGCTGCTCATTGCGATTCTGGTTGTCAGCAGTGTGATCACCATGGTTGTGACTGCCCATACCAGCGAGTGGATCGCCGGCTTTAGCGTAAGCCGTGCAGCGAGACAAAGCCTTACTGCCGAGACCCTGAGTGAAAAGAGGAAGGGCGCATGAGACTGCTGCTTGCCGCAGGATTCATCCTGTTTAATGTTGCTATTTATCTGTTCATGGCTATGCTGTACAAACGGTACCGTCTGCCTGTCCTTTTACCCGCGCTGACGGCCACCTTTACGGTGGTGGTACTGCTGCTCGGATTCGATATTTCCTATGATACATACATGATCGGCGGCGAATGGATCAACCGTCTGCTCGGGCCTGCGGTCGTCTCACTGGCTTACCCGCTGTATAAGCAGCGGCATGTGCTGCGCGAGAATCTTCCGGCGGTGCTGGGAGGAACCGTGACCGGCCTGCTGGTCGGCATGCTGAGCGGCCTGCTGCTGGCAGCCGGTCTGGGCTTCTCCAAAATTTATGTGCTCTCTATTCTGCCCAAGTCCATTACGACAGCAGTTGCGATTCAAATTTCCGGCAGCCTGGGCGGAGATTCTTCACTGACCTCTGTATTCGTGATGATTGCCGGCTTCACCGGGGCAATTGGCGGACCATACATTATCAAGCTGTTCAGAATCCGCAGCGAGTCGGGCATCGGCATCGGACTGGGCACCGCATCCCATGCGCTCGGCACTGCCAAAGCGCTGGAATATGGTGAGCAGTCGTCTCTATGAGCTCTGTTGCCATGACCGTCTGTGCGATCGTCGGCTCCATTGTTTCGCCGCTCGTCGTCTGGATCATGTATCACTAGCTTTTGCCGTCTGCTATTCAGCCTTAACCTTCAGGCGGATTACGTTCCAGGAAGCCTTCGGCAGCACCGCGCTCACGCGTCCGCCGTCTGCAGCTGCATTTCCGCGGTCATGGGGCAGTACGTTGCCCGGATTCTGGCGTGTGTTGGCTGCATACAGATCCTCATGCTCAAGCACCGTGTGCTGGATGACAGAGGCTTCGCCGAAGCTGCGCAGATCAACTGAGAATTCCATACCTTCAGTCAGGTGTCTGTTCACAGCGAACACAGTAACTTCGCCAAGCTCTTCATTATATACGCTGACTGCTTCAAGGTAAGGGACATCAGTGAAGTCCTTGGAATCATATTTCGGGCTGGTAATGAGCGGGTGCAGGACGGTTCCCCGGCCGTACTGTGAAGCATGCATGTAAGGGTAGAATGTAGTCTGCAGCCACAGAGGTCCGCCGTTCTCTGTCATAATTGGCGCGATGACATTGATCAGCTGGGCAATGCAGGCCATTTTTACCCGGTCAGCATGCTTGAGGAGACTGATCAGGCAGCAGCCCACAACAAGCGCATCCTCGAGATTATATACATCCTCAAATTCCGGCGGAGCTACCTGCCAGTACGTTTCGGCGCGGCTGGACCCCTGGGACTTCCATACATTCCATTCATCAAGCGAGAGGTAAATTTTCTTCTTGCTTTTCTTTTTGGCCTTGATATAGTCGCACACAGCGGCTACACTGTCGATGAATTGATCCAGATCCAGTGAGCTGGCCAGGAAATTCGGAGTATCACCTTCATTGTTATTGTAATAAGTATGCAGCGACAGGAAGTCTACATTGTCATAGCTGAGATCAAGCACAGTGGCTTCCCATTCGGCAAAGGTAGACATGCTTCTGCCCGAGCTGCCGCAGGCGACGAGCTCCAGGTTGGGGTCAACCCAGCGCATTGCCTTGGCCGTTTCGTTGGCAAGTCTGCCGTATTCAACCGCTGTTTTGGCACCGATCTGCCACGGGCCGTCCATCTCATTCCCAAGACACCAGGTCTTGAAGTTGTGCGGGTCTTTAACCCCGTGGGAAATCCGCAGATCACTGTAGTAAGATCCTGACGGATGGTTGCAGTACTCCACCAGATTCCGGGCTGCGTCGATGCCGCGTGTGCCCAGGTTTACCGCCATCATGACTTCAGAGCCGACCAGCTTCGCCCACTTGGCGAATTCATTGGTGCCGACCTGATTGGTTTCTGTAACCCACCAGGCCAATTCAAGAGAGCGCTTACGTTCTTCCTTGGGTCCGACACCGTCTTCCCAGTTATAGCCGGAGACAAAGTTGCCGCCCGGATAGCGGATAATCGGAACGTTCAGCGAACGGATAGCCTGCAGGGCGTCTCCGCGGAAGCCGTCCTCATCGGCAGTCGGGTGTCCGGGTTCATAAATGCCTCCATACACAGCCCGGCCAAGATGTTCGATGAAGGAACCGTAAACTCTTGGATCAACCTCGCCCAGTCTGAAATCCTTGTCAACGATCATTGTCGATTTTATTGTCATCAGTGCAGCTCCTTTGAGATGGATTAATGAATTTGTTAATTAATTAATCTTTATATGATTACATAATACGAATTATACGTTAAAATAGGCAATATAAATCTTTAGGATTAATATAAATACTAATCCAAGAGGGGTAGAGGATAAGGATGTACTTAACTACTGATTCAGAATCGCTAAAAGTGTATGAAGCGCTGGCCAGTGAGGTCAGGCTCCGGATCATTGATCTGCTGGGTACGGAAGAAATGCATATAAAAGAGCTGGCCGAGAGGCTGTATCTCAGCAGCGCCATCGTCAGCTCGCATGTCACCAAGCTGCAGAAGGCCGGAATTGTCAGCTCGCAGATGAAACGGATTGACGGCGGAACCTATAAATACTGCTCGCTGTCGGCTAATTTTCTGCAGATCAAATTGTCGGGGGCGAAGGGCATTGCCCGTAAAGTGGTTGAGGTATCCGTTCCGGTGGGACACTATACAGATTTGCAGGCCTTCCCGACCTGCGGAATTGCCACGACCGACAAGCTGATCGGATACTATGATGATCCGCGTTATTTTCTTGATCCCGAGCGGGTTGATGCAGGCATTCTGTGGTTTGCTAAAGGTTATGCCGAATATAAAGTGCCTAATTACCTGTTTATGGACCAGAAGGTTCAGGAAATTGAAATATCCCTGGAGCTGGGTTCGGAAGCGCCGAATGTTAATGAAAAATGGCCTTCGGAAATTCTGTTTGCGCTTAACGGGCATGATCTGGGCAAATGGACAAGTCCCGGCGACTTCGGGGTGATGCGCGGACGGCTTACCCCTTCCTGGTGGAATTCCGATGTGAACCAGTACGGGCTGCTGAAGGTGCTGCGGGTGAACCGAAGAGGAACCTATATAGACGGGCAGCAGATTTCATCGGTAACCCTGGATGATGTATGCTGGCAGAAGGACCAGTGGACGTTCAGGCTGACGGCAGAAGACTCAACCCGAAGGCGAGGCGGATTGACTCTGTATGGACGGGGCTTCGGTAATTACGAGCAGGATATCGTGTTCAGGGTTTATTATGAATAAAGAGAAGCGGTGGATTACTTCCTTGCGCAGAATTAATGTTTGCAAATCAGTCTTACGGGTAACTATAACTAAGTGAACAAAAAACTGTTAAGCCTGAGGAGGAATTCACATGACGGATCACATTCAGAACGAAGCGGATCTCCGCAATAAAGAAAATAAAGACGGTGACTCGCTGGCAGAACGCAAGAAGATGGAGAACGGCGTGGACATTGAGCCGGAGGCTGACGACTGGGTAGCCAAACCTGCGGAATCCGCCCATCCGGACCCGCTTCCCAAAAACTAAAGATATGCACTCAAGACAGGCTATCCTATATGGATAGCCTGTTTCTGCGTACACAGCTCATGGTGTATTGAGTATTGCCTGGTGCCTGTTGTATACTCAGGTCAAGTCCAGCCATTAGTCTTCATCATTCAGCACAGCAGCGCAGATTTCCCGGGACTCAGGCAATTGAACTTGAGGGAGGTAAAGAAATGCGTAGTCGGAACGATAACGGCAGGTACAGGCAAAAGCGGGGAGAGGCACTGGCAGGCAATTTTGAGAAAAAGTACGGCTCTGACTTTGGCGTTCGCAGTGAAGTTTCGCTGGAGGCCCTGAGAAAACAGCATGACAGTCCTTTAACAGCACAGCTCGCAAAGGAACAGCAGCAGAAGGAGTGAACCTTAAAGTGTTCAGTATTCAGACAAAGTTAAGGATGACAAGGAGATGTCCCGTGAAGCCGTGATTTACAGGCTGCTGGGACATCTTTTTTGTTAGCACTAATATATAAGTCTCCTGTATAAGATGAAAAGAGCTATGGCATACTACCTCCCGGAACCATCTGTAAAACTAAACTTACAGTGAGGGAGGCAGTGCCTGTGAATCTTTTTCTGCTGTTGTCACCCGGCAGCGATTCTGCTTTTGCGGCGGCAGGCCAGTATTTCTTTTACTTTGCAGTCTACTCCTTCTTGGGCTGGGTCCTTGAAGGGACATATAATCTCTATAGCCGGGGAAGCTTCCGCAAAGAAGGTTTTCTAAAGGGGCCGGTTAAACCGATGTATGGCTTTGCTCCGCTGCTGCTTCTGTCGTTTCAGCGGCTGGAGCTGCCGCTTCCCGTGTTCCTGCTGCTGGCGCTGATTATTCCGTCGGTGGTTGAATATGTCAGCGGCTGGCTGCTCAAGACCTTTTTCCGCAAGCAATGGTGGGATTATTCGGACATGCCCCGCCAGCTCCACGGTCATATCTGCCTTAAATTCTCACTGTATTGGTGGGTGCTGTCTGCCGGATGCATCTATGCGCTACACCCGCTGATCGCGCTGCTGTACCATTTAATGGAGCCTGTATGGTTACCTGCTCTACCGCTGGTTGCTGTGATGTTCCTGGCCGATATGCTCTGGACCTTCCGGATACGCCGTCGCAGCCTGACTGAACTGGAGCATGGTGAAGGCTAATGTCTATTCATAAGGACATGTTAATAATAAGGACCTTTCTTTGACCACACGGCAAAGGAAGTCCTTATTTGGCATGCCTGCAAGGAACCGGGGTATGGGATGTCTAATATAGATACAGGGTGCTGTACTTCCTGAACCGTTACTATCATACATTAGTACAAAATAGAGGGGGGCGTTATCATGCCGATATCTGATTATTACCGTGAGCTGCGCAGCCGGATAGGTACAAGCCTGCTGATGATGCCGTCTGTAGCTGCAGTCATTCGTAATGACGCCCATGAGATTCTCTTCGTCCGCAAAAGCGGAGAACAGCTGTGGGGTCTGCCGGCCGGTGCAGTTGAGCCTGGGGAGACTCCGTCCAGGGCAGTGCGCCGCGAGGTGTTCGAGGAGACTGGTCTAATGGTAACACCGTTAAGGGTGAGCGGAGTATTCGGAGGAGCAAAATATGCATATGAGTACAGTAATGGTGACTGTGTCGAGTATTCGGTTACTGTATTCGAGTGTACTATCGTTAAGGGTACACCAAGAAATATGGATGGAGAGTGTGAGGAGCTCAGATTCTTCAGTGAAGACGAGCTGCCGCAGATTGCAATTCCGTACCCTCCTGAGCTGTTCCGTAGACCGTCAGGTGAAGCTCAGCCGGCAATATTCGAGTAGATTCTTGTTTTGCAGAGTCAGGAGCTAACAGTGTGCAAAAAATTGAAGTGAACCGCAGCCGCAGCAAAATTATATATTGCTGTGCCATAATCATTACTATTGTGTCAGGATTATGTTCCAGAGTGTATGCGGAGTATCTGCCTGAATTTGCCGCAGCCCATCTGGGAGACGCTTTATGGGCGGCAATGGTGTATTTCGGATTCCGCCTGCTGCTCAGCCGGTGTTCAATGGCAGTTGCGCTGGGGGTGGGCATTCTGTTCAGCTTCAGCATCGAGTTCAGCCAGCTGTACCAGGCAGCATGGATTAACGAAGTACGGGCTACGCTGGCGGGCGGGCTGATTCTGGGCAGAGGGTTCCTCTGGATCGACCTGTTGCGCTATACAGCAGGAATCTGCGGAGCCTATATACTGGACCGCTGGTGCCTGAACACAGCTTCACCCGTGATAAATAAGGTTGATGGAGATGAGATTCCCTAATGACCATGACCAACAGCTTAATCGTGGTATGCCTGCTGACTCTGATCATCAATACGGCCGAAACGTTATCCTATTCGGTCCGTTTTGCAGGTGTGAAGCTGAACAAGATTGCGATTGCCTTATCCCTGACCGGCATTATCGTGCTGATCTCAAGAACAGCCAATATGATTCAGGCTCCGCTGACGGCCAAATTTGTGGACTACTCCAACAATGAAGATCCTAGCTTTCCGCTCGGCAATTATCTGCGGATTATTATGCTCGCTTCCACCCTGGGTACTCTGATTGCAATAGCGCTGTTCCCGACCTTTGTCGGCCTGTTCAGCAGGGTGATTTCCAGGCTGGAGATAGAGGGCTCCATTCCCAAGCTGCTCAGCAGCGTGACAGTGGAGCAGCTCAAGAACACCCGCAAATATTTCAAACGGCCCGGCCTGCAGCTGCCCAGCTTCCGGTATCTGGGCATTCCCAAGCGGTTCATTATTATGAACATCTTCGTCACGGGATTCTACACTGTCGGTGTATTGTCTTCCCTGTATGCGGGACATCTGTCTCCCCAGCTGCTTGCCACCGCCTCCAACGCTTCAGGGCTGATCAACGGTCTGGCCACGATTCTGCTGACCATCTTTATTGATCCGCAGCTGGGGATTATCACCCATAAGGCTACAGAGAGCGTGGAGTATCGTGACCAGCTCGGTAAAATCTATGTTCTGCTGATGTTCTCCAGGGTTCTCGGAACATTGCTCGGCCAGCTTGTATTTGAACCGGCGGCCTATTTCATCAGCTGGATGGTTCAGCTGATCTGACAAAGCCCGCAGGCTTCACCCTCAAGATTCATTCCGGAAGCCTTGATTCGGCAAGCCGGAGGGCCGCAGTAATCTTCTGCTCAAGTACATAGGCCTGCTGCAGATAAGTACGGATTTCCGTCATCCGGGCACAGGAATGCTTCATTCCGGCTGCAGCAGTAACGGCATCTCCAGCCCTTACGGCTGCCTTATATTGTTTGTCCGCTTCTGAGCGGAGAGCCTGAGCTTCGCTGATCTGCTTGTTCCCGGCAGTGATTTGCTTTCTGATGCCGGATACAGGCGACAAAGCATCCTTGGCCGGCTTGTTCTTCGCTGCAGCAGCACTTGTAGCTTCGGTAAGTGCCGTATTCTTCGCCTTAATCTCAACCCGCGCTGCAGTCGCAGCAGCCTTCAATTTATTGCGCTTCAGTTCGAATGCAGTAGCGCTCTTGAGATTGCCCGCTTTGCGTGCGGCAGCAGCCTGCTTGCCCAGGGAAGCATACTGCTCCAGCAGCGCAGCATGCTTCTTCCTGGTGGCATCAGCCTCTGACTTGAGCCGGCTCAGCAGACTCTTGTCGGTTGACTGTAGCCTTGCATTAACAGCAGCGAGATCGGCTGTGTTCTGCTTGCGCAGCTCCTGGTTCCGTTTGCTCTCGGCCTTAACAGATGCCTGCAGGCTGATGTAGCTGCTGTACAGATCATTAATCTGGTCAAGCGCCGCATCCCAGTCTGAGGCTGCGGCAGCCCGGGGAGTATTCCCGGACAAGACCGCCAGAATGACCAGGAGGACAGTAAGGGTGCGGATTCTGCTCGTGATTGAAGGGCTGTTCATTTAGTTCATCTCCATTTCTGCATGTTATCAGCGAACGCAAAAAAGCACCCTCAAGAAAGGCATAATTGCCTATCCTGCGAGGTGCTTCGCCCGCTCAACATGTATATTTTATACACACTATAGCTTGAATTTATTGGGAAGTCAAGAAATAAAAGAACGCCAGTTCGCTATTGCCCGAATATAGAATTTACAATATAGAATTGAAGAGATCATTCACAGCACAGGAGGCTTATATGAATCAAATAAATGAAGAAGCCCGAGATCAAATCGCGCTGATTACGGGAACTTCCAGCGGTTTCGGACTGCTGACGGCAGTCAGGCTGGCTGGCCTGGGGTATCAGGTGGTTGCGTGCATGCGCGATCTGCAGCGCAAGGACGAGCTGCTCCGCCAGGCGGATGCGGCCGGTGTAACGAAGAGAATTCACCTGGTAACGATGGATGTTACGCATTCCGACTCCATTGAAGCGGCCGTGTCAGCGGTTACCGGGCGTTTCGGGGCCATTGATGTGCTGGTGAATAATGCAGGCTTTGCTGTCGGCGGCTTTACGGAAGAAGTAAGCATGGAGGAGTGGCGGCGCCAGATGGATACGAATTTTTTCGGTCTGGTGGAGGTTACCAAGGCTGTTTTGCCTGTTATGCGCGAACAGCGTGAAGGCTGCATAATCAATGTCAGCAGTGTGAGCGGCCTGTTCGGCTTTCCCGGCTATGCGCCGTATGCCGCATCCAAGTTTGCAGTGGAGGGCTTCAGCGAAAGTCTGCGCCAGGAGCTGCTGCCTTTCGGGATCAGGGTTATTCTGGTTGAACCCGGCTCCTTCCGCACACCGATCTGGGGCAAAGGGATGGAGAGCATCCGCACCAGTGATGCTTCTCCTTACAAAAAGCAGCTGGAGCAGGTGCTGAGCTACTCCCGGAGGACTGCAGAAACTGCGCCGGATCCTGCACAGGTAGCAGAGCTGATCGGAAGGCTTGTCCAGAAGCGTTCTCCCAAGCTGCGCTATCCGGTCGGCAAGGGTATTCACAGCCTGATTATCGGCAAAATCCTGCTCCCCTGGAAAATGCTCGAACGCTTCATTGCCAAATCCCTAGCGGGGATGAAATAGGCTGCTCTGCTAAAAAAATCCGGAACATCCGCGTTATTCTGGAAGATGCAACCAGATGTTGATCACTCTCATTGCCAAACTATGAAAGTTTGAATACAATGAAGGTTCACGGATTTTGTTAAGAATTGAGGTGTACGATGCCGGATACAGTAGGGCTGCATATCTGTTTTGACGAGTCGGGGCGTGAGATAGAAGTGCTTGATGTGACTCCAGTAGCGCATGATAAATACAGGATTGAAGAGACGCCGATTTTTAACCCAGGCATAGCGCTCGGAGATATTATCCGGGTCAAGGAGAAGCAGGGGATCTCCTATTATGTGGAGACTGTGCAAAAGTCAGCCTATAAGCGGTATGCCTGGCTGCTCAGCAAGGAAGCGGCGGGTTCAAGAGAGATTTCAGCGCTGAAGCAGGCGGTCAAGGAAAATGGCGGGCGTTATGAACAAATTTTTGGAGGCTTTCTTGTCATACATATCCAGAAGGACGCTGCAGTTGATGTCGAGGCTGAAATGTCACGGATATTAGCTAAGTTTGAACTCTAATTCCAACTTTATATCTAAATCGGACAAGCGGAGGGCCAGTATGAAAAAATTTCTGAAGCAGTGGCTGCCCAGTATCGCGCTGGGTGTAATCCTGTCCTTATTTATCCGGTCGTATGTTGCTGAAGCGATGAGAGTCCCGACGGATTCAATGGTCCCGACAATCGAGGTAAATGACAGGCTGTTTGTGGAAAAGCTGCTCTGGCTTACCACGCTGGAGCATGGGGATATCGTCGTGTTCTATCCGCCGGTACCTGGCGAGGAAGAGAAGCGTTATGTAAAACGGCTGATCGGACTGCCGGGAGATACGATTGAAATCAAAGAGGGAGCGCTATTCCGTAACGGCAGCAAGGTAGATGAGCCTTATCTGAAGGAAGGTATGACTTATACCTTTGGGCCGGTTACAGTGCCGGATGAGCATTATTTCTTCCTTGGCGACAACCGGAACGTCAGCTATGATGCCCATTTGTGGCCGACTCCGTTTGTAGCCAAGGATCAGCTGGTCGGCAAGGTGCTTGCCGATGTGAACGATATCTTTTAGAGACGCTGCCTCCCGGTCTGCCCGGGATCAGACATGCACAGGATAATCCACTACAACAACACTCTCAATAATCCCCTCAAGCATGGCTACAAATTGCTGGTGGGCCGGATGCGGCCCGTATGCGCGCAGGGCTTCCTGATCTGTAAAGGTCACACGGAGCCCCAGCGTATAGCCATGGATATTCTCCGTCTCCTCGGTTACATTCACACCTGCCGTTAATCCGGTTATTCCCGGAATCTGATCCTTCAGACCCAGTAGCGCCTGTACCAGCTGCTGCTCCTGCTCCGGGTTAAAGCTGCTGTTAAACTTAAATACAACCAAATGCTCGAACATAATGAACCTCCTCAACTGAAAGAACTGGAATTGATTATACTATTGATTACAGCAATAAAGATAGAAACAAGAAAAAACTTCACTTAACAACACCATAACGACTCCGGAATAAAGCGCGGCTAAAGTAGGGTTACATTAGAACTAGGCCGGACAAATGAATGTGACTTTAACCATATTGTTACCAGGAGGGCATTTGGCTATGATCAAAGAAGATAAGGTTTAATTATTTGTAATTTAAAAGGAGTGCTGCAACTTGAAGGTTCATGTCACAGATCTTAAACCAGGTGACCGCCTCATGACTGACACTTTCAATCGTGTAGGCTTGCATATACTGCCGGGCGGGACTGTCGTCACGCGTGAAGAAATTTCCCTGCTGATCAGACACAGGGTCGATTACGTGTCGATTCAGGTCCGTGAACTGTATGGAATTGCTGAGGACCCTGGCCATGGGCTGTATAATGAATTCGACCAGGTAATTATGAATTATGAGGCGACTTTTCTGGAGGCATTATCCCAGGGCTGCTTCACCCCGGCTCTGGTGGATACTACGCTGCAGCCGCTGCTGGAGACTCTGGATAAGCAAAAGGATGTAGTCTCTCTGCTGCTCCTGCTTGACCGCGAAGATATTGATACATACCAGCACTCGCTTCAGGTGGGCCTGCTGTCTTACTATATTGCTAAATGGCTGGGGCACTCCAAAGAGGAAAGTTACCGGATCAGCCGTGCCGGCTATCTGCATGATATCGGCAAGAGCCAGGTGTCCTTGTCCATCCTGAACAATCCCGGCCTGCTGTCGGCTGAGGAAACAGAAGAACTGAAACGCCATACCGCCTACGGCTACGATATCATCCGCAGCTCGATGCAGGATGAAGCCACAGCGCTGGTTGCACTGCAGCATCATGACTATGAGAACAACCCCGCTCATCCTGCAGGTAACCTCAAGAACGAACTGCACCCGTATACGGAGATTGTTACAGTCGCCGATATTTATATGAAGCTGACCACCTCCAGACTCAGCCGGCCCAAGCAGGGACTGGTAAGTGTGTTACGCCAGGTGCATGAATGGGGCTTCGGCAGACTGAACGGCAATGTGGTACAGGCTTTAACCGGCCATCTCCTGCCGGGCTTTGTAGGAAAGACTGTGCAGCTTAGTAACGGGGAGACCGGCACGATTGTAATGAACAATGCCCTGGATATTTTTAAGCCGCTGATTAAAGTGAATGAAGGTTACAGGGACTTGTCCCGGGAACGCACCCTGACTGTTGATGAGGTTCTGGTATAAGCCCGGTTAAATCTTGCAGTTATACTCAAATAAAGTCACCCTTCAGGCCCAGTACGGGACTCGGGCGGCTTTTTTTTACATATAAGGCATATTTGAATTCCTCCGGCTGACTGGCTATGATTAATAGAGAAACTGCCAAGCCTATTGGCAGCAGAAAGAGGAGAAATGAAGATGAACGCTGGCAACCAGATTGAGAATTTTAAGCAGATCAAATATGAGCTGACCCGGTTTATGATGATTTACAAGTTCGCCCTGGAGGAAATTGAGACCAAGATAGAAATCCTGAAGCAGGAATTTCAGATGCTCCATGACTATAGCCCGATCGAACATACCAAGTCCCGCATCAAATCCCCGGAGAGCATTATGAACAAAATGCTGCGCAAAAACAAACCGTTCTCCCTGGATGCAGTAAGATCAAGCATCAAGGATATTGCGGGCCTCCGGATCACGTGTTCATTCATTTCGGATATTTATCAGGTCAGCGAGATGCTGCAGAAGCAGGATGACCTGAAAGTGCTGCAGGTAAAGGATTATATTAAGAACCCTAAGCCGAACGGTTACCAGAGTCTTCACCTGCTGGTGGAAGTGCCGGTGTTCCTGTCAGACTGTACAGAGCTGGTATGTGTAGAGGTTCAGATCCGTACGATTGCCATGGACTTCTGGGCCAGCCTCGAGCATAAAATTTTCTACAAGTATAGCCAGTCTGTTCCTGAACACCTGACCCGTGAGCTGAAGAATGCGGCCATAAAAGCAAACGAGCTGGATCTGCAGATGGAACGCCTGCACCGGGAGATTCAGGAAATCAAGGATGCCCAGGCGGATGAGGATTCCATTGAGTTCCAGCGGATTATGATTAATAACCAGCAGTTCAATCTGCCTGCCGGTTTTATGAAGCTGCTGGGTGAATAATCACAGCGGTAGCTTATCTCATCGTATAGCATGTTTTGTATATGAAGCAGATGCTATCAAAACGAAGTGAATGCTTCCGGAGCAGTTTTGCGGTGAAATTCCAGTGTAGCAGATGCTATCAAAACTTTGAGGAGGATGTATGACAACAGAGGCCTATATTACGGATCTGGACGGAACACTGCTCACCTCGGAACAGAAGCTTACAGACTATACAGTGCAGGTAATTACAGAAGCGCTTGATCAGGGCGCTATAATCAGTTATGCAACGGCCAGAGGGTATGTCAGCGCAGCCCGTGCAGTTTCCCGGATACCTTGGAAACATCCCCTGATACTCTATAACGGGGCGCTGATCTATGACGGGATCAACGGCAAGGTGATCGACGGGTATTGGCTGGATCCCGTTATCTCCGGTGAAATTATCGCTCTCGGACAGGAGCTGGGCGGCATTTCACCGTTTTATTTCTCACTGGATGAAGCGGACTGTGAACGTGTGCTGCATGAACCGCTGACGAGAAGCGGTGTGGTACAGTTCTTTAACAGCCGGCCCGGGGACAAGCGGTTCCGGGAAGTGAACAAGCTGGAATGTCCCGACGGCTTCAGGACACTGATTATCAGCTATATCGGTTTGCTTGAGGAGCTTCAGCCAATCCGCCAGGCGGTGCAGGAGCGGTTCGGGAACCAGCTGCAGGTCCATTTCATGAAGGACATATACATAGAGGATCATTACTTTCTTGAATTCAGCCATCCAAGGGGCAACAAGAGTGAAGGCCTGAAATTGTGGGCACACCATGTGGGCGTTGAGACAGGCAATATCACTGTTTTCGGTGATCATGTTAATGATTTTGGGCTGTTCTCGGCAGCAGGCAGGGGAATAGCCGTGCAGAATGCCCAGCCGGAGCTCAAGGCTCTTGCACATGAGGTGATTGCCTCCAATAATGAAGAGGGTGTAGCAGCATATCTGGAGCAGACACTGAAATTAAAAAGGGAGCGTGTATCAGGTGAGTGAACACATTATCCGCGCAATTACAGTGAATCAGATTGGATATCCGGCAAAAGGGAGCAAGATTGCCCTGTTTACGGGCGGGGAGCATCAGTTCCGGGTGCTGGATGCCAAAACCCGTACAGCCGTGTACAGCGGAGTGACATCTGCAGCAGCCTGGGACAAGACCAGCGGTGTCACTGTACATACAGGAGATTTTTCTGCGGTTACGGATTCCGGCAGCTATCTCATTGAAGCGGAGGACGGGGCGGTTTCTGCTGAGTTTATTATTGGAGAGCGTCCTTATGAGGAGCTGCAGCAAGGATTGTTGAAAGCCTTTTATTTCTACCGCTGCGGTGTGGAGCAGGGGGGAGAGTATGCCGGACCTTGGGGGCACGCAGCCTGCCATCTGGCAGAAGGTTCTGTAATTGGCCAGCCCGGCCTGAAGCTGGACAGCAGCGGAGGCTGGCATGATGCCGGAGATTATGGCAAGTATTCCGGTCCGGGGGCTAAGGCTGTTGCCGACCTGCTGCTTGCCTTTGAATGGTATCCTGCTGCATTTACGGACAGCTTCACACTGCCGGAAACCGACGGCAAAACGCCGGATGTGCTGCTGGAATGCAAGGTCGAGCTGGACTGGCTGTTCAAAATGCAGGAGCCCGGCGGCGGTGTGTATCACAAGCTCACCACCGCAAGCTTTCCCGGGCTTGACGTGATGCCGGAGGATGATACGGACGAGCTGTTCTTCTCGCCGGTATCGTCGGCGGCCACAGGAGATTTCGCCGGTGTGATGGCAATGGCTGCAAGAATCTATAAGCCCTGGGATGAGGGCTTTGCGGCACGCTGCCTGGCGGCGGCAGAGGCAGCCTGGCAATGGCTGGAGCAGCACCCTGAGGAACCAGGCTTCACCAATCCTCCGGGAATATCTACCGGTGAATACGGTGATGAAGAGGATAAAGATGAACGCTTCTGGGCCGCGGCTGAGCTCTACCGGACAACAGGCCAAGAGATGTACCACGAAGCTGTTCGGGCGCTGGCCCGGCTGCCATTTCCGAAATTCGCCCTTGGCTGGGCGGATATGGGCGGCTACGGCACATTTGCTTATCTGCTTACCGGCAAGGATCAGACGGATGAAGAATTATACCGGACACTGCAGGAAGGGCTCCTGGCTGAGGCGGACCGGCTTGCTGCGGTTAGCCGACAAGACGGATACCGCATCTCCTTGCGTGAAGAGGATTATATCTGGGGCAGCAATATGCTGGTGATGAATAATGCGCTGCTGCTGCTGGCAGCAGAGCGCTTCAGCGGGGAGGCATCCTATGCGGAGTGTGCGCTGGATCATCTGCATTATCTGCTCGGCCGGAATGTACTGGACATCAGCTACGTGACCGGCTACGGTGACCATCCCGTCCGCCATCCGCATCACCGCCCGTCTGTAGGAGACGGGGTAGAGGAGCCGGTTCCGGGCCTTGTGTCCGGCGGGCCGGATCGCGGTCTGCATGATGAATATGTCAGGGAGCATCTTCAGGGGAAGCCTGCCGCGCAGTGCTTTGCCGATCATGACCTCAGCTACTCAACGAACGAGGTTACAATCTACTGGAACTCTCCGGCAGTATTTGTGGCGGCGAGGTTTAATAGCGGGTCTTGGCAGGGATGAGCCGTTATAGCGTAGTCAGCCTGGATATGTTTCAGACGCTCGTAAATATTGAAGGCCGGAGAGAGCATGTGTGGAGGCCTATTCTGCAGCAGCATTACAGTGAGGAACGGGCTTTGGAGCTGGGCAGCCTGCTGCTGCGAAGCTATTATGAAACGGCGGCAGAGGTTAGGGAGAAGGGAAGCTTTTGGACCAGTAAAGAGATTTACTCCCGCGGCTTCCGGCAGGTTTTCCGGCAGCATGGGGTGGATTTCGATGACATGCAGGCTGTAGATATCCTGTTTGCACAGCATCGGCTGTCTGCTTTGTATGAAGATACGGAACGGTTTATGGAAAAGGTATGCCAGGATTATCAGGTTTGCATTGTCAGTGATACAGATACCTTGATGCTTCCGGAATTCTACCTGAACTATCCTGTCACCCTATTTACTTCTGAAAAGTACAGGTCCTACAAAAACGACAGCCGCAATCTTATGTTCCATGAGGTCGTTACCCATTACGGAGCTGCACCGGAGCAGATTATTCATATCGGAGATACACCGTCAGATGTTTTGGGGGCGGCAAGGGCAGGGATTACTTCATGCTGGATTAACCGGACCGGAGCGTGCTGGGAGCATACGGTGAAGCCCGATTATACAGTGGCTTCGCTGGATGAATGCTATGGGCTCTTATAGCTTACATTAGCCCCATATTAGAGAGGAGTACTATATGAGTGAATATACACCGGATGAGCTTGAACTTTTGCGTTATCCTGTAGGAAGATTTGAGGCGAGGATCTATCTGAATACGGAGGAACGAAATCAGGACATTCAGAAGACCAGCCGGCTGGCGGCAGAATTAAAGGATGCAGTGCTTCCGCTTACTCCCGAGCAGTTGAATACTCCCTATCGTGAAGGGAGCTGGACTGTAAGGCAAGTCGTTCATCACCTGGCTGACACCGGGATGTACGCCTATCTCCGCTTCAAAAAAGGGCTGACGGAGGAACAGCCTCAGATTCCGTCTTACCGGCAGGATCTGTGGGCTGAGCAAAACGATTATACAGGTGAACCGGTGGAATCCTCGCTTCAGCTGATAGACAGTCTTAACGGCCGGTTTGTAACCCTGCTGAATTCTTTGAAGGAGGCTGACTTCGAACGGAGCTTTGTGAGCGCCGGTCTTGGAACGCTGACCCTGGATGCTGCACTGCAAAGATATATCTGGCATAGCAATCACCATACTGCCCAGATTACTTCGCTTATTCAGCGCAGCGGATGGTGAATCATACCAAAGAGCAGGCTGCCGGCGGCTTCCCTGGCACCTGCTCTTTGATTTGTCTGCCGCCCCTACAATGTTCAGCTGGCAATAGAACTGGAAAAGAAATCTGGAGCTAGATTCTCCATTCCAATCGTATATAATTAAAGCAAATAAGCCCGGCCGGATAGGGGGTTGAGAGAAATGCCCGGACCAGTAAGAGCAGAACCCAGACCCAGAAAGAAACTTAGCCTCACGTTGCTGCTCATGGCACTGGTGACTTTGGTGTTCCTGTTAACCACAACCATTCTGCTGATTGGTTCTTACCAGTCCAAAAAGAAATCTCTTATAGAGACAACGCTTAATCTGAATTACACTAATGCGGAAAGAATGAGCAAGACGGTGGACTCGCTGTTTCTTTCGATGCGCAGCAGCCTGCTCTTCAGTGCGGACCAGATTGCCAATCTGGGAGCCGTACCGCCGGCCCATATAGATGCTTATCTTGAGCTTACGCGCAACAGCAGCAATTACTTTAACTCGATTGTTCTGATGGATTCGGGCGGTAATGTTTTGAATAATTCACCTTCAGATCTGGGGATGGCAGGCAGGCGCCTTTCTTTTCCCGAGATAAAAGAAATGCTCAGATTAAAAAATTCTTACCTTTCGGCGCCTTTTATTGCCCCGTCGACCGGCAGAATGCTGTTCTTAATGAGTGAGCCGCTATATAACAAAGACAGATATTATCAGGGACAGCTGGTAGGCACGGTCTATCTCCAGGATTACAACATTCTGAATATGATCTTCGGAAATAATGTGATAGATGAGTCAGGGTCTTATTACTACATTGTCAGCAGGGAAGGGCGTTTACTTTATCACCCGGATATCAGCAGACTGAATGATGATGTAACCAATAACAGGGTTGTCGCGCAGTTAATGCAGGGTAAGAGCGGCAGTATGCAGGCGGTAAATACACAAGGGGTATCCATGCTTGCCGGTTATTCGTCCGTTCCCTCCAATGGCTGGGGCGTTGTCGTTGTCTCACCTGCAGATGTTATCCAGCAGCAGCTGCGGATGCATCTGAACAAAATTTTGGCGTACACCCTTATTCCGTTCGTAGTTTTGCTGTTCTGTGTATTTGTCCTTGCACACCAGCTGGCCAAACCGTTTGTGGTTCTTGCTGACCTGGTCAACAAAATCGGCAGAGAAAAGGTCGAGCTGCCCGAGCTGAAGCCTCATTGGAACCGTGAGGTGGATCTGCTTACAACAGCGGTGGTGCTGGCCTGGAAGGACATCCAGAAGCAGACAGACCAGCTGACCCAGGAAGCGAGGACCGATCTTCTGACCGGCCTGACTAACCGCAGGGCGCTGGATAACAGCATCAGCCAGTGGATTGCCGCAAGGGTGCCGTTTTCGGTCATTGTACTTGATGTGGATAAGTTCAAATTTGTAAATGATACGTACGGCCATCTGGCCGGAGATGAGGTGCTGCGGCGGGTTGCTGATATTCTAGTGTCAAACATCCGGCCCGGCGATGTCTGTGCCCGTTACGGCGGTGAGGAGTTTGTACTGCTGCTTCCCCGGACCAAGGCGGAGAATGCTTACATTGTGGCTGAACGGATCCGTAAGACGCTGGAAGTGACGGAGGTTCCCCTGCCGATGACGGTTACCTCCTCGCAGGGAATTGCCCATTACCCTACGCATGGAAGAACCCGGGAGGAGCTGCTGGGAAGGGCGGATGAGGCATTGTATACGGCCAAGCATACCGGAAGGAACCGGACGGTTATCTATGGCGAGTAAGGCAGAGGAGCATCTTTTCCCGGAAAAGATGCTTTTTTTGTTGCGTGGAGAAGCAAAGAAATCGTCACCTGGGCGTAGGCAGATACATATTCTACCCCAGAACGATAAAAATTGGGCTTCAAAGAAAGGAAGGCATTTCATGACTTCATACATGGATTATAAATCCCCGGCGACACAATTCTCGGCAGATCTGAACTGCAGTACGCTGTTTAAAAAGGATGACTGCAATTATATCAATGTTCTCGGGATCAAGCAGCTGAACACGCTGGAAAATACATCTCTGCTTGATATTTTTCTCAGCAAATCCAATGTGGTTGAGCCGCATTACCATCAGAATGCCGCCGAGCTGGTATATTGTATTTCCGGTTCAGCAGTGGTTTCGCTAATCAACCCGTTCACTAACGAGCTGCTGCATTTCCCGATTACCCCCGGCCAGGTGGCTAATGTACCGCAGGGCTGGTGGCATTATGAGGTCGCCACAGCGGATTGTACACATCTGCTGGCGATTTTTGACGCGCCTACGCCTGAGGTTATTCTGGGATCAGATATTTTAAGTAAAACACCGGCCAATGTACTGGCTCATACTTACTGCCTGAATGAGGCAATGGTGAAGGAAACGCTGGCTCCGGTGAAGCCCGGAACCTTCATCGGCCCGCCTGCGGACTGTTGTGAACCTGTGAAGGCAGCAGCCGAAAATATGCAGGCCGCCAATATAGCCCCAAATATGTCCCCGAATATGGCTTCAAACATGGCCCCAAATATGGCGCCTAATATGGCTCCAAACATGGCTCCTGTTATGGCAGCATCCAACATGCCGTATTATATGCCCCAGCCGGCTTCGCAGGGATTCGGGTATCAGCCTATGAGTATGCATTCCTACTATAGCCAGCCTTATGTACAGCAGCCTTACCGCCAGCTGCCATACACGCAAGGTATCCCGGCTTACGCGAATGCTGTAACAGACAACGAGTTATAGGTGGCACCTATACAAAAGTCCCCCGGGTCTCATGACCCGGGGGCTGCTTCTATGACAGGCGGACAAGCACCCGGCCTCTTGTATTGGATTTAAGGATATCTTCCAGTGCAGCAGGAAGTTCAGTTAATGTGATCTCCCGGTCTACAAGCACATCCAGATTGTCCGGCTTCAAATCATTTGCCATCCGTGCCCAGATGAGCTGCCGCTTGCCGGCAGGACAGGAGACAGAATCAATACCCAGCAGGCTTACCCCGCGCAGGATAAAGGGCATTACCGTTGTCGGAACCGCGGTTCCTGCGGTTAATCCGCTGGCCGCAACCGCTCCGCCGTAGTCGATCTTGCTCAGCACGGCTGCAAGCGGACTTCCGCCGACGGAATCCACCGCAGCCTGCCAGAGCTGCTTGTCCAGCGGCTTCACGGCCCCGCCGCCAACCTCTTCACGGGTAATAACCTCGGCTGCGCCTAAATGCTGCAGATAGCCGGCTTCGTCCATTCTGCCGGTGCTGGCTGTTACCTCGTAGCCCAGCTTGGCCAGCATGGCAACTGCCGTGCCGCCAACGCCGCCGGTAGCACCGGTTACCAGCACCTTGCCTTTATCCGGGGCCGCTCCGTGATCCTCCAGCGCCTGAATGGACAGTGCAGCAGTGAAGCCGGCTGTCCCGTATATCATCGCTTCCCGCAGGCTGAGCCCTACAGGCAGCGGAATCACCCATTCGGCCGGAATGCGGGCATATTCACTGAATCCGCCATAGTGGGACACGCCAATGCCATAGCTGGTGGCAATGACCGGCTGTCCCGGCTGAAAGCGGCTATCGTCTGAGGACACGACCGTTCCGGACAGATCAATGCCAGGAATGAACGGGTAATTACGCACGATGTTGCCGTTTGGAATGCTGGCAAGTCCGTCTTTGTAATTTACACTGGAATAAGCCACTTTGATCAAAACCTCCCCGGCAGGCAGTTCCTCCCGGGTAATCTGCTTGACCTCCACTGAGAAGGTATCGTTCTTATCTACAACCAAAGCTTGAAATGTTTCAGTCATTTTAAATCCGCTCCTATCCATTAACTGTATGCAGGTCAGTTATATAATATTTATTCTGACCGGTCAACTTTTTTATGACTATGATATACTACACATTAAACAAACTAAGCGGGCAATTACGCTGCATGGCGGAGGTCGTATGGTAAAGTACAAGAAATCCGAAGAGAAGCGCAAACAGATTCTTTCAGCTGCATTCCGCGCCTTGTCAGAGCACGGTTATGATGCGGTTACTCTGCAGACGATTGCGGATTACGCAGAGGTTAGCAAGGGGGTAGTCCACTATTATTTTACGAGCAAGGAAGCCGTGCTGGTGGAGCTGCTGGAGTGGCTGACCGGCAAAATTTCCGCAAGGGAGCGGGCGGCGGTAGCGGAGCAGCATTCGGCGGAAGGCAAGCTTAACGCCTATATTGATTCTGCGTTTGCCGGTCCGGTGCAGAACCGGTCGTTTTACCGGGTCTATCTCGATTTCCTGTCCAGGGCGAGCCGCGGTCCGGTCTATCGGGAGATTAACCAGCGGTTCTATGACAGCTGTGCGGGTATCAGTACAGAGGTGCTGCTGCTGGGACAGCAGGAGGGGATTTTCAATAAAGAACTGACGCCGGACAGGGCAGCCCCGGTCATCCGGGCGATTATTGACGGCTGCCTGATCCAGTGGCTGATGGCTGATCAGGATGAGCTGCATACCCTTTATAAGGAATCCTGCCACAGTGCAATCATGAAGCTGCTGAGTGTGTAGCTATGGCTTCATTTTTGCAGAATCTGCTCACCTGTAGTATGTTAAATTATGGATAGCTATTACATTGGCTGACGGAGCAGCGTACGGGCTGCAGCCATATCCTCAGTTGAGAGGGATTCAGGAGGTGCGGATGAAACGCAGAATTCATATCATGGGAGCCTCAGGATCGGGAACAAGCACACTCGGGCAGGCGCTTGCCGGCCGGCTTCCGCATGTTCACCTGGATAGTGATGATTACTTCTGGGAGCAGAAATTCTCGAAGCAGCGTGAACTGACGGAGCGTCTTGACCGGATCAGGCATGATCTGGAGCAGCTTGAGCCCTGGATTTTATCCGGTGCGGTGTGCGGCTGGGGGGATAGCCTGCGGTCCTATTTTGACCTGGTAATCTTTCTGCGGATTCCTCCGTCTATTAGACTGGAGCGGTTAAAGACCAGGGAATATGAGCGTTATGGCCATGAGAGTCTGCCTGGCGGGAGCAGGTACGGGGACGTGCAGGCCTTTCTGGAGTGGGCGAGCCTGTACGATACGGCAGGTCCGGAGGTACGGAGCCTTAAGCTGCATGAGGCATGGATGCGGGAGCTGAACTGTCCTGTTTTGCGGCTGGAGGGGGACTTGTCGGTAGAGGAGCGTGTGGAAGCTGTTCTGAACTACTTATCCTGTGGAAAAGAGGGCTGAGCCTATGAGAGGGAATGCGGCGTTACGAATTCTTTTGCTAAGCGGGTTTATCGCAGTGCTGATGCTTCTGACTGGCTGTAACAGCGGTACACTTCATCAAACGTACACTTTTTCTGGTGAAGGCGAGCACTGGTCGGCAATCTACAGTGAGACGGTTACAGAGAAGCCAGCTCAGGCCAAAGGCGGAAATGCATACTATAAGGCGTCCAGCGAATATAACTTTCAGTTAGCCTATAAAGGGGATGCCAAAGATCTTAAGAAGATTAAGCAGTTTACGTATGGCTTCGAGGCGCTCGGCCACGGCTCAAGCCAGTCGATGGAGGGCCCGGTAAGAATTAAGTCTTTACACATGTACGGCTCAAGCGACGGCTCGCTGAATCGCGGACAGGCGCCTATCAAGGTGAGTGTTGAATGGGACGGGCATCAGGAGCAGTTTGAGCTGCAGCTGGACGGGGATGAGCCGGAGTGAGGATCAGTTAATCAGTCGAACGGATGAACCACCCCCGAAATGGACAGCTTTATATATATGAGAAATAAATATTTACAATCGTAAGGAGAGTTGTACATACCATGGTAACGATCAAAGAAATTGAGGCGGACTCACTAACGGAATTAAATGAGCTGTACCGGGAGCTGACCGGCGCGCCGGCAGAGCCGGGCAAATTTGCGGATACTTTTGCAGCAATTAAGGCAGACAGCAGGTACATCCTGTTAGGCGCTTATGTGGACGGAGAGCTGATGGGCTCGCTGATGGGCATCCTCTGTCAGGATTTAATCGGGGACTGCCGGCCGTTCATGGTTATCGAAAATGTCGTCGTCTCAAGCCGCGCCCGCCGTCAGGGTCTGGGCAAGCAGCTGATGACCGCCATCGAAAACATCGCCCACGAGCGCGATTGCTATTACATCATTCTCGTTTCAGGCGAGAAACGCAAGGAAGCCCATGTCTTCTATGAGAAGATGGGCTACCGGGACGAGAAGGTGGAGGGGTACCGCAAGCACCTGAGCTCGCACTGAGCCGGCAAGCGAAGTGATGCTGCCCTCTAATAATTGTAATAAAACAGTGAAGCTGATCACCATAACGGGGGTCAGCTTCCTGTGCTTTTGTAATGTCTTACGCCGATACGCCAGACAAGCAGCGAGACCCCGAGAAAGGCAGCGCCGGAAGGAAGCGAAAGATAGCCCAGCCATGCCGGATAATCCCAGCCGCATACGGTGGCAGCCGGATAGAAGCTGATGAACAGCATCGGCAGCATAAAGCTGAAGACATTTTTCAGCACCCGCGGCATATACGGCTCCGGACAGCGGGTAACCTGGTAGCTGGCGTTGGTCAGCAGATAAATCCAGTCAAGCCCTTTAATAGTGAAAAAAGCAAGCCCCGAGGTCAGCACGAACACCCCGCAATACATAATGCAGCCGCCCGCGAGCGCCATAAAGAGAATTCCGATTTTGCCGGGAGTCAGCTGCACTCCAAGTTCGCTCAAGGCCCAGCCTGCGGCGCAGATTCCTGTGATTGGACGGACGAGCCGGTGCAGATGGAACCGGGAGGCGGCAACCTGAACGAACAGGGAGCGCGGCCGCAGCAGGAGCCGGTCAAAGTCACCGGAACGCAGCAAATGCCACGGAAAATAATCAAAGCCCCGGCAAAAGCTCTCCGCCAGACCAAATGAGGCTACTGCCAGCGAGTAGACCAGAATGATGTGGGCGACGCTCCATTCCCCGATATTGCCGAAGCGGGAGAACAGCAGGACGGTAGCGATCGGGTCGGAGACCACGACAACCAGCACCTGGATCAGCATCAGCCACCAGCCTTTATACTCCATTCCGGACAGCAGATGCATCCGCAAATATTTAAAATAGATTTTACTCTCGGCAATCATGCTGTGTGCTCACCCTCCCTGGACGATAATATTTTTCAGCTTGCGGTTCATGATCAGCCGCCGGCCGCGATAAAGAGAGCACTCCAGATAAACTGCAGTCCAATTGCAGGCAGAGCAGCTGACGGAGGCATACTGCCGATGTAGAGCTGGGCCGGAATGTCGGCGAAGCCGCCGAACGGCTGAAGGTATAGGAAAGTCTGCATGAAGTCTGGCCATAGCCGAAGCGGCAGGTAGGTGCCGGACAGAATTCCGCTCAGCAGCAGAAGCATATGGCTCGGCCCGTCACCCCAGGTAACATTCAGCCGGACTGTGGTTACAAGCATGGCGAATGACGAGCAGAGGACAAAGGCCATAATGACCGAGAGCAGAAAGCAGAGCAGCCCCGCAAAAGACGCAGGAGCACCCAGCGCATAAGCGGCGGGCATCAGCAGGCCAACCAGCACGGTAGCGACACTGCGGATCCAGGAGGTGCCAAGCTTGCCGGCCGAGCTTTTGACGAACCAGTGGGTGTACAGATTCATCGGCCGGCACAGCTCAATGCCGACGTCGCCGTTGTTGATTTTGCCCATGATCTCACCGTCAATACTCATCGTCTGCAGTACAAACAGCCCTTGTGCGATCCACACATAAGAAATCGTCTGCGGCAGGCTCATGCCGTTGTTGTTCCACGAGCCGTGCTCGCTATATGTATAAAAAACAGTAAACAGCACACATTCCAGCAGCGCCCAGAACACGCCGACCACCGTTCCCGAAATGGCCGACACCCGGTACTGCAGGCCTTCAGCCATCCGGATGCGGAAGAGGGAGAGTGAAGCCCGGCAGGTATTTTTAAAATCCATTGCAATTACACACCTCCTGAAATAATATAAATGCCCTCACTCTATGAGGCTGCACACCCGGTTATGTCAGAGCCAGATCGTTGTACATAGCGGCGATCATCGCATCGGTATTGACCTTCATCACAACCTCCGGTGCATATTTCTCCTGCAGTCCGGCCAGCTTGCCGTCATAGAGCAGCTTGCCGTGCCCGATTACCATCACCCGCTCACATAGCGCCTCAATATCGTCCATATCATGGGTAGTCAGCAGCATGGTAACTCCGTGCTTGCGGTTTTCTTCCTTCAGAAAATTGCGCAGTGCCAGCTTCGATACCGCATCCAGTCCGATCGTCGGCTCATCCAGAAACAGAATCTTCGGCCGGTGCAGCAGGGCTGCCACCAGCTCACAGCGCATCCGCTGTCCCAGCGAGAGCTGGCGGACAGGAGTTCGTAATAGCGCTTCCACACCGAGGGTTGCCGTTAGCTCGGCCAGCCTGATTTTGTAATCTCCGGGCGGGATCGCATAAATATCCTTCAGTACGTCAAAAGAATCGGCCACCGGCACATCCCACCACAGCTGCGAGCGCTGCCCGAACACAACGCCGATTTGGGACACATGCTCCACACGGTATTTCCAGGGGATTTTGCCAAGAATGGTGCATTCGCCGCTGTCCGGTGTCAGAATTCCGCTCATCACCTTGACCGAGGTAGATTTGCCGGCACCGTTCGGGCCGATGTATCCCACCAGCTCACCTTCAGCAATGTCAAAGCCGATCCCGCCGAGCGCCTCCACCTCCGTTACATTCCGCATAAAAGCTCCCTTAAAGAGTCCCCATTTGCCTTCCGGGCGTTTGTACACTTTAAAGCTTTTTTTGATCTCCCTGAGTCTGATTTGCATCTCGTTCGCCTCCTTCGCGCAAAACATCATACCATTATATGGGTGAACGAGACAGCGGCGCTTTATACTCTGTACTTCCTTAAGCGCAGGCAGCGGGGGAGTAAAGGAGCTTTTTTCTCCGTTTTCCATAAAAATGCTTGCAAGGTTGACATTTCCGTGCTATATTAATTTTATAGTTAACGCAGGAAAACTAGGTGTTTTTTTTGTATCATATACATATTGAATTTACGTACCGGTGACCTTGGTTGCCGGTATTTTTGCGTTGTCTGGGGATATTGAGAGCAGCAGCTTTTTATAATCATTCTTTCCCTCGGACTCGAATACCCGCTGTGATACACTGAATGCAAAGATTCTTATTTAAATTTAAAATTCCGGAGGGATTTATGCAGACATTGTTCCGTTACAACTGGATGGTCCGTGAAGAGTGGTATAAATGGTGTGAGACGTTGAGTGAGGAGGAGCTGCTGCAGCCGAGGACCGGCGGGGTCGGCGGGATTCTGAAAACGCTGTTCCACATCGCAGATGTGGAATGGAGCTGGATCATGGCGATGCAGGGCAAGCCTGATTTTGAGGAGGATTTTGCGGAATATAGCACTTTGGATAAGGTAAAAGAGCTGGATGCCCGCTTCCGGCCGGAGGTAGAAGCGTTTGTGCTGGGCTGGCATGAGGGGCTGGAGCGCAATATCTTTGTGGATAAGCGTTACGAAGGAGAGAAGGCTATCGATGCCTGGGGTGAGATTATGCGTCATATCATTGCCCACGAGATCCATCATATCGGACAGCTGTCGGTGTGGGCGCGGGAGCTGGGGCATAAGCCGGTGTCGGCCAATCTGATTGGACGCGGACTGCGGGACACGCTGCCGGGCAAGGAATAAAAGAGCCAGGTGGCGAAAGGTCAGCTAAACGCCGGATAGTGACGCCCCGCCTAACACAAAAGCGGCAGCCGGAAGTAAAACCTCCCGGCTGCCGCTATTTTACAGAATCAAGTCTAACAAGTCCCCGAACCCGCCCTCACCGGAATCATACATCAGCACATGGTAGTTAACAGTTAAAAAAATTCAGCCTGGTTACATGCTGCGCGCACTCTTGTAACATTATTGGGCTAAGCATTAAGTTGTGCAGATTTGGCCCGGCATCTGCTTCAAGGTCCAACTTACCCTGTTGGCGGGTTGTGCTCACCTGTATGTGTCCGGCTACCAACTTGCCTTTATTGCACTACTCCAGAAGATTCGTGCTCCAGTTCTTCTCCTGAATCCGGAAATCCAGTTCACGGTATTGCTTGGACAGTTCGTCTACTTCCTTCTGCAGGGCAGTGACTTCAATCGTTGTATAGAATTTAACCTCCTGCCGGCCGTAACGCTCCTGCTTGATCGAAGCCTCGTTCAGCAGCTCATTCAAAATATTACGGTGCTGCATGATCCGCTCCCGTTCAGCCAGCGCCTCCGACAGGGTGAGGTCTGCATCAAACGGACTCAAGGAGTTCGTTTTGTTGATCTTCTTGACCCAGACTGCCAGCTCATCCAGCGTCCGCTTCAATTCCTGAAGCAGCTCAGCCGGCGGCTCAGAGGGCTGATCTCCTTCCTGAACCTTAATGACTCTTCCGAGGCGCTGCTTCAGCTGCGCCACCTTCCGCTGGCAGTCTGCCCGCAGCACAAGTGCTTCTGCTAGTCTCATTCAAATCCCCCTCCGCTATAAACATAGTAAACCTAATATACCAAACCGGAGATATATTTACCAATTTGGCATAGGGAACACGATCATAGCTCCGGCGGAAACCACAGATGCCGCAGATCCACCCAGCCCTGGCTGTTAAAAGTAACCCCCCGGACAGAGGGGAGGTAGGCGGTTTCGGCCGGCTTTTCGTAGAGGATATGCAGCTGATGCTTCTGCCGCAGGCTGTCTTCAATCTGCTGAAAGCCGGCTGCCCTTGCCTTGCTTTCCGGCTCCCGGGCGATAATCTGCAGTCTTCCTTCAATATCCGCACGGATCTGCGGCTCCAGGTGCTGCACCATCGTGGAGTAAAGATCGGACAGCCGCAGCTGCTCGTCCTGATCGCGCAGCAGCGAGAAGAGAATCAGGTCTGCCTGCAGCCGGACCGGTCCTTTGAATTCTTCAGGAGATACGGATAATACATAGCAGGCATACCCGCAGCCGGTCAGCTTCGCGGCTACCGCTTCTGCATCTCCGGCATACTGCGGAATGGTTGCAATTTGCAGCGCCGGTGCGGCCGCAGCTGCCACTGCTTTTGCTGCTGTTTTTGATTCTGCTGTATTCTCTACACTATCCGGACCAACAGCCTCATCGGCAACGCCGCCGAGGCAGGACAGAACCTCAGCACGGATTAGCGGATCGCTGAGCGGACCTTTTTTCTTCGTGTTGCAGGTCACGAATTTGCGTACCGAATACTCCGAATGTATCCGGCTCCAGGCAGCCGGACCGCCGGCAGAAGGATTATGGACAATATGGAAGGCTGAGCCGGTCTCGGGTTCAGCTGCCGAAATATCCCATGGGACATGCAGAATCTCCACCCGGTCAAGATGCGCCCGGCCCTGAAAATAATAAGGAAACACCTCCAGTGTGCACAGATCCTCATTCATCTCCACCAGCTTGAACGGTCCGGTACCGGCAGGCCTGCGTCCAAAGCTGCCGGCAAAGGATGTCTCCAGATCACGCGGAACGATCGCAGCGCGGCTGGTGCAGAGAAAAGGGAGAAACAGCTCATTCGGCTGCTTCAGCAAAAAGCGCACCGTTCCCGGATTAAGCGCCTTCACTTCCCGGATATCCCGGAATATGTTGCTGTACAGCAGCCGCTGTGAAGAATCCATCATCCGCTTGAAGGAATAGACGACATCCTCGGCAGCAAGCACCTTTCCGTGATGGAACAGCACATCCTTGCGTAGATGGAAGGTCCAGACGGTGCGCTGCTCACCGGTATCCCAGGTATGGGCAAGAGCGGGAATGATCCGGTCCTGACCGCCGCTGCGCGCAACCAGACCGTCAAAGACATGGCTGGATACGAAGGATTCAGCCAGCAGATTCATATACAGCGGGTCCAGGTTGTGCAGCTGCTGCCGGACCGGGAGCCGCAGCGTATCAATCCGTTTATCGCTGCGCAGCTCGGAATGATAGCCGAAATAGGCCAGCAGCCAGCCCTGGAGGGTATCCTGCAGGGAGGAGGAGCGGGCATGTGCGCGGATCCCGTCGATGGCGCTGCGGATCTCGCTGCTGCTGATGGCCTGCATCATGGAGCTAAGCGCAATTTCCTCGGCATCCGCGAGGAACCTAAGGGAGGAGCGCGGCCGCGTCCCCGGCTGGGGGTCCAGCAGACCCAGCCCTGCTCGGACAGCTTCTTAATGACATGCAGCGTGTTACGGTGGGTACAGCCCAGGGTATGGGCCAGCTCATCCAGGGTAACGGAAGCTTCATCTGCTCCTCCATGCCGGGAATGCAGCTTCAGAAACTGGCTGTGAAGCTTCATATCAGCAGCCCCTTTCAATAAAATAGGAAATGAGCGGAATATTTTTTCTCTTTTTCTTCTTATTTTATCAGCTAGAATCAGGTTAAGATAGTGAAAAACTGGAGGGAATTCCCATGGAAGAGAAAGTCCCCGTTATTCCGAGGTCTGCGCTTTCCGCACTGGCTGCGGCCTTGCTGCTGGCTATCGTGCACCAGTACTTGTTTTTTGGGCATAAGCCCGGAGTCTCTTATCCCATCTTTGTCGTCCTATTCTATTGTTTCATGCTGTATTATGCGAAGGACCAGCTGCGCCCGCTGAAGTGGTTCGACTATGTATGGCTGGCTGCGATATTTTTGCTCGCCATGACCTTTGTGCTGTTCTCAAGCTGGTTTTTCTTCGGACTTAACCTGCTGGTGCTTCCGGTACTGATTCTCTTACATATGACATACCTGCTAAGCTACCGCCGGCCTTCATGGAGCGGAATTCAGCTGATTGGCGCTGCGCTGGAGCATTTTTTTGCCCAGGGTCCGCGGCACTGGCCTACAGTGTTCACAGTCATCCGCAAAACAGGCGGAGAAGGGCTAAAGAACGAACGTAAGCAGGTATACCTTAAAGTGCTTGCCGGTCTGCTGCTGTCCTTTCCGCTGCTGCTGATCGTTATATCGCTGCTCTCCTCGGCAGACGGCGTTTTCAACCAGATTCTTAACAAATTTCCGGAGCTGCTGGAGCGGATTTCCTTCAGTGAAGGGTTCGGACGGACGCTGTGGAGTGTGGTGCTGGGAATCGGGCTGTTCAGCTATTTATGGGGGTTTGTTGCATATAAACGGATCGAGCGGCAGGTTATCGTGCCTAAAGAGGGAGAACCGCGGATGGAACCCTTCGAGTTCACGGTTGACCCTGTCATTGCTACAACTGTCCTGACGGCAGTCAATGCAGTGTATGTGCTGTTTGTAAGTGTACAGTTCTCCTACCTGTTCGGTGCCTGGGAAGGCGCTTTGCCGCAGGGGAGTACGTATGCCGATTATGCGCGGAGCGGTTTTTTTGAGCTGATTATGGTTACGTCGATTAACTTCGGCCTGCTGCTGCTGTCGCTGCTTGCCCTGCCCCGGGCCAAAGCAAGACTGCTGACCGTTATCCGCACACTGCTGTATATCCTGGTATTGTGTTCGGTAGTCATGCTGTATTCGGCTTATTCCCGGCTTGCCTTATATGAGGAGGCTTATGGCTATACAGAGATACGGTTTCTGGTACACGCCTTTATGATTTTTCTTGGACTGCTGCTGATTCTCGCTGCTGTACGGATAAGCAAGAGAGAATTCCCGCTTATAAAATGGTATGTGGTGCTTGGTGTGCTCTCCTATGTCTTTATGAATTACATCGGCATGGACCGGATTATCGCCACCCAGAACATCGCCCGGTATGAGGCCAGCGGCGATATCGATGCCCCATATCTTAGCGGATTGTCCTGGGAAACGGTTCCGCTGCTGATTGACTTCAGTAAACAGAATAATGATCTGCTGAAGCAGGAGCTTAGTGACAAATGGTCTAACCGGCGGGGGGAGGCGCAGCAGGAATGGCCTTCCTTTAATGTAGCGCAATATCGCGGACAGCAGGCACTGCAGGAATACATGAATACGGCAAAATAGTCCTGAGACCGTCATTCTTTCAGAATTGTATCCGGTTATGTTACAGTTAGAGCATCATACGGGTGCTTTCTGTGCGGAGCATAACCTTGTACATATGCGGGCTCAAGGAGGAAATACAATGCAGTCAATAATGGACCCTGAAGCGGTCCGGCGGCTGGCGGAAAGTAACGGGCTGGATAAAATGTTCAGCAGCGCTGACATTGCCGCGATGGAGCTGCGGCGCTACGGGGACGGAGATGTGATCTGCTCGGTCGGTGACCGGCTGGAGAGCATGTTCATTCTGATGGAGGGCAAGCTGAAGATCCACACGCTTCTGCCCAACGGCAAGTCGATGCTGGTGCGCTTCGCCAGGCCGATGTCCGTGATCGGGGATGTAGAGCTGCTAAGGCAGTATCCGGTCAAAAATGAGGTGGTTGCCGTGGGCAGCAGTCTGCTGCTCGTAGCCTCACGCAAGATGCTGTTAAGAGAGCTGGAAGAGAATACGGCGCTGCTGCGTTTTCTGATGGGGGAGCTGAGCCACAAAATGTATACCCTCGGCCAGACCTCGGCGCTGAACCTGCTCTACCCGGTGGAGAACCGGTTTGCCAGCTATCTGATGTCCCTGTTCGAAGAGACCGTTGGCGGCCAGCGGGTTGAGGAGATCCGCACCTCCAGCCTGACGGAGACGGCTGATCTGCTCGGTACAAGCTACCGGCACCTCAACCGGATTGTCCGGCGCTTCATAGATGAAGGGATTATCGAGCGCAAGCGCGGCAGGCTGAGTGTGCTGGATCAGACCCGGCTGGCCCAGCTGGCTAACGGGAATTTATATGAATAATGGATGTTTGTGAGAAAGGCCGCTGTTCCGGTATTTGACCGGGCAGCGGTCTTTTTTTGCGCGTTGAGGCCGGACAGGCGCTTTATACTTTCAGCTAACGTTCAGTTCCGGCTCAGGCCGATTTAAGGCTCATTTAAGGCTGTCAGCGTAGGATGATGGATATAAGGAACATGACACAAAATGAATGACAGGAGGACATGCACCGGGGCAGAACGAGACCGTACATAGGGACTAAAAAATGATCAGCAACAGAAATACATAACCGGGAGGCAACATTTTATGTTAAAAGGAATCCGGGCAAGAATCCTGATGGGGTTCGCTGCCGTCATACTCGTCTTTATCCTGGCAATCGCCGGCAATACACTGTTTCAGGGCAAGGCTACAATGCAGACAGACCAGATTAACCGCAATTACAGCAAGCTGACGCTGGTGCAGGAGCTGACTGACCAAATCCGCACAGCTGACGGGCTTGCGGCCAGATATGTGATGAGCAACACCGACGATGAGCGTACCCAATATTTGTCGGCGTATGAGGCTAAAATTCCGGAAATCACGGCTTCAATCACAGAGCTGAAGAATGCAGGCCTGAACGAAGCGGAGCTGTCCGGAATCAACAATCTGGAGAGTGAGTGGAGCAATTATCTGACAGTGCTTAAGAATGCCTTCGCAATGGCCAAGGAAGGAAATTTTCCGGGTGCGCAAAAAGAGTTCACGAATCTCTCACTGGATACCATCATTGATTCACAGCTTGTATTTGAGGATGTACTGTACAAAGAAATAACGGCCGCTCAGAGCCAGGCAGCTTCACACCGAGGTTCAGCTATGGGTATCAGCCTCGGGGTAACCGGCTTGTCGGTACTGCTGGCTGTCCTGATTGCACTGCTGCTGTCCGGACGGATTCTGAAGCCGATCCGTGATGTGAATAAACAGCTTCAGGAAATAGCCGAAGGCAGAGCGGATCTGACCCGTAAGCTGACTGTCCGCAGCAAGGATGAGATCGGACAGCTGGCGCATACCTTCAATCAGATGACAGGCAATCTGGGCAGCATCATCAGCCAGGTGAGCCAGTCGGCGGACAGTCTGGCGGCTTCCTCCTCGAAGCTGACTGCGGACAGCAAAATGACTGCGGCCGTAACCGAAAAGATCGCCAGAATCATGGGCAGCGTAGCCTCCGGAACAGACAAGCAAATGACTGATCTGCAGACCAATATGACCACGATACTGGAAATGTCCGCTGCAATCCAGCAGATAGCGGCAAGTGTGCAGGATATTTCGGATGCATCGGTCCGGTCAGCCGAATATGCGCTGGGCGGGGATGAGTCGCTGCAGGCGGCGGCCCGCCAGATGGACTCTATTAACGCATCTATTGACTCGCTGTCGAAGCAGGTGATGGGCTTTGTGAACCGTTCGCAGGAGATCGGAAGTCTGGTGGGTGTCATTAAAGGAATTGCCTCACAGACGAACATGCTTGCCCTCAATGCAACGATTGAAGCGGCGCGGGCCGGGGAGCAGGGCAGGGGATTCGCGGTAGTCGCCGACCAGGTCCGTAAGCTGGCCGAGCAGTCGGAGGAATCCGCTAATCTGATTGCCGAGATGGCGGCGGGCATTCAGAATGACGCTTCCAGTGCAGTTGCAACCATGAAGCTCAGCATGAGTGAAGTGGAGGAGGGTACGGGTATTATCGGGAACGCCGGACATGCTTTTGGAGAGATCCGGATTTCCGTTGACTCACTGGCCGGACAGGTGCAGGAGGTCTCCGGTGCAGTCGAGGAGATTACAGCCGCAACGGATGAGATTGTCGAGTCCATCCGCAAGGTGACACAGATCTCGGAGACTACCGCCTCCAGCACACAGCATGTCTCCGCCGCTTCCCAGGAGCAGATGGCATCCGTGGAACAGATTGCTTCCTCTGCCGGCACGCTCAGCACGATGGCCCAGGCGCTACAGGGGCTGGTGGCCCGGTTCAATGTCGCCTAATACAGCACCGAGGGGGCCCTGCCGATAGGCAGGGTCCCTTTTATTTCTGCTCTTTTGCAGCACGAAGGAACTTCAGGTCTTTAATCAGGCCGATGGTAAAAAAGATGCCGGTCAATAATAGAGAAACCGGCCCCGTAATGAAGATTAGCCAGAACACCGTTCCGCCGTTGAAGGCGGACAGGCATATCAAAAAGATGAAGTTAACATTGAAAATGATAACCGGGTAATTCAGCCACCGTAAAAAATGGATCCTTCTGATCCATTTAAATATGAAGATCAAGTATAGAATCAATGCGGGAGTAGTCAGTAGAAAATAGGGCCAAACCTGGTTGCCCTCTGGCACACTGGCCTCACTGAAAAAGTTATGCGAATCACCGTACGGGATAGCAATGAAGATGAAATAAAGGAAGGCCGCAGCAGATGCCGCGAGCATATAGAAATCTGTATTTTTACGTGCAGGTGCCATAAATCATCCTCCGAAAATGTGATACTCTATAAATTCTGGACAACAGAATGAATTCCTCTCAGGTACGTTAATTTGCACATACTCCGCATAGAATCGGTCATCGACCACTGCTTCTCTATAACTTATATTATTACCATAATTAGTCAGCTGATAGTCTCATGATAAGTTCGGTCTGCCTATCCTGCGATTGCGTTTTTTGTTCTGCATTGATACGCAAGGGACGGGCCGTTCTTTTTGTTGTGTGCCTGCTTAGGCCGGGAGCCTAAAAAAACTTATTCAGATGATAGAAGCAGCGGACAAGGCAACGGACTTACAGCTGACCCGGGAGGTGATAGGTAAAGAAAAACTTGTAAGCGCATACTTAGGCGGGATAGATTGATAAATCTACAGGAGGTGGCTGAACATGTCTACCGGAACCAAGGCTTATGCAAAAAGGCATATGCGGATGTACATCCTGATCGTTCTGCTGATTACGGGACAAATGGGGATATTTCCGGCAGTAAGCGCTGCGGCGGGTAATCTGGCCCAGGGTAAAAGCATTACCGCAAGCTCGGTCGGTGATGTCTACACCGCGGGGAATGCAAACGACGGCAATCAGGGGACATACTGGGAGAGCGCCAGCAATGCTTTTCCGCAATGGATTAAGGTTGACCTTGCAGCGAACAGCAGTGTGAATCAGGTGGTGCTGAAGCTCCCGTCAGGCTGGGAGAGCAGAACGCAGACGCTGTCCGTCCAGGGCAGCACCAATGATTCGTCGTACAGCAATCTTGCCGCATCCTCAAGCTATGTATTTAATCCGGCGGCAGGCGGCAATACAGTGACAATCAACTTTACAGCGGCTACAGCCAGGTACATTAAGATCAATTTCACTGCCAATACCGGCTGGCCGGCGGCCCAGATATCCGAGCTGGAGGTGTACGGCAGTGCCGTGACCACTCCGGGAACGTATGAGGCAGAGGCGGCTGCTTTAAGCGGCGGCGCCAAGACCAATACCGATCACAGCGGGTATACCGGCAGCGCTTTTGTTGACGGTTACCTAGCGCAGGGAGCTTCTACCGCTTTTACGGTAACTGCAGGAGGAGCAGGGAATTACGATGCTTCCATCCGGTATGCAAATGCCACAGGCAGTGCCAAGACCATCAGCATCTACGTCAACGGTACAAAAATCAGACAGACGGCGCTCCCTAACCTGGCGAACTGGGATACCTGGGGAGTCAAAAGCGAGACATTGACGCTGAATGCGGGGACGAACACGATTGCCTACAAATATGATCCGTCAGACAGCGGGAATGTGAACCTGGACCAGCTGGTGCTCACGGCCTCATCTACTCCAACGGCCAGTCCGACAGTGGCGCCTACAATTGCTCCAACCCCGGTTCCTACTGTGGCGCCTACAGCTACGCCAACGCCGACTCCGACAGTAGCGCCTACACCTACAGCAACTGTTACACCGGCACCGACAGCTACACCGACTACAGGCCCATCTTCCAATCTGGCCATCGGAAAAGCTGTGAATGCCTCATCGTCTGTCTTTACCTTTGTTCCGGCCAATGCCAATGACGGCGATGTGACTACTTACTGGGAAGGAGCAGGCGGGAGCTACCCGAATACACTGAGCGTGAACCTGGGCGCCAACGCCTATATCACCTCAGTCGTTGTAAAGCTGAATCCGGCTTCTGTCTGGGCAACCCGCACACAAACGATAGAGGTACTGGGCCATAATCAGAATAACACATCATTCTCCACACTCGTTCCCGCAGCAGCCTATACCTTCAACCCTGCCACTGGCAATTCAGTGACCATACCGGTTACGGCTACGGCCAGCGAGCTGCAGCTGAAGTTTACTGCCAATACCGGTTCTAGCGCCGGGCAGGTGGCCGAGTTCCAGATCTTCGGAACACCGGCGGCCAATCCGGATCTGACAATAACGGGAGTGTCCTGGAATCCGGCAGCTCCGGTAGAGACCGACAATATTACACTCAGTGCGGTCGTCAAAAACACAGGCACAACGGCATCTGCAGCGACGAATGTGAACTTCTATTTGGGAGCAGCGCTTGCGGGCACTGCACAGGTGGGTACGCTTGCCGCCGGTGCTTCAGGCAATGTATCGGTGAACATCGGGGCGAAGGATGCAGGGACTTATGCGGCAAGCGCCAAGGTGGACGAAAGCAACACCGTAATTGAGCTCAACGAAGCGAACAACAGCTACACAAGTCCTTCTTCACTGACTGTTGTGCCGGTGTCCAGCTCTGATCTGATTGCCGGAGCGGTCAGCTGGTCACCGGGGAATCCAGCCGGCGGCAATATCGTAACCTTCACCGCAGCGATTAAAAATCAGGGGACTACTGCATCATCAGGCGGTGCGCACAATATTACGCTGACTCTGACAGATGCTGCGACGAATGCAGTCATCAAAACGCTGACCGGCTCCTATAGCGGCGTTATCAATAGCGGTGTTACCACAGCACCTGTTACTCTGGGAACATGGACTGCGGTGAACGGAAAGTACAACGTGAAAACACAAATTGCCGTTGACGGAAATGAGCTGCCGGTCAAGCAGGCCAACAACACCGAGACACGCCCGCTGTTCATCGGCCGCGGCGCTAATATGCCGTATGACATGTATGAAGCGGAGGACGGCGTTACCGGCGGCGGAGCAGTGAAGCTGGCTGCAAACCGTAATATCGGCGATCTGGCCGGCGAAGCGTCCGGCAGAAGAGCGGTAACGCTCAATACAACCGGCAGCTATGTGGAATTTACAACCCGAGCAAGCACCAATACGCTGGTAACCCGGTTCTCAATTCCCGATTCAGCCAGCGGCGACGGCATCAATTCAACCTTGAACATTTATGTTAACGGGGTCTTTACGAAGTCGATTAACCTGACCTCCAAATATGCCTGGCTGTACGGCTCCGAGACCAGTCCGGGCAACTCGCCGGGAGCAGGCTCGCCGCGGCATATTTACGATGAGGCCAATATTATGTTCGACAGCACCATCCCGGCCGCAGCACGATCCGTCTGCAGAAGGATGCTGCCAATACGTCACAGTATGCCATCGACTTTATCAGTCTGGAGCAGGTAGCGCCTATAGCTAACCCTGATCGGCCAAATATGCCGTTCCGGCCGGTTACACCCACCAGGATGTACAAAATGCCCTGGACAAAGTCCGGATGGATACAACCGGCAAGCTTGAAGGGGTGTATCTGCCTGCAGGCAATTATGAGACCTCTAACAAATTCCAGGTGTACGGCAAAGCCGTTAAGGTAGTCGGTGCCGGCCCGTGGTATACGCGGTTTTATGCACCGGCCAGCCAGTCCAATACCGATGTCGGCTTCCGGGCAACGGACTCGGCCAATGGATCAACATTCTCCGGCTTTGCCTACTTTGGCAACTATACCTCGCGGATCGACGGTCCGGGCAAAGTCTTCGATTTCGCTAACGTTGCGAATATAACGATCGACAACATCTGGACGGAGCATATGGTGTGCATGTATTGGGGCGCGAATACCGATTACATGACCATCCGCAACTCCCGCATCCGCAACACCTTTGCCGACGCATCAACATGACCAACGGCAGCACCAATAATCTTGTGTCCAATAACGAAGCCCGGGCAACCGGGGATGACAGCTTTGCGCTCTTTTCGGCCATTGATGCCGGCGGCTCGGATATGAAGGACAATGTGTATGAGAACCTGACTTCCATTCTGACCTGGCGCGCAGCCGGTGTTGCGGTATACGGAGGTTATGCAAACACCTTCCGTAATATATATATCGCTGATACACTGTGCTACTCGGGCATTACAATCAGCTCGCTGGACTTCGGCTACCCGATGAACGGCTTCGGTGCTTCGCCGACGACTAACCTGCAGAATATCTCCATTGTCCGGGCCGGCGGGCACTTCTGGGGCTCGCAGACCTTCCCGGCGATCTGGGTGTTCTCGGCATCCAAGGTGTTCCAGGGCATCCGGGTCAGTGACGTGGATATCATTGATCCGACCTACCATGGCATCATGTTCCAGACCAATTATGTCGGTTCAGCACCTCAGTTCCCGGTTGCGGACACGGTCTTCACCAACATTACCATTACCGGTGCCCAAAAAAGCGGCGATGCCTTTGATGCCAAATCGGGCGTCGGCATTTGGGCAAACGAATCGGCAGAGCCCGGCCAGGGTCCGGCGGTCGGCTCCGTTGTATTCAATAATCTGAAGATTACTAATACCGTGACTCCGATTAAAAACAACACATCGACCTTTACGATCACGGTAAATCCGTAGGCTGATGTACTATGCCTTGCCGTTTCCCTGTCTTCCGGGGAACGGCTTTTTTATAGGCCTGAAAGATTGATCAGTCCATTGCATGTACCGGCAGATTCTTGCTATGCTGGAAAGCAGATGACAGAAAGTGAGGAGCACCTGGTGAACAACGATTACAAGCTCCGGATTGGGGCAGTCCTGCAATTTATTGAAGAAAATATCGGCGAGGACATCAAGCTGGACATGCTCGCAGAGGTTTCTGCCTTTTCCAAATTTCATTTTTCCAGAGTATTCACCGCAATTATACATAAGAGTCCAATGCATTATCTGACGGAAAGACGGTTGCATCATGCCGTTACCTATTTGAGGACAACGAACAAGACAATGCTGGATATTTCCTCCCAGTGCGGCTTCAGCTCACTCTCCAGCTTCAATGCCGCTTTTAAAAAAGCTTATGGTACGACGCCAAGCGCAATGCGAAAATCTGTGCAGGAACACAGCAACATTCCGTCAGACACCGGCAATAAACCGGAAGAATTGTCCCCTCCTAAAGCTTATGATTTAAACCGTACCAGCAATAATTTTATAAGGAGAGTATGGGATATGAACATTGAGCTAAAGGAACTTCCGGTCTGCAAGGTGGCCTATGTAAGGCATGTTGGCAGCTATCTTGAAACGTATAAGGCGTGGGAAACACTAGGCGCGTGGGTGCGGGGCAGCGGTCTGCCGCCAACGGAAACTTTTATCGGCATATCGCTGGATGATCCTGCTGTAACCGACGAGAACTCCTGCAGATATGATGCCTGCATAACGGTACCGGAAGGGTTTCCGGAAACGGGGGATGCAAACATTGCGTACAGAATCTTGCCCGGCGGGTTGTATGCACTATATAAGTTCTACGACACTATCGACAAGCTGGCTATAGCTTACCAGAGCGTGTACGGACAATGGCTGCCTTCAAGCTCCTATGAGCCTGATGACCGCCATGCACTTGAGTTTTGTATGAATGATCCTTACTCGGACCCGGAGGGCAAGGCCAAGGTTGACCTGTATGTCCCGGTAAAACGAACCCTATCTTAATTCATAGCTTTCCTGTAAAATGTAATGAAATTATTCTTTGGAAAGCGGGTTGATACGTATGATGGCTGCACCACGGTTTGAGCATGATGTACCAGCAGTTCTTCTTCCTTAACGGCAGAAAACTGCAACTCCGTTAAGGACAAACAAGAGCTTGTCTAACAAACGGAGGGTACACAAATGAATAAGACGAAGGTATTGGCATCATTGTATTTATCGCTGGCTGCCAGCATCTGGGGCGGAATGTATGTTGTTGTAAAGCATGTGGTGGACGTTGTGCCGCCGCTCGAAATCGTGTGGATCCGCTATATGATTGCGATTGTAGCACTGCTGATTATCGGGACTGCGACAAAGCAGTCGTGGCATATTGAGAAGCGGGATATGCTGCTGATTGTCATGATCGGCCTGATCGGCAACACGGTCTCTATCCTGACCCAGGAAGCGGGCACGATGCTGTCTACTGCACAGATGGGGGCCATCATTACTTCAACGACACCTGCATTTATGGTGCTGTTTGCCCGGATCATCCTTAAAGAGCGGATTACGCTCAAAAAAGCATTGTCAATCGTGCTGGCCACCGCCGGCGTAGGTGTTATCGTAGGGACAGGAAGCATTGACCCGTCGCTGCAGCTTGGGGGCATATCCCTGCTTGTTGCCGCGTTAACCTGGGCGCTCATGTCCGTTCTGATTAAAAAAGTGCCGGGACAGTATTCACAGATTGTTGTCACGTTCTACAGCATCCTCGTTGCCGTTGTTGTGCTTACTCCGTTTACGGTGAGCCGGCTCCCAAGGCTTGATGTCGAGGCTATGCTGCACCCGTCGATCTGGGGTGGTCTCCTGTATCTGGGGATTATTTCGACAGCCTGCGGCTTTCTGCTGTGGAACCGCGGACTGCAGATGCTGAATGCTTCAAGCGGCGGATTGTTTTTCTTTTTGCAGCCGATCGTCGGCACACTGCTGGGATGGCTGCTGCTTGGTGAACAGATCGGTTTGTCTTTTTGGACAGGTACTGCATTTATATTTATAGGCGTATTATTGGTTGTCCGGGAGAAATGAGTGATCCGGATATTTAACGGCTAAGCAAACGGCGCGGTCAGGGACTTGTTGTACAGGTCTCTGGCCGCCGTTAATTGTATAATGTAAAGGATGAAGGATAAGGGGAGGACATAAACATGAAATCGAAGGTAGTGAATAATATTGCGGAGCTGATCGGGGACACGCCGGCTGTACGGCTGAACAGGCTGACCGGACCAGAAGACGCCGAAGTATACGTGAAGCTGGAAATGTTCAACCCCAGCGGCAGTGTCAAAGACCGCGCGGCCTACAATCTGATCCTCCAGGCGGAGCTGGACGGAAGGCTGCAGCCCGGCGGAACAATTATCGAGCCGACCAGCGGAAATACCGGTATTGGCCTTGCGATGAATGCCGCTGCCAAAGGCTATAAAGCCATTCTTGTGATGCCGGACAACATGACGAAAGAGCGGATCAATATCCTGAAGGCATACGGTGCCGAAGTGGTGCTGACCCCGGCAGCAGAGCGGATGCCGGGGGCGATTGCCAAGGCGCTGGAGCTGGGGGCAGCCATTCCGGGCAGCTTCATCCCGCAGCAGTTCGAGAATGCTGCGAACCCGGATATTCACCGCACGACGACCGCCCCGGAAATACTGGAGCAGATGGAAGGGCGGCTTGATGTGTTTGTCGCCACCTCGGGAACGGGAGGGACGATTACCGGGACCGGTGAGGTGCTGCGCCGGGAGCTGCCCGACATCCGGATCGTCGTCGTTGAGCCGCACGGCTCGCCCGTGCTGTCCGGCGGCCAGCCCGGACCGCATAAGCTGGTCGGCACAAGCCCCGGCTTCATCCCAGCCATCCTCAATACGGAGGTTTATGACGAAATTGTACAGGTAGAGGATGAAGCTGCTCTAGAAACCGTGCGGGCGCTGGCCAGCCAGGAAGGGATTCTGATCGGTCCCTCCGGCGGCGCGGCGGTCTGGACTGCATTGCAGGAAGCCAGACGGCTTGGCCCCGGCAAGCGGGTGCTGTGTATTGCACCGGATACAGGGGAACGCTATCTGAGTATGGGCATATTCTAACTCTCTGAGGAGGGAATGGGATGAAACATCATGTGAGAGCATACCGTCGCATCAAGATAGTAAGCATGTCCCATAGATTGAGGCCGGCTGCCGTACTGCAGATTGTCTTGGCTGTTTCGCTGAGCCTGGCTGGTTGTGCAGGTTCTGGCGGAGATCAGAACACTGAGCAGGGAGGCGAAAGTCCGGCTCCGGCAACTACGGCTGCAGCTACTGCCGCAGGCGGCGGTAATGGCGGAGCAGCTTCTACTCCGGCGGCAACACAAACGCCCGGGCCTGCTGTAGCGCCTGTCCCTGCGGCGGTGCTTGATCCGGCTGCGCTGCAGCCGGTATTCGGGTTTGCCGGGGTAGCCGGCAAGCAAATTCTCGTATCCAGGGAGAACAATGACTGGGAAGAGCAGATGCAAGCACTGGATATAGCTATTGGCAGCGGCGGACAAGTGCTCAAGGTGCGGTTCGAGAGCTGGCAGCCGGGTAACGAGCAAAGCAACGGCCGGGAGCTGGCAGGTAATCTGCCCAACTTGTCCGGCTATGTGTTCAAGGTTGTTGGCGGAGCGGCAAAGCCGGATGAAACCTATTATCTGGCTGATTCCTCAGCCTTTAATCAAGCGGCTCTCGTAACAGTGGAACCTGCACCAGCAGAGGCTGAACAGCTGTCTGAAGCTGACCCGGTGCGCAGTAGCATAGCGGAAGCCAAGCAAAGACAAATCATGTCCGCCTGGAAGCTGGCCTCCTTGCCGCCGGGCCGTGAGCTGTACCTCGTCCAGTTCGTCAGACAGAACCAGGATATGCTGTTCAGTCTGGTACTGGAGGAGGAGGGTAAGCTCAGCTTCATGGATTATCCGGCCGAGATCACGGGCAACGAGTATTCCGTCTGGCGTGTGGATGACGGCGGTGAAGTCATTCCGCAGATGTTCTCGCTGCTGTACGCGGCCAGGACAGCTGACGGACTGCTGCTTGGCATCAACTGGCTCGGGGCAGAAGGAATCAACAGCTTCTTTCTGGCGCAGAGCGGAGAAAGCTTCAAGGAGCTGGATATCCAGTATAGTCGCTATACTTCGCCGATGTAGATGGAGGGTGCAGGCGGGCTCCAGTCTCAACCGCAGCCCTGGCAAAACCAGTAGTACTAGTAGTACCAACAGAATCAGTAAAAACAGCAGTACTCGCAGTACCCGCAACACCAACACCAGCAACACCAACACCAACACCAGCAGCCCCAAGTATTAGTTGGATTTTCGGCACCTAAATTCAGCGTTTCCCGGATTTCGAGACTATTAAGTGGAAAAATGCTGCTTATTTCAGTCCCAAGCCCCGTCTAGGCGCAAAAGTGGTGAAATTAAGTATCATTTTTCAACTAGTCTTGGCCTCCGGGCTATTTACCCGGAAATAGATAGCAAATTTCCACTTAGTTTAATCCGCAACAGTCTGCGGAGTTACTTCATTAACTTCCCGGCAGGCGCCTTGGTACATATTTCTGATGCTTCTATACTTGCCCGCCGTTACGTGATTGCACCGGCTGGTCATTTTGACCTGCCCGCCCCTACTTTACTGTGACGGACGGGCTTTTTGGCCTGCCCTCAAGAGCCTGAACAGGCAATAGCCCAGCACGCCGCCTAAAGTATTCAGGAGCAGATCATCGACATCGAAGGTTCCGATCGAAAATAGTCCCTGTGCACATTCAAGCACAGCGCTGAGCCCGAGGGAGCGTAACATTACCCCGAACCAGGTAATTTGCCGGTTGGAGGACAGCAGGGCCATAAATATGCCGAACGGGATAAATAACGCGATATTCCCGGTCAGGTTCACCAGCTTGGTTACAGTAACCGGATCAAACGTATTGTAGACCGTTTCCAGCGGAGTGAAGTTACCCAGCTGCAGCTGGCGCAGGGTGGTGTCCGGGCTGCGCTGCAGCTGGTGCCACAGAAACCGGAAGTCGATCGGACTGAACTTGAACAGGATGATTTTGAAAAGTACATAAATATAGACAGCGAATAAGGCTTGCAGACCGGCTGAACGGAGCTTGGCAAAAGCGGCCGGGTGCTGCGCTGCACGCTCTGCTGGAGCAGTCTTTTTTTCGCGCATTACTCTGGTGTGGTCCATGGGATGACTCTCCTTTGCAAGGTGACGGATTTCCGGTGAGACCGGATATTACGGGTGTGAGGTTACGATTACTCCATCCATGTTGTTACCGGATATATCATATTGCTGCCCGGCAGGTATAGGGATAAAGGTGCTGCTGCCGGTAACGGGATAATAGGAGATGTTGTATACGATCCCCTTCACTTTCAGCGTAACCGATTGCTGCTCCTTCAGATAATCAAGGTACTCCTCCAGCGTGTAATTTTTGTCGCGCATAATTATGCTGTGGGGTAAGCCGACATAGCGGAAATGCCAGGGCTCGTACTGGATGCCGGTGATGTCCGATTTGTCCTTGGGATAACGCAGGATGAAGCCATAATCCCAGGCGTTGGCCTCAAGCCAGCGTCCTTCAGGTGCGCGGCTCATCTCCATCTGCGAGGACCCGATGTCCAGGGACAGGCCGAGGTTATGCTCGCTGTGGCCTGGCGGGAGGGCATAGTCTGCTCCTTTTTCCTCATAGAGCTGTTTCTGTTTGTCCTTATCGCGGTAGCCGCTGCTGATCAAAAACTGGCTGACTCCGTCCCCGCCTGCTGCTTCTATCATCTTGGCGAACTGCGTGGCAACTGTTTTGGACAGCTGGATGCTGTTATCAAGCAGCGCGTAGCCGGCAGTCAGCTCCCCGTGCTCTACCAGGCTGATAATATCGGACGTATCCCCTCCGGGTGCAACGCATAATCCTTGTTCACCAGCAGCAGATTGCCCTGGTAGATCCGGCTTGCGGAAATAGCAGTCAGATCAGATCGGCTGTTGTCTCCATTCATGACCTGTACCGGTTGCAGCCTGTTTACCCGTTCATCAGCCCCCGTATATTGATGCAGCACCTCCCATCCCAGCAATGCAATCATAACCGCACAAAAAACCCGCTTCTTCATTCCGGCTTCCTCCTTGTCCTGATAACTCAAGAATAAGGAGCAGCGTTTAAAAAGAAGCGGGGGAAAAATAAATTTTTTCTTAAAAAAAGGGTAAGGCAAAGGCTGGAGTCTGCTTACAAACCAAGCGGCAGCTTGACTTCAAAGCTTGTACGAACAGGATCGCTGTGTACGGAAATGGTGCCTTTATGCTGCTCGACTATGTTTTTGGCGATAAACAGGCCTAGTCCCGTGCTGCCCTCCTGATGGCTGCGCGCCCGGTCGCCGGTATAAAACATATCAAAGACATAAGGCAAATCCGCAGGCAGGATACTGCCCCCGTAATTGGTTACCCGGACGACTGCCTGTCCGTCTTCAGCATTACAGCTGATATCCACGTACTGGCCGTCTTTGCCGTACCGGACCGCATTGGTCAGCAGATTCTCGAATACGCGGGCCAGCAGCTCCCCGTCGCCTTGAATCTCCATGGCGGGAGCCAGCTCCAGCCGGGCGGTCAGCCCGTTGTTGTCCAGCAGCGGGTACAGCTCTTCATGCAGCTGGACGAGCAGTTCACTCAAATCGAGCGGGCTGCTGTCCACCTTCAGCATGCCGTAGTTCATCCGGGTAAGCTCAAACAGCTCATCGATCAGCCGCTCCAGCCGCCGCGATTTGGTATAGGCAATCGAGGTATAATGCCGGACCTGCTCGGCAGTTAATTCCTCATCCTTCAGCACATAATCGAGATAGCCAAGCACTGAGGTCAGCGGGGTGCGCAGGTCATGCGCCAGATTGAGCACCAGCTGATCCTTGCTGTTCTCGGCAAAATCCCCGCGTTCCACGGCCTGCTGCAGCTTGCCGCTGGCCAGATTCAGGTCGGCGGCAATATCCCCGAACTCATCCTTCGAGGGGATGATGATCCGGCTGCTGAAGTTACCTTCGGCCAGCTGGCGGATCTGCTGCGAGATTTCACGGAAATAGCGGGCGTAGGGCTGTGTAAACAAGTAGAAGAAGACAAGGGCCAGCGGGACAAAAAAGATCAGAAAAAAATTCAGGTCCCCGATGTTGCCGATCATATAGCGGAAGCGGGCCAGCGGGTCCTCGGCCAAGACGTTAGCGGTATAATACTGCTGCAGCATCTTGTACAGCGCATAGGTCAAGATGCCGGAGCAGAGCATACTCAGCGTGAGCAGGAAAATCATCTGGAAGCGGAAGCTGCGAAACCGTCTAGCCATTGAATGTATAACCTACTCCCCATATGGTTTTGATCAGTTTATTCTTGTCCTGCTCCTCGCCCAGCTTCTTGCGCAGGGTGCGGATATGGACCATAACGGTATTTCCGCTCTCAAAATAAGCCTCGCCCCACACCTGCTGAAACAGATTCTCCGCGCTGAATACCTTTTTGGGGTAGCTGGCCAGCAGGTACAGAATATCGAATTCTTTGGGCGTCAGCTCAATGTTGTTGCCAAACAGCTCTACCGTCCTGCGGTCCGGGTCAATGACCAGCCCGCCAGATTCCAGCACCGGCTTGCGTTCTGCCTGCGGCTGGTTAAGCTGCATGAAGCGGCGCAGCTGCGCGTTTACCCGGGCGACCAGCTCCATCGGGTTAAACGGCTTGGTCATATAATCGTCGGCTCCGATGACGAGACCGGTGATTTTGTCGAGGTCCGAGGTCTTCGCGCTCAGAAAAATAATCGGCAACTGATGCTGCTCCCGGATCTGCCGGGTCACCTCATGCCCGTCCAGCCCGGGCATCATGATATCAAGCACCGCCAGATCAATATGGCGGGACTGCACGGCTTGGACTGCGGCTTTGCCATCGGTCACCCTGACCGTGTGATAGCCTTCTTTTTCCAGATGCAGAGCTACCAGATCGGCAATTTCCGCATCGTCATCGGCGATAAGGATCGTTATCCGTTTCATTTCGTATTCGCTCCTGTACAAATGAACTTGGGTACGCGCAATTACAGCGCTGTGCTCCTAGTGTACCTTATCGGAAGTTGTTTCGCGAACAGGAATCGTGAATAATAGAATAGGTGTGCGTAGAAAACACCGGATTTGCAGATGGCCAGACGGTCTGCAGAGTGTGTCAGAGTATTTTTGAAATACTTAATTTTGTAACATTTAATGTTAAGGTATAGCCCGAAAGAGTCATGCCGGGGACTGGCGGACAGTGATAGTGTTAGAAACAGGATTTGAGGAGGGGACGGCAACGTATACAAGAATTAAGCTGCTGATTCTGCTGATACCCACTTTAATGGTCGGGATCTGGGAGTTTGTGCGCCACCAGTTTCTGATGCCGTACATTTCCATGGATATGGGGAATTATTTAACGCCGGTGCTTGTATTTGTGTTCAGCATTGTTTTGCTGCTGCCGCTGTTCCGGATGATGGAGCGCAATCAGCTGGAGCTGGAGCAGAAGCGGGCGGCTACCTCGGCAATGGAGGCCAGGGAGGGGCTGGCGAAGGAGCTGCATGACGGGATGGCGCAGTCTTTGTTTCTGTTGTCCGTCCGGATTGACCGGCTGGAGCAGAATCATAAGAACGGCACAGTCAGTACAGAGAACGTGGATCAGATTAAAAAAACAGTGCATGAGGTCAACCGCTATGTGCGCCAGGCGATCGCCAGCCTGAAGGTGCCAGTCTCGGGCAGTGCGGATTTTTCATTGGAACGGTCCGTACAGGAGCAGCTGGGCAGAATCGCCGCAGAGGTGATGATTGATGTCTCGCTGGACTGGCATCTGCCGGAGGATGCACTGAACAGTAAAGAACAGGCCGAGCTGCTGTCCTGCATCCGCGAAGCCATTATCAATGTGCGCAAGCATACGCGTGCCGGCCGGGTTGTTGTTAGTGCTGCAGGCGATAAGGACAGCTGGAAGGTAAGTGTAGCCGATGACGGTGCCGGAATAGAGTATGAAGACCCTTTTAAGGTGGCCGGCAGCTATGGTCTGCAGATTATGCGGGAACGGGTGGAAAGTATGGGCTGGCATCTCAGCTTGAGGTCCGGCCGGACGGAACGACAGTGGAAATTGCGAAAGGGGGCTGGCAGATGAACCACTGCCGGGTGATGATCGTCGATGACCATGCGCATGCGCGTGAAGCGATGACAGAAATCGTATCGCTGGATGAACGTTTTGAAGTAATCGGGGCAGTGGGCAGCGGAGCTGAGGCCATTGTTATGACCGGGCAGTGGATGCCGGACCTGATCCTGATCGACATTGAAATGCCTGGAATGGACGGGCTGGAGACGACGAGGCGCATCAAGCTGGAATATCCGTATGTCCGGATCGTCATCGTTACCGTCTCGGACGAAATTTCTTATCTGTTCGAAGCGCTGAAGCAGGGCGCACAGGGATACTTGCTGAAGAATCTGGCCCCGTCAACCTGGATTGAATATTTGCTGGCGATTGTCAGCGAGGAGGTTCCGCTGAGCCGGGAGCTGGCTTTTCAGATTCTGAAGGAGTTTGCTGTAACCTCGGTCAAGGAGGAGCGGGAAGCATTAACGGCGCGCGAGAAGGAAATACTGGGCTGTGTATCCTCAGGCTCCACAAATAAGGAGATTGCAGCCACACTCGGGATCTCCGAGCACACGGTCAAAAACCATCTAAAAAATATTTTGCAGAAGCTGCAGCTCCAGAACCGCACGCAGCTGACCCGTTATGCCCTGGAGCAGGGACTGGCCCCGAGGGAGCGGGATTTTCCGCGCAAAAGATAAATCATAACAGAAGATAAAGAACATCCATTGAGGGGGAACCAACTTGAATAAACTGCTTCGTAAACTGCTTACACTCGCTGCCCCGATGGCAGCTGCACTATCACTATTCGCCGCGGTAGCCAGTGCTCATGTAACTGTATCACCAGCTGAATCCACCACAGGTGCGTGGGAGACCTATACGCTCAAGGTACCATCGGAAAAAGACATTGCCACCACACAAATCGACCTGCGCATGCCGGAAGGCGCCGAGTTCAAGCAATATGAAGCTGTGCCCGGCTGGACAGTAACCGTCGAAGGTAACAAAATCAGCTGGATCGCTTCCGGGGACGGCATTCTGGCCGGCCAGTTCCAGCGCTTCACCTTCACAGCCAAGAACCCGGATACCGCCGGCGATATCGCCTGGGATGCCTACCAGCATTATGCTGACGGCAGTCTGGTCCAGTGGTCCGGTGAAGAAGGCAGCGATACGCCACACTCTATCACAGAGATCGTCCAGGCCGCAGCCGGCGACGACAGCCATTCCCACAGGGGAACAGGTGCGGCACACTCCGGTTCCATGACGATGGATGAGCATGAGGCAATCATGGAGAACGCAGAAAAGTCAGGAAACACCTCGCCAATGGTGTATATTACCCTGGGGATCTCTCTGCTGGCCTTCCTGCTGTCGGCGGTTGCACTGCTGCGGGGGAAGAAGGAGTAAGGCGGTTTGAGAAAACCGGATAGACGAACTGTTGGGAAAAACAACGGAATAACAGTTAAAAGATAAGTAACTGCGGATGGCTTTGTCCTGTACTGGGATGGAGTGTCCGCAGTTTTTTGTTGTGTAAAGATCGGGGATTGGATACATTGGTAATATGTGGAGTGTGGTAGTGAAGCATGAGGGTGCTGGTTGTATTTTGTACAACAGAACCAGCTATGAGTGGACTTAAATCTCATTCTATTGTATTTCATACAATTGATTACAAGGGATCGAGACGAAAAAGCCAATAATGCAAGATTCTAATGTATAAAATGCAATAGATCGGTTTTATCATAGTGATTTTATTAAGTTCTATTGTATGAAGTGCAATTGGAGGTAAGAGTTTTGATGTGTGATGATTTTCGGTGAAATGTAAAAAGTTGAGGTGGATGAAGGAGCGTTTGAATGAATTCCATTATTTATCGATGCAGGTATGTCGGGATTCTAATTCTGCTGATATTATCTTTTAAATTACTCTCTGTTACGCAAACGGGGCCAGGCTGGGAAGTTCCGACTTTTGTCTTTGATGAGATCAGAAAAATTCAGAACAAAATGATCATTCTATTTTTAGTGGAAATTGTCTTAATCATTTACGATGCCGTTAAGAAAAATAAACCGGGTACCTTAAGCCTTTTGCTGTACATCCCGGCTGTTCTGTTTTCTTTTATCATTTATTCCTATGGTTCGGAGCAGGTGATCTTTAATCTGCAAGGAGATGCCCCTATTTTATCGGCGATCGTATCTAATTCTCTATTCATTGGCGTCCCGGTAGCATGTTTGTTGGCAGGTACACTAACGTATCTTGGTTGGAAGCAGCACTTGGAATATAGAACAGGAGATCAATATGAGCGAGGTTAAAGTATATTTTTAGAGGATACGGAACTTGTAGAGTATGAGGCTGTGAACAAGGGCTTCCGAAATGATGTCTATGTAAAATTAGCGGATGGGCTTTTTAATGTATTGTTCTATGATAGTGTTCGTCTTCAACAGGATTTTGAATCGGAAGTTGAGAATTACGGTTTCTATTCAATAGATCCAAATTTGATCCTGGTTAGTGCAGTGAATAAAGAGGAAATAGTATTTGTAATAGAAAATCTGTACCGGCAGCAGTACTTTGAGAAGTTAAAACCTGCTAGCAATTGAAGCTTAGTGAGTATTTTGGACTGTAAATTGGGATGGAGGATGGAACTTGTCCATATCCGCATGGATTGATATTCATTTAAGCAGTAACGCCAATTTATCAGCCGTGGACTTAATCCGGCAGTTTGCAAAAGAAGGCTGGGATTACACAGGCCGCAACGGGAAAGTCACATTTCTGCCTTTAGGTGATGGCGACAATTTTAACTGGCTGAGTGAAGCAGTGGATAGCGCCCATATCATGAATATCATTGAAACGAAGCAGGCACAACGAGAAATCGTGGGCATCCAGCTGTTACGGAGAGATTCTGAAATCGGATGCGATATGCTGATGTTTAGCACGAATCAGATCGGATTCAATCTGTCTATAGCCAGAAAAAGTATTGAAACTCAGGGTGATATAGATATTACTGATTTTAGCTGGTACTTGGAAAGAATATTGCCAGTCTTTAAACATGCAGGATTGCGGGTTGAGCGGGTACAGTGTGAACAATTGGATTAAGAACTTGCGATTGGTGAGGGTGGAGAGCCGAATGCCAAAATATTATCTGGATAATATTTTTACAGGACGTAGTTACGGTATGGATTTCCTGTTGAGTGTTGTATACGGCTTTCTTGAAGAAGGGGATAAGTTGTATTTCGAGTATGGTTATTCGTACATAAATTCATTTCCTTATAAGAACGTTGAGAACTTCGAAGACTCGGTTAACCGGATCTGGTATCGTCCCAAGGACAAAGAAGAAGCTAAATCGATTATAGGTAATAATTTTATGATTAATTGTATCGTACTGGAAAGAGATAGAGACATGGAATCATGCAAGTACAGGCTTCTGGTAGTGGAAAGCATGGAATCCATTGAATTAATGGTTACCGAGTATGAAGAGGGTAGCTTTCAGAAGCTGCTCAAAACAAAGCTCAAACCGTTTCTGGAACAGGGCGTTAAGGTTTTGATTGACTGATATGCGCGAGTAGAAGTAGCAAAGGGGATTTACAGATGAACATCCACAACATCAATTTTTCGAGTGAATTCCCAGAGTATAAGATAGCCAACGAGAAGAACACTTTTTTTGCAAATAGACCGTCAAAGGAAATCAATATCGAATTTCTTGACCAGCAATTAAAGCTGATGATTGAGACAAACGGAATCAGACATACCTTTGCTATCAAACTATGGAATTTTACTTTAATTGAGTTAATGAACAAAGAATACAGGGATGAGGATGTTGATAAAAGTATCTCTGTAAATAATCAGATTTATTTTGACATTACCGCCCTGCTGACAAATAAACTGAATGCAGAACAAGTATTAGGCTTTCCGTGGTGCATCCCTAATGAGAAAATAAATCAAATTATTGATGATAAGAGCTATAGATCAAACTGTTTTCAAGCCATTTTAAAATTTATACATACATATAAGGCCCGTCCAAGTGAAGAGGATTTAACATTATTTTTGCTGGGAACAACAGGTGGGTTGTTAGCTGGATTTCTGTATGAACAAGGGGTGGCTGATTATTCCCGTGAAAAATATGGATACGCGCTAACCTTCAGAAACAGTCAGATTGCTACTGATTATTTTATTATGGAACTGATTGAATGTATCTGTCGGTTAGGTTTTGCGTGCCAAGCATTGGCGCTTGATTATATGTGAAATATTAGTAAGAAGGGGAACGGGCTAATGAACGTTCATTATCTGAGTAATATTATTCCGGCGTCAGAAGATAGTTCGAGTTTCTTGATGGAGCTCGTGTTTGCTTTTGCAGGCAGGGATGAGTTTTTATATTTGGAATATAATCTTCATGAATCTGATCCGCAGTATTCGAACGCTATAGAAAAATTTATAGGGAAATATAAACATGAGTGGTTCCGCCCGAAAAGTGTTCAGGAGGCTTTAGAAATAGAATGGAGTTTCCTGATCGAAGCGCTAGTTTTGACGAAAAATAAAGATATAGACTCATGGAAATTCAAGCTTAGTGTAGTTGAAAGCCCAGAGACTATTGAATTAATGGTTACTGAGAATTTTGAGGGGGATTTTCAAAAGCTACTGGGGAGAAGCTTAAAGCCGTTTCTGGATCAGGGAGTCAAGGTGCTGACAGAGGAAATGTATAATGACATGATCAAAGCACAGTATTTGAAATGCGGGATTCATATTTAAAACAAAAAGCTGAAATCATCGCACCCAAGGCGATTAAGGAGCAAATAAATGAAAAAGCCGATCTATACTTCAATAATTACAGCGGTGCTCTATCCTGTTGCTTTTATGTTGTATATGGAATTATCTATGTATGCATATAACCACGATTACAAAACGTTAGGGCGAGTTGTTGATTATGGATATTTTAATCTGGATTTTCTATTGATTATATTATTATCAATTCCAATTACTATTCATCATAGAGAAAACCTGATCCGTCATTGTTTAATAGTATTTTTTGGAAATGTTGTTTTCTGGCTTATTGTCACTGTGATTTCTTGGATTATGGGTGAGACTATTGAGTTTGGATTTGTGATCAAGATGGTTTTTATTAACGATATGACTATAGGTTTGCTTCTCGGACTATTGGTGAATCAGTTCATTAATTTATTTAAGCGTAGAGTCTGATAGTCCGCTGATGTATTGAGATGGTCAAAAAGTACTATGAGAAAATCAGCGTGAAATTATGATCTATCAAGGTCCCTGATCTGTTTATACTGTTCATACTGCGAATAATTAAAGGAGAATATGTACAATGAACAAATACAAAGCTCTCATATCCGATTTTGATCAAGCAAAAAGGAACTTCGGTTATTTAACTTCATTTAATTTATCACGTGGTACAGAAATAGAAGGATTCCAGACGTCTCTACAAATTACTCTAGCCCAATCAACGTTTGATTATGATGAACAATTATCGATAACATTTACAGGAGTGGAGGATCTGAAAGTAGGGGATCTAACGGGATTGATATGCTGGTTATATCTTGATATCACAGATATTTCTGAAGACCAGCTGGAGGATCTAAGGTACAAGGTTGTTGAATATGAACATAATGTTTTTAGCTTGTATTGCAGTCAGATCGCATTTGAAATCATAGGCCAGGAGCTGATGTAACCTAGTTCAGTAAAGCTAATGGAATTACACATAATCAATAAAGAATTTATTTTCTGGAGGTAACTTGTGAAAAAAATAGGGATTATATTAAGTGCTGTAATAATTACCATACTTGCAGGAGTGATCATGACTCATACGGACGAAGATAATTCTATTTATGAACCTGATTACTTCACAAAGCTAGGGTTAAGCTATAAAAAGTATCATTATGAATATAAATACGAAACGATGATCAAAGAATTGGGAGAACCAGCAAAAACAGATGAACATGATCATTATGTGAAATATATATATCCGGGCCTTATCTTTAGGTATGAAATAAATAACTCATTGGTTCAGGATAGGGATGGCAACTATGATTACAGTGTTTCTCCAGCCGCTACATATGTTAAAATCACTTCTGATACATACCGATTTGGTAAACATAATATTGGTGTTGGCTCTACAAGAGAGGAAGTGGAAAAAGCCTACCGCAAATCTATATTTAAAATCGTTGAAGAAGATTCAAGCGGTTTCCGGGACGGGGATTCTAATGATGAGCAGTGGGTAGAATATTATTTTGATAAAAATAATAGAGTTCTAGCGGTCGAATTAGGTTTAACGAGATAAAATTTATAAAAGAAAGAAGGGAATCAAATGGGACTGGTATTCCATAATGGTATTATCTGATTCCCGGTCTCGTTTAGATCTCAGAATTACATATTGTTTTCTGTTTTACTTTCAGCATTTATAGGAATGTAGTTGGATCTTCATTAACTTCGTATCCTCTAAACCTAAAGTGGTATCCGTAAAAGACTTTTTGTTCAAGTACTGTTATCACCAATTCATCCTTCCCGTCTTTCAGACCACTCCAACAGCTCACTACGTACACGGTCCGTCAGCTCATCCACTACGCGGAAATCCATGGCGGTGACATAAATTTTTTCTAACTGATCCCGGTGTACCTTCGCCTCGGCCAGAGCGGCTATGGCATCCTTCATTTTGGCTTTATATTGGGTGCTCACTTCGGCTAGCGGTCCGGCATAACGCTCATCCGTTCCTTCTGCGACAACGGTTTCATACGTATCGATGATCACGTCTCCTTCCCGGTCCGGAAAATATTCATGCGGACTCGTGCTGTCGAAGATCGCAAAACCAAGTTCACGCACAATGACCATATCCAGACTATGGGGATCAAAGCCGCAATGGTAAATTTCTGTATCCAGGCCGCGTTTCTCCGCTTCGGCGGCGATTTTTTTAAGCATAGTGGATTTGCCTGTTCCTGCCCGGCCCTTAATGAAGAACCGTCTGGACAGCCCTTCGGTCAAATTAGGCACAAAATCAACCGCCCCGGCAGGTGTAGCTGCTCCCAGAAACCGGTGCTTAACGATAGCACTCTTAGGAATGCTCATTTCGCCAAAAAGCTGCTCCAGCAACCCGGCTGTTAATTGATTCGCCTTGTGAAAATCCATGTGCGCAAAATAAATCTTTTCCCACTTGTCATGAATCTTTAAAGCTTCTGCAAATCCGCTGTACGCTGCTTTATAGGAATCCGCAACCCTCTGATTGAGCTCACTGATGACTTCCCTTTGGGCGATGAGAGCTCTCGAGTCCCAGGCTTCTCCGAGATTCACATATTCCTCAACCGCTCCAGGAGACTTGGGTTCAATCACATGAGGGGCCGTGCCGTCTACAATGGCTACACTTAGTGCCGGGATAATAACCCCGTCAATTGAATCCTTATCGGATGAACAATGAATCAGCTCAATATCATAACCACGCTCAGCCCACTCCGAGCCGATTGTTTTCATCAAAGAGGATTTTCCGGTGCCGGGACCGCCTTTTAAAATGAAGATCCGCTGAAGTCCCTGAAGGTTCGATTCGAACAAATTATAGAAACCATGAGCCGTATTGCCGCCTGCAAAATATCTTAAAGTCCGTGCAACCACACATCCACTTCCTTTCACGTTGTCGCCCGGTAGGCTATACCCTACAGTATGCGTCAGGTATTTGTGAGGTGCCCAGAGGCTGGGCAGCAGTCAGAACTCTCTAGTAAGGAAGAGTAAGATATTAGTGCTGCACTAAGTTAACGAGCTGGTTTGATATATTTGTTTTTCCTATAGATATAATTGCATTTATATATTAGACCAATAAGATAATTCACCATACTATGTCACTATAGAATACTAACGCAGGGGGATGGTTCTGTTGTCTATTTATGATTTTAAAGTAAACACAATAGATGGTAAAACTGTTGAATTGTCAATGTACCACAAAAAAGTACTCCTTATCGTTAACACTGCCAGTATGTGTAGTTATTCTCGCCAATTCACTGAACTTCAGAAGCTTTATGAAAACCATACTAAACAGGGATTTGAAATACTCGGTTTTCCGTGTAACCAGTTTAATGAGAAAGAGCCCGGAAACAACTCGGAAGTGCAGGAATATTGTAAAAACAATTTTGGAGTGACTTTTCCGTTATTTGAGAAAGTGGAGGCTAGGGGACAGACTGCTCATCCATTATTTGAATTTTTAACGAAGCAAGCACCGTTTCAAGGTTTCGATACCCAGACACCGAACGGTGAATGGATGCAGAATTTCCTGCAAGAAAAGTATCCTGCCATATACGCGGGGGATGGGGTTAAGTGGAACTTCACGAAGTTTTTGATCGACCGGAACGGACAAGTATATAACCGATACGAAACAACTACGGAACCATTTGAAATACAGCCGGCAATTAAAGGGCTTCTGTTAGAGTAAATGAAGTGTTTTGGTCATTAAGGTAACGGGCAAGGTAAGAATTAGTGAGAATATGGATGAATACTTGAAAGCTTCATGGGATGAAGCGCCTTTTAAGATTTGGTTAGATATAATTAAAGGGTACCCTGATATGCGTAAATGGGTAGCACATAAAAAGTCAATTCCCGTTGAGATCATGGAAATTCTCGCTGGTGATGCAGACGATAGGGTAAGATTTATCGTTGCAGCCAAGAATCGACATCCCGGACAATTAAAACTAGCAAACGACTCAGGAAGCTCAGTTAGGATTGGCTAAGAACAGAATTGATGAAGGAAGATACAAGTAAGCATTATTATTACGCTAATTGAAAACTATAGTTGAACTGCCAAGGTGTTGTCCTTATTTTGTTAAAGTAACGGTTAGGGTTAAACAGGATGTTGTTGATTAATAAACTTGGAAGAATGGTAGTGCTCCTATGATTGATTGGCGTTGGGCTGAAGTTGATGCCTTAGAAAGTCAAGGTAAGTGGAATGAAGCAAAAGAATTACTAATTAATCACTGGTCTCTTAATCCCGATGTAAAAGCCACCATCCGTCTTGGCTTTTTTTGCTGGTATCTCCTTGTAGAAGATGGTCCTTTGGAATTAGGCATAGATATTGATTTTAATGGGTTAGAGAGTTTTTTGCATCAGGTCACGGCTTTTGGTTTAGCTAACTTTATGGATAAGGAAGATTTCCTGTGGTGTTTTGGTTATATCATTACACTGTTTCCGTATTTCTTTGGTGAGTATGAGCTATGGGAGGAGAAAGGGAAAGAATTGTTAAAGGAGGCACATAAGCTTGATCCAGATGAACCAGTGTATAAATACTCATACTTGTGGTCGCTCCCCATTTCTCGTGACAAAAATGACGGTGAATTTGAAGAGGTTCGAGCTGTCCTGGAAGAACGGTTTCAAGGGGAAGGTGTTCTATCGAGATATTTCAAAAGCGTTTGGTATTGATGTAGTTGATATTCTTACTAAAGTACATAAGGAGTTTTTTTTCTTGTGATGAAATTATGTTGGGAATGAGAAGTTGACCGACAATAACGATAAGGCCTTTTCAAAAAAAGGAAAAAGTGACGTTGAGTAATGAGATCATGTTTTGGAGGATGATTAAGCTAATATGGATTTATCTAAACTCATTGCTAACAAAATGATTTTTCCTGGTCCAGAGGATGAAGAATTAAACATCCTGGAATACTCCAGTGTTGAGGTTTTCATTTCAAAACCAGATCGGTATGGAGCTACAATTTAGAAACAGATGTGAAAAAGGAAGTTATTCCATATGCTGAATTTGACATTAATGATAGTTATCTAGCCGGAAATTACCTGTATTATGTAAAAATCGTTGATGAGGATAAAGATGGCCTACTGCTTGAAAATGATTATCTAACCGGAGAAATGTGGAGATTAAATAGAACAACGCTTAATAATGAGTTCTGCTTCAAAGTAACTCCTTTTTATTTTCACCGTTTTTTATCGGCTAATGATGCTTATGTAGTTTTTGTTTCGGAAGACCGTATTCCTGATATTACTGAAATCGTCTTTTATGACTTGGCTGCAAAAAAATATGCTGTATTAAATAATAGGTATGATAAGAATTGGTACGATTATAGATTAGTCAATAACCAAAATGGGGAACCGGATTATTTCATCTACAAAAAGGTGAAAGGAAAAATACCTGGAAAAGATCTGTCTGATGTGCAGATGCTTAAATGGTGCGAGCTAATAATGCAACTGCAGTGGGAATAAATCCCTGATTAGGAGGTAGCATGCAGAATCTATGTCTTGTGTGTGGTTACGGACAATTGTATGAGCCGCCAGTAGATGAAAGAGGTACTTCATCTGATGAGATCTGTCCTTGCTGCGGATTTCATTATGGGTTTGATGATGACGATATAAGGGATGGAATAAACGTATACGAGATATGGAGAAAGGATTGGGTAAGCGGAAGGTGTATGTGGTTTTCCGAGGGCAGGAAACCACCTAAAGATTGGAACCCTGTCAGACAACTTCAAAGTGTAAGAGGGTCTCTAATACGCTGACTGTTGAATTACCTTTATCCATCATTAAACAAGTAATAACTAAGGCATGGAAAAATACTGTGCTTTTCTTTGTAGCTTCGTTTGCTGTTTTATTGATCGTTATTACAGCACAGAGCACATATCAGTTAACAAAGGATATTATCTCTGGATATCGGGAAGCAAATGTAGCTGTATTAAGCCGTCAGTCAGAGTACCGATCCATGGACAAAGTTTTGGTTGATGATAATAGTGCGACTAGTACATATAAATTAGCTCCGGGATACGTTAAGGTACAGACTGGTAAACAGTACGCTGTACGGATTTTTCAAAATTCAAAGATAATAGTGCCGGTTGATGAAGCTGAATTATAGTATGCGGACCGGCAGATTAATACTAAGTGGAAAATCGCCATCTAATTCTTATTAAACTGCAGGTGAGAGAATATTAGATGGAAAAAGGACACTTAATTTCACTGTTTTCGCGGCAAAAGGTCTTTGGGTACAAAATAAGTGGCGATTTTCCACTTAAATCTTAGAAATCATAAGAAACGATGAAATTAGGTGGCTATTATCCAACTAAATGTGCATGCGCTTGGAAAACGAACATAAATACACCTCAGACGGAAAATCGTCCGAGGTGTATTCTTTTTTATCTAGTGTTACCATGCAAACTGGTGAGTCTAGAGCCGTTTCCGTTTATAAAATGAACTGAACCCATCATACGGGACAGACCTTATAATTGTCTTAAATCTGGCTGAACGTCATCTGAAAGTAAAGTAAAGTTGACTTTAAGGCTTAATGAAGGCTATCTTTGTAAACACAGTAAAGTAGCTTTCAGGAGGGACCCGGGTGAAGGATTTGAATTTCGTGCTCATCATCGGAATTATATTTTTAGTGTTAATAGTGGCAGCAGTGGCTTTCGAAAGACTGAAGGCGGAGCGGGCAGAAGCCGGGCTGTTACCGGGAACTCCGTATAATCTGGTTACTACGTTCAAAGGAGCCGCGGCAACGAGCCGCGCTTTTACCTGGTATACAGAGGATACTGCCGCTTCCGGGTGGCTGGAGGTTGTAAAGGGGGAGAATGCCTCTTTTGACGGTACTTCAGTAATCAGGGTGCAGGCGGAAGATACTACGATCAAGACAGATGCTGGAAAAAGAGGTGTGCATAAAGCGGAGGTCAGCGGTCTTGAGCCGGGTACCGTGTACACCTACAAAGCAGGCTCAGGAGAGGAGGGGGAGTGGAGTGCTGAGGCCAGCTTCACCACTGCGGAAGCGGACACTGACGAGGTAGCCTTTATTAATGTGACCGATTCGCAAGGGATAACGGCAGCGGATTTTGCGGTATGGGGGCGGACGCTGAACAAGGCGTTTGAGACCTTCCCGGCGCACAATTTATTGTGCACAATGGGGATTTTACGGAGGAAGCAGAGGATTCTGCGGCGTGGAACAGCTTTTTCAGCAATGTTGACAGTCTCGTTACCCGTATTCCCCTGATGCCTGTAACCGGCAACCACGATGAGGTGGATGAACAAGCGGCCGAATTCACTTCCCATTTCAACGTCCCGGATAACGGTGCCAAAGGATCAATTGCCGGTACGTCGTACTCCTTCGACTATGGGCCAGTGCATGTTACCGTGCTGAATACAGAGAGCAATATAAAAAAGCAGACCGAATGGCTGAAGAAGGATCTGGCCGGTACGGACAAAGCCTGGAAAATCGTTGCGATGCACCGTCCGGCTTATGGAGGCAATACCTACAAGAAGCTGGACGACTGGGTAGAGCTTTTTGATAAATACGAGGTTGATCTGGTACTGCAGGGACATAATCATGAGTATTCGCGGTCTTATCCGTTGCTGGGCGGGAAGATTGTAACGGAGAAGCAAAAGACGGCTGGAGCGGCTAGAGGGACTGTTTATGTAGTGACAAATGCTTCCGGCAACAAGTTTAATGAGAAAAAAGAGGACCAGTTCTACCATGCTGTGCATTTTCAGAACAACAAGGCGATGTTTGCGGGTATTACTATCAGCGGCAAGGTGCTGAGTTACCAGGCCTACGATGTGGACGGCAATAAGCTGGATGAATTTACACTGGCACACTAACGGCAAAGAGGCGGCTGAACGGGTTCAGCTGCCTCGTTCTTTTTGTGTAGCAAGGCTGGTTCTGTAACATTCGGCGATAATGTTCAGAGCCCGGACTGACGCTTTAGGGTAAAGGTTTTTACGATCTGCGGAACTTCGTCATTGACCATGCGTTTCAACAGGTGGATCTCCCGGCCGTATTTCTTATAATCATAGTCGTCACCGGACTTGTTGAGGAATTCATCGGGCAGCTCCTCCGGCACCGTGTAGGCATAAATTCTTCCGCCCCGGGCGGCCAGGAAGCTGTATGGGGAATCGTCATATCCTTCGTCATGCCACTGCTTCAGGGTCATTTTGAAGACGAACAGGCTCAGGACATCATCATATAATTTCCCCTTGTATTTAAAACGGAAAAATACGCCGTATTCTGCATCCTCCAGCCGGTTGCTCCGCTCAAGCGTAGTATAGATTTTCCAGGAGCGGGGGAGCTTTAGCGTGAAGCCAAACCGGGGGTCCCGGTAAATGTATGATTTTGCAGATTGTGACCTGTCGGCAGGGCGTTTCAGGCGTTTTCGGGTACGAAGAAGCGTTTGGGGTGAACGTTTACGGTGTTTTCCAGGGCTCCAGGAGGTACTGGTTGAACGTTTGAGACGTTTTCCGGTGCGATGGGTGGTGCCGCTTGAGTGCTTAAATGGTTTGCCTGTACGTGAGGACCTGACAATTTTGGGTTTTAACCTTTTTCCTGTTACTCTCGGGCTGCTGTCAGTGCTCTTTTGACTGAGTGACCTGCTCTTAAAGCTGGTACTGCCTGGTAGATTTTCTGGTTCTGCGGATAACTGCGTTACCATTGTCCTTTTTTGTCTCCAGATCCTGCTGTTCATCATGATCACATCCCTGCATATGGTTATCCCGGTTACAGACATAGGCATAATAACCAGGATATTCATGCCTTAGGGGATGTGACTGGACAGCTGCCCGGTCTGCAGGGAAAATAGTGGCTGAAACACAAGTAAACCCCTATCATTGATTTGCATCAATAATAGAGGCTTACGTTGTTTGCACTATACCCATGTTATGCTCAGACTCCTTATCCTACACTCTTTGAACTCAGCCGGGTAGAAATCGTCCGAGGCGGCAGTAAATTTGCCTATCCTGAGCGGTAAATCTTCTCTAATTCATCCTCTGCCACGAGTGGACTGCTGTTTAACCTTCGAGCTTTAAGAAGCTCATACCATTTCGTTCGGGGATGGATTGAAAGCTTTAGCGCCAGAATCAAAGATATAGTCTCAAGCCCAGGGATTACAGCTGCTCAGGATTGCTGCGGATAAAATGTTGCTTCCCGTCAGACGTTCCTTCTAGCGGTGTAAGGTTCCCTTGAGTTGATGTCTTTAGTATACCCGGGGATGGCTGGGCTGTAAAAAGCGCTAATCCTTAAAAATGGTACTATTTTTCAATTTATCCTCTTGTAAGCGCTATTATTTTGCTGTGTTCTTAGTTTTTCATTATTCGCGGCTTGTACCCTGGGTAATACCTAATGGGATCTATAATGTATAATGTAGCAAATAGAGGAGGAGTATCAATGAAGCTGTTTCAGATGAAAACATCGCCGCTGGGCGTGGAGCGGATTGCAGAGTTTCTGGAGAATAACTATATTTGTATCGGGTATCCGGGCACCGGAAATCTGGAAGCGGCCAGTCCGGAGGAAATGCTGGTCAGGCTGCTGAAGAACGGGGCTTATCAGGGGCAGGAGCTTGAGACGGCAGTTGCCGATCTGAATCTGTTCGTGCATGAGATGCAGGACGGGGATTATGTGCTGGTTGCCGACGGGCAGTGGGTGCATCTCGGAGATTTGGGGGATTATTTCTACGACGACACTTATGATACAACAGATGATGGACGCTGCCACCGCCGGGGAGTAACCTGGCTGAAGAGCATTCCGCAAAGCGCGCTAACCCCGGAAGCAGCTGAACTGCTGGCAGAGGAGGCCCAAATCTCCCGGTACCGTGGCAACTTGCCTGCGGCCAGAATAGAGCTGTGGATTGAAGGGACGGGCATGGCTGATTTAGAAGCAGGAGGAAAACGTGCGCTGGTGGATGAGGTAACGGTTCTCAAAGCAGTGGCTGTCCTGAAAGAAGCTCTGCATTCGGAAGACGCCGACCGGCGTGAACGGGCAGCCATTGCCATTCTGCAATACGCAAAATAGGCAGATGATCAGAAAAACCTGCTAAGGGGTGTTCGCTATGCGGCCACCTCTTATTTGAACTCTCGACTAGCTTCCCGGATAGCCCGGTTATCGCGCAGGCTTCTTCACAATGTACTGCCAGTGCGGAGGGAGCGGATAGCTTTTTAGGTGTGTGTAATGTACCAGCTTGATCTCAGGGCCTGCCGAGATTTCAAACACTAACCGGTCTTCTCCTACAGAAATATGGGGCCCTACTACAGGCGTAACGTCTAGTGTTACGGACAACCTGAAGCCGCGAAACCCGTTTAACCGCTTTGAACCGGTTACATGGACAAAATACGGATAAACAAGCGGCGGCTCTAGCAAGAATTGCCGGTAATAATCCTGCACAGCAGCATTGATATACGGAGTTAGAAAATTCATAAGCATATCCTGCACTCTGAGTTCGCCGGAATCACTTAGCGGTTTATTGTGAACGGATTCAGCGTATAACCGCGTTGGAGATGACAAGCTCAGTGCAGCAGATACAACTATAACTATGAACAGTCTTGATAGACTCATAGTGAACACCTCACCTTGGTTTACAGGTAGAGTGTCCGGTTTGTCATAAGATTACCCTCATAACGTCTGTCCGTTATCGACAGTAAACACCTGACCGGTAACGGAATCCTGCGTCAGCTGAAAAAGAACGGCCCCGGCAATATCGTCTGGCGTAGAAATTCTCTGCAGCGGCAATTTTCCGGCAAGCTGGTGCATCCGTTCCTCGTTGCCTGCCCACCATCTGGTATCGACAGCGCCTGGAGCAATGCTGTTCACTCTGATGTAAGGTGCAAGCGCGATGGCCAGTGATTTTGTCATCGTGTGGATGGCTGATTTGGTCGCTGCATACGGGATAGAAGAGCCAATCCCGGTGATTCCGGCAACACTGCCGAGATTTACGATAGCGCCGGATGTTTGCTTTTTCATATAAGGGACTACTGCCTTTACACAATGAAACATCCCTTTCACATTGACATTAAAAAGCGAATCCCATACCTCATCAGTCACATCATCCAGGTTGTCCATCGCAATCTGCGCTGTAATACTGGCGTTGTTTACCAGGCCGTCAATGGTTCCATAAGCCCCGGCAATATAGGCAACCATAGCGTCAACTTCCTTTGCGGACGCCACATCCGCTTTATACGCAAACCTCTTCCGCCCGTACTTTCAATCTCACGCACCACCTCTAGAGCTTCTTTTTCAGACCGGCTGTAATTTACAGCGACAATGGCCCCTCTGGCAGCCAGCATTAATGCCGTTGCTCTTCCCACACCCGTACCGCCGCCGGTAACGAGAATCACTTTATTATTTAACTCCATAGCTGATCATCCCCGCTTCAGATTTCTTCAGGAACATTATACTTTTACGAGAAGGTAAGGTATAATTCGGAAAAGTGAAACGGGTATCATTCTAAATGATATCAGGGAAAGGTGCGGTTATTTTATGGAAAGCCAGGATTTAAGGATTTTTAAAGCTGTTGCGGAGCTGCAGTCTATTTCCAAAGCGGCTGACAGATTAGATTACGTCCAGTCGAACATCAGCCAGCGGATAAAAAATCTGGAGGATGAGCTCGGTGTCCCTTTATTCAGCCGCAATAACCGTGGGGTGACCCTGACAGAGGAGGGAAGCAGATTACTGGACTATACCGATCAAATTTTAGGCTTAATGGAGGAGGCCAGATCGTCAGTCAATCCGGAAAAATGGAAAACTACACTGGCTATAGGTGCGCCGCAGACGCTCTCTGCTGTCCGTATTCCCCGGTTATTGTCTTCCTTTTTACAGGATAACAGGATCGATATCAGGATGAAAACGGATCGTGCGGAGCGGTTACAGGAAATGCTCCAATACGGGGAGGTAGAGGGGATTTTTGTAAATGGTACATTCAATAACGTACTCTTTACGCCGGTATATACTTATGATGAAAGAGTGGTAGTCATTTCCCCAAAACCTGGTGAGCACAGTAATGAGCTTCCCGGGGATCATTTGATCATTAACAGTGATCAGAACTGCGTGTACAGAAGGAAGTTATTGGATGTTTATATGGAAAAAAAGGAATCCAATAGGACGGTTATGGAATTTGACTCCCTTGAAGCTATTCTGCAGGCGGTTAATGACGGACTGGGGATCAGCGTTATTCCGGCAGACGTTGCCTACAGCCGTAAAGAGCTTCAGTCCGTTCTAATGGAGGAGCTTACTGATCCGGTCAGGGTCAGCTTTATAGTAAAGCAGGGCAGAAAACAATCCCGGCCGCTAAAGCAGTTCATCCGTTTTTTAGAGGGAATCTAAACAGGAAAAAAAGCCTTCCGCGTCATGACGGAGGGCTTTTTGGCATATCCTACAATTCATATAAAAGGAACAGAATCAGATGAATTCCACAAATTCATTAACTGGCTTGCGGTAGCCGCGCGGTCTGATTTTGTGCTTGTTGTCCTTGCCGATTGTTATCATCAGGACGGGAACAAGATTGTCCGGCACATTAAGTGTTGCATTAACCGCCTCCGGTACAAATCCGATCATCGGGCATGTATCCCAGCCTCTATCCTTGGCGATCAGCATGAACTGCATAGCGGACAGGGAGGCATTGCGGATCGCTTCATCGCGCTGGAAGGCTTCGTTGCCTTCATAAGCATTGTTGATAGACTGGATGGTGGTGTCATACTCCTCCTGGCTCATTGCGCCAAGCAGCTTCAGACCGCTGTAGATCTCCGGCGCCTGCAGGTAGGCATTTTTGTCCCCGTAGACGAGGATGACCGCTGAAGCGGTATGTACCTTGTACTGATTATAAGCATCCTTGCGGAGCTGCTCCTTGACGGCCGGATCGGTCACCACCTTGTAATGGGCGTGCTGAAGGTTGTTGCTGGAAGGGGCCAGGCGGGCAAGGGAGAACATTTCCTCCAGCTCGGATTTGCTAATCGTAACACCTTCAACAAAATTCATGGCGGATCTGCGGGCTTGAACCAAATCTGAAAAAGTACTCATTGTTATGCCTCCGTTAGCTTATGTATTGGTTAATAAAAATCAATAGCTGATGTTTTATAATAAACTTACATTTAGTTACTTGCTAAAGATAGCATGGCGTGTGTGGATCGTCAATGCTTTTAAGCGTGAATTCATAAATATTTTTATAAAAAGAAGAAAATTCGAGAAAATGACATTATAGAAGTGATTATTATCACAAAATAAGGCTATATGGGTAAAAACTTTGTGACATATTTAACAAGAACGGTGGTATAATAGGCACACTGACTTTGTGAGTTAGATTAGAAAAACGCAGTTATGTCAATGTGAAGGAGAGACTAAAATGTCAGAAACGATTACGCAAACAGTGCCTGAACAGGAGCAAGCGGCAGCCGCAGCAAAGAACCCTAAGGAGGATCTGCTGGAGCAGCTGCTGAAGCCGGAGGTTCAGGAATCGCTGACGCTGCTGGTGCAGGAGCTGCCTAAGCTTACCCAAATGGTCGGAGTATTATCGAAATCCTTTGATTTTGTACAGGCGGTTGCAACGGATGAGGTGCTCAAGAATGATACAGTTGGTGCTATTAAAGAAATCGCCGAGCCGGTAGTAGGGTCGGTTAAAAACATGGCAGCTACTGTTATTGAAGCAAAAGACCGGGCCGAGGCAAGTACGGAAAACATCAGCCTGTTCGGCATGATGAAAATGATCAAGGACCCACAGGTGCAGAAGATGCTCCGTTTCATGAACGCTTATCTTCAAGTCAGCGGCGAACGCAGCACACAGAAATAGCCTGAATACTTAAATAATTACACATGTATGGACGGAGGAAATAGAATGTCAAAACATATCGTTATTCTGGGTGCAGGGTACGGCGGCTTGCTGAGCGCGCTGACTGTGCGTAAATATATGAGCAAAGCAGAAGCAAAAGTTACCGTGGTCAATCAATATCCGACCCATCAGATCATTACGGAGCTTCACCGCCTGGCTGCCGGCAGCATCTCGGAGAAGGCCATTGCCATGCCGCTCGTTAAGCTGTTTGCCGGCAAGGATATTGATCTCAAAATCGCCAAGGTAAAATCGTTCTCTGTGGACAACAAGCAGATCAGCCTGTCAGACGGCTCAACCCTTTCTTATGATGCGCTTGTTGTCGGACTTGGCAGCATAACCGCTTATTTCGGAATTCCGGGTCTGGAGCAGTACAGCATGGTCCTGAAATCGGCAGAGGATGCCAAAAACATTCATGCCCACATTGAAAATAAAATTGCTGAATATGCGAAAAGCAAAAATCCGGCGGATGCAACCATTCTGATCGGCGGCGGCGGCCTTACGGGTGTCGAGCTGGTTGGTGAAATTGCCGATGTACTGCCTAAGCTGACCAGAAAGTACGGGGTTGATCCTAAGGAAATCAAGCTTTTGCTCGTTGAAGCCGGTCCTAAGATTCTGCCGGTACTGCCGGATCACCTGATCGAGCGTGCGACAACCAGCCTTGAAGCACGCGGAGTACAGTTCCTGACAGGCCTTCCTGTAACCAACGTTGAAGGCAACACCATTGACCTCAAGGACGGACAAAAGATCGTTGCCAATACCTTCGTCTGGACCGGAGGCGTGCAGGGTAATCCGCTGGTCGGCGAATCCGGACTTGAGGCAACCGCGGCCGGGCGACCGTCAATGATTATCTGCAGTCCACCTCACACAAGGATGTATTCGTCGCCGGAGACAGCGCCGTTTACTTCGCGGCTGACGGCCGTCCATATCCGCCGACTGCCCAGATCGCATGGCAGATGGGTGAGCTGATTGGTTATAATCTGTATGCAGCTCTGAACAACAAGTCGCTGGAAACCTTCAGCCCGATTAACTCGGGGACACTTGCCAGCCTTGGCCGTAAAGACGGAGTAGCTATTATCGGAGGCAGCTCGACTCCGCTCAAAGGCCTGCCTGCAACCATGATGAAGGAAGCCAGCAACATCCGTTACCTGACTCACATTAAAGGCCTGTTCAGTCTGGCATATTAATTCTTTGCCGTGCTGTAATCCTTAAGGCATCTATACAGCCCCCTCAATCATCCTGCCCCCTCAATCATCCTGAAAAATGCATGCCTGTACATGCGCAGGAGGATAAGAGGGGGTTTGTGTTTTAGTTAGCTTGTTATTGTATTTCCGGGTTATGGAAAATATCCGCTGTACTATTCTGCTCCCTTTGCTATAATAGCCTTGTTTATATCAATCTAATTCCGTATAGGAGGATTTGAGATATGGGGTTCAAAGACAATGATGTGATTATATTTATCGGCGACAGCATTACGGACTGTGGACGGGATTACAATGATGCCGGGTCGCTTGGAAACGGTTACGCGTTGATGGCAGCCGCCCGGCTTGGACTGCAGTATCCGGAGAAGAAGCTGACGGTATATAACCGCGGGATTAACGGCAACCGGGTGACTGACCTGCAGCGCCGCTGGGACAAGGATTGCCTGGAGCTGAAGCCGGATTGGGTATCGGTCTATATCGGAATAAATGATACATGGCGCTGGTATGATTCAGGCTTTGAGACAACGGCGGCGGAATTTGAAGCCGCTTACCGGGATCTGATTGAACGGACCAAGGCGGCGACGGATGCCCGGCTGGTGCTGATTGAGCCGTTCGTCCTTCCCGTGCCGGAGGACCGGAAGGGCTGGCGCACGGATCTGGACCCGAAAATTCATGTAGTGCGATCGCTGGCAAGGGAATACGGTGCAGTGCTTGTCCCGCTGGACGGCTTGTTCGCGGCCGCCTCAGTCAAGGCGGAGCCTGCATTCTGGGCAGGTGATGGCGTTCATCCTTCTCCAGCCGGCCACGCTCTGATCGCCGAGGCCTGGCTGAAAGCGGTTGGAGCAATCCAATAGCCTCATACAGCTTCGAATGACACAAGACTGATCCGTTAGAGGTAATGCTGCGGACCGGTCTTTTTTTGACTGGCAGCCCGGCGTTTACGGTGTTTATTTTATTATGCTGCCTGAGACTGTTATAATGGATGGATACATATGGACTTGGAGCCTGTGAGACGGCTTCTGCACACTTTTCCATTGAGCAATCAATATAATGAAGAATTAGCGTTCGATCATTTGTTTGCGGTGGAATACGGCAATAGAACGTTGACGGCCAAGCCATATCATTAAAGGAAGTGGACTAGATGACAAGCGATAATGCACAGGATTTGCAAGGCCTTCAGGCAGCAGGTAAAGTGGTCGGACATACAATTGCCGAGATGAGGAGGCAGGTAGTGCCCGGAATGACCACAGCTGAGCTTGACGGAATTGGCGCAGCGCTGCTGGAGCGGTTCGGCGCGAAGTCGGCTCCAAAAGTAACCTATGATTTTCCGGGGAGCACCTGTATCAGTATCAACGATGAAGTGGCCCACGGGATACCCGGCCCGCGGGTGATCCAGCCCGGAGACCTGATTAACATTGATGTCTCGGCTGTGCTGAACGGATATTATGCGGATGCCGGAGTTTCTTTTCAGCTTCCGCCCTATAATGAGAAGCTGCTTCACCTGTGCCGCAGTACAGAGGAGACTATGATGAGTGTAATCAACCATCTGCGGGCGGGAATGAAGGTGAACGAGATCGGCCGTGTGATGGAGCTGGAAGCCGGTAAACGCGGCTATAAGGTCATCCGCAACCTATGCAGCCACGGGATCGGCAAAGCGCTGCATGAAAAGCCGTTTGAAATCCTGCCGTTTTATAATCCGCGTGTAACGACGGTGCTGAAAGAGGGCCAGGTCATTACAGTGGAACCTTTCCTGAGTACCGGCGATGATTTTGCGGAACAGCAAAGTGACGGATGGACCCTCAGCGTCAAGGGAGGAAGCCGGGTTGCCCAGTTTGAGCATACGATTATCGTGACCAAAGGCAAGCCGATTATTTTGACGAGCGCGTAAGAACCGTACTCTACAAGCCAGCGTGAAGTTTACAGATATGCATTTGGGGCTGTACCGGTAGTCAGATTAAAGGCTGTCCGGGGCAGCCCCTGCTGTTTTACTGTAAAGCATCATTTATATAAGAACCATAAGCAGCTGGTTGGAAAGGAGTGTTGAGCGTGAAAATGGCTTTTATTCTTTTCGATGGAGTTACGTTTCTGGATTTCGCAGGCTTCTATGATGTGATCTACCGTTTGGGGCAGTTTGAGGCCGGGCAAGGGCTGGAATGGGAAATTTGCGGCATGCGGGAAGAAGTTTCGGATGAATTGGGTTTAACAGTCAAAGTAGGACGGGTGCAGCCTGATTTATCAGCTTATGACCTGATTTTTGTACCGGGTGGTCTTGGAACCAGAAAGCTCAGGAATGATGCTGATTTCATAAAATGGCTTCAGAGCGCAGCGGAGGTTCCCTACAAAATTTCTGTATGCACCGGTTCGCTGCTGTTAGGCGCCGCCGGTTTTCTGGCTGGACGCAGTGCAACCTCACATCCGTCTGCCTATGAATTGCTGGCGCCTCACTGCAGCAATGTTGTGAAAGCCCGGATCGTTCATGACGGTAACATCATAACTGGCGGAGGGGTCTCGACATCCATTGATCTTGGATTATATGTGTTGTCACTGCTGGCCGGTGAGGAGGCTATGCTGACGGTGAAGCAGCAGATTGACTACCCCTACGTTACACAGGGGATCGTACAGAGGCAGTGATAACATTTCGTGAAGGGATGATAGAGATGCGAGATAAGCAGGAGGATACCGTGCCGTTACAGGAGTGGATCCAAAACCGCGAGAGCTGGCCGCTGCTGGAGGAATACTTACAGCTCCGCAGCGGACTGCCCGGACCGCGGGCCAATCTGGAGCTGGCTGCCCGGTTCGCCCGCGAGTATGCAAGATCGGAAATATCAGATACGGCATGGATTCTGTTGACCGGATGGGCGGAAGAGTCCGGCGAATATTTACCTTTCTGTGCGGTCCAGGCTTGTGCAGCCCATTATTCTTTTGCAGACAGCCTTCGGCGCAGCCGGATTAAGAAGATGCTTAAACAGGCCATGAATGATGCGAGATGGCGGGTCCGTGAGTCGGCTGCAATAGGACTGCAGTATGTTGGTGAGTATAATTTCCCGGTGCTGCAGGAGCTGCTGGACAGCTGGCGGCCGGAAGCCACGATGCTGGAACAGCGTGCTTTTTTGGCCGGTCTGGCTCATCCGCCGCTGCTCAAATCCAAGGATCAGGCTAAATACAGCCTAGGTTTGGCTGCTGAAATCACAGGTGGAATCCTGGAAGGCCGGGCAGCAGGCTATGATCCTGAACATTTCCGGGTATTGTCCAAAGGGCTGGAATATAGCCTCAGCCTGTTCGTAGCCGCTGAACCAGAAGCGGGCTTCGCCATGCTGGACAGGCTCGCGGCAAGCGGTGATGATCGCATGATCAGAATCGTGAAGAGTAACCTGTCAAAATCCAGACTGTCCAAAAAGTATCCGGGGCAGGTGGAAGCGCTGCTGGCGGGATTGACTTCTGTTTAAAATGTAACTATTATAGTTGCATCTATAGCTTTTGTCTGAAGGCTTCAAAGGAGAGATACCCATGAACATCAGCACCCGATTTGCGGTCGCTATTCATATTTTGACGTTAATAGACAGCAATAAGGAAGGCAAGAGCACATCCGAATGGATTGCCGGCAGTGTGAACACCAATCCGGTGGTAATCCGGCGGCTTACCGGCATGCTGAACAAGGCCGGACTGGTGGAGGTCCGTCCCGGTGTGGCAGGTGCCAAGCTTACGCGCAGTGCGGCAGACATTACTCTTCTGGACATATACCGGGCTGTAAATGCTGTAGAGGAAGACAGCCTGTTCTCCGTGCACGACCATCCCAATCCGGAGTGTCCTGTCGGCAAGAATATCGCAGGTGCGATTGTACCGGTCTTTTCCATGGCCCAGAAGGCAATGGAGAAGGTGCTGCAGGAGGTTACGCTCGATCAGATTGTGGACCAGATCCCGGCTGTCTGATAGAGGCTTGGAACTATGTTCCGGTCCCCATGCAATTCCTCTAAAAGTAATTGTAGCAAAAATGTGACATTTTCTAAATTTAAGTTGGCTTTCAGCAGGATTTTATCTGATTTTAAGGTTTGGGTAGTATAGTTGAGTTCTCCACCCCCCAGTGGATGCATTATCGTTAGATCCTGTCGTGCCTCGGCAGGGTCTATTTGTTTTTGTAACAGATGAATTATTCTTTTTATCAAACCTTTACCTGCGGTTCATGTTAATTTAAGCTTCGGTTATTATAGTAATCACATGACCCCCTTATAATAGACTTTGACCCTGCCGGACGCCGGCGGGGTCCTTTTTTTGACTGGAAAACGTGAGGGTATACATATTATTCCAAAACCTGTAAACTGGCACAAGGGAAGCGGAAATTGCTGACCGAATATGCCGGAAGAATGGGATAAGGAGAACAGGATACATATGAAAAGTAACACGTTTGTGATGCTGGGTGCGAGTCTGATGCTGAGCCTTTCTTTTATTACAGGATGCCTGATTATCAGCAATGAAAGAACTGAAAGTGCCGAGAGTGAGCGGATGGAAAGGACGACGGCGGACGGCAAAGAGATATTGACACTCCAGGAAACGGCGCAGCTCTTGAATCTGCAGGAAGAACAGGTGACCAACATTATTAAGGCCGAGAATGCCATTCTAAGTAATAATGGCGTGTTTATCGGAAAACGGCTGCCTTACTATAGGATCGATAATGAATTTATGTTCAGCAGGACGGAGCTGTTGGGCTGGGTACGAGCAGTAGCCGCGGAGAACCGGATTTATCAGGGAAACAAAATGATCAGATAGCATTTCATGAAAGTAATTGACAAACTTTTGGGTCGCAACTATACTAAAGTTAGTTAAAGTGTAACGGTAACAGTTACAAGTGCATGGCAATAGTAGCTGAGGTTAACACTAAGCCGTAGAATACCGGATTTAACGGAAGCGGCTATTTCAGGAGGAGTTTACCATGACGGCAACAGCAGTTTTGCATGAGGATACACAGATTGGTCTGGTTCAGATTAGAGTAAGCAATCTTGAGCGGTCGCTCGCTTTTTATCACAATGTAATCGGATTTCAGGTTTTGCGCCAAAGCGGCCGGGAAGCAGAATTGACAGCGGACGGGCAGCAGGTGCTGCTGGTGCTGCGGGAGATTGAACACCCGCAGGTGTTAAGCCGCAAGCAGGCAGGCTTGTACCACTTCGCTATTCTGCTTCCGGACCGTCCTAGTCTTGGACTGGTGCTTCGCAATCTTATCGCTTCCGACATAGAGGTAGGGCAAGGTGACCATCTGGTAAGTGAAGCGCTCTATATTCAGGACCCTGACGATAACGGGATCGAGCTGTACCGGGACCGCCCGCGTGATACGTGGAAGCGTGATGCTGCCGGAGATTACATTATGACAACTGATCCCGTGGATGTGGACGGATTGCTGGCCGCTTCGGAAGGCTTAACGTGGAATGGGCTGCCTGCAGGAACTGTAATCGGGCATGTGCATTTTCATGTAGGCAGCCTTGCGGAAGCGGAGAAATTTTATGTTACTGCGCTTGGATTTGAACCGACCACCCGCTACGGTAATTCGGCACTGTTCATCTCGGCCGGCGGGTATCATCACCATATGGGACTTAATGTATGGGCAGGCCAGGGGGCGCCGGCTACTCCGCAGAGTGCCCCGGGAATTGATTACTTCACCCTGCAGCTGCCTGACAGACAGGAAATTGCGGCTGCAGCGAAGCGGGTGCGCGAGGCCGGATATGATGTGACGGAGACGGCAGAGGGAGCCGTTATAACAGACCCATGGAACATTGGAATTCATTTAATTGTTCAGAACTAACAGGAGGAATTAATATGAAAATTGCAGTTATCGGAGCAGGCGGCAAAGCCGGAAGTGAAATTGTAAAGGAAGCACTCCAAAGAGGACATGAAGTAACAGCCATTGTGCGGAGTGCCGCGAAGGTAACGGATAACAGAGCCGCTGTATTGGAAAAGGATGTTTTTGACCTGTCAGCCGGCGATCTGAAAGGATTCGATGCTGTTGTGAACGCCTTCGGTGCTCCGTTTGGCGAGGAGCATCTGCATGTGGATGCCGGAAATGTTCTGATTAGCGCACTGAAGGATGCTCCGGGAACACGGCTGATCGTTGTGGGCGGGGCAGGCAGCCTGTTTGTTGACGAAGCCAAAACGACCAGAGTTGTAGAGACACCGGGGTTTCCTGACTTTGTTAAGCCAACAGCGCTGAACCAAGGCCGAAATCTGGAGATTCTGCAGGGCACGGAAGGCCTGAAATGGACCTTTGTCAGCCCGTCCGCGAACTTCGCCGTTGGAGCCAGAACAGGCTCCTATGTGAAGGGCAAGGATCATCTGCTGGTTAACTCTAAAGGCGAAAGCTATGTCAGCTATGCTGATTATGCGATAGCCATAGTAGATGAGATAGAACAACCGCAGCATGTCGGGGAACGATTCACCGTTGTATCGGAATCATAATCCGCATACATTGAAGAAATAATTTGATTGCAGGAGGCATAGCCGGGTGATGCGGTTATGCCTTCTTTTGGGATATAATAAGATGAAAAAATCATTGGGATCGGAGCTGATGCAGCTTGGAGACTTTTCTTGCCGTGCTTTTACTGCTGGGACTGATTGCGGTATCCAATGTTGTGAACAGGTTCATTCCGTTTGTGCCGATTCCCCTGATCCAGATCGGGCTTGGTGTCATTGCGGCACTGGTCCCGACGGGGATACATATGCATTTTGAACCAGAGCTTTTCTTTGTGCTGTTTATTGCTCCGCTTTTGTACAATGACGGCAGGCGGACGCGCGCGGTGAGCTGTGGAATTTGCGGGCACCTATTCTGCTGCTGGCGCTTGGCCTTGTCTTTGTGACCGTTGTTGTGGCGGGATACGCGATCAACTGGATGATTCCGTCGATTCCGCTGGCGGCAGCCTTTGCACTGGCGGCCATACTGTCGCCGACCGATGCCGTTGCGGTCAGCTCGCTGGCCGGAAGGGTGCATCTGCCGGGCAGCATCCACCGGATTCTGGAGGGGGAATCGCTGATGAATGACGCCTCCGGTCTGGTCGCCTTCAAATTTGCGATTGCCGCTGCAGTTACCGGCGTGTTCTCACTGCCCAAAGCGGCATTAAGCTTTGTGCTGATTGCAGCAGGCGGGCTGCTGCTGGGAGCGGTGCTGTCTTTTCTGCTGATCCGCCTGAGCGTTTTTTTGCGCCGGTTCGGCATGGAGGACGTTACTATGCATGTGCTGCTGCAGATTCTTACGCCCTTTATCATCTACCTGATCAGCGAGGAGATTGGGGTATCCGGTATCCTTGCTGTTGTCGCCGGCGGTGTCGTCTATGCGATTGAGAAGGACCGGGCGGCTTCACCGCAGTATAAACTCCAGCTTGTGTCGGCCAGTACCTGGTCGGTGCTGCTGTTTGTCCTGAACGGTCTGGTCTTCCTCATCCTAGGGGTGTCAGTGCCGGATGTAATAGAGGTCATTTACCGGGATGAATCGCTTAATAATTTCATGGTGTTCGGTTATGTTTTGGTTATTACTGCACTTTTGATCGTGCTGCGCTTTGTCTGGGTCTATCTCTATTCCCTGATTGAAAGTCTAAGGTTCAAAGAGAAACGGACACCGCTCAAATCCCTGCTGATTACCTCTATTTCCGGGGTCCGGGGAGCCGTTACACTGGCGGGGGCATTTTCGATACCGCTGGCCCTTGGAGACGGAACGCCATTTCCGGAGCGTGATCTCATTATAGCGCTGGCTGCAGGCGTCATTCTGATGTCGCTTGTTATTGCCAGCATCCTGCTTCCGCTGCTGGCAGGCGAAGAAGAAGAAACGGTTCTCCAGGCACCAGGCAGGGGGAATGCCGAACTGGCGGCAAGATCGGTAGTCATTGATGCCGGAATGAGCATGCTGCGCAGTCTGGTCACCGAGACAGGTGAGCGTGCGAACCAGCCTGCCCTGCTGGAGTTCACTGACAAGATTGACCGCATTTGTGCGCTCAGGGCAGACAACGATCCGGCTGCCGAGAAAATGCGCCGCCAAAGCGTAGAAGCCCGGCTCAGCGGACTTGAGGCGGAGAGGACCGAGCTGCGGCGGATGACTGAGAACGGGACCATTCCGGCACCTGTCGCGGTGAAGATGGAGGAAATGCTGGACCATACGGAGTCCATTTTGTGCCAGCGTTTTGATACGCATGTGAAGTTTTCACTTGCCGAGCTCCAGCGGCTGTTCTCCGGCTTGTTTACCGGACGGCTGGGCGGTGAGGACCGGCGGCAGGCCATCCAGAATGCCGAAGAAGCCCGCAAAGCCAAGATCGCCATGTGCCAGGCGGCAGTCAATGCTGTCAGCAGCGGCATCAACGCAGAGAACCGTGAAGCGGCGCAGCGGGTTATTAATAAGTATGAGCAAATTGAATCACGCCTGGAACAGGGCGAAGGCTGGAGCAAAGACGGGGTAATTGACGATCAGAAGCTGGAGCTGAAGCTGAAGGCAATCCAGGAGCAGCGTGACACGGTGCAGCAGATGTACCAGACGGGGGCGATCAATCTCAAGATTGCCGGCAGGCTGCGGCGGTTCGTAGATCAATTAGAGACATCAATCTGGGAGGATTAACTGTGGGGGAAAGAGCAATCGCTGCGGGTGGTCTGGCTTTTGAGGAGATCACTGAAGAGCATCTGGCCGGTGTGCTGGATATTTATAATTATTATGTGCTGAATACGACCATTTCGTTTCATACGGAGCCTCAGACGCTGGAGGAAATGAGACAGTCGGTGTTAAGCGGTGATCCGCGCTATAAATCATATGCCATCCTCCAGGATGGCAGCTTGGCGGGTTATGTGCTGATTGCCAGACATAAGAACAAGCAGGCCTATGATACATCCGGTGAGATTAGCATCTATCTGCAGCCGGGGAGCGGCGGACAGGGCATAGGCGGTCAAGCGCTAAGGTTTATTGAGCAAAAAGCGGCTGAACTCCGGTTCCACGTGCTTGTCGCCACCGTCTGCGCAGATAATGAGCCCAGCCGCCGCTTGTTTACAAGACACGGCTATGAGCAGAGTGCCCTGTTCAGAGAAATCGGCCATAAATTTGGCAGATGGCTGGATATCGCCAGCTATCAGAAGATTATAGGGCAGGCTTCGATCTGACCGGAAGCAGTTGCAGCCGTTTAGAAAGCAAATCCGAATAAAGTCCGCCTGCAGCCGGGGAGTATTCCCTGCCTGCAGGCGGACTTATTTGCGTGTCTCTATACCCTTCTCCGGCGGAACATCTGACCCAGCACCTCGCTGAGCACCAGACCGGTAGCGATCGCGCCAGAGAGCAGCAGAGCCTGTACACCGTATTGAATCGCCTGATTATTGTCGTTCTCTACAAACTTGCGCATGGCATCATAAGCCAGTCCGCCGGGGACGAGCGGAATGATACCGCCCACGCTGAAGATGATGACCGGCATTTTGTAGGTGCGGGCAAAAAACTGGCTGATTACCCCGACAACGACGGTAGCCAGGAAGGTGGCGACCACCGTATCGAGCTGCTTGTCCAGCTCCAGATACAGCACCCAGCCAATCATTCCGGCGAACCCGCACTGTAGCAGCGCCCGTGCCGGTGCATTGAACAGGATGCAGAAGGCTGCAGCTGCGAAAAAGCTGGTAACGAATTGCAGAATCATGAACGATAGACCTCTTTCACCCCGTATATTTTAGAAAAGCGACAGCACAAGCCCGATGCCGGTTCCGATGGCGAACGCGGTCAGGAAGGCGTCAGCCCCCTTGGACAGGCCGGAAACCAGATGGCCTGCCATCAGATCGCGGACTGCGTTCGTAATAAGCAGCCCGGGAACAAGCGGCATTACCGAGCCGATTATAATCTTGTCCATTTCCTGGCCGATTCCGGCTCTGACCGAAAGGAAAGCCAGCAGGCCGATCAGAAAGGAGGCGGAGAACTCGGCGAAGAACCGGATCTGCACAAGCCGGTGCAGCCAGGTTGCTGCAGCAAAGCCCAGTGCGGAAACCAGCAGGGCCGGGAGCGCGTCCCAGAGGCTGCCCTTGAACATGACAGTGAAGCAGGAGCCGGTCACGGCAGCAGCTGCGATCTGCATCCAGGCCGGATAGGCATGGGCGGCGTCATCCACGGCCCCCAGGCGTTCGCGGGCTTCGGCTGCTGTCAGCTGGCGCTCACTCAGCCGGCGGGAAATATCGTTGACCTCCGATACTTTCTTCAGATCGGTAGTCCGTTCCGCAATCCGGAACAGCTTCACCGGCTCTGTCCTGCTTGTAGTGAACATGATAACTGTCGGGGTCACATAGCTGTGGGCTCCCGGAAATCCCAGGGCTGCAGCCATCCTGGACATGGTATCTTCCACACGGTAGGTTTCCGCCCCGCTTTGCAGCATGATTTTACCGGCCAGCAGGCACAGGTCGACGATGTCATGTGCGGAAGTGTTGCTGATATTGCTAGTGCTGTCCAACTTCGTTAGATCCTCCCCTGGAATGTTATATATCCGATTGTCGCCGCAATTCCGAAAAAGATCAACCCTTAATCATCTCCATTAGGAAAAAGAAAAAATTTAACGGAACAATTTTGATTAATTATGCTGGAGTGACCGCTCATTCATTTATCCAGAGTCCATAACCCTGTTGCTACGCCGCCGGCTATAATGGTGAGAAGGGAGTGGAAAAAGGTTTCCTTGGAAATCAGAAGCCCGCCCGCCCCGATAATTACTATATCGCTCAGAAAAATAAGCACCCCGACATTAAGCGGGATATACCGTCTCATAAACTTGGCCAGCAGATCTGTCCCGCCTGTACTGGCTTTATAACGCAGCATCAGCCCCAGACCGCTGCCCATAAGAAAGCCGCCGATGATTGCGCTGGAGATGGAGCCGATCTCGATATAATACAGAAAGTAATACTGAAGCGGTGCGAGCAGCTCAATCAAAAAGGATGAAACCAGGAGGCCGGCTATGCTGTTGTAAAAAATATCCCTCTCTTTAAGCCAGGCGAGCAGAAAAATGGGGAGGCTGCAGCAGATAACAGCCAGTCCGATCTTGATGCCGCTTATGTAATTGATAATCAAGGCTATGCCGATTACTCCGCCATCCAGTATTTTGTAGGGGACCAGAAAAAAGTTGGTACCGGCTGCAATAAGCAGGCTCCCCAGCATGATAACCGCAAATCGTAATAATGGGCGCATATTCAACATCTCCACAAATAAGGCATGTCTTAATGAATATGCAGGTAAATGGAAAAAAATAGCCGGAATACAAAAAATCCTGCTTGCGCAGGATTATCAAGTGACAGGTTTCATATTCAGACGAGCGCATGCTCCCTTGGTTTAAGCTTAAGCGGCGGGGGTACCAGCCAGCCTTTCTTTTTATGCAGATGGAGCAGTGCAAGCCCTAGTGCGGTCATTTGCGAATGGAACTTCATGTACATGGCTCCGAGATCCTCGCGGATTGACATACCCGCGGCCTGGCTGCAAACAACCAGTCCGGCTGCAGCAGAGGATGACATCGCAGCGGCAATTTCCGGATCAGTAAATCTGGCTCCGGCCGGAATGTCTTCGAGCCTTGCCGATGGACGGTCAGGCAGCTGCGGAGGCGCCATGAAGCCGTTCACCTTCAGCAGCTTGTCACATGCTTTGATTTCCCGGTGCACCTGATCGATGAAGTCATCAATAATTTCTTTCAGCTCTTTGTCTCCGGCGTAGTAATGGAAGGTCTGAAAAGCGGATAATGCCATTTTGGCTGACGCGGAAAATTGCCACAGGCCATAGATTTCCCCGTAATGAAGCGGCTCGTCCTGCGGGCTGCCGCTGAGCACTCCTGACATATGCACATCTCCTTATATTATATAATTAGGAACGTGGCTTTAGGTTGTCCGGCATAGCCTGTTTTATACAAAACCATAATAAACGAACAAATAAAACTTGCAGCCAACCATAAAAACAACTATATTAATAGTAATTATTACGGATAATCTGAATTTTTAATAAAGCAGGTGAACAGCGGATGGATTATACATACAAAGTGCTGCAGAGCGATCTGGATCTTCTGGCAGCCGCCTTATCAGAGATACCGGTTGCAGTAGCTGTTAAGGAATATGAGGATGATATTCTGGAGGATGGTGACCGGATCAGGGAATACACGCCGAACTCTGTGAGAATAGGCGGTTTATCTTACTGCCGTAAGCTGTATGAATTCCGTGCTTATCCGGCTGACATACGACAATCATAAGCTCCGCAGCTTTTATATACCCCCATTACTTGTGTCTGCATATACTCAGATGCCTGGTATGGGGGTATTATGCTGCTAACGTGAATACCGCTTGCGGTAGCGCAGCGGAGAGATACCGACCTTGCGGGTAAAGCGCCGAGAGAAGTAGGCGGTGCTCTCAAACCCGGTCCGTTCAGCGATACCGGCAACAGAAATTTCGGTCTTCAGCAGGAGCAGCTTGGCCTGCTCCAGCCGGTAGTCGGTCAAATATTCCATCGGCGTCAGGCTATATACGCGCTTCATACAGCGGGCCAGATAATTGTAATGAAAATGCAGCTCCTCTGCCAGGACATTGTTAGTCAGCGGTTCGGCATAATGATTGCGGATATAAGCCTCCGTCTGCTCTGCGATCTCCACGGCATGGCTGCCGGCGGTATCCTGCTGCGTCAGATCCAGCATCCGCAGCATTTCTTCGAATATCCGCTGCTGCTGCCATACTGCGCTTGAACGTCTGGCCCGGTTCAGCTGGATCAGCAGCTCAGCCTGTCCGCTCCGCTCAAACGGGTCCGGCAATGCGCCAAACTGCGGCACCCGGATCGTGTAAGGATGAGTAAGGAACTGGCTGAAATGGGCGTCGCGGTCAGCATAGACCGGCTCGCCTTCCGCTTCGGCCCATTCTCCGACGGTATGAAAGTGAACCCAGAAAAACGAAGTCTTCTCCTCGCAGGGTTTGGCCGAATAGTGATAACGGTCCGGCAGCAGCAGCAGGCTATGGCCAGCGGGCACAGCCCATTGTTTATGCTCTTCCCCGATATACAGACACCCTTCCTCGACAAAAATCAGGTCGAATTTGCCCATTGCCCTGCGGTTTGGATGCTGGTCACCACGCTGATAGACAGTCCGGTCACATTCCAGAAAATAAGGGAAGGGCGGCGCGCCATGTGGATATATGAAGGTATGGTTGTCATCGGACTGCCCCTTTTATTAGTGTGAAATAGTACAAAAACAGGGTTGCTTCTGATCCTGTTTTTGTTTTATTTTACCGTCTATAATGGCAATTAGCGAGGAGAAATATTTAGCGGAGGGAAGAATAAAATGAACAAAATAACTCAGACAAAGAATACGCTGAAGGGCAAAACCTCAATCAAAGACGAATTCTGGGGTCGCTATATCAGGCTGGTTCAGGATGTTGTTATCCCGTATCAATATGAAGCGCTGCATGACCGTGTGCCGGAAGCGGAGCCGAGCCATGCCATTGCCAATTTTGAAATCGCTGCCGGCAGGCGCACCGGTGAATTTAAGGGCTGGGTATTCCAGGACAGTGACGTGGCCAAATGGCTGGAGGCCGTTGGTTATTCCCTGAGTATTAAACGTGATCCGGAGCTGGAGCGACGTGCGGATGAGGTGATCGAGCTGGTCGGTGCAGCACAGCAGCCGGACGGTTATCTGGATACTTATTTTATCATTAAAGAACCCGGCAAACGCTGGACCAACCTGCAGGACTGCCATGAGCTGTATTGTGCAGGCCATTTTATCGAAGCAGCAGTTGCTTATTACGAAGCCACAGGCAAAGACAGGCTCCTGAACATTGTCCGGAAGCTGGTTGATCACATCGCTTCCGTATTTGGACCTGAAGAGGGCAAGCTTAAAGGATATGACGGACATCAGGAAATCGAGCTGGCCCTGGTGAAGCTATACAAGCTTACCGGTGAGCAGAAATATCTCGAGCTCAGCAGCTTTTTCATTGACCAGCGCGGGCAGGAGCCTAACTTCCTGCGCAAGGAGTGGGAGGACCGGGGGCAGGTTACCCACTGGAGCGGTAAAACGGACAAGACTGATCTGGCCTATCTCCAGGCGCATCTTCCGGTCCGCGAGCAGAGTGTGGCCGTAGGCCATTCGGTCCGGGCAGTCTATATGTATACTGCTATGGCAGATTTAGCAGCGCTCACCAGTGACGCCGGGCTGCGCGAGGCCTGTGAACGGCTGTGGCAGAACATGACGCAGAAGCAGATGTATATTACCGGCGGGATCGGCTCTACCCATCACGGGGAAGCGTTCACCTTTGACTACGATCTGCCTAACGACACGGTTTACGCTGAGACCTGCGCTTCCATCGGCCTGATCTTTTTTGCAAAGCGGATGCTGGAGCTTGAACCCGATGCCAAATATGCGGATGTAATGGAACGTGCGCTGTATAACAATGTGCTTGGTTCCATGGCCCAGGACGGCAAGCATTACTTCTACGTCAATCCGCTGGAAGTATGGCCGCAGGCCTGCAGCTGCAATCCCGGCAAGCATCATGTCAAAGCAGAGCGCCAGGGCTGGTTCGGCTGTGCCTGCTGCCCGCCGAATGTGGCGCGTCTGCTGACCTCATTGAACCAGTATATCTATACTGTGCACGGAGATACCTTGTATACGAACCTTTATATCGGCAGTGAATCCGTCTTTACACTTGGCGGACAGGAGGTTTCTGTGAGCCAGCAGAGCAATTATCCGTGGGAGGGTAAAGTGCAATTAAAGGTGGAGCCGGCTGCGGCTGCAGAGTTCGGTATTGCGGTGAGGATTCCTTCCTGGAGTAAAGGCTTTGAGCTGACAGTGAACGGTGAAGCGGTAGATTCCGCTACTGAGCAGGAGCAAGGGTATGCTGTCATCCGCCGAGTATGGAACGCCGGGGATGTCATCGAGCTGAACCTTCCGATGCAGGCAAGCCGAATCTATGCCCATCCGAAGCTGCGTGCGGATGCCGGACAGACAGCTATACAGCGGGGACCGCTCGTCTATTGTCTGGAGGAAGCGGACAACGGCGGGACGCTCAGCTCCCTGTCATTGAATGGATCCGGAGTGTTATCGGAGAGCTTCGATGCTTCGCTGCTGGGCGGAGCCGTCATTGTGAAGACTGACGGCTTCCGTGTAGACGAGGCGAGCTGGAACGGTGAATTATACGGCAGTATTAAGGCCGAGACCAAGCCTGTCGAAATTACGGCTATTCCATATTACCTGTGGGGCAACCGCGGCAGCGGCGAGATGAAGGTATGGATCCGGGGTTAATGCCCGAAATGCAGATGATAAGCTCAGCCTGCTGGGCAACGGCTATCCAAGAAGCAGATTAGGCAGCTAATCATTACTTTGGGCAGCGGGCGGACGGAAGGGCACTGCTGTAGCTTCATGTGTTAAACAGCAACTTTATGCACAGCGTAGGCGTCTCATAAGTATCCGGTTAAAGGAGGATACTTATGAGACGTTTTTATATAATGCTGCCTGTACTTGCAGCACTGCTGCTGGCAGGCTGCGGAAACAACGGGCAGCTGGACGGTGCAGAGGGACAGGGCGGAGAGGCAGCACTGCTGCAGGAAGGAACTCCGGAGGCGGATTCAGCGGAATATAAACGGGAGATTGCCTTTGACATTGATGCCATCTCTGATCCGATTGTAAACGACGAGATTAAGGCGAGCCTGAAAGCCGCACTTGAGGGGATCGTTAATGAGGATCTTGAGCAGTTCAACAGTGCCTTTACAACGCCAGATCTGGCCAAGGCGAATGAGTACGGCTTCAAGACCGGAGGGGGAATTACCTTCACTGGAGTGGATTATATCTCTAACCAGCCGGAAGGCAGAGTAGTGATGAATGTGAATTACAACTGGATTACCGCAGACGGTGAAGAGAGGGCAGACAGCCCGAACTACTGGTTTATGCAGAGCAAGGAAGGCAAGTGGGGGTTGGTCACTATTGACTGATCCTTCTAACCAGACTGTGAAGCGGCTCTCAGCTATCATTACTAAGGTGTTTAACTGTACTTTGTGCAACTAAAACACCTGTTTTTTGCGGAAATGGAGTATAGCTGCACTTTGTACACTTAAAAGCACTGAAAATCTCTGAATTAGGCTATCCTGCCTGTTTTAGTTGCACGGAATACACTTAAAGCGCACAAAGGCAACTATTTACCGGATTTAGTTGCATAAACTGCAGTTAAACCGGTTTACTCGTTACTCCCGGCAACATAAAACTCCCAGCAATTCTGAACCCGGCAGCCTTACACACAAAGAACCCGGTTACGCCGCAGCAGCGGATAACCGGGTTCTTTTACATCCAAAAGCTTACGTCCGCCTAAGCGGCCTCAGCAGCTAATTAGCCGAGCTCAACAACGACCTGGTGCACAGCGCCGTCGCCAACCGGTGTAATGATGTTGCCATCAACAGCAGCGCCGTCGAGAGTCAGGCTGGCAACGCCCTTGCACACATGGTTCGGGTTCTTGATCGTGATGACATAAGTGTCGCCGCGGAAGACGCGGGTAATTTCGAAGCCGTCCCACTCGGAAGGGATACAAGGATCAACCTTCAGACCGGCAAAATCAGCCTGGATACCAAGGATCGACTGGGTAATCGCTACATAGTTCCATGCAGCTGTACCTGTCAGCCAGGAGTTCTTCGCTTCACCGTGGCGTACAGCGTCTTTACCGGCGATCATCTGGGAGTACACGTAAGGCTCCATGCGGTGTACTTCACTGATGTCCTCCAGGTAGGCCGGAGCGATTTTTTTGTAGATTTCGAACGCTCTGTCCCCGTGTCCAAGCACAGTTTCAGCGATCATGATCCACGGGTTATTGTGGCAGAAGATACCGGCATTTTCTTTGTAGCCCGGAGGATACGTGGAAATTTCGCCAAGGTTCAGGTAGTACTTGGAGTAAGCAGGCTGCTGCAATACGATACCGTATTCAGTATCCAGGTGCTCCTCTACAGAAGTCAGAGCCTTAGCTGCCTGGCCGCCTTCTACACCGATACCTGCCATAACGCAGATACCCTGCGGCTCGATGAAGATTTTGCCTTCTTCATTTTCGTTGCTGCCGATCTTATCGCCGTAGTGGTCGTAAGCACGCAGGAACCAGTCTCCGTCGAAGCCGTGGGTCAGCGTGATTTCACGCATGTTGTCGATCTTCGCTACAGCGTCTGCAGCGAGCTCGTCAAGTCCGCGCAGGCGGCAGATTTCTGCATAGTCCGGTCCAACGAAGACGAATAGTCCGGCGATGAACACGGATTCTGCTGTGCCGCCAGCGATATTCTCGGTTGTCTGGAACGATTCGCCCGGAACAGTGGAGAAGCAGTTAAGGTTGAGGCAGTCATTCCAGTCCGCGCGGCCGATCAGCGGCAGGCCATGAGGTCCGAGGTTGTTGGTAACATGCTCAAAGGACAGCTTCAGGTGCTCAAAGAGGGTAGCAGTATGGTCCGGATTGCTGTCAAAAGGAACCTGCTCATCAAGAATCGAATAGTCACCGGTTTCCTTAATGTAAGCAGCTGTTCCCGAGATCAGCCAGAGCGGATCATCGTTGAAGCCGGAGCCGACTTCGTTGTTGCCTTTTTTGGTAAGCGGCTGATACTGATGATACGCGCTGCCGTCAGGGAATTGGGTAGCAGCGATGTCGAGAATACGTTCTCTGGCACGCTCAGGAATCTGGTGAACGAAGCCGAGCAAGTCCTGGTTGGAATCGCGGAATCCCATACCACGGCCGATACCGGATTCGAAGTAGGAAGCGGAACGGGACATGTTGAACGTAACCATACACTGATAAGGATTCCAGATGTTAACCATCCGGTTCAGCTTGTCGTCACCGCTCTGGATCTGGTATTTGGACAGCAGGTTATCCCAGTGTGCAGCCAGTACAGCAAGTGCAGCGTCAACCTGCTCGTCTGTTGCGAACTGATCGATAACAGCCTGTGCCGGTTTTTTGTTGATAACATTCAGTGCTTCCCATTTCTCATCTTCAGGGTTCTCGATATAGCCGAGTACGAAGATAAGGGACTGCTGTTCGCCCGGTTCAAGCGTAATATCCAAAGCGTGGGAGCCGATTGGCGACCAGCCGGAAGCTACGGAGTTGCTTGCCTGTCCGGAAGCGACTACCGCAGGGTTGTCCAGGCCGTTGAACATGCCAAGGAAGGATTCACGGTCAGTGTCGAAGCCGGCCAGCGGTTTATTAACAGAGTAGAACGCGTAGTGGTTTCTGCGCTCACGGTATTCGGTTTTGTGATAGATAACGGAATCCTTGACTTCAACCTCGCCAATGCTCAGATTGCGCTGGAAGTTGGTCATATCATCATGGGCATTCCACAGACAGAACTCGGCAAAGGAGAACAGCTTAACTGTTTTCTTCACATCGCCAGTGTTCTTAACGATGAGGCGGTGTACTTCGGCATTGTGGCCCATCGGTACAAAAGCAAGCTGGTTAACGGAAATACCGTTACGCTCACCAGTGATGGAAGTGTAGCCAAGACCGTGGCGGCACTCGTAGAAATCAAGATCGCGCTTAACCGGCATCCAGCCCGGAGTCCAGAAATCACCATCGTCATGCAGGTAGTAATAACGGCCGCCGTTGTCCAGCGGAATATTGTTATACCGGTAACGGGTAAGTCTTCTCATACGGGCATCGCGGTAGAAGGTGTAACCGCCTGCAGTATTGGAAATAAGACCGAAAAATTGCTCGTTACGAGGTAGTTGATCCATGGATAAGGTGTTTTAGGGGTGTTGATTACATACTCTTTGCGAGTGTCGTCAAAAGTTCCGAATTTCATTTAGGAGAGTCTCCTTTCGATTGTGAACGCGCGTTTACGGGAGTCAGAAAAAATTCCCTCGGGGCAAAGGGAGTTTCTCTTGATAAATCAGATATGATATGTTCTTTAAGTTGCCTTCGGCGGCTGACAGGAATCTCTTTCGACCAGCCTGGCCGGAAAGCTGATGGTGCTGAAGGTCGGCTGCTGTGAATCACAGAGCTCAATAACCTTCTCGACGGCAGCCTTGGACATTTCATAAATCGGCAGGCGCACAGAGGTCAGCTTGGGATGAATGCGTGCAGCGAGCTGCACGTCATCGAATCCGGCAATGGAGATGTCCTCAGGTACGGAAATACCGTGTTCAGCGAACGCTTCCATAGCGGAAATCGCCATATCGTCGTTGGAGGAGAAGAAAGCGGTCGGCAGCGGACTGCCTGAAGCAATCAGCTTCTTGACCTCCTCATAAGCCTTCTCCTTCAAAAAATCGCCCTGAAGAACAAACTGCTCATTTGGAGTTAACCCGTGGCGCTTAAGCGTATCCGCATAGGCCATGTAACGTTCCCTGCCGGAATAAGTGTTCATCCGTCCGCAAATCATGCCGATTTCCTTGTGGCCAAGTCCGATCAGATGCTCAATGGCTTCGACCGTGCCCTCATAATCCTTGGAATTAACGATAGCCAGATGATTGCGGTCCAGGTGCTCGGCCATGATCTCCGAAATATCATAGTCAATCAGCACAAGCGGGGAGTCCAGACCTACCATTTCCCGCACGATATCGATGTCCTTCTGGGTACCGACGATAATGCCGCCGTCAATCCGTTTCTGCAGAAAAGCCTGCTTGACCTTCAGGAAATCATCGGGGGAGTAGACGGTGTGGATCAGCACATAACAGCCTCTGGCATTCGCCGTGTCGACAACGGCATCGACGAAGGGCGCAAAGTAGTTATTCTGGTAGATCCGGGTCGTGTTCTCCTTCTCGTTCATGCTGATGGCGAAAAGCCCGATCGTATCGGTCTTCTTGCCGGCCAAAGCCCTGGCAAAGCTGTTGGGCTCATACTGATGCTGTTCAATAACCTTCAGCACCTTGGCCCGCGTCTCTTCAGGGACATTGGAATAATTGTTGATCACACGGGACACCGTGCTCCGGGATACCCCTGCGAGCCTCGCTATATCTTCGCTGCGCATATTGCCCCCTTTTTGCTTGTAAACGCGCGTTTATGAGTTCATTGTAAAATATAATGTCCCGGAAATCAATCCTCTATTTGCAATTCTCTTTTTGAAAAAGAAGTGAACAGACGCTACTATTATAGAAGAGTTTTAATAAATAAAATATTTGGAAACAAAACTATAAACAAACGGGTCAGGTGATGAAGTGACGGTGCTGGTAATCAGACAATTAGAAAGTTATTCCGAGCATTCCGTTGTATTTCCCGCATTTACAATGGAATTAAACCGCCATGAGGCGGTCGCGCTTCATACAGGCATGAACGCAAGGATTGTGCTCCTGGGTATGTTTACAGGCAAACTTCCTGTTACCGGAGGAGAGATCAGCATTAATGGTCATACCTATACAGGACGTATCAGAGAGGCGGCCCCGGACACCGGTTTTCTGCTGCTGGAGGAAGGTCAGTATACGAGATTGACGGTAAAAGAGAACCTGCGCTTTTATAGCAAGCTGTATGGCTCCGGCGGCCGGTGGATGAGGTAATCCGGATGGTCAGGCTCGATGCCAAGGCTGGTGTTCGGCTAGCTGCTCTGAGCCATTCCGAGCGAAAACGGGTGCAATATGCCCGGCTGATTATCCAGGACCCGCAGCTGCTGATCTGTGAGGAGCCGGACCAGAATGTCGATAATGAAACGAAGCTTGTATTCCGGCGGCTTGTGCAGCAGCTGTGTGAAAGCGGCAAAGCGGTGCTTATTATAACAGGTAACATGGAAACGGCGCTTAGTGTGACGAACCGGGTGTACCGGCTGGATGAAAAGGGACTGCAGGCTTTTGATATACAAGCTGAGGAGGAATCGTCAACCAAGTCAGCGGTAAGTAAGCCGGATACGGATACATACAGACAATCTGCGGATGAAGCAGAACCATTGCCGGAGGAAGGCAGTCAGCCGGATTCTGGAATGTTAACAGAGGACGAATTGCCGGATGAAGCCGGGCAGACGCTCCAGCTGTTCCGTTTTGAAAAAATCCCTACCCGCATGAACGACAAGATCATTCTGTTTAACCCGCCGGAAATAGACTATGTGGAAAGCAGCGACGGACAGACCCGGCTCTCGATCGGCGGTGAGCTCTATCCGACAGCCTTTAAAATTAATGAACTGGAGGAGCGTCTGCATTCCTACGGATTTTTCCGCTGCCACCGTTCCTATCTTGTTAATCTCCAGAAGGTCCGTGAAGTCATCACATTCACCCGCAACAGCTATAGCCTTGTACTTGATGATGCAGCGAAGACCTCGGTACCCTTGTCCAAGACCAAAATGGCTGAATTAAAGGAAATGATGGGGTTGAAATAGTTCCATTCAGGTATACATATGCTCCATTCACGCTCGTTTGTGCTCCTTTCACGGTGATTATAATGCGCTGCTGCAGCGTTTACCGTACGATTTGGACATAGACAACAGAAGGGCGGAGGATGAGCAGTCGATGGAGAACATTATTGAAGTCACTTCATTACAGAAAGCATTTGGAGCTTCCCAGGCGCTGAAGGATGTCACGTTCAATGTAAAAAGAGGAGAGATATTCGGCTTCCTTGGCCCCAGCGGCTCCGGCAAAACAACTACTATTAAAATCTTGACTGCCCAGCTCAAGCCGACGGGCGGAAGCGCATATGCTTTTGGAGTCAGCACTGAACAGTTAAACTCCGAGAAGTACCGGCAAAAGGTCGGAATCATCACAGACAACACTGCCTTGTACGGAAGGCTGAATGTCTACGATAATTTGAAGCTGTACTGCGATCTTTACGGCGTGTCTTATCAAAGGATTGCTGAGGTGCTGCAGATGGTCAATCTGGCGGGTGAAGAGAAGAAGGCAGTTTCCAAGCTGTCCAAAGGGATGCTGCAGCGGATCACGCTGGCCAGGGCATTCCTGCATGAGCCGGAGCTGCTGTTCCTGGACGAGCCGACTTCGGCGCTTGATCCGGTTAATACGAAGCATATTCACGAAGGACTTCTTCACTTAAAAGAAAAAGGTACGACGATTTTCCTGACTACGCATGACATGAACGAGGCCGAGGCGTTATGCGACCGGGTTGCGTTCCTGAACAACGGGGAAATCAGGCTGCTGGACAGTCCCAAAAAGCTGCGCCAGCAGCGGGGGGAGCCCACTCTGACGGTCGAGTTAGCCGACGGCAGTATGGTCATTGTGCCGAAGGGGCCTGAAGGAGCTGACCAGATGTTCCGCTATATGAGCACGGGCCAGCTCGTATCCGTGCAATCGAATCATCCGACATTAGGCGATATATTTGTAGAAGTGACAGGGAGGAAGCTGGCATGACCTTTTCAACGAGAAGAATATTTGCTATTTTGCAAAAGGATTATAAAGACCTGTCGCGCAATCTGTATGTAACAACTACCTTGTTCATGCCGCTCCTGATGGCTGCTTTGTTCGGGCGTATGGGGATGGGCACAATTAGTTCCTATTATATAGTTATTAATATGGGTTTTATCCTTGTCGCTACTTATGTCCAATCCGCACTGATTGCCGAGGAGAAGGAGAAGAATACGCTGCGCGGACTGATGCTGTCTCCTGCCAGCACGATGGAAATCTTTTGCGGAAAAAGCCTGCTGAGCTTCATCGCGACAGCGGTAGTCGTCACCGGATCAATTCTGCTTAGTAACTATAATCCCCGGAATATGGCTGTGATTGCTATTGCGCTTTTGTTATCCGCCGTGTTCTATGTTGGATTAGGCACGCTGATCGGATTGTTTACCAAATCGGTCATGGAAGCATCGGTAGTTATCGTTCCGGTCATGCTTATCTTCACCTCCGGCTCCCTGCTTATCCCGCTCATTGAGAAATATCCGGTGCTGGCTGTTGTAGAATATATGCCGAATCTCCAATTGCTGGAGCTGGCGAACCGTGTAGAGACAGGGGCCGGACTGGGCGATACGCTGCTGCATCTGCTGATCATCCTGGCATGGGTGCTCGTGATTCATGCGGTTGCCGCCTATGTTTATAAGAAGCGGATGGTTGATGAATAGAGCTTATAAGGTTAAGAGAGGGGCAGTCTGTGACCTGCATTATTGGTTACGGCTGTCTCTGTCTGCTGCTGAGTAGTGCTTAAATAAATGAGTTTGTATAAAAAATCCGCCGAGAAAGTGCATTGAAACTTCGCTCAGGCATGCTAGTATTGAGAATATGATTATTGAGAATGATAATCAATCACAATAATGTCGGGAGTGGAAAGTTCAATGGTACAACGGGGTCGGAAATATATCTGGGCGGTAATGCTCATAATGGTGATGGCGGTTATGGCAGCCTGCGGAACAAATGACAACGCAGCCAGCGGTAATGCCGCGCAGACAGAGAATGCGGCAGAGGCGGCAGCAAGCAGCACACCTGATGGAAATACACCGGCAGCAACTGACAGCACCGGCGGTGATGAAGGCGGAACGCGTACTGTTACCGGAGAATTCGGCGATGTAGAAATTCCGGCGCATCCGCAGCGGATTGCGGGTATTTATGTGGAGGATTATCTGAAGGCGCTTGGCATTACTCCGGTGGTGCAATGGTATCATCCAAGCTGGGGCAAGCAGGATTATCTAGGGCTGGACGTTCCTGAATTTGATATAACCGGCAGCATGGAGGCCTTGCTGGACCAGAATCCGGATCTGATCATTCTGGATGGCGGTGCGGATCAGGCCGCCTATGAGAACTATTCCAAGGTGGCACCGACTTACCGGCTGCCGGAGACGGTTCTTCAGGATTCCAGGCTGATGCTTGGTGCAATTGCGGATGCTCTGGGCATTCCCGAAAAAGCGGAGAGTGTGCTGGCTGAATATGACGCTAAAGTGTCCGACGGCAAAGCCAAGCTGCAGCAGGCAATCGGCCAGGAAAAGGTCGCCGTAATCCGGCTCAATGTAGCTGATAAGTCATTTGCCTTATTCGGAGTCAAAAACCGTTACACTGGTGTAATCTATGACCAGTTCGGGCTTACGCCTGTCGATATGGCTGCCGAGATGACAGACTACCAGTCGATTATCTCTGAAGAGGTGATTCCGGAGCTGGACGCTGATCATATTATTGTGTTCCTGGATAACGGGGACTGGGATACGCCTGAGAATCAGGATGCCCTGAGTATTCTGGACGGACCGCTCTGGAAGAACATCCCGGCTGTGAAAAACGGAAATATCTATAGAATGGAACGCTCGCACTGGCAGTCCGGAGCCATTACAGCAAATTCCATGAAGCTTGATGATTTGCTTAAGGCAATAGTTAAATAAGGCCGGTCCCGGCCTGCAAATAATATTGAAGAAGGTCTATCAGGCATGGTTGATAGGCCTTCTTTTTTGTTTTACACTGTATTAATGAAAATGATTCTCAGTTGGGGGCGGAGCAATGGAGGAAAGGGCATTGGATAATACTTACCCTTACAAGCAGTTATACAATCTTAATAGTATAGAGACGGCAACGCGTTCTTTGTCAGACAATAATCAAGCAGCCTTCTTTCCGGTTCCGGCTCTGATTATAGTCACTGACGGGCAAGGCTGGATTGAAATGGACGGGCAGCGCTATCTGCTGGACAAGGGGGCCGGATTCCTGTTTGAACGCGGAGCAGTAGACCAGATCTGCGCAGGAGAGCAGGGCTTGAGTTTTTACCGGCTTGATTTCGAAGTTTTTGCGGCCGGTGAAAACAGGATGCTTGCTATGCAAAGCTTGTCTGAGGACGGGCTGCTGCATCCGGGTCCGTTACAGTGCCGTCCCTTCCCGCAAATCATTCTGCTGCTGGAATCGATTCTGCAGAGCCAGCGGAGCGCGGAGGGAATTGAACGGTTTGCCGCCCACAGCCGGTTCCAGGAATTACTGCTGCTGCTCATGCGTGCCAATCCCTGTGCCGCCGTGCCCGAAGATGAGCAGGCTGCGGTTCAGCGTTCTATTCAATATATGCAGGAGCATTTCAATGAAACGGTAACGGTCGACGGTCTGGCGGAGATTGCCGGCCTGGGGCGCAGCCGCTTTACCAGACTGTTCAAAGAACAGACCGGCCGGATTCCGCTGGAATACCTTAACGGACTGAGAATAGAACGGGCACAGCAGCAGCTGCTAATGAGTAAAGACCGTCTGCATGAGATTGCTTTGGCGGTGGGCTATAGTAATGAGTACTATTTCAGCCGGCGTTTTAAAGGAAGTGTCGGAGTTACACCAGGCAAGTACAGAAGCCTCTATCAGGAGGGAACACGGATTTTCGCCCCGTTTCTGGAGGATTATCTGCTGGCACTGGGTATCACACCTGTTGCCCAGTATTGCCACGCGGATTGGGGCAAGCAGGATTATCTTGGGCTTGATCACATTCCGGCGTTTGATATTTCCACCGGCGACTGGCAGGATCTGTTCCGTTACACGCCGGAGCTGATTATGCTCGACGACGGTTTCCAGCGCTGGCATCTTGAGGAATGCCGTCAGGTGGCACCGCTGTTCAAGCTTCCGTTTCACCAGGAGAACTGGCGTGCCACACTGCGTTCGGCTGCAGTGATTTTCGGATTGACGGGACGCGTACAGGAGGTAATCAGCAATTATGAGCAGAAAGCCCTTGCGGCCAGGCAGCTGCTAAGCCGTTCCGCAGGCAACCAGACTGTAGCGGTGCTCCGGATTTATTCCGAGGGGATTATGCTGTACGGATGTGACGGACTGGGTTACACGGGAGAGGTGCTGCACCGCGATCTTGGACTGCAGCCGCATCCGCTGGTCCGTCAGCTGTGCCGGGGAAGGAAGCAGGTAAATCTCAGCCTTGAAGCATTGGCGCAGCTGACGGCAGATCATCTGTTTATTACCTTTGACCGGCAGATGGGGGAAGGCCGTGAGCTGCTTGAAACCCCGTTCTGGCGGAAGCTTCCTGCTGTACGCAGCGGCTGTGTCTATGAGATAGATTTTATGGCCTGGATGAATTACGGTGTGATGTCCCATCAGTGTAAAATTGCTGATGTGCTGCAGGTGCTGGCATAAGGCTGGTTCATCACAATTTTTCGATTGCGGATAATCCGGTATAATAAGGATTATTATGTGGCGGAAAGGGAGGTTCCCATTGGAAAACGAGGCGGAAGACCAGGTATTTCATCTGCCAAAGCATACGGATGAAGGATTGCCCCGGATTATCCCGTTAGGGGATTCGGCTGTGTCAGTAATCTTTGAGGCAGCGATCAGTCCGCAGACCCACCGCCGTGTAAAGGCGGTTTGCAGCAGGCTAATTTCCGCTCCTTTTACAGGTATGATTGAATTTGTCCCTTCCTTTCACTCGGTTGCTGTATATTACGACGGGCCGGCTGTCCTTAGAGCCTATCCGCATTTTATCGCCCAAGGTGAAGAATATTATCCGTTTCCAATAGTCGCTGCCCTGCTGGAGGAAATGTTGAAGCTTGCTGATGAACAGGCCGATCCGGCTCCAAGAATAGTCAGCATTCCTGTGTGCTACGGCGGGGAGACCGGTCCTGACCTGGAGTTTGTGGCGCGGTATAACAGGCTCTCGGTAGAGGAGGTTATTGATATTCATTCTTCGGCTGATTATCTGGTGTATATGCTTGGTTTTGCCCCGGGCTTTCCGTATCTCGGAGGGCTCTCTCCGGCGATTTCCACTCCGCGGCGTCCTTCGCCGCGGCTGGCTATCCCGGCAGGCTCGGTCGGGATAGCGGGTGATCAGACCGGTGTCTATCCGCTGGAGACGCCTGGCGGCTGGCAGCTGATCGGCCGGACCCCGGTTGCCCTGTTCAGGCCGCATGCTGTTCCGCCGGTAAGGCTTCAGGCCGGCGATCTCGTCCGGTTCTATCCGGTCTCGTTCAGCGAGTTCTCCGCCTGGAAGGATGATAGGCTATGAGTCTGCTGATCATGAAGCCAGGCCTGTTAACGACAGTACAGGACCTGGGAAGATACGGCTATCAGCAATATGGAGTGATTGCCGGCGGTGCGATGGACAGCTATGCTCTGCGTATGGCCAACCTGCTGGTTGGCAACGAAGAGCAGGCAGCCGGGCTGGAAATGACGGTGCTTGGACCGGAAATTACATTTGCCGCTCCTGCGCTTATTGCCGTCTGCGGCGGCGGGTTAGCGCCGCTGCTGGACGGGCGGCCGCTGCCGCTCTGGCGGACAGCCCATGTGCCCAAGGGAGCAAGGCTGCATTTCGGGCGCCTGCCCGGAGGATGCAGGGCTTACCTCGCCGTTGCCGGCGGAATCGATGTTCCGCTTCAGATGAACAGCCGCTCAACCTACCTGCGAGCCGGAATCGGCGGCCAGCAGGGCCGGGCTTTGCGCTCCGGCGATGTGCTGCCTGTCGGCACGCCTTCGGGCAGGGCTGCAGACTGGTCAGAACGGCTGGCCCGTGGGCGGGGTACCGAGAGGGGGGTCAGGGAGCCGGTGAATATCAGGCAGCTTGAAGGGCAGTCTGCCGGAAATTCAGGAGCGGAGGCTGCGGCTATCGCTGCCTGGTATCCTGTGCCGGCTATGATTCCTGATTATCCTGAAGCTCCGGTCATCCGGGTAATTGAGGGCGAAGAGTACGAAATGTTCAGCTCTGAGAGCCGCCGGCGCTTTTTATCTGAACCATATACGATTCTCCCCGAATCGGACCGTATGGGATACCGTCTGTCCGGCAGCGCTCTGTCACTGGTACAGGAACAGAGTCTGGCCTCAGCGCAGTCACCTTTGGGACGATCCAGGTTCCTGCCGGAGGTGCCCCGATCATCTTGATGGCTGACCGCCAGACAACCGGGGGTTATCCGAAGCTGGCGCAGGTGATTACGGCTGATCTGCCGCTTCTTGCGCAGGCATCCCCAGGCAGCCGGGTCCATTTCCGGCTCGTCACGCTGAGAGAAGCACAGGAGCAGCTGCTGCAGCGGGAGCTTGAGCTGCGCCGGCTTCGGCTCGTGCTGCAGCATGTGTAGCAGCCCGCAAAATACATACTGGAGGCTACAGCCAATGAAATCTGTTGATTTGAACTGTGATATGGGCGAGAGCTTCGGTGCATACCGGCTTGGGCAGGATGAAGATATCCTTCCCTACATAACCTCAGCTAACATTGCGTGCGGCTTCCATGCCGGTGATCCGGGTACGATGTCGCGGACGGTGCAGCTGGCGCTGAAGCATGAAGTGGCTATCGGTGCCCATCCGGGCCTGCAGGATCTGGCTGGTTTCGGACGCAGGGAAATAAAGCTCTCGCCTCGGGAAGCTTACGAGCTCACCGTCTACCAGGTAGGGGCATTGTGGGGTTTCGTGCGGGCAGAAGGCGGCGTGCTCCGGCATGTTAAGCCGCACGGTGCGTTATACAATATGGCTGCAGCTTCTGCTGCTCTGGCCGAGGCGATTGCCGTGGCCGTGTACCGGATCGAGCCGGAGCTGATTCTGTTCGGTCTGGCCGGCAGCGAGCTGATCCGGGCCGGTAACAGAGCCGGACTGCGCACGGCTAGCGAGGTTTTTGCCGACCGCACCTACCAGAGTGACGGGACGTTAACGCCCAGAAGCCGGCCGGATGCACTGGTGACAGATGAACAACAGGCGCTGCACCAGGTTCTGAGCATGGTACAGGAGGGCAAGGTCCGCTCCACGGACGGAAGAGATGTAGCTATAACTGCTGAAACCATCTGTTTGCACGGCGATGGTCATCATGCCGTTGAATTTGCCTCAGCGATCCGCGGCTCCTTAGAAAGTGCAGGAATAGCAGTGCAACGTATCCGCAGAGGATAAACCGGTACGTATACTATTAGATTTTAATATGAAAAGAAACCCCGCTTGCAGAAATGGCAGCTGTTGCCATTTCAGAAGCGGGGTTGTTTGATAGATTTGAATATTCTTGTTATATCTCCGGTTCGGTTATAACGTCAAGTTAATCCTCCGAGCCGGTCCGCAGCAACAAGGCTTCATCAATTCCGGGCTGATCGCTGAACCGTTCAAGCTCGTTGTATGCCGGGATACCATGCATAGCCATGTCCAGACCTTCTTCTTCCTCAGCAGCGCTCACGCGCAGTCCGACAGTCCGCTGAATCAGCTTGGCGGCGCCATAGCTCATGATAAAACCCCACACCATGACAACCACAACACCTAATAGCTGTACACCGAGCTGGTGAAACTGTCCGGTAGTGAACAAGCCTTCCTGTGTATCAAAAAGACCGACAGCTACTGTTCCGAAGGCACCGTTAATTCCGTGTACCGCAACAGCGCCTACCGGATCGTCCACCTGCATTTTATCGATGGCCAGGGTACCCAAAATAACTAATACACCAGCAATCAGGCCGATCACAATAGCGGAGTAGGGGCTGACAAAAGCACATCCGGCAGTGATGCCTACCAGACCGGCTAGCGCACCGTTCATGGTCATGCTCGGATCAGCTTTGCCGAAGCGGAACATGGTGTAGATCATGGCCGATGTACCGCCGGCAGCTGCAGCCAGCATCGTATTCAAAGCAATAACGGAAAGGCTGGAATCCGCTGCATTCAGCGTGCTTCCGGCATTGAAGCCGAACCAGCCGAACCAGAGAATGAAGGTGCCCGCCGAAGCAAGCGGAATGTTACTTGGAGCAAATACGTTTACGCTGCCATCCGTATTGAACCTGCCCCTGCGAGGTCCAAGCACTTTGGCAAAGGCAAAAGCTGCGGCTCCGCCGAGTGCATGGATCGCCGCCGATCCTGCGAAGTCCTTCATCCCCAGGCTTGCCAGCCAGCCCTCCGGATTCCAGACCCAGTGGCCGGAGACCGGATAAAGGATAGCTGCTACGAATAAAGCAACAAGGATGTAGGCCTTAAAAGACATCCGCTCCGCTACCGCCCCGGAAATGATAGAGATGGCAGCAATCGCGAAGCCGATCTGAAACAGAACATAAGCCGATAACGGAAGGTTTAAATCTATATTCAGAGACTGTGAAGCCCCCCAGAAATCAAAACTGATCAGGCCGGCAAAATCCTTTCCGAACATGATTCCGAAGCCAACCAGAAAAAAAGCCAATACCCCGACGGTAAGATCCACAAAAATCTTCATGGTGACATTCACCGCATTTTTCGTCCGCACAAAACCCGCCTCGAGCAGGCTGAAGCCGCCCTCCATAAACACAACCATGGCCGCAGCCAGCACAACCCAAACCGTATTTAAAGCGATATCCGTTCCGGCATTCATGATGTTACCCTCCCTGTCACATATACAACACAGTAATGATATAAGGGGAGGGCAGAAAATGTCAACATCAAATGTTATGTTTACTTACACCAATTTTAGCTAAAACACCATTCTGATTTGCACTTATCTACATATCGCTTTGTTTTAACTCATCGATAGTTTCGTCTGCTTTGCCGGTACGGATGTTGTACATCTCGAGCAGCGGAAGCACAAAAATCTTACCGTCTCCCATTTCCCCGGTCTGGGCCGTAGCAATAATAGTCTTGATCGTCTCGTCCACTTTATGGTCAGACACGACGATTTCAAGCTTGATTTTGTGGTGCAGATTGACGGTATACGATTTGCCTCTGTACACTCCGGTAGTGTTTTTTTGCTGGCCGCGCCCCTGGGCCTGTGTAACGGTGAATCCGGTGACCTCAATCGCGCGGAGTGCATCGATGACTTCCCTAAGCTTTTCAGGACGGATGATCGCTTCAACTTTTTTCATATCGTTCCTCCAAAAAATCAGTGTAGCTGCAATGTGAATTGTACCACAACATTTGCACTCACAGGTATCTGATTAAAACGGAAGCTCTCAGGAATAGAGCCCCCGATATGTAAGAAGGAAGGATAAACATTTACTAGGAATGTGACTAATGATAGTGCTTTCATATAAAAGAGAAGTTATTCTTTATTTGGAACTAAAAGGTAAATTGCTTCTGGTTCCCAAATAATGATTCTATGGAGGGAAAGTATGAAGAGAATTGTTACTATTCTTATGGCAGGCTTAATGTTAACAGCCAACGCCGCAGCAGTCTCGGCGGAGGAGCAGCCGGAGCCTGCACCGTTGGTTACGCAGTCAGACGCGGATGCCGGAATGCGAAGTATTTTATTTAATGAGGATAAGCTACAAGACTCTCCGCTTGATAAGGCAGCTGCGGCACAAGCCGTTCAGGAATTTCTTGGTCAAATATCAGTCTTTGAACAAACAACTTTCCAGAAGAAATCCGGGGCGGAGCGTCAAGAAATAACACCTTTGAAGGGTGTTGATGGGCGGACCTATTACAATATCGATCTTTATAACGGTGACAGCTATTCAGGTTACATAATTCTCGGTGATTTTGAAGGAGACGGCAAACTTGCCGTTATGGAGTACGGAACTACGCCTTCGCCCGTCCAAAAAACAAACGGCGAGCAGACGCTGGCCGATACAGAAATACTATATGGAGGACCGCTATTGTCCTATAGTATAGAAGTGGATAAAGAGGAACAAGCCTATGGTAAAACAGCGGTTAATGTAATCACCAGCGAGAGAATTGCTGCTGATGCACTGGCCTTTCAAATGCCTGAGTTCAGTACAGCGGCAGCACAGCCTTCTCCGCCCAGCAGCGGCTATACTCAGATTACCTTCCCTTCCCAAAGCGTCTTTCTTACAAATGTTCAGGGCTCATTAGGATTAGCCGAGAATTTTGGGTGCGGTCCGGCTGCCGGCACCAATCTTTTGTATTCGCTGGGGCAGCGGAATTCATCCTATAATGATATGCTTTGGTGGAAGGCCGATCCGGCCAGACCTATGGATATGTATACTATGGGCAGTGTTTTAGTGAACAGTATGTCTGCTATTTGGGGGACTACTTTTCCGGAATTCAAAGCCGGGCTTAATTCATATTTGAGCAATTATAATCATAGTCCTTACTTAGCCTCTCAACTAAGAAGTGATAACACCAATCTCGGCACCCCTACAACAACCTCCAATTTGCTGGTTTGGGAAAATATCAAAACAGGCATCAACGGCAATAAGCCGGTTGCTGTACTTGCCGGTAAAAAAACCTCAACAGGCAGCAGCACCTATCCTGATACAGGAAGTACCTCCAGCATGGTCTTTCACTGGTTTACAGCGTTGGGCTACATTGAGGACGCCAATGCCAATATGTACATGAAAGTAAGCAGCTGGGGCAATATCTATTATGTCAGTTATAATGCGTTGTGTTATTGGAGGGATACGCTGGGTTCAGTGTATATCTATGCCAGCTATTAGAATCAGCGAGCGGGGAGGGGTAAAGTGGACGTAATATTAGTGCTAGCAGCTGCTATACTGTATCCGGCACTACTATACAGGATATTCCGGTTCATTCATGACAAAAGCCGGCTGCGATTGTATTGGAGTATTGTGCCGTTATGCCTCATCGTCAGCCTGACCATCCCGTTTCTGTATTCCTATATGCAGGACCCGTCCGTCTTATTTTCACTGGAGGCTATGGTTGATTATTCACTGAAATCGGGACTGCTGACCTTTCTGGTCATCCCTTCTCTTACAGCAGCCTTCATTTGCACATTGTATGGTTATCTAAGAATCAGCAGAGGGTCCGTCGCCCTCATGTCTGCAGTATGTATCGCAGGTGCGGCGGGAATCTGGTCAGGCGGCAGCGCGGTGGACCGCTTGCTGAATGAACCATCAATCGGCTGGGAGCAGCTCGGGACGAATGATATTGCCGGAGCCGGAATGTGGATCTACAGTGACGGTCAAACTGCGGAGAATCGTTACATCGAGCTGAATGAACAGGAGACGGATCAGGTTAGAAAAATGCTTAATTCTATTCCTGAGTCTGAAATGAATGAAATTCAGTATGCTGACCGCACATTGGCCTTGGAAATGGTCATCAGGTTGATTAAGAACGATCAGCGGTCGATCCGGGTTCAATATGACAAACGGGAAATCTATGCCGCAATAACGGATGAGCGGAGCCAAAAGTATTTTTCCGTCCAATCATCTGCGTTAAAAGACTTCTTTGATCATAAGCTTCAGAAGTGAGTGGAAGCAAGGAAGATTGTAAAAGGCCACTGTCAGCAAATGTTTGCGGCAGTGGCTTTTTTTGCCTATGGATGGTTATAGCAAGGCAAGCGGGTATTTGAATAGCGGAGTAACGGTTACTTCAGTCTTATCCCGTTCAGTATAAAATCCCAGTTCGTATAATCGTTCATGTCCCCCGGAACCTCGAGTGCGCACACATGCTCCATACCCCACGGCAGTTCTCGGGTAACGGTTAAATGTTCTGCCGGGTTAAGAATCAGAATCGTATAGCTTCTCCCTCTAAGCAATGTGGATAAAATATCCCGGAGCTCATACACCTCTTCGTATCCGGCAGACCAACGGATGAACAGGCTGCTAGTGCTCTGCACCAGATTTGCCCAGAAGCGCGTGATGCGGCGGTCTAGCTTCTGTCTGTAGGCCGGATAGAAGGATCGCCAATCCACATTCGGGATTATTGGAAAATCATGTGCGGAGATGATGTTATACTCAGAATCCCTGATAAAATAGGATTTAGAAAGACTCTGCCCGTCAGGGTTGTCATACACCGGATTTCCATCGTTTAGATAAAAGTGGGTCTCATCCAGCCTGCTCAGATTTTCAAAAGCCATAAAGCGGTTAAAGCGGCTTTTTATCAAGCGGGTAACATCACTAAGCGAAGCAGAGATCATCCAGTCGAGAGGCATGGAGAACTTCCGGAGGCCATATCGCCTCAAATTAATGGCAGGTGCGCAGGAGGAGCCGAGGCTGACAATGAGGTCGTATTCGATTTTGATATCCTGAAGATTCATAAAGGGTATTCACCGGTTCGCAGCTAAATTTCTTATTAACAGATTATTGTACTTTGCTGCATGCTTTTGTTCATCAAGAATAATGCCGTACAAAGTATCCTTATAAACACCATACGGTAGGCCAAACCATATCTTCCGGTACTTTTCAACTGCCGACAATTCACCTTGATAAGCTTTTTGTAACCCGGAGATATACGTATCGGCCTGCTCAGGAACTTCGTTGCTGACCCCAGTCACTTCTTGTCCTGTAATTTCTCTGTACATCTGCCGGAACATTTGATTATGCTTCTGTTCGTCATTCCGGATGGAGGTGATCACATCGGCCTGTCCTTGGTCGGGAGCAAGCCGGATGAGTTGATCATAGAAGAGCTCATCATTTCGTTCCCCCTGTACAGAATCCTTCATTAAAAGCAGTGCTTCTTGAGTAGAGGTAGCCCAAACGGGCACAAAAGTTGAACTGCGGAGAATCGGATAAACGCTATGCACCGGATAAACGCTATACATGAGTGTGAGCCTCCAGATTACAAGTATTTACGATAATAATATGCACATTAGCCTAATCAGTGAATGAAATGGTGCTGTCCCTTGTGATTTTTATACTGGAATTTTTAAAGACAATTAAATATTAAGTACATACAATTTACGACATGATAGTTTTATTTTTGAGTGTATAATTACTAAAAAGGAATGTATAGATGGAAGATACATAGTGTTATCTCTATCGATGACTGACAAAAAAGGAGGATGACAAATGATTAAGTCATTTAAAACAGATTTAAAAGCGAATCGCAAAAATCCACAAACGCTTATGGTCTTGTTTACTTATCGCTTTGGAAACTGGGTACACTATCGGGTTAAGAATAAGATTGTAAAGAAAACACTATGGGGACTCTATAAAGTGATGGACTTAGCTTTTGTTCGAATCCTTTCTAATGGAGAATTACATGCACAAGCTAAGATCGGTGATTATCTTCATTTGCCGCATGGTTTAAATGGTATCGTTATTAGTCACAAAGCAGTAATCGGCAGTCATGCTACCATCTTTCATCAAGTAACTATCGGCGGCAGAAATAGCTTAGGTGAGCCAGTAATTGGAGACAGAGCCTTTATTGGAGTGGGAGCTAAGATACTCGGTCCTATATTGATTGGTAACGATGCGAATATCGGCGCTATGTCAGTAGTTGTCAAGGATGTACCTGACAACGCATCAGCGATAGGAATCCCAGCACGAAACCTGTTGCGAGATGAACCTAAAAAAGAAAATACTAGATAGACGGAGGAATGACATGAGAAAAAGCTTAATTAAGGAGCAAGTTCGAGGATCAAAAGGGGCTGTCACTTGGATAATATCCAATGTGACCAATGCGTGACGAATTACAGAGCCTATGTTGAGACGGTTAAGGGGCATGACAAAGAAAAACTCCTTATTAAATAAGGAGTTTTCTAGAGATTATACATATAGGACGGATGGGGTTCGAACCCATGACCCCTACCCTGTCAAGATAGTGCTCTCCCGCTGAGCTACCGTCCTGCAACGAAATTTATAATACCACAGCATGTCAGCTGATGGCAACAATTATTTTCTGAAGTCATGTAAGCACCATACGGCGGATGTTGCCGGGACCGGATGAATCTGTGTATGAGAAAAGAGCGCGACAGCTAAAAACCGGTCGTTATATAATGAAGTCCGTTTATGATCATTATGATGACAAAGGTGGGCGGCCGGTGAAAGTTACGATACATAAAACAGTTATAGAGGAAGCTTTGCTCAAATATGTAGTGATTGCTGCAAGACAGGATGGCCGGTGGATCATGGCCAGGCACCGTGAACGGACTACGTGGGAGTTTGCCGGCGGGCATATTGAGCCAAATGAACCGGCGGATGCTGCCGCGGTCAGGGAGCTGTATGAAGAGACCGGTGCGGAGGAGTACTCCTTGATTCCGGTCTGTGTGTATTCGGTAGCTATTCAGGGAGTGCCCGAGAGCTTCGGCAAGCTCTATCTGGCGGATGTCCAAAGATTCGGGCAGATCCCGCAATATGAAATGGCTGAAATTAAAAGCTTCACGGAAATTCCGGAAGAAGTAACATACCCGCATATTGTACCTGCGCTTGTGGCTGAAGTGAAACGGTTTTTGCTTGAGATGGAGCCGGGCAGGACGGGAGCTGAATAAAGATTCGACCGGACAGAGCCCCGGACGTCTCAGGGCTAGGCCCGAAAGTTTCTTTTACACATTTAACCTGCTCCGGTAATTTGCGCTTGAAGCCGTTCTGTCTCTTCCTCAATCTGCTTCAGATCAATCCGCTCAAACAGCAGGGTCAGGTTCTGAATGGTTTGTCCTGCCGTTACGGAGATGCTGTGCCAGCAGGGCTGCCCAAGAGCAAGGAAGGTGCGGATCTTGCCGCAGGAAAAGGGAACAAAGGGATTTAACAGGTTAGCCAGGTTAGCAATGATCTGCACACTGTTGTACAGGGTATTGCTGCAGGCTGCGGGATTCTCCCTTAAGGTTGCCCAGGGCTTTTGCTCGTCGAAGGTTTTGTTAGCCTGGCGGACTGTTGCAAAAATGCCCTCAAGCGCGTCCTTGAACCTGCCTGCTTCAATAAGGGTTCCGGCCTTTAAATAAGATTCATTAATCGTATCGCTCCATAGCGGATCTGCTTCTCCCTGGGGCACCCGTCCGTCGAATGCCTTATTAATGAAAGCAAGAGTCCGGTTGACGAAATTGCCGAAGGCTCCGAGCAGCTCACTGTTATGGCTGTGGATAAATTCCCGCCAGGAAAAATCAGTGTCCCGCTTCTCGGGGCCGTTTGCTATGAGAAAATAACGGAGAGAATCCGGCTGATAGCGGCTGAGTATATCGGGAACCCAGACCGCCCAGTTCCGGCTGGTGGAGAATTTCTGGCCTTCGAGGGTCATGTATTCGCAGGCAAACAGCCGGTCAGGCAAATGCAGACCGCCTGAGCCCATAAGTATAGCGGGCCAAATGAGACTGTGGAACGGAACATTGTCTTTGCCGTGTACATAATAGGCGCGGATGTCCCGGCCAGAAGTGCTGTCGCCGCTGCTTTCCAGCCAGAAGTCCTCCCAGCTTCCGCCTGTTTGCCGGGCCCACTGTCTGCTGGCGGACAGATAGCCGCTGACCGCCTCGATCCAGACGTAGATTTTTTTGCCGCTGAAGCTGCCGACCGGAACATCTACCCCCCAATCCAGATCACGGGTTGCTGCGCGGTCCTGAAGTCCTTCCTGCAGGTACCGTTTTGTGAGCCGAACTGCATTCTCCCTCCAGCCAATCCCGGCATCCGCGTAAGCAGCCAGCTCATCCTGCAGCTTCGATAATGCAAGATAATAATGCTCGGTGGGACGCAGGACAGGAGAGGTCCCGCAGATTTTGCAGACCCGTTCCAGCAGATCGGCCGGATCAAGCAGAGCCGAGCAATAATCGCATTGATCACCCCGCGCCGGCTGTCCGCAGTGCGGACAGATCCCCTCCACGTAGCGGTCCGGGAGAAAACGCTGGTCCTGCTCGCAGTAGCACTGCAGCGTAGACCGGGTATACAGATATCCCTGGTCCAGCAGCCGCAAAAAAAGCTCCTGGACAACCCGGTGATGGCCGGGCTGATCTGTGCGTGTATACAGGTCATACGTGAAGCTCAGCCGGCTGAAGCACTCCACGAATTCATCATGGTATCTTCCGGCAAATTCTCCCGGGGATACACCTTCCTTGGCGGCTTGTACCGCCACCGGTGTTCCGTGACAATCACTTCCGGATACATACAGCACCTCGTCGCCGGTTGCACGGTGGTACCGGGCCAGAATGTCACCGGGCAGAATGCTTGCCAATCTGCCGAGATGCAGTGAACCGTTGGCGTAAGGCCAGGCTCCGCCGATAAAAATGTTTGCCATTCGTTCTTCTCCTCCTGCTGATTCGATTATTTGAACAACAAAAAAGACTCCTGTCCCCAAAAGGGACGGGAGCCTGTGCTCACGTGTTACCACCCAACTTCGTTAATGCCTTGCGGCCTTCACCTCTTCAGGTACGCCGCCGGTCAGACGGGTATACCCTAGCACGTTAACGGATGCAGGTTCCGGCGCAGCCTACAACCAATCAAAGGGTTTCGGTGCGCAGCTCAGAGACCATATTCCCGTGGGTTTTCTCTGCTCCTTTTCAGCGGACGGAGCTCTCTGTGAGAGAATTGCCAAGGTACTCTTTCTCTTCCCAGCTTTTGTAATATCCTAATTACTGGTTATGTTAATGCCAGCTGCAGCTGAAGTCAAGCGTAAGTTTATAATCCTTCCTAAACGTCAAAGCTGGAAACAGCAGATCTGATTAGGAGGAAAGAATCATATGCGCAAAGACAATAAGACTTTTATTACAGGCCTCTGTGCGGCTCTGCTGCTGGTGCTTACCGGTTGTACGGCTGCTTATCAGGCACCGAAGACCGCCCCGATACACAGTATGACGGAACTGGGCGGTAACCTGGATCCCCTGGATCGGACGGTGTCGCCGGTAATACAGGATGTTTATGACCGTTCCATTCCTGCTGAGGTGTATTCCGCGGATTAAACCTGCGTATGAACCGGTCTTTTGGCGGACAGCAGTTTCCCTATACAGATATTCAAAAATTCTGTATAATAATTCAACTGTCGTTTGACATAGAGAGGAGAGGCAGAGAATATGGCAGCGGAGATCGTACATGTAACTACGGAGGAACAGCTTCAGATGGGGCTGGACATTCGCAAAAAAGTATTCGTGGAAGAGCAGCAGGTTCCGGCGGAAGAGGAGATCGATGAATACGATGTAATCGGCGACCAGGTGCATCATCTGCTGGTTGTGGAAGACGGCGTTCCGGTTGCCGCCGGCAGACTGATTTACTATAAAGCGGGCTCTGCCAAGATGCAGCGGATCGCTGTGCATAAGGAACACCGGAGCAAGGGGTACGGCCGTGTCCTGCTTATGGCGCTTGAAGAGCGTGCCAGGGAGCTGGGCCTTGTGTTCTCGGTGCTGGATGCGCAGTGCCAGGCGGAAGATTTCTATGCCAAGCAGGGATACGAGGTCATCTCGGACGAGCCGTTCTATGACGCAGGCATTCTCCATGTCAGAATGCAGAAGAAGCTCTAGACACTGATGATACATACTTCTTCGCTGCGGAGGGGAATCTACCTGTGTGCCATAGGGCGAATCCAAACGCGAAGGAGAGAATCCGCAGTGATCAACAATGAACGCGAACGTTTTGTAGCGGCGCAGAGAAATGGTGACGGCGATCTGCTGAAGTTTCAGACTTCCTCTGGACGTGTACTCGATTATCAGCAGGCGCTGCAGGAGGTTCAGGCCGGCAGTATTGCCGGTGTGAACGTGTTTAAAGGGAAAGACGGCGAAATGTATATCCGCGGCGATGCGGACGGGGATCCTACGAATAACCTGGATCAGCTGCCGCAATTTTAAAGACTTCAACGTATATGAAGACTGGACATACGCTCTAACAAGCGTGTGTCCGGTCTTTTTTTATTTTGGGGTTCCCGCCTAGTACCTGAGTAATCAGCGAACCTAAAGCCTTACTTTCCGGGGGAATTCATCGTATAGTTCAATGGGAAATGGCGGATAATGTGGTTATTAAAACTGCCGGGGGAGGCTGCAGATGTTCTCATTATTCCGTAAATCTAAAACAACCACCGGCAGGTCCCCGGCAGCAGCCCCGGCTGACCGGTCCGAACCCGGAACTGCGATTGAGCAGCGGCTCGGCTGGTTCCGGGAGCGCCTGGACAACTGTGTGGATGCAGTGTTCAGGACCTTCTCGGGTGCTGGCGGGCAGCAGTATGCCCTGGTATTTCTCGGCGGGATTGTTGATCTGGAGCTGCTGCAGGAGGATTTGATCAACCCGATAGTAAGAGAAGACGGCAGGGAGAGTCAGGCAAAGGAGCCGTCTGTTGATTTTGGCCGTCTGCTGATTACTTCCTGCAATGTTACCGAACAGTGCGGGGAGGCGCTGCAATATGTACTTGAAGGTGCGGCGGTCCTGATTATAGCCGGTGAACCTCGCATGATCTGCTATCCTTACGCCAAATTTGAGAAACGCAGTATAACGGAAGCGCAGAATGAGGTAGTGATCCGCGGCTCCCGTGAAGCGTTTGTAGAGGAAGTCCGCACCAATGTAACGATGCTGCGCCGCCGGATCAGGAGTCAGGAGCTTAAGATTCAGAGCAGCTATATCGGGAAGCATACCCGTACGGAAGTGCTTGTCGTTTATATGGAGGGAATCTGCAGGCCGGAGCTGGTGGATGAGGTTAAACACCGGCTGTCCAAAATTGAGATTGACGGTGTGCTGGAGAGCAGCTATCTGGAGGAATTCATTGAGGATCATCCGTTTTCCCCGTTCCCGCAAATCCAGAATACAGAGCGGCCGGATACGGCTGCTGCTGCCCTACTGGAAGGAAGGATACTTATCCTGACCGACGGAACACCGATGGCGCTGATTGCACCGGTTACCTTTCCTGTCTTTTTTCAGTCACCTGAAGACTATTACCAGCGTTCCTATGCCTCCACCTGGATCCGCTGGATCAGGGTGATGTTCATGTTTGTTTCCCTACTGGCTCCTTCCTTTTATATTGCGCTGACCACCTATCATCCGGAGATGATTCCGGCCAGTCTGCTCTACAGTATTGCTGCGGCGCGCGAGCCTGTTCCGTTCCCGGCACTTTTTGAAGCGTTCATTATGGAGATTGTCTTTGAAGGGCTCAGGGAGGCCAGCATCCGGATACCTTCGGCAATCGGGCAGGCGGTCTCTATTCTGGGAACACTTGTGATTGGGGAGGCGGCAGTGCGTGCGGGAATCGTCTCCTCACCGATGGTTATTATTGTATCACTTACAGGGATTTCGTCCTTTATTGTACCGAGCTATAGTCTGGGGCTGACACTGAGGCTGATCCGCTTTCCGATCATGATCCTTTCGGGGAGCTTCGGACTGCTTGGATTATCCATGGGGATGTATCTGGTATTGCTTCACCTGGTTGTTTTATCTTCCTTCGGAGTGCCGTATCTGGCTCCGGTTGCGCCGTTTAAATGGAAGGATATTAAGGATACGTTTATCCGTGCGCCATGGAAGCTTATGAAGAACCGTCCTTCCGTTTACGGAATCGAACCGACAAGAAGGTTGAAGAGCCAATTATATGACAATGGGGATGAACAGGATTGAGCGGCTTTCCGGTATACAAAAGAATACTTCCTATGCTCCTGCTCATCATTATGCACTCCTTAATGCTCACTGGCTGCTGGTCAAGAATCGAGATTAATGACCGGCTGCTGGTAGTGGCCATGTTCATAGATGAGCTGGAGGAGGGCAAGGTGCAGATCACATTGGGCTATGCCAAGCCGAATCAGATTGCCTCCGGTGCAGGCGGGGAGTCGCCAAGTTCATCAATGCCCTATGCTACCGTTAAGGGGGAGGGGCGGAATATTTCGGAGGCTTACCGAAACATCCAGACCAATATCTCACGTGAAATTTTCTGGGGACAGGTAAAAATCATTGTATTGAGCGAAGGATTTGCACGCACTGGTGTGGAGCCGCTATTGGATTTCGTGATCCGTAAATCTTCGATTCCGCTTAAAACCTATATTCTGGTGGCTAAAGGAAAAGCGGAGGAGATTTCCATGTTTCCCACCCAGATTGAAAAATTCCCGAGTGAAATTTTCCGTGAGCTGGTCGCCCGCAAAAAAATCGTGGTCGGCAGTGTGAAGCATTTCATGATTGCCCGTGAGTACGGGAGAGGCATGATCCTTGCTTATCTCAGTCCTAATCCGGACAAGTCACAGGGCAATCAGATCAGGTTGGTCGGTTCTGCTCTGTTCCAGGATAACCGTATAGTCAGCACGATGGATGTACATAAGACCCGTGGGGCTATGTGGCTTCGGGGCAATATCAAGGATGCTGTTATAACCTTTCCTTCGCCGACAGACAGTGAGATGATCAGCCTGTTAGTAATTGGCGCAGAGTCAGGAATCAGTCTTAAGCTGCAGGACGGAAAATTTGTATACACCCTGAAGCTCAATGTCTATAGTGTCATTGATTCCACGGATTCCTCGCTGGATACGTCGGACCCGGATGCGATGCGGGAGCTTGAGAAGATACTGGGCAATGAAGTAGAGTCAAGAATCCGTCAGGCTTTTGATGCTTCCCGTGAGGCCGGCAGCGATGCTTTTCAGCTCGGTGCATATGTTGCCTGGAACTACCCGGCAGAATGGAAGAAGGTAAAAGAGGATTGGAGTAGCGTGTACAAGGAGCGGACCAGACTGGATATAAAGACTAAAGCCGTAGTTCGTCTGCTGGGCGCCCAGAAAAAATAGCTGGAGGGATGGATGTGGCTGCAGTTTTATTGCTTTTTCTGCTGATCTGCCTGTTTGAAGGCGTATACCTGAAAGTTAAAAAAAGAAAGCTGCGCACCTATATCATAATATATGGAGTGATGCTGCTTTCCCTGGTCTATAACCTGGCCGCAGCCCTTCTGCCCGAAGCGCTGAATCCCAACCTGATAATCGAAGCTGTCCTGGGAAAATAAAAGGTGGTAAGGAGAGTCTAGTGTGAAGCATGTATCTGCCTCGCAGTTCGTAATGCTGCTGACAATATACCTGTATTCAGAGAATGCAGCTTTTCTGATTTCCCCGATTATCAAAACAGCTTCCTATAATACAGTGCTGGCCGTGCTGCTCGGGGGTGTCATGGGACTGATTATTATCCTGATTGGTACGGCTGTTGCGCGAAAAAATGACCGGGAATATTTTGCCGTATTCGGCAAATATATTGTCGGTAAATGGGTTCATATCCCGCTAATGCTGCTCCTTGCCGGATACCTGCTCCACCGTGCATCCATGAGTATGAGGAATATCGAAGACTTCCTGATGGTCAATCATTTGCCGACAACGCCGCAGGCTGTCATTGCCGTTATATTGGGAGCAGCTATTGCGCTGACAGTGCGTGCGGGGATTCAGGCGATCGCTAGAATTGCGGAAGTGATCTTTTTTGTAAACCTGTTTCTTCTAATTGTCCTTACACCGCTTTTGCTTGGCATTGAGCTGCAGGTTCCGATGCTCCGGGCATTTTTGACGAATTTTGAGTTGAACCGTACAGCGGCTGGGATGCTGCAGGCGACTCCCTGGTTCGGCGATGCATTTGTGGTTCTGTTTATCTATCCCCACCTGAAGCAGCAGATGAAAATCCGCCGGATGGTGGTGTGGGGGGTGGTCTTTTCCATGCTCCTGATCATGTCGTATCTGGTTCCAAGCCTGCTGGCCTTTGGACCGGAGCTGGGCGGTAAAATGACCTATCCGGTAATGGAATATGTAAGAAGCATGCGCATTGCCGATTTCATCGAGACGCTGGACCCGTTTCTGACCATCCTCTATATCCCTGCAGTGATTCTAAAAATAAGCCTCTTAATCTATGCTGCCGTAATCAGCCTGGCCAGGCTGCTGTCGCTGCATGATTACAAGCCGCTCGCCTTTTCCGTGTCAGCAATTGTGGTGGGCTATTCCGTCCATTTTGCCGACAATTCAGCTGGGCTGCTTCACTTCATGACGGTATACTGGCCAACCTATGCCGTCTGTATGCAGCTGATTCCGGCAGTGTACTGGGTGGTGCTGAAGATCCGGGGGAAGAATGCTGCTCTGCCGGAGCCCAAGAGACACTAGTGCTTACAGCGGGTAAATCACATGCTGCTCCAGAAAGGTCATCTCGGCCGTTTTGCCCTCGAACCAGGGCTTCTGGTCGCTGTAGTGCATCAGGCTGATCAAACTTCGTACGTCCTCAGGCAAAGTCAATAAATCATCAAGCGCTGTGTGGATAGTGCCCGCACCTGTCAGCTGGCATTCATGAAAGATTTTGCGGACACCCTGTCTGCGGACGAGTTTCAGGAGCAATTCGGGCTGAAAGATCATATCGGCACTGTAAAAAATATCCCCGTTCAGCAACAGGGAATAGCTGTCTTTCCCGCGGATATGTGGTGTGCGGATCAGCTCCAGCGTTACCTCGGCCGAAAGGGTGAAGGGTGTGGCGGGCTTCAGCGGCGTTACTTCAAAAGCTTCATTTAGTGAGCGGGGAGAACCGGACTTCCCGGTGAGGCTTTTCCGGTAGCTTTCCCGAAGAGGCTCTATTAACGGCCCGGCTGCGAGCAGAGTCATTTTCCGGCCGGAGCCAGCATGAGTGAGCCTGGCGAGCTCAGGAAGACCACCGGCATGGTCACTATGGGTATGGGTAATCAATACGGCATCGACCTCACGGAACGAACGTCCGGCTGCCTCCAGGGCCAGCGGTGCTGTAGTCCCGCAGTCAATCATCAAGGTGTAACCCGGGCTGAGCAGCAACCCGTTATTATTATAGTAGTTCGTGGCATGGGCATCGCCGGTGCCAAGCATTTGCAGCTGTACAGTCATGCAGAGTTCCTCCAATGATTTTATTGCTGCCGGGCAGAATTGGCATTATCTAAATATAGTATTATTTTAACCGGGATAATGAAATAATTACCTGTTTCCTCCGCAACTTGTAGCTGTATATGTAGTATATATTAACAGCATGAATTATTTGGAGGGTCTCAAGTATGAGATGGAAAAAAATTGCTCTGTGCGTAGCTGTGTTTTCCCTGATGGGAGGCTCATTATTGTTCGCGGATTCTGTAAATCAAAAGCTTAGAGTGTGGAGCAATGGAAAGGAGATGGCCGACGGGGGCTATCTGATCGACGGGAAGGCCTATATTCCCGCCAGGGAGGCCGGAGGTGTCGTCAGCTGGGACGGCTCAGGCAAGGTGACAATCCTCAAGCCGAATGTACAGATCGTACTGTTTAACGGAGATAAGGTTTTTGGCAATGTAAATGTGGGCAAGCTCAAGATCAAGGTGCTCACCCAGGTGGACAGCCTGACAGATGATATCGCAGCTGTAAAGGTGGCGATTACCGACCCTTCGGGCAACGTAAAGGATATCCAGTCCCAGGAGCTCGGCGGCTCGAAGAAGGAGGACTTCTGGTTCCCGACTTCAGAGTTCACCTATGATTTCAAGGATTCCGGAAAGTACCGTGTGGGCTTCTATATCAAGGCGTCCAAAGGCTCCGATTACGTTCTTGTGGCGGAGAAGGTAATTACGGCGCTGGATTAAGGTTTTTGGGCTATACGCAAATTGACCTGAACTTGTCATACGTGTTACGATACCCTAGCAGGATAATTCAATTAAAGTGAGGTATTTCAATGAGCGATCACAAACATGAGCATGGCCATGAACATGGTGAAGCATGCGGTTGCGGACATGATCACGACCATGAGCACGAGGAGTTTGTGCTGACCTTGACGAACGAGCAGGGCGAAGATGTAGAAATGGTACTGGTGGAAACGTTCGACGTAGGCGAGAAGTTGTACGCGCTGCTGCTGGAACGCGAAAACCCTGAAGCAGACGGTATCATTCTGCGTATGGAAGAAGAGAACGAAGAAATGGTTCTTTACAACATTGAAGACGAAGCTGAATGGAAAGCTGTTGAAGAAGCTTACAACGAGCTGCTTGCCCAGCAAGAATAGATTTCAATGCAGCTGAGGGCATGCCTGCCGGACAGGCAGCAGCGCTCCATGCACAAAACCCCGATACTGATCAGTATCGGGGTTTTGTTTGCCTTGGAAGCCGCCCGTCAGGAGATCGGGTCAGCTTCAACAATAACTTTGACAAAGTTGATGCTGCGGTCTTCCGGTCCTTTAACCGGGAGGCCAATTTCGACGTGGTCGATGATATAATCGATGTTGTCCTGGGTAATAACTTCACCAGGCAGCAAAATTGGAATTCCCGGCGGATAGACGTAGATAAATTCAGCGATGATGTAGCCGGCGGATTCGCGGAACGGAACCACCTGCGTATCTGCATAGAAAGCGTCGCGCGGAATCAGCGCAAGCTGCGGAATTTCCGGCACCTGAACCTTCAGCTCGTAAATTTCGCCCTTGCTGTAGTGTACCGCCGAAAGCACACGCAGCGCGGAAATCAGCTTATCTACGGTTTCCCGGGTATCTCCGGGGGTAATCAGGCAAAGAATATTATACATGTCGCTGAGTTCAACTTCGATGTTGTACTTCTGGCGGAGCCAGTTCTCTGTCTCGTAGCCGGTAATGCCCAGATGCCGGACATGAATGTTCAGCTTGGTAGGGTCGAGATTAAAAGTAGCCTCTGTCCCGAGAATTTCCTTGCCGAAGCTGTACAAGCCGTCGATATTGTTAATGGCTTCCCGCGCATAGTTGGACAGCGCGATCGTCCGTTCAGCCATCTCATGGCCGTTAAGGGCCAGATTGCGTCTGGAGGTATCCAGAGATGCCAGTAGAATATAAGAAGTGGACGTTGTTGTCAGCATGCTGATGATCGTCTGAACACGCTGCGGATTGACCAGGCCGGTCTTCGCATTGAGATTCAGTACCGAGCTCTGCGTCATGGAGCCGCCCAGCTTGTGAACGCTGGTTGCTGCCATATCCGCACCGGCCTGCATGGCCGATACCGGCAGATCTTCATGAAAATGAATCAATACTCCATGGGCCTCGTCCACCAGTACAGGTACTCCGTAGCTGTGAGCCAGGTCCACAATCGAACGCAGGTCGGCAACTACTCCGAAGTAGGTGGGATTGATGACCAGAACGCCTTTGGCGTCAGGATGACGCTTTAATGCCTTTTCCAGCGAGCTGGTGGTTATACCGTGGTCTATCCCAAGATTCTCATCCTGAACAGGTGAGATAAAGACCGGCTTGGCTCCGGAGAAAATAATGGCCGACATCACAGACTTGTGAATGTTGCGGGGCACTATTATTTTGTCTCCTTCCGAGCAGACAGAGAGGATCATAGTCATGATGGCATTGCTCGTGCCTTGTACGCTAAAATAAGTGTAGTCGGCGCCGAAAGCCTGCGCAGCCAGCTTCTGAGCTTCTAGGATCACGCCCGTAGGCTGATGAAGATCATCAAGCGGTGCGATGTTGATCAAATCTATGGATAGCGCGTTATCGCCGATAAACTCACGGAATTCGGCATCCGTTCCTTGCCCCTTCTTATGCCCGGGAATATGGAATTGTACAGGGTTTCCGGCGGCATGCTTTTTGAGAGCGGTGAAGAGGGGAGTATCGTGTTGATTCATTTAATGCTGTCACAACCTTTCGCCAAGATTTATTTTTTTTAAGGCAAGCACCAGTATAACAAATCAATCACCATAATACTAGGATGTGATAAAATGACTGGCAAAGTTGCAGGCCGTGTGCATATTAATCTGGCTTCGCCGTTTATTCTGGAAATGTGGGTGATCATTTTTCTGGTCGAGTTTGTAAAAGGATCCCTGCTCGTTGCGCTGCTCCCTGTATACATGGAGAATATTCTTGGCCTGTCGGTTACGGTGGTCGGCTTTGCCTTCGCCCTGCAGTATCTGGGAGACAATCTGTTCCGGAGCCCGTTCGGCTGGGTCATGGAGCGGATCGGATACCGCTGGACGATGACGGGATCGCTCCTGCTGATTGTCCTTGCCGTCGGCATGATTATCTACGCCAAAAATGCAGCAGCGCTGTCGGTTGCCTGCCTGATTCTCGGGATCGGCACTTCCCCGCTCTGGCCGTGTACCATGACCGGCATAACCGAGCTTGCCGGCTCCACTGAGAGCGGCAGCAGCGGTGCGGCCATGGGTGCGGTCGAGATGGCCTCACTGGCCGGAACGGGCATCGGGCCCATCGTCGTCAATTTCATGATGGATCACGGGGGACAGAGCTACCGGACCGTGTTCCTTGTCCTTATGGGCTGTGCTGCCGCTGTTGCCGCAGTCGCGCTGCTGCTGCCATCGAGAATTGCCGGCCATGCGCCGCGTGTGGTACGCAGCATGGACGGTGAGGCCGGAGCTGCAGGCCGGTGGCCATTCCAGCCGTTGAAGAGCCTGAAGCATACGCTGCTGCAGGTCCGAACCTCACTTAAGGTCAGCAGGCTGCTGTTCCCGGCGCTGTTCCTGCAGGCCTTTGCGATCGGCCTGATGACGCCTGTGGTGACGCTGTTCGCCCGCAGTGAGCTGCATGTGACCCCGAACCAGTTCAGCCTGCTGCTGATTGCCGGAGGCGGTATTACGGTGCTTACGCTCATTCCGGCCGGCAAACTGGTCGACCGGATCGGAACGACCGTGTTCCTGAATATCGGCTTTCTGCTTGCGGCCGGTTCACTGGCCTTTTTCTCACAGGTACGCTGGCTGCCGCTGGCCTTTGTCGCTGTGGCGCTTGTCGGCATCAGCTATGCCCTGATTCTGCCGGCCTGGAATGCCTTTGTGGCCAAGCAGGTGCCGGCCGGAGAACGCGGCACCGTATGGGGCCTGTTCCTGACCCTTCAGGGCTCGGGGATGGTTGCCGGCCCCGTGCTGTCCGGCAGGCTGTGGGATTCCGTCAGCCACAGCGCCCCGTTCCTGGCAAGCGCCGTTGTAATGGTGCTGCTGGCAGGGCTGCATCTGCTGATCGTCCGCCGGACAAGGCTTAAACAGAGCGCGGGCTGATCCGGTGTAAATATTGACGACAGCCACTATTAATTGAAAGGCCCCATTCACCCGGATCATGGTATATTCCGGATGAACGGGGCCTGATTGCGTATGCGGCTAAAGAAAAAACAGTATCCGTTTGGGAATGCCGGAAAACGGGTAAAAATAGTCAATAAACCAAGTTACCGCTACATAAAATGAAGTATAAAATATCAGTAAGACGAACGAAAAAAGGAATTGCTTTCTGGTGGAGGTCCGGCCGTCGGTTTTACTCTGTATATACAGATGAAACTGCTTCAACAAAGCTGTTAGGGGGGAGTGCCGTGAACAAAAACGACGAGGTGGAGTACTGCAATCTGGAGCTGCGCTTTGACAGGCAGGATATCCAGAACCTGATCAAGGATTTGATCAAGGAAGGCTATTCCCTGTACTGGAGTGAGAATGAAACTGTATTTCTGATCTCGGTGCGTACCGGCCGCAAGCTGGTTAAGCTGCGTTTTCAGCAGATAAAGGACGGCTACAAGCTGGTCGGGGATTATATGATCCGTGATGCGCGGCTGTCCGAATGGATGGAGAAGCTGATCGGCGACATGCGGGGTCATGCGGTAGTCAAACGGTTCCGCGACCGGCAGATCATTATTGAGAACATTATGTTTGGCGAAGTGATACGGCTGGTGGAAATCTCAGGGTACCAGCAGCGTGTTTTATACCAGAAGGGTCCGCTGCTTACCGACCAGGAGCTGACAAAGCTGTTTTATTCAGTGGAGGGCGAGGAACGTATCCGGCAGCGCAGGGTGGAAGTGGACGAGGAGCTTGACCGGCTGAATGAAGCGATGCAGAGCGGGGACACTGCGCTGATAGAGGCATGCAGGGTGAAGCTGGCCGGTTTGTCCCATGAACTGAATATGCTTGAATGGTAAAGGATCAGGGCATCCCGCTGGCGGGGTGCTCTTAATCTGTGCGGATATCCGGGATAAATAATCCGGGACTTTTAAGACCAAAGCCGCATGGCTGCAGGAATGAAACTGACATCTATGCATGTGCTGTTCAACTTGTGGACAGGGGTTCACTTCTGGCGGCAAAAACGTTAAAATAGTCATCGTGAGCAATTTCCTGATATTGAAGCGCTTTGTCAATGAAATTGATCTCTCTTTCGCAGGCGGAACTTTGCTGTATCTGACAAAGGGTGGTATTCTGATACTGCGAGAAATGGATTTCACAAAAATATAGGGTGCAAAGGGTGGAGAACCAGATGGCAAAACAACAAATCGGCGTTATTGGCTTGGCGGTAATGGGTAAAAATTTGGCTCTTAACATCGAGAGCAGAGGCTTTTCCGTATCGGTATATAACCGTTCCCCGGAGAAGACCAATGACCTGATCGCCGAAGCTGAAGGCAAAAACTTGGTAGGTACCTTCTCTGTTGAAGAGTTCGTACAATCCCTTGAAGTACCGCGCAAAATTCTGATCATGGTACAGGCCGGTAAAGCAACGGACGCTACCATTGAACAGCTTCTGCCGTATCTGGACCAGGGCGATATCATTATCGACGGAGGCAACGCATACTTCCCTGATACTGTACGCCGCAGTAAAGAGCTTGAAGACAAAGGCTTCCGTTTCATCGGTACCGGTGTATCCGGCGGTGAAGAGGGTGCGCTCAAAGGTCCTTCCATCATGCCGGGCGGACAGGAAAGCGCCTATAAGCTGGTTGAACCGATTCTTACGGCAATTTCCGCCAAAGTGGACGGAGAGCCTTGCTGTACATATATTGGACCGGACGGTGCCGGACACTATGTTAAAATGGTGCACAACGGTATCGAGTACGGCGACATGCAGCTGATCTGCGAAGCCTACCAGCTTCTGAAAGACGTTCTTGGCCTGGATGCCAAGGAACTGCACAGCATTTTCAAGGAGTGGAACAGCGGTGAGCTGGACAGCTACCTGATCGAAATCACTACAGATATCTTCGCACAGTATGATGAAGAGACCGGCAAACCGATGGTTGACGTGATCCTTGATTCCGCCGGCCAAAAGGGAACAGGCAAATGGACAAGCCAGAGCTCGCTCGACCTGGGTGTGCCGCTGTCCATGATCACTGAGTCCGTATTCTCCCGCTTCCTGTCTGCCATGAAGGAAGAGCGCGTAGCAGCCAGCAAAGTGTTGAGCGGACCTGAAGTAGAGCCGTTCCAGGGCGACAAGGCAGAATTCATCGAGAACGTGCGCAAAGCACTGTTTGCCAGCAAAATCGTATCCTACGCACAAGGCTTCGCACAGCTTCGCGTAGCTTCCGACGAATATGGCTGGGATCTGAAATACGGCAGCCTGGCTAAAATCTGGCGCGGCGGCTGCATTATCCGCTCCCGCTTCCTGCAGAACATCACAGATGCTTACGAAACCAATCCGGATCTGAAGAACCTGCTGCTTGATCCGTTCTTCAAGGACATCATGAGCTCTTACCAGGCTGCTTGGCGTAAAGTGGTATCCGCTGCTGTTGCACAAGGAGTACCTGTACCAGGCTTCTCCAGTGCTCTTGCCTATTATGACAGCTACCGCACAGAGCGTCTGCCTGCGAACCTGCTTCAGGCACAGCGCGACTACTTCGGCGCCCACACCTTCAAACGTGTGGATAAGGAAGGCGTCTTCCACCACAACTGGATTAACGAATAGTACCGCACTATGCTTGCAAGAAGAAGTCCGAATGGTTTCCCGGTTACGGGAAGCCTTCGGGCTTTTTTTTTCATGGCGGATACGGGTATGACATCACCTTCGCAGGAAGCAGAGGGAAGTGGATTGTGCAATCTTTTGGGCGTGTGTTATGATATGACAAATGTCGCGGTTGGAGGGTAGTTATGTCGGGGGATAGAGAACAACAGTGTTCATATAAGCCAGGACCAGGGAGAAATATCATTCTGGTCGGGATGATGGGCACAGGAAAGTCAACCGTAGGCAGAATGCTGGCCGAGGAGCTGGATTACGAGCTGGTTGATCTGGATCATGTCATCGTCGAAAATGAAGGCCGGAGTATTGCGGATATCTTTGCCGCAGACGGTGAGGCGTATTTCCGGAAGGCGGAGTCGGCTGCCCTGCAGAAGATGCTTGAGGGAGAACGCAGAATTATTTCAACAGGAGGCGGCACGGTGCTTGCACCGGGGAACGCTGAGATTATGCTTGCTAAAGGTCTTGTTGTAGCACTGACAGCTACAGAAGAGGTTATTATTGCCCGTGTGAGCGGAGATGAGAACCGTCCGCTGCTCGCCGGCAACGCGCAGGATAGAGTCCGCGCCATTATGGAGCAGCGGCGTGAGGCCTACCGGTTCGCGCATTGCACGGTCGATACATCGGAGCTTAGTGCGGCAGAAGTGTCGCAGCATATTTTAATGCATTACCGCGGTTGAGCTTTTAAGTGTATTTGCAAATGGCTGATTACGCCTCCTGCGTCTCGTTCCATTCCAGCATCCCGCCGCTCAGGTTGGAGGCTTGGATGCCGAATTGCTGCAAATACTCGCACACACGCTGGCTGCGTGCACCGGAACGGCAGATGAAGATAATGCCGGTATCAGCCGGAAGCTCTTCGCTGTGCTGCGGAATTTGTCCCATTGGAATATGCCGGGCACCCGGAATCATTCCGGTGGCAACCTCGTCATCCTCGCGGACATCGATCAGAAGCAGGTCCTCACCTGCCGCAAGACGCTGGCGCAGCTCATCTGGTGTAACTTGTGGAATATCGTTCATGGTTAAGACCCCTTTCTATCTGCAGAATATTGATATGATACCATAGCTTTGGACTACAGTGTCAAACCGAGCACTACATATCCCTAATACTATGAATAAGGAGCGTTTAAATAATGGATGTTATTGTTAGGCCTACACCGACCCTGCAAGGAGAAATTGGAGCACTGTCCTCCAAAAATTATACAACCCGCTACCTGCTTGTTGCGGCGCTGTCTGAAGGAGTAAGTACCATCTATCATCCTGCCCACAGTGAAGACAGTGATGCCATCCGCAGATGTATCGCTGATCTGGGTGCTGTCCTGACAGAAGATGATGAAAAAATCGTAGTACAGGGCTTCGGAAAGAACCCGCGTGATGTGAAGGAGCTGAACGTGGGCAATGCCGGAGCGGTACTCCGTTTTCTGATGGCTGTGGCTGCGCTTAGCCCCGAGGTTACTTTTGTTAATACTTATCCCGATTCCCTTGGCAAGCGTCCGCATGATGATCTGATTAAGGCGCTGGGCCAGCTGGGCGTTGAAGTTGAGCATAATAATGGCAGGCTGCGATTACCATCCGCGGCGGCAAGCCGGCGGGAGGACGGATCACTGTCTCCGGTGCAGTCAGCTCACAGTATCTCAGCGCGCTGCTGTTCCTGACACCGCTGCTTGAAGAAGACAGTGAGATCATTGTGCTGGATGACCTGAAATCCAAGGTTGTTGTCGGCCAGACCCTTGAGGTGCTGGAACAGGCGGGAATCGTTGTACATGCTGCAGATGACTACATGTCCTTTAAGGTGCCGGGCCGTCAGGCATATGCTGCCAAGTCCTACACTGTACAGGGGGATTATCCGGGATCGGCTGCTGTGCTCGCGGCAGCGGCTGTAACGAAGTCTGATGTGAAGATCCACCGGCTGGCTGAGAGAAGCAAGCAGGGGGAGCGGGCTGTTGTTGATGTACTGAAGATGATGGAAGTGCCTCTGACCCATGAGAACGGTACCGTTCATGTCAAGGGCAACGGAATCCTGAAGGCTGTAGAATTTGACGGTGATGCAGCGACAGATGCTGTGCTGGCCATGGTGGCAGCAGCCGTATTCGCGGAAGGAACCTCGCGCTTCTATAATGTAGAGAATCTGCGGTACAAGGAATGCGACCGCATTACCGATTACCTGGCCGAGCTGACACGCGCAGGCGCCAAGGTCGAGGAGCGCCGCGACGAGATCATCGTGCACGGTATGCCGGAAGGTGTAGAGGGCGGCGTAACCATCAACGCTCATTATGACCACCGTGTCATTATGGCCTTGACCGTAGTCGGCCTGCGTGCACGCCAGCCGCTGCTGATCAAGGACGCCCACCACGTCGCCAAGTCATATCCGCAGTATTTTGATCACCTGCGTGAGCTTGGTGCTGATGTGGAATGGGTAAAGTAGGATAAGGCCGCGCTGCCTTACATGTGTATTATTACGCAGAAAGCTGCTGATTCTTTGTGATATTCTTTGTGATATTCTTAGTGTTAGGACATTCTTATTGATGCTGATAAGAATGAGTTCAGACCAAGATTATAGACAGGGAGGAATTCCACGATGAGTTTTGAGAATCCAAGCCGTGAACAGATTGGAGATATTCTTGCATCGGCTGGCAATATCGCTGTTGTCGGCCTGTCAGACAAATCCGACCGTACTTCATACATGGTAGCTTACGCCATGCAAAGCAGGGGGTACCGGATCATACCGGTGAATCCTACCGTGGACGGAGACATTCTCGGCGAGAAATGCTACCACACCCTGGCTGAAATCCCGGAGCCGGTTGATATTGTCAACGTGTTCCGCCGCAGCGAATATTGCGCTGAAGTGGCACAGGAAGCTGCCGACATCGGTGCCAAGGTACTGTGGCTGCAGCAGGGCATTATCAGCCAGGAGGCGGCAGATATTGCTGCTGAGCATGGCATGACCGCTATCATGGACCGCTGCATCAAGGTCGAGGAAGCAATCACGATGCACGGGCGCAGCCGGGGCTAATAGGCTAATTTAAGCTGGAAACCGCCGAGCGCATTGTTATACTGGCTGTAGACGAAGAACGTCCATCACCCGTTAGGTTACTTACGGGCTGTGGTCGTTCTTTTTTTTTATTTGCCGGGAGGGGATATGTATGGATTTTGAAGAAGCGCATGGATTATGGTTTGGCCGTCATTCAGCTGAGCGGAGCGGTGAGCGCAGAGGCAGGCTTTTGCGTGGACATCACTTTGCTGAGAAGCTGTTCGTGCAGAATGTGTGGTGGCCGCTGTTTCAATCTCTGGAGCATTTGCATCCGGAGTATGAGATCTATGACTGGAACCGCAAGTCCCAGTTTCTGGACTTTGCTTTTTTGCCTCCTAACGGCCCGCAGATCGGCGTTGAATGTGACGGATTTCAGAGTCATATTAAGGACATGGACCGGGAGAAGTTCAGCTATGCGCTGAACCGTGACAACTTCCTCACCGGTATGGGCTGGCGGATGCTGCACTTTTCGTTCGATGACATCCAGCAGCGTCCTGAAGTATGCAGGATGCTGCTGCAGCTGGTGCTTGCGCCATATTTGGCGAAAAATGCAAGTGCTTCCGATCTGATCTCTGGAGAAAAAGAAGTACTCCGCCTCGCCTGGCGCCTGGGCCGGCCGCTGCGTCCGAAGGATGTTGTGAACCACTTTGACGTTAATTTCCGGACGGCACAAAAGCTGCTGATTTCTCTGAGTGGGAAAGGGCTGATAAAGCCAGTGTGTTCGAAAGAACGGGTGCGGTACTACGAGGTGAACAGCATGCGACCGGAGCAATTGTGTTAGGTTAACCGGTGGTAAGTGGAGCGTGTCCAAAATTCTAAAGTCCGGCCGAATAACTGCACTCTGTACAACTAAAATGACCATTTTGTTGGATATATAAGAAATAATTGCAGTCTGTGCAACTAAAATCCGCAATATTGCTTCTAAAGCCAAAAAATGCGAGGAATAGTTGCACAAATTGCAGTTAAAATTATTTTTTGAGCTAAAATAGCATTTTTAGATGCACAAAGTACACTTATTCAGGCTGGTGGCTGG
>NZ_LRAC01000099.1 GCF_001517085.1 Paenibacillus sp. DMB5
GAGAAGCAAAAATGCCCATTGATTTCGGCCGATGCGGACAAACGGTCCAAATGAGAAGCAAAAATGCCCTTGATTTCGGCCGATGCGGGCAAACAGCTGAAATGAAGGGCAAAAATACCTCTGATTTCAGCCGATGCAGGCAAACGTCCGAAATGAAGGGCAAAAATGCCCTTGATTTCGGCCGATCCCGGCCATTCCGCCAGGGTTATCTGCAAGGGAGTTTTTCCGCCGCCTACTTCGTCAGGGAACACACGTCCAAGAGGATAACAGGCTGGCTGTGCTCCGCAACGTATAAATATAACAATAGTTGTTCCTGAAAGGATGAGGATGGATGCAGCGGAAAATCAATCTGCTCTTATTGTGTTTTAGCCTGCTTGGCGGCGGCATAGCTTTTGTGCTTGGAGAGCTGCTGCTGGGCAGCAGGCCTTATGATCTGCCGTCAATCCTGATTGTCGGCATCTATTTCGCCATAGTGGCGCTTGGCATCGGACTGGGTGCACTGCTGGCTGAGATGATCTCCCCGCGGCTGAACGGTTTGTCATGGAAGCAGCGCTATCTGGGGCTGTCGTGGAAGCTGCTGCCGCTGACGGTGGTTATACTGTTCGGCGTCGGGACGCTGATGGAGTTTGTGTATGAGCTGAACTTTGGCGGCATCAAAACGGTCAAAAATGTCGTGATGGTCATCGACGACTCGGGCAGCATGCAGCAGAGCGACCCCGGCAACAGCCGGTATGCCGCCGCGCAGGCACTGGTGCAGCAGATGGACACTGACAATCAGGTTGCTGTAGTAACCTTCAGCGACAATGCTTCCGTTGTCCAGCCGTTGATCTCCCTGCGGAGTACGGATAACCGCGAACAGGTATCCGAGGTTATCAGCAACCTCCAGACGACTGAAGGCGGTACAAATATCAGCGGCGCTCTGACTGAGGCAATGAATGTAATCAGCAGTAACGGAGAAGCAAGCCGGGGTGCCATGGTCATTATGCTCTCAGACGGCTTTAGCCAATTTGATACAGCTACTGAATTAAATGAGTATAAAAGCCGGGGAATCGCCGTGAACACCGTCGGGCTTGCGCTGGACGACCCGTCAGGCGCCACATTGCTGCGAGATATTGCCGCTGCGACAGGTGGGCAATATTATGATGTTACCGATGCGGGCCGTCTGGGAGAGGTATTCCAGCAGATCTATGACCGGCTGGGCGACCGCACCCTGCTCACAGAGCGCAGCGATGCTACAGCAGACAGTCCTTATTATGCAGTTGTGCGGATTCTGGCGCTGATGCTGGTGGGTACTGCGCTTGGGATCGGGCTTGGCATTATTTTTGATAACCGGCATTTGGCCAAAAGCTTCGGCATCGGCGGCTGGACAGCCGGCCTGTGTGCCGGTCTGATTCTCGAATTCGGGCTTGACGGCCATTCCGTCGGCGATACGCTGGTCCGGCTGAGCGCTGTACTGGTGCTGGCGGCTATTATCTCACTCTTTACCTATGTAGTACCGGTCGGCGAAGGACGGCTGTCCCGCCGGGGAAGAAGAGAGGCGGCAGCGGCAGCATCCGGTTCCGAAGGGTTTCATTCGCCGCGCAGAAACGGGAACAGCAAGGGCTTCTAAGGCCCGTCAGCACCAGCTAAAGTTAATGAACAGGTGAAAGGAGCATACAGTCATGAGGTACGCCGAAGAAACTCTCCCTGCACAGGCCATTACGGAAGTGACTGCCCGGGTGGAGGACCGGTTCTGTACGCTGAGATGGCGCTGGCCGGACGGCGTACAGGCGGTCTGCATCCACAAAGGAACAGCGGAAGGGGCGGATCGCGGCCCGCTTCCGCCTTCCGGCATGAAGCTGTACACCCGTGAGGAATACAAAGCGAACAACGGCTACCGCGACCGGATGGATGATATCGGCCTGGTGGTCTATACGATATATGCCCGGATTAACGATAACGGGGAGACACTGCTCATCAGGCAGCCGGACCGTTCTAACGAGATTACAGTCAGCGCCGGCAAGGCCAGGATTTATTATTCCGTCAGCCAGAAAAAAACGATATTCAGCAAGCAAAAAACAGTACATATGACGATTACCGCCGAAGTGCCGGTGCCGAAGGATGTACTCTGTTATGTCAAAAAAAGAGGCGGGCATCCGGCCTCCAGGGAGGACGGCATGCTGTTCCCGTTCGTGCAGGATTTTGCCGCCGGACGGAACGCGCTGCCGCCGATCGAGATCGGCAAAGAGGACTTTGTGCGGATTTTTTTCACCGATGGACGGAAGTATGGGCAGTATTACGAGCTGGTGCCGGAATAAGTGTATTTCGTGCAGTTAAAAGTCCACATTTTTCACTCGTACTTTAGCCCATGGCGAATGACCGACAGAAAAGTAACGCTCAGACAACGACAAAACGTTGGGAGGAATAGAGATGTCTTTTTTCAGCCGCTTTATGAAGAAAAACCAGCCGCAGCCGAGGCCGCTTTTTTATGATATTGTGTGCCCGTACTGCTTCACGAAATTCCAGCCGGAGGAAGTCGTTTTCCGGGCCATGCACAGCCGTGAGGATGATGAGAATTACGCGCTGGGCGAGGATGATGCCCTCAACAAGTACCGTGAGCGCTTCGGGCTCGATACCGTGGATGATATGGAGGCCATTCTGAATCCGGCGGATATTCCGGAAGAATACCATCATTACACAGACCATGTGCTGACCGGGCTCACCGACCGCTACGGGGTGCTGACGCGCAGACGGCTTTGTCCGGCCTGCCATAATGAGCTGCCTGTAACCGCGGGCAAGGTGCCGAGCAACATTATCTCCATCATCGGCGCTTCCCAGGTAGGGAAGTCGGTATATATGACCTCGCTGATCCATACGCTGCAGCATACGACGGCGGGGCATTTTGACGCAGCCTGCATGCCGCTGAATGCCGAAATCAGCCGCAAGTTCCGCACGCTGTACGAAGAACCGCTGTTTGAGCGCGGCGATCTGCTGGCCTCGACCCAGAAGGAAAAAATGCAGGAGCCGTTCATCTTCCAGTTTGTCTTCAAGGATGAGAGCAAGCCGCCGCTGACGCTGGTATTCTTCGATGTTGCCGGTGAAGGCATGGTGGACCAGGATTATCTCGGGCTGCACGGCCAGCATATCAAAAACTCCGCGGGTATCCTGTTCATGGTTGATCCGCTGCAAATCCGCTCTATCCGCGAGAAGATCCGCATCAACTACGGCGACAAGCCGGGCGAGTGGGTATCGCAGTATGATGAACCGCGCGATGTGGTGCTGACGATGTTCGGCGATTTTATCGCCTATCAGGAGAAGAGCAAAACCTCCATCCCTACAGCGGTCGTGCTGACCAAAAGCGATATGCTGCATTCGCTCAAGGATGAGGACGGCGATTATATCAAGTCGAACAGCAATGTTTTTAATAACTATGTGCACCGTAAAACATTAAATCAGGGCGAGTATCATAACATCGACGGGGAAATCCGCCGCTTCATCGAGAAGGTGGACCGCCCGTTCAAGGATACGATGGATGTTTATTTTGCCAATACGGGGTATTTCGCTGTATCCGCGCTGGGCAGCAATCCGGTCAATCAGAGAATAGAGGGTGTGGTCAGCCCGATCCGTGTGGACGAGCCGTTTATCTGGCTGCTGCATAAGCTGAATTATATTGAGGGGAGCGACGGGCCGTGAACAGATTTACAGGGTCCGGCATCACCCAGCAGATGTACACCCGCGAGCGGCGCGGGGTTTACCGGGCAACCGAGGGCTTCGATACGGTAGCGAAATCGGACAGTCTGGATAATAATTTTGTCAAAAAAATTCTCCACCCCTTCTGCGTCTACGATGCTCCGGCTGAGCTTGCGGCACGCGGCGAGAAGAACGAGGAGATTTATCCAACTGCGCTGCATCTGTTCCATACGGAGACGAACGATACGGTAATTGGTCAGAGCCGCTACCTGGCGGCTGATTTTACGGGGCAGCGGAGCGCTTTTTTCGCCCATAACTTTATTGTGCCGCCGATCCGCTCGGAGGAGATTGTGGAGCATTACGGCGACTGGCTGCATGCAGACTTTGCTGTCAGTCATGAAGGGGAACCGGGCGGAACTCTGCCGGAGCTGGACCATATCCCTGTGAAGCAGCGCGAAAGCCGGCCTGACCCGCTGACCGTGCTGCGTACGCTCGGTTTTAATGAAGAATGGTTCAAGGCCCTGTTGCAGGCTGTTATGCTCTCTGTCGCCGGGAAGAAAAAAATCTATATTGCGCTCGATGTCCCCATCAGCGAGGTGTCGCAGCGTGCTGCAGAACTGACAGAGATTCTGTTCAGTGTGCTGCCCTATGATTACCGCCGCAGGCTGGGCGTCATTACATATGCGAATGAGCCCCAGAGCCGCAAATACATTCACCTGACCTTTGTGGAAAAGGGTTCACTGCGTCCCGGGGACCGCAATATCGAGAAGGATTATGTGTTCGATCTGGCCTCCCGCCGTATGCTCAATGCTGATTTTGGCGGAACGCCCCAGCCTTTTGCCGAGCTGGTCTGGAAGACGCTTAACCGGAAGGGCAGCATGGAGGATTATGCCCGTTTCGCCGATTCCCTTCTGACAGGTGAAGGGCCGGAGCGTAAGCTGCAGCTGGCGGTATATAACGAGCTGGCGGTCTTTTATGAGATTGAGCAGGGGGAGGAGCAGGCGTACACGGACAATAAAATCGCTGTGCTCAGCGGTCTGTTGTCCTACCTGAAGCCCCAGGGAGCATTGGAGTCACGGGTGCGGCTGAATGATCTGTTCCTGGAGCGCTTCGACCGTGAGTATGATGCCATCCGGCAGCGCGGGATTCCCCAGCCTGAAGTGCTTGAGCAGTTCAAGGAGTACTTTGTGCTGGAGGGGCATAACTACCGGGGCAAAATCGTCGACTTTTTCATCAACGGCATGCTGAACTGTCCGGCTGCAGGGCGGGAGGATGTGCTGGCTTCGGCTTATGGCATTATTGAGAGCAATGAAGAGCTCAGTGCTGCTTTTTTCAAAAAAGTGCTGGGCCAGCCGATATTCCGCAGACAGCTGCTGGAGCCTTATATGGAATCCCGGCTTGCTGCTGCGGCTGATTCAAGGGACGTTATGCGCTTCGTATTCCATTGGGGGCGTGCTTTACCGGAGGTGCTCGAGCAGTCCTTTGCCCGGGACATGGTTAAGGAATATCTGCTGGAAAAGCTGGCCGGGGACAACAATCCTGTGGCTGCCGTAGCGGCCGCCCATGATTTTGTCGAAAAAGCCGAAAAAGAACGGCGCAGAGGCAGCGGCCTCTATCCGGAGGCGATGTCGCTGCTGCTGGAGCTGGCGGATGCAGCAGACCGCTTTTTGCTCAGCCGTGTTGATCTGGACGAGCTGACGCTGGAGCAGCTGCTGGATATTTCGTTCCTGCGTTACCGCGACGCTGAGGACTGGCAGCCGCCGCTGGATTCCATCAGCAGACGCAAAGCGAATGCCCTGCGGGCCGCCTACCGCTGGTTTGGCGAAGAGAAGCCGGATGAGAAGATTTTTGCCGGCCTTGCTCCGCGGGAGCTGGACGATGTGCAGCTGCTTGGACGGCGATGGCTGAAGGATATGCGCAGTGCGGAGCCTTTTGATCGTCTGCCGCTAGCCTTCTATCATATCAGTGAGCGCGAGGACGGGCCGCTGGATTATGAGGCTTTGCTGGAGCTGGTTGTGCGCAAGGCGGATGGAGATAAGGAGACGGTGTACCGTTTCTTCGACTGGTCGCAGGGCAGCAGGCTGTTCACGGTTTCTAATAAAAAGCTGTGGCCGGGATATAAGCGGGCCATTCTGAAGTACTTCATGAACAAAGACCGTGAAGCCTTCAAAAACCGGGATTTCCGCAAAAGCTATGCCGCCGCCGCAGGACCGGCACTGCAGAATGTTTATAACGAAGCCCGGAGCAAGCTGGCTTCACCGCTGGCGCGGTGGGTCAGCCGCAGCCGATTTCAACTCCTGATCAGCGGCTACGTTCTGGGGCTCGTGATCATCGCGGTCATTATAGCGGTCAGCCTGCTGCGGCCGGACCCTGCCGATACAGCGCAGCCGGAGACTGGCTCCGGGGATGGCTCGGTTACGGTAGCGCTTGGCAGCGGCGGCGCGGCCGGCACCCGGCTGGTGTTCACCTTTGAGGATGCCGCGGAGTGCTCCGCCTTTAAACCGGCGGAGATCGGGCTCATGTCCGGGGATGAGGTGACGGACATGTATGATGTGGTTGCGACGGCGGGCAGCTGCCTCGTGGTGTCGCCGGAACCGGGAGCCGCCGCCACGGATGCAGCCGGCTCTGGTACAGACGGCGGCGCGGCGGACAACGCAGGAGCCGGGACGGACGGCG
>NZ_LRAC01000100.1 GCF_001517085.1 Paenibacillus sp. DMB5
GCAGCAGGTGCCGCTGCTGCTGTTCCCGCCGGCGCTGCTGCCCTCGCTGCTTGCGCCGCCACCAGAAGCGCTGCCGCCTCCAGCCGCGCCACCTTCCGAAGCCGCGCCGATCTCGCCGATCGCCTCGCCGACGGCCACGTTCTCGCCCGCCTGGCGCAGGATGGCGGAAATGACACCATCCTCCTCGGCGCTGATCTCAAGGTTCACCTTGTCGGTTTCAAGCTCGGCCAGCACATCGCCCTGGCCGACGGTGTCTCCTTCTTTTACCAGCCACTTGTATATCGTTCCTTCGGAAATGGACTCGCCCAGATCGGGTACTTTAATTTCGGACACAGGCCGTTACCTCCCCAAACTTAATAGTTTACGTTATCACGATACCGACTTCCGGTTAGGAGGACGGTACAGGCGCTTGTACTTGCGAGTTCGATTTCAGGGCTTCTGTAACAATGCGACGCTGCTCGAAGGTGTGAACATCCGCATATCCGCTGGCCGGGCTGGACCGTTCCGGACGGCCGATATAGCGGACGCTGACCCGCTCCGGTGCAATATCCCGCAGTCTAGGCTCTGTATAGCTCCAGCCGCCCATATTCTTAGGCTCCTCCTGTACCCAGACAATCTCCTCCAGGGAGGTCAGACTGTTCAGGTGTGCAGCGAGCTCAGCCTGCGGGAACGGATAGAGCTGCTCCAGACGGAGGATATGCAGCCAGGACCAGTCACGGCCGCCATTGGCCTCCAGCTCGGTCTGCAGGTCAATCGCTACCTTGCCGCTGCAGACAACCAGGCGCTTCACTTCAGCCGGCTTGCTGCCCAGCAGCGGTTCCGGAAGCACAGCCTGGAAGCTGCCGGAGGCAAGCTCCGCTCCCGGCGATGTGCTGCGGGTATTGCGGATCAGGCTCTTCGGAGCCATGATCACCAGCGGCCGGGCATCCGGCTGTCCGCACATGGCGGCCTGGCGGCGCAGCAGGTGGAAGTACTGTGCGGCACTGGACAGGTTCGCTACCGTCCAGTTCTCTTCAGCCGAGAGCTGCAGATACCGCTCCAGCCGTGCGCTGGAATGCTCCGGCCCCTGGCCTTCATAGCCGTGCGGCAGGAGGATCGCCAGATTGCTGCGCTGTGTCCATTTGGCCCGTCCGGCGGAGATGAACTGGTCAATGATGACCTGGGCGGCATTGGCGAAATCGCCGTATTGGGCTTCCCAGAGCACGAAGGTATCCGGTGCGAACACATTATACCCGTACTCATATCCAAGCACAGATGCTTCCGAAAGCGGGCTGTTATATACCCCGAAGGAAGCGTTGGAGGATTTCAGCTGATGCAGCGGGGAGTAGAGTGCTCCGGTCTCGCTGTCATGCAGCACCAGATGACGGTGGGCGAATGTGCCGCGCTGTGAATCCTGTCCGCTGAGGCGGATCGGAGTGCCGTCCTTCAGGATCGTTGCAAAAGCCAGCGTCTCGGCCAGTGCCCAGTCGACCCGTTCCCCGTCCTTCAGCGCATCCTTGCGGCGTTGGAGAATCCGCTCCAGCTTAGGATACACCTTGAATCCGGCGGGCGCTGATAACAGCTCCTGGTTGATCTCCTTCAGTGTGCTGAGCGGGACTGCTGTCGGACGCGGAGCCTTGGATTCCGCTTCAAGCACCACCGATGTTTTGGACTCGCCGTTCTTATGCTTACCTTCCTTCATGGATTCGAAGGCTGCCTGCAGCACGCTTTCCGATTCGGCACTCATACGCTGCACTTCTTCTGCAGTGATGATCTTCTCGCTCTGCAGCCGCTGGGCATACAGCCTGTAGACCGTCGGATGGCTGCGGACTTTGCCGTAAACAACCGGCTGGGTTGTCTCCGGGTCATCCATTTCATTATGGCCGTGACGGCGGTAGCCGATCAGATCAATGACGAAATCCTTTTTGAACAGATTGCGGTAAGCGCTGGCCAGGCGGACAGCCGAAATGCAGGCCTCCGGATCATCGGCATTTACATGCACAATCGGGATTTCATAGCCTTTGGCCAGGTCACTGGCATAATGGGTAGAGCGGGAATCTTCGCTTTCCGTAGTGAAGCCGATGCGGTTATTGACGATAATATGCACCGTTCCGCCATTCTGATAACCCTTCAATTTGCCGATATTGAGTGTTTCCGCAACGATGCCCTCACCGGGAAAAGCGGCATCCCCGTGCATCAGCACAGCCATGGCCTTGCTGGTATCCAGCTTCGGCAGGCCCGGAGTGCTGCGGTCCTCCTGAGCTGCCCGGGTAAAGCCCTCGACAACAGGATTAACAAATTCCAGGTGACTTGGGTTGTTGGCCAGCGTAATCCGTGTGCGCACCGTTTCTCCCTGGCGTACAGCGCGGTCAGCGCCGAGATGATATTTGACATCCCCGGTCCAGCCGTAGTTGATTCCCATCGAGCCTTCGGAAGGAAACAGCTCCTTATTCGGAGAATGATGGAACTCTGAGAAAATAATATCATACGGCTTGCCCAAAATGTGAGCCAGTACATTAAGACGTCCGCGGTGAGCCATCCCCATAAGAATATGCTCTGCACCGTCGTGGGCTGCAGCACGCACGATCTCATCCAGCATCGGTACCAGGGCATCATTGCCTTCAAGGCTGAAACGCTTCTGGCCGACAAAGGTTTTGTGCAGGAAGGTCTCGAACTGCTCCACCTGGATCAGCCGGTTCAGCAGCTCCTTGCGTTCATTATTGTTCAGCGGAGCAGGGGAACTCAGGGATTCCGCCTGGCTGTTCAGCCAGCGCAGCTCCTTCTCCTCATGCACATGCCCGAATTCATAGGCGATAGTCCGGGTGTAAGCCTGAAGCATCCGCTGAACCGCATCCCAAGCGGTTTTGACATCACCAGGCGCGTTCTCCCAGATCAGCGAGGCAGGCATTGCCGTGAGATCCTCACGGGTCAGGTCATAGGTACGGAAATCCAGCCATTGGGCCATCGGATTCTCACCGCGCTCAAGCGGATCAATATTGGCGGCGCGATGGCCATGTATACGAATGTTGGCGATCAGCTTGGAGGCTCTTACCGCCTTTTTCAGCCACTCGGCATCACCGGTGACAGCAGGCATCGGAGCCGGTTCCGGTAAAGGTGCCATCGGAGGCGGACCGGATGCAGTAAACAGATCGCGGTAATTAGGTTCTACTGAAGAAGGATCATTGATAAACTGTTCATATTTGTCTTGGATATAGCCCAAATTGGGTCCGTGATAATTGCTCCAAACGGATTCATTATAGGGTCCTTTGGCTGCCATGAATACATCCTCCTAACGGATGAACCCCACATGCGCCAGAAAAAGCACCAGCAGCTGGCAGGGCTGATATGTTTGCGGTTTCATTTCACTACTATTGTGCAACTTTAACGTCTGCTAATCAATTCATACTTTGTGCTATTCCGTTCGCAAAACGGTATGATTCAGGCCTTAATTCATCCAGAACCATCATAAATGCGGAGAGCTGATTGGATCCTGGAGAATTGGGTAAATAAGTCTATATTTACTTCTAGGAAAATAGGTTGAACGCTCCGCTAGTTTTAGGTCATAGAGCACAGTTTTCAAATAGTTTAATCAAAATATTACAAAATGAATCGTGAACTCCGAAGATATTCCTATAAAATATTTCCAACAATCGACACACTTTTTGTGGTAGGTGCTATATAATGTTATTGCAGATAGCGGTTTCATTCATTATTAGCCAGATCCTTTCATGTAAAGGGTCCAGTAAAGGGTAAACCTGGACGAAAGACAGGGGCACAAAGTCTCGGATCTAATGTAGAAATACTATGATGGCCGGACTGCCTGGGGACGCGTAATCTTAGGAGGAGATTTCTTGGATAAGTCCAACCAGGGGAATGTCGGAGAGCTGCAGACGGGTGATCTGGATCTAGAGTGGGTGTACTTAATGATGGCGGCCAGAAAGGCCGGGCTCAAGGTGGAGGAAATCCGCCGGTTTCTGAGTGAAAGAGCTTTGCAGGCGATGTAGTGCAGTAGAGCAACCGGATATTACATACAAAAAAGGGCACAGCGAACGAGGCTGTGTCCCTTTTTGTATGTCCGGAAGAGAAAACCTCCGGATGTCTATTCCTTCTGCTCCAGCCGCCATTTCTGATAATCCAGAAACTCCTTAAATTCCCGCTTGCTTATGCCGGAAGCCATGGCCTCCTGTACAAGACGGAACCATTCTCCGTCAAGCGAAGACTCCTGCGCTTCTACAGGTTCACCGTACAGCAAGACATGAATGGATACCTGAAGCGCATCAGCCATCTTCTCAATGAACTGGATGGAGGGGTTGGATTGAATATTTCTTTCCACATTGCTTAGGTATGATTTCGCCACGTCCGCCTTATCCGCAAGCTCGGATAAAGACAGGCCCTTCTCCACGCGGAGCTGATGAATGCGACTTCCTAAATGTTCCGGCACAGTTAAACGCCCCTCCGCACTTTTTGTTAACAGTATAGCAAATAACCCTACGACGGACAAAGGACTATCAAAAAAGTTATGGATCCATTTGTAAATCCCCCCGCCTTAATTTCCATCTCAGGAACTGAATCCATTGTACATGACGATAATATCTGTTTTCTGTGAAACTGTTCTTTAAAAAGTACGATATCATGAGCAAATCGCCGTAAAACGGAGGGAAAAGCGATGGAAATCGTTCTTTATAACGAATTTTGCTCGAAAATGAGAGTTTAAATTTGTAAAGGTGATGACATATACTAAGGCCATGGTTCTTTATAACGAACAATATATGTTCTTCATAAAGATCGTATAACTGATAGATGAACTAGTATGCATATGACGTGCACACTATTAAAGGAGAGGCTCAAATGAGGCTTTCACGGACATCGCGCAAGAAAAATAAAAGCCGGCTAACCCTCCCCCGGCTTGCCGGAATCGTGGTGATTTCTGCTTATGGAATCGGCCAAATCACTTCACCAACCTATGCGCTTATTACCAGCAGTACAACGTCGGAATCCGGCATTACGAGTGCATTTGTGTTCCCGGTTACAGTGGACCAATTAGCCAATCAGGCCAGCGAAGCGATGAACCGGGCTATTCTGAAGCATGAGGCGGCAAAAGGGGCATTGGCAGACATAGCAGACAAGGACGCGGATTCCAAAAAGGCCGGTAATCAGATTGGAAATATTCAGGAGGCTGCCGAACAGGCGCGCAGAGCTGCTGCTTCTGCAGCTGAATTGCTGGCTCAGCTCGAGGCTTACGCTCTGCGGTCGCAACAGGAGCTTGCGCAGCAAAGGCAAGAAATAGATCTTAGGCTGGCCCCTGCGGGAGTCACCATTGATCAGCTGGATACAGCACAGCAGACGGATCCCGCTGCATTTGAACAGCTGCTGGTCAAGGCTGATCTGACCATGATCGATTTTCAGGAAATGGTCCGCAGACTTGCTTCCGCTGTGCGGGTAGATACATACGTGAAGGCGGCCTATCAGCAGGCTTTGACAGCGGCCTCTCAAGCCGGAAGCTACGCCGATGAAACTGCACAGCTGTATGCACAGGCAACGGAAGCTCTGCAGGAGCTCAAAGCAACGGAGGAAAAGGCAAAGCTCGAGGCAGAAAAGAAGGCAAAGCTCGAGGCAGAAAAGAAGGCGAAGCTCGAGGCAGAAAAGAAGGCGAAGCTCGAAGCGGAAGAGAAGGCGAAGCTCGAAGCAGAAGAGAAGGCGAAGCTGGAGGCAGAGGAGAAGGCGAAGCTGGAGGCAGAGGAGAAGACAAAGCCCGGGACTCAGGAGCCGGCACAGCCGGAAGCTGAACCAGCAAGGCCCGATGCATCTGAACCTGCCGTCCCCGATGTGCCTGGAGCGATCACTAATACTGACGGTATAACCGTAAAGATAGGGCACGACAAAACAGATTTTAATTAAGGAGATGCCTCAAGTGATACTCAAATGGACCCGTACTTTAATGATGTATGTTCTCATGGCCATGTTTCTGCTTCTGCTGATATCTGCGGTAACCAGCAGGATGAATGGCGGAACGCCCAAGATTCTGGGCAAAGAAATTCTGACCGTCCTCTCTGGCTCGATGGAGCCCGGAATCAAGACCGGTGCTATCATCGCGGTTAACCCGGTAAGGGATGAGGCGCAGCGAGCGGACTTTAAGCCGGGAGATGTGATTACCTATAAGTCTCTGGATGGATCAGGCAGCCTGATTACCCACCGTGTTGTGAGCGTCAGCGGTACAGGATCTGAGCTTGCCTACATCACCAAAGGCGATAATAACGATGCCGAGGACCCGTCGCCGATACCCGCAGGCAATGTTGTTGCAAGCTACGCTGACTTTACGGTTCCTGTAGCCGGGTATTTGATGAACTGGGTAAAATCGACCGCGGGTATCATTGTCGTAATTCTGATTCCCGGTATTTATCTGGTTGTTTCGTCAATAATCACGATTTTTAGAGCAATCATGCGGATGGACGACGATTCTGCAGAGCTGCAGACCGCAGCCGGTGATTCCCCGCCGGTAACGAACGGTTGATGCTTCCATTAACGCGCTCACGCGGTTAGGGAAGATTCAATAAATATTCCATTATATTCTCCATGCATGGAGACCAGGAGGAGACAAATTACAATGGCTAATCTTAAAAAGACAATTGCAATGGCAATGGCGACTACTGCACTGGGGGCTACTTTAATTGCCGGGGGGTCCTTCGCGATCTTTACGAGCTCGGTACAGAATACAGGCAATACCTTTGCTGCCGGAACACTGAAGATAGGCCTGGATAAAGAAGATATAGACGGTACTCCTGCCAAGTATTTTACTCTGACGAATTGGGCTCCGGGAGATTCTGACATCCAGCCGGTAGTAGTAACGAACAAAGGCACACTTGAGCTGCGTTATGATCTTGCCCTCGCTGTAGGCGGTGATCTTGGCGGCGGTACGCATCCGGTCACCATTAAGGCCTATTCGGATGCTGCCGGAACAACTGCGCTTACCGTAACTGACCGTGTGCTGGCCGTCGGCGCTTCTGAGACCATTTATGTCAAAGTGGAGTTCCCTAAAAATGCAGGCAATGAATATCAGGGCAAATCCGGAACAGCCAGCATCAAGGTGGATGCAGAGCAGACCAAAAACAATTAATCAGCCGAATTTGATCCGAAACATATAATCTAAAGGGGGAAGCCCCCTTTTACTAAGGAGCGCTTAATCTAATGATGAAAAAGAAAAAATTGCTTATTACCGCACTTTCCTCCGTGGTTCTGCTCTGCGCTGCGATCGGCGGCGGTACCTATGCGCTATTCACCAGCTCCGCCAAAAATACGGGGAACACGTTTGCTTCCGGTACGCTGTCTCTCAGCACTCACCGTAACGATGTCCCGGTAGAAGGGCCGATGTTCTATACCAATGATTCTGATGCCGGCCGTATGGGAACGGGATTATGGGCGCCGAAGGATAGCCACACCCGTGCCATGCTGATCAAGAATACCGGATCACTGGATGCCAAATTGACGGATCTTGTGGCTCTTCCGGAAGGAACAGCCGACCAGCAGACTGCTGCACTGGCCTTCGGGGAGCAAGCGGTAGTAACTGTAGCTGCCCTGGCAACACCGGGAGGCGTAACGCTTAATGCCGATGCGCTCAATAAAGTGAATGAAGCTGCAGATCAGCTGTTCAAATCCCTGATCAACGGTCCGAACTTCGCAAAGGCGCTGGCGCGCAGCGGACAGGAAGCATTTGCAATTGTCAGAGAAGCCGCACTTGACTGGACTTATCGTGTAGATAACAACGGCCAGACGGTTGAGGTTAGCGTATCTGACGCTTATGTCGGCTCACTTAAGGATCTGTACAACGGCGGTGCGGGTAAGGATGCGAATCTGCCGAACTTGATCCTTCCTGCTAAAAAAACCATGCACCTGGCCTATAATGTAACTTTCATTGATGATACCGGCCTCGCCTTCGATAACGACGCCATTCAAGGGAAAGTCGTAAACTTCACCTTTAAAAACACGTTTGAGCAGGTGAAGAATAACTAGAATTAGGGTATAACCGCATAAGAGCGTCACCGCCGGCCTGATCAACCGGAGGTGACGCTCTTTTCATCGAGGATAGCACGGGGCTCCATGCCTAAGGCAGTTTCTCCCCCCGCGAGCTTATATACAGCTCATACCATTCCTTGCGGGACAGCTCCACCTTGTCCGCTCCCGCGCAGGCAGTGATCCGCTTGGGATTCACGGTGCCGATTACCGGCTGGATGGCTGCAGGATGGGTCATCAGCCATGATAATACTATGGCTTCAGGTGTTGTGTTCTTCTGTTCGGCGAGCGAGCTGACGAGTGCTGCTGTTTGCACTACATTCTCCGGCTGGCCCTCAAGGGAGCGCCCGCTGAAGCTGCCCTGAGCAAGCGGCCCCCAGGCCTGCAGCTGGATATTCTCCATGCGGCAGTATTCAACCGTGCCTTCAGGGAAGGTGATGTCCTTCCAGGGCTCACGGTTCACGCTGACCATCGCATCAAGCCAGCTGATCTTGGCCAGGCTCATATGCAGCTGGTTCACAATAAACGGCTCGTCGCAATAATGCTGCAGCAGCCTGATTTGGGCGGCGCTCATATTGGAAACGCCGAAGTGGCGGACTTTGCCCGCTTTTTTCAGCCGATGCAGTGCTTCTGCAATTTCCTCCGGGTCCATCAGCGGGTCGGGCCGGTGCAGCAGCAGGATATCAAGATACTCTGTACCGAGACGGGATAACGTACCATCAACACTCCTCAGGATATGCTCCCCGGAGATATCAAAGGTGTTGCTGGTATCACCCGGTTCGATCAGCCTGATGCCGCATTTGGACTGAATGATGATCTCCTCGCGCAGTCCCGGCCGGTCCTTGAAGATTTGTCCGAATACCTTCTCCGCCTTGCCGCGGGTGTAGATATCGGCATGGTCAAAAAAGTTGATGCCAATGGACAAAGCGGCTTCGACCGCTTCATGCCCCTGGCTGATATTTTCTGCGGTCAGCGGCTCGTAATCCCAGCCTCCGCCGAGTCCCATGCAGCCCAGGGCAATGCGGCTGGCGGGAATTCCCCGTGCATTAAGTGGCAGCGTTTTCAGCAAAAATGATCCCTCCGTCACAATGGAATTACAGCTCAGGGAATATTGTACACCTTCAGAAGCCGGTATGGTACTTTTTGTCACTTGAGGAGCGGTGTTTGGTGCCTTCCTTGTCCTTTTCCTCCTGCTGCTCTAGTGTGAGATCCTCTACCGGAATCGGATCGACATGCTGCTCGCTTTCATGCATGTCAAACAGGCTGGGCTGTTCGGTCGGGTATTGTTCGGGATGGTCGCGGTTGTCTCCCTGCAGCTTGTTGTCCTTGAGTTGTTCTTTATCCTTATCCATAGTCATTCCCTCGCTCTCCTGAATTTGCAGTTTGCACGTTAATACACGCATTCAGGTGTTATTAAACAGCAAAGAGGCCCGTTAGGGGCCTCTTCATCCAAATTACGTCCTATAGTGATAACGGTGTTCCAAAGTCGTTCAACTTGCGTGCCGTAACATCCGCGTACAGCCGCTTCAGCCACTTCAGCTCGGTAAGGCTGTGCTCATACCGGCCGTACATCAGGTGCAGTGCTGAACGGGGAACCACTGAGATATGCTCCTCATATACCTGATAGGCATAATTGACCTGATGCTCGATTTCCCGGATGCGCTCTTCCAGCACCTTCTCCACCTTGTCCTGGTCGATATACCGTGACAGCGCCAGCGCCATATACAGGGGGTGGAAGACAAGCTCGACCTTCTTGATCTGCTGCAGAATCAGCTGCTCGAACAGGGCCTTACCCTTGGCGGTGATCCGGTAGATGGTCTTGTCGGGACGGTCATTGCTGCGGATGGTCTCTACAGCTTCGATATACTCCCCCTGCGCCAGCTTGTCGACAGCGTAGTAGAGCGAGCCCATCTGCAGCTTCATCATCTGGTCGTACATGCGCTCCTTCATGATGAGTGTGATCTCATAAGGGTGCATGTCTTTTTCCTGCAGCAGGCCGAGGATAGCGATCTTCATCGACATCGCGGGTTACCCCCGATCGCTGGAAGGCTGTGCTGTCTTAGGTTTAAGCGTGAGCCGGTCGCCCGGCATAAGCAGTACAAAAACTACGCCAAGCGCTGCCGGAATGAGCGCCCACAGGAAGGTGTGCGAGATGGAGTCTGACAAGGCGCCTGTAATCTTATCCAGTACGGCTGCGGGAATATTGGCTCTTGCTTCCGGAGTAAGAGCTGCCTGCGGATTGCCAAAGGAAGCAGCCTGCTCACTGTTGCCGAAGGCGCTGCCCAGGCTGTCCGTGAAGCTGTTGCGCTGGATAATCCCGAAGATGGTTATCCCGAGCGTCATGCCGAGCGAGCGCATGAAGGTGCTGGTGGATGTCGCTGAACCGCGCTGGCGTATGTCAAAATGATGAATTGATGACATGCTGAGCACGGAGAAGGAGAAGCCGACACCGAAGCCGGTCAGCAGCATGAAGACATTAAGCATCAGCCGCGAAGTATCCGGCGACAAGGTGCTCAGGCAGAAGACTCCTGCCAGGAAGCAGGCTGCAGACAGCAGCATAATATTGCGGAAGCTGGTTCTGGTTGTGAGCAGACCGCCGGTCTGGCTGCCCAGCACGGTGCCGATCATCATCGGCATCAGGATCAGCCCGGAGTTGGTCGCCGAGCCGCCGTTAACGCCCTGCACAAAGATCGGAATATACACAGTGGCTACAATAAAGGTGGAGCCATAGAACAGCCCGATCACACTGCTGGTCGCAAACAGGCGTTTGCCGAACATAGCGAACGATATTACCGGTTCTGCCGCGTAACGTTCAATAAAGATGAAGGCAATCAGCAGAACGGCGAAGCCGGCGAACAGGCCGAGAATCGTTGCGGAATCCCAGGCATACTGGTTGCCGCCCAGCTCGAGTGCGAACATCAGGCAGATGATGGAGCCGACAAGTGTAAACGCGCCGCCCCAGTCAATCCGTTGCTTGGCATGAGAGATGGATTCCTTGTAGAACATCGTAATCAGTACAAAGGCCACAATGCCGATCGGCAGATTGATATAGAATACCCACTGCCAGCTCAAGTAATCGGTAATGTAAGCGCCCAGAAGCGGGCCGATTACGCTGGAGATGCCGAAGACGGCGCCGAAGAGACCGGTCAGCTTGCCTCTTTTTTCAGGCGGATAAATATCAAACACAATCGTAAACGCAATCGGCATCAGCGCACCGCCGCCAACCCCCTGGATAGCCCGGTAAATGCTGAGCTGGGTAATGCTGGTTGCCGTACCGCACAGCGCAGATCCCGCAAGGAAGACGATGAGGCCGAAGATGAAGAACCGTTTGCGCCCGTACATATCCGACAGCTTGCCGAAGATCGGGGTGCCGGCCATAACCATGACCATGTACGCAGAGGTGACCCAGACAATTTTATCGAGGCCGCCAAGCTCAGATACAATGGTGCCCATAGCCGAAGCTACAATGGTATTGTCCATCGCGGACATCAGAATACCAAGCAGCAGGCCGACAACTACAAGCTTTAAGTTGCTTTCTTTAGTATGCATGCTTCGCAGACTCCTTTACGTTCAATGTAGAAACAGACCTAATTATATTCAAATTGAATAGGGTAGCAACCATTATTTTTTGCGGCATTTAGTAGAGAGTATAGACCTATTGGCAGGGATGTATGCGGGAATATGCGGGAGTGGCAAAGACAGAGCTGTCAGCACAAAATAACCCCACAAAGTGGAGCTTTTTCAGGGAGACTGACTCATATACTTTGCGTGGACCCCGAAATATACTTTTTAATAAGTCAAAAAAAAGCCGGCCGGAGGAGGCGATGTGCTACATCGCCGCATTTCCGGGCCGGGGCTCTCTGGATTCAATATAGTTAATAAAAAGCTCCGTAAGCTCAGGGTCGAACTGGCTTCCGGCGCAGGCGCGCAGCTCAATGACCGCTTCTTCAAACGATTTGGTCGGCTGGTACGGCCTTTCTGTGGTCATTGCATCAAATGAATCGATGATGGTCAGCATCCGGCAGAGGCGGGGAATCTCCTCGCCCTTGAATCCGTAAGGATAACCTTTACCGTCGTAGCGTTCGTGGTGCAGCTCGATGTAAGGGGCCAGCTCCTTAAACTTGTCGTTAGTCAGCGCCATTTTTTTGCCCCAGGTGACATGCCATTTCACCATCTCCCATTCCTCGGGCGCAAGCTTGTCTGTCTTGTTGAGAATGCTCCAGGGTATCTCCAGCTTGCCGATGTCATGAATAAGCGCACCGAGCGTGAAATTTCTTTTGGATATAGCATCCATTTCGAGAATTTCGCTGATATCCATCGCATAGCGGAAGACGCGCTTGGAGTGGCGGAAGGTCTCCATGTCCTTGTACATGAACAGATTGAGCTGCTGCTCGATATCCCGCACATCCTGGCTGAAATCCAGCTCCTGCTCCAGCGGAGAATGTTCTCCGTAAGTGTGCACTGTGTTCTTGCCCTGGCGTTTGGAGTAGTAGAGCGCCTGATCGGCATGGTCGACGAGCTGTGATTTGTCGTGGATGTCGCTGCTGCTGGCAGCAATACCGGCAGAAAAGGCGAGGCAGCCTAGCGGAAAAATCTCAACGCCGTCGAAGCGGCTGTTGTTGAGCTTTTTGCGCAGCTGGTCGATGAAGGTCCGGGCCTGGAGGCTGTCGTAGCCGGGCATGAGCAGCGTGAATTCCTCACCGCCGTAACGGGCGGCAATGGTGCCGGATTTCCGCGACTCTGTCTTCAGCAGCTCTCCGACAAAAGAGATCAGCTTGTCCCCCTGAAGATGCCCGAAATGATCATTATATTTTTTGAAGTCGTCAAGGTCGATCATGGCCAGCGACAAAGGCGTGCCCGAGGACCTTGATTTCTGAATTTCCTGTTCCAGAACTTCCTCGAAGTAGCTGTGATTGAATAATCCGGTCCGCTGGTCGGTGTTGGCCCGCTCCTCGATGCTGCGGTACATGGAGAACAGCTTTTTGAAGGATTGGCAGAGCAGTACGGCCAGACACATAAAGAGCAGCAGTCCGAGAATCTGATTGTGGTAGACCAGCACAGTCAATACGAGGGAAAGCACTAAAGTGCACAGATAGACGAATACCGAATCCTTTATCATTCCTTTGATGGTCTCGTAAAGTGTAGCTCTATATAAAATATAATAATACAGGACGACTAGCAGGGTGTTGGAAGCAAAGTAAACGGTCAACACAAGGAGATAGTTGAATAATTGGGTGTTAATGAGCGCACCGGGGTTTCCTCCGAGGTACTGGAACAGAGCAGCTGATACAGTGATCATAATGCAGTAGATGGAGAAATTAGTCAGGTGCTTCCACCAGCGCGTGCCCCGGTCAATAATGGTGAAGAAAATGCAGTTCAACAGCAGCACGGTCAGGGTGAAGGCGGGTCCGAATATAAAAATACAGGCGAGATAGACCGAAGAATCCATCGACTGCTCATTGCCTTCCGGGGGAAGCTGGATCATAAAGAAGTTGAGGACAAGACAGGCGCTGGTCATCGCATAAACCCAGACCCAGGTGGGTGTGGAGTAGTGCAGGAACTCAAAGCGGTTCGTATATGAAAAAAGTCCCATGCCAACCAGGCAGACGGACAGTGCATACATGTGGCCTGAATCCAACGTTGCAGCAAATGATTTAAGTTTAGACATGAGGACCCCTCTTTACATTATCAAAATATTCCTTTGTACATAATAATAGTTTTAGGAACAAATGAATAGCGTAATGTAAAGAAACAGGCGGAAATACCCGCCTGTTTCGCATGAATACTTTTATAGTCCGCCAATCTTATAGCCCGAAGTCAAAGCGATAACTACTGAAGCTACAATAATAGCGTTGATCGCAAGACGGGAATATTTAATGCCTTCCAGTTTCTTTTTCACAGTATAACCCTCCCTTCCTGGAGTCAATTAGCGGCTTATCCCTGCACATCAGGCTGAGGCTTCCGGGTTGTGGCGGCAGGCGTCATGAGGTTGACTATGAACAGGAAAATGCCGAAGTTCATCACTACATCACCAATGCTGATAGCCTGCGTACGCGGATAAGGGCTGGACAGGGGGATAATATCGCCCAGAAAGGCAAGGCGGGTCGAGGCATCAAGCAAATAATGCTTGGTCACTGCATCGCCGCTTCTCAGCATCTCCAGATAGATCGGGTCCAGTACGGACGCCGCCTCGTAAGATACCGGCATTCTCCCTCCGTTGACAAGCATAACCAGAAAATTCAGGAATACGCCTATCATAATCAGCCAGAATCCTTTGTTGTGCCGGTTCAACCATAAAAAAATCAGCCCCACCACATACACAGCGATATAAATATATCCGCTGGCTGCGGCTACAGTGGACGACCGCTCCTGAATATAAAACATGAAAAATTGGAATACCAGCAGCAGCGGGAAGATCCAGCCTGACTTCAGCCGGATATTGCTGAACTGGACGAGGCCGTGTTTCAAGCCACCTCTGAACAAGCCGACAATTAAACCGATAATAATGCCATCGTAAACCATTAAGCCTACCTGCCCCTGAATAAAATATGTAAAAATTTACTGTGCTTCTGGTTAGTTCGTTGACATTAAATAAAAATCCTTTTTTTCTCATAAAAAAACTTCTCGACATACCCCTTGGGGGTATGTTAGACTGAATTTGCAGCCAGGATACGGGGAGGTATGTAGATGGCATCTAAGGAAGAGAAGCAGTCTCCTGCAGCCTGCGACAGCAGCTGTCATACACCGGGTGAACGCAAGAGCCATCATTCAGAGGAGTTCAAGAATGGACTGGCTACCCGTCTTAACCGGATTGAAGGGCAGATCCGCGGAATCAAGGGCATGATTGAGCGCGATACCTATTGCGATGATGTGCTTAATCAGCTGGCAGCCGTACAGGCTGCGCTTGGCGGAGTCGGAAAGCTGCTGCTCGAAGGGCATATGCGCAGTTGTATTGTGGAGCGGATCGAGGCCGGAGAGCATGAGGTTATCGACGAGCTGCTGATTACGGTCAACAAGCTCATGAAATAGGGCATAACAGGTTAATTGCCGCAACAACATTATATTAGGAGGGTTTGCCATGTCAAACGTAACTTTAACTGTAGAAGGAATGTCTTGCGGACACTGCGTCAGTGCTGTAGAGAAAGCGGTAAGCGGTCTGGGTGCTGCTGCCAAAGTGGATCTGCAGGCCAAGAAAGTGGCAGTAGAGTATGACGAGAGCAAAGTAAGCCTGAACGCGATTAAAGAAGCCATCGAGGATCAGGGATACGACGTGGTGTAAGCCGGATTCCGGCAATAAAGGCCTGGAGCAAAGGACCCGTTAGAAGGTCTGGTGGCATCCATGCCTTTTATTTTTCAAAGATTTATACCCTTGGGGGGTATACGGAGGTGTTTGGCAAATGGAAAAGAGTTCAGAAGCGGGACTGCAGCAGGCTACACTGCAGATTACAGGCATGACCTGCTCCGCCTGCGCGGCCCGGATTGAGAAGGGGCTGTCCCGGATGGAGGGGGTATCGCGGGCCAATGTAAACCTTGCGCTGGAGCAGGCAACGGTGGGGTTCGATCCGGCGGTTGCCACTTTGCCGCAGATTGAGGAGAAAATCCGCTCCCTTGGCTACGATACGATTAAGGAGTCGGCGGATTTTGATATTACCGGCATGACCTGTGCCGCCTGCTCGGCCAGAATCGAGAAGGTGCTTGGCAAGATGCCCGGGATTGCATCGGTCAATGTAAATCTGGCGCTGGAGACGGCGCATGTGGAATACTCGCCGGGCAATATCAGCACGGCGGATATTATGGAGAAAGTCAGCAGCATCGGCTATAAGGCATCACTGAAGCAAGACCGCAGGGAGACAGCGGACCAGCGCGGCCAGGAGATTGTGCGCAAGCGGAATAAGTGGATCATTTCAGCGATTCTGTCCTTTCCGCTGCTGTGGGCAATGGTCGGCCATTTCAGCTTTACCTCATGGATTCCTGCTCCTGATCTGCTGATGAATCCCTGGTTTCAGCTTGTGCTGGCCACTCCGGTACAATTTATTATCGGCTGGCAGTTCTATGTGAGTGCCTATAAGGCGCTGAAGAACGGCAGTGCCAATATGGATGTGCTGGTTGTACTGGGTACCTCTGCGGCTTATTTTTACAGCTTGTATCTGACCATAGATTCGCTCGGGATGAGCGGAATGAACCACTCTGTCGATATGTATTATGAAACGAGCGCTGTCCTGATCACGCTGATTCTGGTGGGCAAATGGTTTGAAGCGCTGGCCAAAGGCCGTTCCTCGGATGCGATCCGCAGCCTGATGGGGCTGCAGGCCAAATCGGCGCTGGTAATCCGCGGCGGTAACGAAATCAGCATTTCTATAGAAGAGGTTATTCCCGGCGATGTTGTACTGGTGAAGCCTGGCACGAAGATTCCTGTAGACGGCCAGGTACTGGAAGGCCTCTCTTCCGTGGATGAATCCATGCTGACAGGGGAGAGCATCCCGGTGGAGAAGAAGCCGGGTGACCCTGTAATCGGGGCAACGGTCAACAAGAACGGGATGCTGAAGATTGAGGCCCGCAAGGTAGGCCGCGATACCGCACTGGCGCAGATTATCCGGGTGGTGGAAGAAGCTCAGGGGTCCAAAGCACCGATTCAGCGGATTGCCGATGTCATTTCCGGTATTTTTGTGCCGATCGTTGTCGCTATCGCGGTTCTGACCTTCTTTATCTGGTACCTCTGGGGGGCACCTGGACAGTTTGCCGATGCACTGGAAAAAGCGATTGCCGTGCTCGTCATTGCCTGCCCTTGTGCTCTTGGGCTGGCACGCCGACCTCGATCATGGCCGGCTCAGGCCGGGCGGCCGAGTTCGGCATACTCTTCAAAGGCGGTGAACATCTCGAGGCTGCGCAGGATATCCGCACTGTTGTGCTGGATAAGACCGGCACGGTAACCAGCGGGAAGCCTGTACTTACGGATATCCTGACCACGACCGGCATTCCGGCTCACGGCAAGGAGCTGGCGGAGAACCGGCTGCTGGCGGTTAGTGCGGCTGCCGAGAAGCTCTCGGAGCATCCGCTTGCCGAGGCTATCGTGGCCGGAGCCGCCGCGCGCGCCTGGCGCTGCCGGAGGCAGAGCAATTCCAGGCTGTACCGGGCAGGGGTATTTCGGCGGTCGTTGACGGAGTGGCTGTTCTGGTTGGAACCCGCCGGATGATGGAGGAGAGCGGAGCGGATCCCGCCCCATGGAGCCAGCTGATGAAGAAGCTAGAACAGGAAGGCAAGACGGCGATGCTTGTATCTCTTGATGGAAGCATCGCCGGTATTGTGGCGGTTGCCGATACAATCAAAGAAACTTCGAAGGCAGCCGTAGCCAGACTGCAGGAGATGGGCATTGAGGTTGTCATGATTACCGGCGACAACAAGCTGACTGCCGAAGCTATCGCACAGCAGGCCGGCATCCGCACCGTGCTGGCGGAGGTGCTGCCCGAAGGCAAGGCGGCAGAAATCCGCAGGCTGCAAAGCGGCGGCGTGAAGGTCGCCATGGTCGGCGACGGAATAAATGACGCGCCGGCGCTGGCTACGGCCGATACCGGGATGGCCGTCGGCACCGGTACGGACGTTGCGATGGAAGCGGCGGATATTACGCTTATGCGCGGCGATCTGATGAGTATTCCCGATGCCATACTGATGAGCCGCAAGACGATGCGCAATATCAAGCAAAATTTGTTCTGGGCGCTCGCTTACAATACAATTGGGATACCGATAGCCGCACTGGGCTTTCTGGCGCCGTGGCTCGCAGGAGCGGCGATGGCCTTCAGCTCCGTGTCGGTTGTACTCAATGCGCTGCGGCTGCAGCGGGTGAAGCTGTAGCCGGCGGCAGGAATAAGGAGCGATAACAATGAGTGAAGAACAAAAGGTTGCGGCAGGCAGCCCGGACAACGAGACCCTATCGCTGTTAATGAAGCATGCCTCGGTCCGCCAGTACCTGGACACCCCTGTAAGTGATGAGCAGCTTGCCGCCATTATCGGGGCGGCGCAAATGGCTTCCACTTCCAGCAATGTGCAGGCTTACAGCGTTATTGCTGTGACTGACGCTGCACTTAAAGCGCAGCTCTCGGCTTACTCCGGCAATCAGGCATATATTGAGCAGTGCCCGGTGTTTCTGGTGTGGTGTGCTGATCTCTACCGGCTGAAGGAGACCGCGCGCCCGCATCTGGGTGATGCAGAGACCTATGAAGACACGACAGAGAACCTGATCGTTGCCACCGTTGATGTTGCTCTGGCTGCGCAGAATGCGGCGGTTGCTGCAGAGTCCCTGGGGCTCGGAGTCGTCTACATCGGCGGAATCCGCAACAACAGCGCCGCTGTATCCGAGCTGCTCGGTCTGCCTGAGCTGGTCTATCCTGTATTCGGCATGTGCCTGGGCACTCCAGCCGGAGAAGCCGGCCTGCGTCCGCGCCTGCCGTTATCTGCAGTGCTGCATTACAACGGCTATGATAAGGAGAAAACAGCGGCCCAGGTTGAGATCTACGACAAGGTAAGCAGTGATTACATGCATAAGCGGACCGGCGGACAGAGCAGCACCCCGTGGTCGGCCATGATGGCCAAGCGGCTTGCCGAGCCTGCGCGCCTGCACATGAAGGACTATCTGCAGGAGAAGGGCTTCATGAAGCGGTAACCGCTGCGGTTTGAGTGCGAGACGGTAGGGGGCGCAGAGATAGGCTGATTGTTCTAAAAGCATGGTGTACCGGTGCTGCCGGGGGCCATGCTTTTTTTGTGCCGCCGGCGGGTGAGGCAGAGGCAGCTTATGACGCTGGGCATCCGGCTGGGGCAGCAACGGACAAAGGGCTGGATCAAACCGGGAATGAAAAAGGTAGGACTTTGGAGGGTGAGGTTATGGAAATATGTTACAATAATTAAAAGGAGATGATAATCATGTCTAATTTTTTTAACCCAGGTCCTCCAAATTCGACTGATCCTGGCGGTCATAAAGCTAACCATGACGTTAACGCTGAAAAATATCATAATGAGGGCCCTCCAGGTTTTTGGAGGCAGGTTACTGATCTTTTGATTGCAGTAGGAATTTTAGCCGTTATCATTCTCGTTGTAATGTGGATATTTTAACCGCTGATAAAATGTACTCCAGGATATTTTGGTTTCACTATACCCGATTCGATATTTATTGCTTTTTTGGGAGTAGCGTAGCGGATGGTCTGCTCATATCTAAAAAAAATCCCTGCCCTCCTGTTTGCAACAGGTAGGCAGGGATTTCAATATTAAAGGCTTGCATGACGCACCGTTGCAGACTGACAGTCTCGTCCTCAGGCTACTTCCTGTCCTTGGCCTGCTCCTCCCGCATCCACTGGGAGAGCTGACGCTTGAGCTGCAGGAATTCAGACGTCTCGGTAATTTCCTCGCGGCGCGGGCGCGGAAACGGAACATCCACGGTATGGAGAATCGAGCCCGGCCGGCCGGAAAAGACATAAATCCGGCTGGAGAGCAGCAGCGCTTCTTCAATATTGTGGGTGATGAACAGCACGGAGCGACGGTTCTCCTCCCACAGCTCCAGCAGCCAGCGCTGCATGTCGCTGCGCGTCAGCGCATCGAGCGCGCTGAACGGCTCGTCGAGCAGCATCAGCTCCTGCGGAGCGAGGAGGGCGCGCAGAAAGGCGGCCCGCTGCCGCATGCCGCCGGACAGCATGTGCGGGTACGCCTGCTCGAAGCCGCCGAGCCGACCCGGCCGAGCCAGCGGCGGGCGTTCTCCCGCGCGGCAGCCAGCGGCTCGCCCTGCAGCTCTCCGGCCAGCAGGACGTTGTCCAGGGTGCTGCGCCATGGAAAGAGCGCGGGCTGCTGCGGCATGTAGCTGATCTCGCCGCGCTGCCCGGTAACGTTGCGGCCGTTCATGCTCACTGTTCCTGTATCCGGGGCCTCCAGGCCGCCGATGATGTGGAACAGGGTGCTTTTGCCGCAGCCCGACGGGCCGAGGATGGAGACGAACTCCTGCGGCCGGACGGTGAGGGAGACGTCATTCAGCACACGGGTCTCCTTGCGCCGCGGCCGAACGTCTTGGAGATGCCGTTGACCTCAAGCGCGGAGGCTGGTTCTGCGCGGCGTTGCCGTATGCGGCGTCAGTGCCGACATCTGCGGACTCTTGAGCGTTGGCAGCCCCGCTCCGGTGGCCTGCAGGAATGAAAGGGACCGATGATTCAATGTTCTCTGTTTGGTGAGACATACAGCATTACCTCCTTTCCAGTTGAGCTCATCGTCTATTGCAATTATAAGTTAGATAGACCGCAACCAGTGGCGTATGTACTCCTGTTTATACGTGTAAGCAGACGGCTGCCTGGAATTAGTGGGAAAAACGACAACTAAATGCTCTGAATTCGCCTGAACTCTAAAACTAAGTGGAAAAACGCCATCTAATTTTACTGGAAATCCTGTTTTCAGGCCAAAGTGGTGAGATTAGGTGGCAAAAATCCAACTAATCCTGACTGTTGTCCGTCCGGGAAGCAAATAGGCGGCGAAAATCCAACTAAGCTACCCCAATCCGGGTCGTCCCAAGCCGAACGAGAAGCTGGTCTCAAGCCGATCCCAAGCAAGCCCCAAGCGGGCCCAAAGCTGGTCCCAACCCGGTCCCAACCCGATCCAAAGCCGATCCCAAAATCGTCCGAAGCCCACCGTGCCTATTCCGTTTTCCGAGGCTTCCAGCGGACCAGCCATCTCTCCGCCAGGGCAATTATGGCGAACAGCACCAGACTTAGTAACACAATAATGACGATGGCGACAAACACGTTATCGGTGCGGTAAGCCGATTTCTGCAGCAGCATGTAATAGCCCAGCCCCTTGTCGGCGCCGATCCATTCGGCGACAACGGCGCCCATTACGGCGTAGGTGGCGGAGATTTTGACGCCGGAGAACAGGGCGGGCAGGGAGCCGGGCAGCTCCAGCTTGGTAAAGATCTGCCACTTGCTCGCCCCCGCCATCTTCATATAATTCATCATCATCCGGTCGCTCTGCGCAAGGCCCCCCATAGCGGCGACTGCTACCGGGAAGAAGCAGACAAGCGTGATCAGTACAATCTTCGGCAGCAGGCCGAAGCCGAACCAGATGACCAGCAGCGGCGCGAGTGCGATCGACGGCACATTCTGGCTTAGAATCAGCAGCGGATACAGCGCCCGCTTCAGCCAGGGCAGCAGATGCAGCAGCAGGGCTACGATCAGGCCGGTGGCTGTGCCGATCGGGAAGCCGATCAGGGTAAGACGCAGAGTAGCTGCGGTATGCGACCAGATGCTGGCAGCATTATCCGCAGAAGCCTGGGCAATCGCCCCTGGTCCCGGAAGAATCCAGGCCTCAATCCCGAATATAGATACGGACAGCTGCCAGATCCCTATAAACAAGACGACCGCCACTAAGGGCGGCCAAATCTGCTTGAAGTACGGTCTCACCGGTATTTCTCCGTCAGCTTGTCCATGCTGATGCCGTTTGGATTATGGGCGATCTTGATCTGGGAAATGACGCTCGGGCTGCCGGCAGCAACCAGCGCCTCATGCATCTGGCGTACAACCTCCAGCAGCTCGGTGATCTCGCCCTCCATGGTTGTTTCCAGCGGGTTCACCTGGTGCTTCACGCCGGATTGCTGAATCACTTCAATCGCTTTGTCTACATAGGGAATGGAGTCTTCTCCGTTCGGCGTTTTAGGGATAACCTGAATGCTAAGCAGTGTATTTGCCATTATAATCAACCCTCTCGATAGTATGGGATATTCACTTATTCCTTCTTTATTCCGCCGGCAAAAACTCATTGGTGAACGTACTGTCCACATCCAGCGGCTGATCCAGCAGCTTCAGGCCGTACATCCAGTCGGAATAGTTCTGCCAGACTTCAGCCTTCTGCTCACCCCAGCGGTCGGCATCGTCCGTATATTTCGGGCTCAGCCATTTCTGGCTGGCCAGGACAAGCTCGGGATCAAGATCAGGCACAGCCTTGGTCAGGATGGCGGCTGCTTCCTCCGGCTGGTCGATGGCGTACTGGTAACCTTTCGACGTGGCTTTGAGGAACGCCTTCACCAGCTCAGGCTGATCGGCAATAACTTTTTCGCTGGCCGTAAGAATAGGGGTGTAGTAGTCAAGCTGCGGCGCGTAATCCTTGAGATAGAGCATATCCAGCGGCTCGCCGCGCAGCTCGGCCTCAATACCGGTCCAGGCGTAGAAGATCCAGGCAAAATCAATATCGCGCTTCACGGCGGTGAAATAGTCGGCTTCCCCGATGTTCACCAGCTTGACCTTCTTCACATCGCCGCCTTCCGGGTCCATGATGGCTTTCATGGCCGCCTCTTCAGCCGGAGAGCCCCAGCCTCCGTAAGTCTTGCCTTCAAAATCCTTAGGTGATGTGATGTTGCGGTCCTTAGGTGCAGCGAATCCGGAGGTATTATGCTGAATGATGGCAGCAATGGATACAAGCGGCACACCCTGCAGACGGGCCAGCGTCAGTGCTTCCTGGGCACTGACGCCAAACGCAGCTTCGCCCGAGGTCACCATGGTATCGGCTCCGGCCGCTCCCGGCTGGACAATTTCCACATCAAGGCCCTCTTCCTCGTAATAGCCCAGCTCCTTGGCCGCGTACAGGCCGGTGTGGTTGGTATTCGGTGTCCAGTCGAGCGCAACCTTAATCTTGGTCAGCGCTGCCGGCGCCGCAGCTGTTGCTTCCGCAGCTGGTGCCGGGGAAGCGTTACCTCCGTTACCTTCGTTTGTTCCGTTTGCCCCGTTGTTACTGCCGCATCCGGCAATCGCCAGACTCAGGATGCAGGCAAGAGAGAGCAGTCTGCCTTTTTTGATTCCCATTTCGCTTGATTCACTCCTTCCAGCAATCCCTAGTCTTCCAGTTTCTAAATCTGATATGCAAAAAAGCGCCCCGAAGATCGGGACGCCAGTCATTTGCGCAAGGTTGCAGGCTCCGGCCGCAGGGGACCGGGAAGCAGTTATGGATTCCTACGCTGGCATTATCCAGATCAGGTATAAGGGTCAGTATCTTGAAGGGATACACTCTCAGCCGGCCAATTCCAGCCCCCCTGGTTCTATGAAGTTATCGGGTATTGCTTATTCTACGGTGTATTATAGACGCACCGCCAGGGGTTGTCCAGTAGCAATCTCCCTAATCCCTGGAGTAATACCGCTTCCTGCGGCGCCGGCGGATGCTGTTCCACAGCTCCTTCAGAGTCATGAAAATGCTGACGGTAATCCCTGTAAACGTGACGAACAGCGCCAAATATTCAAATGGGGAGTAGCCCGTCATTTTGCTCCAGTCAATCGGGGCCTTCAGGTCCTCAATAACCTGATTCATCCCGTAAATACCGCTGACCACGGTGAACACCGTAAGGATCATCAGCAGCGTATCCCGGCGTTTGGCCTGGAACTTGTCCTGGTACTGGAACAGGTCATCCAGCGTCATCTTCACTTCGTCGAATAAGGCGTCATTACCGTAAACCTTCCGCAGCTGGAAAAAAATCTCGCGGCCCTGTGACTGTGAAATCAGCTCCATAAAGTAGAATTTGGCTGAGAATTTATTGATCAGGAAGATCAGATTCTCAATTTCATCGTAGTCACGGTTGATGCGCAGACGGGAGTGCAGATTGGACAGCTTCAGCAGCACGATTTTGTGGAAAATACTCAGCAGCAGCCCATAGTAATACTCGCCATACATCTGGTTGGCCAGCTTGGTGGCGATTTCGGGCTTGGCTCTGCTGAGGCAGCAGAAGGTCTGCTCATTGGTCATATAATAGGTGTCCGGACCCCAGCGGTTGTAGGAATGCTCCTGGCAATAGTCCCTGATATAGTCCGGGTCGCTTGCGCTCATATAAGGACTGCCATCTGCGTCAAGCCCGTCCAGCTGGGAGGCCCGGAATCTCAGCCCGGTGTCCAGCTCATCTTCATCATCATCAGGAACAAAGCCGTAAAAGCCCTGAACCATCATCCGTTCATCGACGAAAAAGGGCAGCGTCTCAAAATAAGCCCCGTCAAGCTCCGACTGGTCCAGAAACGGCCTCAGGCTGGGCGCAAGATTCTCAAATACAAAATCCTCGACCAGATCAAACGACTTCTGGCCAAACTGAATAGAGGTTCCCTCATCCTCAAGAGTGGCATCCTCAAGGGTGCGGAACCGGTCGGCAAATTCCAGTGCCACACTGTAGGGAAGCGGAGTATCCTCAAGCTGGGTCCGGATGGTCAGAAAGCCAACCTGAAACGGACAGAGAAAAATATCGGTCGAGAGTACCCGGAAGGGAATGGACCGGCCGGGCATTTCAAGCGTGGCGGCCAGATCATTTACCTTGGAGAAGCGCCGGAAGGAGTCCTTATCTTTTTCTCGCGGAAACAGCACATGGGCTGCGAAGGGGAGGTAGCTGCGCTCCATTTTTTCATGCGATACACAGTATCCTTCGCCGTAATAGGCATCCTCAAGCTCCTTGTTATCCAGAAAAAAGCGTGTGAAGCCGTCCTGCTTAATCTGCCGGATCAGCTTGTCGTCCTCACCGTTTTGAATGGAGAAAGGAAAAATAAACTGCAGCAGCGCAGTATGTAACACCGGTTCGGGAGATTCAGCCAAAAGCTTAGTCATACACAGGTTCCACCTTATTTTTCAGAATATCAGTATTGTGTAGTATTACCCTAACCGACAGGCAGCAACGCTAGGCCTTACCCTCACAGAGGGATCTGTTCATGGATTTGTCCCGGATTCAATGCGAATGAAGGGGGTACACTATAGTAAGCACAATTTTTATGATAAATCCAAACTGCGAATGCGGATATATAAATGTGTATCTGCGTGATTTCTGAAAGGAGCTATTTCGTCCATGAATAACAATGAGCTGGAGCAGACTATCCTCAAGGCGCTGGATGACAACAAGTTCGGGTCCTTCGGCACGATCGAAGCCGGCAACAAACCAAAGGTGCGTTATATGGCGGTATTTCATGACGGACTGAATATTTATCTGGCTACCAATCGCAAAACGCATAAGGTAGAAGAGCTGCAGGAGAACCCGAATGCTTTTCTGCTGCTTGGATACGAACAGGGCGGCGGCAGGGATGTGCTGGAGATTGAAGCCAGAGCTTCCGTCACCAAGGATGACAGCCTGCGCTCCAAGGTCTGGAACAAGTCGCTGGAGGAGTGGTTCAAGGGACCGGATGATCCTGATTATGTTATCCTGGAGCTTACGCCTACACGCATTGAGTATATGGGCAAAAACAAAGAGCATGGCGTCTGGCAGCCTGGTGCTACTGCAGGGAAATAACAGGTTTCCTGGAAGCGTATCAGACAGAGCAGCCGGCATACAATACAGCCACCCGCGGACTCCAGTCCCGCAGGTGGCTTTTTAGGATGCGCCGGAGGCCAGGATCTGACCCTAACCTGCAAAAAAAGGTTAAAGCCGTCATTTTGCATCACAGCGTGGCTAAAAATTGGCAGATCATGATATAATGGCTACACTTAAGGTTCGACATTTGATGCGAGGGAGGATGTCTATGAACTGTAGGGACTGCTCTGCGATAGAGCCGGTGGAGGATGAGGGGGAAATCCGGTTTCGGCCGTGTACCTTTGTGTTTGCCTCTGCATTGAGAGCTTCAGGAGTGGAGTTCACAGCGGTGAAGAATACGGGGGAGATTCCGTACGCTTCCAGAGAAGCGCTCTTTGAGCTGCTGGAGCTGCTGACCATATTGCAGAAACAAGCGGATACTCATCTGAAGCTGTGCATCAGCGGCAAGTCAGGCAGCCTGACAGCAGAGCGCTGGGTCTCCTTGGAGCAGCTAGAAATAAGATTCGCCAACGACAATCTGATTTCCATCATTTCCAATCATGACTTTACCAGCCACATGCAGCCTATTGTGAATTTTACCGAGGAAATTGTGGGCTTTGAGCTGCTGCTGCGGCCGTTGCCCGAGGGAAGTGCTTTTCAGCCCTATGAGCTGTTTGAAATCGCCCGGCAGACCGGGTTTCATTCTTTTCTGGACCGTGCTGCGCGCATTTCGGCCATTGAGACCAGTGCGAGGCTGCTGCCCAAGGGCATTAAGCGTTTCGTTAATTTTTTGCCATCCTCCATTTATAATCCGAATTTTTGCCTTACCCACACCTTTGAGGCCATCGAACGATTGGATCAGGACCCGGAGGACTTTGTGTTCGAGGTAGTGGAGACGGAGAAAATCAGTAACATGGAGCACCTGCAGGCGATTTTTACGGAGTACCGCAGACAAGGGATGCGGGTCGCGCTGGATGATGTCGGCGCAGGGTATTCGACCGTGGAGGTCATGTCCAGCCTCAAGCCGGATTATGTGAAGATTGACCGGAATCTGATCAGCTATTGCGATCAGGATAACCTCAAGCAGAGCACAATCAAGGATATAATCAGCCGGGCCGGATCCTTTGGAGCCAGTGTGCTGGCCGAGGGCATCGAGCGGCGGGAAGAATTCCAGTACTGCCGGGAGATCGGCATCGAGCTTGCCCAGGGCTATCTTTTCGGCAAGCCGGAGGACAAGCCGCCGGCACATTTCGGATTTAGCGCATAACGTATGAAGTACATATTCCCCGGAGCGAACGCGGTTTATCCGCCGCCCCGGGGATTATTTGCGAACGAGACAAATTCAGAAAAAATGGAGGGGCTATGAGTATTACATTGCTGTATGTGGAAGATGACCGGGAGATCGGGAGCGCGGTTTCGGCAGATTTGCGGGAAAGAAAATATGCAGTCCGCTGGCAGCAGAGCGGCGAGGGTGCCGTTGAGGCCGCAGCAGGCTGCCAGCTGGCCATTCTGGATGTCATGCTGCCGGGGCTTGACGGCTTCACCGTCGGACAGCGGCTGAAGCGGGCCTATCCGGATATGCCGGTTCTGATGTTATCCGCCCGTACCTCCATAGATGACAAGCTGCAGGGGCTGGAGTTCGCGGATGATTATTTGACGAAGCCGTTTCATCCCGACGAACTTGCAGCCAGGATTGAAGTGCTGCTGAGACGAACCGGTGCTGCCGAGCCTGCACCGCTAGTTCTTAAACATCTTGTTGTGTATGAGGGCAACAACGTGATTCAGGAAGCGGCAACCGGCCGTGAGATTCTGCTTACCGGCAAGCAGTTTCAGATCTTTACCTATATGCTGCGCCATCTCGGGCAGATCCTGACCAAGGAACAGATTTATGAAGCCGTCTGGGGCGAGGCCTATATTGAAGGCGATAAGACATTGATGGTGCATATCCGCTATCTGCGCGAGAAGCTGGAGCTTGATCCGGCTGCTCCGGAGATAATTGAGACCGTCCGGGGGATCGGCTATAGGGTGCGGGCATGAGCGGGCGGAGGAGCCTGCGCGGGCGCCAGCAGTCGCTGCTGTCCCGTTATCTGCTGATTATTGTTGCAGCACTGCTGTTTATCCCGGTTGGCATTCCGCTGACCTTTGCAGGTTATAATCTGTTTAATCTTCAGACTGCCGAAAAACCTCCGGAGGAATATAAGCTGTATTCCAACATCACCTTACTTGAGGAGCAGTGGCATCAGGAGGCATTGGGCCTGTCCGGGCAGACTCCTGATGCGATCGACCGCAGGCTGGAGGAGCTGAGCGGCAGCTATCCGCTGGCCGCCATGTTCTGGGTGGACGGGGAAGGGCAGACGCGGCAGCTTCATACACCGGAGGATCCGCAGCTTTGGGGGCAGCTTGAAACGGACAGGATACCTGCGCAGTGGAGTGCACCAGAGGCGATTGCCTTCATGAAGGATGCGGCCAGGCAGGACCCGCTGGCCATTGTCGCATTCATAGGCGACCGCACAGATGCCGGTGAAGGCTTCCTGGTTATGCAGATACCGGAGAAGATTACCGAGGCCTACCGTTTCCAGAGCCTGGGCTCCTGGTATATTCTCGTACTGCTGATCTTTTTTGCCCTGTTTGTTGCGGTATCCTGGCTGTTCTTCACCGGAATCCGCAGGCGCCTGCTGAGGCTGCAGACAGCCATGAGCTTCACCGGGGGCGCCGGCATTCCTGAACCTATCGCACCCGGCAAGGCGGATGAAATCGGCCGTCTGGAAGAGGCGTTCAATCGTATGGTTGCAGAGCTGACCATGAGCCGCCGGCGGGAGGCAGAGGAGGAAGGGCTGCGCAAGCGGCTGGTCGCCGACCTGTCACATGATCTGCGGACTCCGCTGACCGTAATACGCAGCCATCTCCATGTGCTGGGCAAGGAAGGCTTGTCCCGGCGCGGGCAGGAGTCCATTCTGCTAATGGACGAACGGATTGAAAGCCTCAGCGGCCTCATTGATAATCTGCTGTCTTACAACCTGCTCAGCAGCGGCCGGGTGACTCTGAATCCTGAGCGCAAGGATGTGCTGCGGATATTACGGGAAAGTGCAGCTGCCTGGTATCCCCTGTGGGAAAAGGAAGGATTCGAGGTGGACATCAGCCTGGAGGGGGAACCCTTATACTGGATTATCGACGAGAGCTGGTTCCGGCGGATTCTCGATAATCTGTTTCAGAACATTGTCCGCCACGCGCGCAGCGGAAAATACGTCGGCGTGCAGCTGGTTACTCGGGAAGATGGGCGTGCGGTCGTCATCTCCGACCGCGGACAGGGGATGGACAGCGCTCCGGAAGCAGCAGGAGCGGGACTTGGCCTGTCCATTGTTGATCTGCTGCTAACCCGGATGGAGCTTGCCCGGGAGACCTACAGCTCCCCGCAGGGGACATCCATTGAAATTTTTCAGCTGCGGACGCAGAATTTAAACAAAATTTAAACTTGCTGCGGCCGCTGCTTTAACCTCGGGGCGTTATGCTGGATACCGAGGTGAACGACTAATGAAATCAACGGTAATCAAAACGACAGGTTTAAGAAAGGTGTACCGCGGCCGGGCTGCGGTCGAGCATCTGGAGCTGAATATCGGCCGGGGGGAAATCTACGGCTTCCTCGGACCGAATGGAGCGGGCAAAACGACAACCATCCGCATGCTGCTGGGCCTGATCAAGCCTACCTCCGGACGGATTGAAATCTTCGGACAGGAGCTGCATAAGCATAGGCTGCAGATTCTGCGCAAGGTGGGCTCGCTTGTGGAGTCGCCGTCATACTACGGGCATCTGAATGCAGTGGACAATCTGGAGGCGATCCGCCGGATTCTGGATGCTCCCAAGTCCCGGATTGCGGAGGTGCTTGATATTGTCTCTCTGACCGGTGAAGAGAAACGTCCGGTTAAGGGGTTCTCGCTGGGCATGAAGCAGCGTCTGGGGATTGCTGCCGCTCTGCTGGGCAGCCCTGAGCTGCTGATTCTGGATGAGCCGACGAATGGGCTTGATCCTTCCGGCATACAGGAGATCCGCTCGCTGATCAAGAGATTGCCGGCAGAGCACGGGATTACAGTGCTCGTCTCAAGCCATCTGCTCAGCGAGATCGAGCAAATGGCCGATACCGTGGGTATTATCCGCCAAGGCAAGATGGTCTATCAGGATACGATTGCCCATCTGCAGGAGCAGGCCGCAGGCGATCTCAGGCTTGCGGTATCCGAGCCGGAGGCTGCCCTGGAACTAGCCAAGCGGCGGGGCTGCGGCGGCTCGCTGCAGGAGAGCCGGGTTATTCTGCCCCGCATGAGTGATGCCCGGGTGGCACTGCTGATCAAGGAGCTGGTAGAGAACGGGCATGCGGTCTACCGGGTCGAGGAACGCCGGCAGTCCCTGGAACAATTCTTCCTGCAGGTTGTTGAGGGAGGAGTGTCATGATGTGGCGGGCGCTGTCGGCAGACTGGCTCAAAATACGCGGCAAAGGCCTGTGGTTCCTTGTTTTTCTTGGACCGCTAGGTCTTACTGCGATGCAGGGGCTGAATTTTGGCATCCGTTACGATTATCTGAAAGAGCAGTACCAGGCCGATCTATGGGGCGGACTGCTCAGCAATGTTGCCGGCTTCGTACCGATCGCCCTCTATCTGGGCGGTACGCTGATCTGCTCCCTGATCGCGAATGTGGAGCATCAGATGAGCTCGTGGAAACAGCTGCTGGCCCTTCCGGTTTCACGCACCTCCGTATTTATGGCCAAGCTGCTGCTCTGCCTGCTGCTGCTGGTCTGCTCCTGTCTGCTGCTGTCCGCCGGGACTCTGGGCCTGGGGCTGATCCTTGGCTTCGGCTCCCAGCCCGTACCGTATGCCGATATCCTGCGGCTTGGCTTTGCTTCTTATGCCGGTGCGCTGCCGGTCATTGCACTGCAACTGTGGCTCTCCCTTTCCAGCCGCAATCAGACCTTTCCCGTAGCTGTCGGGATTACGCTGTCGCTGCTCAGCATCTTCTCCATGTATCTGTCCGAATGGATGCCGCTGACCTGGCCTGCCCTTGCCTGGGAGGCCGATTCACCGTGGCTGTTCATCACGTCTGGCCTGCTGCTTGGCCTGCTGATGATCCTGCCCGGAGCTATTCATTTCGCGCGAAAGGATGTGGACTAAGATGCGGAGGTTCTGGAGAATTCTCTCGGCGGAGAGAATGAAGCTGTCGAGGTCCTTTATCTGGCTGCTGGTAGTCATCAGCCCGGTCATAGCGTTGCCAGTGGGTGCGCTGGCCAATGTGCAGCAGGAGGGAGAGCTGTTATCCTGGCAGATACTGCTGAATGTCATGTCCCTGATTCATGCCTTATTGTTTCTTCCAGTGCTCACAGGACTCTTTGCGGCGCTCATCTGCCGCGCCGAACACAGCGACGGCGGCTGGAAGATGATGCTGTCGCTTCCTGTAACACGAACATCGGTATACCTTGCGAAGTTTACTGTTATTATGGCGCTGCTGGCCTGCGTCCAGCTGGCCTTTCTGGCGGCCCTGCTGGGCATGGGCCTGTACCGCGGGGCTGAGGGGCCTGTACCCTGGCCGCTGTTCCTCTCAAGCATAGCGGGCGGCTGGTTCGCCTGTCTGCCGCTTGCTGCGCTGCAGCTGAGTGTATCCCAGGGCTGGAGCAGCTTCGGCGCACCGCTGGCGCTCAATGTCAGCCTGACCATCCCCAATATGCTGATCGTCAACTCGGCTACGTATGGGCCTTATTATCCGTGGGCCCAGCCTCTGCTTGCCATGTCACCCTTCGGAGGAGACGAGTTCGGCGCATTTCATCTTCCGGCACAGACGCTGATGCTTGTAGTATCCGCCAGCCTGATTGTGTTCCTGGCTGCCGGTCTGCTGGCTTTCCGACGCAAGGCGGTATAGGACGGCTTAACCATAAAGCTTTGCTGAATGCACGCTGTTCCCTGATCTCTTATCTCTGCCTTCTATTGTTTTACCTGTTGTCTGGTAACGCATCTGCCCTCCATTTATGCGTCACCCGCCAACTGTTACCGGCACCTGTGAATGGTCACCCGTACCCTTCCCCGGCTATGCTCTGCGGTCAGCTCAATGGACATTGTCCGAAGTTTTTTTTATAATTAATCGTAGAGAATCTTATTAATGACCGGTGCGACCGGGGAAGCTTAATTAGGAGGGCGGAAGCATGGAGCCGGCAGCACTTGAAGAATGCGATAACACCTGCAGCGGTTCGGAGCTGGGGCCGGAGACCGCGGCGCTCATTCTGCCAGACCGGGGAACTACGGATAAAATGGCCGAGATGTTCAAGGCGCTGGGCGATCCGACAAGAGTGCGGATGATTTACGCTTTATCGCAGAGAGAGCTGTGCGTGCACGATCTGTCCACTATTCTTGATATGGGGCAGTCGGCGGTATCCCATCAGCTCCGCTACTTGCGGAATCTGCGGATTGTGAAGCGCCGCAAAGAAGGCAAAACCGTATATTATTCGCTGAACGACGCGCATGTTGAGCAGATTTTCCTGCAGACACATGAGCATATCCGGCACGAATAGATCAGGCACACAAGAAACCGTCCATAGGGCCAGTAGCCCCGGGGACGGTTTTTTTTGCAGCGTTTAAATATCAGGATGGCTGAAATATCATGTGTACGGCTGCTCCGGGCTTTGGCCGGGGTCACACCTTTAACTCACCGTGCGCTATAGCGGAATTCTCGACCTGCAGTGTAACGTGACGGATGCCAAAGTCCTGCTCTATAAGCCGGACGGCTTGCTGTAATATAGCCTGATGACTGGCGTTATCCCTGATCAGCAGGTGTCCGCTAAGCGCATCCAGGCCAGATGTGATGCTCCAGATATGGAGATCATGGACATCCATCACGCCGTCGATGCCAAGGAGCGCTGCACTGACAGCTCCGGAGTCTACGGAAGGGGGAGCCCCCTCCATCAGAATGTGAAAGGCCTGCTTCACTACACCCCATGCGCTCCGCAGAATCAGCAGCGCCACAACCACACTGATGATCGGGTCAGCCAGGTACCAGGAGAACAGCGACATAACCAGCCCGGCCAGCAGTGCGCCGACAGAGCCGAGGGCATCACTGACGATATGCAGATAGGCGCTGCGGATGTTGATGTTATCATGGCCGCTGCTCTTGCGCAGCAGCGACCAGGCGCTTGCAAGGTTAGCCAAAAGACCAACGGCAGCGATGATCATCATGGTACCGCTGGCTACTTCAGGAGGGGAACCGAAGCGCTTGAACGCTTCCCACATAATAAAGCCGGCGATCACAAACAAAGTCACTCCGTTAAACAGGGCGGCCATGATTTCAAAGCGGTAAAACCCGTAGGTATTTTTGGCAGAGGCCGGTCTGACGGCAAATATCATGGCGACCAGGCTTAAAGCCAGTGAAGCCGTATCGCTGAGCATATGCCCGGAGTCTGAGAGCAGCGCCAGGCTGCCCGTGACCAGTCCCCCGAAGAATTCGAGCAGCATGATTCCGCCGGTAATAATCAAGGCAATCAGCAGACCCTTCCGGTCAGCCGGGGCATGGGAATGGCCATGTCCGTGAGCGTGGTCATGATCATGCCCCGTGTGGCTGTGTTTAAGAGCGTGCTTATTGTCTGTGCTGCCGTGTTGATGGGTCTTATCATGGTTTGGGTGGCCATGTCTGTGAGCGTGACCGTTGTCTATGTAGCCGTGTTGATGAGAGTGATTTTGGTTCATATCCTGGTGCTCTTCAGTGTGGTTATGCCCCGTGTGGTTTTTATGAAGCGATTGTTCATTAGCCTTATCGTTGCCTGAGCGGCGGTGCTGATTCATAAATAAGCCCCTTCCTTTAAAAAACATATGAATGATTGCTCATATGTTAATATTATCCCTGCTGTGATAAAATTACAAGCGGCTATATCTTTTATTTTTATAATCCCGACAGCGAATAAACATTATCCTGTAGCATCTAAAATAAAGGGCTAACTATGCAGTTTCTGCATTGACACTGTAAGTTTTAGGAGAATATAATGTGTTTAAGTTAACATATGAACAAATACTCATATATAGTTGGATCTAAGGGAGATGAGTCATTTGAGTACGGCTGAGGGTCTGGTGAAACGAAAGTGGATGCTTGACGGGCTGGATTGTGCAAACTGTGCAATGAAAATTGAGAATAAGGTCAGTAAGATTGAAGGCGTCTCCTCCTGCTCAGTCAATTTTGCCATGAAGACGATGACTGTGGAAAGTACTGCTGATCTGGCGGACAGCATCTCCGAGCAGGCCCGGCAGACGGTAACGAGCCTTGAGCCGCATGTGAAGGTGCGGGAACTGAAAGCAGGAGGCGTCCGCAGGAAGACGCAGCCGGGAGCAGAGTCCCGGGCTGTCCAAGAACATGAGGACGTAGACTCCGGCTCTAACGGGCATGAGCACTCCCACGGGCACGGGCATGCCCACGGAGACGCCGCCGCCCACAGGCACGCCCACAGCGATGACACCCGCGGTCATGGGCACGCCCACGAAGATACTGCCCATGGCCACAGCCATGATCACGGCGCAGGAGATACCCGGCGCATCGTGCTGAGGCTTGCCGGAGGCGGGATTCTGGCCGCTGCAGCCATGCTGCTGCCGCTCGGCGGCCTCCCGGAGCTGCTGCTTTTTCTGGCCGCATACCTGATTGTCGGCGGAGAGGTCGTTCTGTCGGCAGCCCGCAATATTATCCGCGGCCGGGTATTTGACGAGAATTTCCTGATGGCGCTGGCGACAATCGGGGCCTTTGCCATCGGCGAATATCCGGAAGGCGTGGCCGTCATGCTCTTTTACCAGGTAGGTGAGCTGTTCCAGGGCATGGCCGTGAACCGCTCCCGCCGGTCAATTACGGCGCTGATGGATATCCGTCCCGAATTCGCTTATCTGAAGGACGGCAGCGGGCTGCGGCGGGTGCCGCCGGAGGAAGTGGAGATCGGGGATATCATTGTCGTGAAGCCGGGTGAGAAGGTGCCGCTCGACGGAACCATTCTGGAAGGCAGTGCGATGATGGATACCTCTGCACTTACCGGGGAATCGGTGCCGCGTTCAGCTGAGCCGGGCAACCAGGTGCTGAGCGGCTTCATTAACCGCAACGGCGTAATTACCGTAGAGGTTACACAGACTTTCGGGGAATCGGCAGTGTCCAAAATTCTCGAGCTGGTGCAAAATGCATCCAGCAACAAAGCCAAGACGGAGAATTTCATCACCAAATTCGCCCGGGCTTACACGCCGCTGGTTGTCATTACAGCATTGCTGCTGGCTGTTGTTCCCCCGCTGGTGATCAGCGGAGCGACCTTTTCGGACTGGATATACCGTGCTTTGGTCTTCCTGGTCATTTCCTGCCCATGCGCGCTGGTCGTCTCGATCCCGCTTGGCTTCTTCGGCGGAATCGGTGCCGCTTCGCGCAGCGGAATCCTGGTCAAGGGCAGCAATTATCTTGAAGCGTTAAACGATGCAAAGCTCGTAGTCTTCGACAAGACCGGCACACTGACCAAAGGGCAGTTTACTGTAACGGGAATCTATCCTGCTGAAGGCTTTACAGACGAAGAACTGCTGCGGACGGCCGCATATGCCGAGAGCCATTCCAGCCATCCGATTGCCGAATCGGTCCGTGCAGCTTACGGCCAGGCAATTGACATGGATATAGCGGAGGATTACGACGAGATCTCAGGACACGGGATTTCAGTTACAGTAGAGGGCAAGGCAGTGCTGGCCGGAAATGCCAGGCTGATGGAGCGTGAAGGAATTACAGCGAGTGTGCCTGTGCAGAACGGAACGGTTGTTCATCTGGCAGTGGACCAGCGGTACGCCGGACATCTGATTATCGCCGATGAGGTGAAAGAGGACTCGCTTCAGGCAGTCAAAGCGCTTAAAGCGCTCGGTATCCGTAAAACGGTAATGCTTACCGGTGACACCAAAGCGGTGGCTGAGGCTGTCGGAACACAGCTTGGGATTGATGAGATTCATGCCGGCCTGCTGCCGCAGCATAAGGTTGAGGCGATTGAGCGTCTGGAGCAGGAGAAGGTCAAGCGGGAAAATATTATTTTTGTAGGCGACGGCATTAATGATACCCCTGTACTCGCGCGGGCTGATGTCGGAATTGCGATGGGCGGGCTCGGCTCGGATGCAGCCATTGAAGCGGCGGATATTGTGATCATGACGGATGAACCGTCGAAGATTGCCGCGGCAATCGGAATTGCCAAGCGTACACGGCGTATTGTCTGGCAGAATATTATTTTTGCCCTCGCGGTCAAAGGGCTGTTCCTCCTCCTGGGCGCATTCGGGATCGCCACGATGTGGGAGGCCGTATTCTCGGATGTAGGCGTTACTGTACTGGCGGTGCTCAACAGCGTCCGTGCCCTCCAGCTTCCCAAAGAATGAGCTTGATTTTGCCGATAAATTAAAATGAATAAATATGAAAAATAAGCCTGTTTAGATTCCATTATGTGGGACTAAAGGCTTATTTTTTATATGATATATAATGGAAATTGTCTGTTCTTGCCGATATAACAGTATAGATTTACAGCAAATGGAAGCTGCTAACTAATACTGCTGGGAGGACTAAAGGTGGAAAAAGAAGTGAAGCTTTGGACAAAGCTTAGATTGAAAGCAAAAAAGCGCAAAACGGCCTCGATGCAAAGAAAATGGTCCCTGATTATATTGGCCATATCGATTATACCGTTACTCGGATCTACCCTCTTTTTTACAACCTATTTCAGTAAGGTGACCAAGGAAGACAGTGAAGCAATAGCGGAAAAGATCCTTGATATGAATGCCTCACGGCTTAACGAATGGTTAATGTCCAAAACCTCGGCTGTACAGGCGCTGGTCGCCCTGCATCCTGAATTTGATACTTCAGATCCGGAGACGATTTTTCCGGCCATCAAGGTACTTGAAGAAAGCGACATGCAGTCTGAAGGCTACAGTGTTATTAATAAAGACGGTCTGTTGACCAATATGCTGGGCTTAACGGCTGAGATGGGAACTGCGGACTACTTTTTGAAGGCGAAAGAGACGATGCAGCCGGCTGTAGCAGATATGACCTTCCTGGAGCCCCTCAGCAAGTATGTTATTTCCGTAGTCGTCCCGTTTACCGGGGCGGACAAACAGTTTGCCGGAGCCATTGCCTTCTCGGTTACGCCTGAGATGATGAATGAGATGAGCAAGGATATCAAAGTCGCAGAAAGCGGCTACGGTTATGTTGTCTCGGGTGACGGGACCTATTATGCCCATTATGATACACAGCGGATCGGGAAAAACATCGCCGAATACGCCGGCAGCAAGGAAATGAAGGCGGCAACAGAAAAGATTCTGGGCGGGGAGAGCGGCTCGGAAACCTATAAAGGTGAGGATGGCAAGGAGATCATTACGTATTACCAGGCAGTGCCGGGTACGAACTGGAAGCTGATGATCAATGTACCGGAAAACGAAATCTATGCAAAAGTAATCTCGGCACAGACCGTTGCAGGCATCTTTCTGATCATTGTCATCCTGGTAGTTGTGGTCCTGGCCCTCTACCTGACGAGACTGATGGTTAAACCGGTGTCTGCCGTGTCCAAGGTGGTAAAACGGGTTGCCGAAGGTCATTTAAGTGAACGGGTGGCTGTGACCACCAATGATGAAATTGGCCAGATGAGCAAGGGCATTAATGATATGATCGAGGCTTTATCCGGTATTGTCGGGATGATTGATGCAGCAGTGGCTGAGGTGGCCATTTCGGCCAAAGGCCTGCTCGGATATGCCAATGAGTCGTCCAATACCTCGGCGGAGATTGCCGAAGTCATCAAGGAAGTGGCCCATGGAATGGAAGAGCAGTTCAAAGGATCGGAGCAGTCAGCCCGGGCGACGGAAGAAATGGCGGTTGGCCTCCAGCGGATTGCGGAATCTTCGGTGAGTGTATCCGACCAGGCGGAGAGTGTGAACAAGGAAGTAGAGAACGGGTATCTTGGAATCCAGTCTACGCTGGAGCAGATGAAGGTAATCAGCACGACAGCCGGACAGACTTCAGAGCTGATCGCAACTCTTACACAGCAATCCGAACAAATCGGCCAGATTGTCGATGTCATCTCTGAAATTTCCAATCAGACCGGACTGTTGTCCCTGAATGCATCTATTGAGGCGGCCAGGGCAGGTGAACACGGGCGCGGCTTCGGGGTGGTGGCGAATGAAGTGAAGAAGCTGGCTGAGCGCACAAATACGTCCATTGTGCACATTGTTGAGCTGATCCGGCAAATTCAGACCTCGACGGCAAATGCCGCTGCGTCCATGGAGAAGAGTATTGCTGAAATTGGCGACGGTATGGATAAAATGAACCATGTAGGCGCGGCCTTCGAGCACATCCGTTCCTCCATGCGTGAAGTTTCCAACCAGATTCAGGATGTCTCGGCTATCAATGAAGAGATGTCTGCCGGGACAGAGGAAATTACGGCATCCGTCTCGGATATGCTGACGATTGCCAAAGCATCGGCGGAGAATGCGGAGCTGGTTGCCGAGGCTTCTGTAGAGCAGAAAGATCTGATGGGTAAGGTTGTGTCCGAGGCTGAAGCCCTCACGGCCATGATGGCTGAGCTGAAGGAAGAAGTCGGCCGTTACCGTTAAGCTTTCAAATATACTAATTAACCCCCTCCGCAAAGCGCGCAGCGCTAAGCATGAAGGGGGTTCTTTGTATAGCGGAGCGAAGGCTACACCGTTTCTTCCAGCTGCAGGCTTTGGATACCGGCGCGGATGATGCCGCAGGAGGCATTGAATTTGGCGGTCTCCTGATCGCTCAGATTCAGCTCCAGCAGCTCCTGAATGCCGCCGCCGCTAATGATGGCCGGGACTCCGGCGCATACTTCCGTCTGCCCATATTCTCCGTCGAGGATGGCCGAGACGGCGATGATCTTGTGCTCGTCATTGAGGATGGAGCGGGTGATATAAGCCAGCGCGCTGCCGATGCCGAAATGGGTCGAGCCCTTGCGGGTGAAAATTTCCCAGCCGGCGTCCTTGGTCTTGCGGGCAAGATCGTCGAGATCGAGGCTGCTGAACCGCTCCCGGTGCTGCTCCATGATCTGCAGCAGCGGCTTGCCGCCTATCGTGACGTGGGACCAGGCCACGAACTGCGACTCGCCGTGTTCGCCCAGCGCATAGCCGTTGACGCTGCGCGGATCAATAGAGAACACCTCGGAGAGCAGTGTCTTCAGGCGCGACGAATCGATGGAGGTGCCGGTGCCGATCACACGGTGACGCGGGAGGCCGGACATTTTCCATACCATATATGTGACGATATCGACCGGATTGGCAGCCACCACAAAGATGCCGTCGAAGCCGCTGGCCATAATGTCGGTAACAATCTCTTTAGTGATAACAGCGGCGGCGTCCAGCACATCAAGTCTCGTCTGGCCGGGCTTGGGATTCGCGCCGGCTGTCAGGATGACCACATCCATGCTGCCGCAGTCACCGGCAGTTCCGGCATACACCTTGGTTCTGGTTCCTGCAAAATCCATGCAGTGCGAGAGGTCAAGCGCTTGTGCCATGGCGCGGTCATAGGTACGGTCGACCATCATGATCTCATCGCAGATGGCCTGGTTGACCATGGAATAGGCACAGCTTGAGCCTACATTTCCTGAGCCGACGATCGCCACTTTTCTAGATTTCGTTTTCAATTGCCTTGCCCTCACTCTCTAAAAGTAATACCCGGCCCCGCCTGTGAAAGCTGGAGGTTAAGTATGTCTTTATTCTACCTGATCTCACCGCAAGTTACCTGACATCAAAGTGAAAAAACCAGGCTGAAGCATTCAACTTTTGTCACATATTCTACGAAAAACGGGGCTGAGCCGGCTTTTGTATATAACTATTGTATGCGGGAAATGCGAAAGAAGGGATATAAGTTGACAAACCTGCAGCAAATTATATTAGCCGCTGCTGACTCAGCATCTCCAAATAACGGAAAAAGCATCCCCTACCCGGCAAGGATAAGAGATGCTCTTTATAAAGTTCTAGCTCCGCGGCTGGGGAATACGTTCCTGCGGCGGAGACATTAGGGTATAGCGCTTATACATGAAGACCCGCCAATGAAGAATCATACCAAAAGCCAGGATGAAGAACAGGCCGCCGGATTGCGGGACGGATACATACCGGTTGATAAACTCATGGAGTACGGTGCGGACGAGCAGCAGGCCCAGCAGTATGAAGGCGAAGCTCTTGGAACGCTGGGCGTAGATCAGGCCGTTCCGCTCTTCGAACTTGGTGCTGCGGATCAGCGGATAGGCAAAAATGAACCAGCCGGCGATAAAGGCCAGCACTGCCCACCACCATGGAAAGCGGACTTCAGGTACTACAAACATGGCGAAGCCGGTTGACATCCCCAGGGGCGGAATCCATATTTTGCGGAGGGTCACCGGACGCTCGCTTGCCTTCAGGCGGATAAAAATAACCATCAGCGCCATGAAAACGGCTCCCAGCGTAGAGCCTATATGCAGAAGCGAGGGATTGATATTGCCCATCATTCACGTTCCTCTCTGTGATTTGTGTCACTTATTTCTTCATTATAGCAGAAATTTCTTTGTAAACAGAATGCTGGTTAAGAGCAGACACAACGAACCCGCCAGGGATATCCTTGGCGGGTTCATGTACACATTGTGTGTTAAACAGTTTCAAGAGTCGCTATTGACCACTCAGCTTACGAACGGCTGCGTCCGCCAACCGAACGGAGAATCAGGCTGACGATAGCAATCAGGATTACTGCACCGATAATGGATTGGAAGACATAGAAGTCACTGATTCTAGGACCCCAGTCACCCAGCAGCATTCCGCCGAGCCATGAGCCAAGGATACCGGCAATAATATTACCAATAATACCTCCCGGAATGTCTCTGCCCATAATCAGACCTGCCAGCCAACCAATCACGCCGCCTACGATCAACATCCATAGAAAACTCATTTTGCTTCAGCTCCTTTTTGTATGTGTGTGTTGCCTTCGATGGTTACTATTAACCTCAAGCAATGCGTTTAAACCACGTGGATAATTTTGTATTTACGGACTGGTGTGGCATTTTAATATGCCCGGAAAACAGCTGTTTAATACCGGTAAGGTGCCGGGTAAATAAACATGTTATATTGATTTATGAGGCCTGGAACAGAGGCAATCTGCACAGTACAGGGTAAATATTATGTAAGCAACAGCAATTATAGAATGCAGTTTACTGCAAAGGAGACGCGGATATGAAGCAGCCGAATGAAGTCTTATTTTACATTGGTACTTATAATACAAAAGAGAAAGAAGCCATCCTGCTGGGAGCCCTTAATAAAGATAACGGGGAAATGAGGGTGCTGGGCGGGACCGCAGGCATTGAGAATCCTTCCTTTCTGGCTTTGAACAGCTCCGGGACAGTACTGTATGCGGTAAGCGAGCGGGATGAGGGTGAGGTCCACGCCTTTGCCGCTGACGCCGGTACGGGGGCGCTGCAGCCGCTGGGCAGCAGAAGCACGGACGGCGGTGCACCCTGCTATGTATCTGTTTCTCCGAAGGGTAATTACATATTCGTAGCCAATTATACCGGCGGCAATGTGAATGCCTTTCCGGTCAGTGATGACGGCTCACTTGGTGAAATGTCCGGCCAGGTCAAGCATGAGGGCTCGGGAATCCGCCAGGACCGGCAGGATGCACCCCACACGCATTCTGTTATTCCTGACAGCACCGGGGAACGAGTGCTGGTATGTGATCTCGGGATTGATCAGGTGCTGATCTACCGGCTTGTGGACGGCAAGCTGGTTACACACCGTGAGGTAGATCTTCCTCCGGGCTCGGGCCCGCGCCATCTGGCCGCCCATCCGTCAGGACAGTGGATGTATCTGATTAACGAATTGAACAGCACCATTACGGTATTTGCCAACAATGAGCAGCAGGGCGACCTGAAGATTCTGCAGAGCATCAGCTCGCTGCCGGAGCAATATCCGGCCGGCAGTGATGATACGGCCGCAGATATTCACGTTTCACCATGCGGACGGTTCCTGTATGCGTCCAACCGCGGACATGACAGCATCGGCCTGTTCTATATTAATGCAGAGACGGGATTGCTGGAGCCGGGTGACTGGGTGAAATCGGGCGGGCGGATACCGCGCAATTTCGCAATCACCTCTGGCATGCTGCTTGCTGCCAACCAGGAGAGCGGCAATATTGTTTCTTTCCGGATTGACAGGGAGAGCGGCCGGCTGATCCCTACCGGTAACGAGCTGGAGGTTACCGCTCCGGTCTGCCTGGTTCCGGTGCAGCCATAGCACAACAAGTAAGGGCCTTCCCTGCAGCCGGCTGCAGGAGCCTTGAGCAACAATGAATAAAGAATAAGAGCAAACTAATGTAATCCGCCTGGACTCCCGTCCCCGGTATAAAAGCCGATGTCATCCAGCATGATCCGGTCGCCTTCCTCTTGCAGATAAAAGGTGATTTCGGTTAATTCATCGGGATTAAGGGCAGGCTCTTCCGTAAGGAAGCTCTCAAAAGGCAGCTCATACGTCTGGAATACGGCCTCTGACAGGTCGCCGTATTTACCGCCGCTGACCCGCTCCTCCAGCCAGGGGCTGATTGTGAACTCTGTCTGAGGCAGTGGAAGGATGTCCATCACTTCATCCAGCGGCAGCCGGGCGCTTACCTCATTGCTGTCAGTCAGTTCGATCTCGACATCAGGAGCCGGGGCAGCCGAAGCAGGGACAACCGGTTCACTGTCTTCTTCACCAGTGTCGGCATTGCGGTTCGCCATCGAGAAGGTCAGGCCTTCCGCACCGGAGGCGGCCAGCTCCCGGACTACGCTGTCCTTGAGCAGGATACTGTACGAGCCTGCTTCTTCTCCGGCATCGTGCTCCAGCAGGATGCCATAGGTTGCTTTGCTCTTGGACTCGCGGTCCTTGGTCGTTTCCTCGGTCCAGCCCAGACCTGTCACGGCGGCAGTGCCGCCTGTCACTGTATTCTTGTTGCGGTCTTCATCATAACTCGCGACCGGAATATACTCACCGCTCTGGAAACGGCTGAAATAGGCCGTATCCGGCAGCCACTGCAGCCCGCTGCGGTAATTCCGGAATAATTCCTTGTATCCGGTTTGTCCGTGCAGGGTGGTTTCAAGGAATGCAGATACATATACTCTAGCAATCTGCCGCTGTTCATCTCCGTCCATAATCTCTGCCCGGCTTAATAATAAGCCCGCCGGCAGGGACTGGTCATACAGGCCCCAGTCCGTATTGAACTGGCTGTGGTTGGCATCGGCGATATAGAGCGAGCTTTTGAAGGCGGATGAGCCGCCGGAGTAGCTGGAGCGTATATATTGCCGGTCCCCGTAAAAGTCATGCACATCACCGTCCCGCGCACCCTGCAGCGTCAGATAATTGACATCCTTCAGCCGGGCCTGCTGGTCGTCAATGGCTTTATCGGTTGGAGCCAGTGCAATAACGGAGCAGATTGTGAATTGATCTGTGACCGCGAGAACAGGATCATTCTTGAACCAGCGTGCTGCATCGGCAGCCATGGCAACCGCCTGGCCACCGCGGCTGTGGCCCAGCAGGGCCGTTTTTGTATAATCGACCTTCCGGTAGAACGGATTATCCGGCTGCTCCGCATATTCCCCGATCTGCTCCAGATGCTTCAGAATCATCCACGTCCGCACCTTGAAATCATTGTCCGGAATGCCGGACCAGGCCGAATAGTTAAGAAAATTCTCATCCAGCGTGACCGCAATGAAACCCCGGCTGGCCAAAAGTTCCCCCAAATAGGCGTACCCTTCTTCCGAATAATCCTCCATCATGTGGTTGCCGTGTACCATCAGCACCAGCGGAAAGGGGCCGGTGCCTTCAGGCATCCATACCTGGGCATTGAGCGGAAGCGCAGTATAATCGAATCCCCAGAATATCGTCCGCAGCTTAGGCCAGTTCTTGATATAGGCTGAGGCATCGGCAGAACCGGAGGTCAGCCGTACCTCTGAACCATACGCAGCGCGGTGCAGATCATCTCCGCTGCCGTAGGTGAAATGCTCGTAGCTGTAGCTCCCCGGTGCTCCGGGGTCGGCCGCGCTGATTGGAGCAGCATATCCGGCTCCAGCGGTTATGGTATGCTCTGAAGGCTGTCCGGGTCCCATGCCGTACAGCGGCAGCGGAGCCAGCAGCAGGACTGCGGCGAGCAGAACTCCCGACACGGTCCGCCTGCTGCGCAGCAGCCCGGCCGACAGCCCGGCCGCTCCGCCGAGCAGAGCGGCAATGGCTGCAACAGCGGCGGCCGCTTCGATCGTCAGGTCGGAGAAGTACAGAATGAGCAGCACAGCTCCGAAGGAGCTGAGTACAGTACCGGCAAACAGCTTAGGAAAGCGGAGGCCGGTCAGGGACAGCAGCAGGGCAAGAAGATTCCCGGCCAGTGCCAGCACGAGTGTTCCGGCTCCTGCCGCCAATATAATATCCGCCGGAGCTCCCATACCTGTCGGAATTCCCAGGACGGCAATAATAAAGGCCAGCGTGCCTATTGTCCAGGGACCGGCCAGCGCGGTCCTCCATAATGTTGTGTCGTAAGCGTAGGTTAACATGATACGTCTGCCTATTTCCGCGAATATGCGTCTGATCAGCCGCGGTCTTTGCGGCTCCGGCAGCTCTGGAGCATATTCCAAATCCATTCCCATGTTTTTATCCCCCATAAGATGTAGCAATATTATTACTTTACAGCTTTTACAGCTTTGATAACAAGCGGGTCTTGCAGGAACGGCCGCCATTTGCTTCCCGCAGAAAGAGCAGAATGCCATCTTGAAGCCATTTTGAAAAAAAGATTTGACAGGTGGCAGAGATTTCAGTATTATGTGTCTAAACCTACTAAACGGGTAGGAATAATTAAATAAATGTTCTTACCGTACAGACGGAGGAGCGCCCGCTTGAAGCAAGCAGACACGTGTCTACAGGACCGGTTTGACCTGCGATATGTGGGCATTCCTGCGTCTTTTTTTTCTACTAACATGAATTTCAGAGGCATTTCTAATATTAAAAAACATGGGGGAGTGGTTGGAATGAAGAAAGGGATCAAGAAGGGGCTTCTCGCCGGATTTACATTACTGCTGACGGCAGGGCTCACTGCTTGCGGAAGCAACGGCAATACGAACAACAGTGCAAATTCAGCAGCAGGCACGCCTGAGGCAACCAATGCAGGAACGAATGCGGCTGCTACAGCCGAAGCGACAAAGGCGCCGGCAAAAGATCCGGTAGAGCTGCTGAATGTCTCCTATGACCCTACACGCGAGCTGTATGAGAACTATAACAAATCGTTTGCTGCTTATTGGGAGCAGGAAACCGGGCAGAAGGTAACCATCAAACAGTCCCATGGCGGTTCCGGGGCGCAGAGCCGGGCGGTGCTTGAAGGGCTGGAGGCGGACGTTGTAACACTGGCGCTTGGTTATGACATTGATGCACTGGTTGATAAAGGGCTGATTAATGCAGGCTGGGAGAGCAAGTTCGAGCATAACAGCTCACCGTACACCTCGACCATCGTATTCCTGGTTCGCAAGGGCAATCCCAAAGGCATCAAGGACTGGCCGGATCTGCTTAAAGAGGGCGTGGAAGTGATCACTCCAAATCCCAAGACTTCCGGCGGTGCACGCTGGAACTATCTGGCGGCATGGGGTTATGCACTGGATAATAACAATAATGATGAAGCCAAGGCACAGGAATTTGTCCAGGAGCTGTTCAAGCATGTGCCGGTACTGGATACCGGGGCACGCGGAGCTACAACGACCTTTGTAGAACGCGGTATCGGCGATGTACTGCTGGCGTGGGAGAATGAGGCCTATCTGTCCATCAAGGAGCTGGGTCCGGACAAATTTGAAATTGTGAACCCGTCCGAGAGCATTCTGGCAGAGCCGCCGGTAGCGATCGTGGACAAAACAGTCGACAAGCGCGGAACACGCGAGGTATCTGAGGCCTATCTGAACTACCTCTACACCGAGGATGGCCAGAAAATCGCCGCAGAGAACTATTACCGTCCGACACTGGAGAGTGTGAAGGAGCAGTTCAAGGATCAGTTCCCGGAAATCAAGCTGTTCACCCTGGCCGAGAAGTTCGGCACCTGGAAAGAAACCCAGGAGAAGCATTTCAATGACGGCGGGATCTTTGACCAGATTTATGTGCCGGGAAGCAAATAAATAAGATACTGGCTTTTAATAACCGGATGCCTCAGCCGCAAGAGCTGGGGCATTCATGAATGTACGGGCCTGGGGAGCCTGCTCCGTCAGGGACGCTGATCGGTGACAAGCCGAAGGCAGGAAAGGATGGGTGCATAGATGAATGTCATTTCTACGGCTGCAGCACGGCGCAAGGTGCTTCCGGGCTTCGGCATTACGATGGGTTACAGTGTACTGTACCTGAGTCTGGTAGTACTATTGCCGTTGTCGGCGCTGCTCTTCAATTCAACCGGGCTGAGCTGGGCCAAGTTCTGGGATATCGCCACTGATCCCCGGGTGCTGGCTTCCTACCGTGTCAGCATAGGCACTGCTGCGGCTGCAGCATTGGCGAATGCTTTTTTTGGCCTGCTGATGGCCTGGGTGCTGGTGCGTTACGAGTTTCCGGGCAAAAGAATTTTCGACGCCCTTATTGATCTTCCGTTTGCCCTGCCGACTGCGGTTGCCGGCGTTTCCCTGACCGCACTTTATTCCCAAAATGGCTGGATAGGCTCTTTATTTGAACCGTACGGCTTCAAAATCGCCTTCACCCCGCTTGGAATCACGCTGGCGCTGATGTTCATCGGCATTCCCTTTGTTGTGCGGACCGTTCAGCCGGTGCTGGAGGATCTTGACCGGGATATGGAGGAGGCTGCAGCAACATTGGGTGCAAAGCGCGGCCGGACTTTTCTGCGCATCATTCTGCCTGAGGTGTTTCCTGCGCTGCTGACCGGCTTCGCGCTGGCTTTTGCCCGGGGGATCGGTGAATACGGCTCTGTCGTCTTTATCTCCGGTAACATGCCGATGCGGACTGAAATTGCCCCGCTGCTGATTATGTCCAAGCTGGAGCAGTTCGACTACGCCGGAGCGACCGCGGTGGCTCTGCTTCTTCTGCTGATTTCCTTCCTGATGCTGCTGGTCATTAACCTGCTTCAGCGCTGGGCCCGCAAAACTTCACGTTAAAATAAGGAGGAATGAACATGGCAGGAACTGTGCCCATGCATGCTCCGAAGCGGAGAAGCAGCACTGTCTCATCCGCAACAAATGAAAGCTCTATAGTAAAATGGGTGCTCATCGCTGCCGCCGGGCTGGTGATGCTCTGGCTGATTGCCCTGCCGCTGATCGTTGTGCTGACAGAGGCGCTGAAGCGGGGCTGGGACGTCTACTGGGCTGCGCTTTCTGATCCGGATGCGGCTTCGGCCCTAAGGCTGACACTGCTCGTAGCGGCGATTACTGTTCCGCTGAATACCATTTTCGGCGTAACTGCGGCCTGGGCGGTGACCAAGTTCCGTTTCCGCGGCAAAGGCTTTCTTATTACGCTGATTGATCTGCCGTTTGCCGTATCCCCGGTTATCGGCGGTCTGATCTTTGTGCTTGTGTTCGGCTCGAGCGGCTGGTTCGGCTCCTGGCTGAGCGATAATGACATCAAGATTGTTTTTGCCCTCCCCGGCATCATACTGGCGACATTGTTTGTAACCTTTCCCTTTGTAGCACGCGAGCTGATTCCGCTGATGGAGGACCAGGGCACGCAGGAGGAGGAAGCGGCGATCACGCTGGGGGCCAAGGGCTGGCAAATCTTTTTCCGTGTTACCCTGCCCAATATAAAATGGGGTCTGCTGTATGGTATCATTCTCTGCAATGCGCGGGCGATGGGGGAGTTCGGGGCAGTGTCCGTAGTATCCGGCCGGATCCGCGGAGAGACCAATACGCTGCCGCTGCATGTGGAAATTTTATATAACGAATATCAGTTTTCCGCATCGTTCGCGGTTGCTTCCCTGCTGCTGTTACTGGCTTTGTTCACGATGATTATTAAAAGCTGGCTGTTGCGCAAAAATGCTAATTGACAGTGATTGGGTTCCATGCTAAGTTAAAACTCAGTATACAAGTTGGAAATGACGGGATTTAGGCGGAGATAACCCCCTATCCGGGGAAAGGGAGGCTGGAAAATGGCTAAGCCACTGAAGGTGGATGAGTTATGGCTATCACGAATTTCAGAACTGCTGGACAATATGGAATTCGGCTCACTGCATATTGTAGTGCATGAGGGTCAGATTGTTCAGATGGAGCGTACGGAACGCAAGCGTTTCGAGAACAGCTCAGCAAATCCGCGTATCAGTGGGGAAACCGGAAGCCGGCGCACCGACGCCCGTTCGGCGGGACGGGGATAACAAGAAGCGCGTTAGTACTCATCCTATATACAATTGTGCTTGAGATCAAAACGAAACAGAGCAGCGTCTCCTCCAGGTGAGAGGTACGCTGCTCTGTTTTGCTGTAACACGGTTGAATTAATAACGGGGTCTCTGCCGGTTGGCGGACAGGCCTTCAATCAGCAGGACGATAGCGGTAATGGCATGCATGATCCAGCCGACAAACGGAATGAGTGCAACTACCGAAGTGACAATCCCGATGACGTTACCGATATACGGCCCGCGTTCTCTCAGCAGGATGACTACAGCCGCCGCGTGGAGCAGGAAGGCAACGCCGAGCGGCAGCCAGGCGTTGGCGACAACGAAGGTACCCCCGATAAACGGGATGGCCAGAAATGCCTCGTACGCGAAAGTCCCCCATTTAAATAATTTGCCCAGTGATGACATGATGGTTCACCGATCCTTTTCAAGTTATAGTGGAGCCTGATTGTATTACTATTAGTTACCCGTCTTCTTGGACTGAGAATAGGCAGTGATGTCTGTGGCGGAATTCTTTATAGCATACGTTGGAACCGGTGATCCGTTTCAAAATGAACCCCGGGCTTATCCGACCGCCTTGATTGCGGCTGCTGCTGTCGTATATATTGGTTACAGTGCAGGGGACCGGCAGCGGGCTCCTGACAGAGAGCGAGGAGAAGATCAAGTATGAACCATATATCCAAACCGGAAGTACGCCATGAGCTGCCTTCAGTGGAGCAATATCTGGCTCTGCGTGCAGAGGCGGGCCTGAGTCCGATGAGTGCTGCAGGAGCAGCAGCCGGGCTACCGCGTTCCTGTTTTGCAGTTACTGTATTTGACGGGGAACAGCTGGTCGGAATGGGCCGGGTTATCGGGGACGGAGGCTGCTTCTTTCAGGTCACCGACATTGCGGTTAAGCCCGCTTATCAGGGCCGTGGTCTGGGAAAAGCGGTCATGCACGAAATCAGACAGTTTCTTGATACCGTACCGCAGCCGTCCTATGTGAGCCTGATTGCTGATGGTGAGGCCGCGAAGCTCTATGCGCAGTACGGCTTCACTTCTGTTATGCCTGAGTCACAGGGAATGTTTCTGCGGCGGCAGAGCGTAGATAAATAAACTTAGAACGAATTGATGGATAAAGCGGCATGCAAGCTGACGAAAGGTGAGGAAACGGAAGATGGATGTAGTGGTAATAGGAGCGTCAGGAACCATTGGAAAGGCCATTGTACAGGAAGCGTTAAAAAGAAAACATGAGGTAACCGCAGCCGTCCGTAATCCGGAATCGGTGGGGCTGCAGCACGAACGTCTGCAGGTTGTACGGGCGGATGTGCTTGATCCGGCATCTGTTGCCGCGGCAGTAGCAGGGCACGGTGAAATAATCAGCGCCTTCGGGCCTGATCCGGGGCAGGAAAATGACCTGCTCAGAGCGGCAGATTCCTTGATTGAAGGGCTGCAGCAAGCCGGTGTAGAGCGTCTGATTATTGTAGGGGGTGCAGGCAGCCTGAAGACAGAATCGGGAGAATGGCTGATGGATACGGCCGGATTCCCCGAAGAGCTTCGACCGCTGGCTGCAGCGCATGCACATGCTTATGAAATTTACAGGGGCTCAGAGCTGGATTACACCTATATCAGCCCGCCTGCAGCAATCGTCCCCGGCCGCCGGACCGGCATGTTCCGGATTGGCCTGGACCGGCTGATTACCGATGAGAACGGCGAGAGCAGCATCAGCGTGGAGGATTTTGCCGCAGCCGTGGTTGATGAGCTTGAGGAAGGCAATTTCAGCCGGGAACGGTTTACAGTAGCGTATTGATTCACCATAATAAGCGGGGCGGGCTGCAGCCGCAGCCGGCCCAAAGGGGATTGTTCCCCTGCGCAGAGGGGTAAGACTTATTGCATATGATGCTGTAAGGCTTGCCTTTTTTGGTTATGCGGGTTGATTTCAACTAAACTGCAATTGCATGGCGAGTTGGAATAATTAAGCGGCGTTTTTTCAACTAGACTGGATAAGAGCAAGCCTGCCTTAATGTTAGTTAATTAATCCGGGAAGGGGTTGGAGTAAATGAATCTGGTCACGGCAGAGGAAATGCGGCAGCTCGACCGTATGACGATAGACAAGCTGGGTATTCCGGCCATTGCGCTAATGGAAAATGCCGGGCGTGCGATTGCTGAGGAAGTGATTGCCTTATGCCGGCGTAAGCAGAATAGCAGCGGAAACAGCTGGTGCGGTGAAATAGAGCTTGGCTCAGACTGGTCTACGGATAGTGATATTGTGCGCAGTAGGAGCGGTAGCGGAAGCAGTAAGATTGCCAGCAGCGGGGGCTGTGTTACCGGGGGGACTGGGCACAGCATAAACGGCGGCTGGAATGCCGGAAGTGGAGGGAAAGGAGATGGCGGCATAGGCCTGGGCTGGAACGGTGGCGGTGAAAATGGCTGGTGCGGCGGAGCGCAGCCGCCGCAGGAATTCAGGGTCAGCGCGACCGGGCGCTGACCTGGACACCGCGCGCGAGCACTGGCTGATCCTGGTCGGCAAAGGCAACAACGGCGGCGACGGCCTCGCCGCGCCAGGCACCTGCGTGAGGCGGGCCTCGCCGTCACGCTGGTGTACGCGGCCGCGCCGCAGACGCTGGCCGGGGAAGCCGCCGGTGCAGCGTGCTGCTGCTGCGGCGCTGGGGCTTCCGGCCGTTGTCCACGGCCGGAACAGCATCGACTTTGCCGGGTGCACCGGCATCGTCGATGCCCTGCTCGGCACCGGAAGCGCGGGAGCGCCGCGCGGTGCCTATGCGGACCTGATTGCCGCGGCAAATGCCAGCGGCAAGCCGATTGTGTCCGCGGACATCCCCAGCGGGCTGGACGCGGACACGGGGGCGCTGCATGAGCCTTGCATTCATGCGGCGGTGACGGTCTGCCTCGCGCTGCTCAAGCGCGGTCTGGTGCAGTATCCCGGCGCGGGAGCAGCCGGGAGGGTGGTGGTCCGCTCCATCGGCATCCCCGCTGCTCTGGCCCGGGAGGCCGGGGTGCAGGCCAGCCTGCTGACCCCGGAAGTGCTGAAGACACGTCTCGGGGTCGACGTGTCGCGCCGCCGCTCGCCCGAAGGCCACAAGGGCACTTACGGGCATGTCCTGCTGGCGGCGGGAAGTCTGTCCATGAGCGGCGCCGGGCTGCTTGCGGCACGGGCCGCGCTGCGGGCAGGGTGCGGTCTGGTGACCTGGACACTGCCTGCAGCGCTGCTGCCCTATGTAATCGGTGCCGCTCCGGAGATCATGCTGGCTGCAGCCGGCGGGGGGGAGGACGGCACCTGGAATGCGGGGACGGCCGCGGAGGTGCTGCGGCTTGGCGGGAAGCGTGATGCGGTTGCCACAGGTCCCGGGCTGGGCCGGTTTGCCGGAGACCAGGAATGGCTCCGCATGCTGTGGGAAGGGATCGGCAGCCCGCTGGTGCTGGATGCGGATGCCCTTAATATTCTGGCGGAATGTAACTATACGGAATGGTCCAGTCCCGGCAGGCCGGTTATTCTAACCCCTCATCCGGGGGAAATGGCCCGGCTCGCGGGCGTATCCACGCCGGAGGTACAGCGTGACCGGATCGGTCTTGCCCAGGCTTATGCCATAAAGCACGGCGTGGTCCTTGTACTCAAAGGCTCTCACACCGTAATTGCCTCGCCTGAAGGGGAGGTCTATGTCAACACCACAGGCCATCCGGGAATGGGCACGGGCGGAGCAGGCGATGTGCTGACGGGAATGATAGCCGGCCTGCTCGCCCAGGGTCTGGATGCCGTCCAGGCAGCAGCCTTCGGCGTGTATCTGCACGGACTGGCCGGCGAGCGGGCGGCCGGCTCACGGAATGATCCGTCGGCACTGGTCGCGGGAGATATTATCGAGGCGCTGTAGAAGCCGCCGGATGGATCTGCATGAACGGGGCTGCTGAATGATCGCACACGGATCATCTGTCAGCACCGGTAAGCGGAAGCCTTACTAATTCTACCTACTGCAGAACCAGACAGAGCAGCGGTACGAAGAGGGCGAATACAGGCAGCAGCAGCGGGTAGCGTTCGCCGGCCAGCTGGGCGAGGCGGAACAGCAGCAGGATGCCGATGCCGTACAGGCCGCAGGTCTGTGTATCTCCGCCCTGCTCTGAAGCAAGCCACAGGCCGGCCCCGAATCCGGCAGCGGCGTAGAGGATGAGCGAAGGGATGAGCCTGGAAGAACGGAACATGGACAACAGGGCGTCGGCAATCAGTGCAGCCGGCAGGGCATAGGAATAGATGGCATAAGGGACTGAGACCGGCCAGCCTTCCGGAATCCCGTCCGTATACGGGAGCCGGAGCAGGATAAGGGAGACCAGCATAAAGGTCAGCCCGGCAGCGGACAATTTGGACAGGGCATAGATGCCCGCCGACAGTCTTACAGAAGGCAGGTCGTACTCTTTGATTTTGTTCATCTGAAAACGTCCTTTCGGGTTTGATGTCAGCTTGTGACCATATCTCCTCCATTGACATGAATGCAGGTGCCGGTTACGTAGGCTGAATCAGGGCCGGCTAAATAAACATAAGCACCAGCAAGCTCATAGGGCTGTGCCGCCCGCCCCAGCGGCGTATCGGTTCCAAATATACTGACTTCGTCGGCAGGGAAGCTGGAAGGGATCAGCGGAGTCCATACGGGGCCTGGGGCAACACTATTGACGCGGATTCCGCTTTCGGCAAGCGACAGGGCAAGGGAACGTGTGAAGGTGACGACAGCGCCTTTGGTCGAGGAATAATCAATGAGCTCCTTATTGCCCTGGTAAGCGGTAATCGAGGCGGTGTTGATGATGGATGAGCCTTTTGCCAGATGCGGCAGTGCGGCCTGGCTCATGAAAAAGAACGGAAAAATATTGGTCTGGAAGGTCTGGTACAGCTGCTCTTCCGTAATGTCCAGAAGGCTGCGCTGGGGGTACTGTACCGCGAGGTTGTTGACAAGTATATCCAGCTTGCCCAATGTCTGCACGGTCTGCTCCACCGCCTGAAAGCAGTTTTGCCGGTACCGCAAATCTGTCTCAATCCGCAGGCAGCGGCGGCCAAGCTGTTCGATGCGCCGTGCTGTATCATTGGCATCAGAGGCCTCATACAGGTAGGCAATAGCCACGTCCGCCCCTTCCTTGGCGAAAGCGATAGCCGCCGCCTTGCCGATCCCGCTGTCCCCGCCGCTGATCAGGGCCACCTTGCCCTTTAGTCTGCCGCTGCCGCGGATTTCCGGATCTTCACTGATCGGCCGGGGATTCATTAGGCTCTCCAGTCCGGGCTGGCGGTTCTGGTGCTGCGGGGGAAAAGCGATTTTTTGTGTGCGGCATACCGTCTGTTCCCCGTAAAAGGGATATGTTGGGTTCATTGCGCTGTACTCCTCCTTGCGTGCTGCCGGTTTTGTATATTTCTATGCATCCGCCCAGAAAAGCGTGCGCTTTCTGCGGCATAAGCCGGCGGAAATGACCGGGCGGTTACGTATGCTGCTGTACCTGAATTGAATAATAGAAAGGTGGATAAATAAAATGCTGTATCGTGCAATGGTAGCAGAGGATTATGACGCAGCCTGCAGGCTGTGGGAAAATACGGCGGGGATGGGCCTTAGCGAAGCCGATTCGCGGGAAGGCATTCTGCAGTTTCTCGGGCGGAATCCGGGCCTGAGCCAGGTATGCGAGGAAGAAGACGGCACACTTGCCGGTACGGCCATGTGCGGGCACGACGGACGCAGGGGATATATGTATCATGTAGCCGTCAGTACAGCCTGCCGGGGTAAAGGGGCCGGCCGTGAGCTGGTCTCCCGTGCGCTGGCGGCCCTTCATAAAGAAGGCATAGCGAAATGCCATCTGATGGTCATTGAAGGCAATACGCTGGGACGCAGCTTCTGGTCGGGAACCGGCTGGCAGGAGCGGGACGGCCTCGTACTCTTTTCACAAAATACATAATGAAGCAGCCGTTCTTAGGTGACAATGAATGTAATGGTGTAGGTTCTGCGTTCGTGCAGTATAATGTATAGGCAATTAATATGGCGAACTTAATAAAAGGTGATCAGAACAATGCGCTTCAAGGATGTATTCTCAATAATCGGGCCCGCTATGGTCGGCCCTTCAAGCTCTCATACCGCCGGTGCCGCGCGGATCGGCCGGGCTGCACGTCAGGTGCTGGGTGAAATGCCGCGTGAGGCGGAGGTTATTTTCTTCGGATCCTTTGCCGCCACTTATCAGGGACATGGGACGGACCGGGCGATTATCGGCGGACTGCTGGATTTTGCAACGGATGACCACAGGCTGCCTGATTCGGTTGAATTGGCTGCTGAAGCCGGAATGGATATTTCCTTCCGTCAGGGCACAGGCCTGTTCCCGCATCCGAATACGGTAAGGCTCCGTCTTGTCGGCCGGGACACCGGTACGGAGCTGACGCTGACGGGAATCTCCATCGGCGGCGGAAATATTGAAATTGTGGATATCGACGGCTTCGGCGTGAAGCTGACCGGGATGTATCCTACGGTGCTGATTAATCATATGGACTATCTGGGCGTGCTGGCCAGCGTTACGGATGTCATGCGCAGGGGACAGTTTAATATCGGCCATATGTCGCTTGACCGCAAAAACCGCAGCGGCGCGGCACTCACCGTGCTGGAGCTGGATGAGCCGGCAACAGCCGGGCTGCTGCAGGAGCTGCAGGCCCTCACTGCCGTGAAGTCGGTCAAAGTGGTGGACTTGAACGGAGTCAAGCAAGAACAGAAAGGGAAGGAAAGCACACCATGAATTTTCAAACACTGAGCCAGCTGGCTGTATTATGCGGGGAGCGGGGGCTCGGCATCGGGGCGCTGATGCTGGAGGAGCAGAGTGCGGAATCGGGACGTCCGCGGGAACAGGAATTTGCTACAATGAAGGAATATTACGGAGTCATGAAAGAGGCGGTACACCGCGGGATGACCCAGGATACCACCTCGCGCAGCGGTCTGACGGGCCTTGATGCCCAGCGGGTAGGTGCTTATAACGCGGCTAGTGAGCCATTACTGGGCGGACCCGCCGGACAGGCGATGGCCTATGCACTGGCGGTATCGGAAGTGAATGCCTCGATGGGCCGGATTATAGCGACTCCGACAGCAGGCTCCTGCGGCATTATTCCGGGAGTCTTTCTCAGCTGTCAGGAGCGTTTCGGCTGGGATGACGATTATATGGTTTCGGGGCTGTTTGCCGCAGGGGCGATCGGCTATGTTATTGCCAATAATTCCTTTGTATCCGGAGCGGAGGGCGGCTGTCAGGCAGAGGTTGGTTCGGCGATCGGCATGGCAGCCGGGGCGCTGACGGAGCTGCGGGGCGGAACGCCAGCCCAGGCTGTCCATGCCGTGGGGCTGGCCCTCAAAAATACGCTTGGCCTGATCTGCGATCCGGTAGGCGGACTTGTCGAAATTCCCTGCATCGTACGCAACGGCTTCGGGGCTGTTACTGCCCTTGCTGCTGCGGATATGGCGCTGGCAGGCGTACGCAGCGTGATTCCTTCAGACGAAGTGATCAAGGTGATGCTGGAGGTCGGCTCAGCCATGCCTGAGAAGCACCGGGAGACCGCCGGAGGCGGTCTGGCCCAGACACCGACCGGCCGGCAGATTATGAAGGATTTGCGGAACAAGAAGAGTCAAGGTGCAGGAGGACCGGCTGATAAAGGTTAGGATTTATAGCATTTTGTAGCGGTTTGTAGGGTTAGTAGCAGTTTGTAGCATTCTGTAGCAGTCTATGTCTATAGCATACGGAACCGTTCCAGCTGCTCCCACATTCCCTCGCGCCGGAGAATCTCCGGCTGCTTCGGACCGAGCAGGTCGAAGTGGGGAAAAGGTCTGCGGTTATGGATATATTGCGGGGGAAGTCCGTTCTGCTCACACCAGCGGCGTAGACGGGGGAGGTCGCTGCAGCCTACTTTGGTTACGGTGGTTATACCCGGGAACCGGGGATCAATCCAGTAATGTGTCAAAAAAGCGATCTCCCCCCGCAGGACCGCCGCTTTCCACTGGTTCAGTTCTTCTCTGTTAATTCCGAAGGCCATAGCTGTCTCATCCTTATCCTTGGGGTAATTGTCGGCCGGCTTCATGCCATTTTATTGATGTTTACCTTGCAGGAGCGATTCTCCAGGGTATTGTATTACTGATTATGCTAAGTGGAAAATCGCCATCTATTTCCGGGCTAAAGGCAAAATAGAGCAGACTAAATGGAAAAAAGACATCTAAATCTGCTTATTTAGCCCATAATAGTGTTAATGGTCAAAAATAAGTGGCGATTTTCACCTAATGCTTAGAAAGTTTGAGAAGTGGTGAAACTAGTTGCCGAAAATCCACTTAGTTAGAGCTCCATTAATAGTGTGGCTTCATTGCAGCTTACGAAAGGAGGCTTATCATGAACGGACAGGTCAGAGCAGACATCCGTCCCGGGCTTGAGGTGGATATTGTGCTGAAGCAGGATCAGGCTACAGGCAAGCTTACACATGGTACAGTCAAAGACATTCTGACCAATTCGCCCCGCCACCCTCATGGAATCAAGGTGCGGCTGGCTGACGGGCAGGTCGGCCGCGTCAAGCATATCAGCGGCTGATTACCCAGCCGGTTATCTCAGAAGCGGCCGGATACTGGTTTATAACAACCAACTTTAAAGCGTTTTTCGCTGTCTGTTATAGCGTAGCTAATACGCAAAAAGCAGTTACACAAGCACCCGCATTATCACACAGTGTCTACTGACACGGCTGATATAAAGTCCGGGTGCTTTTTTATTGCAAGCTCCCCGCACGCTCTGCACGTTTACCGCACGCCCGCTGCTTCACACCGCAGCTCACCGCATGCCCTGCAAGCTCACCGCCCGCTCACCGCCCACTGCCCGCACGCTCCCGGCCACTGCCCGCCCACTGCCCGCCTACTCCCTCTCAGCGCCGCATGAATTCCTCCACATCCATATCCGCTTTGGTCTGGTTGCACAGGTTACAGGCACAGACACAGTTGTCGGGAGTGGTGTGGCCGCCTTTGGCCCGGGGCAGGAGATGGTCGATCGTGTCACCGTACAGGCCGCAGAAATGACATGTATAGTTATCTCTTGTCAGAATCAGCTTCCGGAAATCCTTGTTGCTGTACAGGCGGCGGATGGTCCGGCGGTTAACCACGACAGCAGCGTGCTCGCGGACCAGCGTAACGGCCAGCTCCAGATCAATCTCCTGGTGCCAGCGCCGCCCCTTGTCACTGTGGCCGCGCATCAGTATCATCCCTTTGGCCGAGGGTACGAGCGCGGAGTAATCATCAGGCTCCGGCTTTGGCCACCCGCCCAGCGGAGGCTTCCGCCGCTGCTCGACCGGGCGCGGGCGAGGTTTGGCCCGTTCACCTGCACTTGAGGCAGAGGATTTGCTATCCCTGGAGCGTACCGGCCGGGAGTGCGGCTTAGGCTGCGCTGTCTTGGGCTCGTGCGGTGCATCCCCTCTTGCAGGAACAGTCTTGATAGTCTGCCGGGCAGCAGACACTGTATGCTGTGCAGCACCTTGGTCCGCTAGAACCGCAACGGCCGCCTGGCGGGCAGAAGGTGCGGCTGTGTGGGCTGCTTGACCATTCTTCCCGGCCGAAGCAGATGCAGCAGGCTTCACAGGAGCTGAAAAAACTGCACCCGGCACCGGCGGGAGCCCGCTTACGTCTGCTTTGCCGCGGATCTTGCGGCACTCCCGGCACGCGCCCCGGCGGGATTGCCCTTTGGACCGTTTGCCCGTCCGTCTGCGGAATTCGGTAAGCGGCTTATGCTGCTGACAATATGCACATTGTTTGGAAACAGGCAGGCTGGTATCGGTCATAGGTATATTAGGAGAGACGCTCTGTCTGCGTCTGTCCGCTCCATTTATTTTTTAAAAGATAATCTGTAGTTCCAGTATAACGTAAAGCGCGCTCATTCACACGGCAGGGGGAAATAACAGGTCTTTCACCATTATGTGATATCTGTCTTGGCATCCCGCAGGGAAAAGCTGTAAACTCTATAAAAAATGCGGAAATGGGGAGCGGATCATGGGACAGCTGAAAAAGAGGCCTGGCACCGTTATTATTCTATATGTGCTGCAGGCTTTTCTGGGAATTGGGGCGATCGGCGGCGGGGGGATGCTGCTGGTTGATCCGAGCGGTGAAATGATGGGGATGCCGGTCTCTGTGCTGGAAAGATCGCCTTTTGACAGCTTTATGATTCCGGGCCTGCTGCTGCTGCTTATCTTCGGGGTCCTGCCGCTGGTTGTGCTCTACGGGCTGGTGAAGAAGCCGGACTGGCAGCGGTTTGCCGGATTGAATCCGTTCAAGGGTCTGCATCCTGCCTGGACCTTCTCGCTGTATCTTGGCTTCGGGCAGATCATCTGGATTCTGGTGCAGACGTACATGATGAATGCGGTCTCTGCGGTTCATGTATTCTATACCTGTCTTGGCCTGCTCATTCAGGCGGTTACCCTGCTGCCTGCGGTACAAAAATATTTTATGCTGGACGGCTCTGCTGAAAGAAGTTAGAATGGCAGTGAACAAAAAAGGGCTTTCATAAAACCCTGGAGGTGAACCGGATTGACTACCATTTATGATATCGCCAAAAAAACCGGTTACTCTCCGACTACGGTATCGAAGGCGTTCAATAACTATTCCGATGTGCGCGCAAAGACACGGGAGGAGATTCTGCGGACGGCCCGGGAGATGGGCTATCTGCCGAATGCGCATGCCCGTACGCTGACTACCAAGAAATCCTGGACGCTCGGCGTTCTTTTTGTGGAAGGAACAGGAGCGGGTATCCGCCATCCTTTTTTCGGAGCGGTAATTGAAAGCTTTAAGCAGATCGCTGTAGACAAGGGCTACGCCCTGATGTTCATCTCAAAGGATGTCGGCGGCAAGCAGAGCGGATATCTGGAGAATTGCCGGATTCATGGCGTGGACGGGGTTGTCGTGTTCCTATCCGATTATGAGGATCCTTATTTCCTCGAGCTTCTGGAGAGCAATATTCCTACGGTGATCCTGGACTATGAGACGCCAAAATCTCATACCGTCTGTTCGGATAATATGGCCGGAGCGATGATGGCGGTGGACTATCTGACCTCACTTGGACACAGCAGGATTGCGCATATCTCGGGCGGAGTGAATACGGTTCCCGGCAATCAGCGCCAGGAAGGCTATCTTGCGGCCATGAAGCGTCACGGCAATGAGCTGCGGGAGGAGTATATCGTCGAGGGTGAGTTCTATGTGCTTGAGAACGGCTACACTGCCATGCAAAAGCTGCTGGCTCTGCCGGAGCGGCCTACGGCTGTATTTGCTTCCGGCGACATGCTTGCGCTCGGTGCAATGATGGCGGCTAAGGACAGCGGCTTGTCTGTACCCGGAGACATCTCGGTTATGGGCTATGACGATATTGAGCTTGCCCGCTATGTGACGCCTGCGCTGACAACGGTCCGGCAGGATACGGCGAGTCTGGGAATCCGTGCTGCAGAGGTTTTGCTTGCATCGGTTGACCGCAAGGGGAACGGTATGGAGGCTATCGTACTGCCCGTGGAAGTGATTGAGCGGGAATCCTGTGCGCCTCCTGGTAAGAAATAGAGCGTTTCTTCCAGGACGCACTTTTTTTTCGCCACAATCAAACCGGTTTCGATTTTGTAGGTCTTGTTTTTATATTTTATTTAAGGAGATGGGTTCAGATGGTAACTGTACAAACGGTAGTGACGGCAAAAGAAACCGGGGAGCGCCTAAGCCGGCGGGAAGCTCTGGTGTTCGGGCAGAGGGGCAGCGGGCAGACAGCAGATATAGAGCTTCATCCGGAGCAGGAGTTCCAGCGCATCATTGGTTTTGGCGGCGCTTTCACTGAAGCTGCGGCCTATACGCTGTCGCGGATGAGTCCGGCCAGACGGGCGGAGGTGATCCGCAGCTATTTTCACCCGGAGGAGGGCCTGGGCTACAGCATGGGGCGCGTGCATATTCACAGCTGTGATTTTGCGCTCGGCAATTATACGTATGTGCAGGATCAGGATACGGAGCTGGCCACGTTCGATATATCACATGACCATCAGTGGGTGCTGCCGCTGATTAAGGATGCCATGGAGGTCAAAGGAGGTTCCTTTACGATGCTCGCTTCCCCCTGGAGCCCGCCGGCCTGGATGAAAACCAATGGGGAAATGAACAACGGCGGTTCGCTGAAGCCGGAATATGCCGCTGTCTGGGCGCGTTATTACACGAAGTTTATCGAGGCCTACCGCAAGGAGGGCATCCCGGTCTGGGCAGTATCAGTACAGAATGAGCCGGCGGCGGTGCAGACCTGGGATTCCTGTGTGTACAGCGCCGAGGAGGAGCGGGATTTTGTCAAAAACCATCTTGGGCCAGCCATGCACGAAGCCGGTATGGACGATGTGAACATCGTAATCTGGGATCACAACCGGGACATTATGATCGAGCGGGTTACGCCTATTTTGTCAGATCCGGAAGCGGCGAAGTATGTGTGGGGGACTGGCATCCACTGGTACGGCGGCGAGGAGTTTGAGAAGGTGGCAAAGGTGCATGAGCTTTTCCCGGATAAGCATGTGCTGTTCACGGAGGGCTGCCAGGAGGGCGGCGTGCGTCTGGGGGAATGGTTCACCGGGGAGCGCTACGGGCGGAATATGATCGGTGATCTGAACGCGTGGACAGAGGGCTATCTGGACTGGAATCTGGTGCTCGATGAGACCGGCGGGCCGAACCATGTGGGTAATTTCTGCGACGCGCCTGTGATTGCCGACACGGTTACGGATGAGGTGCATTACAACAGCTCTTATTATTACATCGGCCACTTCAGCAAGTATATCGCTCCCGGCGCTGTGCGGATCGGGCTGGAATCTGCGGTTGACGGCATTCTGTCCACGGCGTTCCGCAATCCTGACGGCAGCATCGCCGTTGTGCTGATGAACGAGAGCGATGAAGAGCGCAGGGCAACGCTTGGTCTTGGCAGTGAGCTGGCCGGTTGCCTTTTGCCGCCGCACTCTATTGCTACGCATGTGATTTCGTAAGGTGCACATCCAAATTTCAGGAGGTTATGATATGAGCCGCTATTATTTTGATTCGGGCCAATTTGTAATGGAGCAGTTTCATGAAAATAAACCGTTTGCCAGCTTCCTGCCGGGGCTTGCCGGACTTAAGGGTATTCCCATGTGGACGTTCTATGTAAACCGCGGTCAGGGGGTTTGCGGCTTCGGGGTGCGCGACAAAAACTCGCCGATCATGGAGTTCTCCCCGGCCAGCATCTCCTACAAGAACGTGGCATCGTCCGGGTTCCGCACCTTTATTAAGCTGGCGGAGCGTGCAGAGATTTATGAGCCGTTCCAGTCCTCGCATCCGGATCCGGCGGTGAAGCGGAAGATGACGATCCTGCCGAACGGGCTGACGATTGAGGAAGAGCATGCCGGACATGGACTGAAAACGACGGTTCATTATTTTAATCTGCCTAACGATGATTATGCAGCGCTGGTGCGGCGGGTGGAGATTGAGAATACAGGCGGTGCAGAGCTGTCTCTGGAGCTGCTGGACGGTCTGCCGGAGATTCTTCCTTACGGATCGGCGAACAGCGCCTACAAGGAAATGGGTAATCTGCTGCGCAGCTGGATGGAGGTTTACAATCTGGAGCATGGTATTCCGTTCTATAAGCTGCGGTCCAGCACAAACGATGATGCTGAGATCAGCGAGATTCAAAACGGCCATTTCTATCTGTCGTTTACGGCGGAAGGGGAGCTGCTGCGGCCGGTTGTTGATTTTGAGGTGATTTTCGGGGCTAATACATCGCTTGCTTATCCGGACCGCTTCGCCGGTCTCACGCTTGATGAGCTGCTTGCACAGCCGCAATATCCGGTAAATAAGGTGCCCTGCGGCTTCAGCGGTATTCAGCGGACATTGGCTCCGGGCGGGAAGCTGACACTGAACACCATTATCGGGCATGTCAGCGACATCGACAAAATCAACCGCAAGGCTGACCGGCTCTGCCGCGACGCATATATCACCGGCAAAATGCGGGAAGCGGCCGAGCTGACCGAGAATCTGACGGCGGATATCGCTACGCGCACCTCCTCCGCTATATTTGACGCGTACTGCCGTCAGTCCTATCTCGATAATTTTCTGCGCGGCGGGTACCCGTTTATTTTTGACAATGGAAAAGAAGGGTTTGTCGTGCATCTGTATTCACGCAAGCACGGTGATATGGAGCGGGATTATAACTTTTTCTCGCTTGCTCCCGAGTACTATTCGCAGGGCAACGGGAACTTCCGCGATATGAACCAGAACCGGCGTAATGATGTGTTTTATCATCCGCAGGTCGGCAGCTTTAACATCAAAATGTTCTACAGCCTGATCCAGGCGGACGGCTATAATCCCCTAAGCGTGCAGGGAACGAGCTTTGAGGTGCTGCCGGAGCATGCTGCGCAGCTTAAAGAGTGGGTTGAGAGCTCTGCGGCGGATCATCATGCTGAGCTTGCAGCGCTGTGTCTCGGCAAATTTACACCAGGCCAGCTGATTAATTACATCGCGGATCATCAGGTGCAGCTCAAGGCGGATGAGCAGGAATTCCTCAGCGGTGTGCTGGCCCTGTCCCGGCAAAATATCGAGGCCGCCTTCGGTGAAGGCTTCTGGAGCGATCACTGGACCTACAATCTGGATCTGGTTGAAGGCTATCTGGAGGTATTCCCGGATAAGCTGGCAGAGCTGCTGTTCGGTGACGAGTCCTATACGTTCTACGACAGCCCTGCCTACGTGCTGCCGCGCAGCGAGAAGTATGTGATCAGCGGCGGCAAGGTGCGGCAGTACGGCGCACTGCTCGAGGATGAGGAAAAGCTGCACCGGCTGCACCGCAAGGCCGGCGATACCCAGTGGCTGCGCACGGAAGGCGGCACCGGGGAGATTTACCGCACCAGCCTGTTCGTCAAAATGCTCTCGCTGGCGCTGAACAAGTTCGCTACGCTCGACCCATACGGCATGGGCGTGGAGATGGAGGGCAATAAGCCGGGCTGGAATGATGCGATGAACGGCCTGCCGGGCCTGTTCGGCTCCGGGATGAGTGAGACGTTTGAGCTCAAGCGGATGCTGGTGTTTATGCTGGAGGCGCTCGGGAGTTTAGTAGTGCCGGAAGTAGAGGCCGCGCGGGAGCTGGCAGGGGCACGGGAGCTGCAGGAGATGCAGGAAGCACAGGGATGGCCTGGAGTACAAGGTGCGCAGGATTTGCAGGGAGTAGAAGGATTGCAGGATTTGCAGGGATGGCAGGAAGGACAAGGAGCACAGGGATTGCAGGCAGCGCAGGAGTTGCAGGAGTCACAAGGGGCGCAGGAGCTGCTGACGGGCTTGGGGGCTGCCGGCGGCATAGTATCGCTGCCCGTAGAAATTGCGCTGCTGCTGGAACGGGTGCTGGGGGCAGTAACTAAGCTGTTGGCTGGCGGGCTGGATGACTTCGGCTATTGGGACACCGTTGCTTCAGCACGCGAGACTTACCGGGAGAGCATCCGCTTCGGTATTAACGGTGAGCAGGCGGAGGTAAGTCTGGCTGTAATCCGTGAAGCATTGGGCAAATTCCTGGATAAAGTAAATACAGGGATTGAGCGGGCGGTGACGCTTGGCGGCGGGCTGGTGCCGACGTACTTCCGCTTTGAGGCGGTGCGCTACCAGCCGGTAACGGATGAAGCGGGCAAGCCGGTGATCAGCGGCTATGGTCTGCCTAAGGCAATAGTAGAGGAATTCGAGGCTGCAGCTCTGCCGTACTTCCTGGAAGGGCCGGCCCGCTGGCTCAAAACGCTGGACAGTCATGAGCAGGCCAAAGAGATTTATAGCAGGGTTAAAGGCAGCGGCCTGTTCGATCCGGTAACCTCAATGTACCGCACCTCGGCATCGCTTGAGGCGGAATCACACGAGATCGGGCGCATCCGGGCCTTCACACCAGGCTGGCAGGAGCGGGAGTCGAATTTCCTGCATATGTCTTACAAGTATCTGCTGGCCCTTCTGAAGGGAGGGCTGTACGAGGAATTCTACAGTGAGATGCGAACCTCGCTGATTCCGTTCCTTGACCCGGCCGTATATGGCCGCAGCACGCTGGAGAATTCCTCCTTTATCAGCACGGGCGGGAATCCGGACCCGCTGACCCATGGCCGGGGCTTTGTGGCCAGACTCAGCGGCTCGACTGCAGAGTTCCTGAGCATGTGGAAAACAATGATGGCGGCAGCCGGATGTTTGCCTTTGAGGGCGGCGAGCTGACGCTGGAGCTGGCACCAGCGCTCCCTGGCTGGCTGTTCGATGAACAGAGCGAGCTGATGTTTACCTTCCTGGGCGGAACGGAAGTGACGTACCATAACCCGCGCCGGGCCGATACGTACGGAGTGGAGCGGGCGGTCATCAGGCAGCTTACGCTGACCTATGGCGACGGAAGCAGCCGGCAGGTTGACGGGGCGCTGCTGCGCGGTGCGGAGGCGGAAGCCCTGCGCCGGGGCGAGATCACCGCAATCCGGGCGGAGCTGGTGTAAGGTGTTTGAGGGGGGCCGCTGAGGCCCCCCTTTTTTTGCTGTTCAGGCGGCCGGGGAGGTGAAAATCGCCCCGGAATTCCGCTGCAAGCGTGGCCGGTGCGTAAATCAAAGGGAATAATCCCTTTGATTTCGCTGTCAGCGGGCAAAAGGGCTCGATCAAAGGGAAAAATCCCTTTGATTCTGCTGCCAGTGGGCAGAAGGGGCCGATCAAAGGGAAAAATCCCTTTGATTTCGCTGCCAGCGGGCGCAAGGGCCCAATCAAAGGGAAAAATCCCTTTGATTCCGCATTCAGCGTGCAGAAGGGCCAAATCAAAGGGAAAAATCCCTTTGATTCCGCTGTCAGCGTGCGAAATGGCTCGATCAAAGGGAAAAATCCCTTTGATTCTGCAGTCAGCGGGCGCAAGGGCCCAATCAAAGGGAAAAATCCCTTTGTTTGAGCCGCTAGCCGCAGCAACGAGCTGAATAGAGGGAAAAATCCCACTAACTTAACCAAAAGTAGCTCAATTAGCAGGCAATAGAGGGGAAAATCCCACTAACTTAACCAAAAGTAGCCCAATTAGCACCCAGTAGAGGGAAAAATCCCACTAACTCAGCCAAAAGCAGCTCAATCAGCAAGCAATAGAGGGAAAAGTCCCACTATTTCAGCCGAAGGTAGCTCAATTAGCACGCAATAGTGGAAAAAATCCCACTAACTCACCCAGAAGCAGCTCAATCGCCCACGAGTAGAGGGAAAAATCCCACTAAGTAAGAAGTAGGAGGCTGGTTAGCGAAGGGATAAAGGGACCCCTTACTCAGCGGCTAGCGGATCGACTAGCCTTTCCCCCACCCGAAATTTGCGACCCCAAACCGGAAATTCGCTACCTTCCCCCTTAGGGTGAATGCGGTTACAATAAGCACATAGAGTAACGCAAGCTTTTAACCACATTACAGAAAAAGATTTATCTTGGAGGTCCATACGATGGAGAACAAAACAAGCGGCGGGGTTAGCCGGATGAAAAAGCAGCCCGTTCCGGCTCTTATCGAAACCGGTTCAGGTCGCAAAAGATCACTCTGGAAAAGACTGGTGGCCCAAAAGCATCTGCAGACAATGGCGCTGCTCGGCGTGGCCTGGATGATTATTTTTAACTATATTCCGATGTACGGGATGATTATCGCCTTCAAGGAATACAACATCGTCAAATCGATTGCCGAGGCGCCTTGGGTGGGGCTTCAGCACTTCAGAGAATTATATGAGGACGAGGATCTGAGGTATGTTATCAAGAACACGCTGGGCATCAGTTTAATCAAGCTGCTGATCGGGTTCCCGCTTCCTATCATTTTTGCCCTGTTTCTCAATGAGGTACGTTCGATCCGCTACAAAAAAGCGATTCAGACGATCTCCTATCTTCCGCACTTTCTCTCCTGGGTCGTGCTTGGCGGTATCCTGGCAACCTGGCTTGCAGATGTAGGGATTGTCAACAATATTCTGCTGGCACTGAACCTTATTGATAAGCCGATTTCCTATCTGGCGGAACCAAGCTACTTCTGGACCATCGTGATCTCCTCTGATATCTGGAAAGAGCTCGGCTGGTCAGCGATTATTTATCTGGCGGCAATCGCCGGGGTATCCCCGGAAATGTATGAGGCCGCTACCATCGACGGTGCAGGACGTTTTCAGAAAATGTGGTACGTCACACTGCCGGCCATCCGCGGAACGATCAGCATTCTGTTCATTCTGGCGGTCAGCGGCGTGCTCAACTCCAATTTTGACCAGATTCTGGTCCTGCGCAACTCGCTTAACGAAACAGCCAGTAATGTAATTGACTATTACATCTACTATACAGGGATTGTCACCAGCCGCTTCTCCTATTCTATGGCGGTCACGTTGATCAAATCAGTCATAGCACTGATCCTGCTGCTGATTGCCAACCAGGTAACCAAAAAAGTCAACGATACGTCACTGTTCTAGAAGAAGGAGGATTTAAACCATGTTTTCTCTCAAACGCAAAACGATGGGCGAAGCCATATTCGATATCGCCAACAACCTGGTCATGCTGTGTATCTGCTTCGTTACTCTGTATCCAATATGGTACGTGCTGATTAATGCCTTTAATGATGGTAATGACGCCATGATGGGCGGAATCTACTGGTGGCCCCGGATGTTCAGTCTGGAAAACTTCGAAGCGGTATTTGCCAGCTCCGGCATTATGACGGCGATGGGCGTTACGGTGGCCAAGACGGTTATCGGAGTTGTCTTGCACGTATTCTTTACGGCAATGGTAGCTTATGCGCTGTCCCGCAAAAACCTGATCGGTGGAAAATTCTACATTCTGCTGGGTACCATCACCCTGTTCTTCAACGGGGGACTGATTCCGACCTTTCTGCTGAACCGGGATCTTCATCTGCTCGATAACTTCCTGGTCTATATTATTCCGGTCTTGTTCAGCTTCTTCGATCTGATTATCTTCATGACCTTCTTCCGGGAAATTCCCGAAGGACTTGAGGAAGCGGCGTGGATCGACGGTGCCAATGACTGGTCGATTCTGCTGCGGGTGGTACTGCCGGTATCCATGCCGGTTATCGCAACGATCGCGCTGTTCCACGGTGTGTATCAGTGGAATGATTATTTTGCAGGTATCATCTACATCAACAATCCGGACCTGCAGCCGATCCAGACGTATCTGTTCCGGGTGGTTGCCCAGTCCAGCTCCAATCAGATGATGGTTGCCCTGCAGGGCAGCAGCGTTACGAAGACCGTAACCTCACAGTCCATCAAGCTGGCGACAATGGTCGTCACCACGCTGCCGATCGTATTCGTCTACCCGTTCCTTCAGCGTTATTTTGTAAAAGGAATGATGATCGGTTCAATCAAGGGCTGATCAGCAGGCGTGTAAAATCAGGTAACTCCTCCAGAGGCTGCGCCAAGCAGATTCCGGGGTTGAGCTTATAAAGGTATTCATTCATAACATTTTAGAAAAGGGGTAAATAAGCATGGGCATGAAACGCAAGCCAAAATCAATGGTGCTGCTGCTCTTGGGACTGATGCTCGCAATGTCGGCGTCAGGCTGCTCAGGCAACAACAATGCCGGAGGCAATGCCAACGCAAATAAGGAGAACACCAATACGGCGGCGGCAACAACCGAGGCTTCGGCAGAACCTACGGCTGCTGCACCGTCGGGAGATGAGCCGGGCTGGCAAAGCGATACTTCACCGATCACCTTTGACTGGTATCTGAATTTCTCCTGGTTTCCAAATAAATGGGGTGTAGACCCGACCTCGCAATATGTAACGAAAAAGACCGGCGTCAACATTAACTTTATCGTGCCTGCCGGTAACGAAAATGAAAAGCTGAATACGATGATTGCTTCCGGCCAGCTGCCTGACTTCATTACCCTCGGCTTCTGGGAAGATGCAATCAAGAAAATGATCGAAGGCGATATGGTGCTGCCGCTCAACAAGCTGGCGGATGAATATGACCCTTACTTCTACAAGGTTTCCGATAAAGATAAGCTTGGCTGGTACACCCAGGAGGACGGCAATGTCTACGGTTATCCGAACTCTTCCTCCTCACCTGCCGACTATGAAAAGTACGGCGCAAACTATGTATCCAACCAGACCTTCGTAGTCCGTAAGGATATTTATGAAGCAATTGGCAGCCCGGATATGCGAACACCGGAAGGCTTCCTGAACGCCCTCAAAATGGCGCAGGAGAAATTCCCTGAAGTAAACGGCCAGCCGCTGATTCCACTCGGTCTGCATGAGTTTACGGAGAACGGCAACGACTCTCTGGAAGGTTACCTGCAGAACTTCCTGGCTATCCCTTGGGAAAAGGATGGCAAGGTGTATGAACGCGAGACCGATCCGGAGTATGTACGCTGGATGAAAACACTCCGTCAGGCTAATCAGGACGGACTGCTGGCTAAAGACATCTTCATTGACAAGCGCGCTCAAATGGAAGAAAAGATCGCACAGGGACGTTACTTTGCAATGCTGTACCAACGTACGGACTTCGCTTCCCAGCTCGGAACGATCTACCAGAAGAATCCTGAACAGACCTATATTGCTGTAGACGGACCTTCCAATACGGCTCTTGATCAGCCAACCCTGAACGGCCCTGGTATCTCCGGCTGGACAGTAACCCTGATCTCCAAGAATGTAAAAGACAAAGCACGCGCTATCAAATTCCTCAGCTACCTGAACAGTGAGGAAGGAAATAAAGATTTGTACCTGGGTGAAAAAGGCGTCAGCTATGATACAATTGATGGCAAAGACCAGTTCCTGCCTGAAGCATTCGCGCTGATGAACAGCGACCGTGCGGCATTCGACAAGCAATACGGCTCTTCCTTCACGTTCTGGATGATGCAGAACACGAACATTACCGACCAATGGGCTCCTAAATCGGTAGAACCGTTCAAGCAGCTGGAAGACTGGACCCGCGGTAAGGCCATCAACACTTCCGAGTTCCAGCTGATCGATCCTACCGGCAACTCGCCGGAAGGCATTATCGCTACCAAGCTCAAACAGCTCCGCGGCAAAACAATGCCGAAGCTGCTTATGGCTTCCTCCGATGCCGAATTCGATGAGATCTGGAATGATTACCTCGCGAAGAAGGAAAAGGAAGGCTTTGCGACCTTCGATGCCTACAGACAGACCAAGTATCAGGAGAACAAAAAGAAACTCGGTATGGAATAGTATAGAATAAGACCCAATTGCCCGCTGACTGCGGGCTTTTGGGTTGTTTGCTTCTATATATTGAGATGATGCGGTAACAGGAGAGTGCGTATGCGTAAACGGATTAGAGAGCTTTGGAGTTCCTTCAGCTACTGGTGGGGGCGCAGATCGCTGCAGAGCAGGCTGGTGGCCGCTTATATTTTCATTATCCTCGGCCCGAGTCTGCTTGTCTCCGTGTTTTCTTTTAGAACCATTAATAATACTTATGTCCGTGATGCCGTGGACAAGAACAATTACCTGCTGCAGATGGAGAAGCTTCACATCGTCAATCAGATTGAAGTGATGGAGCGGGCGGCACAGATTGCTTATTCCGACTCGGCTGTAAGGAGCTATCTCTCAAATGAGAGCGCTCTTACGTTAGGGGAGCTCGTTGATTTTAATAACACTACCTTTATTAATTTAAGCCGTATCCAGTTGAACAATCCGGGCATCGAGCATCTGCGTCTGTACTCAAACAACGAGAGTATGTATGAGATCTGGCCGATTATTTTACGTGAAGACCGGGTGTACGAGGAGCCGTGGTATCAGGAAGCACTGAAGCTTGAAGAAAGGGAGCTGTGGGTGTTTCAGAGCAATGATCCCGATGTCATGCAGCGGTACACCAATTTATTGACAGAGGGACAGCCCAAGGTCTCCCTGCTGCGGGCAATCAGTATACCGGCCGGCCATCATGTCGGGATGATTCAAGTGGATATGATGCTGAACAATTTCACGCCGAAGACGTATACGGACGTACGCGATAACCAGTCCCAGATGTTCATCGCGGATTCCGGAATGCGGCTGTTTACACGCAGTGACAACTCTTTTACAGAGAACTATACACAGCTGGAGCAGGCCATTACCGAGCGGCTGAAGCATTACGGGGAGACCGGGGAATGGGACATTCATTACAAGGAGAACGGCAGCTCGTTCATGCTGATTCATACTCCGCTTGAGCGGATCGGCGCTTCACTGATCAATGTGGTATCCATGGAAGATGTAATGAAGCATATCTCCCAGACCCGCAATCTGCTGATCGGCGCCAACATCGGGTTTATTTTTCTGGTTACGCTGATCGCGTATGTTATGAATGCCTTCATTCTCAAGAAGCTGCGGCTGCTGACCGAAACAATGAAAAAGGTGCGTAAAGGCGAGACCTATACGGGACTTTCAATCCGCGGAGGCGGGGAGGTCGGGGAGCTGGCGCATCACTTTAACAAGCTGATGAACACGATTAATACGCTGGTGGCCCAGGCCGTGCATAAGCAGGCGCTCACGAAGGAGGCCGAGCTGCGCACGCTGCATAATCAGATCGATGCCCATTTCCTCTACAACACGCTGGAAAATATAAAAATGCTGGCGGAAATCGAGGATCAGCGGATGATCTCCGATGCCTTGACCTGGCTGGGCGGCATGATGCGCTATAACTTTAAATGGACAGGCGAATATGTGAAGCTGCGCGATGAAATCCGCCATATTCAGAATTATATCGAGATTATGAATATCCGTTTTGAACACCCCATCCATCTGGAGTTGAATATAGATCAGGTTTATATGGAAGTCGAAGTGCTGAAAATGTCGCTGCAGCCGATTGTGGAGAACAGTGTGAAGCATGCCTGGAATACCGGCGGGGATGAGCCGGAAGGCCGCAGCATACGTATTGATGTGACGGAATCGGAGGGAGAGCTCTTTATCCTGATTGGCGACAACGGCTGCGGGCTTACGCCGGAGCGGCTGGCCGATCTCCATGAGAACATTTACGCCAAAGAAGAGCAGAGCACAGAGTTTTCGGGTAAAGGAACCGCAGGCTACAAGGCGGGAGGCATCGGTCTAAGAAATGTGCATCAGCGGCTGCAGCTGTTCTACGGCGAGGCCTACGGGCTGGAGCTGCAGAGTGAGCCGGGGCAGTGGACTACGGTGTTCATGACGCTGCCTAAAGTACTTTTGACGGGGGATAAGAGATGATGAAGAAACTGCTGATCGTCGATGATGAGAAAATGATCCGCCAGGGTCTTAAGGCAATGATTGAACGGGAATATCCGGCGGTTTATACGATTGGGCTGGCAGGCAACGGCCAGGAGGCGCTGGAGCTGTTCCGGCGGGAGCCGGCCGACATCATTATTACCGATATCCGTATGCCCGTAATGGACGGTATCACGCTCTTGGAGCATTTATCGGAGGAAGTATTGCCGGACCGGCGACCGGCTGTGATTATCCTGAGCGGCCATGATGATTTTGAATATGCCAAAAGCGCGATCCGCCACCGGGTGAAGGACTACCTGCTGAAGCCGATCCGCCGCGAGGAGCTGTTCGGTACCCTTGAGCAGATTCAGCAGGAACGAAAGGCGCAGGAGAGCGGTGCAATCCGGCAGGCGCTGGAAACCGAGAACTACCGCAAGGAGCTGCGTACCGCCCGCCTCCAGCGTCTGCTGCAGCAGCGGGATGTGCAGCCCGCCCCTGAGCAGCTGGAGGAGCTGGGAAGGCTGCAGCTTCCGTATATGGTAGGCGTTATAAATTATTACTACAGCGACGGCACGCGGATGAACTCCGGTGAGGTGCAGGGGCTGCTGGAACGGCTGGCGGGGCCGCTGGAGCAGCAGTTCAGCGAGATTCTGACCGACTGGGAAGGGAAGCTGATCCTTGCTGGCGGGAGAGCTGAAGCGTTCCTGAACCTGTACAGAATCGCGGAAACGAAGGAAATTAAAGGGCTGCTGATGGGTGTGAGCGAGACAACGGGCAACCCGGAGGATTTTCAGGAATGCTATAGACAGGCCTGCCGTGCGCTGCAGTATACTTTTCTGACCCCTCAGTCCGGCTTTATGGATTACGGGAGTATCCGTGCTGACCGGCGTAGCTTTCCTCTGCCGGAGGAGGAGCTGCGCAAGCTGCTGAATATGCTGGGAACCGAACGGGAAAAGGAGATTAAGAGCCTGATCGGGAATATTTTTCAGACGGAGCATTTGCAGCATCTGGATCTGGCTTACGTGGAGAATGTCGCCCGCAGCATCAACGAACGTGTGCTGGATGAGGTATTCCGGGTGCATGGTGAGGCTTCCGTTGAGGTGCTGAAGCTGTACCGTACAGTAGGCAATTTGTATAATTACCGCCATTTTCATGATTATTACCGCGCGCTGGAGCATTTGCTGCTTAGTGTGAACGATTATATTATAGGAATACGGTCTGCACATACCGAGCATGCCGATATGGAAGCGGCACTGGCTTATATTGAGGAGCATTACGCGCGTCCGCTGAATATGGCGATGGTTAGTAACCACGTATCGCTCAGCTATTCTTATTTCAGTGAGGCTTTTAAGGCCTATACCGGCGAGAGCTTTGTCATCTATCTCAAAAAAGTGCGTATCCGCCATGCCAAAGAGCTGCTGGCAGGCAGCCGGATGATGAAGCTGTCGGGAGTGTCGGAGGCAGTCGGATTTGAGAACAGCAAGCAGTTTACCCGTGTATTCAAGGAGCTGGAGGGCATCTCCCCCGGAGAATACCGGATCAAGCTGCTCGGCGCAGGCAGCATCCGCCCGGAGGATAAGGAGCTTTATTAAGAAATGCAGGCTTGGAGGTACGGAAATGGAAGAGATACAAGGCAATCTGATTACAGTAGAGTCGCTTGCGGCTGATTTCCGCAGGCTGGGTGTAGAGGAGGGCATGACCCTGCTGCTGCATTCCTCCTTTAAGTCACTGGGCCAGTGGGTAGCCGGCGGTCCGGTGGCCGTTATTCTTGCTCTGGAGGAGGTGCTCGGGACGGAGGGGACACTCGTCATGCCGTCGCAGTCCTCCGATCAGACCGATCCCGCAGGCTGGAGCAGGCCGCCCGTGCCGGAAGCGTGGTGGCAGACGATCCGTGAGCAGATGCCGGCCTATGATCCGGATCTGACCCCGCTGCGGGGTATGGGTGTTATCCCGGATACGTTCCGCAAGCAGTGCGGGGTTAAGCGGAGCAGTCATCCTATCGATTCCTTTGTAGCCTGGGGAAAGCACAGGGATTTCATCATTGACGGACACGCGCTGGAATACGCCTTCGGCGAGCATTCTCCGCTGGCCAGGATTTACGATCTGCACGGGAGCGTGCTGCTGCTGGGTGTAGACAGCCTGAATAACACCTCCCTGCACTTGTCGGAATACCGGGCAGAGTATGCCGGGAAGCAGGAGGTGACCCCCGGCACGCCGATGCTGGTAGACGGGAGCCGGCAATGGGTGCAGTTCAGGGATTTGAACTGGGAATCGGAGGATTTCAAGGCGCTTGGAGAGGATTTCGGCCGGGATATGGGCCTGATCCGTCACGGGCTTGTGGCGGCATCGGCGCCCAGCTGATGCCGCAGCGGGAGCTGGTGGACTACGGCGTGAAGTGGCTGGAGCGGAACCGGAAGTAGGCGGGCAGGAATTCCAGCTGGGATTGGGCAGCTTTGCCGCCTGTGGTGCGGGTGACCGGTGGGACTCGTTAGGTGGACTCGGGATAAGTGATCAGTTAGCACAATTTAGAGAGCGTATTAAGCTCAGGGCAGGTTCAAGGAGGAGTTACCAATGGGAACAACAACAATCTATTTAACACGGCACGGCCAGACAGAGTGGAATGTGCAGCAGCGGATGCAGGGGCATCAGGACTCGCCGCTTACTCCGCTTGGGGTACAGCAGGCCGAGTGGCTCGGCAAGGGGCTGCAGGAGGTGCACCTGGATGCGGTGTATGCCAGCTCCAGCCCGCGGACGCTGCGGACTGCAGAGATCATTCTGGGAGAACGCAAGATCCCCGTAACCGCCTGCGACGAGTTCAAGGAGCTGTGCATGGGAGGCTGGGAAGGCTGTGAGTCTCCGGCACTCAAGCTGTCCGAACCGGAGCAGTTCCGGTATTTCTGGGAAGACCCGGAGAAATTCGGCGTGGAGGGCAGTGAGACCTTCGCCCAGGTGCAGGAGCGGGCGCTGAACAAGCTGCAGGAGATTGTTAGCACCCATGAGGGGCAAACGGTGCTTATTGTGACGCACACAGTTGTAATCAAAGTGCTGATGGCATACTTTGAAGCCCGGCCGATGAACAAGCTGTGGGAGCTGCCTTATATTCATCCGACCTGCCTGTGCCGGATCGACATCAAGGATGGCGTACCGGAGATCCTGCTGCATGGCGACATCAGTCATTACGAGTCGGCTGATGCTGTTATGGAATCGTAGGGAAGCAGGCTGTAACCCCGGAGTTTAACTGGATCTGAGGTGCTTCATAGAGCTTAACTCCGAAGAAGCGGGCCTCCAGCAGTTAGTGGGATAATCGCCACTTAATTTGATGATTTTTATTGTTTTTCAGTGATTAGGTGGAAAACCGACACTTATTTCGGCCACAGTTGCTCCCTGAGTACGATAAACGCAGAATTAAGTGGCATTTTTCCAATTAGCAGCTCCGAGCAGGGGAGATTGCTCCTAAATAGGTGGTGAAAATCCACTTAGATAGATCAGGAAGGCCCCGGTAGGCTTATTTCATGAAGCTGAAAAGATTTGGAATGCATTAATAGCTGCAATAGCAGGCAGTGCCCGTAAGCGGCACTGCCTGTTTGTGCTGTTTATTTGGCAGGCTGCACCTGGCTTGGCGCCGGAATACCCAGCCGGGCTCCGGCCGCCAGCTCTGTCAGATCACCGTCCAGTGCCTTCAGGCCGGGGAGCAGTGCTGCGAGCCCGGCGCAGATCACCGGCAGCAGCCCGGCGGCTACGAACAGCGCCGGAACCCCGTAGAATTCGGCGGCCGCTCCACCGGCAAAAGCGCCCAGCGGCTGCAGTCCGCCGCCGATCAGGAAGCGGATGGAATTTACCCGGCCCTGGTGGCTTGCCGGGACCAGCTGCCCGTGAAGAGCGGAGCTCAGGGAGCCGAAGAACGGGCCGAAGACACCAGCCATGAATGCGGCGGCCAGGGCGAACGGATAGCTTGGAATGAGTCCCCACAAAGCGGTGACCAGCCCGATTCCGATCAGGCTGCCGAGCATGAAAGGCCGTCTGCGTCTGATCTCTCCGATCAGCGAGACGATACTGATTCCGCTCAGGTAGCCAAGCGCCGATGCCGTAGTCAGGGAGCCAAGCGCGGCCGCATCACGGTGCAGCACTTCACGGACATAAGGGACCATCATGGTCCAGATGGCAACCGAGCTGAGATTGCTGACGGAGACCAGGACCATAATAGTCAGCATGGCCGGGAATTGCCTGTAGAAGCTGAACCCCTCGGCGATTTCCCCCAGGTATTCCCTAAGGGAGAAGCGGCCTGCTGCTTCCCGGGGCCTGGCCAGCTTCGGCAGGCTGAACAGAGTGGCAATTGCGGCTGAATAGCACAGCGCATTGATGCCCAGAGCCGGCAGTGCCCCGCTGGATGCGGTCAGCACGCCCGCCAGCGCAGGTCCGAGCAGGGCGGCGGCGCCCTTGCAGCCTTCGATGACGGCAAATGCCCGCATCAGCTTGCGGTGGCCGGCCACGCCGGGAACGACGGCGGTTGCCGTCGGGAGGAACAGCGCAGAGCAGGCACCGCTAAGCATGGCTGCGGCGAAGAGATGCCAGAGCTGCAGCTGGCCGAGAAGCCCCATGCCGAGCGGCAGGAGGATGGCCAGCAGCCGGAGAAATCCGAGGAAGGCCATCAGGCGTACCCGGTTCAGCCGGTCGGAGAGCGGCGATCCCAGCAGGCGGATGAGGAGCTCGGGAATACCGGAGGCGAGTACAAGAGCACCCATGGCCAGCTTGGAGCCGGTCAGCTCATAGACCAGCCATTCCATGGCCAGGAGCCCGAAGGTATCCCCGAAGGTGCTCAAGGATATGGTGGATAAAAGCCCGTAATAACTGTTTTTTTGTTTGAACACACATAATCCCGTCCTTTATTCATCCGGATTAGCTCTCCAGATAAGATCCGATTTGCTGCGGCAGATCCCGCAGCGCCTCCAGCCGCAGGCTGTAGGCTGTGCTTTTGCCGCTGACGTGGGCGATGACCAGCCCTGCTGCGCGCAGGGCGATCAGATGGTAATGGATTGTGCTTTTGGACAGGCCCACCTGCTTGACGATTTCAGTGAAGCTCAGCTGCTGGCTCGTAAGCAACCGGAGAATGTACAGCCGCGTCTCATCGGACAGCGCCCGGGTAAGCCGCAGCAGCGCCGCAGCCGGACGTCCTTCCTCCGGAGGAAGGACGTCACAGGAGTAGCTGGTAAATACAAACTCATCATAAAAAGCTGTGGTAACGAGCGGCCGGGGGTGATACTGGGGAATAAGAATAACCTGCTTCAGCTGCTCTGCCGGATAGAGGCGCATCCCGGCAGTTGCCTGTTCATAAACCTCCATGTCATTCCCGCCTCCGAGCGTCTTTCTCCGGCTGTCTGCTTCGCTCTGCAGTCCCGCAAGAATCTGCGGATCAATACCTCTGAAATAGCCGGCATCCCATACGCGCAGCATCTCAGCCGCGCTGCTGCGCAGTTCGGGAAGATTGGCAGGGACGGACTGGCCGAAGCGTCCGGAAATCTCAAATAGCTCCCCTGTAGTCAGATCCTCGAACCAGCTTAGGAATCCGTGGACCGTCCGCTCACCCGGACAGCTCCAGATATAGGGATTCAGATTGAAATCCTCGGCCAGGGCGATAACCTCCCGCATCTTCTGAAGCTGCACCGGGGCGAACCGGTCCTGCACTTCACGGACCCACAGCTTACCGGCGTCCATGGCAGTATGATTCTGTTTGTAAAGAAATGCGTTAAGACTGGCGATACATTCATACATAGGTGCAAAATCAACTTCAACACTGTAGCTCATAGCGTGGCCCTCATTTCAAAAGTAGAATTTCTGGCTCAGTTAGAATAAGTTCTATAAATATAGAACAACTTATTTGTTTTAGTATAAGCGAACTAATTGGATGTTTCAAGTAATAATATGCTTGCCCGCACCAGGATGGCATGACGAAATCCGAAATGCGCAGCACGGCGGCTGAATAATACTTTTGCGTCAAAAAAAAGAGGCGGCTCCTCCCGGATGCTATTCACATCCGGGGGAACCGCCTCTTTTGTGGTTACGCAGCTTTTAGTTGATAAAGCCAAGCGCCAGCAGGGTCTTCTCCAGCATCGTAGCAGCTTCCGCGCGGGTAGCTGATTTCTCCGGAGCAAACGAGCCGTCCGGCAGTCCCTGGATAATGCCTTCAGCAGCCATTTCGGCTACTGCCGCCTGAGACCAGGCAGGAAGGGAAGCGGCATCGCTGAATTTGGCCAGCGCCGCAGGGTCACTGTTCAGTGACTTGCCGGTGTATTTCATGGCTTTGGACAGAATCGCAGCCATCTCCTGACGGGTGATTGGGCTATTCGGCTTAAAGCTGCCGTCTGTGTACCCGGTGATCAGTCCCGCAGCCGCTGCGGTGTGTACAGCATCCGCATACCATGCGCCTGCATTGACATCACTGAAGTTGGTACCGCTGCTTACTGTTGCCAGACCGAGCGAGCGGGTAATCAGGGCAGCGAATTCTGCACGGGTCACCGATTGTGAAGGTGAGAAGGCCGTATCGCTTGTTCCGGTGATAATCAGCTTGGATGCAAGGAGATCAATAGCCGATTTGGCCCAATGGCTGGTGATATCTCCGAACGTCTTGCTGGACTGGACAACGGTGTAATAGCTGTTGCTGTTCCGTTTGATCGTAACCGCGGTAGTTCCGTCAGCCTGGGTAGTGAATACGGAAGGCACGAACGAAAGCTTACCGGTTGCCGGATCAAAGGAGACAGCAGTCGCATTGTCCGGATTCAATGATTGTGTTGCCTTGATAGTGCGGCTTACGTAGGTGCTGCCGAAGCTGTTCAGCGGCACGCTGCTATTGCCGGCCTGAGCGGAAATGGAGAACTCAATTACCGGCGCTGCCAGGGTAACTGAACCTGCTTGTGCAGCAAGGGCCTGATTCACACTGCTCAGCGTAGCTGTGCCGGCTGGCAGAATGGATACAGTGATCGTAAAGTTACTCGTGCCAAGCTGCGCGGCAAGTGCTGTTCCATTCACAAGACGGAGCGGAAGCGAATAAGAGGTTCCGTCTGTCGTACTGAAGGTAAGCACTGACGCTGGTTTGGCTGCAGCCTGCTGGATCAGCACGCTGGCCGGAAGTACCGCCTGGGCTCCGCCTGTTGTAGAGGTCAGCGGGATAACCAGCTCATTGCTGCCTGCAGGCAGTGCGGCGAACTGGGCAGTCAGTGACTCGGCAGTAAGGGTTGTCACCTGCGGTGCTGCCGTTGGTGCTGGTGTAGCTGTCGCAGTAGGTGACGGTGTTGCCACTGGTCCGCCGCCATTAGAAGGGTTGCCCGGATCAGTTGAAGGTGCTGGCGTTGGCGTTGCACCCTTCAAATCTTTGATGCGTCCTTCTGTAGCATTGTTTACAGTTCCGACCTGTGCCAGATAGTCTGTAAAGACCTCATAGTCCGGCAGATACAGCTCATAGTAACGTCCGTCTGCCTTGGCAGCTGCCAGGGAACGGTAGAAGTCACCGCCGCCGGCCATAAAGGAGTTGGTGGACAGGATGTAGTAAGCTTTAGGATCAATGGCAGTGTAGCTGCGTCGGCCTGTTTGATTTCTACAGAGACGATACGCTCGCCGACCTGTTCAACCACATTGGTTGTAGCATTGACGATTTCCGGTTTCTTGGTGGAATCGTAGGTGTAGCGCATGCCTGAGACTTGGGCAAAACGGCCTTGATCACTTTCCAGTCCGCTGACGCCGTTCTCCAGGGCAGCGATGATTTCCTGTCCGGTCACCTTCAGGGCAACCAGACTGTTCGAGAATGGCATCACTGTCAGCACTTCACCGAGGGTGATGTCGCCTTGATCAATCCCGGCGCGGATCCCGCCGCCGTTCTGGATCGCTACGTAACCCTTGATCGTGGACTGCTCAGCTTCAGGAATCAGCTTGCTCACTAGTTCTTTGGCTTTTACATTGATACCGTCAGCAATCAGGTTTCCGAGGTTGGTCTCTTCACTCCGGACGACCCGGGTTAGCTTGCCGTTGATCATCCGGTCGTAAACGAGCGGAACGTCGGTTTTGCCGACTACAGTCTGACGGATTGCCGCCAGCTCAGCGTCGTATTTCACGAGCATCGCTTTGGCAGTCGCATCTTCCGCATATTTTGTCGTGTCGATCAGCTTGCCGTTGTACGTTGTGATGACGCCCGCGTCGTCGAAGTTCACATCGAGCTCGCCGAGGTACGTGCCGTATTCACCGGTCTGTACAATTAGAGTTGGCTCAGTGTCTTTGTTGAAGATAACCGGAGCGTCCAGCTTGGTGTGGGTGTGTCCGCCGACGATAACGTCGATGCCCGGAACCTCAACAGCCAGCTTCTGATCCACATTGTAGCCCAGGTGGGATACGGCAATGATTTTGTTAATGCCCAGTGCCTGCAGAGCTTTGACTGTGTTCTCGGCGCTGGTCTTGTAATCCTTGAAGGCGATGTTGTCGCCCGGTGAGGATAGGCCTACAGTATCTTCAGTGGTGAGGCCGAAGATCCCGACTTTTTCACCATAAACTTCTTTAATAACGGATGGATAGATATGGCCGTTCTCTACCGGAGTAGCAGAATCTGAACCGCCAACCTTGTTAACGAAAATATCCTTCAGCTCATTTTCCTTCGTAGTGAAGTCGATATTGGAGCTGATGAAAGGGAACTTCGCTTTGTCGATGAAGGCTCTGAGTGTCGGCAGGCCTTTATCAAACTCATGGTTCCCGAAGATCATGGCATCGTAGCCGATGTAGTTCATGAACTCCAGGTCAGCCAGTCCTTCAAACTTGGTGAAGTACAGGGTGCCGGAGAATACATCCCCTGCATCGAGCAGGATGGAGTTGCCGGTGCGTTCCTGCTTGATTGCTGTCATCCGTTTAACGACTGTTTCCAGATGGCTGTGCGTGTCGTTCGTGTGCAGTACTCTCAGGGAGAAGTCTGCATTCAGATCGAGCTGTGCCAGAACCGGATCATGGTCGGAGACTCTTCCGCGTGATTCCGGGAAGTCGGCATTGAGGTGCACGACATCAATCTCGGCGGAGGCTGTAAGATTTTTGCTTACCAGCAGGTGGTCAAGCACCTGGGAGTTTCCGTCATAGGTATAAGTGTAACGTTCATTCAGCGGCAGCTTGTCAATCAGGTTATCGAGCTCTTTGCCTTTTAGAATCGTTGCCGTCTGAGTGAACTGGAAATCGTTAAGGTCACCAAGCGCGACGATGTTCGCAGAAGGGTTGGCTGTCAGAACTTCTTTGACAAAACCGTTCACCACTGCAGCTATTTTGTGACGCTGGACCTCACTGGAAAGCACCGGCGGCTGCACGTTTCCGAATGGACCATTATCGCCGGATTTGGAGTTGAAATGGTTGGCGATGACGATCACTTTTTCACCATTAAATTCAAACTGGGCCGCAAGCGGCTTACGCGAGCTGGCAAAAGCAGCAGTATTATTCGGGTCGATTCTTCCCGGATTGTAGGTAAGCTCATCAGCGGCTGCATCGTAGCCGACAGCCTGGGTTGCAGAGCCCTTTTGACCATTGATGCTGTCAGACAGCTTGACTCTCGCTGCATTGTAAAGGAAGCCGACACGGATATTTCCGCCCGGTGCTCCGCCGTCTGCATTATTAACCGGAGCAATATCAACGTATGTGTACGCCGGGCCTCCAGCTGCCTGTATCGCCTGAATCAGCTCGGCTGCACTGGCCTCAACGTTACCGTTATCGCCTTCGCCGTCGCTGTCCTGCATTTCAACAACGCTGATGATATCCGGTTTTTTCATATTTAGAGTGATGGACTCGGCCAGCTTCTGAATCTTTGCTGCTCCAACTCCAGGGAAGTAGTTCTCAATGTTGTAGGAAGCAATCAGCAGCTTGTCCTCATCGACAGTAATCGTTGAAGTTTCCTGCTTGAAGGTGCTTGGTGTAATGCCTGGAAGGCTTCCGTTGTCTGGGATAACCTTGTAATTGCCGTTGTTGTAGCCGATCACACCTGTAACATTACCGTTAAACTTGTCACCTGTACCTACTTGCTGTCCGGGATCGCCGTAAGCGACCAGGAGGCGCTGGGGATTAAGGTTATCTGATCCCTTCAGGACAAGTCCTCCGGCAGATGTAATTACATCCTGGGTTGTATTTTCTACTCTTACAGGAATGTTGTAAACCATTGAATTACCGCCGCCACTTGTCCAGTAAGGGCTGATAATGGTCGGGGTTGGCAGGGTAACCCGCATGCCTTCAAGGGATTCGTAGAAATCTGCAGCATCTTCAGAAGGCTGGAAAAGAGTCAGACCATCGTTGTCGATGATGGAGTCCGGAATAATCCGTCCGCCTTTGCCCAGCACTACAGCTGCAGGCAGTTCTACATTCTTGGCAATCGTCTTAATCGAGCTGAGTGTAATCTGGGTGGAAGTCAGATTGCTGCTGCTTCCTTCATTGTACTCGGACACAAGACCCGTAACGGCCACATGATCCCCGATAGCGGGCTTCAGGCTGGCGTTGGTGCTGTATACGAAAATCCCTTCCGAGGTGTTGATGTTATTGTCAGGCTTAGGATCATGGATGAAAAAGCCTTTATAATTGCCGTTGGCAAACGTATATCCAAGCTCCGTAACGATACCTTCCACATCCGTAACCGTTTGTCCGACAAAGCTGGAGGTATGGGATTCGCCCTGAATATCATGGATACGCGGCTGTTCTGAAGCTTTGTATTCAAACGTATAGACCTTGCTGGTCTGGCCGCCCAACACAGCAACTGCCTTAATCACAATGTCTTTGCCGACAGTGATGGGTGCTGAATAGAGCGGGCTTGAAGCTGTCGGCGTAGTGCCATCAGTGGTGTAGTGTACTGCTGCTCCGGCAGTAGGACTGGAAAGAGTGACTTGTCCGCCGGTGATGATTGGACCCGCACCCGGGCTGGCAATGACGGAGAACAGCTCCTCTACCAGACTTTCTGCACCCAGCGGAATGAACTGATAAGTCGAGTTGAATTGCTCAATTACACCTGTAATCTGGTCAAAATGTTTACCTGCCGCCAGCTGGGAGAGACCGGAGTAAATAGTGAATGTCTGATTGCCCTGGCTGGCAATGACAGTGCTTCCGTCTTTACTGTTGATGGTTACATCCTTGAGCGTGACGAGCTGAGCTTCATGAGCTTCGCCGTTAGCGGATGAAAGATCAGCAGCGGTGATCAGCTTGGGAGCCGGAACGCCTGCGTTCTCGGCAGTCACCTTGTAAGTAAGGCCGGTAACTGTCTTAAGCTCCTGCAGGTTACTATAGATATCCATTGCGCCTTGAACCTCTACACGGTCACCAACCTGTGCAAAAGCCGGGAACCCGTAGAGCACAATTGCTGCTGTGTTATCCTGAATGTACGTTTTCGCACCGTCGATACGGGTTACAACGCCTTCAGTCCATACATTGTCGCCTTTTTCCGCAGGTCTGACAGCGGCGATACTCTGTTTTGTCAGGATAGAATAGTCAAAAGTCGATACCGTGCTGTATACCTCATCCGAGACAGAGGCATATGCCTTAATTGTAGTCGGCGCGTTCAGCTGGATAGGTCCGCTGTACGGGGTGTATGCGGCTGAGGCGCCGTCTATGTAAACTGTTGCATAGACTGTTGCGCCTACTGTAGCTGTGTTAAGGATAATTGCTGTGCCTTGCGGCCAGGCACCCGATGCCGGTGAAGCGGTTACGGCTTCTACAGCTTGCTTGATGCCGTAGCTGCTGTTGCGCGGGTCGGGAGTTTGGACTACAAAGTCGTTAGCGTTGTTGTCCGTGTCCAGGCCGCGGCTGTCAGCCGGAGCGTTGTCGGCAGCTTGCCGGATAGCGGCAAGTACTGCGCTAGTCGGTTCAGTAGGACCGCTGCCCTCATATGCAGTAGATGCACCAAAACCTACCATATCAACGCTTACACCTGCGCTGTTAACGAGGTCAACTTTACCGCCGGCAGCGCCCAGGGCTAAAGAGCCTGTTGCATCCGGAGTGGGGAGTTCCTTGGTACCGCCGGTTCCTGCTGCCTGTTGGATCAGGAAGTAGCCGTTAGCGGGAATTGTTCCCTTCAAGTCGGTGATGTTTTTCGTTGTAGCAAGATCGCCGCTCGCGCTGGCACTTGCATAACGCACCTTCCAGTTGTCGAGGCTCACCGCCTTGTCAGTAGGATTATATAATTCAATAAAATCGTTCTTGAGTTCAGCGCCACTGTTGCCTCCGCCGCCATAAACCTGTGAGATTACAATATTACTGTTATCTGTTGCTGCCTGTGCAACTTGTCCGGCAGGGACTACGATGCCAATCAGCATCAGCATTGCCAGTCCTGCGGACAGCCATTTCTGCATCCTGTGAGAAATAACCATTATTCTAAACCCACTTCCTCTCAAACTATGATTTACAACCTAGTAAGTGTAACATCTGTTTGTAAAATGAAAGGTTGTCTCACATGAATATATATTAATTTTATATTAAATAAAATTAAAATTAAGAAAGTTTATATAGAATGCACAAAATCATAGAGAAATGTAGTGGAAATCTATGAATGATCAGCTGTTTTCTGTACTAATTTAAAATGAAGCCAGTAATTGTGTGAAAGTAATGTTATGTATACGTAAAATATATAAAGCAGCATGTGATGTTTGTTTGGCCTTTGTGTTTAGGGGACGATCGAACATTCCGCTCCGGGCTCGGTGGCTGGGCCGGATAACTGTATTATGTACAGCTAAAAGCATGAGAAATCTGCTTCGGCATCAAAGTGCAGCTAAATTAAGAAGTGAAGGGGGCACAGGTTTTTTAAATGTACAAAGTGCAGTTATGTCTGCTAAAGGGGAAAAGCAGCAGGGTAGCGTAATATGGAACGCTCTCTGCTGCTTTTGTATGGGTAACTGAAGGTATTGTGCTGTGTGCCAGAGCGGCTATAAGCCAGCTTATAACGCTGCTACAAGCTGCTACACCTGAGGTGCTTCCAGCCGTTCCAGCCCGTTCATATATTTCCGCAATGCCACCGGAATATAGATCGACCCGTCCTCCTGTTGGTGGTTCTCCAGCAGCGGGATCAATATACGCGGTGTAGCTACGGCAGTGTTATTCAGCGTATGGCAGTATTGCAGGCGGCCGTGCTCATCGCGGTAGCGGATGTTCGAGCGCCGGGCCTGGAAGTCATGCAGGTTCGAGGCCGAGTGGGTCTCGCCGAAGGCATCCCGGCTGGGCATCCAGGTCTCCACATCGTATTGCTTGTGCGTCTTGAGCGCCATGTCACCGCTGCAGACCGCGACGATACGGTAAGGCAGCTCCAGCAGCTGCAGAATATGCTCGGCGTTGGCTAGAATCTCCTGAAGCATCTGCTCCGAAACCTCCGGTTCGTTTCGGCAGAATACAACCTGCTCAATCTTCGAGAACTGATGAACCCGATACAGGCCGCGCACATCGCGTCCAGCCGAACCGACCTCGCGGCGGAAGCAGGTTGACATACCGGCCAGCCGCATGGGCTCGTCAAGCTCCACGGTCTCATCGCTGTACAGCGAGACCAGCGATACCTCTGAGGTGCCGGCCAGCCAGCGGTTTTCGCCGTTCAGCTCATAGGTCTGATCCCGGCCGCCGGGGAAAAACCCGGTTCGCTCCAGCGCCTCCGGACGGACAATAACCGGCACATCCATCGCCGTGAAGCCGCGCCCGGTCAGTACATCCAGGGCCAGCCGCTGCACGGCGAGATGGAGATCGAGCCCCGCGCCTTTCAGCACATAGCTGCGCGGACCGCCGGCTTTGACGCCGCGCGGAATGTCGAGGATGCCGTGCAGCTCGCCCAGCTCTACATGATCGCGCGGGGCGAAGCCGAACTCCGGCAGCGTTCCGCTGCGGCGCAGCTCCACATTCTCGCTGTCGTCCTTGCCGATCGGCGTGTCGGCCGATACGGGATTGGGGACGAGCAGCTGCAGTTCACCGCAGCGGCGCTCGGCCTCCGCCAGGTCCGCTTCCAGTGTTCCGAGCAGGCTATTAATCGCCCGAACCTGCTCCTTGATCTGCTCACCGGCAGCATGCTCGCCCCGGCGCAGCAGCTGTTCGATCTCCTTGGTCAGCGTGTTGCGCTCCGCACGGTGCTGCTCGGTATCACGGCGCAGCACACGCCGCTTGTCGTCCCATTCCAGCAATTCATCCAGCGCGAGATCGACTCTTTTCCAAAGTGCCGTATTTCTCACAAGCTCTTGATTTTCCCTGATCCAGTTCATGTCCAGCATACCGCATTCGCTCCTTTTGTCTTAAAAAAATACAAAAAACGCCCTCATCCATGGGACGAGGAGCGTCAGCTCGCGGTGCCACCCAGGTTGACCGAACTTGCGGAAATACAGGCTTGCAGGAGGTTCGGTCCTCTTTGGTCTTCGCGGTAACGGGCGAAACCCGGTAAACTTAGGGAACAAGGAAACTGCTCCGGTCGCAGACGCCTCACGGTTGGATGCCGGTCATTGGCAGGATTGCAATATAGGTTTGCCGCTCATTATATCCCAGAAAACAGGCACACGCAAGCGATAGGATGAAAAACGGGCTTTTTGAAGCGTACTTTGAGGTTTGACAATATTCCGTCCTTTTTGATAGGATTATTAATAATTTAAAGTATTTTAGACCGCGCTGAGCGGCATATATTCTTATAAACCATAGCGGAAGAGGTGCAGATGTGGCCAAAATAGTTGTAATTAACGGAACGCCTTCCCTGGTATCGCGGATTAACGCGGTCATTGAATATGCAGAGGCGGATCTGCGCAGGCGCGGTTTTGAAGTGGAACGGATTAATGTTGCCGAGCTTCCGGCAGAGGACCTGATTCATACGAAGTTCGAGAGTGAAGCCATTGTCAAAGCCAACGGGCTCGTAGCCGAAGCGGATGCCGTTATTGTTGTCAGTCCGGTATATAAAGCTTCCTACACAGGTGTGCTAAAAACCTTTCTTGATCTGGTCCCGCAAAAAGGCCTGGCCGGCAAAATCGCACTCCCGCTCTTTATGGGCGGCAGCCTTGCGCATCTGCTGGCGATTGACTATGCGCTCAAGCCTGTACTGTCGGTATTGGGTGCCCGCCATATTCTGGGCGGCGTCTATGCTGTTGATTCCCAGGCGGTGCGCAACGACCAGGGTGTCGTCGAGCTGGCCGACGAGCTCAAGCTGCGCCTCAACAGTGTGCTTGAAGAGCTGGCTGAAGAGACTGCGGCGAAGGCTGCGCGTAAAACCGTTTAGTTATTGAAGCTGCTGAGATACAGCTGCTGCTACAGCAAAGCCCCGCACTGCCGGAAATCCGGCGGTACGGGGCTTTTGAGCTTTTTGTATGTGTACAAAATACAACAGAGTGCTTATCCTGCCAGCAAAATGCTGCGGCCAAAGTGAGAAGATTAACCTTCCCAAGCTCCGGTTTGAATAGGGATCAGCCTCTTATGAAGCTTACAGCACTGCTGGCTGCCAATGTACAACCTCGCTGCCCGCAAGGCTGGCCGGGATATCAATGATCCGCTGGTTGCTGCTGCCCCGGTAAGGGAGCGTGGTGTCCTTAAGCTCTTCGACGAAGCGGCCGTCGATGACAACCTGGCACATGGCCAGCAGGTTCCACTCCGGTGAGCCGGGGGCAGCGGTGAGCTCCTCATAGGTGTAGCCGGTATAAATCCATACCGGGAAGTCGGGCAGCACGGTCCGGAGCTCACGGAGAAAGCCGCAGGCCTCATCAGCCGAGAAAAAAGGATCGCCGCCCGCCAGTGTCAATCCGTCCAGCAGCGGGTTGGCAGCCATTTCGGCAATAATCTCATGCTGCCGCTCCAGTGTGAACGGTTCGCCAAAATTGAAGTTCCAGGTCTTCGGGTTGAAGCAGCCCGGGCAGCGGTGACGGCAGCCGCTTAAGAAAATGACCGCCCGCATGCCTTCTCCTTCATTAATAGACTCCGGGTAGTAGCCGCAGATATTCATAGGTGCTTGATGCGGTCTCTCACTTCAGCCTGCTTGGCGGCATTGAAGCGGGTCTGGTAATCGCCGGTCAGATATCCGGTTACCCGGCGCAGCCGGCGGATATGGGTGTCATGCTCATGGGCACCGCAGGACGGGCAGTTGGTGCCGATTACCCCTTCATAGCCGCAGCCGGAGCAGCGGTCAATCGGGTGGTTGATGCTGAAATAGCTGATTTGCTGCTCCAGCGCGTATTTGATGATTTTGACAAAAGCCGCCGGGTTGCTCCGTGCATTCCCGTTCAGCTCCACATAGGAGATGGCACCGGCGTTGCAGTATTCATGGAACGGGGCTTCCAGACTGATCTTCTGGGCTGCGCCAAGCTCATGGTATACAGGGATATGGAACGAGTTCGTATAGTATTCACGGTCCGTTACGCCCGGGATAGAGCCGAGTACCTTGCGGTCCACCTTCGTGAACTTGCCGGACAGGCCTTCAGCCGGTGTAGCAAACAGTGTAATGTTCAGATCCAGCTCTTCGCTCTTGCGGTCGCAGTATTCACGCATGTGACGGACGATGGCCAGCGCTTTGGCATGAACCTCCATGTCCTCACCGTGATGCTTGCCATACATCGCCTTCATGCATTCTGCCATCCCAATGAAGCCGATGGACAGGCTGCCGTGCTTCAGCAGGTCACCGACGAGCTCGTCAGGACCGAGTGCCTCGCCGCCTTCCCACACACCCTCACGCATCATGAAATCGGAGGCTTTGGCCTTCTGGGCAGCCTGGATGCGGAAACGGTGCAGCAGGCCCTCCAGCGCAATGTCCATATAGTGGTTAAGGTCATCGTAAAAGCCTTCTTCATCAGCAGCCAGTCGGCGTCCGGTAATCGTGCCGTGGGCCAGCCCGAGGCGGACCAGGTTCAGTGTGTTAAAGGACAGGTTGCCCTTGCCGGAGCAGTGATTGCGTCCAAAACGGTCACCGAGCACCCGCGTGCGGCAGCCCATGGTTGCGAATTCTGTATCCGGATCAGCCGGATCATAGTACTGCAGATTGAGCGGTGCATCCAGGTTGGCGAAGTTCGGATACAGTCTGCGGGCCGAGCATTCTGCCGCCTTCAGGAACAGCTCATAGTTCGGATCACCCTGCTGCTGGTTAACGCCCTGCTTGCATTTGAATATCTGGATCGGGAACACCGGTGTTTCACCGCTGCCCAGCCCGTTCATCGTTGCGGTCAGCAGGGAGCTGATAACCAATTGGCCTTCCGGTGAAGTGCAGGTGCCGTAGTTGATGCTGGTAAAAGGAATCTGTCCGCCCGAGCGGCTGGACATCGTATTCAGGTTGTGGATCATGCTCTCTGCAGCCTGCAGCGTTTCGATCTCGGTCTCTTTCTGTGCGAAACGGAAGGAGCGCGGATACTGCTCAGCCAGATCACTGCGGCTCATCGTGATGTCTCCGGCGATTTCGCTTGCCTCACCTTCCTCAAAGTAGCCAAGACCCTTACGGAACAGCTTGGCGAAGGATTTGGTCACATATGGCGCGAGGTCGAAGTCGATTTTGTTGGCGGATACGCCGCCGTACTGGGCATTCTGCTGGGACTGGAAGATAATCGCCACCAGCGACATTGCCGTCATAATCGAGTTAGGAGGACGGACGCTGCCGTTGCCGGTGTTAAAGCCCTCGCGCAGCAGGCGCTCGAACGGAATGAAGATGCAGTTGGTTGTTCCGATAGCGTATTGGTCCAGGTCATGGACATAAACGACATTATCGAGCGTTGCCTGTACGAGCTGCGGCGGCATGGTGAAATTGCGGGCATACCATTTGGAATATTCACTGCCGAATTTACTCATTTTGCCGGAAAAGCTTTCTCCGTTCAGGTTCGCATTCTCACGCAGCAGATCCAGATCGGCGCTGTCGATAATGTCCCGGCCTAAATGTATTAATTCATTCAGAAGAACCTCCTGTGCAGCTTGTCCGCTATTGTGCCGTTTCTCCAGCAGCGTCATATGTAACTCTCTCCTCTCGGTATAGTGGTCCGTTAAATCTATTTAATCCTCAATATGTAGTCTGTCTGAGCCCAGTAAAAAGGCACCTCCCGCCTTGGAGGCGGAAAATGCCCGGATGCGTTCTAAATACCCGTATAAAGCGGATATTTGCCAGAGGTCTGGGTGTCAGGAGAAGGGGCATGATCTGCCTTCTTATCCTTTGCAGAAGCCGATACCTGAAGGCAATAGGGACTATCGTCCTCAGGTATCGGCAGCCTGATGTCCCGGTCATCCGGGTAGGCTGATTCTGCTGCTGCAGGCCGCATACGGACACCTCTCCTGTTCCTCGCAGGGGTCAATAATGGTGCCCGGAAACAGGCAGGTCTCCTGGCTCCCGGTTCATCCAGCGGCTCCTTCCCGGGGGCTTGTCCGCCCTCCAGTGGCCTATGCCGTGGGTGTGCCTGACAGGGTGTGTTCTCCCGGCCGGCAATCCGGTTACAGTGGCGGGACCGCAGCGGATTTGCACCGCGCTTCCCTATTAAGCTTCTACTCTTCTAAGAAGAGTAAAGCACCTGCTTCCACTATATTTGGTTGATGAATATAAAAATACCCCAATATATTGTGTTTGTAAACCATTATTTACAAAGCCGCGCGGGGAGCGGCTTCAGCCCATTTACTCACAGGCGATCCACAACTAGTCCACAGGTAATCCACAGCCTGAGGTTAAAATAGGGCCCGCAGGATTCATAAATTGTCCGAAAAGCTGCCACAAAGACTCCATAAATCTAGTGATTCTGACACTAGATTTACAGAGACCGGCTTAGCGGTGGACAGGGTTTATATAGAGGGAGAATGATGAATTTTTTGTGGCTAAATTTGTGGCAGAACTGTGGAGTTGCTACAATGAAGGTAGTTAAAGGCCACAATTTTTTGTCAGGAGGGATCTAACGATGGCAATTGGCGAAGTTACAGTCATTCCGATCGGCACAGGCAGTACCAGTCTGAGCAGCTATGTGGCTGACATGCAGCGCGTGCTGCAGACGGTGGAGGGAATTACCTTTGAGCTGACCTCCATGGGAACGATTATCGAGGGTCCGGTATCCAGGATTTTGGCGGCTGTAGAGGCGCTGCACGAGTCTCCGTTCAATGCCGGGGCACAGCGCGTATCCACTTCGCTCAAGATTGATGACCGCCGTGACAAGCTTTCCACAAGCCGCAGCAAGCTGCAGTCGGTCGAGCAGAAGCTGCAGGACGGTCAGGTGTAGCGCAGGATAAAAGAGTCTTGGCGATTTAAGCCAAAAGTTGTATAATATTTTTTGTTTGACGGGTATCCCAAGCTTCAGGCTGGTGTAGCTCAGGGGTAGAGCAACGCACTCGTAATGCGTAGGCCGGGGGTTCAATTCCCTTCACCAGCATGTTTACAAATTCGATTATGGCGCGGTTTCCGGGTTCCGGGGGCTGCGCTTTTTATTATTCTACTATCGCTCTATCCTTTATTTCAGTAAAGTGTGTGCTGGAGCCTTAACCTTCACCCTTGCCCGCCGCGCTATCCCCCGCCAGCAACCGATGAATCCGGGCCATCAGCTTTTGGCCGGCATTGGCTTCTATAAGCGTGAGATCCCAGAGTACCGCATTGGTTTCAGGGTCGGCTGCATCGTTGAAGACGGCAATCGTCAACTCCTGCTTGCCTTCAAGCGGCACCCGGAAGGATAACGGCTGATTCTCACCCGGTACTATATTCACATCCATGGAGTAAATCTCTTCTCCGTCGGCGCTGATAATGACACGGCTGCTGCCGCTGCTCGCCGCATTTATAACGTCGTCAGGGACGGCCAGATTACCGGAAAACTCTTTGAACTGTCCACCAAGGCGCACTGAGAACTCGTGGCTTCTCGGATTATCACGGCTGTATAGATTGACCGCCGGTTCGATCCGCTCCTGCGCTGCAGTGAAACCGTTGAGTGTTGATTCCCACCTCACTTCGCCGTGCTCAAGGGGGAGTTGGTCCAGTGCCATGATCTCACCGCGGCCATAATCCAGATAATGATTGAGACCACTCACTGCGGAATAGACGGCCGCAGTCAAGACTGCTCCGGAGAACAGGAGCTTGAGTAAACCTCTTGGCGTCGTACGATCGCGGCGGACCAGCCGCTGAGCGCCATAGCCGACAGTCGCACCCAGCGTATTAATGACGATATCATTGATATCAAACGAGCCCAAATGGGTCACCATCTGGATCAGCTCAACCCCGGTAATGGCCGCTAAGAAGACCAAGAGAAACGGCAGGAACCGGCAGCGGAGCAGTAGCGGAATCACTAGCCCGAACGGTACGAATGCCAGATAGTTACCCAGGTTGAATAACCAAAGATTCGAGAAACCATCGCCCGGAAACCTCAGCGAAATCCCGTCAAATGCCAAATGATACCGCAAGCCCGTCTCCGGCAGAGCCGATGAGCGGTTGAAGCCAACAAATAAGAAAAATAGAGTAAGGATTGTGTATAGCACGAAACCAGCCCAAGCAATGGTCCTTGTTTTCCCTTGAAACATGATGTATGACCTCTCTTTATAGCTCAATTTTGTGTCCCTTGCAGGGACAGACGCATAGTCGAGTATAAGCCCTCCCCATCGGTCCAACAAGCCGGGCAATGACCGTACCGCCCCGGTTAACTGGACTGCCTGATTCTACTGTGCACAGATACACTGCCTGGGGTAATAAAATATCAGCCTCAACCTATAAGGACTGGCCGACAAACACCAAAAAAATCACCGAATATTATCAATATAATCTTTATGGAAATGTAACAGGATACACAGATCCTAATCAAAAACTTAATGATGATGGGGTTACTACCAGCTATGCTTATGATGCTTTAGGCCGGCTAAACACTGTAAAGGACGCATTAAATTTAAACAACCAGATATAGCTATGACGGCAACGGAAAGATATCACAGGTTACCATCCAGGCAAAGAATGGATCGCCCCAAACACTCAATACCAAAAAATATAATGAACTTGGCTTGTTAACAACAAAGCAGGATAGTGCTTCAAAGAGTGAAAGCTATATGTACAACAACTTAGGGCAATTGAAAGTTAAGACAGACCGCAATGGAAGTTCTTTTACTTATACCTATGACGAATACGGTCAACCAAAAAAGAGTGTTATTAGTGGTAAAATCAATAATGTAGCGCAAACTCAAGAAATCAGTATGATATTCGGAGATGGAACTCCACGAAAGCAGACAGTACAGGCGCGTACCAATAATGCAGTTACAGCGACGCAAACACTCACGGTAGATAGTCTGGGGCAAGTGCGTGCGAATTACTCCGTGGCCGGAGGACATTCCGCACTTATGGAAAATCAGGTAGATGTGGTTGGAAGGCTGAAGCAGGTCAGCGACCGCTATATGCTTTTCTACACTAACTATCAGTACAACAATCAGAGACTGGAAAAAGTACAAACTGACGGATCATCAACAATAAATGGTTCTGCATCATCCAACGTACAATATGAGTATCTGGCAAATAATCAGGTGAAATCCATAACCTATCCTACGCTCGCGGGCGGCAGTATACTCAAGACAGAGTATACTCGAAATATGGCTATGGGATGGACAGAAAGCTTGAGCAATAAAAGAGGAAGCTACGTCCTTTCGAGCTTTACCTATAGTTATGATAACAATGGCAATCAGCTTTCGGTAAGTGAGTCGCGAAATGGCGGTACCAAGAAAACGACAAACTATACCTATGATGCGTTGAATCGCTTACTGTCTATCTCCAGGCCTGATGGCAGTGTGACTACGTATTCTTACGATTTACAAGGAAATCGGCAGACTATGTCCAATACCGGTGGAATCATCCTGGACAACACAGAGATAACCTATAACTATGATTTACAGAATACGCTAACCTCTGTGACCAAAGGTGGGGTTGCAACCAGCTTCCAGTATTATGCCGATGGTTTGCGATTTATGAAGACGAATGGTAATACACAGACTCAAGTTAATTATAATTTTCAGGGAGAGGTTATTTCCGAAGAGAAGATCGTAAGCGGTGAATTTGTAGAACAGGCTAACTTTGTCCGCGGTGATCGGATTTTGGTGAAAAAGGACAGAAAGAAGACCAAGGATTATTACTACTTGTACAATGGGCACGGTGACGTTATACAGATCGTTGATACAAGCGGAAATATCGTTAATAACTATGTCTATGATGAGTGGGGGACTATCATTTCCCAAACAGAGGGAATAACGAACTCCTTTAAGTATGCCGGAGAATCCTATGATTCTGAAACCGGATTATACTACCAGCGTGCCAGATATTATGATCCAAGTATGGGACGGTTTATAAATGAGGATACGTATGAGGGACAGATTGATAATCCGCTAAGTCAGAATGTGTATACGTATGTGCATAATAATCCGTTAATTTATACTGACCCATCTGGGAATTATTGCGTATCTGCGGATGGTAATAATACACATGCTGGTTCTTGTTCAAGCACTTCACAAAAATATGAAATGTCAGATGCAATTATTCAGGATATGCCATATATAAAAAATGGAGTTTTGCGTGGTTATTATCGAGCAGATGGTTCTATAATATGGCTATCAAATGATGAAACGACTAAACAATCTTTTTGGCAGTTTATGACCAAGTCACAATATCAAGAATATGTAGAAGCTGTGCCATTGGGAAATATGATTGTGACGGGAGGAGTTTCGGCCGTTGTCTCATTAGGACAAACTTTTTCAAGTTTGACGAGCTCGAATTCAAATAAAGGAGGTTGCAACTGCTTCGTTAAGGGAACCAAAGTTTTGACAGACGAAGGGGAGAAAAATATCGAAGACATTGAAGTCGGAGATAAGGTTCTTTCCAAGAATGAAGTAACAGGCGAACAGGATTATAAGGAAGTTACTACCCTTCATCGTAATGAGAAAGACACTACCTATAAGTTATCGGTGGGTAATCAAATTATTGAGACTACTGACAATCATCCATTTTGGGTAGATGGCAAGGGTTGGGTACTTGCTGTTGATTTGACGGTGGGAGATGAGTTAGTACAAAGTAACGGAAATCATCTAAAAATTGACAACATTGAAATTGTACATCACGATGAGAAAGTAAAGGTCTATAACTTTACTGTTGCCGATTTCCATACGTATTTTGTAAGCAGTTTAGGGATTTGGGTTCATAATATTGAATGCCTTCCGGTAACTTCATTTACGACTCAAAAGTTACAGCATGAGTGGAAACATGCTAAAGACTTTGGAATTAACGGAAACTCTAACAAAGCCGGGTGGGCGTCATATCAACAAGCAATAGAAAAACATATTCAAGGTGCATCAAATGTTTGGAAATCCAAATATAGAGGAAATGATGTATATGTCTATTATGATAAGAATACTGGACTAGGGGCATATACTGATTTGGATGGTAACTATGTTGGCGGTTGGAAGTTTAGCGATGCTCAAGTTGAATTCCATACGAACAACGGTCAGGTTTTATTTACAAAATAATGAGGAGGGTGACACTTGGGAAGTAACATAAACATTGGATTAGTTTATAGTGATTCATCGAACATTGAGGACAGGATTAAGAAGTTACTCGATTTATTGAAAGAAAGAAATAGTCAAATTGAATTTGTAAAATATTGCGAGGATGCGGATGGTGATAATTGGACTGAATTGAATAATCCACTAATTAATGACATAATGCTTGGGGAAATAAGTATGTCTTATTACGGACAAATTCAACTATGTTTTGATTTGTTTCAGTACGCACGTTTAAGTGCGGAAATAAAGATAGATAAACATGAGGATTATTGGGGACTTCTTTTATCATTAGACGAAGAAACATTGTTGCCAAATTATTCAATGCAAACTTTGGAAAAAGCAACTAACAGTATAATCGATTTCATTGAGGAAATTTACCCGATACTGAAATTTGATTATGCTATTTGTGACCATGAAGCCGAAATTGAGTTATCTCCTAATGAATTTAAGCCGGAAAATTATTCACTTTCATTTTTACCTGATTTGTCGAAAGCTAGTTTGAGCATAAGAAAGAGTAATTGGCATATCAATGGACTGACTGAACGATAACATTAACCAATTCAATGACCTTGAGGGGATGCTCCTTCAAGGTCTTTCTTTAACCCCCACCCAGTGCCGAATGAATCGGGTGGCAAAGTCCCCAAGAACTTAACCCTCATCGCCCCCGTATGATATTCCTCTAATATGCCTGTACGCACAGAAATGCTTGAATTTTATTACCTAAATAGCACTATTCCGTTTCATTTATTAGGTTGATTATGGTCAGATGCCACCATGATTAACCTGTTTTTAGTTATCCTCGCTTTCTTGCGTTTTTTCTAATATGAGCCGCAACTGTATAATACCCTGTCCCGATAGAGAGGGCGAAAGGGTCAGATACCGTATCTTCTAGGAAGGATTACACGACAATTTATAGTGAGGGCGGCAAACATGAAGTAATTTTGATTCTCTTTGCAACTGAACTGACCTTTACAGCGATTGTTACATCGAATGAAAGGAATCTGCTGACGAGCAGTTGACATATACAGGTAAGGCAACGTGAAGGCTAGCCACCTTGCCCTCTAATTATAGACGGAAATTCGTTAAAAAATTTCGGTGGGGGCTGAACATGGAAGGTGTGAAGGTTTCAATTGACCGCATAGTAGTGGACTTTACGAATGTGTACTGGACATTCTTCAATCCTCTTCGTCAGAGGCTATGTGAATACTACAATGCCTCATATTACTTGAAGGACAAAGGATTCAAGTATCGTGTAAGTGTAAGAGAGGGCAAGCACTGGGCATATCTTTCGTATCAACTCTTTTATGCTCGCCCTTCAAAGAAACATACACTTCGGCTAGAATGCCCGCCCGAATCATTAGTTCATTTCCAGTCTTGGATTTCAATGATTGGAGATAACGCAACGGACATTCTTCATGTTCGTTCCGAAGTGGCATTTGACATCCCCCTGCCTTTATCTGAATTGTTCGTTCTTTCGTTAACTGGGCGGAACATGAAGAAAAGAAAGGGAACGTTTTACTCCAACAAGCGACATCAACGGCAAGTAGCAGGATATTGCCGAGTGTATGACAAGAGGTTAGAACTGTTACAAAAGCGTGGGCTGATTATTGAAGGCGAATTATCGAGGTTTGAAATCGTGTATAAGCCGGATGAAAAAATCCCAATGAGTGTGTTGGTTCAGCATCCGCCGCTTTTCAACAGGCTTTACCTTTGCGCTCAAGCTATTTCGCTTGAACTACTGAAGCCGAAACTGCAACAAAGGGTGCATGGGTTGATGCGCGGCGAGCTGGAACAGCAGGAAGTGACGGCTTATTACCGTAGGAAAATCGTGGAGCAGATGCGGCAACGACCGACATTGGACTTCGACCGACTTGCGGAAGAACAGTGGGTGGAAGCCATCACTATTCCTTGTGCCATACTGGGCGGCTTGATTAGTAAAGTCCCAGTCCCAGTTGCTTAGTTCTACTCATCTTCCAAAACAATCAGTTCATGAAGCGGGATATCGAGCGTCTTGCAAATTTGCTCCAATGTATCAAAGTAAGCCGCATTAACCTTGTCGGAACAAAGGTGACTAACGGTGCTAGAACGGATATTCATCCTTCGTGCAAGTTCACGTTGACTGATACCCCGCTCCTCTAGGATTTCTCTTAGGCGTAAACGGACGGGCATGGTAAACCTCCAAGTAACGCTATACCGTTACAAAATTGTGATTTCCTCCATCATATCACTGAAAAACTATTGTCTGCAACGGTGTACCGTTCTATAATAGAGAGATGATACGGAATACCGTTACATAAATTCTGATTATCGTAACGGAGGGGAGGAAACAGCATGAATGTCATCGGTTACGTTCGAGTTTCAACAAGCGGACAAGCCAAAGATGGTTACAGTTTAGCGTACCAACAGGATGAAATCCGCTCTTATTGTCAGGAGCAAGGTTGGAACTTGCAGGACATCTTTACGGATGAAGGTATCAGTGGAGCGAAGGTGGATGAGGATGCGCTTGAGGTGGACAGAATTGGCTTTCAGAGCATGTTAGCCGCCCTTGCCACCCGAGACTATGACGCTGTTGTTGTCCTCAATACAAGCCGTTTATGGCAGTCTGACATCGTGAAAGTCTTGGTTCATCGGGAGTTCAAGAAGTACGGAGTCGATGTAAAAAGCATCGAACAGCCGACTTATTCCATCCACAAGAAAGACCCAAGCGATTTCCTCATTAATGGTCTGATGGAATTACTTGACCAGTACCAAAGGCTAGAAATCGCCCTCAAGCTAGGCAGGGGGCGCAACAAGAAAGCCCAACAGGGCGGTTACGCAGGAGGTCGGGCGGCATTTGGCTACAAAGCCCGAAAAGGACAGAAGGCAATTGAAGTCAACGACAAGCAAGCCCAAGCAGTAAAGCGGCTCTTTGACATACGGGAACAGAACTCGAATTGGTCTTTATCGGAAATCGCATTTCAACTGAACCAAGAAGGCTTTACGACACAACAAGGCAAGCAGTTCACGAAAGTACAAGTCAAACGGATACTTGACCGTAAAGCACTTTACGAAGGTCAGTATCAGTATGGCGGCATTACCGCAACAGGACTACATCAAGCCATCTTATAGCGATTAAAGAGGAAGAATGGACACGCTTACCCTTCAATGTATCCCTTCGGGAGAATACTAAACAGACGATGCGGCTATTCTTTTTCCCTAATCGCTATAAGCGGCCAAGGGGGATACTCACCATGAGACATCGCAAGGAACAGTTTATTTATGTCGGCGTTGATTTACATAAGCGGACGCATACCGCTGTTGTCATCAACTGTTGGAACGAGTTGCTAGAGGTCATTGAGTTTGAAAACAAGCCATCGGCTTTCCCTGCGGTGGTAAGCAAGGTCAAGAAGCATGTGCAGGAAGACATGACGGTTGTATTTGGGCTTGAGGATGTGGGCGGCTATGGAAGGTCATTAGCCGTTTATCTAGTCGAGAATCATTTCCTTGTCAAAGAGGTCAATGCCGCCCTTTCCAACTGGAAACGTAAAAGCTATGCCATGACGGAGAAGCATGATAGTTGGGATGCAGAGAACATCGCCAAGCTGTTACTGGATGAACTGGACAGATTGCCGAACGCCCACCCACAAGACGATTATTGGATTCTCAAACAGCTAGTCATGCGGCGGTATAGCTTACGGGATACGCTTGTCATGCTCAAGAATCAGCTTCATACGCAGTTAAGCTACAACTATCCAAGTTACAGCAAGTTTTTCTCCGAAGTGGACGGAAGAACGGCTCTAGCCTTTTGGCATGAGTATCCTTCCCCGTATTTGCTTGAGGGGGTCACGCTAGAAGACCTAACGATGTTCCTTCGGAAGAACAGCAATAACGTCTGCTCTACCAAGAAAGCAACTCTCATCCTAGAAGGCGTTCAGACTGACGGGAACACGAAGCGGAACGGTCAGGAGCATCGAGATTTCCTAGTTCGAAGCCATGTGAACCAAATACGTGATGTTCATCGTGAAATGAGCGATGTGGAGAATCACATCCGAGACATCAAGCAGAAGCTAAACTTCAAGCTGAACACGTTCACGGGCATTGATGACGTTACCGCTTCGGCTATCGTGGCAGAAATCGGGGACATTACCCGATTTAAGAACGCTGACAAGCTAGCCAAGTATGCAGGGCTAACGCCAAGCCAAATGAGTAGCGGCGGCAGGGGCAAAGACCGCAACCAAAGGCAAGGAAACCGAGCGTTGAACAAGATTCTATGGGGATTAGCAGTCAGACAAGTTCAGACCGCTAGAACGTCCAAGAAGCCGCTCAATCCTTTATTCCATGCTTACTATGAAAAGCGGCTCAACGAAGGCAAAAAGAAGAAGCAAGCAATCATCTGCATTATGCGTAAGCTAGTGAATATCCTTTACAGCATGATAAAGAACAAAACCGAATACCGTCTTACCGCTTTACCTGAACGGGCGGCAAGCTAATGATACAATGGTGGTAGCTGATACAGTTGCCACCTTCTTTAGTCCCTGAATCAAGTTTCTAACTAACGAAGGGGAGAAACCTATCGAAGAAATTGAGGTAGGTGACAAGGTCCTTGCTAAGTCTGAATATGATGCTAATGGTGAGTTGGCATACAAAGAAGTAACGGCTTTATATCGCAACCAACGTGATGATATTATTAAGTTGCATGTTGGGGAGCAAGTTATTGAGACAACAGATAACCACCCGTTTTGGGTTGAAGGCAAAGGGTGGGTCTTCGCGGATGAACTTCAAGTGGGGGATAAACTCCAAAAAGCTAATGGAATCAACCTTACGATTGATAAGGTTGAGTTCATTAAACTGGATGAGAAGGTGACGGTATATAACTTTACTGTTGCTGACTTCCATACGTATTATGTAACCGATTTGGGTATTTGGGTGCATAATACAGATGGATGTCTTCGTCCTGAAGCGAAGTATCTTGGTTCCGGAAAACATGGTGTAAATTGGAAAGAGGGTCCTGCAACAGCCAAAATGAGCATTAATGGGAGGGCTCCGACACCACAAGGTCAATGGAGTAAAGCCGATTTGGAATATGCTGCAACGAAGGCCAGTACCTTAGAGAAGGGCCAAGCTGCGTGGTTTGATCTTCCTCCTGGTTCGACTTCAGTTGTTCATATGCCTGACGGAACTACAGTACCCGCTACGAAAATGTGGCTTAGAAATAATGGCACAGGGACTTTTCATGGATATCCTGCACCATAAGGAGGATTGTAATGTCATTTTTCATACAAGCAAGTTGTCCAAAAAATTCAGACAATGTCAGTTTTGAAGCTGAAACTTTATCGGATGCTGTAGAAAACTCATTCCCACTTTTAACAGAGTCTGCTATTATCTTTTGGAATAATATTCCTCTATTTCTTAGTTATAAATATGACTTATGTTTAATGATTGATGATATTTTGGATGTACTAGAAGCATTAAGAATTAAAGAATTTGGCAGCAAAGATGTTCATTGGGTTTCAAATACTTTTGCCCATATATGGCATTTTAAATGGATTTCAGGGCAACTGGGGATAAGTGCTGAATGGGGAGTTATAAATGAAAGCACTGAACACATTTTGAGAGATAGTGGAAGTGTCAATATTTCAATACAATCATTTGGATTCGAATGGAAAAGAGTTATCTATAACATTATTGTTACGTTAAAGAAGGCAGGCTTTGAAGAAAGTAGGATAGAAGGTATGAGTCGTCTAATCCAAGAATACAACTTAATTAGAAATGAAGGGTATTTGTATCAATCCTAATTTATGAAGCAAAGAAAGACCTTGGGGCGTTCTCAAGGTCTTTCTTTTTACCCTACCCAGTGCTGAATGAAACTGGCGGCAAGCCTTACTTCCCCCGTATGATATTCCTCAAATATGCTGTACGCATATGCAACGCTTGAAAATATAACCCTTTATTTTAACTCCCAATCTCATCCGCTTCGTTAGAGGTTATGTGAATAATACAATGCGCAATTTCTTGAAGGACAAAGGATTCCAATATCGTGTAAGAGTGACCGATGACAAGCACTTGGTATATCTTTCATATCAAATCTTTTATGCCCGACCTTCAAAGAAGCATATGCTTCGGCTTGAATGTCTGCCTGAATCATTAGTTCACATCCAGTCTTGGATTTCAACGATTGGATTTAGAGAAAAGTTTTAAATCAATACATGAGCATGAATTAGTAGAGCAGCTGTTTTTGTTGAAAAATAAAATAAAACCGCCGGGAAACCCCGGCGGTTTTAAAAGGGGGGCGATAACGCCCCTTTTTCTATGCTTAGAAACTAAAGTCCTCATCACGCAGCGGCTCCACGTTCAGCGCACGGACGTAGCCGTTGCCTTTTTTGGAGAAAAAGTCATGCTGCTTGGTGTGGGTACTGATCCCGTTCTGGACGATCGGGTTGATCTCTTCCTCGTCGAACAGCGGATCGTGACCCAGGTTCATCATTGCCTTGTTGGCGTTGTAGCGCAGGAAGGCCTTAACTTCCTCGACAAGCCCGATTGGCGCGTAGATCTGCTCGGTGTACTGTTCCTCGTTCGCATGCAGCAGGCGCAGAAGGCCTACGAGTGTCTGGTACACGTCACGCTGGTCGTCCTCGGACAGCTCCTCGAAAATCTCCTGAGCCAGCACACCGACGTAAACGCCGTGGATGCTCTCGTCGCGCAGGATCAGGTCGATGATCTCGCCGCTGCAGGTCATTTTGCCCTGGCCGGCCAGGTAGAGCGGGTAGAAGAACCCGCTGTAGAACAGGTAGCTCTCCAGCAGGACGGAAGCCGCCATTGCCAGATAGAGATCCTTGGGGGTTTCGATTTTTTTGTAATATTCAGAGATGGTCTGGGCCTTGAACTGCAGGAACGTGTTGTCCTCCACCCAGCGGAAGATCCCGTCGATCTCCTCAGTGGAAGCCAGCGTCGTAAAAATACTGCTGTAGGACTTCGCATGAATCTGCTCCATCATCCCCATGAAGCCGAGCACCGCCTTGCGCTGCAGGCCATCCACATGCTCCATGATCTGCGGCATCCCTACGCCGCCTTGCACGGTGTCGAGCAGGGTGAGCCCGCCCAGCACCTTCATATAAGAGTCCTTTTCGGTGTCGCTCAGCGTCAGCCAGGACATTTTGTCATCGGATAATGGAATTTCGTCGTCGGTCCAGAACTGCATAATATTCTGGTTCCAGAACATCAGCGAGAAGTCGTCGTCGGGACGGTTCCAGTTCACGGCTTGAATTGCGCTCATAATGGTCTAATCTCCCTTTCTGTAGCCGTACGGCCCTTTAAATCGAGCAGGTCAGGCATTCCTCGACGGACAGCTTTTTGGTGCGTGTGTAATACAGCGACTTCAGGCCTTTGTGTGCCGCATACAGGTAGCAGCGGGCCAGCTCACGGGTCGTTACATCACTGTTCACGTGCAGGACGGTCGAGATCCCCTGGTCGATATGGGGCTGGATTTCCGCAATCAGATCAATCACCTTGAACTGGTCCATCTGATAAGCGGATTTATAGTAGAACACATTGTCCGGCTGCAGATAAGGCATCGGATAATAGGTGGTCGAGTTGGCATAGGTACGGGTCTCGATCTGCTCCACAATCGGCATTACGCTGGATGTGGCATTCTGGATGTACGAAATGCTCGCAGTCGGCGCAATCGCGAGACGGTAGGCATGATACAGGCCGTTTTTCATAACAGCCTCACGCAGCTGCTTCCAGTCCTCCTGAGTAGGAATGTAGATGCCTGCGAATAGCTCCTGCACTCTTGCCGTAACCGGCTGATAATTGGTAGACACGTAACGGTCAAAATAAACACCCGTCGCATAATCGGACTCTGCGAAGCCGTAGAACGTCTCGCCGGTTTCGGCGGCGATTTCCATACTCTTTTCAATCGAGTGGTAGTTCATCGTCATGAAGAATGTGCGGGCAAAATCGCGGGCCTGCTCGCTTTCATAAGCGATCTTGTTCTTGGCCAGGTAACCGTGCAGGTTCATGACGCCAAGGCCGACGGAGTGCATCTCCTTGTTCGCTTTGGCTACGCCCGGAGCGTTGGAAACGGTGGTCATGTCGCTGACTGCGGTCAAGGCGAGCATGCCCTCATGGACGGATTCACGGATTTTGCCGTGCTGCATCACGTTCACAATGTTCAGGGAAGCCAGGTTGCAGCTGATATCGCGGCGGATCGCATCCTCCTGGCCGTAGTCGTTAATCTCGGAAGTCTCCTGAAGCTGGAAAATCTCGGTGCACAGGTTGGACATTTTGACCTGGCCGACGTTCTTCAGGGCATGAGCGTTATTGGCATTGCTCTTGTTCATAATATAGGGATAGCCCGATTCGAGCTGGATCATGGCAATTTTGGTCAGCATGTCGCGTGCGCTCATGGCAACCTTTTTCTTCACACGCGGATCAGCGAGCAGGGTGTCGTACATTTCGTCGAGATCCATGTCATCCAGATGAGTGCCGTAGGCCTGGAAAACCGTATAAGGTGCAAACACATACAGCGGCTGATTATCCTGTGCCAGCTTGTAGAAGCGGTTCGGCACAATCAGACCGATGGACAACGTCTTCAGGCGTGTCCGTTCGTCGGCATTGATCTTTTTGCTGTCGAGGAATTCAAGCACGTCCCAGCCGAAAATATTATAGTAAGCCGCACCGGAGCCCTTGCGCTGGCCCATCTGGTCAGCATAGGAGAACCCGTCTTCCATCAGCTTCAGGACAGGCATGATGCCTTTGGCTGCATCCTCAACGCCTTTGATCGTCTCACCGCGCGAACGCAGCTTGGACAGATTTACAGCAACGCCGCCGCCGATTTTGGACAGCTGCATGCAGGTGTTCAGCACATAGTTGATGGAGTTGAGCGAGTCATCCATCTCGAGCAGGAAGCAGGAAACCATCTCACCGCGGCGGCTTTTACCGGCATTGAGGAAGGTTGGTGTGGCCGGCTGCAGGCGCTGCTCCATCATCGAACGTGCCAAAGTGCGGGCAGTCTCAACGTTTCCGCGTCCCAGGTGCAATGCTACTACTGCTACACGGTCCGGATAATGCTCGAGGTACTGCTTGCGGTCATTGGTTTTGACGGCATAGTCTGTATAGAACTTGGAGGCCGCCATATAGGAAGGAAAACGGAAATCATATTCATGGGCGATCCGGTAGACATCCTCCATCTCAGCTGCGCTGTAACGGTCATACAGATCCTCGTAATAGTCATTGGCAATCATATAATCAATCTTGGCTTTGGTGCTTGTAAAAGTCAGGCTGCGGCGCTCCACATCACGCATGAACTCCGCTACGGCCTCCTGGTCTTTATCGAGCTGGAAAAATCCGGTCTCGTCTCTCTTCATCAACATGTTATTCAATTCAATATGCCGCAACCCGGTTCACCTCCTGTTTAATTCGCTCCACATCGCCAAATGTTCCTGACAGCTCGAATTTGCCGACTACCGGCACATTATAGCGTTCTGCAATCAGGTCTGCGCTGTGGGCGTACAACTCACCCCAATTTTTGTTGCCGCTGGCGGCAATGCCCTTCAGCCTGGAATGGTTCCTCTCCAAAAAAGAGGACACCTTCTCTGGGATCTGTCCAAATCCGGTGGTGTATGTAACAAGCACATAAGGCTCGTCGATCGTCATATGCTCTTCGATTTGTACAGCAGGCAGCTTCAGCTTGTTGATAAAACGTCTGACATTGCCGGTTTTGGAATCGTAAGCAATCAGCATAGTCGCTCTAACCTCCTATAACAATGGTTCTATTTATACTTCGCTAATTGTACTCGGGTGTTCCGCTAGGTATATGAGTTTAACTACTATATACACTACATTTAGGTGACTTCAATCATATTAAACACTATATGTTGGAAAGTCAATAGATCAGAAAGCCCTTTGCGGCCCTCTGAAAGCCCTTCAGAAACGGTCAGGCCAGGCCCCGCCTGCAATCTGTTCTCTTAAAATTTTATTCTAATTTTTAATATAGTCTGAGCCGTGCCGAAAAGAGGCATTACGTACCCGGCATCCAAAAATCCATGCCTGTTCCGGCCTCCGTCTATGGTACAAGTAATTAAAAGCTTTCATAATAACGAAAGAAACCGCCAGAGATAAAGGATGAGAGGATGAAGGCCCGATGTTTGAAGTGGAAGAGCTGGACTGGCAGGGGCGCCGGCTGACGGTGTTCCTGCCCCCTTCCTATGCGTTATCCCAAAAGCGTTATCCTGCAGTATATCTGCATGACGGCGCAACCTTAATGATGAATACCTTAAATTATATGTACAGGCTGTTCCGGGAGGGGCTGCTGGCCGAGCTGATCGTCGTCGGGATCAGCACCTCTTCCCGAAATGATGATTATACACCCTGGCCGGAGTCTGCTGCAACAGAAGGCAGGCAGGCCTTCGGCGGCCGCGGGTCTGCCTATCTCGATGAAATCGCCGATGGTATCAAGCCTTACATCGATTCTGTCCTGAGGACGGCCCCGGAACCGGACAACACCGGGCTGATCGGCTATTCGCTGGGCGGGCTGGTGACGCTGCTGGCCGCTTACCGCCGGCCCGATGCCTTCGGGAGGTTCGGGATGCTGTCACCTTCCATATGGTATGAAGGGATGCTTAGCTACACAGAAGCTAACCCGCTGCCTGACCGGGGGCAGAGGCTGTATTTCTCTGTAGGCAACCGTGAGGGCGTGTATAAGCAGAATATCCAGCGGCATGCCGTGCCCAGCACATTGCAGCTGTACCGCAAACTGAGGGGGCAGCTGGCCGATGAGCAGCGGCTGCGGCTCTCGATTGCCGACGGGGCTGCCCATGACCTTGCCTCTATGTCAGCGCAGTTTCCCGAGGCGCTACAGTGGCTGTACGGGGCGGCTGACGGACAGGAGGCGGGGGCGCAGCGGGCCGGGATGGAGCCTGAGCTGATGTCACCGGTCAGCGCCTGCATGCTGCCGGGAACCGAGGTGTGGGACATGACCTCCCTGTATAACGGCTTGACTTACCGGATCTTTGTCCATATCCCGTTAAAGCCCCCGCCGCCGGAGGGTTACCCGGTGCTGTACACCGTCGACGGCAATGCCTATTTCGCTTCCCTGAACGATGCGATGCGGCTGCAGACCCGGCATCCGCGTGGGCTTCCGTCCGGTATGGTAATTTCCATCGGTTATCCGGCAGACGGGCCGTTTGTGGCCGAGCGGCGCTTCCGGGATCTTACAGTGCCGGATGTACAGCAGGGTCTGCGCCCGGACGGCTCACCCTGGCCGGTGAACGGCGGGGCAGATGCCTTTCTTGATTTTATGGAGCTGGAGCTGATGCCGCTGATCGGGCGCAGGTACAGTGTCGATCATTCCCGGGCGGCGCTGTTCGGGCATTCGCTGGGCGGCTTCTTCGCCCTGTATACGCTGATCCGCCGCAGCCGGCTGTTCAGCTCTTATATCGCAGGCAGCCCGTCCCTCTGGTGGAAGGGCAGGGTGCTGTTCGATATGCTGCCGGAGCTGGAGGACAAGCTGCGCAGCGGGGAGCTTGCCTGCTCGCTGATGATCGGCATCGGCTCGGAGGAAACCGGTATGCTGGAGAATGCCAGGGCCTTCCATGAGCGGCTGGTCCCATATAATGGCAGCGGGCTCAGCCGGCTGTCCTATAAGGAATTCCAGGGCGAAGGGCATATGTCTGTACTGCAGCCGCTGTTCAGTCCGATGCTGCGTTTTGTTTTTGCAGCAGAAGGTGCTGAGCTCTGTATCTGAGAGTCTCCGGGAAGCTGTTCCATTTGACAAATCAGCAGTTTGCTTTATATTAGTAAGGGAGCGAGAGACCGTACTTATGCAAGCACAGGCTGGAACTACAACAATTGATGCCGCGCGGTGTTCCGGATTTTACCGGTTGCCGCGCTTTTCTTCTATATATAGGAGAAAAATTTTTGCCGTATAAATTGGTATGTATGGGGTGCCCTGCGGGTATCTTCTTAATATAGATCAGAGGTCAGGAAGGAGCGAATGCATAGGAAATGGGCAGTCTCCTAATTGCGTGGCTTTGTATGCTTTGTCTGTTTTTTGCCTTCAGAGATAAGGTGAGCCGGAAAATTCTTTATCCTGTTGCGCTGGTCGTAGTGATCAGTACTTTGGGCTGCTGGACCATTTTAATGTAATTTTTAGCTTGCTATCAGCTTATTTTCAGGTAGATCCTTTATAGTGAATATACCAGACACCCCCCAGTGTTATATGGTACCCTGCAGGTCTTGCCAACTCCCATGGCAAGGCCTTTTTGTTTGCTGCATAATATTTTTAAATTCCGGTAATAATGTGATATTTTTCACAATAAAATATTTAGAATTGTTTTATATTGAATTTGAAATACTAAAGATAAGAATAATGCAGTTTAAAAAGGAGAATGATGATGAATCACGAAGGAAGTCTCCGCCGCGGTCTGGTGTTCGGCCTGTTTTTAAGTATTCCGCTCTGGATGTCAATGATCGGCTGGCTGCAGCTGTTATAATATTAAACCCGTGCCAAGAACGAAGACTGTCTGCGGAGTGATCCGCGGGGAGTCTTTTTTCCTTGAACCGGGAATATAATAATTTCAATAATTAGTAGTTCAAAACTGCTAGAAGGAAAATATTTTAAATACAATAATTTTAAGTGAATGAATACGGGTATTCCTGAGTATAAGAGAGAATTAGTTGGAGAATAGATAGAATTATAGGGCTCTTCTGCATATAATCCGCCGTACAGGCTCTTTTATTAAATAATCCCAATGTTATTGGCAAAATATTATAAGGAATAGATTGACAATACAGAGGATCAGGGAATACACTGAGTTTAGTTCTAAAGTAACAAATGTCATAGACTATTGTCTCTATTACCAATTACATACCTTCTCATGTATAATCGCAAACCGCGCGAAAGTGCGGGACGCAAAGTCAGGAGTCTACAGCCTTTGAGAGAGGGCTACGATCGTCCGGCCGCCATGGAGCTTGTCTTCCTGGCGGCTTTTTTATTTTTCAGGTGAAGGTGCTGCTATAACCAAGGTTTATATCGCATCTTGCGGGGGGATTATTAATGAAACGTAAATCTGTATTGAAATTATCTTTTGCACTGGCTATGTCTGCAGTCCTGCTGGTCGGCGGCTGGCTGGCTTCGGCCGGTCAGGGTGAAGTGAGAGCCGACAGCACCCCCCTTCCGGGCGTTGCGGGTAAATATAACGTGTTTGTCCTTGGTGATCTCAAAGGCTACCATAGTGATTCTGAAGGCAGAATGGCTGCAGGCGGCAATATTACCCTTACACAGGGCGGATATTCGGTAGGCCACAGCCTGAGTGCAGCAGAAATCTCAGAAATGGACTCGCTGGTGGCCGGCGGCAATCTGAGCTATGAGATGGGGGAAGTTAACGGTAACGCCGTGTACGGCGGCACTTATACAGGTTCAGGTAAACCGCGGGGCGGGACAGGAACCCTGCGGAAAGAAACGAACGTTATTAACTTTGTCTCGGAGTTTGCCTTGCTCCGCGCTAAATCCCAGGAGCTTGCAGCTTTGACGGTGAACGGGAAGACTGAGGATAACTATGGAAATATTAAATTGACCGGTACTGATCCTGTGCTGAATGTGTTCTCGGTTTCAGGAAGCACGCTGACTGCCGCCAATGAGCTGCGGATTACTGCACCGGAGGGATCTACCGCTATCGTTAATATTGACGGGACTTCGGTCACGTTCAAGAACGGAAACGGGCTGACTGGCGTAAGCCAGAATAAAGTGCTCTATAACTTCCCGCAGGCAACGGCTCTGCGGCTGGAGAGTATCGGTGTAATGGGAACCGTGCTGGCACCAAATGCAGCGATTACCTTTAATAACGGGCAAATCAACGGCAGTATGATCGGTGCTTCCCTGGAAGGAAGCGGGGAATTCCACCATAAGCCATATACCGGCCGTGACAACGGAACCCCGGTAACACCGACAGCAACGCCAACGCCGGTTCCGACAAGCACAGCGACACCGGAGCCGACAACAGCACCAACATCGACACCGACGGCAGCACCGACAAGCACGCCGACGCCGGTACCGACAACTGCGGCTACGCCGACACCGACCTCAGGTACTCCGGCTACTGAACCGCCGGCAGCAACACCGACTTCAGACACCTCTACAGCAGCACCAACAAGCGGTGTAACGCCTGCTCCAACAGTACCGGCAACGGCCCTGCCGACGAGTGTAGTCGCTATTCCGGGCGGAACGCCGTTAACCCCGGCCGGTCCGACGGTCATTGGAACGATAGTGACAGATGACGAGCTGGCCATCGACGATAATCCTGTTCCGCTTGGTCCAGGCGCAAGCGCAACGGCAGCCGCAGCTGGAGTGACAGTACCGCAGGCAACACCGGTGCCAAGTCCGACAGCCGGGCCGGGACCGGATGATGAAATTATTCTTGATGATGAAATTCCGCTGGGTGGTGTCACAGATCCCGGCACTACAGCAGCGGCAGCCGCTACATTGCCGCAGACCGGGGAATCGAGCCCTGCTCCGTATTACATTACAGGTCTGACGCTGGCCGCTTTGGGGCTGCTGCTAAGCAGAACCAGAACCGGCAAACGCAAAAGCTAGAAACAGTAAAGCCTGGCGGATGAACTAGGAGTTCCGCCAGGAAGGCTTAAAGGCTGCTGCCGGAAGGGGTATAGCTCCGGGCAGCCTTTTTTATGCTGCTTTTCGCAAATGCCTGTATGGCATGCTATACTTTGCAGACATTAGCAGCCATAGGATATTAGAGCATGGGCCGGGCGGCTAACAAGCAGATGCTTATTGTAAGGAGGCAATACAGATGTGGATGATCATCATAGCAGCAATCATTATCATTGCAGCCGCCGCGCTGCTGTATGCCGGCTTTTTTTTCTACGGGGTGGCAATCCACCGTGCACCTAAGGAGTTTTTGGCCACCAGTCCGGATCTGAAGCTCGATCCGCCTGTTGCCGGGGCCTCCTGGGGTGAGGGAGCCGAGTGGGTTGCCGCCAGCATTTCCGGGAGGTCCAGCTGGTTTCAGATGACGGCCTGCAGCTTAAGGGTTATTTTCTTCCTTCTGAACGGGCAGAAGGCCGTACGGCCATCATCGCCCATGGTTATTCCGGAAAGGGAAAGGACATGGGGGCAGTTGCCAAAATGTATTACGAGCGTCTGGGCTATAATGTACTGCTGCCGGATGCGAGGGGGCACGGTCAAAGCGAAGGCCATTATATCGGATTCGGCTGGCCGGAACGCCGGGATATGGTGAAATGGATTACTTATATCCTGGAAGAGACCGGACCAGAGGCCCGGATTGTGCTGCATGGGGTATCCATGGGCGGGGCGACGGTGCTGATGACTTCGGGAGAAGAGCTTCCGGTGCAGGTCAAGGCCATCGTGGAAGACTGCGGTTACAGCTCGGTGAAGGCGCAGCTGTCCTATCAGCTCCGGCGGATGTACCGCCTCCCGGGCTTTCCGTTCGTGCAGTGTGCCAGCCTGGTTACCCGAATCAAAGCAGGCTACTTCTTCGGGGATGCCTCCGCGCTCAGGCAGGTGCGTAAGGCCAAGGTGCCGATTCTGTTCATTCATGGAGATGCGGACAGATTCGTACCCTTTTACATGATGGAGGAGCTGTACCAGGCCTGCAGTGCGCCGAAAGAAAAGCTGATCGTGCACGGGGCGGGACATGGTCTGGCTTACGATACGGATAAGACGGGGTATATCGCCAGGGTAAGCGGCTTTGTGCAGCGGTATGTACATTGATTCCGGAAAAATCCCCTGAAAAGTAGACGTGCCCGGTATCCGCTTGGCGCGGTTACCGGGCACTAATATGTTCCACACATGGCCTGCTTCCTGCAACGTATAAGCAGCTAAACCATGTCTTATAGGTATATTCATCCCCCGCCGTCAGTGAGCGTAACGGGTGTCAAAAGTTCCTTGTTATTTCCAGCAGCCGTATGGCGAGAATAATCCTTCCAAAACGACAAGAGCCCTACCTCTCTCTTGTCCTTGCGGCTCCGTGGCCGCGCCAGTGTGAATCGGAATACTATGTTCGAATTTAATCTCATAAAAAGGAAGAGTCATGCAAGAAAACGTAAGATTTTGTGTCCGGATTGCCGATATTAAAAAGAAGTAAAACAATCGGCCTGACATCTTCTTGAAGGGGATACATATACACCTAAACAAATATTCCTATATTATATCACGAAATATATACAATTGCAAACATAAGTAGTAGCTGGGTAAGACCGGGGATGGGAGAGCTAATGAATATATACGGGGCATTTTTAAAAAAGCAGATTAGCAATTATTTATTCGGCTCCGTCGTTGCGGTTATGGCGGTAGGCAGCCTGATCCTGCTTACTTCTCTGGAGATCAGCATTGTGGAATACGGCAGGCTGCTGATTGTACTGCTGCTCTCATTTATTATAATGGCAGTTACGGAAATCAGTGTATTCTTAAGGCAGATCAAGCCGATCCGGACAGCCCTGCTCGACCCGGAGCCTGCACTGGATGTGCTGGAGGCGGCCTATCTGCACACCCACCAGCTGCCCAGACATGCGGTTATGCGCATTCTCGGCCCGCATCTTCTGGGGTTATCGCTGCCGGCGGCCCTGATGACCTTCTGGATGATTCACACCGGTCTGCTTACTATACCCTATGTTTACCTGGTAATGGCCGTTGTCGGAGCCGTACTTGTGGCCAGCATGCATGCATTGATTGAATTTTATCTGACCTGTTCAGCTATCATCCCGCTGATCAAGGAGTTCAGAAACCGGGCAATGGAGCTGCACAATGTTGATTTTTCGCTGGAGGGTCATGTCTTTGTGCCCATCCGCCCGAAATTCCTGATCAGCTGTATGCTGATAGGCACGTTCCCGCTGTTTCTTTTTATTATGGCGACCCATATACGCATGAACAATACCGGAACCGGCCTGCTGGTCGGAGTCCAGAATTACTGGGTCTGGGCAGGAATGGTGCTGCTGATCGGCACCCTGTTCTCCTCAGTGGCAGCCCTCCTCCTGACCAACAGTGTGCAGCATCCGATTAACGAGCTGTATAAGGCCATGAACAATATCAAAGACGGACGCCTCCTGCAGGTGCAGGATGAATATTCCGATGAATTCTCCAAGCTGGTCGCCGGATTTAATATGATGGTGCGCGGACTGCAGGACCGTGAGCAGCAGAGCCGGCAGCTGCTGGACAGCTATTTTACGACGCTCGCCGTTGCTCTGGATGCCCGGGACTCTTATACTGCAGGCCACTCGCTGAGGGTGGCGGAATACTCGGTTATTATCGGACAACTGGCCGGTCTGACCGGTCAAAGCCTGGACGATCTGCGCAAGTCGGCGCTGCTGCATGACATCGGCAAAATTGGCGTACCCGATAACGTCCTGTTCAAGGAAGGCAATCTGACGGACGAGGAGTTCGATCAAATTAAGAGCCATCCGGTGCTCGGGGAAAATATACTGCGCCAGATTGAGCCGGTGGAGAAAATGGCTCCGTACCTGGGCGGCGTGCGCTCACACCATGAGCGTTACGACGGGAAGGGATATCCCGACGGTCTGGGCGGTATGGACATTCCGCTGCACGGCAGGATTATTGCAGTGGCGGATGCCTATGATGCGATGACCTCGGACCGGCCTTACCGCAAGGGCATGGACCATGAGCAGGCGCTGGCTATTCTGGAGAAGGGGCGGGGCAGCCAGTGGGATCCGCAGTTCGCCGGATTATTCCTGGCCTACTTCGGCAAAAATATACACAAGGACGAACGGGAATATCCGGGGTGTACAGGATAGCAAGCACAGCGCCTGTGTTCCCGGACCCATGCTTTTCAGGAGAAAGCGGATACCATCCAGATTATGGGGGTGTCCGCTTCTGCTTGCGTGCCTATTTTGTGAAACAGCTCTGTAAAACCGACAATTAACGACTACATTCATTGAAGGATTAAGGGCAGACCGTTATAATTATGAAGTCTGGTTTTTAATTAAAAAATAAGGAGAATTCTATGAAACGCGCAGATGTGCTGCTTATTTCCATCGTGCTGATTGCTGCGCTTGCCTTTCTCGTGCCAAGATGGCTGGGCGATGATAAAGGCGGGCCGGGCAAGAATCTCGTGGCCAATATAACAGTGGACGGCAAGCTGTTTAAAACTGTGCAGCTTACAAAGGAAGAACAGAGTATCGAAATCCGCACAGAACGGGGCTATAACCTTTTAAAAGTGCATGACTACGGAATTGAAATGTATGAAGCGGATTGCCCCGATCAGGTATGTCTCGGCTTCGGCCGGATTACCCAGCCCAAACAGACCATCGTCTGTCTGCCGCACCGGGTGCTGGTAGAGATTGCAGGGACTTCGGGAGGAGATGAAATCGATGGCTATGTCCAGTAAAGAATCGGCAACCGCGCTGAAAAGAACGGTCATTATTGCGATATTTGCAGCCGTTGCAGTAGTGCTTAGTATAGTGGAAGCCCAGATTCCGCTCGCCGGAATGGGACTGATGCCCGGCGCCAAGCTGGGCTTTGCCAACATCATGATTCTGACTTGTATTTACTTTTTACGCGGGCGCGACGCTTTTGTACTGGTAATCCTGAAGACCCTGCTTACTGCATTCCTGCTCGGTACGTTCTCAAGCCTGCTCTTCAGCCTGTTCGGCTCCCTGCTCAGCTTTGTGGTCATGTTCCTGCTTGTCCGCTTCACCGGCAAAAGACTGAGTGTAATCGGAATCAGCATCGCCGGCGGACTTGCCCATAATACAGGACAGCTGCTTGCTGCCTCCATGGTATTTAATTCTGCAAGTATTCTGTACTACCTGCCAATCCTGCTGATTACCGGGATTGTAACCGGAATTCTGGTCGGCTTTGCAGTGCGTTATCTGGTGGCTTCACTGTCAAAGATTTCGCTGTTTGAAGAGTTTTTGGACGGACGGAGCCACTAGCTGCGGAAGGATGACGAACATGAAGGAAACTAACATTGACAATGAAGCGGGAGAGGCAGTCATCTCTCTAGAAGGGGTGGCCTTCGGTTATGATCCGGAGCATCCTATTCTGCATGATATTACGCTGTCGGTTCCCCGGGGGCAGTGGGTAAGCATTGTCGGCCCGAACGGCTGCGGCAAATCAACGCTCGTTAAGCTACTGAATGCCCTGCTTCCCAAAAGCGCAGGGGAAATTGTAGTCTGCGGGCAGCCCCTGGAGGAAGAAACCATCGGATCAATCCGCGGAAGCATCGGTATGGTTTTTCAGAATCCCGACAATCAGTTTATCGGGGCTACCGTAGAGGAGGATATCCTGTTCGGTCTGGAAGGACTGTGTTTATCCTATGAAGAGATGGACGAACGCCTGAAGCTGTATACAGAGAAGCTGGGAATCAGCCATCTGCTGTCCAAACATCCGGGTGAGCTGTCCGGCGGCCAGAAGCAGCGGGTGGCAATTGCCTCCATTCTAGCCATGAAGCCAGGCATCGTCATCTTTGACGAGGCCTCTTCCATGTTGGACGAGGGCAGCCGCAATGAACTGCTGGTTATTCTGCAGGGGATGCGGGACGAAGGCTATACCATTCTGATGATTACGCATGATGCTGATGAGATTCTGGCATCCGACCGGGTGCTCGCCCTTCACGGGGGCAGCCTGGCGGCAGATCTCACACCGGAGGAGCTGTTCCGGGATCAGGGGCTGCTTGCCAAATGTCATCTGCGTGAGCCTTATCCCTGGCAGCTTGCCCGTGAATTACAGCGCTTAGGCATCAGGACGGATGTTCCCGCCAGTGAAAAGGAGCTTATAGATACGTTATGGCCATACAACTACAGCAAGTAAGCTATACCTACGCTGACCGGAGCCTGTGGAGGCAGACGGCGCTGCATGATATTAATCTCAGTATTGCCAAAGGATCCATGGTCGGAATCGCCGGGGCAACCGGCTCCGGCAAGTCTACGCTGCTGCAGCTGTTCAACGGGATTCTGAAGCCTTCCCAGGGGACGGTTCAGGTGCTGGATGTGACGATACAGGCGGGTGAAAAAGCGCCTAGGCTGCTGCCGCTGCGCCGCAGGGTCGGACTGGTTTTTCAGTTCCCGGAGCAGCAGATGTTTGAAGAGACGGTCGAGAAGGATCTGATCTTCGGGCCGCTTAATTTCGGAATGAGCCCGGAGGAGGCCAAAGCACGGGCCCGTCAGGCTATGACCGATATGGGACTGGACCTTGCGCTGCTGGAACGCAACCCGTTCCGTTTAAGCGGAGGACAGATGCGCAAGGCGGCCATTGCTTCCGTACTGGCGATGGATCCGGAGATTATTGTTCTGGATGAACCGACAGCGACACTGGACCCGCTTAGCCGGGCTGAGCTGATCGGACTGCTGGAGCGGCTCTGCCGCGAGCAGGGCCGGACCATTATTATAGTAACCCACCGGATGGACGAGCTGCTGCCGTACGCAGATCATTGGGCGCTGCTCAAGGAAGGCGGACTTATGTTTCAGGGGAGCGGCCTCGCGCTTGCGCAAGACCCGGATATTCTGGAGCGCTGCGGTCTGAGTGTTCCGCAATCGCTCCGGTATTGGCATGCGGTTGCCCGGCGTTTCGGACTGGAGGGCGAGCAGCCCTGCCTGACTGCAGAAAGCCTGGCTGAGCGGATCGCTTCTCTGCAGGCTGAAGGAATGAGGGATAGCCATGAATGAACGTCTGCTGCTGGGACGCAGCATAGAGACCGGCTCCTGGGTACATAAGCTGGATGCCCGGTCCAAAATAACCGGAATGCTGCTGTACCTCGCCATTATTCTGCTTTCGCATTCCTGGGCAGCCATGGGTCTGCTGGCGGTATTCTCAGTGGCTGTGATGCTGTCAACGCGCATCCCGCTCAAATATTACATTAAATCGGCTAAGCCGTTGCGTTTTTTGATGCTGTTTATTTTTATTGTACAGATGCTCTCGGTAAAAGAAGGCGAAGCCTGGCTGACCTTAGGCTCCTTTTCGCTGTATGAGGGCGGTCTGCAGCTGGGTGCTTTTTCTGTAATCCGGATGCTGTTCCTGGTCACCTTCACTTCCCTGCTTACGTTTACGACGACTCCGGGCAAGCTGAATCAGGGGCTGGAGGGTATTCTCTCGCCATTCAAGAAGCTTGGGCTGAAGCCTGACCGGCTGACGATGATGATCGGGCTTGCGCTGCGCTTCATTCCGACGATTCTTGATGAATCGCAGATTATCCTGAAGGCACAGGCCTCCCGGGGGGCGGATCTGAAGGAGCTGCCGCTGAAGGAAAAGGGCCGGATGCTGGTATCGCTGCTTGTACCTGTAATCACAAGCGCCTTCCGCCGGGCACAGGATCTGGTCTATTCCATGGAGGCCAGAGGCTTCCGCATGGATGCGTCCCGCACCCGGTATCACCGCCTGAGGTGGGGCTCAGCTGATACTCTGTTCGTCGTAATGTTCATCATCATGGGAGTTGCAGTAGCAGTACTGTAATATTTAGGAGGAAACAAGCATGGCACGTTATTTTAATGGCAGGGAAATTGAACTATTGGCACCGGCGGGAACCTTTGAAATCTTCGAGGAAGTCGTTCAATCGGCTTGTGATGCGGTTTATTTTGGCGACCGGTCCTGAATATGCGGATGATGCGTAAAGGCTACAACCTGTCGCATGAGGAGATTGCCCAGGCGCTGGTCATGGCCCACAATCTTGGTAAAAAAGTCTATGTTACCGTCAACAATCTGTTCAGTGAAGAGGATGTGGAGGAAGCCAGAGAGTATCTGCGGTTCCTGGACGAGGTTCAGCCGGATGCGCTGATTGTACAGGATATGGCGGTGCTGGAGCTGATCCGCGAGATGGGGCTGACTGTACCAATTCATGCTTCTGTCATGATGAATGTCCATAATCTTGAAATGATCTATGCGCTGCGCGATCTCGGAGTAAGCCGGGTAGTCACTTCACGTGAGATGGATCTGCAGACAGCGAAGCTGCTGGGGCAGAGAAGCGGCATGGAGCTGGAGTATTTCATTCACGGTGATATGTGCTCGGTGCACGGGGCCAACTGCTATTTCAGCTCCCAGGTGTTCGGAATGAGCAGCAACCGGGGCAAATGCATGAAGCCTTGCCGCTGGGATTACCGGATCAAGAAGGATGGCTACGTCTTCCCTGCTGAATATCCGCTGGCAGTCAAAGATATGTTCATGTACGAGCATCTTCCGGAGCTGATTGAATCGGGCATAACCTCCTTCAAAATTGAAGGCCGGATGCGCGATAAGGACTTTATGGTCATGCTGGCGAACAGCTATGGCGAGGCGATTGACCGCTATATTGATGATCCGGTCGGCTTTAACCGTACGGTGGATTCCAAAATGCTGTACAACAACCGCAAACGTGACTTTTCTACAGCGTACGCTTTTGGCAAGCCTGGATTATCGAATATTAACCGCCGTTATGAAGGAACAGGGAAATTCTACAGTACGGGAAAAGTGTTCAGCACCCCTACTGCAGAGCGTGAGCTTTCGGAGAGCCGGGTAATCCAGCTGCGTGAACGGATGGCAGAAGGCAAAAAAGCGCAGGTGAACACGCCTGAACTGGCAGTGCGCGTTAACAATATGGAACAGGCGAAGCTGGCGCTGGAGCTTGGTGTAGAGCATTTGTATCTGCCGGGCGACGTGTTTGAACCGGATCTGCCGCTGACCAAACAGGATATTAAAGAGCTGGGCACGCTAAAAGGTGAGACAAAGCTGTATCTGGGCATGCCGCGGATGATGACGGAGCTGCATTTTGACCAGTTCAGCCAGCTGCTGGGCGGAGAACGCCTGCCGGTAGACGGTTTGCTGGTTACGAATCTGGGAGCGATCCGCCGCTTTAAGGATATGGGTTATCCGATGATCGGGGATGTGAATCTTAATGTGTACAATCATCTGGCTGCTGAGCTGTATACCGGACTGGGCCTGCAAAAGCTGACCGTTTCACCGGAGATGACGTTAGAGCATTTTGCCGCCTTTACCTCCCGCTGTAATCTGCCACTTGAAGTTGTCGTACACGGCACGCCGGCGCTGATGTATATGGAGCATGATCTGTTCGAGAACACTGAAGTTATGGAGCCGATCGGTGAGGAAGACAACCTGTTTGTCAGCAACAACGTCCTGGTGCTCAAAACGGATAAAGGTGAAAATCCGGTCTACCGCGATCAATACGGCCGCTGCCACCTGCTGTTCTCCAAAGAGCTGTGCTATCTACCGATGCTGGATGAGATGAAGGGACTAGGAATCTCCACCTTCCGGATTGAAGGGGCTACCTACAGCATCGCCGATCTGCGCACAATCATTACAGCTTATCAGGCTGCGATTGGCGGTAAGGGGAAAAAGGAGGATCTGCTGGGCGGACTGAAGCCGGTGTATGCCGGATATACGTTGGGCTCGCTGCAGTTTAATTAATATTTCAAATTTAAAATCATAGGGTATCCTGTTTATTTTGCGAGAGTATAGACTTGTAAGTGGTATTTTTCACAAAGAGAGCGATTTGGAAGATTAGCAATCTTTTATCCATAATCCAGCTGCAGAAGATATAATAGTTGGTAAAGCAAGTACAACCGGTTTCGCCGTCCTGTTCAGGACGGGTTCCGGTTCTGCGCAGAATTCATCAAGTGAAAGCGAGGCTTCTTCATGGAACAGACATCATTTATCGGCAGAGAGGCTGTAGCCGCCAAACGCAGGCAGTATTTCTATCCCTGTACCGCACACTTTTACCGTGATGCCCCGCAAATTGTACGCGGAAGCATGCAGTATGTCTATGATGAGAACGGTAAGGAGTATACGGATTTCTTTGCAGGGGTTTCCGTGGTGGCCTGCGGCCACTGCAATCCGGCGATTACAGACCGGACCATTGCCCAGCTTCAGCAGCTTCAGCATACATCGACGGTGTATCTGACCCAGCCGAATGTAGATTTGGCAGAGCGGCTTGCGGCGGTGCTTCCGGATGGCCTGCGGCGCAGCTTTTTCGTGAACACCGGCTCTGAAGCGAATGAAGGCGCGCTGCTGCTGGCCAGAATGCACACCGGCCGCAAAGGGTTTATCGCCCTCGAGAGCGGTTTGCACGGGCGCACCAATCTGACGATGAGCGTGACCGGCCTGCAGATGTGGCGGACGGATAACTATCTGGACGAGGATGTCACCTTCATTGAGCGGCCGTATCATCCTGATCTGACTCTTGAAGAGGCAGCGGCCCTGTCCATTAAGAGCTTGAAGCGGGTACTGGAAGAAAAGGGCGATACTATCGCCGCCATGATCGTTGAGCCGATTCAGGGCAACGGGGGCATGATTATGCCTGCTCCAACGTATTTCCGCGAGGTCAAAGCGCTGCTGGAGCAATACGGCGTGCTGCTGATCGACGATGAGATCCAGACCGGCTACGGCCGTACCGGCGCAATGTTCGCAATTGAGCATTTTGGAGTGGTTCCGGATATTATCAGTATGGCAAAAGCGCTCGGGAACGGCGTGCCGGTGGCAGCCTTCGCCACTACAGATGAAATTGCTGCCTCCCTGAACCGTCCGTCGGCCTCCACCTTCGGAGGTAATCCGGTCTCGGCTGCTACGGCGCTGGCTGTGCTTGATTATATTGAGGGTGAGCAGCTGCCGGCACGTGCGGCAGAGCTGGGCGGCCGCCTGAAAGCCGGACTGGAGCAGCTGCAGGAGAGCTATCCGGCGCTGATCACGGACGTGCGGGGCATCGGCTTCATGCTGGGAGCAGAGCTGGCCGGCAATGCTGCAGTGAGTGCTGCAGAACTGACTGATAATGTGCTGGAAGACATGAAGGACCGCGGTTATCTGATCGGCAAAAACGGCGTAGGCCGCAATGTCCTTGCCTTCCAGCCTCCGCTGGTTGTTACTGTAGAAAATGTAGATGGTTTGCTCAAAGCACTCGGTGAAGTGCTGCTGCAGGCCTCGCACCGTTTGTCTGCCGCTGTGCAGGCTTAAGCGGGCAGCAGGCACAGGAATCAAAGGTAAAGGACGAATTCAATGGTTATTATGAATGCTTTTAAGACGACAGCCCTTAAGCTGAAGATGTTCAGCGAGCTGGTTATGTTCTCGCATACGCTTTTCTCTCTGCCGTTTGCCGTCATCTCGATGGTCTGGGCCGCCGGTGGATGGCCTTCCGGGCATATGATGGTGTGGGGTCTGATCGCCCTGATCGGGGCGCGCAATGGCGCCAACGCCTTCAACCGGCTGGTTGACCGCACCTTTGACAAGCAGAACCCGCGGACCGCGCACCGGCATCTGCCGCAGCAGTTGCTGGCGGAGAAGGAAGTTATCCTGTTTATTATTATCAACTACGCCGTGTTTATCGTTGCCTCCGGCATGCTGAATCTGCTCTGCCTGATTCTGTCACCTGTGGCGATTGTCCTGATCTCCAGTTACTCTTATACTAAACGGTTCACGTTCCTTAGCCATCTGTATCTGGGCTTTGTCATTGCCTCGGCGCCGATCGGTGCATGGTTCGCTGTAACCGGGGACATTGCCTTCACACCGTTTGTAATCGGCACGGTCGTTATGCTATGGATTGCCGGCTTTGACATCATCTACGGCACTCAGGATATCGAATTTGACCGGCGGCACGGCCTCTGGTCGATTCCGAGCTTCTTTGGGCTGAAGAATGCGCTGCTCATCTCGAAGGGCCTGCATTTCATCATGGTGCTGCTGCTGCTCTTCCTGTATGTGTGGCGCGATCTGGGCTGGATGTATCTGGTCGGCATCGGCATCGCAACCCTGCTTCTGATGACGGAGCATCAGATCATCAAGCCGTCGAACCGGAAGCTGATGAAGGTGGCTTCTTATAATTTGAACCAGGTGATCAGTATGGTGATAGTACTGTGCACGCTGATTGATTATTTTTATGTTAGCTAGAGGGGCGCTCAGCAGGGGAGGCTCTGCTGCGAGGAATGTTTGGACTTCCGGCCGCTGTTATGTTTGGATTTCCTCATTTAACCCGCTGTCCGCGGTAGAAATCCAAACATAGCTTATGCTTCCGATGCGAGCTTTCCTTTGGAAAGCTTTCAGGCGGACGCTCCGCTCCTCCAGTTCCAAAATTCCTCTCCGCTCGCTCTTTGCCTCGCTTGGCTAACAACAAAAAGACAACAGGCCCGCCCAGTAGGGGGCGGGCAGCAAGGGCGCGTAAAGGCTGGCTACGCGGCCTTTTTGCTGTGTAACAACATCTAAAAGCCTAAGGCAACCCTAACCCCCAATCCCCCAACCCCGAAAAAATAAACATAACTGCTAAACAACGCTCACGGGCGCTTTGCTGCGTTCGCTGGTTTAGCAAAAGCAAAAGCAAAAGCGAAAATAAAGATTGAAGGGGAACAAGCCGCATGTCCTGAGCATCTAAGTGGATTTTCGCCAACTAAATCCCCTGTTTTTTAATAATTGTAGTGAATAGGTGGAAAATCAACACTTAATTTAGCCGGGAATTCCTTTTTGACGCAAAAGGGATCATATTAAGTGTACTTTTTCCATCTATTATCCTATTTCGGGAGGTTTTTAAAGAACTAAATGGCATATTTCCACTTAGTTAGTCGTAGTCTTCCCGCATTCCCATAGTGCTGGAACGCAAAAAAAAAGAGCCCGAAGGCTCTTTAAATAGTTAAAATTTTACACGTTTAAGGTGTGGCTTAATGTGTTTATACATACCTTAATATCTCAGTAATCACGGCCGGCAAAATACTGCAGCAGCGTCTGCAGATCGGCATGAGCGGGATACCCGGATAGCTGCTGAATAATCGTAGCGGCCTGGTCCAGATAGCTCTGGCTCACCTCTGCAGTGCGGGCAAGGGCATCGCTGCCGGTGATGAGATTCAGTACATAAATAACCTCTTCTTCGGAGGAACCGGGACCAATCCTGCGGATCGCGGGAGCGAGCGCAGGGTCCTGGAGGGCGAACAGGACAGGAAGCGTTACCTGGCCGTGCCGCAGATCACTGCCGGCAGGCTTGCCCAGCTTCTCGGCAGACTGGGTGAAGTCGAGCAGATCATCCTGGATCTGAAACGACATGCCCAGCGCCTCGCCGAAGCGGTACAGGAGCTCTGCCACCTCTTCGGCACTCTCTGTTGAGAGTGCCCCGACCCGGAGGCAGGTGGCCATCAGCATCGCCGTCTTGTTAAGGGACTTCTCAAGGTATTGCTCGAGTGTCAGATCATAGTCGAAGGCATGCTCCATCTGCTGGTATTCACCAAGGCAGAGCTGGGCGGTAGCTACGGATGACAGGTCATGGACGTAGCGGTTTTTGTCTCCGCTATATTTGCTTAACAGCTCGATGACTCTGGCTGACATGTAATTGCCGATATGGACAGCGGAGAGTACGCCGGTCTTCACATGCAGGGCGGCTCCGCCGCGCCGCAGCTCGGCATCGTCGATAATATCATCATGAATTAAAGAGGCGGCGTGAATAAATTCAGCAGCGGCAGAGAGCTGAAGCGTTCTGCGTCCCGCTGGTTTGCGGCCAAACCGGCCGCCTACAATGACCATAAGCGGGCGCAGGCGTTTGCCTCCGGAGCCGATCAGCTCCAGGATGCTCTGGGCAAGCTGTGATTTTTTGGGGACATCCTTATCACGGGCCACTAGATTTTCGATTTCACGGTTAATTTCATTCAGGTCTATGTGTAAGGCTTCATGCAGCTTCATTTATTGGATTCCCACCTGTCAAATGGCTTTGCTTGTGCGGCTTCGCTGCCCGCTCTCCTGGAGAAGGAATTCATCAATTCCAGCCGCCGGATTATACTCTGCGAAGTCTCCATTTGAACGTCTGATCTGCATTTTCTTAACGGAGGGAGCCAGATAAGCAACCAGGTCCAGCTCACGGCATTTCACTGCGAACTGCAAATAGAAGCTGTATAAATAATCTCCGTCCAAAATGTTGCGGGTAAGGTCGGGGTGATGTGGGACGCATTCCATATGGCGCTCAGCAGCCAGGGTGAGAATGCTATAAATACCAAGCAAATGGAGTTTACGGTCATATTCCAGATCATGGCGTTCCAGTACCGCGAGCATCCGCTCACATTCCGCCGGAGAGAGGTCCAATTGAATACCGGCGACCGGGGACATTTCAGCCTGCAATTGCCGGATGGTATCTTCAATGAGTTGTCTGTTCATTAAGCTTCTCTCCTTCATGTCGGTTTTGACGGAAGCATCCACCGCCCTGATTATCCCTACAAAACCAATCTTTAATACCTTGTTAAACAAGGAGAGTAATGTGTCCCAGGGACACATTACTCCTTAGAATATATTATTCAACTGTAGCACACATAAAACACATAATAATATGGTTATATGAATTATGGCTTATAAATGATGAAGAAAGTATTGATTTAGATCAGTCCGTAAAGAGATACCAGCGCCGTACGAGCGGAAGTCTCTTCCACTGCTTCTTGAGCCAAGGCAGAACGTAGTAGTCCAGGCCGAAAGTGCTGCCGGAGCCGCCGATGCAGGCAATCGCTGCTGCGACATACCAGAGCATTTCTGTTGCTGCCATCTTGGAAGACCAGATCATAGCTGCCATTGCGATGGTTGCAATCGAGGAAAGCGCTGTGAACAGGCCGACGATCAGCATAACACCAAAGACGATTTCGGCGCAAACCATACCGATTTGGAACCATTTAGCCAGGAAAGTGTAGGATCCGTCATTGTTGTAGAACATTAAATCCATGAACCAGTTGGTAGTGTCATAAACAAAGCCTGGAACAGGAAGTGCAGATACGGCTTCTTTGGCAGTCGATACTGCAGAAGCTGCCGATTGGGCATCTACTGTATCTTTAACCGCATCAACAGCTACACTGGCAGATGATGCAGCATCAGTAGCAAATGGAGCAGCTGGAATCAGGAAAATCTTATCCGGATCTTCCCAGATCTTCTTCAGCTTGTCGATACCTTCATACAGCCACATTCCCCCGAGCAGCACACGCAGCGGAACGATCCAGAAGTTAGGCGAACGCTTGGAGAAATGGCCGCCCAGGAAGCTCTTGCGGTTCTCAACATGGAAGAACTCGTGCATCATGTAAGTCCATACCTTGTTAAAACCTACCACTTGAGAGAGGTAGAACATATTGATAAAATGTTTGGACAACATAGCCATAAAGCCGGTAAGCATGAACAGCTTGCCTGGAAGTCCAACGTTCGCTACACCGTAGCGGCTTCCGATGGAAACCATCGTACCGTGGAATCCCGGTTTGTAGGCTTTCTTAGCTGTACCTTTGATGTCAGCTGTGATGTTTCCGGCAATGACTGGAGCCGCTTGTTCAGCGTTCTCAACCATTTGCGGTACAGGGCGGGTTTCGCCTTCTGGAATAAAGAAGATGTTATCCCCGACAACATAGACATTCTTATGGTCAACGCTCTCCAGGTGCTCGTTGGTAACGATACGTTTACGGCCTTCCTGTTTAACATCAAGGTTGCCCACAATTTCCGAACCTTCAACGCCTGCAGTCCAAACAATAGTTTGGGATTCAACAACGTTCTTCTCGCCAAGGGCAACGCTGCCTTTGCCGACTTCGGTGATTTTTGCGCCGGTTACGATTTCCACGTTCAGCTTGCGGAGACGGGCTTCAGCTTTTTGAATCAGCTTATCCGGCAGAATCGGCAGAACCTTAGGTGCCATATCCGCAACGATCAGACGTACTTCGGAAGGATCGATGTAGAACTCTCTGCACAATTCATCACGCTGTTCGGCCATTTCGCCGACCAGCTCGACACCGGTGAAGCCGCGCCGATGATAACGAAGGTCAGCATCGCACGGCGTACAGCCGGATTTTTTTCCTTAGCAGCTTTGGTGTACATATCGCGGATTTGACGTTTCAGCGCTACCGCGTCGTCATAGGACCAGAAGGAGAAGGTATTCTCTTCAGCTCCAGGAATACCGAAGAAGGTCGGTTTGCTTCCTGTGCCGATTACCAGGTAATCATAAGCATAAGTAGCTTTATCTGATTTAAGCTTCTTGTTCTTGAAATCAATATTGCTGATCTCGTCAAGAACTACATCAACTTTAAGACCTGCAAAGATTTTCTTCAGATCGATCTTAATTGAATCCTCAGGCGCGCGGTTCGCTGAAACCTCATGCAGCTCAGTCAAAAGAGTGTGATAGGGATTCCGGTCGATAAGTTTAATTTCTACATCTTTGTCGTTCTTAAATTTCTTTGCCAGTTTCTTAGCCGTGAGTACGCCGCCGTAGCCGCCGCCCAAAATGACTATTTTCTTCAAGAGAAATTCACCTCATTCGTCTGATTAGCTGCAAGAGGAGAGCGAATTAATTATTTCGCGCCTTCGAGTGCTTTTTCTGCAAGTGTAAAGTATTCGCCTACGTGGATGGATACGCCGGAAATAGCGTCTGTTTTGCCTTCAGCATCAAGGGCAGGAGCTGCACCCTTGTTATCAAGGAAGTATTTTTCAGCCAGTGCGATTTCTTCGTGCCATTCAGCGGAAGCGCCGCCGGCTTTCATACCGTATTTACCATCGATGGAATATTGTTTCTTGTCGTCGCCGGCAGCATTTACACCGCTGAAGTTAACAGCTACAACATTACCGTTAGCTACAGTCAGGGCAACAGTGGATTTCCAGCCGGATTCAGCATCCATTTCGCCTTCAGCTTTGTAGCCGCCGTCTTTGTAAGGACCAGCTTCTACAGGACCGGCAGCAAGAGCAGCCTGTGCAGCAGCAGTAAAGTCGTTAACATGTACGGATACGCCGGAGATAGCATCAGTGTGTCCTTCAGCATCAGTAGTGATTGCAGCAGGATCTTGTTTTTCGATCAGGAATGCTTCAGCCTTAGCAGCCTGTTCGTGCCATTCTGCTTGAGCGCCGCCTTTGGCAACGAGACCGTAGTTACCGTCTTCGGATACTTTCTTCTTCAGATCGCCGGCATTTTTAACGTTGAACGCGTTCCAGTCAGCTTTGGTGATTTTACCGCCTTCTACTGTAAGCAAAGCGTAAGTCTGCCAGCCGGTTTCAGCATCAGCTTCAACAGTACCGAAGTAAGTGCCGTCTTGGTATTGGCCTGCTTCAGCCGGTGCGTTGGTCGCTGCTTCAGTTGCAGCAGGTGCAGTTGTCTCAGCAGGAGCGTTGGTAGCAGCAGTGTTAGCGGCGTTGTTGTTGTTTCCGCAGCCTGCAAGCAGGGTGCCCAGAACCAGGGCGCTTGACAAAATTACAGAAGCTTTTTTCATTTGTTATGACCTCCAAAATAGTTTAAAATATATATATTAAAATGTAAAACATTTTAATAGACTTGGAAGTGATATTTATCACTTTATAAATGACAAATGTCACTCTTATTATCGGCATAAGACCTGTTTTATTGCAGTACTTTGACACTTATCAGTAAACAAAAGGTAAAATTTTAAACATCTTCTTTCTGCTCCGAAGGCATTTTAGCATAATAAATCGATCATACATGTGAAAATAATCACTTAAACCTAAATTAATTTATCTGTAAGTAATTTAGCTATGTTTGGATTATATCAAATTTTAGAAAAATTGAACACCCTCTATTAAAAGACTATTATGTGACAAAATCCGACGTTGCTGTTCTGCTGTTCAGGATTCATTGCCGCGCCGGCGGGTAATAAAACGATAGCACGTGAAGCTCTGAATATACCTACAACTACAGGGAAACTAAGGAGATGAACATGTATGGACAGCAACGTATTCAAAGGAAAATGGATGCAGATCAAAGGTGAGGCCAAAAAGCAGTGGGGTCAGCTCACTGACGATGATCTTGATGTAATTGACGGGGAAAAAGATAAATTAATCGGCAAGCTGCAGGAACGCTACGGCCACACAAAGGATCAGGCTGAGGAAGAGTACCGTAACTGGGGGCAGTCTGTCCGGAGCTAACGGATCCTTTTACGAAATAACAAGCTAGTCACATTCGCATGAAGAGGCGGTGTCCTATGTACAAACCGACCGTCGTCACCGGAAGGATTATTGAAGTGCATGCTGACCGGGTGCTAACCCAGCAAGGCGACATGTACTGTACCTATAATCCCCGGTATTATAAGCTTCCTGATGCTGAGCTATGGACACAGGCTGAATGTGAGCCGGACAAGGTGCAGGTAGCCGTAATCGAAGAAATAAGCCGGATGCAGGTGCCGAGAAAGCGTTGGAATAGAATGCTGCCTTTGTTTTCGCCTCAGAAGAAGAGCGCAAATCGTATATGATTTGTGCTCTTCTTCTTGTTATGTGCACTAATTCAGTATTCATATATACATAACGCTGGAACTGTGGTTTTATGAATTCAAGGAACTATATGATAGTATGGACAGGACGTTATTTATTTGAGCTGTGGGAGTGAGGCAATGGAATATCTCAAAATATTTTTTGTCAATACAGCCCTGCTGATAACATTGGCTTATCTGGGCAATTTAATATATAAACATACTATTACATATGCACCAGAACAGGTGAAAAAGATATGCTGGGTACTGGTAGCGATTTTTGCCGGCTGGGTCAGCTCTTTCTTTGGCTACAGGCTGGATGAAAATGTAATCTTTGATTTGCGGATAGTACCGCTGATCATCTCTACCCTGGCGTATCCGCAACCCTTCATTCTTATTCTAATAGGCGTAGGTACTGGGATCACCCGTTTGACTTTTGGTGTAAATGAAGCAGCGATGGCCGGTGTGATTAATCTGTCTATCCTGGGCTTTGTCTGCGCCGGCCTCAGCCTGTGGGTCAGCCGCTCTCCTGCATCGCTCCGGTTCAAGAGACTAACGGTGATCCTCATAGTCAACTTGGTTAATACGGTCAATATCCTTATTTTTGGCGTTATTCCAGACCGGATCTATCTTACAGATATTATGCCGGTGACCCTGGCCGGGGGCCTGGTTCTCAGTCTGCTGTTCGCACTGATTATCCGTGACTTCCAGCTGGAGCTGCTGCGTAACGGGCAGATTGTCCGTGCCAATGAGCTGCTTTCCTCACAGACTGAGGAGCTGCACAAGAACAAGATTGCTCTGGAGGAGCGGGCCAAGCAGCTGATGCTGGCTTCGCAGTACAAATCAGAGTTTCTGGCTACGATGTCACATGAGCTGCGTACGCCGCTGAACAGCATTATCAACCTGTCACAATTAATAGAAGAAAACAAAGATTCCCTAAGCCCGGAGGAGACGGGAGAGTATGCCGGAATTATCCACCGCTCGGGCGAGGATCTGCTCCTGCTCATTAATGATATTCTGGACTTGTCCAAGGTAGAGGCCGGCAAGCTGGACATCAACAAGGAGGACTTAAGCGTCAGCGAAATTCCGGAGCTGCTGGCATTGCAGTTTAGTGTAGCGGCCCGGCTGAAAGGGCTGGAGTTCAAGGTTACACAGGGTGCAGAGGTACCTGAAATCATTCATTCGGACCCCCAGCGGGTGCAGCAGATTCTGCGTAACCTGCTTGCGAATGCCGTTAAGTTTACTGACGAAGGCAGCATCTCTCTTAATATCCGTACAATAGAGCAGAGGGACGGGGCCTTGCTGCGGCGCTGGATCGTTTTTGACGTGCAGGATACCGGCATTGGGATTGCCCCAGAGAAGCATGATATCATCTTCGAAGCCTTCCAGCAGGCAGATGCGACAATCGGGCGTAAATATGGGGGAACCGGACTCGGCTTGTCCATCAGCAATGATCTTGCGAGACTTTTGGGCGGGTTTATCACCCTGCACAGTGAAGAGCAGCAGGGAAGCCGCTTCTCACTATACCTGCCCTTGTAAATTGGCATGAGGCAGCTTCAGCAGCCTCCAACTTTCTTTGTGACTTTGCTGTATTGACTTGGGGGTGATGCCGAGTAGAATGAAGCCAATGCCGCATCGAAGGAGTGTTACCACCCCCATGAACATCATGAGAAACAGGCTGCCCGGTACCCGTCCCAAACGAATCCGCAAAGCTTCAGTCCACCGCAACAATCTTAGAATTGCTACATTCGAAGGAATTCCCTCAACTGTTTTCCAGGTGCTGCTGCAAGGGCAGTTTCTGACGGGATTTCTGCTGTACTTAGGAGCAAGCTCCAGCCAGATCGGTTTTGTACTGGCTCTTACTACACTGGTTAATATTGCGCAGATCGGTGTAGCCTTCCTGATCCAGAAGCTGCCGAGCCGCAAGTGGGCTATGGTGATATTTACGGCGCTGCACAGGCTGCTGTGGGGCTCGACCGGACTGGTGCCGTTTCTGTTTCCAAAAGAGCATTGGGTTACCGCATTTATTATTTTGTATACAACTGCTTTTATTTCCAGTACGGCGGGCGGAATGCTGTGGAACTCCGTAATAAGCGACCTGGTTCCTGCCCGCGTAAGGGGACGGTATTTCGGCATACGTAATACCTTTCTGAACGCGCTTGGCAGTCTGGTGATGTATGGGGGCGGGGTTATGCTGGACCGTTATCCCGGAGCCCATGGCTTTCTAATCATTTATATTGTTGTGTGGGCCTGTGCCATCGCCAATATTATTGTTTTCTGCTTTTATCCGGATGTGCCGTTTGAAAAGTCGGAGGAAAAATCATTTTTGCCGATGTTCAGGAAACCGCTTCACGATAAGCTGTTTATGAAATCGACGCTGTTTCTTGCCGCCTGGCTGCTGCTGCAGAACCTTACAGTTCCGCTCTATTCTTATGTCATGCTGCAGCTCCTTAATATTAATTACGAGACGCTTTCACTACTTAATGTATCGCAGACCGTGTTCATGATGGCCAGCTTCTATGTCTGGGGGAATCTGAACGCCAAATACAGCAATAAGCGGCTTCTGCTCTGGACACTGCCGATCATTGCACTGTCATCGCTGATGTGGGGCATGCTGTCCGTGCTGCCGATGCTGCCGGTCCTGTTTGCTGCCCATATTATTTTCGGTATGGGCGTCGGGGGCTTCAACCAGCTGGCCTTTAACTTTATTATCGGGGATACCCCGAAGAAGGAACGGCCGATGTACATGGCAATGTATGCTGCGCTTACCGGGCTGGCAGCCTTTTTTGGCCCGCTGCTCGGGGGCAGAATATACGAATGGATTGCTGACTGGCCGGAGTGGATGCAAATCTATGGAATGCAAATTGTTGTCGGGGTGCTGATGATTGTCCTTGCTGTGCTGCTGGGCCGCCGGATACTTCGGGATGAATAGCAGCAGCGCCCGGCTGTGAATAACAGGGAAGGGAGAGGATGGAATGGAAAGGATAGCAGTAGTACTTGGAGCTACAGGCCTGGTCGGGGAGGCCGTTACACGTGAATTACTTGCAGGGGAATGGACTGAGGTGCGTGTACTTGTCCGCCGCAGGCTTGCGCTTACGGACTCCAGGCTGAAGCAGATTATAGTGGACTGGGAGCAGCTCGGGCAATATAAGGAACAATTCGCAGGAGCCTATGCTGTGTTCTGTTGTCTGGGTACGACAATTAAAAAAGCCGGTTCACAGGAACAGTTCGAGCGCGTGGATCTGAAGTATCCGCTGGAGGCAGCCGCACTTGCCAAAGCAGGCGGAGTGAAGCAGTTTCTGGTTGTCTCCTCCATGGGGGCGAACGCGAAATCCGGCAATTTCTATATCCGGACCAAAGGACGTGCCGAAGACGGTCTGGCAGCTGTCGGCTTTCATGGCCTGCATATTTTCCGCCCTTCACTGCTGCTGGGTGAGCGTACGGAGTTCAGGCTGGGTGAACGTGCCGGAGCAGTCGTCATGAAAGCGCTGGATTTCGCAATGACCGGCAAGCTGGCCCGTTACCGGGCCATTCCCGGAGCCAAGGTTGCCAAGGCTATGGTGAATATCGCCCTGGCGGATACAGGCGGGACGCATATCTACACGAATGAAGTCATTCATGTTATTGGCGGACGCTGACAGGCCTGAAAGTTTGCAATAAACAGATCCGAGGACGTACAATGGGACATAATCATCTGTACATAATGACAGGAGGAATAAATGATGAGTAAAAAGCAGATCGCCACAACAGCGGCACCCGGCGCAATCGGACCGTACAGCCAGGCTATTGCCGCCGGCAATTGGGTATATACTTCCGGACAGCTTGGCCTGAACCCGGAGACGGGGGAGCTTGCTGAAGGTGTACAGGAGCAGGCCCGCCAGTCGCTTAATAATGTGAAGGCCATTCTTGAGGAAGCCGGCGCTTCCATGGAGCATATTGTGAAGACGACCGTTTATCTGAAGGACATGAACGATTTCGCAGCTGTTAATGAGGTGTACAGCTCCTTCTTTACCGAGCCTTATCCGGCCCGCAGTGCGGTTGAGGTGGCACGTCTGCCGAAGGATGGTCTGGTTGAGATTGAAGCAGTAGCACGCAAAAAATAAACATGAAGACAAACCCGCTGAACCGGCTATGCCGGGACAGCGGGTTTTTTGTGCTGGCAAGCCTAAACCGGTGTAATAGTTTAGACTCTTCTGCGCCGCGGCGTAAGCACCAGCCACAGGCTGTACAGCAGGAGCAGGCCGGCGGCAATGGAACCGGTTAGGAAGACGTTCTCTGTTTCCCGCTGCTCCAGGGCGATGGCAATAAAGGCCCATACAAATACCAGCGGGAAGATGCTGTCCCGGTACGGGTAGCTGACCAGTATTGCAAGCAGTGCGCCGACAATCAGCATGATGACCGCCCACACCGTACCGTCCAGGCCGAAGCCGCCCCAGTCATTCTTTTTCAGCACGACAGAAACATTGACGAGTGTGGCGACAGAGATCCAGGCGAGATAGATGCTGAACGGCAGGCGGATCAGCCAGCGTTCGCCCGTAGTCGGTCGGTCGATCCTTCTGGTTTTGCGGTAAACGACGATCAGTGAGATCAGCAGCAGCACCATAGCGGCGAGTGAAAGCTCGATGTATAAATAATGCCACAGAATCAGCCAGCTCATATTGAAGATACAGGTGAGGATGAACCAGATGCCGATCGATTGTACAGAATCCCTGGAGCCGCTGTCCGAGCGGAACTGGTAGATGACAAAGCCGGCCAGCAGGAGATAAATGAGGGACCAGATGGAAAAAGCGTAGCCGGCCGGGGTAAGGTACGTATGGTATTTGTCTGAAATTTCACGCGTGCTGTTGCCGCCCAGCGGCAGGGCTACAGATAGCGTATTAACAAGGATCACACCGAGGTAGAACAGCACGTTCCACCACTTCAACGGATTGGTTCGCGTCATGATCGATTCACTCCCTAGACTTCATATTTTAGATGTGAGGTCTTGACCTACATAGAATATACCCGCTTTAGTTGCAGTTCAGACCAATTTCAGTAAAAAAATGACCTGCAGGTCATAAAATTTGCGGATAGCCCGCCGTAAACTCGGGGTAATATGTATTTATTACAAGAAGGTACACGTTAGGAGGGGGAAAGCAAAGATGGAGAGCAGTGAGGCAATCCGCCCTGAAAAAATGGGGCCGCTGGTCATGACAGAAACCTGGAATACCCCGGGGAGTGTAGAGTCCTGGGAGCGCTCGGAGAGTATTTATATCGTCCGCGGTGAGTGCGCAGGCATCGCCTTTGTCTTCTTAAATGATGAGATCTTCCGGATGAAGCTGTTCCACGGTGAGGTGCCTGATCTGACGACAACACCGGCTGTACTCGCGGAAAGCTGTATACCGCATCTGTTTCCGGTGGAGGAGGATGAGGAGAAGCTGGTTTTTACGACCAGCAGCATCCGGCTGATCATAGAGAAGACATCCTTTCTGATCCGGGTGGAGAATCATGCGGGCGAAGTGATCATGCAGCAGAACCTGACCAGCTGGAATCCCCGCGGGGCCAGCCATGCGGAATATGATATGCAGCCGGATTCCCATTTTACGGGCTGGGGGAGAAGTCGAGCTTCCTTGATAAGCGCGGGGAACGCTATACGAACTGGAATACGGATGTGTTCGCCCCCCATCTGCCCGAAATTGAGGCCCTGTATGAGTCCATTCCGCTGCTGATCCATATGCACGGTGAGCTTACTTACGGCTTGTTCCTGGATAACACGGGCCGCAGTGACTTTGATATGCGCTCGCACGGGGTGGCGTTCACCGTTGGCTGCTCCACAGGGGCTTATGATATTTATTTTATCAACGGGCCTGAGATGAAGGATGTTGTCAAAAGATACACTGCCCTCACCGGACGGATCGCTCTTCCGCCAAAGTGGGCAATCGGCTATCACCAGTCACGCTACAGCTATATGAATCAGCAGGAGGTGCTGCAGCTGGCCCGGACCTTCCGCGAGAAGAATATTCCCTGCGATGTTATCTATCTGGATATTCATTATATGGACGAGTACCGGGTATTCACCTTCGATCCGGTTAACTTTCCTGAGCCGCAGAAGATGATTGCCGAGCTTGACGAGCTGGGTGTGCGGATTGTGCCGATCGTAGACCCCGGTGTCAAAAAAGACCCCAAATACGAGGTCTACAAGGAAGGCGTGCTGAACAAGCATTTCTGCCGGAGGCTGGAGGGGGATATCTTTTTTGGCGAGGTCTGGCCCGGCATCAGTGCCTTCCCGGATTTCAGCGACAGCCGTACTGCGGAGTGGTGGGGCGATCTGCATAAGTATTATACGGATCTCGGCATCCAGGGCATCTGGAATGATATGAATGAGCCGGCGGTATTTAATGAATCGAAAACGATGGATCTCGATGTCATGCACTTTAACGACGGGCGTCCGGTCACCCATGAGGAATACCACAATCTGTACGGGATGATGATGTCAAAAGCGACCTATGAGGGGCTGGCGGAGCATATGGCGGGGGAGCGTCCTTTTGTGCTGACCAGAGCCGGCTACGCGGGCATCCAGCGGTATGCTGCAGTGTGGACCGGGGATAACCGCAGCTTCTGGGAGCATATGGCCATGGCCATGCCGATGGTGCTTAATATGGGGCTGTCGGGGCTGGCATTCGCCGGTCCGGATATCGGCGGCTTTGCCCATCACACCTCGGCACAGCTGCTGGTGCGGTGGACGCAGATGGGTGTGTTCTTCCCATACTGCCGCAATCACTCCTCCATCGGTACGCTGCGCCAGGAGCCCTGGTCGTTCGGGGAGGAGGTCGAGGGCATTCTGCGTGAATTCATCGGCCTGCGTTACCGGTGGATGCCGCATATTTATAACCTGTTCCATGAAGCGGAAGATTGCGGACTGCCGGTAATCCGGCCGCTGATCCTGGAGTATCCGCGCGATCCCCATGTGACCAATCTGTGCGACCAGTTCCTGCTTGGTGACAACGTGCTTATCGCCCCGGTCTACCGCCCGGATACCGACCACCGCTCGGTGTATCTGCCGGAGGGCTGCTGGCTGGATTACTGGGACGGCGAGGTGCATGAAGGCGGGAAGCACATCCTTGCAGCTGCACCGCTGCACATCATGCCGATGTATGTGAAGGCAGGCAGCTTTACGGCGGAGGGTCCGCTGAAGCAATATGCGCAGGAAGAGACTGCGGAGACTGTGATTTTCCACTTGTACGGGGCTAAGGCAGAGGAAGACTTCACAGCATCGTTTACGCTGTATGAGGATGACGGGCATAGCTTTGCGTACCGCAAAGGGGCCTTTTCACAGATCGCAGTGGAGGCAAAAGGGACCGGAGACGGGCTGCTGCTGAACTGGTTCTATAAAACGGATGCCTACAAGGCCCCGCGGGAGATGCTGCGCTTCGCGCTCTGCTATCCTTTCTTCCCGGCTGATGATGTAGACGGGCTGCCTGAGATCAGTCTGGATGAGCTTAAGGAAGGAAGAAAGGGCTGGGCGCGCAACGGAAAAAGCGGCGCAATCATTATCCAGGTTCCTGATGAGCGGAGCGGCGGAGAGCTGCGGATCAGGGCAGGGAAATAAGGAAATGGATTAGAGCTGCCTTTTTGAAGGCGGCTCTTTTGCTGCATCCGGACATGGGATTTAATTGAAAAATATCCAATCATCCCTTTGCAGAAGCCCGAGTAGTCGCAATACATTTCAATTTCTATATTAAATTGCAGAAAATAATGCAGAAACGTTTTTAAATCACGGCTTTTTCGTATAAGATGAAGGGATGAAGAAATTGTTTCGGTTCAAAATCTATATCTCGCGGAGAAGGATACAGTCCACCGGAGGGCACGGGCTGGCTCTTTCTGTTTGCTTAAGGACAGGAGATCACCAATGATTAAGCATCTGTATGCAATATGGCTGGGGGACGTTTTATTCTGCTTCTCTGGTGAAACCTCGGAACCCAAGGTCGACGCGTGGACACGCGTGATCAAGAAGCTGGAGTTCGGGGGCGGAGGGCGTCCTTTCGCGGGTGCTGCACTGCGGCTGGCAGAAGTAAAGTATCCGGTGGCTGCGGCTGCGGAAGGGAAAACGGCGCGGCGCGGTCTGCCGGGACGGACGCTTGAGGGACTGGCGCTGGGGCCGAAGGAAGCCTTCGACCTGCTGCTTGCCTGGGACGATGAGCTGTGCCGTGCCCAGGGGGTGGAAGCCGGGGGCGAAATGCGCTACTGGGCGGCTGCGGCACGGTTTGCCCTGGAGCTGATGGCTACGGGGGCGATTGTGCCGGGCGCAATACCGCCCCGCCCGATCGGCTCACGGCGCCGCGGCGGCGAGCAGGCGGCTTCCGCCTGCTGGTTCCCGGCCTTCCGCCAGGAGGCGGATAAGGAGTTCTTCCTGCAGCTGGCGGCATCCATGCCGGTGCTGGCACTCGGAGCCCATGTTGCTGAGGAAGGGGATCTGACTTCGCGTGAAGATGCAGGAGGATATGTACTGTATTCCTTCTTGCAGGCAGTGATAACTGCCGAGATCAAAAAAATAATTGCCGGCTCCGAAAGCGAGCTTGGTCCATATAAAGCAAATTACCGCCGGGGCTATTCCCCGCTGACCGAGCTATGGTGGAACAGCCTGCTCACGGCAGCCGGGAGATTCCGGTCCAGGGGACACCAGCAGAGGTATCCGAGCTGCTGGCTGAAGTGAACGGGGCCCTGGCTGGCGGAATGCCGCGGGCCCAGGCAGAGGAAGAGCAGACTGGCCAGCTCGGTCTGGGCCTGCGTCTGGAACCGCCGGCGGACGAGGGTGAGCTGTGGCAGCTGACCTTCTGGGCGGAGAGCCGTGAGGAAGGGGAGCTCTGGCTTCCGGCTGCAGCCATCTGGAGCAGCCCCGAGCGCGAGTTCACCCTTTGGGGCAAGCGGTACCGGAATATCCAGCAGCAGCTGCTGAATGCGCTGGGCCGCGCCGCTAGAATATCGCCCGATATTCAGCGGGCGCTGAACATCCCTGCGCCAACGGGGGTGGAGCTTGAGCCGGAGCGTCTTTATTTCTTTTTGAAGGAGAGTGTGCAGCAGCTGCGTGAATGGGGCATAACGGTGCAGATGCCTTCGCGCTGGAGCCGTGAAGGTCGGCGCCGGGTCGGAATGCGGATGAAGATGCAGCTTCCTCAGGCCGGGATGGACGGACCTGCACAGCCCTCGCTGGGGATGGAGGAGCTTATCTCCTTCCGTATCGAGGCTTCACTTGGGGACAATCCGATCAGTGAAGAGGAGCTGAATGCCCTGGTGGAAGCGGGAGTGCCGTTTGTGCGCTTCCGGGGCGAGTGGATCGAGGTCGATCCCAAGGAAATCCGCCAGGTGCTGAGATATATGAAACGCCATGAGGGCGGGGAAATGTCGGCTGCGGACTGGATGCGTCTGGAGGCTGAGGACGGCGAGGAACGGCTCTGGAAGGGCATGTCGGTCATAGGAATGGAGACCTCCGGCCTGCTGGCATCGCTCATGCACGGGGATGTTCTGCGGAGCCTGCCCGTGCGGTCAGTGCCGGATGGCCTGCAAGGAACGCTGCGGCCCTATCAGGAGCGCGGCTATCAATGGCTGGCTGCGCTCAGCGGCCTGGGCTTCGGAGTGTGCCTGGCCGATGACATGGGCCTGGGCAAGACGATCCAGGTCATTGCCTGTCTGATGGACCGGGCGCTGAGCGCTCCGGCAGAATTCCGGCATAAGCCGGCGCTGATTCTCTGCCCGACCTCGCTCTTGGGGAACTGGCAGCGTGAGCTGCAGCGCTTTGCCCCTTCGCTGAGTGTGCATATTCATCACGGGGGAAGGCGGATACGCGGAGAAGGCTTCGCGGAGCTTGCCGCCAGCCATGAAATTGTGCTGACTACCTATCATCTGGCCGGCGGGACAGCGAGGATCTGGCTGCAGTGCGCTGGTCTACGGTCGTGCTGGATGAAGCGCAATATATCAAGAATCACCGGACCAAGCAGGCACAGAGCGTAATGAAGCTGTCTGCCCCGTACCGGATTGCCATGACAGGCACGCCCGTCGAGAACCGGCTGGGTGAGCTCTGGTCGATTTTTCACTTTTTGAATCCCGGTTATCTGGGCTCCTATCACTCCTTCCGCCAGCGTTATGTATCCGGTGAAGGCGGGGAACGGCTGCAGGAGCTGCACCGGCTCGTGTCACCGTTTCTGCTCCGCAGGCTCAAGAGTGATCCCGATATCTCGAAGGATCTGCCGGAGAAGCTGGAGCTGAAATCGTACTGCCCGTTAACAGAGACGCAGGCGGTGCTGTATCAGGGGGTAGTGGATGAGATGCTTGGCGTAATCGGAGAGCGCTCTGGCATGGCCCGTCGCGGTCTCGTTCTGTCCTCGCTGACCAAGCTGAAGCAGATCTGCGATCACCCTCAGCTGTTCCGCAAGGAAGAAGGGCGGAGCGGACGAAGCGAGCAGTCAGGCAAAATGGAAGTCATGTTCGAGGTGCTGGACAGCATTGCCGAGCTGGGCGAGTCGGCGCTGATTTTCACCCAATATGTATCAATGGGAGAGCTGCTCGTCAGCCGGCTTGCCAAAAGATACGGCCAAACCCCGCTGTTCCTGCATGGCGGTATTCCCAAACGGGAGCGGGATGAGATGGTCCATGCGTTTCAGGAGGGAGAGGGGCCGGCGTTCTTCGTGCTTTCCCTCAAAGCGGGCGGCGTCGGGCTGAATCTCACCCGGGCTAACCATGTCGTGCATTATGACCGCTGGTGGAATCCGGCTGTTGAGAACCAGGCGACCGACCGGGCCTTCCGGATCGGCCAGCATAAAAATGTGCAGGTTCACAAGCTGATCTGCCAGGGCACACTGGAGGAGCGGATTGACGAGCTGATTGAGCGCAAAAAGAATCTGTCTGAGCAGGTCGTCGGCTCAGGAGAGAACTGGCTGACAGAGATGTCCAATCATGAGCTGCAGGAGCTGATCGAGCTTCAGGATCAGGACTGGATGTAGCAGCGGTAAGTAAAAGGGGGATCTGACAATGGGCAAGCTGCCGGAACAGAGGCTTATAATCGAACCTGGAGTGCTGAAAATATTGCCTGGGCAGGAAACGGTGCAGGAGGGCGGTGCCGTTAGCAGCAGTGCTGATACAGCGTCCGCACTCTCCTGGGCGGTTCCGCAGTGGGACTCGGCACAGAAAGATAAGGTGCTGCGCCAGCTTGCCGGACAGCCAGGAGAGCTGTATGACCTGCTGCAGGGAAAAAGCACCGGAAGCATAGCAGAGCTTCAGCTCCTGCCTCCCGAAGTGGAACGGGCAGATTCCGGTGAGGAGACAGGGGCGGCGCTGCCTGGATGGGCCAGAAAGCAGCTGCTGGAAGAGCCGCTGCTGGGGTTCAGGCTGCGCGGGATGAGTAAGGAGGAGCTGCTGGGGGGAGTATTTGCCCTGTGGGCAGAGGAGGAATATATTCAGCATGACGAAGGCAGTCCAGCTCCTGCCAGCATGCTGGCCGCGGAGCTGTCAAGGCTGGAACGGAAGGGGCCGGCCGTTACTACAGGGGAATGGCTGGCGGAAGCGGCGGCCGAGGGCTCGCTGCATCAGCCTGGCCCCCTGTTTCACGAGCTGGCCTCAAGGCCGTTCCCGGCCACGCCGCAGTAGCCCAGCCGGACGAAGACTGGCTGAAGCTGCTGCCGGATACGCCCAGGGCAGGCGAAGGCCTTGCCCTGATTATGCGCAAGGCGGCTGAATCGGCAAGACGCCGCGCATCGGAGCCGGGCAGGCAGTAACGGCGTGCGGGAGCATCGCGTCGGACACACAAAACAAGGCAGTGCCGGGAAGCTCTTCTGCTTTGGCACTGCCTTGTTGTATTTGTGGCTTAGCCGGCTGCATCAGCCGGGCTACCGCTATCCTTATTCTTCCGCCAGCTTGTCAGTACCGCGGCTTCCTTCAGACAGCTCAAGAATTTCGCGGCGCAGGCGGAGCATCTTCTGGTCCAGCTCGTCAGCCGCACGCGCGGCCTCCTTCAGCTCCTCGGCTACATGCGGCGGAAGCTGCTTGTCGAATTTATAATAAAGAATATGCTCCATGCTGGCCCAGAAATCCATGGCCAGCGTCCGAATCTGTATCTCTGCCTTGACCCAGCGCGTCCCTTCGAGCAGTACGAGGGGGATCGCTACAATAACATGCAGGCTCTGGTACCCGTTCGGCTTCGGCTGGGCGATATAATCCTTGATCTCAAGCACCCGCAGATCCTCCCGGACGCACAGATGATCCACCAGCCGGTAAATATCCTTCACAAAAGCACAGACAATCCGCATCCCGGCGATATCATGAATGTGCTGCTCCATATTTTCAAGGGTGAAGGGATGCCCCTTGCGTTCCATTTTGCGCAGAATGCTCTTTGGCTCTTTTATACGTGATTTGACATGCTCGATCGGGCTGTAGCCGTCACGGACCTGCCACTCTGTCTTGACTACGTCAATTTTATTCTCAAGCTCGTTCAAGGCATGGCGGTAAAGCGCAGGCAATGTCTTGAGATCCTCCAGCCTTCCGGCAAAATCCTCGCTGTTCTGCCACTGCTTCATATCCTTAACATGCACCTGCAGCTGATTCAGCGTAACTTGCGTACTATCGTCTTCTTTCACTGATACTCTCCCGGGTTTCATTATTTGTGACTGTTTTATTTTAACCGATTTTATGCCCTGGAAGCAAAATAAATGCCGACCCCGGCTGAAAGCCGGTAACAGCAGAACAAGGACTCGGGAAGCGGTTACATTAAAAAGCGGAAACATTCTTTGTGCGGCGGCGTATTAGCATACATATCGTGAATGCACGGTGTTTTATTTATTCGTAGGTGAACCTCCATCGTATCCCTTGTCCTCATAACCGGTATTTTCGAGTTTGGGCAGGACGCCGAGCTGCCTGATCGTCTGCTGTGTCTCCCCGCTTCCCACCTGGTAAAGATACCGGTAGAGCCGGATGGTCCCGTCATCAAACTGGTCTGCAGCGTCATCATGATCGGCGGATTTGTAAGGCACAGCGGCACGGCGGAAGGCGTATTCGTCTCCGCTTGCCAGATTGTCCAAAAGCTCCTGAAGCACCGTCAGCTCATCAGGGGTAACCCGCACCTCGAATTCACCCGATTCACCGGGTACGTCCTGAATCAGTCCATGACTGACAGATACGAAATAACTTTTCCGTTGTTCGTCCGGCAAGTTGATTCCCTCCCTCATTTTTGCGGTTAAGGTTTGCTTGCAGGTGATCTCTTAAAAAGATAAGTACGGTTGCCGCCTTCCTTGAAGACGGTGAAGCCGTTTCTACTTGCTAATATACACAGAACGACAAATAATGAATCTATTCGAGACATTTGGTATGATAGAAGCACGTTTTAAGGTTACAGAGTATTACATAGGCTTCTTATGAAGCTTTACGGCTATTTAACAGCCCTATTCTCATCTGGAGAAGGAGGAACTATGATGAATTTTCTGCAACGTATCAAAGACAGTGCCAGCCGGGTGAGTGAAAAAGCGCAAAGCTCGGTGGAGATCGGTAAGCTTAACGGGCATATTTCCGATATTGAACGCGAGATGGAACTCGAATTTATGAAAATGGGCCAGCTGTTCTATGAAGGCTACCGTTCGCGTGACATGTCGGTGGCTGAAGGCAAGATGGTGGAGCTGTCCAAGGTCTGCCTGAAGCATCAGGAGCAGATTGATGAGCTGCGCCACAGAATTGCCGAGCTCAAAAATGAGCGGCTCTGCGTGTGCGGCAATGTGGTCGCACTGGATGCCAATTTCTGCCCGAAATGCGGGCATAAGCTGGAGGAGCCGGTCAAAAAAGAGGCTCCGGCCGTAACAATCCGTAAGATACATGAGGATGAGGAAGACGAGTTTTACGGTGAGGATGAATTGACTGAAGAAGAAAAAGAGCTGGCGCTCCGGTCAGAACCTCGGACCGTATATACCGAAGTGCTGTATGATTCCAAGGAGTCTGAGCCGCAGGATTATGCCGGGCATAGCCATGAAGTGGAACGTGAGCGCCGGGAAGCTGATGAGCTTGAGCGGGAGCGTGAACGCCAGCTCGAGCTGGACCGCCGGATACGCGACTGGAAGGGCGGGGGCCTGTCGGAGGAAGCAGCAGCCTACAGCGAAGAAGGTGTGCGGGATATGGTCAAATGCCAGATTTGCCGGGCGGACCTGCCCAAGGGCTCAATGTGGTGCCCGCGCTGCGGCTCTGAACAAATCTAGGCACAGCGGTACAACAGGTTAAAGGTGCAACACCGAACCGCAGATTCACAGATTGAGTATGTAGGCATACTAGGAGGACAACATAGATGGAACAGTTGCTGCTGCATCTGCGCAATTTGGGGTTCACAGAGATGGAATCCAAGATTATGGTTGAGCTGGCTACCAAGGGGGAAGCTTCGGGCTACGAAGTGGCTAAGCAGCTGGGCGTATCCAGATCCAATGTGTACGCGGCGCTTCAGCGCCTGACACAGCAGGGGTATGTACGCTGCGGTGAAGGGGAGCCGGCCCGCTACAGCGTGCTGGACCCGGAGGAGCTGGCTACGATGATTTCCGGCCGAGCCCGGAGGAGCTGGCTACGATGATTTCCGGCCGAGTGCAGGCCTCGCTGGCTTTTGTGGAGAGCGAAATGCCCCGCGGCGGTCCTGTCAGCCAGTCGTTCTACAATATTGAAGGGGACCGTAATATGCTGGGGGCGCTCACCCGCCAGCTGAATCTGGCCGAGAAGGAAATAGTGGTCGATGTATGGCGGGAGGAAGCCTCCCTGCTGCGAAGCGAGCTGGAACAGGCGGAGCGGCGCGGCGTGAAGCTGCTGTGGGCTTTTGACGGCGGCAATACGGCTGCGGCCCCTTACCCGGTATGGCCGCCGCTTGGCGGCAAGCCGCGCCGGAGCGGAGGACGAAAGTTTTCTTTTGTCATCGACCGGAGCTGGTGCATGCTGGGGATGCGCTATGAGGACGGCACGGCCCAGGCGGTGGTGACCGAGCATGAAGTGCTGGTCGAGCTGCTGCTTAACCACTTTTCACAGGAAATGGTGCTCTTCGAGCTTGAGGAGGACATGGGGGCTGAGCTGACCAGACGCTACGGTGACCGCTACAGCCGGATCTACAGCAAATATGTGATGCATGAGAAGGATCATGATACAGACATGGAGTCTGACCCGGAGGATTCCGGAAATAGCCGGGAAGAGTAGCGTATATGGCCCGGGCGAGACTATGCTAGGGAGGTGATAAGCGTGGAATGTATTGTTCATTTTGATGTACAGCATCCCGAAGGTCCCAAGTCGCTGCGGGGTCTGCTGTTCCTGGAGGAGGGCAAGGTGCCGGGGGAGAAAGAGCTTGTGGAGATGTTCAAGGATATGAAGTTCAATGTCCGGCTGGCTGACCGCGACAAGCTGATCTTCAAACCGGTCAATGCCGGTGAATCCTATTCCGAGATCCGGATTACAAGCTATGACGGCGGCAAGCCGGGCAGCAAGGAGGATCATGATCTGAAGTCAATCGTCGGTAATCTGCTGCCGCAGAAGCCTACAGGACTGTAGGATAGAGTCAGCTAAGGCAGGGTCCATAGGAATAAGAGAAGAAAAGAGGGAGCACGGATGGAGTTATTGAGACGCAAGGTCTTGGATGAAGGAATTGTTCTCGGTCAGGGAGTGCTCAAGGTGGATTCTTTTCTGAATCACCAGATGGACCCTTTTCTGATGCGTGAGGTGGGCCGCGAGTTCACCCGCCGTTTTGCCGGAGAAGCTATTACCAAGGTGCTGACGATCGAATCCTCGGGCATTGCCCCTGGTATTATGACGGCCCTTACGCTTGAGGTACCGCTGATTTTTGCCCGCAAGCAGAAATCGCTGACGCTGACGGAGGACATCTATGTCGAAACCGTCTACTCTTTTACCAAAAGAGAGAGCAACGACATCACCGTCTCCAAAAAGTTCATTGCGCCGGGTGAGCATGTGCTGATTGTGGATGATTTTTTGGCCAACGGTGAGGCGGCCTTCGGGCTGGCCCGGATCGTGGAGCAGGCTGGAGGTACGGTAGCCGGTATCGGCATCGTGATCGAAAAAGCCTTCCAGCCGGGCAGCCGGCTGCTCAAGGAAGCGGGCTACCGCGTGGAATCGCTGGTACGCATCGCATCCCTGGAGAACGGCGTCATCTCGTTTGTAGAGGAAGAAGACGGTCAGGCGGATTAGAGCACATAAGCTGTACGGGTAGTGTTACACATACTTGGATTTGAGAAAAAAGAGGACTCCGGGCTTTGGCTGGCCGGGGTCCTCTTTCTTTGGGTTTGGATTGGTGCGTTTGCGGGAATGCGGCCGGTTGCGTGAGGTTAAGCGTCTGTGTTAAACGCATTAGAACGGGGAAAGTGGCTGCGGCGGCTTGGCAATTAGGTGGATTAACGCCACCTAATTCCGGCATATTTCATGATTTTTATTCTTTAGGTGAAAAACACCACTTATTTCAGGCCGAAATTCACTTAGAGGGCGAAAACGGCAGAATTAGGTGGCGTTTTTCCACCTAATTGTTTTTCCCGGTAATTGGGGCAGAAAATAGATGGCAGATTTCCATTTAGCTGGCTGACGGCCTCCGGCTATCCCGGCATCAGGCTGCCTGCCAGCTTGGCGCGGCAGGATTTAGCTGAGCGTCAGCTGATACGGTTCGGTTATTAGACACCTGCCAGGCAGGCTTAGCTGTAAGTGAGCCGTTAAATCCGCGCTGGCGGGGTGTCTGGCAAGATTGTCTGCCAGCTAAATCCGCTCCCAGCCATCTGCACCTTCGACGCCTGTATTAGCGGCTTCGCGGGCCTGGACCAGCGGCCGTGCTCAGCCGCTCGCCCGGCAGGAGCTGCC
>NZ_LRAC01000101.1 GCF_001517085.1 Paenibacillus sp. DMB5
CCCCTTAGATTTCATCGGATAAACCAGGGGTTTATTCCAATGTCTATTCTAAGGGGTGCACTTCAGTGCTCTGTTGAGGGCTCTTTTATATATGAATAATCAGGCTTACTATAGCTTCGCGGCAAAATCAAAGCTGTGCGTCACGCGGTTTCTTCCGCCTTCTTTGGATGCATAGAGCGCGGTGTCGGCTTTGTGGAGCAGCGTTTTTTCCGAATCCCCGGCCGTACATGTAGCAATCCCGATGCTGACCGTAAGCCGTCCGGTATCCCAGACAGCAAGCTCAGCCTCCTGACGCAGGTTCTCAGCGACCAGCCTGGATTCATCAGCAGCCATATCAGGCAAAATCAGCACGAACTCCTCTCCGCCGTAACGGGCGGCCGTATCCTTTTCCCGCGAATGAAATCTCAGCAGGCTCCCCAGCTTCTCCAGCACATAATCACCCTTCTGATGCCCGAAGGTATCGTTGATCCGCTTGAAGTAGTCAATGTCTATCATCAGCAGTGAAAACGGCTCCCCTGTCTCCCGGAACAGCTCCAGCTGACTGCTCAACTTCTCTTCTAAATAACGCCTGTTCCTGAGTCCTGTAAGCTTGTCCGTCGTAGACCGCTCCACTAGAACGGCATTAAGCTCCATCAGCTCACTCTGCTTCTGCTGGATTTCGGTATGGATCTGGCCCAGTCTGGCCAGCGCCTGCTCTTTTTCCCAGTAAGCCTCTTCGATCTGTTTCTTCGCCGAACGCAGCTCCTGCTCGTAATCCATCCGTTTGCTCATCTGCACCAGCACGCAGTCTATCACCGCCACATCCTCAACCACCAGACTCCGCCCGTTCAGAATGTAGGGAACCGTCCCTCCGCTTACGTCCTTCAGGCTGATAAACAGCTCCTCTACATGACCATGCAGCTTGATATTCGGGTAGAAATAAGAATGGAAAACCAGCTGGTTCGCCTTGGACATAATCGATTCAATATGTTTATGCAGCAGCGCCTCCCGTGTGTATCCCATCAAGAAAAGGAAGGTATGGTTCATATCCGTAATGATGCCCTGATGTGTAATCGACAAATATCCGCACGGGGCGTATTCCAGCCGTTCATCCATTTTTAAATAACCTCACAATACTGCATAGTGTTCAAAATCTGTTTACAGATAGCCTTGAATCAGCGCAATGGTCTCCTCCGGATGGCTGATATGCGGATAATGTCCCTTGGCCTGCATCAGCCGCAGCTCGCTGTTCTTCAGGTGCTTATGCAGATATTCACCTACTTCAATAGGCACAATACTGTCATCCGAGCACTGCAGAATCAGCGTTGGCACTGCGGCTGCAGCCAGCGACCCGCGGTGGTCCGACAGAAACGTAACCTCGGCGAACTCCCGGGTAATCACCGGATCGGCTGAAATAAAGCTGCGCTGCAGATCCTGGGTCAGCTCCGGCAAATGCGGATTATTCATGGCAAGCGGTGCCATAAAGCTGGCCCAGCCGCTGAAATTCATTTCCATCATCTCCAGCAGCTCGGCAATATCGCTTTTCTCGAATCCGCCGTAGTAGTCCTCACCATCATTTAAATACCGGGGGGACGGGCCGATCATCACCATTTTGGCAAACAGCTCCGGCCGTTCAATGGAAGCCAGCATCCCAATCATGGAACTGACAGAATGTCCTATAAAAATAATATCGCTCAGCTGCAGCAGTCCGATAACATCCAGCAAATCCTGTACATATCCGCTGAAGTTTCCATACCGCTCAGTACTATATGCGCTTAAATCGGAATTTCCCGAGCCTACATAATCAAAGAGCACCAGCCGGTACTCCTGCTCAAAAGCCGGTGTTACAAACTGCCACATGCTCTGGTCACACCCGAAGCCGTGGGCAAACACAATGGTCCGCTCGCCCTCTCCGGTTACTTTCACTTTATTCCTGGCCCAAATCTCATTCATCCGCTGTAACTCCTTATTCTCCAAAATACTATCCCTCATTGTGAGGGCGGGCACCCTAAATGACAAGTAAATCGTTATGTCAATCCCCCTGATCGTTCCAGCTAAAATGTGGCATTAACGCAAACTTTTTTTGTCTCGTTCCGGCAAGCTCTGCTTATTGCCTACAGCTTTTGGGCGAAGGCGTTCAGCTTTTCGGACATCTGCTGGATTTCTTCAATGAAGGCCGATATCTGCTCCGAGGTTGCGGCCTGCTCCTGTACAATGGAAGCGATCCGCTCAATAGAGACGCCCATTTGTGACGTTGCCGTTTTGAAAGCCCCCAATGTATCCTGAATCGTCCTGGTGGAGCTGACCGTTTCATTCGACAGCTTGCGGATCTCCTGGGCCACGACTCCAAAGCCCCTGCCCTTATCCCCGGCATGGGCCGCTTCGATTGCGGCATTGATGCCCAAGAGATGCGTCTGGCTGGCAACATTATTGATAAGCATCACTACCTTATCCGTCTCGCTAACCTGCTCGCCGCTTCTTTGTGCAAGAGCAAGAAGCTGCTGGGTAGAGGCAGCAAGTTCACTCGCACCGTCCGCGACCTGCATCAGCCGGGTACTCGCCTGGGCAAGCGAGCCGGCAATCTGGTCCGATATGATCCGAAGCTCACGCTGGCGGCGCAGCTGCACGGCAATACCGCCGATAACCCGGCCCTCCCGGTCATGGATCGGGGTAGCCGTCCCGGTGAATTCGAAGCCGTAAAACTCGGCAGGCACATCAGCCCTAAGCGGCGTATTATTGCGGATGGCTGCGGTCAGCGGTTCCTCGGTATGAAGAAGCTGGCCCTCTTGGATATGCAAATTTATATTTTCTCCCGGCCAATAGGCAAGGAATTTCTCCAGGTCGCAGATCGCGATTGATAGATCGGCGGGGACGGCCGCCCTGATTACCGGCACCGCCGCCATGAGCTGCTCCAGCGATTCAACTTTGTACATGTTGTAGCCACCTTTTTCAGTAAATCGTATATGACAATCAAATATTTACATTCATAATAAAAGATTTATAAACTTATAAATTTTTAAATTTGCTGAATCAAAATAATCAAATTTTAAGCAATCATGATTTATATCGCTGGCGCCAGCCGTTATTCAAGCGTTAGGCGGCGTTTTGCAGCAAGATGGGAGCAACGGCTTAACTGTGCGGGCAGGTCACGGGGATTATTGCCTATGGCTGATGCCGGCCGCATGTTGCGGGCTGCGGGGTAGTGGCTCAATAGTGGGATTTATCCCCCTATTCCTGGCAAGCTGTAGGCTTTGCCGGCTCATTAAGGGGATTTTTCCCCTTAAAGTGTGCTTTCGGCCACACGGGCTGAAAGCAAAGGCATTTTTGCCTTTTATTTCACGCTTTTGGCCACACGAGGCGAAATCAGAAGTATTTTTGCCTTTCATTTCGCGCTTTTGGCCACTTAGGCTGTGAAATCAAAGGCATTTTTGCCCTTCATTTCGCTCATTTCGCCTCTTCCGCCGAAATCAGAGGCATTTTTGCCTTTCATTTCAAGTTTTTGGCCTACTGAGGCT
>NZ_LRAC01000102.1 GCF_001517085.1 Paenibacillus sp. DMB5
TGCCGGCCGCCGGGTCCAGGTTTGTGCAGCCGCAGCTGGCGCGGACGCTGCGTGCCCTGGCGTCGGGCGGGCGCGACGCCTTCTATAAGGGGCAGATTGCGCAGGATATAAGCGATTATATGCGGGCTGCGGGCGGGTATCTTACCTGTGATGATTTTGCTGATCATCAGGGGGAGTGGGCTGAGCCCGTCTCTACCGAATATCACGGCTACAGCATATATCAGGCGCCGCCGAACTCGCAGGGCTTTGCAGCCCTGATGGCGCTTAATATATTGGAGCGTTTTGATTTTAGCGGCATCGAGCATGGCTCCTATGAATATTACCACCTGCTGGTGGAGGCGCTGAAGCTAAGCTTCCGTGACCGGGATCAGGTGCTGACGGATCCGCTTCACCATCAGGCTCCGCTGGACCGGCTGCTGGATAAAGGATATGCGCAGCAGCTTGCAGCCTCCATTTCCATGAGCCGTGCGGCGGCGATTGGAAGTGAACCGGTCGGCCGGGATACGGCTTACGCCGCTGTAGTGGACGGTGACGGCAATGCCGTGTCGTTTATTCAAAGCCTCTATTTTGAATTTGGCTCTGGGGTTGTTGCCGGGGATACGGGCATTCTGCTGCAGAACCGCGGCTCTTTCTTCTCGCTGGACCCGGGGCATATCAATACACTGGAGCCGCACAAGCGTACATTCCATACCCTGATGCCGGCGATGGCGTGCCGGGAGGGAAAGCCCGCTTATCTGTACGGGACACAGGGCGGGGAAGGGCAGCCCCAGACGCAGACGCTGCTGCTGACGAGGCTGCTGCATTACGGCATGAATCCGCTGGAGGCGGTGAGTGCCCCGAGATTTGTGTGGGGCAGAACCTGGGGAGAGCCGACCCAGGAGCTGAAGGTAGAGCAGCGCGCCGGGCAGCAGGTGCTGGATGCGCTGGCCGGCGCCGGGCATCTGGTGCGGCCGGCGGCAGCTTTTGACGGCATCATGGGCCATGCCCATGTTATTGCAATCGACAGCGGAGGTCTCCGCAGCGGCGGAACGGATCCGCGGTGTGACGGAGCGGCAATCGGGTGGTAGCTGGCAGGGAGGGAGCGGGAGAGATGATACTAGATAATAATTATGGTGCTTTTATTGCTCCGGAGCTTGAAGTCTCCGGCTCGCGGCAGGGGGAATTGAAGGGGCTCAGGTTTGCAGTAAAGGATGTGTTCGCAGTAGCCGGCCACAGCTCATCTGCCGGGAATCCCTCCTGGCTGCGAAGCCACGGGCCTTCAAGAGTACATTCGGCAGCTGTCTCTAAGCTGCTGGAGGCGGGGGCAGCTTTATGCGGTGCAGCACATACCGATGAGCTGATGTACAGCCTGGGCGGCGAAAACGTTCATTACGGCACGCCTGTGAATCCGCGCGGAGCCGGACGGATTCCCGGCGGCTCATCCAGCGGGTCAGCGGTGGCGGTAGCCTCTGGCGCCGTAGACTTTGCACTTGGAACGGATACCGGTGGCTCGGTCCGTGTCCCTTCTGCTTACTGCGGCGTGTACGGCTTCCGGCCTACGCATGGAGCCGTGGATATGGAGGGCGTTATTCCGCTGGCCCCGGGATTTGATACGGTGGGCTGGATGGCGGATAGCCCGGAACTGCTGGAGGTTGTGGGAAGGGTGCTGCTTGATGCGGGTGAGAGGCCATCTGAGCAGTCGGATGTAACGAGCGCCGGCGGAGTAAGTCTGTCTCTGTCTGAAGTCAGATCCGGTTCTGGTTCAGGTACTACTCCGGCTGAAGGCAGAATGAGCAAGCTATATCTCCCGGCGGACTGCTGGGCACTGGCTGAACCGTCAAGTGCGCCTGTCTGAGGCGGAAACTCAGCCGGCTGCAGGCCGCTGCGGATGAGACAGTAGAAAATGTGGTGTCAGCCGAAGGCCTGAAAAGCTGGATGGATCTGTTCAGGGAGCTGCAGGCGGCTGAAATCTGGGCAACCCATAGCGAATGGATCAGACAGGAGCAGCCGGAATTCGGGCCGGATATCGCGGCCCGGTTCTCTTGGGCGGCAAGCATCGCCGGGCAGGACCATAGCCGGGCGGCCGCGCTGCGCAGTGAGATTGCCGGCCGGCTGCGGCTGCTGCTCCGGGAGGACCGCTGCCTGGTCATCCCGACCGTCCCCGGACCGGCTCCGCTTCTGGGCGGAGACCTGCAGCAGCTGGAACGCAACCGCAGCGGCGCTATGATGCTTAGCTGCATTGCCGGGCTTGCCGGCCTGCCTCAGATCACCCTGCCGGTGGAGGGACCTGAGGGTCTCCCGCTGGGATTGTCCGTCATCGGCGGCCACGGGCAGGATCTCCGCCTGCTCTCTTGGGTGCTGGGGGCCTGGCGTCGGGCTTAATAACAAGCTGTACATGCTGTTTCTTATCCGGCACTTTGGGGAATAGGTCAGGACCGGAGTCTACCCGGGTTCTGACTCAGTAATCAGTGAGAGTTGCCTGCAACCTGTCTGGCATCGGGTTAGTAGAGAAACAAGAACCGGGCTATTGCTGCCGTGGGCCTCGCGGCGGTCATGGTCTGGTTTAATCAAGTTGCCTGATTAGCTTGTGAAAATAACTGCACTTTGTGCAGTTATTTGCTGTGAATTTAGCTGCTACCGCGAGATAGCTGTAGTTTGTACAACTAAATTAAGGAAAATAGGACGTAGAAGTGAAATACGGAGCTTTTAGATGTACAGAATACAGTTAAAGTTAAAATTTGTCTCAAAAACTTTGTTTTAGTTGTACAGAGTGCAGTTATGTGGATTTTGGTTCTATGTGAATGATTCTGAAAGATATCACTCACTGGCCGCTAACTGAACTAAGTGGAATTTCGTGAGTCTGTAAAATATATTGT
>NZ_LRAC01000103.1 GCF_001517085.1 Paenibacillus sp. DMB5
GGTCTTTTTCCCAGACAGGGTCGGTCAACACTTGCGTTAGATTCGCGACTTCCCCTCGGGGAATCTGTGCTTAAAAGAGTTTACACAAAATTATTGACAGACCCGACATTTTGGATTATCCGAAAATGGAATGATGTAACCGAATCAACCCCGTATAACAGCAACCCGATTAAAAGCTCGTATGAGTTAATGTGGCAGGAATTAAAGTCAGCCAATCACAGCTCTTCCATCACCGTTCAGAATTTGATTCGTAGAATCATTTAAAATTATTTTAAAATCTATGGTAATTACAGCGATCAGGACATTATTGATAAATTCGACGAGGATGAGAAGGTCATATGTAAATCCTTAATCTCCTGGGCCAATGATGGTTCTCACTTTGCAGGAGATGATTTGTATATCGAGCACCCGATGGATACAGTCAGTAAGTACTTACGGGTATTTGAAAAGATATTCGTGGTTACACATCATCATGCCCATTATAAAATGATGATGGGAATTGAAGAATCACTGGGATCGGCTTTGGAACAAACACAGGTATCGTAATCGAAAACGTAATATCAATTAAACGACATATATGGGATTAGAAGACGAGTAGGAAGTAACTACTCGTCTTTTTATATACACCAAAGATATTGAAATATATGACAAAAACGTTACTATTGTTTCAGACATAGAATGATAATGACGGGTTATTATAAAGCAAAAATATGGAGAAACAATGAAGAAAGTATGTAGAAAATACGTTAATAGTTAAATTTTTAGAAGGATTGACAGGTAGCCTACTATCTATTAAAGTGTTAATAGTTACAAAATATTAATAAGTTGCCGAATTTCAGCGTTGAAAACGGGGGAACCATTTTTTGGGTGAATTATTCTTGCACGAAAGGGAATATAGGGAACCTTTAACCGAATCCTCAGCTAACTCCGTAGGCATTGAAGGGAGAACAAGTTTCTGAAGAAAGTCATCGTATCCATGTTGGCAGCCTCATTTATATTTGCTTCTGCAGCACCAGGTACATATGCTAGCGAGGTAACATTGGACAGTGTTGTGAAGCGGGTCGTAGGAACCCCTTATCTATATGGAGGAACTACAACTTCAGGCTTTGATTGTTCCGGATTTATTCTATATGTACTTAAGAAGTTCAATGTAGATGACCTTCCGCGCACTTCTCAATCGCAGGCTAAAACTGGCATTCCTGTAGCCAAAGATGATTTACGTGAGGGTGACCTCGTCTTTTTTAACACATTTGGTTCTGGAATTTCGCATGCGGGCATTTACGTAGGTGATAACAAGTTCGCTCACTCTTCCAGCAGTAAGGGCGTAAGAATCAGCAGCTTGTCAGAGGCGTATTATAAGGAGCGATATGTAACAGCTCGCCGTGTAGTCAGTGAAAACAGCTATTCTGAAATGGTGAGCCGTTAATTGAAAGTTTTCTACATGTGGAGTAATGAAGATCGCCTCTAACTAGAGAGGCGATCTTTTTATTTGAATAGGCTATTCTTATTCCGTAAGCTTGTTTGAGGATTGTTCGTATTGAGAAGTAGGGTAAGGTACATGCGATGGATTCTCATGATAAGTATAGAAAGGGCTGTTTCAGCGATGTTAACTAATAAATTTTTATTCCCTGTACTTAGTGTGTCTTCTTTTACTAACCGTGAAAATGATTAGAATGAGTACGATACTTATTAAAATTAAAGCTACACTGAGATATTCCTTGCTGAGAATCAGCAATTGCTGAATAGAATAAGCCTCTATAATAAGAGCTGGCAACTTTCCAAGCATAGTTGCTAATCCAAAAGTGCCCCAGCTAACATGACTAACGGAACTCGATATATTAACCAATCCTGAAGGGACAAACGGGAGTATTCTTAAAGCAAAAATAAGAAAGAATGCTTCAAAACCAGAAGTTTGTTGAAGTCTCTTCAAATATTTATTCTCATTTTTTATACCTCGTATTAAGGACAAGAACCCCCTGCGATAGAGAACAAAGCTAACAATTGCCCCGAGCACTTCTCCGAAAAAGGAAATCATCATTCCGTTGAGAAAACCGAACAAGGTGATGTTAGCTCCTGTGAGAAATACACTAGGGATGAATGCAAAAATGCTTATTAATATATTTAAAACCAGACTTAAGATAATGGCGAAATACCCACTTTCACCTAACAATTCAACGATGTGCGTAGTCATACAAAATCCGTTCCTTTTTTATTTGAGATAACCTGAGCTCATTATAACAGGTAAATAAAAAGCTAAACATAGATCTCTGATTCTACGTTTAGCCCAATATATGTGCTTATGGAATAGTTCGTTTTTTATTTAAGAAAGTTATAGGATCGCATCTATATCAACAGTTGAATTAGGCTTCACTTCAACAATCATTCGCAGAGGTAGGCAAATGATAGATTGGAGTCTGTAAAATATATTGTG
>NZ_LRAC01000104.1 GCF_001517085.1 Paenibacillus sp. DMB5
AGCGGCAGCTCAGACAGCACAGCTCAGACAGCACAGCTCAGACAGCGGCAGCTCAGAACAGCGCAGCTCCAGCAGCGGCGGTGCAGTCGGTGGCAGCAAAGATACTGGCAGCAATGCGGCTGAACAGGTGTATAGAACATCATCCTCCACAGAGGAACAGCTTGTCGCGCTTCAGACAGCGCTGCGGGAAGCTGTGAAGCTGGGCTTCGATGCTCCTGCTACCCTATCAGGCACACTCACCAAAAGCGACGGAACCCCGGTAGCCCGGGCAGGTATATTCCTCCGCGCGGAAAGAGAGCTATATCATAGCGTGCGGTCTGACAGTGAGCCGTATCAGATTGTTACGGATGCTGAAGGGCGTTTTCAGTTCTCAGGCGTGATTCCCGGATTCTATCAGATCCAGCTCGGCCTCAGCTTTGAGCAGATCGACGGCTGGACCTGGCCTGTGCAGTCGGACGACTGGATCGAGCTCCAGGCCGGCAGCTCGGTCACACATGATATCACGCTCCAGCCGCTGCTGGAGCTGCAATCACCTGTTAACTCACAGGTGCTGACCGGTGATGCAGTACAGTTCAAATGGGAGGCCGTTGATGGAGCCGCCTATTACAATCTGTCAACAACAGTCGATGACAAAGGCAGCTTCTTAAGCCATGTCACCCGCCAGCGCATTACGGATAATCAGGTTGAAATTCCGGTGACTGAGCTTTACAACAGTGGAGGCTTCTCTACCGGTAGCTTCTCTACCGTAGAAGGGGGGGAAGGCTGGCAGTCGGTTTCCCCCGCTTCCCTGCTCGGCTTCGCCAATCCCGACAGCCGGTTCTCCTGGAGCATTGATGCTTACGATGCGCAAGGCCATGTCATTACCCGCAGCAACGGCTACCGGCTTAATGAGGAGACGGTCGGCAATCTGCCGTTCTTTTATCTGAAATCCCGGACCATGACTGCTGCGGATATGCTCGTTGCGGATCAGAAGCTGGAGGAAGCAATGGAAGCCTACCGCAGGGATTATGCCGATAATCCGCAGGATGACCATGCACTCAAGATGCTGATTCATCTCTTGTTCGCCAAGCATTCCCATACCCGGGATGCCAGAACCATGGATGAAGCGATGGGCTTATTAGTCAAGCTGGTGGAGCTGCGCCCGGATGCCAATTTTGCTTTTAATCTGGCAGATTATTATCTGGACCGCTCTGACTGGAGCAGCTATAACAAATACCATGCGCTGTATCTGAAGCTGAACGGTCACGAGCCGGACAGCTATGACCGCGCCCTGAACGGCGTTGCCCTGATGTACCAGGGCCGGCTGGACGAAGCCCGGCAGGAGCTGGCTCAGGCAATGGAGACAGACCCGAGTCACCGCTTTATCGGCAGTTATCTGGCTGCCGAGCTGGCTGCGGGCCAGCCGCTGGATTCCGTGCTGGAGCTGGCGAAGCGATATCCGCAGCATAGCTTCGGCCAGGGCGGCTACAGCTGGCCGCTGCTGATTATGGAGCTTCAGGCGGAGCGCACCGGAGGGCCTGCTGCCTTTGACAAGCTGCTGGCTGACAAGCTGGATGCCTATATGAGCCGGCAGGATGAAGCCCTTAAGCAGTGGGCCGGCGAAGGCGCGCCGACAGCGCTGAAAACATTTATTAAGGCTGTACTGGAGGTTGGCTAGTACGCATCCGGCGCGCATAGCAACATAGCATGGCAACATAAAAAAGACGATCAACACAGCAGTATGCTGTCTGTTGACCGTCTTTTTAGATATTTCAAGGGCATTTTTACCCTTCATTCGGCACATTTGCCCGCCAAGGCCGAAATCAAGGGCATTTTTGCCCTTGATTTGGCTGATTTGCCCGCCGAGGCCGAATTCAAGGGCATTTTTGC
>NZ_LRAC01000106.1 GCF_001517085.1 Paenibacillus sp. DMB5
TAGACTTAATACATGAGGAGGATGAGCACTATGGGAAAAATGTCCGAACAGAGAGAGAGGGCTGCACAAGAGGTCTTGTCTGGCATTAAGGCAGCGGTTGTTGCCAGAAAATACGGTGTTACCCCGGGTACAGTGAATCAATGGGTGAGGGATCATCGGGAACAGCATGGCGAACAAGAGCATCCCTATCCCCAGGAGCAGGCAGAAGAGCTAAAGCGCCTTCTTGAGGTCGAGCAGAAATACGAGAAGGCCGTCAAAATGCTTGGAGAAAAAGATCTGGAGATCGAGATTCTACGTGAACTGCTAAAAAAGCCAACCCCTGCTTATCCGAAAAAATCAAGGTAGCCGAGCTGTTCATTAAGCAGGGGAATTCAGCAGTCCTGGTGTTGCGTATCATTGGGCTGGCGGAGTCCACATACTATGACCGCATCAAGCGCAAGTCACAGTCCCCGCAAGCAGCTCAAGGTGGGCGCGGGAGACCTGTGCCGGGTTATTCCCTTACGGAGTCCGGGGAGAAGATTAGCGACGAGCAAATCCAGGAGTGGCTTCTGGAATTGATTTCTGGAGAAGAGCACGTGTACGGGTACAAGCTGCTTGCGGAATGCTTGTGGAATCAGTACAGGTTAAAGCTGAACCATAAGAAGAGCTACCGGCTGTGTAAGGCACTAGATATCCTGCAGCCACAACGTCAGAAGCGCTTCAAGCATCCCCGAAAGCTGCCAGAGAACCGAGTCATCAACGGACGTAACCAGCTCTGGCAGATGGACATTAAATATGGTTACGTCGCGGGTCGCGACAGGCATTTCTTCGTCCTTAGCATTATCGATGTATTTACCCGTGTCATCGTCGGCTACTACAGAGGATCGTCGTGTGAGGCGAAGCATGCCTGTCAGACGCTTTGGAGAGCCATGGACTCTCACTGTACGAATCACAGCGAACGCCCAGTGATACGAACCGACAATGGACCACAGTTCGTGAGCCACCTTTTTGGAGATATGTGTGAAGGTTGGGAGATTACACACGAACGGATTCCGCCTCGAACGCCGGATCTCAATGCTTTTATTGAATCGTTCCACAGCAACATGGAGAGAGATCTATTTGGCAAGGCAGAGTTCGCAACGTTTGAACATGCCTATGAAGCCGTAGACGGTTACATGGACTTCTACAACAACCGCAGAATGCATACAAGTCTTCGCAGAATGCCACCGGCCAAATTTTCAGAGTGGGTCATGAGCCTAGAAGACCGATCCGACTTCTTCTGGCCGAGGAAAAAAGCGAAATAAAGAGTAAATCTACGGCAAGAGTCGATTTTATATGGGAGACTCCGGAATTAGGGGGTCGCACCGGAATCAGCCCATCCATCCGCAAACGAGCCGCACCAAGGGGAAAAATCCCCTTAAATCGCCTCATCCGTCCGCAAACGAGCCACATTAAGGGGAAAAATCCCCTTGAATCAG
>NZ_LRAC01000107.1 GCF_001517085.1 Paenibacillus sp. DMB5
TTTTGATATGATCCCCCTATAGTAGACAGAAAAAAGCAAGCCGTTTAATCTGTCTACTATGGAGGGGATTTTTTTATGGGCGAAATGAGAAGAACGTACGATGAGAAGTTCAAGAAAAAGGCAGTTGACCTCTATCTCAAAAAGGGATTGGGGTATAAAAGTGTCGCGCGTGAAATGGGCATTAACGATTCACTGGTTCGCCGATGGGTGAAGCACTTTGAGGCAGAGGGAGTAAAGGGCCTTGGAGAAAAGAGAGGGAAGGCAAAAGGGCCAGGCATGGGCAGACCCCGAACACGTCCTGAAGATCCAGAGGCCAAGATTAAGCGCCTTGAGGTAGAAAATGAAATGCTAAAAAAGCTCTTACAGATGTGAAAGGAGGAATGGACGCTGTTCCGAGCAGCAAAAAGTTTGCAGTCATTAAGGAATTGCTTCATAAGAAATACAACCTTACCCTGCTTTGCAATCTGGCTGGGGTATCTAGAAGTGGTTTTTACAAGTGGTTGAACCGGCAAACGTTCGTTTCACCCAAGCAACGCGAAGACGAAGCGTTGAAGCTTAAAATTGTCGAATGCCACGAGAAGCTTAAAGGCATTTATGGATACCGCAGAGTGAAGGTATGGCTAAAGCGTACCTACGCCATTCACATGAATCACAAGCGTGTACAGCGACTCATGGGCGAGCTGGGACTTCGAGCAGTTATTCGGAGGAAAAGACCTTACTATGGCAAGAAAGAGGCTTACGTGATCTCTGACAACCACCTGAATAGAGAGTTTACAGCAGAGCAGCCGAACCAGAAGTGGGTCACGGATATTACGTACCTTATCTTCGGTGGACAAAGGCTGTACTTGTCTGCGATTAAAGATCTGTTTAACAATGAAATTGTAGCGTACCAGATTAGCTCGCGGAATGATCTAAAGCTGGTGTTGGATACAGTCAAAAAGGCGAGAAAACGGCGGGACACCAAAGGTGTTCTTTTGCACAGCGACCAAGGATTTCAATACACTAGCCGCCAATACAGTAAACTACTGGAGCGATATGAGATAAAGGCAAGCATGTCCAGAAAGGGTAACTGCTGGGACAATGCCTGTATGGAGAACTTCTTCGGTCATTTTAAATCCGAGTGTTTCTATCTCCACTCCTTTCACTCTGCTAAGCAGGTGAGGCATGCTGTGCAGCAATATATCCGCTTTTACAACCATGCACGTTTCCAAACGAAATTAAACAACCTGAGTCCTTATGAATACCGAACTCAGGCTGCTTAAATATTGCTTTTTAATTAC
>NZ_LRAC01000108.1 GCF_001517085.1 Paenibacillus sp. DMB5
GTGCAGCAATGCATGGAGCTGACCAATACTAATCGGTCGAGGGCTTATCCAATAAATAAATCGCAGATTCGTTTCGGATTCAGTTTTCAGGTGATCAAGCCTGGCAGGATGTTAAACCGATGGTTTGATATTTTCTGCAGCGATTTCGAGAAGCGTAAGCTTCGAAAAATCATGTTTGGTGGCGATAGCGGAAGGGTTCCACGCGTACCCATCCCGAACACGACCGTTAAGCCTTCCAGCGCCGATGGTACTTGGACCGAAGGGTCCTGGGAGAGTAGGACGCCGCCAAGCACTTAAGACCACTGCTGATTAACAGCGGTGGTTTTTTGTTTACGTTGTAAATTAACCAAATATTATGCTCGGGAAATGGCAACATATATGCTGTCTTAGTGGTAACAAGTGTCTAAACAGGTTTTACGTGACTAACATGATTATTGCTAGAAAAATTCTGAAGCTGCTCTCTTATCTCTAACGGACTGAGGCAGCCTTTATTTTCAGCAAAAGTGATGTTTTTACTTTCTAACGGACACCAGTGCTCTTATTTACGGAAATCTCCCCAAAAGTAGGCTACTGCAGTGATGATAAGAGCGGTACAGTCCGTTACCCGGTGAGCCTGTTCTAGGGGAAATAAGGGCTCTGGAGTCCGTTAGGATCAATAGGAAAAGTTGGAGGCTCCTGGACTATGTAGAGCGGCGGAACTATAGGTGCCTCAGCGGACGTAGGACATACGGATAGACATAGACATAGAAAGAGACGTGGGGATAGACATGGAGGTTTTCCACATACCAGCTGCAAACGCCCCTTAAGCCTACATGAGGTTTCGTAAGCTCTCATAAAATATAGATTAGTATATTGCTATTCATATTTATATATGATATAATATTTTTTGTTGTCACAAACAACATTGTTGATTAGGCCCGTTGGTCAAGGGGTTAAGACACCTCCCTTTCACGGAGGTAACAGGGGTTCGAATCCCCTACGGGTCACCATTACTTTTAAATAAAGCTTGCTATTATAATGGATCCATGGTAAGATCATTAAGTTGCTTCTTACATGGAGGCTTAGCTCAGCTGGGAGAGCATCTGCCTTACAAGCAGAGGGTCGGGGGTTCGATCCCCTCAGCCTCCACCATATATATTTTTTACTGACGCGGGGTGGAGCAGCCCGGTAGCTCGTCGGGCTCATAACCCGAAGGCCGCAGGTTCAAATCCTGCCCCCGCAATTGATTTTTTGGAACCGTGGTGTAGTTGGCCTAACATGCCTGCCTGTCACGCAGGAGATCGCGGGTTCGAATCCCGTCGGTTCCGCCATTAATACTTTTTTATAGGGTGTGACAAGCCCATAGAATTGCAGAAGTACATACCGTGTGCGGACGTGGCTCAGCGGTAGAGCATCGCCTTGCCAAGGCGAGGGTCGCGGGTTCGATTCCCGTCGTCCGCTCCAATATTTGCGCCCTTAGCTCAGCTGGATAGAGCGTTTGACTACGAATCAAAAGGTCGGGAGTTCGAATCTCTCAGGGCGCGCCATTATTTTAACATCAACAGTTCATTAGATTTTATATCTAATGAACTTTTTTATTATTCTGGGAATCTTGTTTCTCAGAATTCAGTGGGAAAAAGAGCACTTAATTATTCTGAAACTGATGATCCATAGAATGAAACACCGAATCCACTTATTTTCTCCAGGGCGCGGAAGACACTTGAACGCCTTCACGGGTACTGCGGACCGCTGGGCGTACGAGAATATTAACAGTCTGGCTGGAGTCCCGGCGTAGTCAGCTTCCGTGCCTGATACGGCCGGAGGTCCACCGACGGCACGCGCATTGCGGGCTGGGGCGCTGATGCGGTGGCGGTAGCTCAGTTGCAGGCCTCATAGCCGGCATGTCGGACGGCGGCTGCTATAGGCCGCATGCCCAAGCCACCCGTGCCGAGGGCGCTGCTGTGATCAGCAGGCTGACCGGACTGGCGTAGAATACCTGTAATCATCTACAAAGCAGCGGTTCTCCGATGTCAGGAGGACCGCTGCTTTGCGTCTGTTGCCTTGCGTTCCAGGTGTTTTTTAGCCCAATTCAGTCTGTGAATAATTCAGCTTGTATTCCTTGGGACTCATGCCTGTATATTTGGAGAACACATGGGTGAAATAGGCCGGAGTCTCAATTCCGACGGCTTCTGCGACTTCAAACACTTTACTGGCCGGATTCCGGAGGAGCTTCTTGGCCATTTCAATCCGGTATTTGTTGATTACATCGATGATGGACTCACCAGTTACCTTTTTGTAGAGCCGGCTCAGATAGCTGCTGTTGATGTGGATATGATCGGCAATGATCTGCAGATTCAGGTTCTGGTTATAATTCTCCCGTATATACTTCTGGCATTCGATAACGATGTAATTGGGCTGTGTGTCACTCTGAGCTATTGCTCTGGAACAGCTCTGGATCAAACGCTTAAGGATGTCTGTTAACAGCTGAATGCTCTTGCTCTCCTGGATTTGCTTGTACACCGCAGACTGGCTCTCCTCCATTTCCGGTGCGAACGGCGTACTTGTGCTCAACAGGCGGAAACAGTAGGAACCGATAAGCAGACAGGCTACTTTTACATTCTCAATCGGCTCTTTGGTGCTCCGGTAATTCTCAAGTAATTGGTCCAGCTGTTGAATAGCCAGCTCGCTCTGGCCTTGCTGCAGATGTCCGGCTATCTGCTCGGCGGCGTGATGGGGCGGAGCTCCGGGTGTGAGCGTCTTGCTCGTGTAAGGCATATATACAGCCACATAATTATCATTATAAAAGCTGCCCTGCAGCGCCTCCTTTGACTCAAGATAAGCCTCCCTTAGCGACAGGACATCCCGGTGGATCAGGCTGATGCCGATATTGACATGATATTGCCTGAAGTTCTCGGCCATGGCGAGGATTTCGTTACTGATTGTAAGTAGCGTTTGAGTGGAGACGGATGCATTGCTGCCGTCCATGGAGACAAGCGCCAGCAGGGTGTTTTTTTCCATGGGCATAATATAAGAAGGGCGTTCCCCGAAGGCATGTGCAAGAAATTGACGGATGGAGGCCAGGAACCGGTGATGGTCATTTGTCTTCGCATGGGACTCTGGTATTTCCTTAATCTCCATATAGACCCCGAAATAGTTCTTGAGCTCTAGACCCAGTTCTCTGGAGCGGCTGAGCAAACTTACTTCATCAGTGATCAGGCCCCCCAACGCTTCCTTCAGGAATTTCTCACTGATTTCGGACAGATTATCGTTGAGCTTGCTCTCGAGCTGCCGCACCTTCTGCATCTGCTCCCGCTCTTTTTCCAGCAGCCGGGTTGCCTTTTCAATTGCACGGGGAATCTGCTCTGTAGGATTGGTCTTGACCACGAAATCGACTACTTCATATTGAATGGCGGTCTGGGCGTAGGAAAAATCCGCGAAGGCAGTAAGAATGATCACCTTGGTCTGCGGAGAATTCCGGTGTACATAATCTGACAATGCAAGACCATCCATTCCCGGCATGCGGATATCGGTTACAATAATATCGATCTCATAATAATCCAGCAGCTCGACGGCTTCCATCCCGTTGGAGGCCTCGCAGACGACTTCACACCCAAGGATGCTCCAATCAATGAAACACTGCAGTCCTTTTTTGATCACAGGCTCATCATCAACAATCATGACGTTATACATACGGTTGTTCCCCCAGATCTGTTGGTATGTGTAGGGTTACCTTGGAGCCGGCCCCAAAGTCGCTCTCGATCTCAATGCCGTAAGGCTCGCCGTAGATCAGCTTGACCCGTTTATGCGTGTTGATCAGACCAATGTTGTTATGGCCTTGTTTGCGTATCGTCAGGTTCTCGAAATTATTCCAGTCCCGTGGAACATGCTCAAACCCGGTGCCATTATCCGTGATTTCGAAATAAACCGATTCGTTTTCGCGGTAAATGCGGATATGGATGCGGCCTTTGCCGAGCTTTTTCTCGACACCGTGCACTACAGCATTCTCCACCAAAGGCTCGACGCTCAGCTTGGGCAGCAGGAGATCCAGTATGGCTTCATCCTCGATTTCAATCGTATACTCCAGATTATCTTCAAACCTCTCCTTCTGCAGATACAAATAGAAGCGGATGAAATCCAGCTCCTGCCGGATCGGGATTTTGGCCAGGCTGTTGGAATAAATGCTCGCCTGCAGCAGCTCAGTAAGGGAGGTTACCATCTTGTAAACGGTCTCATCTCTGGACAGCCTGGCTTTATAGCCGATTGTGATCAGCGTATTAAACAGAAAGTGAGGGTTCATCTGGGCCTGCAGAAACTTGATTTCCGAATCCTTAATCAGCAGATGCTTCTCATACACTTCCTTAATGAGATAATTGATCTCATCTGTCATATTGTTAAAGGTGCTGCTGAGCTGATTGAGCTCCACATCTTTGAAGACCGGCATTCTTGAGTTGTAATCCCCATTCTTGACCTTACGGATACTCCGCAGCAGATCACGGATAATCCGGGTAAACCGGAGGGACAGCAGGACTCCGGCGGCAAGCGATACAACAGCAATCAGAGTGATGATCCAGATGTAATTGTGCATGCTCCCGGATAATTTGGAGAGTACCTGCTTCTTGGGTATGCCTGCAATAAAGGTAAGGCCGGTGGTGCCGATGCTGCGGGAAGCCGCCAGATAGGTCTCCTGATTGAGCCTGATTTCTCTTACCTCAGTGTTGTCCTTCAGAGCCAGCATATCCGAAGAGATAATAGAGCCTAACTCCTGCTTATCGGCGCTGGAATAGATCATTCCCTGATCATCAATAATGTAGGCCTTGGCACCCGTGAAGGTGAGCAGCCCGGAATATTCCTGGGCTAAATCTGCTTCATTCGTACCGAAGATCAGCGTCAGGCGCTGCTCGGGAAGGTTGATATTAGATACAATCCGTATGAAGTAGAGGGTAGGATCTGCAAGGCTTGGGGTGATAATCTCCTTTCCCCGTACCATCCGTTCATTCACCGATTGGTAGACTGCAAGATTATTTTTGTTCACCTGTTCAATATTAGGCTGAGACTTTAGTACAGATACATAGTTGCTGGAATCAAAAAATACATAAGCGGTAGAGAGCAGACTGAAGTTCCAGGCATTATTGAACATCAGGCTGTATTTCAGATCGTCTTCCAGTCCGGTCTTATTGGTGAAGTCTTTATAAAAATCATCGCCCAGCGATACGTCGTCAATCAACCAGGTTCTTACCATTTTGTTGGAAAGGAAATGCAGGGAGGTATTATCAATAATCTCAAAGGATTTCGCAATATTATCGTTGGTCTGGCGGATCAGAAGGGACAAATTGTCATTGGCATTGCGCGTCAGAATCTGGGAGATGCTCCAATAGAAATAGCAGCCTGCAAACGTCATCGGCAGCAGAATGAGAAGGAAGATGATCATTACAATTTTGTTCCTGACCGGAATACGGGAGATGAAACCGGAAAACGGGCGAAGGGTGAGCCGGCGCAGAATCTGTGGTTTGAACATGCTGTTTGCTCCTTGGTAGGGATACTTTAGTAAGGCCATTATATAATCATTTATTGGCGGCGAATACCCGGAGAGTGCGAAATCCGTCCATTTTCGGCCATGTGGTAAAGATAACGACAAAGAGTTAAAAAAAACTGAAAACCCTTTCAATGATTCTGCCGCCCTGCGGTATTTGCTCAAGATATTATAAAAGATCATGCTGAAAAACGAATTCTATCGGATTTATCTTTGTTCTACAATGAGAGCTGTAAACAACTGTAATTGGCCGTCCGGGTTCCGCACCTGAATCAGGCCATCATTATTTAAGGGGGATTTAAGTTGAAAAAACCATTGTACAAAACGGGCCTTACTCTGGCCAGCGCTCTGCTATTGGCGGTGTCTATATCAGCCTGCGGCTCAGACAACTCAACTAAAAACAGCGGAGAAGCGGCAAATTCCGGCTCAGGAAATGCTACTCCTGCGGCCAAGGCACCGGTGAAGATATCATATCTTACGTTCCGTGTCGGCACCCATGCGTCTGCCAAGATGGAAGAAGAACAGATTAAGCAGTTCAATGAAAAATACGGTGATGAAGTTGAAGTTGTGGTCGAAGAAATTCCAAGTGATGCCGCATACGTTGACAAGATCAAGATTCTGGCAGCCTCCGGTGATGTGCCTGATGTCGTTATGGGTAAGGACGGCATTAATGATGTGTTGATCAAAGGAAATCTTGCAACCCCTTTCAATGACTATTTAGACAAGGACCCGGAATGGAAAGCGGCGATAGGTGATGATGCCATTGCCTCCAATACCCGGGACGGCAAGGTCTGGTCCATCAGTGACCAGAAGCAGAATATCGGCTACTTCTACAATAAAGAAATGTTCGATAAGGCAGGCATCAAGCCGGCTGAGACCTGGGATGAATTCATGAGCAACAACGAGAAGCTGAAGGCTGCGGGCTTCGTGCCGCTTGCGCTGATGACCGGGGAGAACGCCTGGACGTCCAACCTGCTGCTCGCCGCCATGATCGGTACAAACGGGGAGAACGGCAAAGCCTTCATGAATACCCTGCATCCTACCGACTTTAATACACCGGAAATGATCAAGGCTCTTAACATGATGAAAGAGCTGCTGGAGAAGTATACGACCAAGGATGCGCTTGGTGCGGGCTATGCCAATGCAGCGAATGCTTTCAGCCAGGGCAAGGCGGCGATGATTGCCAACGGGCCTTGGATGATTGGAGACTTCAGCGATCCGGCCAAATCCAGTGAAGGGTTCGATAAAAAAGTAGGTGTTGCCGCATATCCGAACAACAGCCTGATCTCCACTTATGAGGTTGGCTATATGATTGGAGCCCAGACGCCGGAAACCCGCGATGCCGCTGAGAAATTCATCAAGTTCAAAACCGGGCTTGAAGGGCAGACCATTGCGCTCGAATACGGTAACGTAATGCCGGTATCGAGTGAAGTTCAGCCATCAGATGCCCTTAAAGAGAAATACCCGATCATGGTTGAAGCGATCACAATTGCTCAAAAGACGCAGCTTCATTACCGGACACTGGACTCCATTGTCTACCCGAACGTAACCGATGCCTGGAAGAACCTGTATCCGAAGCTGGCAGCCGGCCGGGCGACCGCAGAAGAGATTGCTAAGGAACTGACGGATATTGCTGCCAAAAATAAATAAATAGAAGCTTAAGATTGGGGAGGACCCTATGGATGGTTAGGAAAAATAAAGGGTACATCGCGCTTTTCCTGTTGCCCACCGTGGCACTGTTTATCATTGTTTATGCCGTATCCCTTGTCATACTGTTCGGCACGTCCTTTACAGAATGGTCAGCGGGACGAAGTCCTGTATTTAATGGTCTCGCCAACTATATCCAGCTGTTTACGGACGATTCCGATTTTCGCAAAAGCGCGCTGAATACGGTGATCTGGGTTGCACTCCAGTCCACGATTCATGTCGCCATCGGGACCCTATTCGCAGTAATTCTCAGTATGAAGCAGTTCTACTGGAAGTTTGCGCGGACGGTGTACATGTTTCCCAACATCATCTCAGGGGCAGCTGTAGGTATGCTGTTCCTGTGTATGCTTAATCCTGATTTCGGAGCGGTGAACAGCATTGTCCGTATGTTTGGCAATGCGGATTACTCCCAGAACTGGTTCATGGATTATTCCACCGCCTTTTTCTCTGTCACCATGACCTGGCTGCCCTATGCAGCAGTGGTTACCATTCTGATCCTGGCCGAAATCGCGGCGATTCCTGAAAGCCTGTATGAGTCCGCACGTATCGATGGGGCCAGCAATTTCAAAATCAATCTGTACATCATCCTTCCGATGCTGCGCAATATTATCGGCACCTGCGTTATTCTGTCCGGCACAAGCATGCTGCAGAAGATGGATATTATTTTGATGACGACAGGCGGCGGGCCCGGTAATGAGACCATGAACCTGCCCATTTATATCTACAAGACCGCCCTGATGGATAACAACTTCGGTTACTCCAATTCAGTGGGTGTCTTCCTAATCGGCTTTGGCTTGATTTTTGTCCTGCTGTGCCGAAATCTGTTCAGAATAGGCAGCTCCCAAAACTGAATGGAGCGGATGGGGTGAGAATGTTGAAAAAAGGTTTGTCTGTACTTAAATATGGTTTTGTGCTGCTGATCGTCCTGTTGTCGCTGGGCCCGTTCCTGTGGGTGCTGCTGGCTTCCTTTAAGACAAATGCCGAGATTCTGACGAATTCGCTTGGCTGGCCAAGCAGCTTCCGCTTTTCAAATTATACAATGGCCTTCAAAATAGCGCCGATTTCCCGGTTTTACATTAACAGCGTGATCGTTGCGATCTTCGGGACATTACTCAATCTGCTGCTCCTCGGAATGGCTGCTTACGTACTGGCGCGTTTCCAGTTCCGCGGCAAGAAGCTGCTGATGGCCGCGTTCTCCCTGTCTTTATTGATCCCTGGCGCAGCCATGCTGCAGCCGCTGTATCTGACAGTTAACACGCTTGGGCTGTATGACAAGCTGATCGGCCTGATTATCGTGTATACCGGTTTTGGGCTGCCGGTCTCGCTGTACATTCTATCCAGCTATTTCCTGACCATCCCGAAGGAGATGGAAGAATCAGCTTATCTGGATGGAGCCAGCTTCATCCAGACCTTCTTCCGGATAATTCTGCCGATCTCGAAACCGGGCTTCGGTACGGCGGGTGTAATGCAGTTCCTGCTCTGCTGGAATGAATTCCAATTCGCGATCATTCTGACGACAGGCAATCAAAGCCGGACACTGCCGCTTGCTCTCTATTATTTCAAAAGCCAGTTTGCCAGTGATTACGGCGTCATGTTCGCGGCCACGATGGTCGTCATCATCCCAAGTATAGTGGTCTATATCCTGCTTCAGGAGCAGGTGGTCTCGGGTCTTGCTGCGGGTGCGGTTAAGGGATGATGAACCGGAGGAGGGCTGAAAGGGAATATACCGGAGGAATCGGAGGATGGCAGATGAATGAGGATAATCTGTGGTGCCTGCAGGAAAACGGGTACCACGCCGGACTGCACAAGCATTATGAGGGGCTGTTTACCCAGGGGAACGGCTATATGCATGTCCGCGGAAGCTTTGAGGAGGGATGCAGCGATGCTCCTCAGGATGAAGAGTATCTGCGCTTTCCCGACAACGTCACGCTGGAGAAGCCGCGGCACCCGAAGTCCAAGCAGGGAACCTATATCCCGGGCATAGTCGGGCAGCATCCGCTGCTGAAGGAGGAGATTGTGAATCTCCCGTATTTCCTGGGACTTGAATTCCGCTCCGGGGGCGAGCGTCTGGATATGGACCGCTCACGGATCAGCGGCTACAGCCGCTGGCTTGATCTGCGTGATGGAAGTCTTCACCGCTCCTTCCTCTGGGAGACGGAAGAGGGTATGCAGCTTCAGTGTACCTATAGCCGGTACCTCAGCATGGCGGATACTCATCTAAGCATCCAGCAGGTTCAGCTCGAGGTCTTAACGGGTGAAGGCCAACTTGAGGTAAAAGCAACCCTCCGGGCGGATGTGCGGACCAATGGGATGAATCACTTTGCACGGATCATCCCGTCGGCTGGTTCCGAAGGCAGCCTGTCCCTGGAGACGCTGACGGAGGAGGGCAATCAGATCTTCATGCACGCTGCGCTGGAAACCTCAGAGGCGCTAAGCTGGCAGGCGGAGCATACCCCGCTGATGGCTGCGCTGCGCGGGGAATGCAGGCTGCAGGCCGGGAACCGGTTCACGCTCAGCAAGCTTACCGCAGTAACAACGGACCGTGATCCGGAGGAAGGGACGGTGCGCAGCAGGGCGTTTATAGAGCTGAGCCGTGCACGGAGTCTGGGCTGCGAGCAGTTGTATCACAGGCATGCGGAGAGCTGGAAGCGTAAGTGGCAGGAGGCCGATGTCGTCATCAAAGGCGATGATCACGCGCAATTAAGTGTCCGCGCCTCTCTCTATCATCTGATCCGCTCGAATGCGGCCCGGGATGCCCGGGTGGCAATCTGTGCCAAGGGCTATGCCGGTGAGGCATATTTCGGCAGGTATTTCTGGGATACAGAGATCAACCTGCTGCCTTTCTTCCTGCACACCAATCCGCAGGCCGCCCGTAATCTGCTGCTGTTCCGCTACAATACACTGGAAGGCGCTAAGCGGAACGCGCAGAAATATGGATACCGGGGAGCGCGTTATGCCTGGGAGTCCTCGATAAGCGGCGAAGAGCAGTGTGCGAACTGGCAGTATGCAGACCATGAAATTCATATAACAGCGGATGTGGTGTATGCTTTGTATCATTATGTGAGGGCTACCGGAGATGAAGCGTTTCTGGAGCAGTATGGAATTGATATGCTGGTGGAGACGGCCCGCTATTGGTGCGGCCGGGTGGACTGGAACCGGGAGGGAATCTGCGAGCTGCTCGGCGTTATGGGACCGGACGAATATTTGCCGTTAACCCGTAACAATGCCTTCACCAACCGCATGGTCAAATTCAGCCTGGAGCAGACCGTTGCCTGTCTGGACAGCCTGCAGGGTTGTAAGCCGGACAGCTACGCGGCTGCGGCAGAACGGCTGGGTCTCGGTCCGGAGGAGCGAGAGCTCTTCCGGCATACGGCGGAGAAACTGAGACTGCGTATGACAGCGGGACGGAGCTTGTTCCGCAATCGGATGATTTCGCTTCATATGCAGATTTAGATTTTGCCAGCATCTGGACTGACAGATCCAGACCCTTCGGCCATTTCATCTCCCAGGAGCGTAATTACCGCTCCAAGGCGCTGAAGCAGGCGGATGTACTTGAACTCATGCTGCTGTTCCCTCAGGAATTCACAGAGGAGCAGCTGCAGGCTGCCTATGATTATTATGAGCCGATCACAACGCATGATTCCTCCTTGTCCGTGGCGGTGCACGGCATTATAGCTTCCTGGCTGAACCAGAAGGAAACTGCAGCCCATTTCCTGCAGCGGGTGATGGCTATTGATCTTTCCGTGGAGAAGAAAGGCGCCGCTGAAGGGATTCATATCGCTAACTGCGGCGGATTGTGGCAGCTGATCGTGTACGGCTTTGCCGGTCTGAAGAGTGCGATGTGGAGTGAGGGCATTGAGTTGCAGCCCCGGCTGCCTGAGGGCTGGGGGGAGCTAAGCTTCCCGCTGGCCTGGCGGGGCGAACGCTACCGGGTAACGGTTACTCCGGATACTTATGAAGTTCACAAGCTGTATGGAGGGGATTCCGTTGCAGGTACAACCATTTGAGGCGGCCATCTTTGATCTGGATGGGGTCATCGTCGATACCGCGAAATTTCATTACCGGGCCTGGAAGCGTCTGGCCGAAGAGCTGGGGTTCCCGTTCAGCGAAGAGCAGAATGAGCAGCTGAAGGGTGTCAGCCGTATGGAGTCGCTTGAGCTTCTGCTGCGTGCCGGCGGGATGACGGATGTGATGCCGGAGCAGAAGGAGACGCTGGCCTCCCGGAAGAACGAGTGGTATAAGGAGCTGCTTGAGACGCTTACACCGGCCGATGTATTACCCGGTGTGCACAGCTTTCTTGGGCTGCTGCATTCGCGCGGAGTCAGAACAGCCATTGCCTCGGCAAGCAAAAATGCTCCGCTGATTCTGGATAAGGTAAGGATCGGGCCGCTGTTTGACGTGGTGGTAGACGGGAACAGCATTACCAGGGCGAAGCCGGACCCCGAGGTGTTCCTGGAAGCCGCACGCCAGCTCGGCGCATCTCCGGACAGCTGCTATGTCTTCGAGGATGCTGCCGCCGGTGTGGAAGGTGCGATCCGCGCAGGAATGCGCGTGATCGGGATCGGTGACGGGCAGCTGCTTGCCCGCGCGCATCTTACGATCACCAGCCTGGAGCAGCTGGAGCCGGTGTTTCTGCTGAGCCATATCGGCGTGAACGGTCATAACAGGAAGGGAAGAGCACACGGATGAACAATGAGCAGAGTTCCGAGTTGACGCTGGGACAGCTGGAGCCGGGTATACCGCATGCATTGCCTGGAGGCGGCTATGTTGTATTGGAGGTCTTGACAGACCGCTTCGGTTCGCGGATGCACCAGTTATCCGTATCCAATGGCAGACTGATCTATACTGTGATTCTGGAGCGGGGAATGGATATCGGGGAGCTCAGGCTGGATACCGGGAAGATCAGCTGGGAGCGCGATACGCGGTACCTGCTGCATCCGGAGCATGTGGATTTGACAGACAATGAGCATTCAGGCTGGGATTCAGGCTTCTATGCAGCGGTTGCTGCCATAGGGCCTGAGATATTCGGCACGCCGGATGAGGTAAGAACCGTCCATGGGACGGGGTCCTACTCTCCGGCGTTGCCGGAATCGGTCCGGCTGAGCTGGGATGAGCGGCAGATTACCCTGGAGGGGAATGTTCCCTTGCGAGGGTATGAAGCCGTACCTGTGTATGACAAAATGATTCGGATCATAACCTGTTACGGAGCAGCAACGCTGCTCCGGGAGGATACGGTGCGGAATCTGACAGATATTGCCCAGCCTGTGGATGACGGATATCATATCCAACTGGCGGGGGCTTACATGTCAGAAGGCGGAAGCTATATCCTGCCGGTTCGACGGGCAAAATGCTGCTTCGCGACGCTGCTCCGCCGGAGGAGAATCCGTGTGCTGTCTACGACACCGTGACCCGTCTGGACCCGATCCGCTGTTATCAATATGTTCCGGAGCCTGTAGAAGGGCTCGCTGCTCTGCCGCTGGTCCGTGATTATTGGAATGAGATAGATTGTGATTCAGAGCTCACGGCAGAAATGCTGGTGAATGCAAACCAGGATACCGCTGCTTATGTAATCCGTTCTCTGCGATGCTATCCCCGCTCCCTGATTGCTAAACGGGCCACCAGGGACTGGATGTATGCGCTGGAGCCATGCAAGACAAGACCCAATTCCCTGAAGCAAAAAACGATCGACGGCGAAATTGTCTATGTCGGACCACATGGCGAGTGCAAGGGGTGGATCATCCTGGGGGCAACCCAGGACCCGCAGGAAATTGCCACCCTTATGCAGATGATCCGGAGTGCGGCGGAATGATTGACAGCAGCAGTGTTGGGATCTTGGAAGCTTAAAACAAACATTCAAAAAACCAGTCACTGTCGGATTGCCGGCGGCTGGTTTTTTGGTATTCTGGCGCAGGATCTGTAGAATCCTTAATTCCGGCGGAAGTAGGCGGGGTAATGAAATGGGGGGACTTGATTGTCAGCAGTAAATCAGAGAACTTATATAGGGGCTTCTCGATTTGCAAGTGGCGAAGACTGTGAAAGTCCATTTAGTTAACGAACTCGCCTATTGCTATTGCTGATACCGAGTATTTATCGCGGTTATTCGATGATGATAATTAGACTGCTTGATCCAGCGGTCCAGAGCAGAGGCTGTGAGGTCGTATTCCTCCGAACCGCCTTTCTAAATACTCATAGGATATACAAAAGAGGCGCCCCCCGAAGTATTGCATGGGGGGCGCCTTCTTCATATCTTACCGCAAATAGTTCATCAGAATCTGCGCAGCTTCGGCACGGGTGGCGGAGGCCTTCGGAGCGAAGGTACCATCCGCGCGTCCTTTCACAAAGCCCAGCGAAGCTGCTTCAGCCACTGCTTCAGCTGCCCAGTCAGAGATACTGGCAGCATCTTTCATAGACAGGCTGTCCGTACCAGCCGGGAGGTTACCATGCTGTAAGCGGTACGCCCGCATCAGGATTACAGTCATCTCTTCACGGCTGATCTCAGCATTCGGCTGGAAGGAATCCATCGTCCGGCCGGTAATCAGACCGGCCTGCACCATGCCCGAGAGCGCTTCACTGTACCAGGCGCCTGCCGGAACATCGGCGAAGGAAGTGGTGCCGTTGCCGCTGAGCTGTAATGCATTGGCCAGCAGCTGTACGAATTCAGCCCGGGTAATATTCCGGCCAGGCTGATAAGCCTGCTCCGAGATGCCCTTGATCAGATGTTTCGCAGACAGCTCACGCAGCGCATCAAAGGCCCAGTGCGTGACCGGAACATCGCTGAATTGCTTGGAGTACTCAAGCAGCGCGTACGTTCCGTTGCCGTCAAGCTTTGCAATAAGCTTGCCGCCTTCGGCTGCTCCGCCCAGGTAAGTGAGTGTACCGTCACTTCCGAACAGATACAGGCCCAGCAGCTTCGGATTAAGGCCATCCCTGGCTGGCCAGCTTAGGCTTACAGGCGCGGCATATTTTCCGGTGCGCTTGATGGTGCCATCGGCCAAAGACAGACTCAGATCATAGTTCAGCAGTTGCCCTTGCAGGGTTACACCTGTTTCTGTCTTCAGCGCAGCTTGTGCCAGCGCCTTAAGCTCCGCGTTAAGGACGATTTTCGCACCGCTGCGCTGGGCAGCAGGCACAGCTTCAGCCAGCTGCTTCAGCAGCTCCGGAGCCAGCGTAAGCTCGATTTCATCTCCTTGTAGATGCAGGGAGCTGGCCCCTAACAGTTCGCCGGCATTGGACGGAAGCTCAATCGCGGCCGCTTGCCCTATCTGCACGGTAACTACACCGTTCACCGCAGGACTGCTTAGCTGAACCGCTGATACCACTGCAGTCGAAGGTTGCGGCGTAGCGGCTTGAGCCGGTGTTGCGGCTGGCTGCGGTGTTGCCGGCGTCACCGGAGGATCAGTTGGCACTATCTGCTGACGGTTCACGTTCAGATTAATACTTTCTGTATGGACCGCATCCGTATATGGGCGGTTACCAATGACACGGGTATTGGTTACTTCAACTTTATAAGCACCGGCATCCGATACAGCAGCCTTATCAAGCGTCAGGCTATTGCCGGTGGCGCCGTTCACGATGAGGTCATTCTTCAGCCAGCGGTAGCTTAAATCCCCGTATACCGAATGAGCGACAACAGTAAAGGTTACTGAATTTCCTTCTATTACCGGGTTGACGGTTGCCGTAAAGGAATCTACGGAAGGTAGTTCATGTGCCGCATAAACCTTGAGCGTCAGCTCCGTTCCGGTGATGCGTTCCGGATTCTCTTCTGCTTTGCCGGTCAAGACCACACGGAACTGTGTTCCGTCCGCTGCAAGCTCCGGTGTGAAGCGGTAGACCGCACTGGTAACTGTTGTAACCGGCAGCCAGTCGCCCTCCCCGGCCTGCTTCACTTCCCATTCAATAGAGGCAATATCTCCTGTGGTATCTACCAGAAGTGTTAAGGGTTCACCCTCCACAACTTCCAGTGTCAGCGGCAGATCCAATACAAAGGCAGGAGTAATCCATTCTACCTCAGCCGGGAGCACCTGCAGGGTATATTCCTGCTCTCCGGTTACACCACTTTCGTCGGTCACGACTGCCTTATAACGGTAGCCGCTCATTTCTGTCGTTAATGCTGAAAGCGTTAGCATATCGCCCGAACCGACCGGTTCGCCGTAGCCTTCTCCCTGGTCAACATACCAGAGGTAAGAGAGGGTTCCCGTTCCTTTACCGGCGGCACGCAGCACTCCGTCTGTTCCTGCACGCAGCGAGCCTTCGCTGACAATATGCACCTCAAGCTTCTTAGGGGTCCATTTGGCATTCAGCGTCAATATACCAGGTACGGTGTGGGTGTCGAAATCCCATTTCACTGCATCGCTGTACCAGCCTTCCAGTATATAGCCTGGCTTCGTTACTTCCGGAGCAGTCAGCAGCTGACCGTAGACAGCCTGAACCACCGTCTGTGCCGGACTTCCGCCATCTGCATTGAAGCTGATATTATAATGTTCATTCCGCTCCGTGAATGCGTTGATTTCACTATGGCTGAGGTTGCGGATTTCAATTTGCATGCGCTGACTGTCAAGCCCCTGATCCTCAGCTAAAAGCACTCTTGCACCGTCATTTTTGGAGCCTATTTCCACAGTGATGACTTTGTTGTTGCTTTTGTTCACAATTTTATAGTAGCCGCCGTCCTGTTCCAGCTTCCACTGCTGTGTATCCGGGATGGAGCCAGTAGCTTTGGTATTCTGACATAGCTGCCCTATGGCAGAACCGGGGAGAACATCGAGCACATGACCGCTGTGCACTGACATGATCTGGTAATATCCTGTGCCGAGATCCAGGAATCTCCACAGCTGATTGTTTCCGTCACCATTGGACCACTGGTTAATGACCGCCAGCGGACTGCTGGATACTCTATCCACGTCCAATGATTTTCCGCTGTGTTTAGGCTGGATTTTGACCATTTTCTCGGGAATGATCTTTCCGGCAATCGAAGGTATTGAACCGCCGCTGGCCTTATCAATGGTAAGGCTGTCGATATTGAATCTTCCGGAATCGCCCGCTTTACGGACGAATTCAATGATATTTTTACCGGCTTTGAGATTCAGGGTTTCCGTACTGTTGGTCCAGGCATCCCAGCTTGTTGTCGGAAGCAAGGAGACTTGTTTGACCTCCTGTCCGTTAACAACCATCGTCATCATTATATTAGACTGGTGGTAGCCGGAATACCGCAACGTAGAAGTATAGCCGGCTGTATTAGGCACGTTCACTTCGAACTTGAGCGAATCTTCTACTTGCTCGAATCCGCCGACAAAACCGTTGCCTTCATACCACAAATGATCCTTGCCGATCTGCAGGCTTCCTGTCCGGGCCGCATCCTCTGCCTGATATCTCCAAGGTGTCCGTTTGTTCAGATGAATGCTGTCCAGATTGATGATGCCTGAGTTATCGGTTTCATTTTTGTAAGTGATTGTGTTCTTTCCCTCTTTAAGACTTAACGTTTCAAGCTGCTCTTTCCAGATTGTAAGTCCGCCAGTGGAAGGGAGGGTAATGCTTTTAACATAGGTGCCGTTCAAATATAAGCCTAAGGTCTTGCCTTCAGCTTCCTGGGCATATCTCAGCTTCACATCGTAAGATGCCGCATCCTCAATGTTAACAGCAAACCCCACGGAGGAATCGGCATTGGACAGTCCGGTTACATACCCGGTTCCCATATTAGTGTCTTGGGCATAAACGACCGTAGCGTCAGCTGAGTCTGTAAGGACTGCATCTTCCGCACCATAATGCCAGGTGGTGGCTTCGGTAACGGTGATATAGTCCAGATTGACATTACCGGTGTCGCCTTCGTCAAATTTATAGGTGATGGTATTCTCCCCTTCTTTGAGGAAAACATTGTCATACCGGTCGGCCCAACTGTCCCAGTTAGCCAGACTAAAGAAATCCACGTTCTTGATTTTTTGCCCGTTCACATACATAGTCAAGGTTCTGTCATCCGGAAATCCTAAGCCGTAGCCCAGATTTACAGAATAGTTGCCGGCGGCAGCGGCATTGACCTTAAAGTTGACTGCAGAATTTGACATCCACAGCCCGCCGACAAACCCGGTTCCGCTGTGGCCCGGATGGTCTGCGTCTACCCTGGCATTGCCGGACAGCACGGCATTTTCTGCTTCATATAAGGTACTTCTTTTGATGATCATGGCATCCAAGGCCAAGCTGCTCATGCCGGACAGGCGGATCGTGTTCACTCCGGCGTTAAGGTTAACATTATAGACGGATTGAATATCGAAGTTGGCAGCAAAGCCTGCATTAGAGGTAAAGGAAACCACCTGGCCAGCCTGCCCGTTAACGTCTAAGTTCATGGACACAGCATCCGCCGTATTGTTGTTGTATCTGAAGTCCAGGGCGTAGGTTCCTGCGGATTTTGTGTTTACGGTAAACTCTACATAGTCATTTTCACTGCTGTTATTGAATTTTTCATATACGCCGCCTGAAGCATAAGCGCTTGTTCCGACGACTCTTGAAACACCGGACAGCTTTGCCTCCTCGGCTTCGTAAATTTCGCTTTTTTCCTCTCCCGAAGGTCTGTTCAGGATAGTACCGGGGTTAGATGGAATGCCGAGATTGATGAAATCATTATCATCCCAGTGGATGCGTTGCGCTCTGATTCCTCTGTTGCTGCCGCCTTGCCCGTGGGTCGGTATACCGTGATACAGAATCCAGTCTTCGGTATTATCTTCCGACTTCAGGAACAGGGGCGATCCCGGCCCGTAGGAGCTGTTCTCATCTGAACGCTTCATGGCAGGCTCAGGCTGCTTGACCCATGATTCGGCCTTCATCACATCAGAGGACGCATCCGCTACCGATAAGCCCACAGAATAATTATCATTCATAAAGCTGCTGGCCGAATAGGCAAAATAGATTTTACCGTTCCGCTCGATCAGTGCAGCACCTTCGTTGATATTATCGCCGTGTTTTTCCCAGTCGTATGTCGGCATGGCCACCGTACCTTCGGGACCTTCAAGTGTCCACGGGTTCTTCATTTTGACAATGGTCGGACTCTCATCGAACTTCTCTTTGCCCGGATTCTGCGGGTCCGGGAAATAGTAGTATTTAGTATAGGTGAAATAGGGTTCCCCTTTAATAGTCACAATACCGCAGGCTAAACCAAAGCCCTCTGTGTTCAGCAGCCCCTGCTTAACCGTAACCTGGCCGTCCTCGTCCTTATTGGAAGACTGCCCCTTGAGCACCCAGGTTCCTTCAAACGGATCGGGAGAGGCATTCTCCAGAACGTAGGAGCTTGGATGTCCGTAACCAAAGCTGGTCTCCGGGCCGGATGAGAAATACAGATACCATTTGCTGTCCAGTCTATATATATACGGACCCCATACATATCCGAAGTTATCCGGCTTCTTCCAGACAATTTTGCTCTTGGCAGTAGATACTCCGAGAATGGTCTCATGCCGCTTCAAGGTGATATTATTATCGCCTGAAGCAGCTGAATAGAAATAACCGTCTGCCGCTCTGGCAATGGTAGGATCAGCGCCCCCCATAAGCGGATTCACATAGCTTGAGGTAACATCAGCACTGGAGACACCTGCCAGCAATAATGAAAGCAGGATCGCAAAGGGTAACATAATTAAGCTCTTTTTCCTCATAATAATCTCCTTCAATAAAAAGTATAATCCGGGAAATCTGTGTTGCTGTAGATCAGACGCTACGATACACCTCCTTAATAATAGCTAACGTTGGATTGAAACCGTTTGCAAATATTTCTACAGCACTACACATTGATTATAAAATAGAAGGGGAACTGTTTTTCGGCATGATGTTTTGCGATATTTTGAGTGATTAACTTTGCCTGGGCAGCAAGGCGGAGGGGGATTCGGGTATTCTTACTATTTATCTAGCTTTCTTATATTATTTTTACTTTGGGTCAGGGCTAGCCCGGAAAGGATTAGGGGAATGAGAGAAAGGAGAGGGGAAACTCCCTCTGGCTTCGCTGGATCAGATCGCGTAAAGTAAGTTGTGTGTACCAGGATTTGGAGCCTGGGGGGCAACCACTCATGCAGTCCAAAGAATTCCTTTACCTGGTTTACACAAACTTTTTGACGGTAATCCAAGGAGGCTAACGCATGTTTAAAAGCATCAAAAGGCGAATCGACAATGCTAATCAAATGCAGAAAATACGCAACGAAAATCCGGAGGCTTTCCGCAAAGCATTAGAGGAGCAGGCCGAAGCAGAGAAACTGAGTGATAACGTCCCGCCTGTTAAGCCCGGACCGGTAATCCGGTTTTTCCGCTGGCTGCTGCTCCTTCTGACTGCCCTGATAGTCCTTGTTGTTATCCTTGGAGTGCCCCGCGCAGACAATCCCTTATTTTCGCTGATGAGCTTTGGCTTGCTGCTGTCCCTACTGTACCTGGTGGCCGGTCTTGCTCACCCCTCAATCGTCTTCGTCCGGAGGAAATGGCCAAGGGAAGATGTACTGGAGCTGTTCGGCCTGCTGAGCATCGTTTTTATTATTTTGATGGTTGTGTTTCATCGATAGGAACAAGTGATATGGCTGTTTACTCCCCGGAATTATACACTACAGACACCTGATAGCTGTTCAGAAAGCTGATCCATTCCTCCGATGGCTTTTCGTCAGTCACGATGTAATCCACTTTATCGAAGCTGAACAGCTTGATGAAGGCAATCCGGTCAAACTTGGAATGGTCGACGAGCAGCACGACTTTGCTGGCCTGCTTTTGCATCAGAATCTTCAGCTCGCTCTCCTCCTCGTTGGAATCACTGAGCCCGCCGGTCATCGACAGTGCTTTACAGCTGAACAGGGCGACGTCCACATTATACTTCTGGATAGTCTGCGAGGCAGTGGGGCCGACGAAGGAGCTGGTCTCGGGTCCCAGTGTCCCGCCGGTAGAAATCAGCTTATGGCCGGAATGCTGGAATTCGGATAAAACAGCGAGTGAATTGGTGATGATGGTCAGGTTGTGCTTGGATTCGGTGATTTTGCGCAGGGCTTCAAAAGCCGTTGTGCTCGTATCCGTCATCAGGCTGTCCCCGTCATTAATCAGATCCAGCACGTTGGCAGCGATAATGCCTTTAGCCTCCAGATTGACCTGATGTCTGCTCGCGTATGACGGGTCTTCGTTGGTATGGGCGTTTAGTATGGCGCCTCCGTAGTTTTTTTTGGCCAGGCCTTCTTTGTCCAGCTTGTCCAGATCGCGGCGTATGGTCTCCTCGGACACCTGGAATTTCTGCGCGAGGTCAGCGACATGCACTTTTTTTTGCCGGTACAGCTCGTTAACGATCAGATCTCTCCGTTCAAATGCCTTCATGCTTACCCACCCTTGTCTGCAAAATCATATATTATTCATAGTGTACTACATTTGACTGCAAGATAGTCAGAATCCACAAGTAAAACCACACCACTTTATTAAAATATCACACAAAACCACATAAATATAATAAAAAGTTGTGGATTATTGTTGACTTTGTATCAATCCGACTCTATGATAAACATGAACTCAACTATAATATCGAGTACGGGATCAGGCGGCACGGGATGGGGCAGTCTCACAACACCTTCATGACAGCGCTTTAAAAGGGGACTGGATTCACATCTGAATGGATCTGCCGCAATATCCAACCAATTCATTTGAGGAGGAACAGCAGTGGCAACAAATTATCCGAAGATTGGAATCCGGCCTACGATTGATGGAAGAAGACGCGGTGTCCGCGAATCGCTGGAGGCCCAGACCATGGGGATGGCAGAGCGGGTGGCTAAGTTTCTTACGGAGAGTCTTTTTTACCCGGACGGGTCTCCTATAGAGTGTGTTATCGCTGATTCGACGATCGGCGGAGTGAAGGAAGCAGCGGCAGCTGCACAGAAATTTGCCGGACAGAATGTCGGCGTATCAATTACAGTAACCCCGTGCTGGTGTTATGGCTCGGAAACGATGGATATGGATGCAACGATTCCGCACGCTGTGTGGGGATTCAATGGAACGGAACGCCCGGGGGCAGTTTATCTGGCGGCTGTTCTGTCTGCCTATGCGCAAAAGGGTATTCCGGCGTTCGGCATATATGGTGAGGATGTACAGGAATCCAGCAGTGAAGAGATCCCGGCTGATGTGCAGACTAAGCTGCTGCAGTTCGCCAAATCCGCTATGGCAGTAGCGCTGATGAAAGGTAAATCTTATCTCTCGATGGGCTCTGTCTCGATGGGGATTGCCGGCTCGATTGTGAACGAACAGTTCTTCCAGGACTATCTGGGCATGCGGAATGAATATATCGATATGTCCGAATATGTGCGCCGGTTCGAGGAAGAAATTTATGATAAAGAGGAATTTGCACAGGCCTTGGCCTGGGTTAAGGAAAAATGCATTACCGGAGCAGACAACAACCCGCAGCATCTGCAGATCAGCGATGAATTGAAGGAGCAGCAGTGGGAGACCTGCGTCAAAATGACGCTCATCGCGCGTGACCTTATGGTCGGTAACCCGCGGCTGGCTGAGCTTGGCTTTGAGGAGGAGGCTAACGGGCATAACGCGATCGTCGGCGGCTTCCAGGGCCAGCGGCAGTGGACGGATCATTTTCCAAACGGGGATTTCATGGAGACGATTCTGAACTCATCCTTTGACTGGAACGGCAGACGCGCCCCGTATATCGTGGCTACCGAGAATGACAGCCTGAACGGGGTAACGATGCTGTTCAACTACCTGCTTACGAATACGGCACAGATTTTTGCCGATGTCCGGACATTCTGGAGCCCTGCCGCGGTTAAACGGGTAACCGGATATGAACTGGAGGGAGAGGCGGCGCACGGGCTGCTGCATCTGATCAACTCGGGCTCTGCAGCGCTGGATGGAACGGGAGAGCAGAGTGTAGACGGGAAGCCTGCGATTAAGCCGTTCTGGGAGATTACGGATGAGGAGGCGGAGCGCTGTATAGCAGAGACCCAGTTCCGTCCGGCTTCACAGGAATACTTCCGCGGAGGCGGCTTCTCCACCGATTATTTAACAAAGGGCGGAATGCCTGTAACGATGGCCCGGCTCAATCTGGTTAAGGGGCTTGGTCCCGTGCTGCAGCTGGTTGAGGGTTATACTGTTGAGCTTCCGGAAGAAGTGCATAAGACGCTGGATGAGCGGACCGATCCGACCTGGCCGACGACCTGGTTTGCTCCCAAGCTGACGGATCAGGGCTCATTCAAAACCGTGTATGATGTCATGAACAACTGGGGAGCCAACCACGGTGCAATCAGCTACGGGCATATCGGCGCAGATCTGATTACGCTGGCCTCCATCCTGCGGATTCCGGTCAGCATGCACAATGTGGAGGAGTCCCGGATTTTCAGACCGCGCGTGTGGTCCCTGTTCGGCACAGAGGATCTGGAGAGTGCGGATTACAGAGCCTGCCGCAACTTCGGGCCGCTGTACTAAAACTCAAGGCGAAGCAGGTGCAGGATATGGATGAAGTGATCAAGCTGCTGGCGGTGGACCTGGGGGCCAGCTCCGGCAGAGTCATGCTGGGCCTGTATGACGGCAAACGTATAGAGGTGGAGGAGGTTCACCGGTTTGCCAATCAGCCGGTTGAGCTGAACGGGCATTTGTACTGGGATGCGCTGCAGCTGTTTCATGAAATGAAGCAGGGAATACGCAGAGCGGCCGGGGAGCACGGGACTTTGACATCCGTGAGCGTGGATACCTGGGGCGTCGACTACGGCTTCATCGACCGGAAGGGGCAGCTGCTGTACGCCCCGCATCATTACCGGGACCAGCGGACAGCTGCCTATGCTCCTATTCTTGAGGAGCTGCTGCCGCCGGAGGAGCAGTTTAAGCTGACAGGCAATCAGTCAGCCAGAATTAACACAGTGTATCAGCTATTCGCAGATCTGGAGGAGAGTCCCTGGCTTAGGGAGACCGCAGACCGGATGCTGCTGATGCCGGATCTGTTCCATTATCTGCTCTCCGGCACGATGGCAGGGGAGCAGACGATCTGGAGCACGAGCGGTCTGCTGGGTGCTGGAACAGCGGCTCCTTCCGCCAAGGTGATGAACCGGCTGCGGCTTCCGCTCAGCCTGATTCCGGAGCTGTTGGCGGCCGGAACCGTGACCGGCCAGCTGCTGCCCGCGCTCCAGGAGGAGCTTGGCACAGGCCCGCTGCAGGTCATTGCCGGGGCCGCCCATGACACGGCATCTGCGGTGGCTTCCATTCCATATGGACCGGGAGCAGAGGCAGCCGCTTTTATCAGCTGCGGAACATGGTCTCTTGCAGGCATGGAGACTGAGCAGCCGGTGCTGACGGATCAGGCCCGTGAATACGGCTTTACCAATGAAGGCTGCTTCGGCGGCGGAAACCGGCTGTTGAAGAACATTACGGGGCTGTGGATTTTGCAGGAGACGCAAAGAGGCTGGGCGCAGGCGGGTGAGCCGGTGTCTCATCAGGAGGCGGTCAGGCTTGCCGCAGAAGCCCGAAGTCAGGGTTATATTGCAGCTGTCATTGATCCGGATGATGTCCTGTTCAGCACGCCGGGGGATATGCCCGGCCGGATCGCAGCCTATTGTACCCGGACCGCCCAGCAGCCGCCGGAAAGTAAGGGTGAGGTGATTCTGACCATTCTGCAGAGTCTTGCCTCCGCCTATGCCAAAACAATAGGGGAGCTTGAGAAGCTGACCGGACAGAGCATCCGTGCAATCCACATGGTGGGCGGAGGCATCCGCAACGAGCTGCTGTGCCAGCTTACGGCTGATGCCACCGGAAAAGAAATTATTGCAGGGCCCGCCGAGGCCAGCGCAATCGGTAATATAGCTGTCCAATTAGCCGCTCTGGGAGCAGTCAAGGCTTCTGCGCTCAGAGAGCTTGTGGCACAGTCCTGTACGCTTGTCCGTTATTATCCGTCCATATAAAGGAGAGTTACCATGAACCAGAAAGAACAGGAGCTGCGCCTGCTGATCTGTGACATCGGCAGAAATCTGTTTAACAAGGATTTTATTGCCGCCAATGACGGGAATATTTCGGCCCGTCTGTCCGAAACCGAAATTCTCGCTTCACCGACCGGGGTCAGCAAGGGCTATCTGCAGCCGCATATGCTCGTAAAAGTTAACCTGCAGGGGGAAATCGTGGAAGCGGCAGAGGGCTACCGCCCTTCCACCGAAGTGAAGATGCACCTGCGGATCTATAATGAGCTGCCCGAAATGAACGGGGTGGTGCATGCCCATCCGCCTTATGCTACAGCTTTTGCGATCAAGGGTGAGCCGCTGGATAAAATGATGATGCCGGAGTCCGTCATTGCAATGGGAGATATTCCACTGGCGGCATACGGGACACCTTCTACGGAAGAAATCCCGGATTCGCTGATCCCGTTCCTGGGCAAGAAAACGGCCGTCCTGCTGGAAAGCCACGGCGCCCTGACCTGGGGCAAGGATGTTATGAGCGCCTACATGAACATGGAGCGGCTCGAATACACAGCGAAGCTGACGTTCATAACCCGGATGATTGGCGGGGAACGTGAGCTGCCGCAGAACCGGATTGATGAGCTGGTTGCCCTGAGGTCTTTTTATGGGATGTAGACCGGCTGTCCAAGGAGGTACAGCATGCTGAAGAAAATTCCTAAGCTGCTGTCCCCTGAACTGGTCCGTGTTCTGATGGAGATGGGCCACGGGGATGAGCTGGTGCTGGCGGATGCCCATTTTCCGGGCCATTCCCTGCATAACAGGGTGCTGAGATACGACGGGACGGGAATACCTGCACTGCTCGATGCGATCCTTGAGCTGCTGCCGCTGGACCATTATGTGCCGCATCAGGCGGCTTTTATGGCTGTAGTGGAAGGTGATCCGTCTGTGCCGGAGATCTGGTCTGTGTATGAGGCTATACTTGCGAAGCATGACAGCAGGGCGACGGTTGAATATGAGGAACGATTTGATTTTTATAACCGCTCCAGACAGAGCTATGCGGTTGTGGTTACAGGTGAAGAGGCTCTTTACGGCAATATCATTATTAAAAAGGGTGTTGTTACAGCAGAGGACCGCTGAGAGTTCATCTGACATGCGGCTATGATTTTAATGAAAATAGTGAGGCTACAGCGAACATGTCCATGTCCTGTGGCCTTTTTTGATTGTGCAGAGCCGGCACAGCAGAAAACAAGTCAAGTTTATGCACACTCCCGGCAAAGTTAGACTTTTGAACAGGTTAAAGAGTATGCTTTTATATAACACACGCATTGCCATGCTGTATAAGGAGAATCCCGAATGATGCTGAATTCCGCAAAATATATCAAATTCCCGTTTGGCTTCTGGTCGGGGGTACAGCAATTAGGCATTGCCCCCGCAGAGATAGCGCGACAAGCCCGGCTTCCGCTTACTATCATAAAAGAACCCAGGGTCAGTGCTGCAGAGTACTTTGCTGTCTGGCAGGCTTTTGAAGAGCTGACTCCGGATATGGCGGCTGGGATTGCCGGACTTGTAACGGTTTTTGAAACTGCCCAATATCCGCCGGATGTGCTGGCCACGTATCACGCCCGTGATTACCGCGATGCGCTCCACCGCATGGCCAGGTATAAACAAATGTGCCCGCCCGAGCAGCTGATTATAACGGAGGCGGATGAGGAATGCACGATTGAGCTGCAATGGCAGCATGCAGAGTCATCCATCCCGCAGATTCTGATCGGAGTTACGCTGGCGTATCTGCTGGAGCTGGGCCGGAGGGGGACAGGAAAGGCTATAAAAGCCCGCGGAGTGGAGTTCTCACATCCGGCTGCTAATGTAACGGCACTGGAGGCGTATTTCGGGTGCCCTGTCCAGACCGGTACGGGAAGGAACCGGCTCATTCTGCTGAGCAGCGACCTGGATCTTCCTTTTACCACCTATAACGAAGAACTGCTGGCTATCCTGACACCCGCTCTGGACCGGACATTGAATGCACAGCAGGGCAGCCCCACTGTTGCAGAGACGGTTAAATGGATAATCAGGCGGAGCCTCATGGGCGGACATTATGATATACAGGCTGTAGCCAAGGAGCTTAATCTGAGTGACCGGACCCTGCAGCGGCGGCTAAGGGAGGAAGGGACAAGCTTTAAGGCGCTGCTGACGCAAGCCAGGCATGAGCAGGCGAGGGAGTATCTGGCTGATCCTTCGCTCGAAATTAAAGAAGTCGCCTGTCTGGTCGGCTATGAGGATCAGAACTCCTTTTACCGCGCATTTAGGATATGGGAAGGGGCTACTCCGGCCCGCTGGCGTCTGGAGCATACAGTTCAGCATGGAGATGGCGTGTACTGCAAGTAGATTGGCACGGCAGGCTAGTTACCCGGCAGTTCCGGTAAAGTATGATTATCCCTGACGGAACGCAAGGCTATGTTTGAGGTTCTGAATGACATCATTGGGGAGACATGCGCTATGGATATGAGTTTGCAGGGAAAAACGGCCCTAGTAACCGGATCAACCAAGGGAATCGGCAAAGCGGTTGCCATGGAGCTGGCAGGAGAAGGCGTACATGTATTGATTAACGGCAGAAACCGGGAGGAAGCAGAACGGACTGTGGACGAGATCCGCAAGGCATTTCCGGAGACTTCTCCGCAGGCTACTGCTGCAGACCTTACAGATATTGAACAGAGAGAGGCTTTGTTTGAACAATACCCGCAGGTGGACATTCTGGTGAACAATATGGGGATTTATGAAATCATGGGCTATGAAGAGGCAACCGATGAGATATGGGAAAAGTATTTCCGTACGAACGTGCTTGCTGCCAACGCATTATGCAGATTTTATCTGCCAAGGATGCTGGAAAATAACAACGGCCGCGTAATCTTCATTGCGAGTGAGGAGGCGGTCATGCCATCAGGCCAGATGCCGCAGTATGCAGTGACCAAATCAGCGCTGCTCTCCCTTTCCAGAAGCTTGTCCAGATTGACCGCAGGAACTGAAGTGACAGTCAACACGATCATGCCCGGACCGACACTGTCTGAAAATGTGCAGCAGATCATTGAGGGAATCTACGCCGCTGAGAATATCACCTTCGAGGAAAAAGAAAAGAGATTCATGGCGGGGAACCTGCCGCAGTCGGAACTGCAGCGCTTTATCAGACCTTCTGAGATCGGGAAACTGGCGGCTTATATGTGTAGCCCTTATGGAGCGGCGTTCAGAGGCTCGGCTGTCCGGATGGACGGGGGAATGGTGCCGACGATTTATTGAGGGGATGAGGACAGAGCATTCTTATCGAGTGAATGTTCGGCAAAATAAACAGATCATCCGGCCGGGGTCCCGGCAATAAATCTGCAAGTATCGTGCTGCCGGGAGTGCTCTGCAGGGAGTGTTTTGCAGGCACTGCTCATCAAGCTAAATGGAATTTGTCATCTAATTTTGCGGTGAGCGCCGGTGTCAGAAAACTAATTGGAAAAATGCTGCTTAGGATCTCTGAAAATACCTTTATAGCAAGAAATATCCTGATTTAGATGATGTTTTTCCACCTAATGGTCGGGATTTCAGGAGAAGGGCGGATTTAAGTAGCAAAAATCCAACTAAATGTAGATGAGAGTCATCCTCCTGGTGAAATTGAAAATAGTAAATGACGGCAGCAGCCCCAGACTAAGCGAATAGTCTGGGGCTGCTGCTATTTGTATGAATGTGACGTGTCCTCTGCGCTGCCCCTAAGCCAGCTCGATCACAGCCAGCTGGTGATTCTCAAGGTGCGGGACAGTGTACGATATTCCGCCGTCCTGCTCTGCCGTGAACGGCAGCTCGGTCATCGCCGGGGCCAGGTAGACCCGTTTGACGGCGGCACCGGACGGAAGCCGCAGGCTGACGGAGACATCCTGCAGCGGCACGATGTCCTCGATCACCTCGATGCGGCCCTTCAGCGCCGGAGCCGCATAGAGCAGGTGATTCACGTAGCGGCGCTCAGCCTGCTGATACTGCAGGGTCGTGATGCCCCGCGCCGGGAGTCCGGTGCTGAGGACCGGCAGCGGCAGCAGCCGGGACAGCGCATGGAGCACCATCTCCTTGAGGATGAGCTGGCCGCTATCCGCATATTCGCTGAATACATCCCACGCGATGTAGATTCCGCTGCCGCTCTCGACCATGGCCGGCCCGTTGTCCTCGCGGGCACTTGGAGTGTGCTGATGCGAGCAGAAGGTGAAGACATCCCGGTTGAAATACGGGTTCTCCAGATGACCCAAAGCGTTCCCGCCGTTCAGCTCCACCAGCTGCCCCTCGCCGTACATGACAAAGGAAGCTTGCTGCAGCGCACCGGGAGTAAAGTGCGGACGGAAATACGACGGACGGTACGTATTCGTTCCGAGCCAGTTCACTCCCAGCTCCAGCGCAAAAGCATCTCCGTCCGGTGTCAAGCCGGACCTGCCAGTGGCTAGTACCTTCCCTCCTCCGGCGGTGAAGGCTTCAACTGCAGCGGCCAGCTCAGGCCAGACCGGCACCTCATCCGGCAGCACCAGCACCTTGTAGGCTGACCAGTCACTATCTGTATCCACGATGTCATACAGATAATGGCCTTCGGTCAGGATGCGTACTGCCCCGGCATCAGCCAGATTGCGTGTCCCCTTCAGCGCCTGGCCGCCGGGACAGGCTTCGCGCGCCGCCTCCAGGGACAGGACGGCGATGTCGGCGACGGAGGTAACGCCGCTGCACCAAGGCTCCTTCGCCTCGACCTCGGCGTAGGCGGCGCCGATCAGGGCATAGGTGGCTTCATCCATCAGGCCCGACGGGTGAAGCTGGTCGCCGATAGAGCATTTGGCGCCGTGGGCGAGACTGAGCGCGGCTTCATAGCGCAGTGCGTTCGGATGCTTGAAGCCGCCGAATTCGCCCCAGGAGGTATGGAATTTGCCGGTCATGCCGAGAAATTCCAGGCCGAGCGGCTGGGCGTAGCGCGCAGACAGCGGGAAGTGGTCGTATCCCCAGCCCCCGGTCGGCAGCGACTCCAGCTCAAGGTGGGTGTTGACATGGACGAGGTCACGCCGGCCCCGCTGCTGATGGCCGTTGTTGTGATAGACCGGCAGGCCGGGCTTCACGGCGTCGATGGTCTCGCGGACGCGGCGTGCGTAGTTCAGATAGGTCTGCTCACCCAGAGCCGCCACGGCTGCCTCGTCGCGCGGGTCCTTGCCTTCTGCCCGCAGGGCGGCTACGCAATACTGGCAGCGGCATTTGCGGGCGCCGACGATGTCGAGGAAGATGCCGTCAGCATCGTAACGGGTGACCACCTCATGAATCTGGGCCAGGAGAATATCCAGATAAGGCGTGCCCAGGCAGAACTCATGGTAGCCCGGCGTCATGAAATCCTTCACCCAGCGCGTACGGTCCTCCGCGTCGCGGATCAGCCATTCGGGATGGCGGCGGGCCAGCTTTTCGTCAAGGCCGGCAGATAAATAGACTGGTGTACGGACCCCAATTTCATGGGCAGCCTCAATCATTTCCCCCAGCAGATCGAAATCAAGATGTGGATGGATCTCATTGGCTTCGCTGGGATGGTAGGCCCAGCCGTGATGGCATTTGGAGAACACAGTGATGGAATCGACATGGCCGGCGCGCAGCATGGACTGGAACTGGGCTTTGCTGAAATCTTTTCCGATGCCGGGAATGGCCTCGGAGGTATGAAAGTCGAGATGAACCTGACGGAAACGCATGGATGAACAGCCCCTTATAGAAATTGGTTATAAAGCGATTCCCAGTCAATGTACCTCTTTTCTGCAAGCGCTACCAGTGATATTATAGACTTGAAATAGCACAAAACCGACTTTGAGATAAGGAGGGGATACAGTGCTTTGTCTGGAATTTACGATTCCGCCGCTGCCGAAATTCGTCACGGTGGGGCTGGCCGTCTGGTCGCCGGGTGACCGGCATTTTGCCCGTACCTTCGGGGTGTATGATCTGCTGCTGGTCAAGCGGGGAACGCTGTATATGGCTGAACAGGGGAAGGAATACGCGATTGGCCCGGGCAAGCTGCTGGTGCTTGAGGCAGGGCTGCCGCATGAGGGCTACCGGGTCTGTGAAGAGGATACGGAGATTTACTGGGTGCATTTCATCCATGAGGGGAGGCCGGCTTATATTCTGCAGGAGGAGATTCCCTGGTCTGCACTGCTGGCCAAAGGAACGGTAGAGGATGAAGAGCCCTCTGCGCAGCAACGGCTGTACATGCCGAAATTTGCTGCTGTCGACGTTGAGGCGCTGGAGCCGATCCTGCATGAGATGAACGAGATTCACAGCAGGCTGAATGCCGAGAATGCCCTGAGGCTGCACGTTCTGCTGGCCGAGCTGATGGCAGCGCTTCAGGCGGAATGCGCCCGCCGGGCATTGCCTGAGCCGGCGGTCCGGCTGGCCCGGGCTGCGGCGGCATATCTCGACAGGCATTGGAAGGAGCCGTTTCAGGTGACGGGTCTGCAGGAGGAGCTGCATTTCCAGGCGGATTATATTACGCGGTGCATGAAGCAGCATATCGGCACAACACCGCTGCAGTATGTGCTGCAGCGGCGGCTGGAGGAAGCCAAGAAGCTGCTCAGCGGTACCGTACTCAGCGTATCGGATATTGCTGAACGGATAGGCATCCGTGATGTGAATTACCTGACCCGGCTGTTCAGCGCAAGATTCGGGGTGACTCCTGCAGCTTACCGGCGGCGGCAGCGCCAGCGGGATGAAGCCGCCGCGGGAGAAAGCAAGGAGTGATTATCTCTGCTCCCCGGAGCTGCTGATCCGCTCGCGGTATTCGGTCGGCGTGCAGTTGAAGTTTTTACGGAACTGGCGGGCGTAATAGTTCTGGTCGTGAAAGCCGCTGTCCATGGCCACCCGGGATACCGGAAGGTCCGGATTCCGCAGAAGCGTGCAGGAGTAGTCCAGCCGCTTGCGGATGACATAGTCCATGGGAGTGGTTTGTAGTTGCGGGTGAAGACCCTCAGGAACTGGCGGGTGGACATATAAGCCATATCCGCCATGGATTGCAGGGTGACCGGCTGGAGGAAATGCTCCTCAATATAGGTGACCGCCTCACCGATCCGCAGCGCCTTGTTCTCATCGCCTCCGCTGCTGTTCTGATAATAACGGGAGAGCATGCCCACCAGGGCGGTAAAATAGGTGCGGACCATCAGACGGTAGCCGTCCTCCCGGCGCTCATGCTCAGTTAGAATCAGATCAAGCAGACGTGTAGCCTCCAGCAGCTGCCCGGCATCCAGCGAAAGCATGCCTTTGAAATACATCTCCTGACGGTAAAAGGGCTCGATGTAGAACAGCGCCTGGAAGCCCGGAAGCAGCCTGAGCTCGGGCTGCTGCAGCAGCTCCTCGGGCTGAAACATCACGTTTACATACTCAATATCCTCGACATTCTTGTAACCATGGGAAACACCGCTGTGGATCAGAAAAACCTGGCCGGCTGTAACCGGATACTCTCTCCCTTCGATAATATGCACGGCGCTTCCCGACAAAATGACGACAAGCTCAGAGAAATCATGGCTGTGTACATAGTAATCATGCGTCAGCGGACATTTCTGGATCCGGAAGGTAAACCCGGGCTCAAGTCCGATGTCCCGCGCTAATAATTTGGTTGTCATGGCAATATTATGCTAAGGAAGGGCGATATCGTCAAGGCGGAAACGGGCAGGCGGCGATACCATTAGGTTGCGGGCATACCGCCGTTAAGGGAAGTTATACGCCTTGGCGTACTTGTCAGGAGGGAAAAGCATGCTGCCTTTATTTATGAATAAGAAAACTGAGAACCAGAATTCCGTACAGCCGCACGTCCTGTTTCTTGGAGACAGCATCACGGCCGACGGTCAATATATCCGGCTGGCCGGAGAATGGCTGAAGGAGCACCGGCCGCACTCAGGAGTCCGGCTGACGGCACGGGGAGTGCCGAGCGAGACGGCCTCGGGACTCAGCGAAGCGGCTCATCCGTTTCCGCGTCCTGCATCCATGAACGGCTCACCAGGGAGCTAGCCGAAGCAGCCCCGAATGTAGTCGTAGCCTGCTACGGGATGAATGACGGGATCTACCATCCTTTCTCTGCCGATCGGTTTGCGGCCTATCAGGACGGAATGCGGCGGCTGAGCGCACAGATTCATGAGGCCGGAGCCAAGGTGGTCCTGCTGACCCCGCCGCCGTTCGATGCCGGGTCCATGAACGGCCCGCTGCTGCCGGCGGAGACGGATGATTTCAGTTATCTGGCGCCCTACAGGGATTACGACCGGGTGCTGGAGCATTACGCGGACTGGCTGTTAGCCGGCGGCTGTCCGGCTGATCAGGTCATCGATCTGCGCACGCCGCTGCTGAAGCACATCAGCCAGGAACGGTCGCATAATGCCGCGTACCGTTACGGTGACGGGATACATCCGGATGCCTCCGGCCACCGTGTTATAGCGCATACGCTTTTACAGAAGCTCTTTGGTGCAGAGCCGGAATGATGGCCGGATGCGCGCCGGTAATAACAAAAGGTGCCCCAAAGGACGGATTGACAGGCAAAATCAGCCGGGATTATAGTTAGGTCACCTAAGCGCAGGGGGAGTGAACCCATGAATGTACTCCAGACGATCCGGTCACGCAAATATCTGCAGCGGATTTTGCTCAGCTTTATGCTGGTGGTCGCCACACTTGCTGTTGCCTCGCTTTTTTTGAATGCCAGTGCCCGCAGCCGGGTGCTAAGCCTGCAGAATGAAGCTGACCGGAAGCTGCTGACCCAGATCAATTATAACGTTGAGAATATGAACGGCATCGTGAGGGATCTGGCCGTATCGCTATACAACGACGAAGAGCTGCTCGCGCTGAAGTCAGGGGCAGATTACAAGCAGAGCATACTGAAAATAGAACGTCTGAATCATACCGTCGCCTCATCGCCGTATCTGCACGCCGCAGTCTTCTATAACGGCGCCCAGAAGCGGTTCTTTTCGTCACTTAACCATGACATCAATAACAGTACCCTTTATGGGGCTTTGGAGAGCTATATGGCCTCAAGGTCCGATCTGCCGAAGCTGCAGCTGATTCCCCTGGATCTGGACGGCAAGAACGACGGAATCGATGTGTTTGCCTTCTTTCTCTATGACGGGGAGTCGCTGGGCTCCATAAATGACAATGTGCTGATTCTGACGGTGAAGCCGGACTGGATGCTGGATAATGTGAAAGCGCTTAATCTGGTGGCGGAGCGGCAAAATGATGTGCTGTTCATTACCGACAGCGAAGGCGAGGTGCTGATCTCGACCGACGGGCTGCTGCCCGCAGGGCTTAATATTAAGCAGGACCTGCTGCCGCGGCTCAAGCCGTCGGATAAGCCGGTGGATTCCTTTATCTACAATCATGAAGACCGGAAATACAAAGTCACTTATTTAAGCAAAGCACTGAATAACTGGCAGATTGTCAGCCTGCAGGATTATGATGTGGTGCTGGGCAGTGTGCGGCAGATGAAGTGGACAGAGGTGGCGGTCACGCTGTCTGTGGTTCTGCTTGCGCTCATGCTGTCCGTGTTCTTTTCGCTGCGGCTCTATAAACCGGTGGGCCAGCTGCTGACGCTGGTGCCACAGAATGAACGCGGTGCCCCGCAGGGCCAGGATGAGCTGTCGCTGATTGCGGCCAATGTCACCGAGATGATCGGCAAGCTGAAGGGGCTTGAGCAGGAACGGGCCTCACAGTCGAATATCGCCAAGGTGTATCAGCTGCGCAGCCTGGTCGGAGCAAGCGGAAGTGTAGACGAGAGTGCGTTCCTGCAGATCAGGGAGCAATATGGCATAGATATTGCCTATCCGGCGCCGCTGCGGCTCGCCCTGGTGCAGATTGACGATCTTCAGGGGCTTGCTGCCGGCCAGGGCGCTGCGATGGAGTCCCTGCTGTACTTTGCCATTGCCAACATCGGCCAGGAGCTGCTCAGCCAGGACGGCTCATGCGAAGCTGTAGATATGAAAAGCGGGCACCTGGTTTTTATATTCGGCAGCAGAGCAGATACCTCAGACAAAACAGCCGCAGCCGGGGGGCTGGAGCAGCTGGGCGGGCGGTTCAGAGAGCTTCAGCAAACCGTCCAGGCCTATTACCGCATTACCTTTACGGTTACGCTCAGTGAGGTGTTTACGGACTACCGCAGCATTACCCGGTATTATAATCTGGCGGTCCGCCATTCCCATTACCGGATGATCTACGGCAAAGGGGCGGTGCTTGAGCCGGAGAATCTGCTTGAGAATGAGCAGAATGAGACGCTGCGCATCCCGCAGGAGCTGGAGCGGCAGCTGATGGAAGGGCTGAAGGGCGGCGATCTGCAGGAGACGGAGCAGGCGATCCGCAGCTGGCGGGAGCTGCTCGGCGGCTTCAGCTACGAGAATATGTTCTCGGCGGTGCTGCATCTGGCAGTTACCCTGAGCAATACACTGGGTGAGATGAACAGCCATAACGTTAATCCGGTATCCGTCAACCTGCAGGCGATTAACCGGCGGATTCTGGAGAAAGAGACGCTTGATGAAATAGAAGCCGTGCTGCTGGAGGTCGTGCGCGAGGTTGCAGAGCAGCGGCGGAGCGGGCGCGAGGATAAGAGCCGCCTGCTGGCCGAGACCGTGAAGGAGATTATCGACCGGCACTATGCCGACCCTGATCTCAATGTGCAGCGGATTGCCGACATGCTGAAGATGAGCTCCGTTTATCTGGGACAGGTGTTCAAGGCGCAGGAGGGCATAACGGTTGTTGACCAGATCAATGCGGCGCGCCTAGCCTATGCCAGGGACTATCTGGAGCAGAAGGATTTGACCGTGACAGAGATTATGGAGAAGGTCGGCTTCGGCAACGAAAGCTATTTTTACCGGCTGTTCAAACGCCGCTACGGGACGACCCCGAAGGAATACCGTCTGAAATCAGCCATTGACCGCAGCAAATAATAACGGAATGCCGGGCCCGCGAGTGAGATTTTTTCATTCAGCGGGCCTTTTTGGCCTTTTGCCGCACAGCCGCAGCACGCCTCTGTCCGGAAGCAGGAATCAGGGAACTGTACAGCCCGGATTTACAGCATTCTTGCGATTGTACAGTACCGTAAATGCCTGCTGCTGCGCTATTCTAAGGCCATGCAAAGCCTGACACACAGGCAGCCGTTATCGAAGAAAGGAAGGGGCTTTGGTTATGCAGAAGAACGTTACACTTACCGGGGAAAGGGCACATGCGGGTGCGCCGCCGGGAAAACGCAGGAAGTCATGGGCGGGAAGAGAGCTGCATCATTTTAAGAACAACCGCGAGCTGTTTCTGCTCTCCCTGCCGGGGATTTTGTACAAATTGATTTTTGCCTACATTCCAATGATCGGCCTGATTATCGCCTTCAAAAACTACCGCTACGATCTGGGCATCTTCGGCAGCGAGTGGGTGGGGCTGGATAATTTCCGTTATTTGTTCACCACCGATACAGCATGGCGGATTACCCGCAATACCGTACTTTATAACACCGCTTATATTCTGGTGGGAACCTCGGCGGCGCTGCTGCTGGCGATCCTGATGAACGAAATCAAGGCTAAGGTGAGCAAGTTCTACCAGACAGCGCTGTTTCTGCCCCATTTTCTGTCGTGGGTGCTGGTCGGCTATGTTGCTTACGCCTTTCTGAACCATTCGGATGGCTTCATCAACCGCACGCTGGAATCGTTCGGCCTTGATCCGGTCAGCTGGTATCAGGATGCCGCGCCATGGCCTGTTATCCTCATTCTGGTGCAATTATGGAAGGTAGTGGGCTTTAACACGCTGATTTATTTTGCCGGCATTATCGGAATCAACAGTGAATATTACGAGGCGGCACGGATCGACGGGGCGACCAAACGGCAGATGGCATTCAAAATCACCATCCCGCTCATGGCTCCGATCATCATCATTATGCTGATCCTGTCCATCGGCAATATGTTCCGCGGGGACTTTGGCCTGCACTATTTTATCCCTAACAATTCAGGCTTTCTCTACGGCTCTACAGATATTATTGATACTTATGTGTACCGTGCGCTGCGTGAAGTCGGCAATGTGAGCATGTCTGCGGCTACAGGCTTCTACCAGTCGGTTGTCGGTCTGGTGCTGGTGCTGACGGCCAACGGGATTGTGCGCAAAGTAGATCCTGATAACTCTCTATGGTAAGGAGGTGCCAGACAGTGGCCCGAAAATTTGAATTCTCCAAGCTGTTTATTAACCTGCTGTTTACGGTGCTCTCACTTGTGGTGATTCTGCCGTTTCTGCTCGTGGTTGCCGTGTCGCTGACGGACGAAAAGTCGCTGACCGCTAACGGATACCAGTTCATCCCGGAAACGTTCAGTCTGGACGCCTACCGCTATCTGCTGGACGCCCCGGATATCCTGTTCCGTGCTTACGGGGTGACCATCACCATAACTGTAGTAGGAGCGCTGTTAGGCCTGCTGCTGACCGCGATGACCGCGTACGTTATTTCCCGGCAGGACTACCGGTATAACCGGGTGACCACCTTTTATGTGTTCTTCACGATGCTGTTCAGCGGCGGGCTCGTTCCCTCGTACATCCTCATTACACAATATCTGCATCTGAAGGACAGTCTGTGGGCGCTGATTCTGCCGATTCTCCTGTCGCCGTTCAACATTATGGTCATGAAAGGGTTCATGTCCAAGATACCGCTGGAAATCATTGAATCGGCCAAAATCGACGGGGCGCGGGAGTTCCGCATCTTTTTCCGGATCATTCTGCCGCTCTCCACTCCGGCTCTTGCGACACTCGGTCTGCTGATTTCCTTCACCTACTGGAACGAGTGGTTTAACGCGATGCTCTACATCGATGATCCGAATAAGGTGCCGCTGCAGCTGCTGCTGGTGCGGACGCTCAACAGTATCGAGTTTCTCACAACCAATTCGGAGTTTACCGGACAGCTCGGCATTGATTTGTCCAGCTTCCCGAACAGCTCGGCGCGGATGGCGATTGCGGTGCTGGCCGGCGGTCCGATGCTCGTGATCTTCCCGTTTTTTCAGCGGTTTTTTGTCAAAGGGCTTACGGTTGGCTCCCTAAAGGGTTAACATACAATCATGTACAAAGTACAGGAGGTCACACACATGAAAAAAAGGCTGTTTGGAGTTCTGGCGCTCGTATTGCTGGCAGCATCGGTGCTTAGCGCCTGCGGCGGTAACGGCAACAATGGAAACAACGGCAACAACGGGAACAGTGCAGGGGGCACTGCCACGGAAGGCGCTCAGACGGCGGCTCCGGCTACGGATTCGGGTACAGAGGAGCTGAAGCCGGTCGAGCTGACCTGGTATTATCCGCTGTCTCAGCTGCAGGCCGACCAGGCGAAGGTGCAGGAGGAAGTAAACAAGATTGTGAAGGAAAAAATCAATGCCACAGTCAAGCTGATGCCGGTCGCTGTCGGTGACTATGTGCAGAAGATGAACACGGTGCTGGCCGCAGGCGAGAAGTTCGACATTCTCTGGACCGGGTACATGCTGAAGCCGGAGGAGCTGGTGCGCAAAGGCGCCATTCAGCCGATGGATGCACTGCTGGATCAATATGCCCCTGAGCTGAAGGCCGATGTGCCGCAGGTGATGTGGGACGGTCTCTCGGTAGACGGGGAGATTTACGGTATTCCGAACCAGCAGATTAACGGCTCGCGTTACGGGTTCATTATCCAGAAGCGTTTTGCCGACAAGTACAATCTTGACACCGCTTCCATCAAAAAAATCGCCGATATTGAGCCGTTCCTGGCCCAGATCAAGCAGAACGAGCCGGACATTATTCCATTCGGCGTATTCGGAACCTCCTTTATCAATCCGCAGTCGCATGATGACCAGTACTGGGTAGTTCCCGGCCTGGATGACCACTTCTATATCAAAACCGATGATCCAACCTATACGCTGCACCGTTATCCGGAAGAGGAGCTCGACAATTTCCGGCTGGCCAGCAAATGGTATAAGGAAGGCTATATCTACAAAGATGCCGCTACGGAAAAAATGAACGATTATCTGACCAAAGGCCAGATTGCCGTTGACTTTAACGTTACACTCAAGCCGGGTGTTGAAGCCGAAGTAAAAGCCAAAAACGGCGGTAACGAGGTCATTACAGTTCCATTGAGCGACTGGTTCTCCAACGGCTATTCGGCAACAACTAACCAGTCAATCAGCCGCACGTCTGCGAACCCTGAACGGGCGATGATGCTGCTGAATCTGGTGAATACCGATAAGGAGCTGTACAATCTGCTCTGCAACGGCTTGGAAGGTGTCCACTACGAGAAAACAACGGGCGACTACATCAAGGCACTGCCGGATTCACGTTATGTGCCGAATATGGACTGGGTTTTTGGCAGCGTCTTCAATTCTTACCTGAAGGAAGGCCAGCCGGAGAATGTCTGGGAAGAGACCAAGAAGATCAATTCCGATTCCGAGGTTAACCCTGTCGGCGCCTTCAAGTTCAACTCAGAGCCGGTTAACACCGAGATTGCCAACCTGAACGCTGTATGGGGCGAATACAAGCGCGGCCTGGTTACCGGTACACTGGATTTTGAAGAAACCTGGCCTGTGCTGTACGGCAAGCTGAAGGAAGCCGGCGAAGAGAAGTATGTGGCAGAAGTAACGAAGCAATTTGAACAGTTCCTTAAGGATAAAGGCTTGAAGAAGTAAAGACTGGAGAGACACTGCAATACCGGAGAAACCTGCTGCTCATTGACGGCTTTGCCCATTTAAACATGCTGGCGGGGCCGTCTTTATTTTAAAAGATAAGAATTTATATGCTTCGCGCAATAAATGTTACTTATCTTTCTCGCTGAAACGGATACCGTCCTCATAAGGACGGCGTAGCCGTTTCCACTTGATCCGAAAGGAAGATGAGCTTTGGTGAAAAAAAGGTTGCTTGCAGCGCTTATGGCTGGTCTGCTGTTCATGACAACTCCCGTTCCGACCTCCGGATCTTCAGCATCCCAGGAGGATAAAGCTTCGGGAAAGACGATTTACGTATCTGTGAATGGAAGCGATTCCAATAACGGAAAGATAAATTCCCCGTTCCGGACCCTGGAGAAAGCCCGTGATACCATCCGCGCTATGAAAGCGGGGAAAGGGCTGCCGAAGGGCGGCGTCACCGTGTATTTACGCGAAGGACGCTACGAACGGACAACCAGCTTCGAGCTGCGCCAGCAGGATTCAGGTGAAGCAGACAAGCCTGTCATTTACACGGCTTATCCGGGAGAGTCCGTAACGTTATCCGGCTCCAAGCACCTGGCCAAGTCGGCGTTCGTGCCGGTTACTGATTCCTCTATACTGAGCCGCATTATCAGCCCGGATGCGAGAACCAAGGTGCTGGTTGCAGATCTGGCAGCGCTCGGAATCTCGGATTACGGCGAGCTCAGCCGACACGGCTATTATCTGGCGAATGATCTGAGCAAAGTGCCTCCGATGGAGCTGTATGTGGCCGGAGAAGGGATGACGCTGGCCCGCTGGCCCAACGAATCCACCGTCCAGATGGATGAAATAGTTGATCCGGGTCCGACGCGGCGTGATCCGAACGGGGAGGTCCATACGCGCGGCGGCACCTTTACCTATACGTATGACCGGCCCCAGTACTGGACACAGGCGGATGATATCTGGCTGGACGGGATTTTCGGCTACAGCTGGGAATGGTCGTACAACAAAATCGCCTCAATCGACACAGCCGCCAAAACGATCACCCTCCGTTACGGGGAGATGAGCGGGCTGTTCAAGAACTGGTATCCCGATTTTCATTTTGCGCAAAATCTGCTTGAAGAGATCGACATGCCCGGCGAGTATTATATCGACCGCAACGCAGGCAAGCTGTACTTCCTGCCCAATGCCGGCTTTGCGGCTTATGCAGACCCGGATATTGAAGTCACGATGCTCAAAACACCGATGATCAACGCGCTCAACGCCTCTTACATCGACTTCTCGGAGCTGGTGCTGGAGAACGGCCGTGATTCGGCTGCAGTATTTATGGGCGGCAGCCATATGCGTATCCTGAACAGTGAAATCCGCAATTTCACCAACAGCGGCGTGCTGATCAACACGCAAAGCCGGTTCTATTACAACAATTTTGAAGGCGCACCCGGAACGGACCACGATATTATCAGCACCCATATCCACCATATCGGCGGAACGGCCGTTACGCTGACAGGCGGCAACAAAACGACGCTGCAGCCGGCAAACAACGCCGTGGAGAACTCGCATATCCATGATTTTGCATACTACCACAAGGCTTATAATCCGGGTGTTCTGCTGTCCGGCGTCGGTAACCGCATGTCGCATAATGAGCTGCATGACGCGCCTCATCCCGGCGTGCTCATCTTCGGCAACGACCACACTGTGGATTATAACGAGATTTATGATGTGTGCACCACCTTCTCCGACCTCGGTGCGATCTACATGAACGCGGGGGAGCAGCCACACGAACGGGGCACCGTCATTAAACGGAACTATTTCCATAACATCGGGGAGAGCAAGGCGGGGGTAGAGGGCGTCTATCCCGACAACTTCACGATGGGGCTGACCATTGACGAGAATATTTTCTATAAAATGGGCAATTCTGCCATTAAAAATAACGGCGGCGCACACATCCAGACCCGCAACAACATTTTTATAGACAGCAAAATTCCATACGACTATGCCGACCTGTACCTTGGTGACGAGCCGGATGATCAGGTGCCGTTAAATTACATGCCGAAGTGGCAGGCACTGTTCGCGGCGAATAACAATTTTACGGGTACGCCTTACATGACCAAGTATCCCGAGCTGGCGGACTTCTTCACGGAAAACCGTTACTATCCCGATACCAATACGTTCCAGGGGAATGTCATTTACAATCCGGTGGTAACGCGCAGTGTAACCACCAATGTGTACGGGGCGTATGACAAGTTCGGACTGGTGCAATATGCGGATAACTGGGTGACCACTGCAGACCCGGGCTTCACCAATTTGTCCGGGGGAGACCTGTCCCTGCGTCCGGATGCAGAGGTGTTTAATGCCATTCCGGGCTTCCCGGACATTCCGTTTGCCGACATCGGCATCAATGGCAAAGCGGGGACAACGGCAGGACCGGACAGCTATCCGGTACAGCAGGTAGTGGTTTATGACCAGGCTATTACCGTAGACCGCTGGAAAACAGTCAAGCTGCGCACGGCTGTCCTGCCGTGGAATGCAGATAATTCTGTGCTGACCTTCACCTCGGCTGATCCTGCTGTCGCATCCGTGGACAGTGCCGGTGTCGTTACCGGAGGAACGGTTGTAGGCAGCACGGTGATTACGGTGGCTTCAGCGGAGAATCCGCTGCTTACAGCCTCGGTCAGCGTCACCGTGGAGGCGGGCGACGGCGTAATGGATTTCACCAATTTCGAATCGGGTGCAAACGGCTGGAGCCAGGATGCCTACCGCAGCATCGAGAAAATTGACGGGAACCGCTGGTACAAGGTGCTGAACGGGGCTTCGTCACTCAGCGCCAAAAGCTTCTCCGAATATGAGCTGAGCTTCCGGCTCAAAACGCCGGCGGTGATGGGCGACAATGTTACACTGTATGTGTTTGACCGGCAGGCCGGCAGCGGCTCCAGCCGGATCGGCTACAAGACAAGGGCCGACGGCAGCTCCGCCTGGCTGCTGTACAATTCGGCCTGGACGGTGCTGAAGGAAGTGAAGCTGCCGGAGCATGACCTGAAGCCGAATACGGAGTATAACGTAAAGATGCTCGTTAAAGACGGAGACATCAGCCTCTATCTGGACGGAGCCTTCCGCCTGAAGGGGAATGATCCGGGGCACAATGCTGAGGGGAAGGTTGGCTTCTACGTCAATAATGTCAGCCATATGCTGTTCGATGACATTCAGTTCAAAGCCCCGACCACGGATTTGGCCGGAATCATCCCGGCGTCAAGCCAGGTGCGGCTCGCCGCCGGGGAACAGCAGCAGCTTCAGCTGTCCTTCGATCCTTCGGATACGCCGGACACGGGAGTTACCTGGCAGTCGGCCAACCCGGCAGTAGCAACTGTAGACCAGACTGGAGTCGTCAGCGCCGTGTATGGAGGAAGTACCATAATTACAGCTGTATCAGTGGCAAATCCGCTGATTAAGGCAGACATTGCCGTAACCGTCTCCAACATCATGCATGAGACTAACTTTGAAAACGGCGGCAACGGCTGGCCCGTTGACCCTAACCGCAGCATCTCAGCCGATCCCGGCGGGAACCGGCGTTACAAGCTGCTGAACGGCGCTACGGCTCTGCTCGAGCGCAGCTTTACGTCCTATCAGCTGGAATTCAAGCTGAAGACACCGTCCGTAATGCCGGATAACGGGATTCTCTATCTCTTTGACCGCCAGGACAGCGCCGGCTCGACCCGGATCGGCTACCGTACCCGGGCAGACGGCACCTCGGCCTGGATTCTATACAACACCGCCTGGCAGAAGCTGACCGAGTCCGTCCTGCCGGGACATGACCTGCAGCCGGATACGGAATATACAGTGAAGCTGACGGCCAAGGATGGCGATATCAGCGTATATGTAGACGGCGCATTAAGGCTTACCGGCAGCGATCCGGGCCACCGGCCTTCAGGCAAGGTCGGCTTCTACACCAGCGGCTTTGAGTATATGCTGTTTGACGACATTGTGTTCTCGGTTATGCCTTGAATGCTTGAATGCTTGAATGCTTGAGTGCTAGAGTGCTAGAGGCTGACGGCGCCCTCCCTGCGGGGAGGGCTTTTTGGTTCCTGATGGCGCAGGCAACAACACTGGACTGAACGACAATGGAACGGAACAACACCTAATGTGATAACTCCTTAAATCAAACGCCAAGGTGATTGTACTTTGTGCAACAGAATTCATACTCAACGGCCGGCAAAATCATTCTATTGCATTCCGTACAATTGATTTCAGGGAAACAAGGATAAAGGGACCGGTATCTGAGAATCTGCTGTACAAAATACAACAGAATCCGTATTTGGCCTGATTTAACCGTTATCTGTTGTACAAAATGCAATAGAACCTCTTCTCTTTCATCCTGACAAAAACCGGCCTTCATTTATAGGCTGGATCACAGATTTTATCTGTGTTGAGCGTGTCGTTATCATGCTAAACAAGGGCAGCATCGTCAAGGTATTGCAGATATGTATGCGGTAACATGAAAGAGAAAACAACAACTTGGAGGTGCAGCATGAAGCGCTGTTTGTATAGGGCCGAATGGCTCGGGGAAGAGAAGGGGACGGATGCTTTTTTCGGGAGCGGCGAGCTTGCTGTTTCGCTTAAAGAAGCGATGGTGCGTCTGCATGTGGATCATTTAAGCCTGTTTGCCGCCGGCAAACAGCTGTTTCTGTATTATGAGTGCCTGGCAGAGCCGGCTACACCGGAGCAGCTGCTGCCGGATGCCTCACAGCGTCTCGAAGTCTGGCCGGGAGGAGAGACGGGGAGACGCTGGGCTCCGCTGGCTGATATTTTTCATTACCAGCAGCCTGTGTCGGCGGAGCATTGGGAGCGGCGGAACACTGCGGGTAAGCCTTACGGCCGCCTGGCTATGCTGAAGCCGGAAGCGGCGGCGAGCTACATTTATTACCATTATCAGTATCAGGAGGAACGGCCGGGGGACGGGGATAAGTACGGCATTATCGGGCTGCATGAGAATGTGCTGTTTTTTTATGCCGAGCAGCCGGACACCCGGGAGCCTGCTCCATATGAAGGTAAGCTCAAAACCTCGATGCGACCTGATAATTGGGCGGAAGTGATGGAGCCGCATTTTCTGAAATGGGAGGATGCGCCGGTTGGACAAGAGCTGTGGAAGAGTATGGAGCTACTGCTTGAGGTGAGCTCTATAAGCGGAAAGCAGGGGGTGCAGCATGCGTAATTTATTTTGCCTAAACGGGGAATGGGATTTCATGCCTCTGTATGATCAGCCGCAATGCCGCAGCCTGCCGGAAACCATCGTGTACGAGCATTGCAAGGTGCTGGTCCCCTCCAGCTGGAGGCGGACTTATCCGCAGCCGGACGGCAAAACCTTCGGAAAGATTCCCGAGTATGATTATGCACCTTTTGACCTGCATGGTTATCCGGCGGAATGGGATGCTGCTGAGGCAGGAGTGCTGCACCGCAGCTTCCGGGTTCCGGAGAGGATGGCGGGACAGCGGATTGTGCTGCGGCTGGACGGTATTATGCAGAAAGCGGTCATCTATATAGACGGCCGGGAAGCAGGTGTATGGGAAGACGGCTATCTGCCGCTCAGGCTCGACATCACTTCGATGGTAGAGCAGGGACGGGAGCATCAGCTGCATGTGGTGTGCAGCAGCTTTGACACGGTCCTCCTGCCGAATGGAACGTCCAAGATCACCGGGCTGATGGGCTCCTGGTACTGCAGAATCAGCCGGGGTATCTGGCAGGATGTGTATCTGGAAGGCTATCCTCTGCTTGCGCTGGAGGATGTAACGATCCGCACCTCTGTGAGGGAAGGGCGGTTAGAGGTTCAGGCGGGTGCAGCCGGAATAGAAGCAGCTTCGGCTGACCGAGGTCCGTTAAAGGTAAGGCTGAGCATTTGGGAGAAGGGTGTGCTGCGGCGGGGTGAAGAGGGGGCGGAGTCCTTCAGCGACGCTGCCTCTGCAGGTCCGGTCCTGTCTGCGGAATGTCCGGCTGAACCGGCGGCTGCTGCGGCTGCCGAGAAGCTCAGACTGTGTGAGAACGCGCGGGACGGGGCCGTATACAGTGCCTCCTTTCAGCTGGATTGGGACAGTGCCAGGCTGTGGAGTCCGGATCAGCCGTTTCTCTACACTGCAGTGCTGGAGCTGCTGGAGGGCGAAACGGTTATTGACTGTTACACTGAGGATTTCGGCTTCCGCGAATTCTGGAGCGAAGGCCCGCAGTTTATGCTGAACGGCATTCCGGTCAATCTGCGCGGTGACTCCTGGCATTTTCAGGGCGGACTGCAGATGACAGAAGACTATATCCGCAACTGGTACCGCATCTGCCGCAGCATCGGCATCAACAGCATCCGGCTGCATGCCGAGCCTTACCCGGCTGACTATCTGCGGATTGCCGATGAGGAAGGGATGCTGATTGTCGATGAGACGGCGATTTACGGCTCGGGCAAATCGATGCTGGCCGACCATCCGGCATATGTGGAGAACTGCCGGCAGCATGTGCGGCGGCTTGTGCAGCGCGACAAAAACCATCCGTCCGTTATCCTCTGGAGCCTGCAGAATGAAATGCGCTGGGTAGATGGACGGGACGGCTTCAAGCTGCATATGCCCGGCCTGATGGAGGAGATCCGCGGGATTGACCCTACCCGGCTGATTATCGCCGAAGGAGACAACCGGCTGCTGGCCAAGGAGCATACCGAGGTGGAGAGCCGCCACTATAACATCGACGGCACTATCAGCCAGTGGGACCGGACGGCTCCGCTGACGTTCGGGGAGCACGGCGGCTGGTGGTACATCTGTCCGCAGAACAGCAGCATGTACACCGGCCTTGAAGTCTACCGGGGAACGGATGAGAGCACTGCGGGGCTGGCCCAGAAGGAGCGGCTGTTTGTGGAGTATGCCAGACGGCAGGAGGTATCCGGCATATCCACCTTTAATTTCGCCCATTATTTCATGCGGGCGATGCCGGAACGCGAGCTGGTACAGCCGCATGCTGATCCGGCCATGCCAGGAGTGAAACCACAGACGGTCCCTGCGTATTCACTGACGATTAACAACGGTATGCTGCCGGAGGAATATCCGCTGTATACTCCCAACCCGGCTTTTGCCATTATGGCTGAAGCATTCAAGCCGGCAACGATTATGGCTGCCGAATATAACAGCTGGTTTTATGATGACAAGCCGGTTGCCCGCAGCTTCGATGTCTATAACGATACGTATTCGGGCCAGGAGGTCCGGGTTGAAGTCGTAATCCGACAAGGGGGCAAGAGTATCCATGAGCAAACCTTCGGGTTTGTTCAGCAGCCTGCTGAACATAAGGTTATCGGGCTGGAGTGGATGCCTCTTCCGGCCGGTGACGGGGAACAGGCAGAGCTGACAGCCCTTTTGTTCCATAACGGACAGCAGATGCATGAGCTGCATCTGAAATACAGAATGGTGTCCGCAAGCCTGCTGGAGCAGCCGGTGGAACTCCGGCGGCAGGCAGTCTATTACGGAGCTGACCAGGATTTCGCCTATATCCGCAGGCTTGTTCCGGGCTGTGAGCGGATAGATCTAGCCGGGCTGGACGGACTTGCTTCCGATAGGCTGCTGATTATCGGCAGCTATGCGGAGGATGCGGCCGGCACGCTTGAGGCCGGGCTGCAGGCCTTCGCGCGCACGGCGGCCGGGTGCTGCTGCTGGAGCAGAGCAGCTTGTCGCCAGGCAGGCTGCCGCTCTCGCGGCGGCCGTTCCTCCGCGCCCATGCCGGCAGCTACCGGCACCCGGCGCTGGAGGGCTTCAGCGACAGCAGCCTCATGTTCTGGCACGCAGAGCTGCGTGAAGAAGGGCCGCTGCCGATCATCCGCGCGGCCTTCGAGAAGCCGGTGACCGGCGATTTCACCCTGCTGCTGGAATGCAGCTCGGGCGATTTCGGCGACGGCGGCGATCTGTGGTCGCCGCTGTTGGAGTACCGCAGCGGAGCGGGCCTGCTCCTGGCCAATCAGCTGGAGCTGATGGCCAATCTGGAGCAGGTCCCGCAGGCCTGCCTGCTGCTGCGGAACCTGCTGGCCCACGCCGGGGGCACCGCCGGCGCAGG